>NZ_JXYP01000015.1 GCF_000964005.1 Williamsia herbipolensis
TTACGGCGGCTATAGCGGAGGGGAAACGCCCGGCCCCATTCCGAACCCGGAAGCTAAGCCCTCCAGCGCCAATGGTACTGCACCCTAATCAGTGTGGGAGAGTAGGACACCGCCGAACACAACTTGTATCGAGGCCCCGAAGACATCGTCTTCGGGGCCTCGGTCATTTCTGCTTGGATGGCCCCATGGCGTCCGTGGTCGAGACCTATCTGCACCGCATCCAGTCCGCGTGCACCCCGATGGACGCCGGCACACTCGCCGATTACATCCCTCAGCTCGCGGCGGTGGACCCGGACCGATTCGGTGTGTCGGTGGTCGTGCACGACGGTCACGTCTACTCGGTAGGCGACAGCACCATCGAGTTCACCATCCAGTCGATATCAAAGGCGCTCACCTACGCATTGGCACTCCGCGAACGTGGATTCGACGACGTCGACGCGCAGATCGGTGTCGAACCCTCTGGTGAGGCGTTCAACGAGATCAGCGTCGACCACCGGACGCGTCGTCCCCGCAACCCCATGATCAATGCCGGCGCCATCACCGCGACAGCACTGCTCCTGCAGCGCCCGCACGACGACGAGGGCACTCCCGAGGACTTCGGCACAGCGGTGGACGAGGCGTTCGCGCTCATCCTCGAGTTCTATTCCGGCTGCGCCGGGCGACACCTGACCATGGACGACGAGGTGTATCGGTCCGAGATGGCGACCGGTTCCCGGAACCGGGCAATCGCCTACATGTTGGAGAGCTTCGGGGTGTTCCCCTCTGATCCCGAGGCGGCGGTCGACCTCTACGTACGGCAGTGTTCGGTGACGGTGACCTCCGACGACCTCGCCGCCATCGGGTCCACTCTCGCCAACGGTGGGGTGAACCCTCGAACGGGTCGTCGGATGCTCGACACCGCGGTCACGCGGCGTGTGTTGAGCGTGATGACCACATGCGGGATGTACGACGGAGCCGGCGACTGGGTCACGACCGTGGGATTACCGGCCAAGAGCGGGGTCGGCGGTGGGATCCTCGCGGTGCTACCCGGTCAACTGGGTATCGGCGTGTATTCGCCCCGGCTCGACGAGCACGGCAACAGCGTTCGCGGCGTCGAGGCGTGTCGACACCTCTCCGACGATCTGGGCCTGCACATGTTCAACGTCGCACGCGAGAGCCGTGTGACGATTCGTTCGACCTACGACGGGCACGAGCTCGACCTCGGTGCCGGTCGGTCGGAGGTCGAGCGCGCCTACCTCCGGGCCCATCGGCATCGTGTTCGGGTGTTGGAACTCCAGGGCGACCTGACGTTCTCCGGCGCGGAGAGTGTCGTCCGCCGTGTGGAGTCGTTGCGCCCCGACGCCGACGTCATCCTGATCGACCTCACCCGGGTCGGGGTGATCGATGACGTGTCGCGCCGGTTCATCGTGGGCCTGCGCGCCACGTTGTTGGCCGACGACACCGAATGGGTGATCGTCGACCCCGACGGTGTGGTGGACGCCGGGGCCCAGCAGACCGCCCGATCCGCCGCGGCCGACGCCCCGGTCTCGTCGATGGCCGAGGCCATCGAGCGTGCCGAGGACATCCTCCTCAAGAGGGCCGCCGACCGCACCGCCTGACCGACCGCAGCATCAGGCGTCGTACACCGACAGGCAGGCCCAGGCGGCGAGGGTCTGCGCATCGACGACGCCGCCTGTCCGGATCGCCTCGACGATCTCGTCTCGTGTCCACCAGCGGCCGAGCAGGTCCTGCTCCTCGTGTTCGAGGCGTGCGGTCCCCGGTCGGGGATCGTCGGCGAGCACCACGGCCGAACGCTGGGAGGTGAAGCCCGGTGCGACGTCGATGACCGACAGGACCCTGAGGTCGTCGGACTCCAATCCGGTCTCCTCGAGCAGTTCTCGCCGCGCAACAGTGAGTGCGTCGTCGCTGTCGGGGGAGGTCCCGGCGGGGAACTCCCAGCGTCGCGCCGACACCGGATAGCGGAACTGCTCGACGAGGTAGAACTGCACGACGCCGTCGCGCGTGCGACGTGCGATCACCACCGCGCCGAGTGGTCGGTCGACCACACCGAAGATCCCGGCGGTGCCGTCACGCCGACATATCTCGTCCTCACGCACCGACATCCACGCATTGCGGTAGACCTCCCGCGAGGTCACGGTCGTGACATCTGCAGCGGTCGGGTCTGGGGACTGGCGGTCGATCGGCATGTCCACAGCATCACCTCCGACGCGCGCCGCCCACAAGCGGAGAGCCGGTGCGGTGACCGGCGGGGCACGCACCCTAAGGTGAGGTGGTGCGTCTGGTGATCGCTGAGTGCCAAGTGGACTACGTGGGTCGGCTGACGGCCCATCTGCCCATGGCGCGTCGGTTGCTGTTGATCAAGAACGACGGTTCGGTCAGCGTGCACGCCGACGACCGTGCCTACAAGCCGCTGAACTGGATGAGTCCACCATGCTGGCTCGTCGAACACCCGGCGCCTGCCGAGAGCGACGCCTCGGCGTTGTGGGTGGTGACCAACAAGGCCGGCGAGGAACTACGGATCCTGCTCGGACAGATCCATCACGACTCCGTCCACGAGCTCGGCGTCGATCCGGGATTGATCAAGGACGGCGTGGAGGCGCACCTACAGGAACTGCTCGCCGAACACGTCGGGACCCTGGGCCCGGGCTACACCCTCATCCGTCGCGAGTACATGACCGCCATCGGCCCGGTCGACCTGCTGTGTCGCGACGCCGCCGGTCGCACGGTGGCCGTGGAGATCAAGCGTCGCGGCGAGATCGACGGCGTCGAGCAACTCACCCGCTACCTGGAGCTGCTCAACCGCGACACGACCCTGGCCCCCGTCGCGGGGGTCTATGCCGCGCAGCTGATCAAGCCGCAGGCACGCACGCTCGCCGAGGACCGCGGCATCCGCTGCCTGGTGCTCGACTACGACGCGCTCCGGGGAACCGAGAGCACCGAGTTCCGTCTCTTCTGAGCCGTGCCCAGACACAACAGGCGCGATCGGGGAACGCCACCGACACCACCGTCCGGCGCCCTGCACCGGGTGGAGCGCGGTCCGGCCGGCCTCGACATCGACCACCACGTCCGTCCGATCCCGGGGTCGCGCGCCACGAAGCCCTACCTGTGCCCTGGGTGCCGTCAGACGATCGCCCCGGGAACCGCCCATGTGGTGGCCTGGCCGGTCGACGACCCCGACGGCGAGGACCGGCGCCACTGGCACACCGGCTGCTGGAACGGCCGCATCACGCGCACCGGATACCGCTGACCCAGGACCAGCGCCGCCTACCGGGAGCGAAGGCCGACAGAATGGGGTGTCAGCGCGTCGATTCGCTGAGATCGGCCTGCGCCCCGGCCGTGTCGCCGCCCCGACCGTCGTCGGTGGAGCGCACGACCTTGGCGTCGTCGGACAGGCCCCGGTTGAGCAGATCGGTGCTGTCGGTGTCGATGACATCCTTCTCGTCCTCGAGCTCGGAGAGCAGTCGCGGCAGGTCGTCGAGATGCGTGCGGACCTCGGTGAGCTGGGCCAGCATGCGCGAGCGGAGTTGACGGGCGCTCTCGACGAGTTCGCCGGACCGGGTGACGCGCTCGGTCGCGACCGAACGTGACTGTGCGAGAAGGCGTTCGGATTCCGCGTTCGCGTTGTCGATGAGTTCGCGCGCGGTGGTCTCGGAGCTGATCTCGAGTTCCTTGATGGCCTGCACGGCCTTATCGCGGCGGGCGGCCATCGTGACGTCGAAGTCCTCCTGGACCCGCTCGCGCTCGCGGCGGGCCTGCACGTCGATCTCCTCGGCCTCGGCGCGGGCGTTCGCGACGATCCGCTCGGCCTCGAGACGCGCGGCCTTCATGGTCCGCTTGTGCTCGGCCTCCATCGCTGCGGTGCGTTCGGCGATGAATGTCGCGTTGGCCTCGCCGGCCGCACGGGCCTCGGCCTCGAGGCGCGTCGCGTCGCCGCGCAGGCGCTGCGCCTCGACCTTCGCCGACGCGAGCTGGGAATTGGCCTCCTCGGAGGCGTCCTCACGCAGCTGCGCGGCCTCTTGTCGGGCCACCGACAGGAGTTCTGCGGACTCCGACTGGGCGTCGGCCCGCATCTCCGACGCCTCGTCGGCGGCGAGCTGCAGCATCCGCGAGATGCGGTCGCTCATGCCCTGGGCGGTGGTGACCGGGACCGACAACGAGTCGACCTCGCGCCGCAGTTGCTCGACCTCGTCGCGCGCGTCGTCGAGGTGCTCGGCGAGTTCACGGGCGTTGGCGGCCGCGGCGTCCCGATCGGCGGCGATGACGCGCATCTCGGCGTCGGTGCGGGCGAAGAACTCACCGACCTGTTCGCGGTCGTACCCGCGCATCGCGATGGCGAACGGCAATCCGGACGACGAGGTGTGGGTCTGATCGGACATGCGGAGGAGTTTACGCGGAGCGGGTCGCGCTCAGACGTCCAGTGCGGCTGAACCAGACGATCGGCCGACCACCGTCGGAGGTCGTCCCATGAGGTCGCGCGCCCGCGGTGACGGGTCCCCGGCGCGGCAGCGGGTACGTCGTCAGTGCGCGGCCGGTTCGACCAGCTCGAGCAGCACCCCGCCGGCGTCCTTGGGGTGGACGAAGTTGATACGCGACCCGGCCGTGCCCCGACGCGGTTGCGGGTAGAGCACACGCAGGCCGGCGTCGGTTAGTCGTCGCACCACCTCGTCGAGATCGGTGACCCGCACGGCGAGTTGCTGCAGTCCCGGACCGTTGCGGTCGATGAACTTCGCGATCGTCGACGACTCGTCGATCGGGGACAGGAGTTGGATCTGGGTGCCGCCGGTCGCCGGTGCGTCGGCCGGACCGACCATGGCCTCCACGACTCCCTGTTCGGTGTTCTCCTCCTGATGCAGACACCCGAAACCGAGGTGGTCGGCGTACCAGGTCTTGGCCGCCTCGAGGTCGGGTACCGCGATGCCCACATGGTCGACCGCGGTGACGAGATCGCCGATCAGGGCGGTGGGACCTGAGGCGGGGTTCGGTGCTGGTGAGACCATCGGACAACGGTAGCGTTGGAGTGTCGGTGACACCACACGCACCACATCGCCCTGCCATCGGCCGGCCCGCCCCGGGTCGCCACATCTTCTCGAGAGGTCGCCATGACATCGGTCATCGTCGCCGGAGCGCGCACACCCGTCGGACGCCTGATGGGCTCGCTTAAGGACTTCAGTGCCGTCGATCTCGGCGCCATCGCCATCCGCGGTGCCCTCGAGAAGGCGAAGGTGCCGGCGTCGGCCGTCGAGTACGTGATCATGGGCCAGGTCCTGACCGCCGGCGCAGGCCAGATGCCGGCCCGTCAGACGGCGGTCAAGGCGGGCATCGGGTGGGACGTCGCCGCGCTGACCATCAACAAGATGTGTCTGTCCGGCATCGACGCCATCGCACTCGCCGACCAGCTCATCCGTGCGGGCGAGTTCGACTGCATCATCGCCGGTGGCCAGGAGTCGATGACCCAGGCGCCGCATCTGCTCCCGGGGAGTCGCGGCGGGTTCAAGTACGGCAACACCGAACTCGTGGACCACATGGCCTTCGACGGCCTCTTCGATCCGTTCACCGACCAGCCGATGGGCGCGTTGACCGAGCAGGAGAACGACCGCGTCACCTACACCCGTGAGCAGCAGGACGAGTTCGCCGCGCGGTCGCATCAGCGCGCCGCGACCGCCTGGAAGAACGGTCTGTTCGCCGACGAGGTCGTTCCCGTCTCCATCCCGCAGCGCAAGGGCGACCCGATCGAGTTCGCCGAGGACGAGGGCATCCGCGCCGATACCACCGCCGACTCGCTGGGGCGGCTGAAGCCGGCGTTCCGCAGGGACGGCACCATCACCGCGGGCAACGCCTCACAGATCTCCGACGGTGCAGCCGCCGTGGTCGTGATGAGCAAGGAGAAGGCGACCGAGCTGGGGCTGGAGTGGCTGGCCGAGATCGGGCCGCACGGCGTGGTGGCCGGACCGGACTCGACGCTGCAGGCGCAGCCGGCCAACGCCATCGCCAAGGCCTGTGCGCGTGCGGGCATCAGCCCGACCGACCTGGATCTCATCGAGATCAACGAGGCGTTCTCCGCGGTCGGACTCGCCTCGACCGATCAGCTCGGCGTGGACCCGGAGATCGTCAACGTCAACGGCGGCGCGATCGCCATCGGGCATCCCATCGGCATCTCCGGCGCCCGGATCACGTTGCACCTGGCCCTGGAACTGGCGCGACGTGGCGGCGGCACCGGTGCCGCGGCGCTGTGTGGGGCGGGTGGCCAGGGCGACGCCCTCATCCTCACCGTGCCGAAGGCGCGATAGGGCGACCGTGCCGAAGCGCGACTGAGGTCTGTACTACACGCGGTAGTAAATCGCGGGTGCGTTCGGGCACAATGGTGGGCATGGAATCCTTCTTCGACCTGCGGACCACCGCCAAGCGTTTCCGATTCGTGGCCGTGCTCGAGGCCATCACCTGGTTGGCGCTGCTCATCGCGATGTTCTTCAAGTGGGTCCTGGGGCACACCGAGGCGGTCGCCGTTCCCGGCATGGTGCACGGCATCGTCTTCGTGGTGTTCGTGATCGTGTCGCTGCTGACGGCGATGTCGTTGAAGTGGACGGGGAAGGTGACGCTCCTCGCGCTGATCTCCAGCATCCCGCCGTTCGGCACGATCGTGTTCGAGCGCTGGGCCGTCCGCAACGGTCACCTCGCCGAGCTGTCGAACACCGGCACGACCACTGCGCGCGTCGCCTGAGCGCACACCCGGTTGCGGCGGCGGTCGGACCCGTGTGACCGTGGGGTCATGATCGTCGCCTTCAGTGTCTCCCCGTCCGGTGCCGACTCGGTGGACGCCGACGGTGGCATGAGTGAGGCGGTGGCCGCCGCGGTCCGCGTGGTCCGTGCGTCCGGCGTGACGCACCAGACCACGGCGATGTTCACCTATCTCGAGGGCGAGTGGGACGAGGTGATGGCCGTCGTGCGCGATGCCACCGACGCCGTCGCCGCCCTGGCACCGCGGGTGTCGCTCGTCCTCAAGGCCGACATCCGGCCGGGTTTCGACGGTCAACTGGCCGCGAAGGTCGAACGGATCGAGAGTCACCTGCGATGACGGTCGCCCCCGGCGACACCCTCACGAGGACCCTGCGTCGGCGCCGCATCGCGGTGTCCGCGGTGTTCGGCATCAACGGGTTGCTCGCCTCGATGTGGGTGTCGCACATCCCGGTCATCTCCGACCGGACCGGCGTCGACCACAACACCCTCGGCGGGCTGCTCCTCATCCTCGGCGGGGCCGCGTTCCTGGGCATGCAACTGTGCGGTCCGATCGTCGACCGATGGGGGTCGCGTGGTCTGATCGTCACCGCCGCCGTCGTGCTCGCCGTCGCCACTCTCGGCCCGATCCTGTCGCACTCGGCATGGCAGCTCGCTTTGTCGCTGGCCGTGTTCGGACTCGCCAACGGATCGATCGACGTCGCGATGAACTCCCAGGCCGTCGTCGTCGAGCAGTCCTACCGGCGTCCGATCATGTCGTCGTTCCACGCCTATTTCTCGCTCGGAGGCGTGATCGGCTCCGGTATCGCCGCGGCCGCCCTGTTCGCCGACGTCCCGGTGATCCTCACCGTGAGCGTAGTCGCGGTGCTGTCCGTCGTCGCGATCCTCGGCGTGCGGCCCTCCCTCGTCGTCGGATCGGCGCGGACCGACGACGGTCCGGCCGACGCGGGCGCCAACAAGCGCTTCCCGCCGGGACGTCGACTGCGTATCGCGCTCATGGCGGTCGTCGCGTTCGCGCTCATGCTGGCCGAGGGCACCGCCTACGACTGGAGTGCGCTGCACCTCGTCGAACGATTCGGCACCACCGACGCCGCCGGGGCGGTCGCCTTCGGCGCGTTCAGCGCGACGATGCTCATCGGTCGCTTCGCCGCGGACTCCGTCACCGCCCGGTTCGGTCCGGTCGCGGTGGTGCGCGCCGGCGCCGCGACCGCTGCGGTCGGCATGGCCGTCGTGATCTGTGCGCCCGTTCCCGCTGTGGCAATCCTGGGGTGGGCGGTCTTCGGCGTCGGCGTGGCGGGCGGTGTCCCGCAGCTGTTCACCGCCGCGGGCAACGTCACCGACCAACCCAGTGGACGGGTCATCTCGACCGTCGTGGGCAGCGGGTACCTGGGGATGCTCGCGGGGCCGGCACTCATCGGGTTCATCAGCCACGAGACCACCCTCGGCTCGGCGCTGTGGCTCGCGGCGGCAGCGATGCTGTTCGCGTGTCTCGCCGGTTCGGTGGTGCGTCGACCGGCGTCGGCGTCGGCGGAGGGGACCGCACGACGGGATGGAACACCGTCGGCGGGGCGTGCCAAAATGGACGTGTGACCCGACCCCAACCACGTCAGCAGGCCGCGGCCGTCGCGCGCGCCGCCGCCATGACCGGAGCCGTCGACCTGTCGGTTCTCAAGGAGCGCGCCGACGCCGCCCGGAACCGCCCCGCGACACCGCAGGCCCCGCGCCCGCCCGCCGGCAACGACGGTGCAGGGACCGTGGCCGCGGTACCCGCCGTCGTCGAGGTCACCGAGGCCACGTTCGAGGCCGAGGTCATCGCGCGTTCCGACCAGGTGCTCGTGCTGGTCGATCTGTGGGCCACCTGGTGCGAGCCCTGCAAGCAGCTCTCCCCGTTGCTCGACCGTCTCGCCGAGGAGGCGAGCGGGCAGTGGATCCTCGCGACCATCGACATCGACGCCAACCCCCGTATCGCGCAGGCCTTCGGCGTGCAGTCGGTACCCACAGTCGTCGCGATCGCGCAGGGGCAGCCCGTCGCCGCGTTCCAGGGTGTCCAGCCCGCCGCCCAGATCACCGCGTGGGTCGACGAGATCCTCGCCAAGGTCGGTGACCGCCTGACCGGTCTGCCCGCCGCCGATGGTGCCGAGGCGCCCGATCCGATCGACCCACGGATGGCCGAGGCGGAGTCCAAGCTCGACGAGGGTGACTTCGACGGCGCGCTCGCCGCGTATCAGGCACTGGCCCAGGCCGAACCGGGCAACGTCGAGGCCGCCTCGGCCGCCCGCAACATCGAGTTCGTCATCCGGGCGCAGGCCGCCGACCCCTCCGTGGTCGACACCGCCGCACCCGACGACATCGAGGGTCAGTTCGCAGCGGCCGACGTCCTGCTGCTCAACCAGCGACCCGACGACGCGTTCGACCGGCTCATCGCGCTGGTGCGCGCGACCTCCGGCGACGACCGCTCGGCGGTCCGCACACGCCTGCTGTCCCTCTTCGAGCTCTTCGATCCGTCGGAGCCGTTCGTCGTGTCCGCCCGTCGCAAGCTCGCCAGCGCCCTCTACTGAGACCGATCGGTGGGTCAGCCGGCGGGCTGGATCCAGATGGCGCCGTTGGCGGGCAACGTCATCCGCGCCGAGGTGGGACGCCCGTGCCACGGGTCGCCGTCGGCGACGATCGAGCCCATGTTGCCCTCGCCGGTCCCGCTGTAGTGCGGGGAATCGGTGTTGAGCACCTCGGTCCATCGGCCCGCCGTGGGCAACCCGACCCGGTAGTCGGTCTGGGTGACGCCGGAGAAGTTGAACACGCAGGCCAGCACGCTACCGTCGGACCCGAAGCGTAGGAAGCTGATGATGTTGTTCGCGGTGTCGTTGGCGTCGATCCACGAGTAGCCGTTGGGTGTGGTGTCCTGCGTGTAGAGCGCCGGGGTCGCGCGGTAGACGCGGTTGAGGTCGGCGACCAACGACTCGATCCCGGAGTGCAGTTCGCCCTCCCAGCCGGTGCGCTGGTCCCAGTCGAGGCTGCGCTCCTCCGACCACTCGGCCACCTGCCCGAAATCCTGGCCCATGAACAGCAGTTGCTTACCCGGGTGAGCCCACATGTACGCCAACGTGACCCGGACGCCGGCGGCCTTGGCGTGCGAATCGCCGGGCATGCGGGTCCACAGCGTCCCCTTGCCGTGCACCACCTCGTCGTGGCTGATCGGCAGCACGAAGTTCTCGCTCCACGCGTACATGAGCGAGAACGTGATCTCGTGATGGTGGTGGCTGCGATGGATCTGATCGCGCCCGAGGTATCCGAGCGTGTCGTGCATCCAGCCCATGTTCCACTTCATCGTGAACCCGAGTCCGCCCAGATTGGTGGCGCGGGTGACACCGGGCCACGACGTCGACTCCTCGGCGATGGTCACCACGCCCGGATGATGTTTGTGGACGGTGGCGTTCATCTCCTGGAGGAACTGCACGGCCTCGAGGTTCTCGCGTCCGCCGTAGATGTTCGGACTCCACCCGCCGTCGGGGCGCGAGTAGTCGAGGTAGAGCATCGAGGCGACGGCGTCGACACGGAGACCGTCGATGTGGAACTCCTCGAACCAGTACAGCGCGTTCGCGACGAGGAAGTTGCGGACCTCGTTTCGCCCGAAGTCGAAGACGTATGTGCCCCAGTCGAGTTGCTCACCACGCTTGGGGTCGCTGTGCTCGTAGAGCGGCAGACCGTCGAACCGCGCCAGCGCCCAGTCGTCCTTGGGGAAGTGGGCAGGCACCCAGTCGACGAGGACGCCGATGCCCAGTGTGTGCAGATGGTCGACGAACGCCCGGAAGTCGTCGGGGCTGCCGAAGCGCGACGTCGGCGCGTAGTACGACGTGACCTGGTAGCCCCACGAGCCGCCGAACGGGTGCTCGGCGACGGGGAGCAACTCGACGTGCGTGTAGCCCATGCGAGAGACGAATTCGCCGAGCTCGGTGGCCAGTTCGCGATAGTCGAGGCCGACACGCCATGATCCGAGGTGCACCTCGTAGACGCTCATCGGCTCGTCGGTCGGGGTCGAGGACGCGCGCCGCGCGGTCCACGCGTCATCGGTCCACCGGTGATCGCTCTCGGCGACGACCGACGCCGTCGACGGTGGCACCTCGGTGCACCGCGCCATCGGGTCGGCCTTCTCGCGGGTGACGCCATCGCTGCCGACGATCCGGAACTTGTAGCGGGTCCCCGGGCCGATGTCGGGGACGAAGACCTCCCACACACCACTCGACCCCAGCGACCGCATCGGGGTCGAGCGACCGACCCAGCCGTCGAACGACCCGATGACGGTGATCCCGCGGGCGTTGGGAGCCCACACCGAGAACGCCGTGCCGGTGACGGTGCCGTCGGGGGTGTCGTAGCTGCGCCCGATCGCACCGAGGATGTCCCAGAGTCGTTCGTGACGCCCCTCGGCGAAGAGGTGCAGATCGAGCTCACCGAGGCTGGGGAGGAAGCGGTATCCGTCGGCGACGACGAAATCCGTTGTCCCACCGGCAGCCTCGGGGTAGCTGACGCGGTAGCGGTAGTCGATGAGATCGACGATGGGCACCGCGGTGACGAACAGTCCCTCGGACTGGTGGCGGAGAGGGAACTCCTCGCCACCGATGATCGCGACCACTGCCGATGCGTCGGGACGCAGGGTGCGCAGGATGGTGTGTCCGGGCGCGGGATGCGCGCCGAGCACCGAGTGCGGATCGTGGTGGATCCCCGTGCGCAACAGGTGCAGATCCTGCGCGGACATCGCCGGGTCCACGGGGTCGGCCGCCGCGGTCGGTCGGTGGGGGGTGGGAGGATCGACTGTGCTCACGAGGTGATGTCCTTCGGGGGGAGACGAAACGCCAGGCGCGCCGCGACGTCGGCGGGCAGCGGTGGCAGGGCGACGATGTGGGCGACCGCGCGCCACGGCTCGAGCCGGACGTAATTCGCCTGCCCCCAGTGGAAATGCTCACCGCTGACCTCGTCGACACCGGAGAAGCGGTCGTTCCAATCGTGTCCGAGGGACGGCATGTCGAGCCACACCGTCGACTCCTCGGCGCCGAACGGGTTGAGGTTGACGACGATCACGACGCGGTCGCCGGTGGTCGGGTCGACCTTCGAGTAGGCGATCAGTGCGTCGTTGTCGACGTGATGGAAGGTGATGTTCCGCAGTTGCTGCAGGGCGGGGTGGCGCCGTCGGATCTCGTTGAGCGAGGTGATCCACGGTTCCAGCGAGTCACCCCGCGACGATGCCGCCTTGAAATCGCGCGGCCGCAACTCGTACTTCTCAGAGTCGAGGTACTCCTCGCTGCCGGGGCGCACGGCCTGTCCCTCGAACAACTCGTACCCGCTGTAGACGCCCCACGTGGGCGCGAGAGTCGCTGCGAGCGCTGCCCGCAACGCGAACATCCCCGGCCCGCCGTGCTGCAGGCTCTCGTGCAGGATGTCGGGGGTGTTGACGAAGAGGTTCGGGCGCGCCTCGTCGGCATGCGCGGCGATCTCGGTGCCGAACTCGGTGAGCTCCCACTTCGCCGTCCGCCACGTGAAGTAGGTGTACGACTGCGTGAAGCCGAGCTTGGCCAGCCCGTAGAGCCGCGCCGGACGGGTGAAGGCCTCGGACAGGAACAACACGTCCGGATCGCGTTTCTTGACCTCGGAGATCAGCCACTCCCAGAAGTCCGGCGGCTTGGTGTGCGGGTTGTCGACCCGGAAGATCTTGACCCCCACCGACACCCAGTAGAGGACGACGGCGAGCACCGCCCGGTAGATGCCTGCCCGGTCGTCGTCGAAGTTGAGGGGATAGATGTCCTGGTACTTCTTCGGCGGGTTCTCGGCGAACGCGATCGTCCCGTCGGGCTGCACGTAGAACCACTCGGGGTGCTCGGCGGCCCACGGGTGGTCGGGCGCGCACTGCAATGCGAGGTCGATCGCGACCTCCATCCCGAGTTCGGAGCTGCGCGTCAGGAAGTACCGGAAGTCGTCGACGCTGCCCAGTGCCGGGTGGATCGCGTCGTGGCCGCCGTCGGCCGAACCGATCGCCCACGGCGATCCGACGTCCTCGGGGCCGGGGGTCAGAGTGTTGTTCGGGCCCTTCCGGTTCATCAGACCGATGGGGTGGATGGGCGGTAGGTAGACCACGTCGAACCCCATGTCGGCGATTCTCGGCAGGTCCTCGGCCGCGGTGAGGAAGGTCCCGTGGACCGGTCGGCCCTCGTTGTCCCACCCACCGGTCGAGCGCGGGAACAGCTCGTACCAGGCGCCGAACAGGGCGCGCGTCCGATCGACCCACACGCGGTATGAGCGGCTCTTGGTCACGAGGTCGCGGACCGGGTACTCGTCGAGCACGGCGACGACCTCGGGCGACAGTGCGGGGCGGACACGGACGGCCACCTCGTGGTCCGAGCGCAGGGCGTCGACGGCATCGGCGATGAGGGTGTGGTGGTCGGGGCCGACCAGTTCGAGGGCGCGGTCGAGGAGTCGGGCCCCGACCTCGAGATCGTTGGCGAGCTCCTCGGGGCCCTGACCGGCCGCGAGCTTCTTGGTGACCGCCGAGTTCCAGGTGGTGTAGGGGTCGCTCCACGCGTCGATCCGGAAGCTCCAGTAGCCGACCTCGGTGGGTGTGAACGCCGCGTTGTAGGTGTCGGGTTCGTGCGCGGCGGACATGCGGCGTTCGATCACCATCCCGCGGCGGGGGCCCTCGGCGTGCAGTGTCGCCGCGACCGCGTCGTGTCCCTCGCGCCACACGGTCGCGCTGACCGGGAAGAACTCTCCCACAACCGCTTTGGCAGGAAACTGTCCGGCGTCGATCACCGGCGCGATGTCGTCGATGCCGATGCGCCCGATCACCCGTTGGCCACCCTTCGTGCTCTTCGGTCGCGCCGCGACAGGTGTCGGACGCGCTCACGCTCGCTCTCGCGTGGGTCGCCTCCAACCGTAGGGGATCGGCGGGCGTTTGGCGCCAGGACTCCCCACCGGGTCGGCGACACGCGCCGTTCGCATCAGCCGGCGGTGGTGGGCTCGCTCTGCAATCGGGTCAGCGCCGCGCGGACCACGGCGGGATCGGTGGTCTGCCAGAACGGCGGGAGCGATGCGCGCAGGTAACCGCCGTAGCGCGCGGTCACCAGTCGGGGGTCGAGGATCGCCACGACCCCCCGGTCGTCGGTCGCGCGCAGCAGCCGTCCCGCGCCCTGGGCGAGCAGCAGGGCGGCGTGGTTCGCCGCGACCGCCAGGAACCCGTTGCCGCCGCGGGCTGCGACCGCGCTCTGGCGGGCGATGAGCAGGGGATCGTCGGGTCGAGGGAACGGGACGCGGTCGATCAGCACCAATGACAGCGACGGGCCCGGTACATCGACGCCCTGCCACAGCGACAGCGTGCCGAACAGACAGGTGGCCTCGTCCGCGGCGAACTGCTCGATCAGCGTGCCGGTGGCGTTCTCGCCCTGGCACAGGATCGGGGTGTCGATGCGCGTCCGGACCGCGGCCGCGGCCTCCTTCGCCGCACGCATGGAGGAGAACAGGCCGAGGGTGCGTCCGCCGGCGGCGGTGATGAGCTGCACCATCTCGTCGAGGGTCGCCTCGGCGATCGACGCGCGACCCGGCGGGTCGAGATGGGCGGCGACGTAGAGGATCGCGCAGCGGCGGTAGTCGAACGGCGACCCGACGTCGAGGCCCTGCCACCGGATGGTGTCGCCGTCGGCCGGTGTCGGGCTGCCGGTGGCCGTGAGGTCGGAGAGGACGGCCGCCGACGCGTCGGCGCCGCGGCCGGAGATCGGCAGCCCCCAGTTGGCGGCGAGGCTGTCGAAGGTGCCGCCGACGGTCAGCGTCGCCGACGTCAGCACCGCGGTCGCCTCGGCGAACAGCGACGACCGCAGCAGTCCACCCACCGACAGCGGCGCGATCCGCAGGGTCCGCCGGCGTTCGTCGCGCACCAGGTCCTCGGCGATCCACACGACGTCGCGACGCTTCGACTCGTCGGGTTCGTCGAAGGCACCGAGCAGTCGGACGGCGTTGTCGTGCAGGTCGTCGAGTGCGGTGATCGCCGCCGAGCGTGCAGCGGCACCGGTCGAATCGGTGCCGTCCCGCGCCGGGCCGATCGCCGAGCGTGCCCGCCACAAGCGGTCGCGCAGGCCGGCGAACGTGGCCCCGGCGCCGTCGGGCAACGACGTCCAGCGTCCCGGTGCGGTCGACTCGAGCAGCGCGGCGACGAGTTCCCCGGCGCCGTGGATGTCGTCGACCAACTCCTCGTCGATCAACTTCGAGCACCGCCTCGCGACGCCGGCGACCGTCGACGAGGCGATCTCCGCGGTCGCGACCGAGGTGATCCGGTCGACGAGTTCGTGCGCCTCGTCGACGATCACGACATCGTGTTCGGGCAGGACGTTGAACCCGCTCATCGCGTCGATCGCGAGCATGGCGTGGTTGGTCACCACGACGTCGGCGGCCGACGATCGACCGCGGGCGAGCTCGGCGAAGCAATCGGTGCCGTAGGAGCAGTTGGCCGCACCGAGGCACTCCCGCGCGGTCACGCTGACCTGCCGCCACGACCGGTCCATCACCGCGGTCGGGAGGTCGTCGCGGTCACCGGACTCGGTGTCGCTGACCCATTCGCGCAGACGCACCACCTCGCGGCCCACCCGGGAGGTGGTGAACGGGTCGAACAGTTCCTCGGTCTGCTCCTCGGCCTCGCCGGAGTGGATCTTGTTGAGGCATATGTAGTTCGCGCGGCCCTTGAGGATCGCGAAGCTCGGTTCGCGGCCCAGCGGCATTCGGAGCGCGGTGGCCAGGCGGGGCAGGTCGCGGTCGATCAGCTGTCGCTGCAGCGCGATCGTCGCCGTCGACACCACCACGGTCGAACCGGACTCGACGGCGTGCCGCAGTGCCGGCACGAGGTAGGCGAGTGACTTACCGGTACCCGTACCGGCCTGGACGGCCAGGTGCTCGCCGGTGTCGATGGCGTTCGCGACCGCCGACGCCATGGCGAGTTGCCCGTCGCGGTGGCGACCGCCGAGGGCCGACACCGCCGAGGCGAGCAGTTCGGTGACCGGGGGGAGTGCGGTCACGGAAGGGCGAAGCGGGTCGGGACCGCGGGCTCACCCGACGACAGGCTCAACCCCTCCCACGGCAGGCTGACGAGTGCGGACGCGAGATGCTCTCGGCTGTCGGTGATCGACGGCAGGTCGTCGACCGGTTCTCCGCCCCGCACCAGCGGGATCTGGAGAGCGGTGGTGGTGAGTCCGTCGGTGTGGGGGACCGGTGACCCCGCCGGGTGGATGATCTCCTCGACGATGGTGCCGGTGTCGCGCGCGGCGCGCGAGGCGGACTTGGCCCCTCCGCGGGACTCCTTGTGGCTGGACCGTTTCGCCACACCCACGCCGTCGACCTCGACCAGCTTGTAGACCATGCCCGCGGTCGGGGCGCCGCTGCCGGTGACCAGTTGCGTCCCCACGCCGTACGCGTCGACCGGCTCGGCGCGCAGCGCGGCGATCGCGTACTCGTCGAGATCGCCGGAGACCACGATGCGTGTGTTCGCCGCGCCGAGGTCGTCGAGTTGGGCGCGCACCTGACGGGCGAGCACGCCGAGGTCACCGGAGTCGATGCGCACGCCTCCCAGTCCGGTGCCGGCCACCTCGACCGCGGTCGCGACCCCGCGGGTGATGTCGTAGGTGTCGACGAGCAGCGTGGTGCCCACCCCCAGCGCCGCGATCTGGGCGGCGAAAGCGGCCCGTTCCCCGTCGCCCGTGCCCCCGCCGAGCCCGACATGGGCCAGGGTGAAGGAGTGCGCGCTGGTCCCCGCGCCGGGGACCCCGTACCGGCGGGTCGCCTCGAGATTCGACGTCGACACCATGCCTGCGATGAACGCCGCGCGGGCGCACGCGACGGCCGCCGACTCGTGGGTGCGGCGCGATCCCATCTCGATGATCGGGCGGGAACCCGCGGCGGTCACCATCCGGGCCGCGGCGGAGGCGATCGCGCTGTCGTGGTTGAGGATCGACAGCGCCAGAGTCTCGAGCACGACCGCGTCGGCGAAGGTGCCCCGCACCGACAGGATCGGTGACCCGGGGAAGAACAACTCGCCCTCGCGGTATCCGTCGATTTCGCCGGAGAAGCGGTAGGAGCGCAGCCAGTCGAGGGTCGCGTCGTCGACGACGTCGGCGAGGCTGCGCAGCTGCTCCTCACCGAACCGGAAACCGGCCAGCGCCTCGATCAGCCGTCCGGTCCCGGCGACGACCCCGTAACGACGGCCGTCGGGTAGGCGCCGTGCGAACACCTCGAACGTGCAACGACGCCGCGCCGTACCGTCGCGCAGAGCTGCCGAGACCATGGTCAGCTCGTAGCGATCGGTGAACATGGCTGTGTTGTCGATGCTCACAATCACCTACCCTGGGGGCCATGCGCGGACTGATGACGACCGCACGATTCCGAGGAGTTCGGACTCCGAGGCGGGATCGGCGAGCGCCGATGCCGACTTTCGGTTCTGACGAGGCTACCCCGGCCGGTACCGCGGTCGCCGACCCCGACACGGCCGAGACGGACACCGAGATCGACCGTCCCTGGGTCACCATCGTGTGGGACGACCCGGTCAATCTGATGCGCTACGTCACCTACGTGTTCCAGAAGTTGTTCGGCTACTCCGAGACCAAGGCGTCGGAGCTGATGATGCAGGTGCACAACGAGGGTCGGGCCGTGGTGTCGAGCGGCGACCGCGACTCGATGGAGCTCGACGTGCGCAAACTGCACGCCGCGGGGCTGTGGGCGACCATGCAGCGCGACAGCTGATCGGGTGCAGAACTGGAGACGCCGGGGACGTGGTGGTTCACAGCGCATCACCGCCCGGCTCGACGCACACGAGAGTGAGCTGATCGCCTCGCTCGTCGGGTCGATGACCGAACTGCTCGACGAGCGATCGCAGAGCGCGCCGACCGATGACCTGTCGGCCCTCACCGGCATCGAGACCGGACATTCCGCACCTCCCGACGACGCCACGCTGGGTCGCCTGCTGCCCGATTTCCACCGGCCCGATCAGGATCGAGAACTGGTCGCCGACACCGTGACCGGCGATCTCAACGGCGCGCTGCGCAGCGTGCACGAACCGCACATCATCGCCACCAAGATGTCGGCGGCGCAGGTCGTGCTCGACACGTTGCCGCCCGGAGGAGGCGACGTGTCGCTGACCCCGGCCCAGGCCGAGCAGTGGCTCACCGCGGTCAACGACGTGCGACTCGCCCTCGGCGCCATGCTCGGTGTCACCGAACACACCCCTGATCAGCTGCCACCCGACGATCCCCAGGCCGCTCATCTCGACGTCTATCACTGGCTCACGGTGGTCCAGGAGCTGCTCGTCGTCGCCCTGATGGGGAAGTGACGGGTGCGGCGATGACCGGGGCGGACGAGCGACGCCGACGGTGGGTGCCCGGGCCGCGTGACGCCCTCGGCGATGTCGCCGGAGTCACGGTCGGCCAGGCTCACCGGATCGACGACGACGTGACGGTCGCGACCGACGAGACACCGGGCGCGGGGTGGGCGACGGGGACCACGGTCGTCGGGCTCCCCGTCGGTGCGGTGGCCGCCGTCGACGTCCGCGGGGGCGGTCCCGGCACACGCGAGACCGATCTGCTCGACCCGGCCAACACGGTGCAGACCGCGCACGCGATCGTCCTGTCGGGTGGCAGTGCCTACGGACTGGCCGCCGCCGACGGCGTGATGACCGCACTCGGCGAGGCCGGGGCGGGGCTGCCGATGAACGGCTTCGGCGACGTCGTGCCGATCGTGTCCGCGGCGGTCGTCTTCGACCTGCCGGTCGGGGGCTGGACCTGCCGACCCGATGCGGCCATGGGTGCCGCGGCGGTCGCGGCGGCGAGCGCCGACATCGTGTCGGGTTCCGTCGGTGGCGGTGCGGGTGCCCGGGCCGGGGTGCTCAAGGGCGGGGTCGGTACGGCGTCGGTGGTGCTCGACCACCCGGCCGCACCCGGTGTCACGATCGCGGCGCTGATGGTCGCCAACCCGGTCGGCGACGTCATCGACCCCGACACCGGTCTGCCGTGGGGGTGCGGACCGGCCGATCTCGACTACTTCGGGTTGGGGCCGGCGTCCCCGGAGGATCTCAAGGCCTATCGGGCACTGCACGCGAAGGCGACGGTGCTCAACACGACCATCGGCGTGGTGGCCACCGACGCCCGCCTCGACCCGGCGTCGACGCGACGGATCGCGATGGCCGCGCACGACGGCATCGCCCACGCGGTCCGTCCGGCTCACTCACCCCTCGACGGCGACACCGTCTTCGCGGTGTCCACCGGGACGGTCGAGACCGTGCGCGCCGCGGCGGTGCCGACCGGGATGAACCCCGACGTCGCGGCGGTGGCCGTGCTGTCCGAGGCCGCCGCGGTCGTGGTGCGTCGGGCGATCGTCAACGCGGTGCTCGCGGCGACGGCGGTGGCGACGATCCCCACCTTCGCCGACACGTTGCCCTCGACGTCGCGTCGGTGACATCTCCTCCGGGGACATCTCCTCGGGGGACATCTCCTCCGGGGCACGAACGCCGGTAACCTCGGCTGGGTGATCGCCTCATGAGCGCGCCGACGCCGGTCCCACCGCTCGGGACGCCGGACCCCCGCCGAACGGGTCCGCTGCACGATCGCGCCCTCTGGGTCCGTTCGGCGGTGGTGATGATCGTGATCATCGGGGTGCTCTACCTCGTCGAGGCCATCGACGCGGCCACGAACATGCGACTCGACGACGACGGGATCGTGCCGCGAGAGTCCGACGGGCTCGCCGGCATCGTGTGGTCGCCGTTCCTGCACGCGGGGTTCGACCACCTCACCTCGAACGCCACGGTGGGGGCGGTGCTCGGTTTCCTGCTGCTGCTCGCACGGCGGTTCGTCATCACCACCGCGATCGTCTGGATCGTCTCCGGCTTCGGTGTGTGGTTGTTCGGCCCCGCCCACGTCTCGACCATCGGGGCCTCGGGCATCATCTTCGGCTGGCTCGCGTTCCTCCTCGTCCGCGGATTGTTCAACCGATCGCCGCTGCAGATCGTGCTCGGCGTCGTGCTCGCGCTGATCTACGGGTCGGTGCTGTGGGGCGTGCTCCCGACCCAACCGCAGATCTCCTGGCAGGCACACCTGTTCGGCGCCGTCGGCGGGGTGTTGGCCGCGTCGGTGCTCGCCGGACGTGACCGCCGCCGCGCCCGGTCGGCGCCCGCCACGCCGCCGATGTACGGCGGGAACACATCTCGGTGACACAGCCCGATCCGAGTGCCGCGACCTCCTCGCAGACCGCGCCGATCGGCATCTTCGACTCCGGGGTCGGCGGACTCACGGTGGCGCGTGCCATCGTCGATCAGCTCCCCGACGAGGACATCCTCTACGTCGGCGACACCGGCAACGGTCCCTACGGACCGCTGCGGATCCCCGACATCCGCGCCCACGCCCTCGCGATCGCCGACGACCTCGTCGACCACGGCGTGAAGGCGCTCGTCATCGCCTGCAACACCGCGTCCTCGGCGTGCCTCCGCGATGCCCGCGAGCGCTACCCGATCCCGGTGATCGAGGTGATCCTGCCGGCGGTACGTCGTGCGGTGAACACCACGCGCTCGGGACGGATCGGGGTCATCGGCACCTCGGCGACGGTCACCTCACGTGCCTACGACGACGCGTTCGCCGCGGCCACCGATCTCGAGATCACCTCGGTGGCCTGCCCGCGGTTCGTCGACTTCGTCGAACGCGGGATCACCTCGGGACGTCAGATCCTCGGTCTCGCCGAGGGATACCTCGAACCGCTGCAGCAGGCGCGTGTCGACACCGTCGTCCTCGGCTGCACGCACTACCCGTTGCTCTCGGGGGTCATCCAGCTCGCGATGGGCGACGACGTCACGCTCGTCTCCAGCGCCGAGGAGACCGCCAAGGACGTGCTGCGGGTGCTGACCCAGCGCGACCTGCTGCACCCGCACACCGATCGCACCGCGCAGCGGGTGTTCCGCGCCACCGGCGACCCGGTGTCGTTCGCACGACTGTCCACGCGGTTCCTCGGTCCCGCGATCGGCGCCATCCAACACGCGTAAAACACCATCGTCGATGCTGTGTGCCGCATCACGTGGCACAGTGGGCGACATGCGTTTGACCGTCCTGGGGAGCTCGGGCAGTGTGGTCGGGCCCGGTGCTCCGGCGTCCGGTTATCTGCTGACGGTGCCCGATCAACAGCCCGTCGTCCTCGACTTCGGACCGGGGGTTCTCGGAGCGCTCCAGGAGCGGGTCGATCCCAACGAGGTGGCGGTGATGCTCAGTCATCTCCACGCCGACCACTGTCTCGATCTGCCCGGGATGTTGGTCTGGCGGCGCTACCACCCGGTGCCCGCCACGGTGCGCGCGCCGCTCTACGGTCCCACCGGCACGGCCACCCGGATCGGTGCGGCCTCCTCGGAGTACCCCGGACAGATCGACGACATCACCGACACCTTCGAGACCCACGACTGGGTCGAGGGCGAGCCGGTGAAGATCGGCGGGATGACGGTGATCCCCACCCGTGTGTCCCATCCGCCCGAGACCTACGGGCTGCGGATCAGTGAGCCCGGGGGACGGGTGCTGGCGTTCAGCGGCGACACCGCCGTGTGCGACGAGCTGGTCGAGCTCGCCCGCGACGCCGATGTGTTCCTCTGCGAGGCGTCGTGGACCCATGCACCCGCGCAACGGCCGCCGGGTCTGCACCTGTCGGGGACCGAGGCGGGCGAGATGGCCACCCGGGCCGGCGTGAAATCGCTGATCCTGACCCACATCCCACCGTGGACGCCGGTCGAGGATGTCCTCGACGAGGCTCGCGCGGCGTACTCCGGCCCGATCAGCGTCGCCCACCCCGGACTCGTCGTCGACATCGAGTGACGGTGCCGCGCACCCGCGGCGCCGACCGGCAGGGGAACGTTTGCGCGGTCGGCGTTCTCACCGGTGGCCGGGTCGTTAGAGTTGGTCCGTGAGCAGACGCGCAGACGGCAGAGCAGACGACGAGATGCGCCCCGTGCGCATCACCCGCGGCTTCACCGACCATCCGGCCGGTTCGGTGCTGGTGGAGTTCGGGCAGACCCGGGTGATGTGTACCGCCAGTGTCGAGGAGGGCGTTCCGCGGTGGCGCCGCGGTTCGGGACTGGGATGGCTCACCGCCGAGTACGCGATGCTGCCCGCCGCGACCCACACCCGGTCGCAGCGTGAATCGGTCAAGGGCAAGGTCGGCGGACGCACCCAGGAGATCAGCCGGCTCATCGGTCGCTCGCTCCGGGCGTGCATCGACCTGGCGGCATTGGGCGAGAACACGATCGCGCTCGACTGCGACGTGCTGCAGGCCGACGGCGGTACCCGGACCGCAGCCATCACCGGAGCCTATGTCGCACTCGTCGACGCCGTCGCGTTCCTGAACGAACGCGGCAAGCTCGCCGACCCCCAACCGATCTCGTGCGCCATCGCCGCGGTCAGCGTCGGCGTCGTCGACGGCCGCGTCCGCCTCGATCTCCCCTACGAGGAGGACTCGCGCGCCGAGGTCGACATGAACGTCGTCGCGACCGACGCCGGCCCGCTGGTCGAGATCCAGGGCACCGGCGAGGGTGCGACGTTCGCCCGCCCGACCCTGGACAAGATGCTCGATCTGGCCGCCCTGGGCACGACGCGACTCTTCGAGGCCCAGCGCGAGGCGCTCGACACGCCGCTGCGCGCGGCCGACTGAGCGCGAGCGCCATGCCGATCACCCTCCTGCTCGCGAGCCGCAACGCGAAGAAGCTGACCGAATTGCGCCGGTTGGTCGCGACCGAGGGGATCGACGGCGTCACCGTCGTCGGTCTCGACGAGGTGCCGTCGTTCCCCGAAGCTCCCGAGATCGGTGCGACCTTCGAGGAGAACGCCCTGGCGAAGGCGGTCGACGGGTGCGCGGCAACGGGTCTGGCGTGTCTCGCCGACGACTCCGGACTCGAGGTCGACGCGCTCAACGGCATGCCCGGTGTGCTCTCGGCTCGCTGGGCCGGTCGTCACGGCGACGACGACGCGAACCTGCAGCTGCTGCTCGGGCAGATGGGCGACGTCCCCGACGGTCGTCGCGGAGGGGCCTTCGTCTCGGCGTGTGCGCTGGTCACCCCGCAGGGTGCGCAGACCGTGGTCCGAGGCGAGTGGCGGGGGCGTGTCGTGCGAGCCCCACTGGGCGACAACGGGTTCGGCTACGACCCGATCTTCGTTCCCGATGAGGACGACCTCACCCCGCCGGGTTCGGTGGCCGGGCGCACGGCGGCACAGCTGTCTCCCGCCGAAAAGGACGGGTTGAGTCACCGGTCGCGTGCGCTCGCGCGGCTGCTGCCGACGCTGCGCTCGCTCGACGGCTGAGACCGCTCAGGCCGCGAGGACGGCGCGGACCTCACGGGTGCGGATGTGCTCGAAGTAGAACGACAGGAACGGGATGGTCCCGGCGATCAGTGTCAGCACCGTCTTGCCCACCGGCCATCGCACCTTGATGGCGAGGTCGATCGCCATCGCGAGGTAGACGACGTAGACCCACCCGTGCACGACGGGGACGAAATCGAGCGAGTCCACCCCGAAGGCGTACTTGAGGATCAGCTCGACGACGAGCAGCAACAACCACAGGCCCGTGACCCACGCCATCACCCGGTACCGCAGCAGCGCGCTGGAGATGCGTGCCGGTTCGGCGGTCGGCTTCGCCGAGACGGACTGCTGCGGTGAGGTCACTTCTTCTCCTGCTGTGCGAGTGCGGACAGATAACGGTTGTACTCGGCGAGCTCGCGATCCTCGGGCGGCAGATCGTCGTCGGGGATCACGCGGATCGGCGCCGAGGGACGCTCGGGCAGCAGATCCGCCGGGACCTCGGTCGCGCCCTTCGCTCCGGGCGCGAGCTTCGCGACCTCGTCGGGATCGGCCTCCAGCATCACGAAGCGTCGGTAGGCGTAGACGACGAACGCCGCGAACGCCGGCCACTGCAACGCGTAGCCGAGGTTCTGGCCGGAGCCCGAACCGGACTCGAAACGGGTCCACTGCCACCACGCGAGTCCGAGGCAGGCGAGTGCCGCGAGAACGACCAGCGCGATGAGCGCGGGTCGGTGCCGTCGCTTCACCTGTGCCATGGCATCGACGGTACCCGGGACCGGAATCGGGCAGGTCAACCGGTATCGTGACGCTCGCAACACGAGTGAGTGCAGCACGCGCGAGTGGCGGAATTGGCAGACGCGCTGGATTTAGGTTCCAGTGTCCGAGGACGTGGGGGTTCAAGTCCCCCCTCGCGCACCGTATGAGGCATTAGCGTGGCAGAGATGACATCTGATGGCGTCGAGGTCGACTACCTGGTGGTGGGTGCGGGGGCCATGGGTCTGGCCTTCGTCGACGTACTGCTGACCGAGACCGACGCCACGGTCGCGCTCGTCGACCGCTACGACCGACCCGGTGGTCACTGGACCCGCGCCTACCCGTTCGTCCGTCTGCACCAACCCTCGGCGTTCTACGGCGTGAACTCCGAGAAGCTCGGCCTCGATCGTGTCGACACCGAGGGGTCCAACGCAGGTCACCACGAACTCGCATCGGGACCGGAGGTCGTCGCCTATTTCGACCACGTCGTCACGCGGCGGTTCGTACCCACCGGACGGTTCCACCATCTCCCCATGACCGAGTTCGCCGACGGGGTCGTCACCTCGGTCCTCACCGGGGAGCGGCACGACATCAGCGCACGCACCGTCGTCGACGCGACCTACAGCAACGTGACGGTCCCCTCGATGCGGGCGCCGGCCTTCCCGGTCGCGCCCGGTCTGCGTTGGATGGCGCCGAACGAGATGCCCGAGATCGTCACCCCGGCCGACGGGTACGTGGTGGTCGGTGGCGGCAAGACGGGTGTCGACGCGTGCCTGTGGTTGCTCGGCCGCGGAGTCGAGCCCGACGCCATCCGATGGATCGTGCCGCGCGACGCCTGGTTGCTCGACCGTCTGAACATCCAGCCGGTCGAGGCGTTCTTCGACAGCACCGTCGGCGGCTACGCACTCCAGCTCGAGGCCTCGGCCGACGCCGAGACCGTCGACGACCTCTTCGACCGCCTCGAGCGCACCGGCCAGCTGCTGCGGCTCGATCCCGCGGTCCGGCCGACCATGTACCGCTGTGCCACGGTGTCGCGGGCCGAGCTCGACGAGCTGCGCCGCATCCGCGGTGTGGTCCGCCTCGGCCGCGTGCGGTCGGTGGAGCACGACACCATCACCCTCGACGACGGCGCGATCCCGACCACGCCGAACACCGTGCACATCGATTGCACCGCCGACGGTCTCGAGCGCCGGCCGCAGGTGCCTGTGTTCACCGACGGCCGCATCACGCTGCAGAGCGTGCGCACCTGCCAGCAGGTGTTCAGCGCGTCATTGATCGCCCACGTCGAGGCGACCGTGTCCGACATCGACCACAGGAACGAACTGTGCGAGGTCATCGCCCACCCGGACACCGACATCGACTGGCTGCGAACCACTCTCGCGAACACACGCAGCGTGGCGCGGTGGGCACGGGAGCCCGGACTGGGGGAGTGGCTCGAGGCCTCGCGCCTCAACTCCATGCGTATCGGCGACGCCAGTGCGCTCACCGAGGAGCAGATGGCGGTGTCGATGCGGGTGCTGCGGTCGATGGGCCGTGCCATCCGGAACCTCGACCGCCTCCTGCAGACCGTCTGATCCCGGGTCGCCTGCGTGGAGTCACCGGCGCGCGCTGCGCGGTGACGTCGCGGGGTCACCGAGGGCGGCGAGGACGCGCTCGGATTCCGACCCCGCCTCGGCGCTGTAGGTCACGATCATCTCGCCCGGGGCGCCGGCGACGTGCAGTGTCGACCATCTCAGGTCGAGACGTCCGTGTTCGGGGTGGGCGATGACCTTGACGCCGTCGGACTTGCCGCGGACCTCGCCCTGAGCCCACAGGCGTGCGAAGTGGTCGCTGGCCACCGACAGCTCGCCGACGAGCGCGGTCAGCTCGGGATGTCGGCCCGAACTGGCCGACATCGAACGGAGGTTCCCGACGACCTCGAGGGCGACGTCGTCGAATCCGAGGTAGATCTCGCGGGCGCCGGGCTCGAGGAACAATGCGCGGGCCATGTTGTCGCCGATCTGCAGACCGATGTCGCGATGCAGTCGTTCGCCGGCGTTGTTCGCCCCGATGAGGTCGAGGACGCCGTTGGTGACGATCGTCGGGTTCGGCCAGGAGTCGATGAGGACGCGAATCGGTTCCGACGCGGTGGCGACGAGCGGAACGCCCTGGCCGGCACGGGGGTCGGCGAGGTCGGCGAGGTGGGCCCGTCCGTCGGCGTCGAGACCGAGGGCGTCGACGACCGCCGGTGACGGATGTCGGTCACGCCCACGCTCGAGCCGGATCAGGTAGTCGATGCTGATGCCCGCCCCTGCGGCGACCTCCTCGCGGCGGAGCCCGGGGGTGCGGCGATGGCCGATGGCCAGCAGTCCGACCGCCGCCGGCGACACCCGTTCGCGACGGGCCCGCAGGAACTCACCGAGCTGGTTGTCGGTCATGCGGTGATGCTAGCGACCCATCTCACGCCGAGACAGGTAGTGCGACTACCCGGTAGTGCCACGGTCTACCTCGTGCGATCGGACTCCTCGACGATCGGGACATGACCACACCGAACACATCCACGCTCCCACCGCAGACACTCACCGGACGGGTCGCGCTCGTCACCGGCGCCGGATCCGGGATCGGCGCCGCCACCGCCCTCGCGCTGGCCGAGGCCGGCGCTCGCGTCGCACTCGTCGGCCGCCGTCGCGACCGACTCGTCGACGTGGCCGAACAGATCGCACACACCGTGCCCGAGGCCCCGCCCGCCACCCTGATCGTCGGCGATGTCGCCGACATGCGGGGCCTCATCGAAGCGGTCCGGCACGCTCGCACCGAGATGGGGGTGCCGTTCGATCTCGTGTGCCAACGCCGGGTCGATGCTCGCCGCGCCGATCGACTCCGCCGACACCGCCGAGTGGGACACGATGATCTCGACGAACGTCGCCGGGGTGCTCGCGACCGTGCGCGCCACCGTCGACGACCTGACCGAGGCGGGCGCCGCGGGCCGGGCCGCGGATCTGGTGGTGACGAGCTCCATCGGAGCGCATCTCGTGTTTCCCGGGTACGCGGTGTACACCGCCACCAAGGCGGCGGTGTCCCACCTCGGCACCAACCTCCGCGCCGAACTCGGGCCGCGCGGGGTGCGGGTCCGCGTGGTGGAACCGGGCATGACCGAGAGTGAGCTCGGTGATCACATGTCCGATCCGGGCGCCCGAGAATGGTTGGCACGCTTCGCGATCGAGAACCCGCCCATGCCGGCGTCGGCGATCGCCGAGTCGATCCGGTGGAGCGCGGCCCTACCTGTCGGGGTCAACGTCGCCTCGATGGTCGTGCTCCCCACCGGCCAGGGCTGAGGAGGGTGTGGGCCGAGGGGGTCAGTCGACCTGCATCTCGCCCATCGGGCCCCAGCAGTCGGCACCGATCTTCTCGCTGATGATCTTCGGGGTGTGGGCGAGGTACTGCGGCAGATCGGCAACGGCGGCCTTGAAGTGATCGCTGTTGACGTGCGCCTCGGCGCCGTCGTCGGCGAAACCCTCGGTCAGCACGTACTCGTTCGGGTCGTCGAGGCTGCGCGCCCAGTCGAAGAACAGGTTGCCCTCCTCGCCGCGGGTGCCCGCGGTGAAGTCGGCGACCAACTCGGGCCACGCGTCGGCGTGCTCGGGCTTCACGGGGAACTTGACGACGATGAAGATCACGGATTCTCTCCTGCACTGGTGGTGGACGGTTCTCTGCCACGGTACGTGGCGGGCTCGCTGGTGATCGGGGTCCTCACGGGGTGAGGATGGCCCGGCCGCGGACGTTGCCGGCGTCGAGATCGTCGACGGCACTCTGGAAGTCGTCGAGGGAGTACTTCGCGGTGTGCAGGGTCACCGCCCCGCGCGCGGCCAGCTGCATCAGGTCGCACAGGTCGTTGTACGACCCGACGAGGTTGCCCACGATGTTCTTCTCGGCCGAGATGAGATCGATCGACGGGACGTCGATGTTCTCGCCGTATCCGACGATGTGGTAATCGCCGGCGCGACGTGTCATCGCCAGTCCCTCTGCGGTGGTGCCGTTCTCGCCGACGAAATCGATCACGACCTCCGCCCCGTGGCCCCCGGTCAACTCCAGCACCTGCTCGACCTGGGTCCCGTCGGCGACGATGCCGCGGTCGGCGCCGATGGACTCGGCGAGCTTGAGGGCCTGTTCGTTGCGGTCGACGACCACCAGTTCGGCGGGGGTCAGGGCCTTGAGGACCTGGATCCCGATGTGCCCCAGTCCACCCGCCCCGATCACGACGCAGCGGTCGCGCGGTGTCAGGCGCTGCGCGGCCTTGGCCGCTGCGTGATACGCGGTGAGGCCCGCGTCGGCGAGGGCCGCGACGTCGGCGGGCTCGAGCGAGTCGTCGATCGTCACCACGCTGCGCGCGGAGGTCTTGATGTAGTCCGCGTAGCCACCGTTCGTGTCGATACCGGGGAACGCGTTGACCTCGCAGTGCACGTCGTCGCCGGACCGGCAGGCGCGACACAGGCCGCAGGTGATCAGCGGGTGCAGGATCACCTTGTCGCCCTCGGCGACATGGGTGACCGCGGCACCGACCGCGTGGACCCAGCCGGCGTTCTCGTGGCCGATCGTGTACGGCAGTGTGACGCCTGACTTCTCGGCCCACTGGCCCTCGAGGATGTGGAGGTCGGTGCGGCACACGCCGGCGCCGCCGATCTTCACGACGACGTCGAACGGACCCGTGGGTTCGGGGATCGGGAGCTCGGTCATCTCGAGTTTCTGGTGGTAGCCGACCACCTGGACGGCGCGCATCGTGGACATGGTCTCTCCGGTTCTGTGGGGTGGGTCAGGACGCACGCACGGTGAGCGCGGTCAGCGGGACGAACGTCGGGTCGGCGGGTTCGTCGGCGTAGCGGGTACCGAGAAGGCCCTTGCA
This sequence comes from Williamsia herbipolensis, assembly GCF_000964005.1. Taxonomy (GTDB): domain Bacteria; phylum Actinomycetota; class Actinomycetes; order Mycobacteriales; family Mycobacteriaceae; genus Williamsia_A; species Williamsia_A herbipolensis. The sequence goes on from NZ_JXYP01000015.1 coordinate 28,696, forward strand.
CCAGTGCGCGTTCCCCTCGATGGAGATGCGGGTGGAACGCGCCCGACGCAGGGCACGAGTCACCGCGTCGGGCGCGTAGCTCATCCCGTCGGCGTCGACGAGGACGAGATCGTCCGCGTCGGTGCCGAGACCGATGGCGCGACGACGGCGCCGCAGCGAGCGAGCGGCGTCGTCATCGGGGAGATCGGCCAGGCGCACCGCACCGAGTCGGGCCTCGGTGCGCTCGGGATCGGCGCGCAGCAGTCCGGTCAGCGCGCGTTCCATCGCCGCGGTGTGCGCCTTGCGCGCGAACGTGGCACGCAGCTCGTCGAGATCGGAGTCCGCCTCGTGTCGGAATGTCCCGCGATACCCGGCGTCGGCGGCCAACCCGCTGTTGATGATCTCCGAGTCGTGGTGGTCGTCGAGTTCGACGACCACCACCGACGTCCACGGCAACGCGGTGAGTGCGTCCTTGGCGTCGGATGCCATGAGGTAGGCGAAGTTCGGTGCGCAGAACGAGGTGGGCAGGCGCAGATGGACCTCCACCGCGCCGTCGGCGCCGGCGTCGATCGACCGCACGAAGCCGAGGTCGGTGATCGGTTCGTCGAGTTCGGGGTCGATCACCGCGTCGAGGGCGAGCCGGATCTCGGCGTGCCGGGTGGTGTCGAGGGTGGGAGCCGACATCATGCACCGACCATCTCGTCGGCGCCGCGGGGGCCGGTGGCCGTCTCGTCGGCGTTGGGCAGCTGCAGTTCGGCGGGCACCGGGATGTCGTAGAGCTTGGCCGCGTTGAGCCCGAGGACCTTCTTCTTCTGGTCGGTGGTGATCTTCGGGTACTCGCTGAGCTCGTCGGGGATCTGGAAGTCGACGAAACTCTCCACCAACCACTTCGGGGTCCACAGGGCGTAGTCGGAGGAGAAGAAGATGCGGTCCTCGCCCAGCCAGTAGAGGAGCTCGCCCATGATCTGCGCGAAGTACTTGGGGCGGGTGTGCATGAAGGGGATGGCCACGGCGAGACCCGCGTAGACGTTGGGCTCCTGGGTGGCGATCCAGCAGAAGTCCTCGAGGCGGGGGAGTCCGCAGTGCTCGACGACGAAGTTGAGGTCGGTGAAGTCCGATGCCACGTGGTCGACATCGGCGACGTCGAACGCGTCGCGGTCGAGCGGTCGGATGGTGGGACCCTTGTGGACGTGGATGTTCTTGATGCCGAGCTCACGGCACGCCTCGAAGTACCGGTAGGCCCATGGGTCGTCGAGCTTGTAGCCCCGCGACTCCCCGTGCCATTCGGCCGTGTAGAGCTTGACTCCCTTCAGGTTGTACTTCTCGGCGTCGAGCCGCAGCTGGTCCAGTCCCTGCTCGCCGTTGCGCGGGTCGAAATGGTGGTTGTAGGTCAGTTTGTCCGGGTGCGCGGCCGCCAGCTCCGACGCCTCGTCGGTCTGGCCGAACCCCTTGTAGTAGAACTCGCCGAGATGGGCGGGCTGGAAGATCGCATGGTCGACGTGGCCGACCTCGAACAGGTCGTGCATCAGACGGTCGCCGCCCTGGTAGAGGTACTCCTCGTAGCTCCACAGCTCCGACTCCGGCGACAGGTTCCGGTGGTAGTCGTAGAAGCAGTCGATGAACTGCTTGCCGTGGATGTTGCGCTGGTTCTCCACCCGTGCGTCCCACAGTGCGACGTGGGCGTCGACGATGAAGTAGCTGGTGTCGTCCTTGCGATACATGGCTGTTCTCCCTCTCGTGTGACTGCTGTCACAACGTGTGAGGCCGACAGTAGGAGCGGTACGCGACGTTGCCGACGCCGTTGCAGTCTCACTTTGAGACACGTGCGCATCCCTGCATCCGCCGGCGTCGGGTGACACTGTGTGTAACCGGCGTCACACTGGAGGGCGCTGTCGATGTCGGCGGGGATGTCGGAGGGATGACGGTGGACGAGGGCGTACCGGAACGGAACCGGGTGCATGCCGAACTGGCGCATGCGACTCCGGTGTCGAGCCGGGTCATGGCCTCGTGGCAGCGCAGCGAGGACTACGGGATCCCGTTGGATGCGGTCGAGCCTGTGTTCACGGGCACCGAGGACCTCGGCTCGCTGTTCTTCCAGTGCGGCAACGAGGTGCTGACCGATCTGCACCGGACCCTCGCCGACGAACCCGTCAGCCTCATGCTCACCGACGCCGACGGGGTGGTCCTGAGCCGACTCAGCGGTGATCGCGGACTGCTCCGCGCCCTCGACGACGTCCATCTCGCACCGGGGTTCGCCTACTCCGAGCGCATGGTCGGCACCAACGGACTGGGGCTCGCACTCGCCGACCGCGTCCCCACACTCGTCCGCGCCGACCAGCACTACGCGCAGAGCCTCTGCTCGTTCACCTGTGCCGCGGTCCCGATCCTCGAACCCGAGTCGGGCCGCCTCGAGGGCAGCGTCAATCTCACGACCTGGTCGCGGACCTCGAGCGAACTGCTGCTCGCGTTGGCGCGTTCGGCCGCCAGCAACACCACCGCCCTGATGATGGCCCGCTCACACGGACGACACCCGCGACGGACCCCGAGGGGACAGATCTTCCGGGTGGAGGTGCCACGACTGGAACCCGGATCGGGGACGATGCACGATCTCTCACCGGAATGGAACGGCGCCGTCCGCACCGCGCAGACCGCGATGTCGTCGGCGCGGGTGGTCGCCGCGATCGGCGAACCCGGGTCGGGACGGGCCACCGCCCTCGCACAGGCCGCCCGCCACGCGTTCCCGCGCGACCGCATCCTGTCCGCCGCGGCGCCGGCGCCCACCGACGTCAGCACCTGGCTGGGACTGTGGACCCCCGAGGTCGGCAAAGACCACACCGCGGTCATCGTGCGCGACGTCGACATGTTGCCCGGTTGGGTCGCCGAACGTCTGCGCGACCTCGTCGCCCGCGACCCGCATCCGGACGCCTTCCCGTTCGCGGTGACCGCGGAGCGGTTCGCCGACATCCCGCCCGCGCTCGCCGAACTCGTCGACACGGTGGTCTCCGTCCCCACGCTCCGCGACCGTCCCGACGACATCACCGCGCTCGCGCGCCACATCGCGCGACGGGTGCGTGGTCGCGACGTGGAGTTCACGCCGGCGGCGAGGCGCGCGCTGCGCGGTTTCGACTGGCCCGGCAACGTCGACCAGCTGACCCGGGTCGTGGGCGACTGCGCCGGTCGGGCCGACGTCATCGACATCGGTGCCCTGCCCCCGGAGATCCTGGCCGGCAGCACCCGGCATCTGTCCCGCATCGAGGCCTTCGAACGCGGCGAGATCGTCCGTGTGCTCTCCGACGGCACCCCCACGATGGCGCAGGCCGCCCGGGAACTGGGGATGAGCCGCGCGACCCTGTATCGCAAGGTCTCCCAGTACGACATCGATCTCGCGCGGGGACGCTGACCTGCGTCGACCGCGCCCCGTGCCAGCGGGACCGGCGGCTCGTTGTGTGTTCTCACCATTGCGGGCCGCGTGTGACCGCCCACACACTGGGAGCGCGTGCGTCGGTGACCTCCGTCGGCGGCACGCGGAAAGGGCGGGGCGCGTGTGACCACAGCGAACGAGACCGATGTCGACGTCATCATCGTCGGGGCCGGCCTGTCCGGTGTGGGTGCGGCACACCATGTCCGGGAGGCGATGCCGAACGGCAGGCTTCTCGTCCTCGAGGCCCGCGATCGCATCGGCGGGACCTGGGATCTCTTCCGCTACCCCGGAGTGCGCTGTGACTCCGACATGCAGAGCCTCAGCTACCGGTTCAACCAGTGGACCGACTCGGACTCCATCGTCTCCGGGGCCACCATCCGCGACTACATCGAGAAGACCGCGGTCGCCGACGGCACCGACGAACGGATCCGGTTCTCCCACCGCGTGACCCGCGTCGAGTTCGACAGCGAGACGACCACCTGGACGGTCACGGCCCGGCATCTTGACCAGACTGTCGTCGTCACCGGTCGCTTCGTCTACCTCTGCACGGGGTACTACAGCTACGACGCCGGCCACACCCCCGACATCCCGGGGCTCGGCGACTTCGCCGGTCCGGTGGTGCATCCCCAGCAGTGGCCCGCCGACCTCGACTACACCGGCAAGCGTGTGGTGGTGATCGGCAGTGGGGCCACGGCCATCACCCTGGTGCCCGCCCTCACCGAGAAGGCCGCGCACGTGGTGATGCTGCAACGCTCGCCGACGTACGTCATGGCGTTCCCGCGGCACGACGACCTCGACGAGAAGATCGCGCGACGGATCGGGGCGCGTCGGTCGGCGGTGCTGACGCGGTGGAAGAACGTCCTGATCGACACCGTCCTCTTCCAGATGTGTCAGCGGTGGCCGCGATACATGCGGTCGGTCATCCGCAAGGAGAACGCCGCGCAACTCCCCGCCGACTTCGACCTCGAGAAGCACTTCACGCCGAAGTACGACCCGTGGGATCAGCGGATGTGTCTCGCGCCTGACGGCGACATCTTCTCCGTTCTCGCCGAGGGCAGCGCGTCGATCGTCACCGACACGATCGACCGCGTGACGCCGGATGCCATCACGACACGGTCGGGCGAGACCATCCCCGCCGACGTCGTCGTCACGGCCACCGGACTGCAGATGCTCGCGTTCGGCGGTATCGAGATCGTGGTCGACGGACGCGACGTCGCCCCCTCGGACACGTTGTCCTACAAGGGGATGATGCTCAGTGGGGTGCCGAACCTGGTCTTCACCATCGGGTACACGAACGCGTCGTGGACGCTGAAGGCCGATCTGGTCGGCGAGCACTTCGGCCGCATGCTCTCCCACATGCGCAAGTACGGCCACGACCAGTTCGTGCCGGTGCGGCCCAGCACCGTCGACGAGCGACCGTTGCTCGACTGCGAGGCCAACTACATCGTGCGGTCGATCGACACCTTCCCGCGCGCGGGTTCCCGGTCGCCGTGGCAGCTCGGGATGAGCTATTACCACGACGTGCTCACGTTGCGGCACCGTCGTGTGGCCGACCCCGCGATGCGGTTCACCGGTCCCGGCGATCGACGTCGCGCCGGTGCCGATCTCCCCGACCGTGTCGACGCGGTGGGCTGACACCGTCGGTCGATCGTTGTCGCGCCGCGCGCCGGCACACCCGCGGCACGCGAATACACTCGCGCACGTGCACGCCGATCCGTCCACCCTCTCCGTCGAGCTCCCCGAGCTGACCGTGTCGGCCCTGACATGGGGCCCCACCGACGGTCCGCTGGCCCTGCTGCTCCACGGCTACCCCGATTCGGCCTGGTCGTGGCGGCATCTCGGTCCCGCCCTCGCCGAACGCGGATTCCGCGTGGTCGCGCCGTTCAGCCGGGGATACGCCCCGACCGGCATCCCCGCCGACGACGACTTCCACATCGGCGCGCTGATGCACGACGTGATCGGCATCCACCGCGTTCTCGGCGGCGACGGTCAGGCCGTGGTCGTCGGCCACGACTGGGGTGCACTCACCGCGAACGCCCTCGGCGCCTACCGCCGGTCGCCGTTCCGGGCGGTCGTGTCGATGTCGGTGCCCCCGGTTCCGGCCATGGTGCGCACCGACTCGCCGCCGGCGGTCGTGGCACGTCGACTCCTGCGTCAGGCGCGGATGAGCTGGTACATGCTGTTCAACCAGATCCCCGGGGTCGCCGAACGCTCACTCGACCGACTCATCCCACGGCTGTGGCACGACTGGTCGCCCGGCCACGACGCCGCCGAGGACCTCGTCCACGTGTTCGACGCGCTGCCCACCGCGGCGCACCGCCGTGCGGTCCTGAGGTACTACCGCGCCCTCGCGCGTCCGACCCGCCCGCTCGCGCGGTATCGGGAGATGCACGACGCGTGGCGTCACGCGCCGACGGTGCCGACGCTCTACCTGCACGGTGTCGACGACGGATGTATGCAGGTCGGCTACGCCGGGTCGGTGCGCGACGTGCTGCCCGACGACAGCCGGGTCGAACTGATCGACGGCGCAGGCCATTTCCTGCAGGTCGAGCAGCCGGAGGCCGTCAACCGTCTCGTGGTGGAGTTCCTGACACGCTGACGGCGCTCAGGGGCGCGGGGGAGCACCCCCGCGCCCCGCGACGGCGTCAGCGCTTGGCGTAGAGCTCCTCGATCGCGTCACCGTGGGCCTGGTGGATCACGTTGCGCTTGAGCTTCATGGTCGGCGTGATCTCGCCCGACTCGATGGTGAAATCGGTGTCGAGGATGGTGAACTTCTTGATCGCCTCGGCCTTCGACACCTTCGCGTTGGCCTGCTTCACCGCTCCGTCGATCTCGGCGCGCAGCGTCTCGTTGGTCGCCAGGTCGGCGATCGGTGTGTCGGCCGAGAGCCCGTTGCGCTCGAGCCAGCCGGGGACCGCCTCGGCGTCGAGGGTGATCAGCGCGGCGATGAACGGCTTGTTGTCACCGACGACCAGGCACTGGCTCACCAGCGGGTGGGCGCGGATCGAATCCTCGAGCGGGGCGGGGGACACGTTCTTGCCACCGGCGGTGACGATGAGTTCCTTCTTACGGCCCGTGATCGCGAGGTATCCGTCGGTGAGGGTTCCGATGTCGCCGGTGCGGAACCACTCGCCGTCGAACGAGTCGCGGGTCGCGTCCTCGTTGTGCCAGTAACCCGCGAACACCATGGGGCCCTTGAGGAGCACCTCGCCGTCGTCGGCGATGCGCACCGAGGCGCCGGCGACGGGGCGGCCGACGGTGCCGACGCGCTGTGCGCCCGGTGCGTTGACCGTCACCGCCGCGGCGGTCTCCGACAGGCCGTAGCCCTCGTAGACCGGGATCCCGATGCCGCGGAAGAAGTGCCCGAGTCGGTCGCCGAGCGGCGCGCCACCGGCGATGGCGTCGGTGCACTTGCCGCCGAGTGCGGCACGCAGCTTGGCGTAGACCAGCGCGTCGAACACCTTGTGCTTGGCGCGCAGGGCCAGACCGGGCGAGCCCTTGTCGAGGGCGCGGCTGTACTCGATGGCGGTGTCGGCCGCGCGGTCGAAGATCTTGCCCTTGCCGCCGTCGTAGGCCTTCTGCTTCGCGCTGTTGTAGACCTTCTCGAACACGCGCGGCACCGAGAGGATGTAGCTCGGCTGGAACTTCTCGAAGTCGGAGATCAGGTTCGCGATGTCGTTGGTGTGGCCCAACAGGACCCCGCTCTCCACCGAACCGACCGCGACCACCCGGGCGAAGATGTGCGCCAGCGGGAGGAACAGCAGGGTCGAGCGCCCCTCGGACATGATGTCGCCGAGCGTCTCGCGCACGCTCGCGCACTCGCCGAGGAAGTTGCCGTGGGTCAGCGCCACGCCCTTCGGGTTGCCGGTGGTGCCCGAGGTGTAGACCAGGGTCGCGATGCTGTCGGAGGTCAGCGTCGACCGACGTCGGTCGAGCTCGTCGTCGCCGATGTCGGCGCCCTTGCCCGCGAGGGTGCCGAGGATGTCGTCTTCGATCACGAGGGTCTCGCGCAGCGTCGACGAGGCGGCGTCGACGACGTCGGCGTGCGTGATGCGCATCGCCTCGTTCTCCACGATCAGCAGGGAGGTGCCCGAGTCGGAGAGGATGTACTTCACCTGATCCGACGCCGACGTCTCGTAGATCGCGACCGTGGCGGCCCCCGCGCGCCAGATCGCGTAGTCGAGCACGGTCCACTCGTAGCGGGTGGACGACAGGATCCCGACCCGGTCGCCGGGCTCGACGCCGGCCGCGATGAGGCCCTTGGCGGTCGCATCGATCTGGTCGGCGAACTCGCCGGCGGTCACGATGGTCCACTTCTCTCCGCTGCGGCGGCGGAAGAGCGGCAGGTCGGGGCGTTCGCTGCGGTAGCGCAGCGGTGCGTCGACGATGGCGGCGTCGTCGGCGACGGTGGTGGTCGAGGGGGTGGTCACTGCGGGCACGAGGGTCTCCAATTCGATCGTTCGACGCAGCCCGAAAACGGACAATCCCGACCTGCGGCAGCACTGTGGCACAGATTACCTGGTCTGTTCCTAGGGCAAACCGCGGCTGCACAACCGCTCGGATGAGTCCCTGCGCCGCAGGTCACGAATAACGGATCGGCCCCCGGGCGGTTAGAGTGCTCGCGTAGACATCTCATCCGGCCGGCAGTGAGGCCGCCGAAAATCAACGATCGGCTCAGGTGCCGGGAATCGGCGGGCAAGCAGTGGACGGCAACGGGTCGCAGGCCCAATCGGTGACATTCGCCGATCTCGACATCGAACCCCGGGTGCTGCAGGCACTCAACGACGTGGGGTACGAGAGTCCCTCGCCGATCCAGGCCGAGACGATCCCGCCGCTGATGGCCGGTCGTGACGTCGTCGGTCTCGCCCAGACGGGCACCGGCAAGACCGCCGCGTTCGCGATCCCGGTGCTGTCGAAGATCTCCGGCGGCGGCCGCAAGCCGCGTGCCCTGGTGCTCGCCCCGACCCGCGAGCTCGCGCTCCAGGTCGCCGAGGCGTTCGGCAAGTACGCCGCGCACCTGCCCGACATCAAGGTCCTCCCGATCTACGGCGGCCAGAGCTACGGCGTCCAGCTGTCGGGTCTGCGTCGCGGTGCCCAGATCGTCGTCGGGACGCCCGGTCGCGTGATCGACCACCTCGACAAGGGCACCCTCGACATCTCGGAGCTGGATTTCCTCGTCCTCGACGAGGCCGACGAGATGCTCACCATGGGGTTCGCCGAGGACGTCGAGCGCATCCTGCGCGACACCCCCGACTCCAAGCAGGTCGCCCTGTTCTCCGCGACCATGCCCAAGGCCATCGGTCGGCTGGCGCAGAAGTACCTGAAGAGCCCGGTGGAGATCACCGTCAAGGCGAAGACGCAGACCGCGCAGAACACCACGCAGCGCTATCTGCAGGTGTCGCACCAGCGCAAACTCGACGCCCTCACGCGCGTGCTCGAGGTCGAGACCTTCGACGCGATGATCATCTTCGTCCGCACGAAGTCGGCGACCGAGGAACTCGCCGAGAAGCTGCGGTCGCGGGGCTTCTCCGCGGCGGCCATAAACGGCGACATCGTGCAGGCCCAACGTGAGCGCACCATCGCCTCGCTCAAGGCCGGATCGCTCGACATCCTCGTGGCCACCGACGTCGCCGCCCGTGGCCTCGACGTCGACCGCATCTCCCATGTCGTCAACTACGACATCCCCCACGACACCGAGTCGTACGTGCACCGCATCGGCCGCACCGGGCGTGCGGGTCGTTCCGGTGACGCGCTGCTGTTCATCACCCCGCGCGAACGTCACCTGCTGAGGTCGATCGAGAAGGCGACCCGTCAGCCCATCACCGAGATCGGTCTGCCCAGCGTCGACGACGTCAACGCCCAGCGTGTCGCCAAGTTCGGCGAGTCGATCACCGAGAACCTGGGGTCGGAGAACATCGCCATGTTCCGGCGGCTCATCGAGAACTACGCGCAGGAGAACGATGTGGCCATGGCCGACATCGCCGCCGCGCTGGCCCTCGAGACCCGCGACGGCGGATTCCTGCTGAGCCCCGACCCCCCGGCGAGCGAGCGCAAGGCCGGGGCGGAGCGTCCCGAGCGCCGCCCGCGCGAGGGTGGCACCAACTTCGCCACCTACCGCATCGCGGTGGGCAAGAAGAACAACGTCACCCCCGGCGCGATCGTCGGTGCGATCGCCAACGAGGGCGGGCTCAGTCGCGGCGACTTCGGGCACATCAGCATCCGCGCCGACTACAGCCTCGTCGAACTCCCCGAGGATCTCGGTCGCGAGACGCTGACCGCGCTGCGCAGCACCCGCATCATGAACGTGCCCATCAACCTGAGCAAGGATCAGGGTCCACCGCGCCAGCGCTCGTCGGCGCGCCAGGGCGGCGGTCGCGGCGGCGACTTCGGCGGCCGACGCGGTGCTCCGCGCGTGGCCGGTCGCGGTCGGAACTGATCCGTACGGCCGGCTCCACCGCGGGTCCTCACCGCCTTCAGGAAACTTTCCCGTAACATCGGCCCGGCTGCGTCCGATGTCACATCCACGGGCTACGACATCGTCGTCGTACCCGACCGGACGTCAGCGTCAGAAATTCTCCTGCAGTAACAAGGATCGGTGAGTTCCCCGGTGTCAGTGGTGGATCCAATCTCGGTGACAGAAGCGGCCGAGCACACACAACAGGGTGCGGCCGTCGTGGTGGACATGCGTCCCCAGGTGGTTCGTCATCAAGGAAGTCTCCCCGGGGCGGTGATCGTGGAGTCGGCCGATCTGACCGCCGCTTTCGAGCCGACCTCCCCCCGTCGGATGCCCTGCGTGTGCGACCTGGACGTCGAGATCGCCGTGGTGTCGGTGCGTGCGCAGGCCCGCCGCATCGCCGAGCAGATCGCCGCGCTGGGCTACACCAACGTGCGCTACGTCGACGGCGACTTCCCGGCCTTCCGCTCGGCGCTGCTCGCCGGCTGATCGAGCTCGGCGGTCCGTCACGGCCGCGCGTCCGTTCTGCGCGTCACCGCACTGAGCGCGGTCATCGAATATCGTGGGCACCCATGAATGCGAAGGTCAGGGCCCGAGCAGGTAGCGTTCTCTCTGCCTCGGTCCATAGACCTGAGGTTCACCTCGAGGTGACCCGACGACCTCGACCGCTGATGGTGCGGGCGAAGAGGACCTGATGACCGAATCGATGTCCGTCGACGATCGACGCGCACGGGTGTTACGGCTGTTGCAGTTCCTGCACGAGCTCATCCGTGCGAAGTCCGACGTCGTCCGCAACGTCGACGACCACGAGGCCCTCGTCTGGCTCGGCGACGACCACGGTCTGCCGATGCGTGGCAAGGCCGCACCCGGTGAACGCTTCCTCGAACTGCGCTCCACCGGTGCGGGCGCCGACGGATTCGCGAGCGTCGCGGCCATGCTCGACGAACTCGCCGAACGTCCCGAGTCGCTCGAACTCGTGGTCGCGACCGGTCTTCTGACCATCGGATCCGACGCCTCCGCCGACGGCGATGTCCCGGCGGTCAACCAGCACCTGCTCACCCAGGCCGTCGTCGCCGAACACGACCACACCGCCGACACCATCTCGATCAGCCTGGCCGGCGACTCGGTCCCCGAACTGCAGGACAGTCACCTCCTCACCGGGGTCGACGGATTCGACCTCGGCCGGTCGGGGGAGGTCGCCGATCTGCTGGCCGCGCAGCCGTCGGTGCTCGCACCCGCCATCGCGGACATCGTCGAGACCTGGCGCACCACCGTGCCGACGGGTTCGGTGCCCGTGACCGTCACCGCGACACCGGCTCTCGTGCTGCGCAACCGCGGTTCGGGCGCGATCCTCGGCTACTACGAGGCCATGATGGCGTCGCTGCGCGACGCCGACGGCGACGCCTCGATCCCCATCGGACTCGCCCAGCTCGTCGAACCGATCGAGTCCGAGGAACGCGTCGCGAGGCTGGCGGAGGCCGGCGCGATGTCGGCGGGCGAACTCGTGGAGGACGCGCTCTACCCGTTGGCGTCGAACGTCGAACAGCGCGACATCCTCGCCCAGCTCGGACTCGACAGTGGCGTCGTGGTGGAGGGTCCGCCCGGTACCGGCAAGACGCACACCATCGCCAACCTCATGGCCGCCCTGCTGGCCAAGGGGCAGCGCGTGCTGGTCGTGAGCGAGAAGGCCCAGGCGCTGCAGGTGCTGCGCGACAAGCTGCCGCCGGAACTGCGCGAGCTCGCCGTCGCCATCACCGACGTCACCAAGGACGGTTCGTCGTCGCTGGTGGAGAGCGTCGAGGCGATCGCCGGCCGCAAGGGGTCGTTCCAGTCGCGGGTGGTGACGTCCGAAATCAAGAACCTGCGGTCCAAGCGCGACCAGGCGCGCGCCAAGCGCGAGCAGATCCTGCGTGAGATCTGGCAGCTGCGCGAGTCGGAGACCGAGAAGCACGAGTGGGTGGCCGCGGGCTACAGCGGAACCGCAGCGCACATCGTGCGGACCTGCCAGGAGGTCGCCGACCGGTACGACTGGCTGCCCGGGCCCCTCGAATCGGCGCTGCCGCCCCTCGACACCGACGAGATGGACCGTCTGCTGACGTTGCTGCGCGAGCGCGACGACACCTGGGCGAGCCGGCTCGCCCAGCGTCTGCCCGATCTGGAGGCGTTCCTGCCCGGGTCGGTCGAGCTGGACTCGATCTGCGCGCGCATCGCCGAGCACCCCGGCGAGAAGATGGTCGGGAGCGGCTCGCTGCTCGCCATCCTCTCCGACGTCGACAGCGGTCGGCTCCTCGTCATCAAGAACCAGTGCGACCACCTCGGCGCCGCCGTCCGCGAGGTGCGGACGTTCCCCGAGCACCTCCAGCAGATGGCCGAGCGCCTGCTCTCCGGTGAGGCCGCCTACCTGTGGAATCGCGTCACCCAGATCTCGGCCGTCATCGACGAGGCCACCCGGCGCGACCGTGACATCGGCACCCACGAGGTGTCGGTTCCGTCCGGTGACGGCACCGTGGGGGCTCCCGCCGGTGCGGCGTCGGTGTTCGACGACGTCGCGCAGTACCTCCGATCGGGTGGTGTGTGGCGCTCGCGCTTCCGCAAGTCGCCGCAGCAGCGGGCCGTCGACGCACTCGGTGTCGTGGCCACGGTCGACGGACGTGCGCCCGCCGACGCCGACACCATGCAACTCGTCGCCGATCACCTCGCTGTGCTCGAGGGCGTCGGTCGCGTGCAGACCGTTCTCGCCGACGTCGACGTCCCCGTCGACACCACCGGGTCGCGGTCGTCGCAACTGGGGCAGCTCGTCCGGCTCGACGAGCAGCTGGGCTGGATCTCGGAGCTCCTCACCGGCCGTGACGCACTCGTCCGTCAGCTCGAGTCGATCAGCCCCGGCGGACCCCGCCCGAAGAGCATCGACGAGGTCGCCGAGGTGGCACGCCAGACCGGTGCGATCGCGGCGACCAACGACGCCGTGCTGGCCCGGCGCGAACTGGACGAGCACGCGCGGGCGCTCAGCGCCGAGGTCGACCAGGGGCCGTCCGACGAGGGCGAGGCCCTCGTGTCGGCCATCGTCGCCGCCGACGCCGACGCCATCAAGGAGTCGCGCCGGGCGTTCAACTCCGCACGCGCACAACGTGATCGCCAGGGCGCCTTGGACCTGCTCGAACTCCGTCTGAAGCAGAAGGCGCCCGAGCTGCACCGCCTGTTGCGGGAGACCGCCGACGACCGCGTATGGGACGCGCGCCTGCGCGAGCTGACCGACGCCTGGTCGTGGCGACGTGCCTATTCGTGGGCGGCGGACCGCAGCGACCCGAACCGCGAGTCACGCCTCGAGTCAGATCTCGATGCCGTCGAGGCCGACATCGGACACTTCACCGCCGGGCTGGCTGCGGCGTGCGCATGGCGCGAATGCCTCGAGCAGATGTCCGTCGCACAGGTGCAGGCGCTGCAGTCCTACCGCGACCACATCACCAACCTGGGCAAGGGATCGGGCAAGCACGCCGAACGGTTCCGTCGTGCCGCGCGGTCGGCGATGACGCAGGCCCAGGGAGCGGTCCCGGCGTGGATCATGCCGATCTCGCAGGTCCTCTCGTCGATCACCCCGGAGCAGAACTCGTTCGATGTCGTGATCGTCGACGAGGCGAGCCAGGCCGACATCACCAGCCTGTTCCTGCTGTGGCTCGCGCCCCGGGTGATCGTCGTGGGCGACGACAGGCAGTGTGCGCCGGGGACATCCGGTGCCGCAGGGCTCGACGACGTCTTCGCCAAACTCGACACGTACCTCCCCGACATTCCGCAGTACATGCGTGACAGCCTCACCCCGCGGTCGAGCCTGTTCTCCATGCTGCGCACACGATTCGGTCACGTCGTGCGGCTGCGCGAGCACTTCCGGTCGATGCCGGAGATCATCGAGTACTCCTCGCGGCAGTTCTACCCGGACTCGCCGCTGGTGCCGGTGCGCCAGTTCGGCGCCGACCGACTGCCCCCGTTGCGCACGGTCTTCGTGCCCGAGGCGGTCGCCACCGGCGACAGCTCGGCGCTGACCAACAGCATCGAGGCCGACGCACTCGTCGAGGCGCTCGTGGCCTGTGCCGACGACGAGCGCTACGCCGGCCTCACGTTCGGTGTGGTGGTGTTGCAGGGCCAACGTCAGGTCGACCTCATCACCCAGCGGCTCCGCGCCGCGCTCACCCCCGAGCAGTGGCACGAGCGGTCGCTGCGCATCGGGACGCCGCCGGACTTCCAGGGCGACGAACGCCATGTGGTGTTCCTGTCGATGGTGGTCTCGGTCGACCGGAACCCGGTGTCGCTCACCAGGAGTGAATCGCAGCGCCGGTTCAACGTGGCGGCGTCGCGCGCGATGGAGCAGCTGTGGTTGTTCCACTCGGTCGCCTCGGCCGACCTCAAGCCGAACGACCTGCGTTACTCGCTGCTGTCGTACATGGAACGCACCGAGGGTGCGCTGGTCGATCCGATGCCGTCGGTGGTGACCGTCGACGAGCGGTGCGAGCCGTTCGAGAGCCTCTTCGAGCAGCAGATCTTCCTCGACCTGACCGCTCGGGGATATCACGTCAACCCGAAGGTGTCGGTGAACAACCGCGTGATCGATCTCGTGGTCACCGGCGCCGATGCCCGCCTGGCGGTGGAGTGCGACGGTGACGAGTTCACCAGCACGCCCGAGCAGGCCCGCGCCGACATGGAGCGCGAACGCGAGCTACGGCGCTGCGGCTGGCGGTTCTGGCGCGTCCGCGAGTCGGAGTACCTCCTCGATCCCGAGCGCGCCCTGGCCGGACTGTGGACCGAACTCCGCGCGCGCGGTGTCGCCGCGCACTCGGTTCCCGACAGCGACGTGGCGCGGGCGGCGGAGGGTTGGGAACCGATCGATCTCACCGGCGGCGACTGACCGCATCCCTCTCGCGGCGCTCAGGTCCCCTCGGGCATCGCCGCGCGCACCGCGGCCACAGTTCCGTCCGGGTCGGGATCGCGGCGCATCACCAGACCACGGGCGAACGACAAGCGGTCGCCGTGGTGGCGGGGGACCACGTGCACGTGGGTGTGGAACACCGTCTGGAACGCCGCACGCCCGTCGTTGATCATCACGTTGACCCCGTCGGCGGCGATCGACGACGACCGCAGGGCGGCGCCGATCATCCGGGCGGCGTCGAACAGCCGTGTGCCCATCTCGCTGGTGATGCCGGCGAGATCGGGATGGTGTTCGCGGGGGATGACCAGCGTATGGCCCGGTCGTACAGGGCGGATGTCGAGAAAGCCCATCACGTGATCGTCGGAGTAGACCATCCGTGCCGGGGCGGTGCCGGCCACGATCGCGCAGAACACGCACTCACTCATGACCGCCACCCTAAGGTGCGCGTCGCCACCGCCGACGACACGTGGTGATCGCCCACCACACGGGACGACACGATGACGCCCGCCACTGCCTCATAACGATTCGGTAACGAACTGTTCTGCGCCTCGGATCGGCCGCCGACGGGGCGCCTCGACGCCGTCACGTGGGGGTTCGTCGGGAGTCGCGGGAGGGTACGACCGGCCCTGCGAAGTTACCCGCGGGGTTACTCGCGGGTATACCCGGCGGTCACCCCAAAACATGAGGGATCCCTCATTTTCGTGTGCGACGATGGTTCTCGTGCCGCACCGGGTGGACGGCGAGTACACCCCGGAGCGCCGTTCTGCACCGCGGAATCGGGACTCCACCGACTCGACCCATACCCGTTGCGCACCAGGCCCTTTCGACCGCCTCGACGATGAGCCAGCGGTCAGCCGAACCGATACTTCCCGCCCGCTCCGACGATCCGCTTCGCGGTTCGTCGATGCCGTGGCACGCACCACCACATCGAGGAGATCATCAGTGACCGTTCACCAGTTCCGCAGCGGCCCCGGGGATTCGGCAGCATCGTTCCGACCCGACGAGACCTTGATCAGCCGACTGCGGGCCGGTGACCGGTACGCGGTCAGCTTCGGCGGCCAGGGCATCGCGTGGCTCCCGGCGCTGGCCGAACTGATCATCGACGCCGAGCTCGACCGCTCGGTCGGGCAGATCGTCGACGCCGCCGAGCAGCTGCTGGCTCCCGTTGCCGACGAACTCGCCGCGCAGCGGCCCGACGGCTTCCATCCGCTCAGTTGGGTCCATGCGCTCGGCGCCGACGAGCCCGTCCCCGCCGAGGCGATCCTGTCGGGCGCCGCGCTGTCGGTGCCCGGCATCCTGCTGTCCCAGCTCGCCGCGGTCGCCGCGCTGCGCAAGCAGGGTCTCGACACCGCCGAGATCCCGGCACACGCCGTCGTCGGTCACTCGCAGGGCGTCCTGGCCGTCGAATCGCTCACCGACGACACCCACACCACCACCGGCGGAACGGGTGCGCTCCTCGCCCTCGCCCATCTCATCGGTGCCGCCGGGGCCACCGTCGCCCGGCGAGTCGGCCTGGCCCCCACCGCCGACGGCACGCCGATGATGTCGATCACCAACGTCGTCCCCGACCGCGTCGAGGAACTCCTCACCCGCTACCGCGCCACCATCGCCGACGCCGACCTGCACAACGCGCCCGCACTCGCGACCCGCAACGGTCGTCGCTCGGTCGTGGTGTCGGGGTCGCCGCGTCACCTCACCGCCTTCGAGGCGATGTGCGACATCGTCGCCGCCGGCGAGGCCGCCGATCGCAAGCGCAAGGTGATGGGCGGAGCGCCCTTCGCGCCCGTCTTCGACCGCCTCACCGTCGGCATCGCCTTCCACCACGCCGCGCTGGCACCCGCCCGCGACCTGGTGGTCGCGTGGGCGCAGCGCTGCGGACTCGACACCGACTGGGCCGCACGCCTGGCCGACGCCGTGCTCGTCGACCCGGTCGACTGGGTGTCGACACTCGACGGCGTCGCGGACTCGGGTGTGTCGTGGGTCCTCGACATGGGACCGTCCGACGTCGCGACCCGCCTGTCGGTACCCGTCCTGCGCGGCCGGGGTATCGGCTGCATCGCGGTCGGACTGCGCGGCGGCCAGCGGAACCTGTTCGCCCCCGGCGGTATCCCCGAGGTCGCGCCGCCGTGGTCGTCGTTCGCGCCGACCCTGGCCGAGCTCCCCGACGGTCGACGCGTGGTCGAGACGTCCTTCACCCGCCTCACCGGCCGGTCGCCGATGCTGCTCGCCGGCATGACCCCCACCACGGTCGACCCCGCCATCGTCGCCGCGGCGGCCAACGCCGGGCACTGGGCGGAGCTCGCCGGTGGTGGTCAGGTCACCGAGGCGATCTTCGCCGACAACGTCGCCCGCCTGACCGACCTCCTCGAGCCCGGACGCCAGGCCCAGTTCAACGCCCTGTTCCTCGATCCCTACCTGTGGAAGCTGCAGCTCGGCGGCAAGCGCCTCGTCCAGAAGGCCCGCGCCGCCGGCGCACCCATCGACGGTGTCGTGGTCTCGGCGGGGATCCCCGAACTCGACGACGCCGTGGCGCTGGTCGCCGAACTGGCCGAGGCCGGCATCCCGCACATCGCCTTCAAGCCCGGCACCGTCGAGCAGATCCGCGCGGTGGTGCGCATCGCCGCCGAGGTGCCCTCGCACCCGATCATCGTTCACATCGAAGGCGGTCGCGCGGGTGGTCACCACTCGTGGGAAGACCTCGACGACCTGCTACTGGCGACCTACGCCGAGCTGCGCTCGCGCACCAACGCGGTGATCTGCGTCGGCGGCGGCATCGGTACACCGGCGCGGGCGGGGGACTACCTCACCGGCGCGTGGTCGCAGGCGCACGGCTACCCGGCCATGCCGGTCGACGGCATCCTGCTGGGCACCGTCACCATGGCCGCCCTCGAGGCGACCACCTCGCCCGCGGTGAAGCAGCTGCTCGTCGACACCCCCGGATGCGACACCTGGATCGGAGCCGGCCACGCCGACGCGGGCATGGCGTCGGGCCGCAGCCAGCTCGGTGCCGACATCCACGAGGTCGACAACTCCGCCTCGGCGTGCGGTCGCCTCCTCGACGAGGTCGCCGGCGACGCCGACGCCGTCGCCGATCGGCGCGACGAGATCGTCACCGCGCTCGACCGCACCGCCAAGCCCTACATCGGCGACCTCGCCGCGATGACGTACCGGCAGTGGCTGACCCGATACGCCGACCTCGCCGTCGGCACCGATCCCGGACCGTCGCCGGTGTGGGCCGACATCACCTGGCGGCAGCGCTTCGCCGAGATGCTGCAGCGGGCCGAGGCGCGCATGCACCCGACCGACCGCGGCGAGTTCGCCTCCGCGTTCGGCGACGAGCGCGCCACCGACGCGCCGCACGCCGCGATCGACGTCCTCGGCAGCCTGTACCCGGCCATCGACGCCGACGTGTTGCACCCCGCCGACGTCGCGTTCTTCCTCGGTCTGTGCCGCACGCCCGGCAAGCCGGTCAACTTCGTCCCCGTCATCGACAAGGACGTGCGCCGCTGGTGGCGCAGCGACTCGCTGTGGCAGGCCCACGACCCCCGCTACGGCGCCGACGAGGTCTGCATCATCCCCGGTCCCGTCGCGGTCGCCGGCATCACGACCGTCGACGAACCGATCGGCGCCCTGCTCGACCGGTTCGAGGCACACGTGGCCGGCGACATCGCCGCCACCGGCGCCCAGCCGACCTCCGTCAGCAGCCGCCTGCGCCGCGGGATCGTCGACGGAGCGGGTGTGCTGGTCGATGTCATCGAGACCGACACCGTGCTGTGGGCCGGACGCATCGTCGCCAATCCCATCGCGCTGCTCGGCGACCGCGCGGCATGGACCCTGCTCGATGGTGACGGTTTCGACGCCACCGGTTCGCGTCGCGCCGAGCACGAGCCCACCGGCTCGGTGCTCGAGCGCACCGACGACGGCGTGACCCTCACCGTTCCCGTCGCGACGACACGGGTCAGCATCGCGATGACCGTCGACGCCTCCCTCGCCGACGGCGGCAGCCCCGAGGTGTCGCTCGACGCCGCGGCCGCGGCCATGGGCGCCATCCTCGGTGTCGCTGCGGGCCACGCACTGCCCGAGGTCGTCGACGGTGCCGCGACGACGACCGTCCGGTGGACCGCCGACCTCCCGGCCGACCACTCGGCGGTCACCGCGCACACCCTGCCCGCCCATCTCTCGGCATCGGTGCCCACGGGCAGTGCGGGATTCGCCGTCCCCGACGCGCTCGTCGGACTGACGTGGCCGAGCGTCTTCGCCGCGATCGGCGCCGCCCGGACCTCGGCGGGGACGCCGGTCGTCGAAGGCCTGCTCGATCTCGTGCACCTCGATCACGCGGTCTCCACCGCCGCCGTGCTTCCCCGGGTCGACACCGACCTCGTCGTCGTCGCCCGTACCGGTGAGGTCGTCGACACCGACCTCGGTCGTGTCGTGGAGGTGTCGGTCGACATCACGAGCGACGCCGGTCCGGTCGCGTCGATGATCGAGCGGTTCGCGATCCGCGGTCGCCTCGGCGACGGTGTGCTCGCCGAGCCCGTCCGCGCCGGCGGAGCGATCGACACCGAGACCACCGCCACGCGCAAGCTCGTGCGCTCGGCGACCGTCACCGCGCCCGCACGGATGCACGGCTTCGCCGCTGTCTCCGGTGACCGCAACCCGATCCACACCGACTCCAACGCGGCCCGCCTCGCCGGGCTGGGGGAGCCGATCGTGCACGGGATGTGGCTGTCGGCCGCCGCCCAACACGTCGCCACCGCAACCGATTCCGCCGAACCTGTGCCGGCCGCACGCCCCCTGCTGGGCTGGACGGCCCGCTACATGGGCATGGTCCGCACCGGCGACCGGGTCGCGATCCGCGTCGACCGGGTGGCCATCGACCACGGCTGCGAGATCGTGGAGGTCACCTGCAAGGTCGACGACGCGCTCGTCATGACCGCCACCGGTCGGCTCGCCGCGCCGCGCACCGTCTACGCGTTCCCGGGTCAGGGCATCCAGAGCGCGGGCATGGGGCTCGACGCCCGCAGCCGCTCGAAGGCCGCCCGCGAGGTCTGGGACCGGGCCGACGCCCACACCCGCGCCGCGCTGGGCTTCTCGATCCTCGCGGTGGTCCGCGACAACCCGACGACCCTCGTCGCGAACGGCACCACCTACAACCACCCCGACGGCGTCCTGTTCCTCACCCAGTTCACCCAGGTCGCCATGGCCACCCTCGGCGTGGCACAGATCGCCGAGCTGACCGAGTCGGGTGGATTCGTCACCGACGCCATCACCTGCGGCCACTCCGTCGGCGAGTACAACGCCCTCGCGGCGTGCGCCGGTGTGTTGCCCCTCGAGGCCGTCCTCGAGGTCGTCTTCCAGCGCGGCGAGGCCATGCACCACCTCGTGCCCCGCGACGCCGACGGTCGCAGCGACTACCGTCTCGCGGCCATCCGCCCGAGTCAGATCGGGCTCGTCGACGACGACGTCGTCGCCTTCGTCACCGAGATCGGCGCGCAATGCGGCGAGTTCCTCGAGGTGGTCAACCTCAATCTGCTCGGATCGCAGTACGCGATCGCCGGCACGGTCCGGGGACTCGAACACCTCGAGGCCGAGATCGACCGTCGCCGTGCGCAGTTCGGCGGCAAGCGGGCGTTCATCCTCATCCCGGGTATCGACGTACCGTTCCACTCCACGGTGCTGCGTGCCGGCGTCCCCGAGTTCCGTCGTCGCCTGCAGGAACTGCTGCCGGAGTCGTTCGACCCCGACGTCCTCATCGGCCGGTACGTGCCGAACCTGGTGCCCCGTCTGTTCACCCTCGACCGCGACTTCGTCGCCGAGATCGCCGCGCTGGTGCCGTCGGACCCGCTCGAGGAGGTCCTCGCCGACTGGGACGTGGTTAGTGCCGACCGCACCGCCCTGGCCCGCACGGTGCTGATCGAGCTGCTCGCATGGCAGTTCGCGAGCCCCGTCCGGTGGATCGAGACCCAGGACCTGCTGTTCTCCCCGCGGGAGACCGGTGGTCTGGGTGTCGAGCGTTTCGTCGAGGTCGGTGTGAAGTCCGCGCCGACCCTCGCCGGACTCGCCGCCAACACCCTCAAGCTCGACGACTACGCCGGGGCCACGGTGCAGGTCCTCAACCTCGAGCGCGACGACCAGGTCGTCCTGGCCCTCGACGCCGATCCCGAGCCCGAACCCGAGGCCGAGGAATCCGATGCCCCCGGCGCCGACGCACCGGCCGAGTCCGCACCCGCCGCCGTCGCGGTGGCACCGGCTCCCGCCGCGGCCGCCGGTGGTCCGCGTCCCGACGACATCACGTTCGTCCCCGCCGACGCGGTCGCGGCCGTCATCGCCCTGTGGACCAAGATGCGTCCCGATCAGATCGGTGCCGCCGACACCATCGAGGCGCTGTGCGACGGTGTCTCGTCACGACGCAACCAGCTGCTGCTCGACATCGGCGGCGAGCTGGGTCTCGGAGCCATCGACGGTGCGGCCGAGGCCGACATGGCGGCGCTGGCCTCCGCCGTCAACAGCCTCGCCCGCGGCTACAAGCCGTTCGGTGCGGTCCTCGGTGACGCGATCACCGATCAGCTGCGCAAGGTGGTCGGCCCGCTCAACAAGCGGCCGTCGTACGTCTCCGACCGCGTGTCCTCGGTCTGGCAGCTCGGCCCCGGGTGGGCGTTGCACGCCACGGTCGCGGTCGCGCTCGGCAGCCGCGAGGGTGTCAGCGTCCGCGGCGGCGACCTCGGCGGGTTGTCGTCGGGTCCGATCGGCGGTGTCGACGCTCTCGACGCCGTCATCGACGCCGCGGTCGCCGAGGTCGGTGCGCGACGCGGCGTCAGCGTCGCCAAGCCGTCCGCCGAGGGTGGTGCCGGGGGCACGGTCGATCTCGCCGCACTCGGCGATCTCACCGAACAGTTCACCGGCCGCACCGGGGCACTGGCGAGTGCCGCCTACGCGATCCTCGACAAGCTCGGTCTCCACACCGTCGTCCCCGCCGAGATCGACGACGAGGCCGATCGCACCCAGGCGGTCGTCGACCGCGTGAGCGCCGAGCTCGGCGCGGACTGGATGCGCACCGTCGCACCGACGTTCGACGAACGCACCACCGTGCTCATCGACGACCGGTGGGCCTCGGCCCGCGAGGATCTCGCGCGCCTGTGGGTGACCGACGAGCACGAGCTCGACACCGACTTCGAGCGCATCACCGGTCGCTTCGCCGGTGCCGGCGACGCGGTGGCCCACCACGCGACGTGGTGGCAGGGCAAGGCGCTGCACGCCGCCTACCCGGTGCACGCCCGGACCTACTCCCACATCGCCCACGCCGCACAGGATCCCGCGCCCGGCCGCTGGACCGACGAGATCGCGGTCGTCACCGGTGCCAGCGCCGGATCGATCGCCGCGGCCGTCGTCGCCAAGCTGCTCGGTGGCGGCGCGACGGTCATCGCGACGAGTTCGCGACTGGATTCCGAGCGCATCGCGTTCTTCCGGAAGCTGTACCGCGACAACGCGCGTGACGGCGCGGCGCTCTGGCTGGCCTCGGCCAACATGAGCTCCTACACCGACGTCGACGACCTGATCGCCTGGATCGGTGCGGAGCAGACCGAGAACCTCGGTGGCACCACCGGCGTGGTGAAGCCGGCCATGAAGCCGACACTGCTGTTCCCGTTCGCCGCGCCGCGCGTGGCCGGTGACCTCACCGACGCGGGCGGTCGCGCCGAGCTCGAGATGAAGGTGCTGCTCTGGTCGGTGGAACGTCTCATCGCCGGACTCGGCGCGCTCGGGGCCGATCACGATCTGGCCGCACGCCTGCACGTGGTGCTCCCGGGGTCGCCCAACCGCGGGATGTTCGGCGGCGACGGCGCCTACGGCGAGAGCAAGGCCGCCCTCGATGCCCTCGTGACCCGATGGGGTGCCGAGGAATCGTGGAACTCCACGGTCACCCTCGCCCACGCGTTGATCGGCTGGGTCCGCGGAACGGGGCTCATGGGCCACAACGACGGCATGGTCGCCGCCGTGGAGGCTGCCGGTGTCCGTACCTGGGCCACCGAGGAGATGGCCGACGAGTTGCTGGGTCTGTGTGTGCCGCAGGCGCGTACGGCAGCCCGGGAGAAGCCCGTCGTCGCCGACTTCACCGCCGGACTCGATCCCGCGTCGATCGATCTGAAGGCGCTCGCAGCGGCTACGGCCGAGGCCGCTGACGCGGAGCCGACCGACGAGGTCGCCGACACCACCTCGACGGTGGCGGCACTTCCGGCGCCCGCACGTGCCGCGGTGGGCACCACCCCGGCGTGGCCGACGCTCGACGTCGCACCGGAGGACCTGGTCGTCATCGTCGGCGCCGGGGAACTCGGCCCCTTCGGCAGTGCCCGCACCCGCTTCGAGATGGAGGTCGACGAGGAGCTCTCGGCGGCCGGCGTCCTCGAGTTGGCCTGGAACACCGGGCTCATCGTGTGGGAGGAGACCCCGAAGCCGGGGTGGTACGACACCGAATCCGGTGATCCGGTCGCCGAGAGCGAGATCGCCGATCGCTATCACGACGCGGTCGTCGAACGCTGCGGCATCCGCCGGTACGCCGACGAGGGCGCGATGGTCGACAACACCTCGCCGCTGCTGACGTCGGTCTTCCTCGACGAGGACCTCACCTTCGGTGTCGCCTCGGAGGAGGAGGCGCGCGCCTTCGCCGCATCCGATCCCGAGAAGACCTCGGTCGCCCACGACGGTGAGACCGGGGAGTGGACGGTGACCCGACGGGCCGGCACCGAGATCCGCGTCCCGCGCCGGTTCTCGCTCAGCCGCACCGTGGGCGGGCAGATCCCGACCGGGTTCGACCCGACCCGCTGGGGTATCTCACCGGACATGGCCGAATCGGTCGACCGGGTCGCGCTGTGGAACCTCGTCGCGACCGTCGACGCGTTCCTCGGCTCGGGCTTCGAGCCGTCGGAGCTGATGCGCTGGGTCCACCCCGGCCTCGTCGCCAACACCCAGGGCACCGGCATGGGTGGCATGGAGTCGATGCGTTCGCTGTACATCGACACCCTGCTCGGCGAGTCGAAGGCCAACGACATCCTGCAGGAGGCGCTGCCCAACGTCGTCGCCGCACACGTGGTGCAGTCCTACATCGGCAGCTACGGCGCGATGATCCACCCGGTCGCGGCCTGCGCGACCGCGGCGGTCTCGGTCGAGGAGGGCGTCGACAAGATCCGTCTCGGCAAGGCCCTGTTCGCGGTCGCCGGCGGATTCGACGACCTCGGCATCGAGGGCATCGTCGGATTCGGTGACATGTCGGCCACCGCCGACTCCGCGAAGATGGCCGCCCGCGGGATCGACCCGCGACGGTTCTCGCGCGCCAACGATCGCCGGCGTGGAGGATTCGTCGAATCGCAGGGCGGCGGAACGGTTCTGCTCGCCCGGGGCGACGTCGCCGCGGAGATGGGTCTCCCGGTCCTCGGTGTGGTCGCGTGGGCGCAGAGCTTCGGCGACGGCGTGCACACGTCGATCCCGGCCCCCGGCATCGGAGCCCTGGGCGCTGCACGTGGGCGCAGCGGTTCACCGATGGCGAAGGCGCTCACCGCACTCGGCGTCAGCGCCGACGACGTCGCCTTGGTGTCCAAGCACGACACCTCCACCAAGGCCAACGACCCGAACGAGGCCGATCTGCACGAGCGTCTCGCCGGAGCACTGGGCCGCAACGACGGCGCCCCACTGTTCGTGGTGTCGCAGAAGTCGCTGACCGGACACGCCAAGGGCGGCGCGGCGGCATTCCAGCTGATCGGGCTGTGCCAGATGCTGCGCGACGGGGTCATCCCGCCGAACCGGAGTCTGGACTGTGTGGACGAGACCATGCGCCGCCACGATCACCTCGTGTGGGTCACCGAACCCCTGCGACTGGGGGAGCGGTTCCCGCTCAAGGCGGGTCTGCTGACGAGCCTCGGCTTCGGTCACGTCTCCGGCCTCATCGCCGTCGTGCACCCGGAAGCGTTCGTGGCGAGCCTCGATCCCGCTGCGCGCGAGGACTATCGACGTCGCGCGGCCGAACGTGCCCGCTCCGGTGCGCAGCGGATGCTGGAGGCGATGTGCGGCGGTGACGCCCTCTACCGTCGTCCACCGAACCGCCGGCTCGGCGACGCGGGTGTCGACGCCGAGCGGGAGGCGTCCCTGCTGCTCGACGAGTCCACGCGGCTCGACGCCGACGGCAACTACCCCTCGGTGTCCGGCGCGTCGGTGGTCGGCGCCTCGTGACGGTGGTCGGGATCGGGATCGACGTGGTGTCGATCCCGGAGTTCGCCGAACAACTCGCGCAGCCGGGGACGACGTTCGCCGATAGGTTCACCGTCGGCGAGCGTCGCGACTCGGCGGCGGGTACCGCGGAGGACGCCCGGCACCTCGCGGGTCGGTGGGCGGCAAAAGAGGCGGTGATCAAGGCGTGGTCGGTGAGCCGGTTCGCCCGGTCGCCGGTCATGCCCGAGATCCGGCACAGCGACATCGAGGTCGTGACCGACACCTGGGGTCGCCCGGCGATCCGACTCGGCGGGGAGATCGGACGGCATCTCGAGGGGTCGACGGTCCACATCTCGCTGACCCACGACGGCTCGATCGCGGCCGCCGTGGCCGTCCTGGAGGACGAACCGGCCGGCTGAGAGGCCAGGGTCAGCCCGCGGGGCCGTCCTCGAGGAGCAGGTATCCGCCCAGCATGCGTTTGAGTTCGGCGACGGTGCGCGCGTGGTCGTGGCCGTCCTGCACCGAGAAGCTCAACAGCGAATACGCCGTGTGCACCAGCACCTCCGACATCATCACCCGCCGTATGCGTTGGCTGGGGGTCAGCGGGGCGATGATCCGCGCCACCTGGTCGGCGATCGCCCGCTCGTGGATCGTCGCCGTCGCCCGGGTGGCCGGTGTCGACTGCACGGCGAGCCACACGGCCCGTCGCGACGGGTCGTCGCGCCACAGCGCGGCGAGGTGGTCGATGAACTTGTCCAGCAGGCGGATCCAGTCCAACGAGGGGATCTCGGCGGCGAACGCGGCGAGTTCGTGCTGGACGCCGACGGCGTCCTGACGATCGAGTTCGCACACGATCACGTACTTGTTCGCGAAGTACTGGTAGAGCGTGCCGATCGGGACATCCGCGCGGGACGCGATCTCCTCGCAGGTGAGGGATTCGAACCCGACCTCGATCAGCAGCGAACGCGCCTCGACGAGCATGGACTCGAACCGACGGCGACTGCGCTCCTGCGTGGGGCGTTTGCGCGGCACCAGCGGCTCGGGCGGTGAGGTACCGCGCTGCGTGGTGCCTCTCGCCTCGGGCATCTGAAGGGTCGTCCGTGCGCTCAGACCGACAGGTCGCGGCGGAGCTTGGCGACGTGTCCGGTGGCGCGCACGTTGTACTGCGCGACCGCGATGGTGCCGTCGGGATCGACGAGGAACGTCGAGCGGATGACGCCGGTGACCGTCTTGCCGTACATCGTCTTCTCGCCGAACGCACCCCACTCGGTCAGCACCGTCTTGTCGGGGTCCGACAGCAGCGGGAACGTGAGCGACTCCGTGTCGCGGAACTTCGCGAGCTTCTCCGGTTTGTCGGGGGAGATGCCCAGCACCGTGATGCCGGCGCCCTCGAGTTCGGCGAGGTTGTCGCGGAAATCGCAGGCCTGCTTGGTGCAGCCGGGTGTCGACGCGGCGGGGTAGAAGTAGACGATGACCTGCCGGCCGAGGTGGTCGGACAGGGAGACGGGGTTCCCGTCGGCATCGGGCAGGGTGAACGCGGGGGCCGGGTCGCCGGCCTGCAGGCGCTTGCTGGTGGTCACGTCGAGTCACGGTAGTCGACCGTTTGGGAGACGACCCCGGCTCGGTCGCCGTGCCGTGAACTACCGTGAGGGGGCAAACGACTCGAACCCTGAGTACATCGACCCAGATGGAGGACCTGTGGCACGGGATACCGACAGCATCGAACGTGACATCGCCCGTGCGCGCGAGGAGCTCGCATCGACCCTCGACACCCTTGCGGTGCGAGCGAACCCGCAGCGACTCGCCGAGGACGCGAAGAACGGCGTGCTGGCCACGCTCAACGCGCCGGCCATCAAGTTCCCGCTCATCGGCGTGGGCGTGATCGTGGTGGCGCTGACCCTGAAGAAGCTCGTCAGCTGATCGTCGGTATCACCACCGACACAACGACACACGGCACCGCATCCGTTTCGGATGCGGTGCCGTGTGTGTTGTGCGCCATCAGGGACTCGAACCCCGAACCCGCTGATTAAGAGTCAGCTGCTCTGCCAATTGAGCTAATGGCGCGTGCTTCGTGCGAGAAGGAACATTAACAGGTAGACCGCGTCGGACGAAAATCGTCCCCCGTCGGTCACGGACAGGCATCGATGACGTGGCCGGAGCTCGCCTGGCTCGCCCCCCGGCGGACGTCTCGTACACTGAGGTCACCGAGCCGACATCCCGTCCGTGAGGCCTGCGTTACCCCGTGAGGGACCGTGGTGTCGCACGTGTCGTCCACGAGGTGTGGATCCCACGGGGTCGATGGCATCGGCGAGTCGTGACATCGAGGTCAGGCCGCGTCGGTTCGGCGAGGGACCGTGACGACCACATGCGCGTCTGTGCGACACAGTGCAAGCGCGCGAGATGATTTCGGGAGTAGACATGCAGTTCGGTTGGGGCGACCGCGGGCGTTCACGATGGGTGGCCGCATCGCTGGGGGTGTGCGCGGTGGGCGTGTTGGGCGCCTGCTCGGCCGGAACCGCCGCCCCGACCTACAGCAACGCCGTCGGTGCGTCGGCCGGGATCGACGACATGCTGCGTCCGCAGATCTCCGTCACCGGGATCTCGGGTCAGCCGCTCCTCGACCGCGCGGTCGGCGTCCAGCCCGGTGCTCCGGTGCGCGTGACGTCCCGTTCGGGCCAGCTCACCGACGTCCGGATCCCCAAGGCCGACGGCGGCATGGTCGCCGGCGCCTACAACGCCGACCGCACGGTGTGGACCAGCACCGAGCCGTTCGGCTACGACAAGACCTACACACTGTCGGCCGATGTCGCCGGCATCGCCGGGACGAACTCCACCAAGCTCTCGTTCACGACCCGCGCTCCGAACAACCTGACCCAGGCCTACGTGCTGCCGGACAACAACTCGACGGTCGGGATCGGTCAGCCGGTCGCCGTCCGCTTCGACGAGCCGATCACCGACCGCAAGGCCGCGCAGAATGCGATCACCGTCACCACCAACCCGCCGGTGGAGGGCGCCTTCTACTGGCTCAGCGACTCCGAGGTGCGGTGGCGTCCGCAGAACTACTGGCAGCCCGGCACCAAGGTCAACGTCAAGGTGAACACCTACGGGATCGACCTGGGCAACGGACTGTTCGGCCAGGAGAACCAGAACCTGAACTTCACGATCGGGCGGTCGCTCGTGGCGACGGCCGATGATCGCACCAAGCAGGTGTCGGTGGCCATCAACGGCAAGGTGGTCCGCACCATCCCCACCTCCATGGGCAAGGACAGCACACCCACCAACCGTGGCGTCTACATCGTCGGTGACCGGCTGCCGTCGATCATCATGGACTCGTCCACCTACGGCGTGCCGGTCAACTCTCCCGCGGGGTACCGCGAGACCGTCTACTTCGACACGCAGATGTCCTACAGCGGCATCTACCTGCACGCGGCGCCGTGGTCGATCTACGCGCAGGGCAACTCCAACGTCAGCAACGGGTGTCTCAACGTCTCACCGGAGAACGCGGAGTGGTTCATGAACACCGCACTGCGCGGCGACATCGTCGAGGTCAAGAACACCGTCGGTGACGTCCTGCCCGGTACCGACGGGCTCGGCGACTGGAACATCCCGTGGGACGTGTGGAAGCGCGGCAACGCCGGAGACCAGTCCTAGCGACCCTTCCCGTCACTGCCATTCCTCAGTGTTACGCTCTGCGTTGACACTGTTGCGGCCGACCGGCCGCGGGAAGGGCACCTGATGACCGAGCGTTCCCCCTGGGCCACCGACGATCTCGACGACCTGCGTTCCATGACGAGGTCGTTCATGGAGCGCAACGTCGCGCCCAACGTCGACAAGTACATCGAGCAGCACCATGTCGATCGCGACCTGTGGAACCAGGCCGGCGAGCTGGGCCTGCTGTGCATGTCGATCCCGGAGGAGTTCGGCGGTGGCGGTGGAACGTTCGCCCACGAGTCGGTCCTGATCGAGGAGCAGGCGCGGATCGGCGACTCGTCGTGGGGCGTCAGCCTCCACAACGGCATCATCGCGCACTACCTGCTGGCGTACGGCTCGCAGGAGCAGAAGGAGCACTGGCTCCCCAAGATGGCCTCGGGTGAGGTCGTGGGCGCGATCGCGATGACCGAGCCGGGCACCGGGTCGGATCTGCAGGCCATCACCACCAAGGCGATCCGCGACGGCGACGAGTACGTCATCGACGGGTCGAAGACGTTCATCACCAACGGCTCTCAGGCCGACCTGATCATCGTCGTCGTCAAGACCGACACCAGTGAGGGCGCGAAGGGGATCTCCCTGGTGCTCGTCGAGGGCGACCGCGAGGGTTTCCGCCGCGGCCGCGTGCTCGACAAGATCGGCCAGCGCGGACAGGACACCTCCGAGCTGTTCTTCGACGGCGTGCGCGTCCCGACCTCGAACCTCCTCGGCACCGAGGAGGGGCAGGGATTCATCCAGCTCATGCAGCAGCTGCCCCAGGAGCGGCTCATCATCGCCGTCGCCTCGGTAGCGGGCATGGAGTCGGCGGTCGCCCAGACCATCGCCTACACCAAGGACCGCAAGGCCTTCGGGCGCCCGGTGTTCGGATTCCAGAACACGAAGTTCACGCTCG
The DNA here is from genome assembly GCF_000964005.1 of Williamsia herbipolensis. Lineage (GTDB taxonomy): Bacteria > Actinomycetota > Actinomycetes > Mycobacteriales > Mycobacteriaceae > Williamsia_A > Williamsia_A herbipolensis. Next base: position 58,265 of record NZ_JXYP01000015.1, read on the forward strand.
CCGAGGCCGCGACCGAGACGCACATCGCGCGGGTGTTCGTCGACGACTGCATCGTCAAACACCTCGCGGGCAAGCTCGACATCCCGACTGTCGCGATGGCGAAGTGGTGGACCACCGACAAGGCCATGGACGTTCTCGACGAGTGCCTGCAGCTGTTCGGCGGCTACGGCTACATGAGCGAGTACCCGATCGGTCGCATGTGGGCCGATGCGCGTGTGCAGAAGATCTATGCGGGCACCAACGAGATCATGAAGGAGATCATCTCGCGGTCGCTGTGACCGACGGCCGATGATGCATCGGGGCGGCTCGACCCACGCGGTCGGCCGCCCCGTGTCGTGTGACCCCTTCCGTTGGATGACAGGTGCCTGTTATCGTCGAAGGCGTGTCCCGGCCCGCGCCGAAGTGGAGCAACGAAGACATCGCTGCCCTGCCCGCGTGGACGCTGGTGCAGGCGTACCACCCGGTTGCACGCCGGTTCTCGGAGATCTTTGCCGCAGAACAGCTCTCGCCGGTGCAGTTCGGTGTCCTGCTCCAGCTCGAGGCGACGCCCGGCATCAGTCAGGCCGAGCTCGCGAGACGAATACTGGTCCGCCAGCAGAGCATGGCCGAACTCCTCTCCGGTCTCGTCGAGCGTGACCTCCTGCGACGAGACGCGGACAATCGACGTGGCCGTGCGATCCCTCTGCATCTCACCGACACGGGCCGACGCCTCGTCGAACGGGCCGGTGACGCGGTCGCGGAGTTCAACCGCCCCCAGCGGCTCGGTCTCACCGCGGGGGAGGCGGAGCAACTGAACTCGTTGCTGCACAAGTTGATCGACGCGTCCCGCGAATGGTGACGTCGCTGAAGGTCCTGTCGTTACCTCGGACGGAGTTCTGATGGACACTCTCGCTCGTATCGTCGTCGATCGTCGACGCTGGGTCATCGCGGCCTGGGTCCTGCTCGCCGCGCTCGGCGGGTTCGGTGCCTCGCAGGCGGTCTCGGCCCTGAGCTACGAGTTCAGCCTGCCCGGTCAGTCGGGGTACGAGACCAATGTCGACATCGTGAAACAGTTCGGGTCCGGCGGCTCGGCCGCGCCGGTGCTGTTGGTGGTCGGGGACCGGGATCGGCCCGCGACCGACGACGAGGGGCAGCGCGTGGCCGACGCCGCGAGCGCGGCGGTGCCGGGAGCGCGGATCGCCGGCTTCGCCGACGAACCCGCGCTGCGGTCGGCTCGCGGATCGGCCGGGGTGGTGATGGTCTACCCCCGGCAGACCGATGGCGCGGAGCCCTACGGTGCCGCGCTGCCGGCGCTGGAGAAGGTCGCGGCCGAGACCTCGGGGCGCCTGGGGGTCCCGGTCGCGGTGACCGGCGTCGACGCATTGGTGGCCGGCGGTGCGGGCGGGGGAGTCGACATCCTCGCCGAGACCATCTTCGGTGGCGTCGGTGCGCTGGTGGTGTTGGCCCTGGTCTTCGGGTCGTTCCTCGCCCTGATGCCGATCGCCGTGGCGGCCGCGTCGATCCTCACGACATTCCTCATCCTGTGGGGTCTCACCGCGATCACCGATGTCTCGTTCATCGTGCAGTACCTCCTCGCGCTCATCGGTCTCGGCGTCGCGATCGATTACGCGCTGTTGATCGTCACCCGATGGCGGGAGGCCCGGGGTGACGGTCTCGACGACGTCGCCGCCGTTCGACACGCGATCATCACGGCCGGTCGATCCGTGCTGTTCTCCGGGCTCACCGTCGCGGTCAGCCTGGCTGCCCTCATCGCCCTCCCGGTACCGTTCCTGCGCTCCATCGGGTTCACCGGTCTGCTGATCCCGTTGATCAGTGTCGCGGCATCGCTCACCCTGCTCCCGGCGTTGCTGGTGGTCGCCGGACGACGGCTGGAATGGCCGCACCGGCGCACCACCGACCCGGACAGTCGGCTGTGGCATCGCGTGGGCACCACGGTGGTCAAGCGGCGATGGCTCTCGGCGGTGCTGGCCGCAGCCGTCCTGGTGGTGTTGGCGCTCCCGCTGACGGGGCTGAACCTGTCGGATCCGACCAACGACTCCCTGGCGTCTCGGGGTGGACCGGCCGCAGCGGCGATCACCGCGGTGCGCGACAGCGGTCTCGGTGCGGGCATCACCAAGCCCGTCGAGGTGCTCACCAATTCTCCGGATCGGGTGGTGGACGAGGTCCGGTCGGTACCCGGGGTCGCCGCGGTGATCAGCCCGCCGCAGTGGGCGCGCGGCGATCTCCGGATCGTGGACGTGTGGACCCGCGACGACGTCTCGACCACCGAGGGTGCCGATGCGGCGGCGCGCATCCGGACCGTCGCGGAACGGGCGGGCGCATCGGTGGGTGGAGCGGCGGCGCAGAACGCCGACTTCATCTCCGCCGTGTACGGAAACGCCTGGTGGATAATCGGTCTCATCGTCCTGGTCACGTTCGCCCTCCTCGCGCGGGCTCTGCGGTCGGTGATCCTCCCGCTCAAGGCGTTGGTGCTCAACGTCGTGTCCCTGGCTGCCGCCTACGGGATCACGGTGTTCATCTGGCAGGACGGGTTCGGCACCGAGCTGTTGTTCGACCAGCAGTCCTCGGGTGCCATCACGGTGTGGATCCCGATCGCGGTGTTCGCGTTCCTCTTCGGCCTGTCGATGGACTACGAGGTGTTCCTGCTCAGCCGTATTCGCGAGGAGTACGACGCGGGGGCCGACACCGATTCGGCGACCATTACCGGTGTCACCCGGACAGGTCGACTCGTGACCTCGGCGGCGCTGATCCTCTTCCTGGCCTTCATCTCCCTGTCCCGGGTGCCGGCCACGGACGTGAAGATCCTCGCCACGGCGCTGGCCCTCGGCATCATCATCGACGCCACGATCGTGCGCGGCGTGCTCGCACCGGCGCTGGTCGCGGGGCTGGGTCGGGCCAACTGGTGGGCGCCGTGGGTGCGGTCGCCGCAACGGTCACCCGCGGGTGATCCACCGTCGCCCGACGTGCCGCCGTCGGCGGACTCGCCGACCTCCTCGGCGGCGTCGCCGACACCGGCGCTCGCCACCGGACGCCACCGACACGCGGACGCATCGGATTCGTTCGAGGAGTGGCGTCGCCGGATAGCCGATCGGGAGCACGGGGAGTCGTGACACAGAAATGGGAGGGCCGGTTCGACCCTCCCATTTCGGTGCGGGGTGGATGACGGGACTCGAACCCGCGACAGCCAGGATCACAACCTGGTGCTCTACCAACTGAACTACATCCACCGTAGGTTCGGTGTCACCCGGAACCAGGAGCCCACTCTATCCGGTCGTGTGTGGGCAAGACCAATCGGTTTGCGTGTGCGTGTCTCAGGCGTCGCCGAGATCGGTCACGATCTGGGTGATCACGCTGGTGTCGGGGCCGGGTGCGGGAACGAAGGCGGTCTGGCGGTAGTACTTCAGCTCGCGGATCGATTCGCGGATGTCGGCCAGGGCGCGGTGCGCGAGGCCCTTCTCGGGCTGGCCGAAGTAGATACGGGGGTACCAGCGCCGGGCGAGTTCCTTGATGGAGCTCACGTCGATCATCCGGTAGTGCAGGTAGGTGTCCAGGGCGGTCATGTCGCGGGCGATGAAGCCGCGGTCGGTGGCGATCGAGTTGCCGGCCAGCGGCGCCGCGCCCGAGGAGGTGACGTGCTTGCGGACGTAGTCGAGCACCATCTTCTCGGCTTCGGGGACCGTCACCGTCGACGCCCGGACCTCGTCGGTGAGGCCGGAGGCGGCGTGCATCTTCTTCACGACGTCGGGCATGGCGTCGAGGTCGGCGTCGTCGGCGTGGATCACGACGTCGACACCGTCACCGAGGATGTTCAGGTCGCTGTCGGTCACCAGCGCCGCGATCTCGATCAGCTTGTCGCTCTCGAGCCGCAGACCGGTCATCTCACAGTCGATCCATACGAGTTTGTCCTGCACCCGACAACCTTAGCCAACCCCGGTGGCGACGCTATGGTGTTGGGCGGACGCATGCCGCCGCCCGGGGGTGCGCCGGGCGGGAGGAACCCACAGTGACCGAAGCGACCGACGCACCATCACCCGCCGCCGAGATCGCCGCGGGCTACCGATTCGAGGGCGCGGCGCTCGAACTCGGTGCGGTCAGCGTCGACGGTGTCATCGATCCGACCGCGCAGGTGCGCATCCCGCTCGCGATGATGAACCGGCACGGGCTCATCGCCGGCGCCACCGGCACCGGGAAGACGAAGAGTCTCCAGGTGATCGCCGAGCAGCTCTCGGCCGCAGGGGTTCCGGTCGTGATGGCCGACGTGAAGGGCGACCTGTCGGGTCTGTCGGCACCCGGGCAACCCGGCGACCGGATCACCAAGCGGGCAGCCGAGATCGGGGACGCGTGGGCCCCTGCGGCACATCCCTGCGAATTCGTCTCGCTCGGCACCGAGGGCATCGGCGTCCCGATCCGCGCGACCATCACCTCGTTCGGGCCCATTCTGCTCAGCAAGGTGTTGGGCCTCAACGCAACCCAGGAATCGACACTGGGACTGATCTTCCACTGGGCCGACGGCAAGGGCCTCGCGCTCCTCGATCTCAAGGACCTGCGGGAGGTCATCGCCCACCTCACCAGCGACGAGGGCAAAGCCGACCTCAAGGGCATCGGTGGGGTCTCGTCTGCGACGGCCGGTGTGATCCTGCGCGCGCTGACCAACCTCGAGGCCGACGGCGGCGACACCTTCTTCGGCGAACCCGAGATCGAGCCCGGCGACCTGCTGCGTCTCGATCCCGAGGGCAGGGGCATCATCACCCTGTTCGAGCTGGGTAAGCAGGCCGCACGCCCGGCGCTGTTCTCGACGTTCCTGATGTGGATCCTGGCCGACCTGTTCGAGTTCCTGCCCGAGGCGGGCGACATCGACAAGCCCAAGCTGGTCTTCATCTTCGACGAGGCGCACCTGTTGTTCAGCGACTCGTCGAAGGCCTTCGTCGAGCAGGTCGTGCAGACGGTGAAGCTCATCCGCTCGAAAGGCGTGGGTGTGTTCTTCTGCTCGCAGCTGCCGACCGACATCCCCAACGAGGTGCTCTCGCAGCTCGGCGCCCGCATCCAGCATGCGTTGCGCGCCTTCACCCCTGACGATCAGAAGGCTCTGTCGAAGACGGTGCGGACCTATCCGACATCGACCGCCTACGACCTCGAGAAGGCGTTGACGTCACTCGGGATCGGCGAGGCGATCGTCACTGTGCTCTCCGAGCGGGGTGCGCCCACACCGGTGGCCTGGACGGTCATCCGGCCTCCGCGCTCACTGATGGACACCATCGGTGAGCCCGCGATCACCGCCGCGGCCACCGCGAGCCCACTGCATCAGAAATACGGGCAGACCGTCGACCGTGAGTCGGCGTACGAACTGCTGACCGCGAAAGTTGTTGCCCCCGAGCCCACGCCGCAGGGCACGCCCGCCGCGCCGGCCCCTGCCCCGAAGCCGGCGAAGGACGAACCGGGGGTGGTCGCCGAGGTGCTCAGCAATCCCGCGGTGAAGAGCTTCATGCGGTCGGCGGGCAGTGCTCTGGGGCGCGAGATCACGCGATCGTTGTTCGGCGCCGGCAAACGCCGCCGCTGAGGACGGTCCTGGGTCAGTCGCCGAGCTTCTTGTAGAAGCCGCCGACGATCGGGGCCACGATCTTGCGCGGGGTGTACCCGCCGGCCACCGACATCGCCTTCGACAGGACGCCGGGGACGACGCGCATCTTGTTGCGTGCCAACGCGTCCAGGCTCAGGCGAGCGACGCCGGCACTGTCGTCCCACAGGAAACCGGGCACCATCTTGTCGACGATGCTCGCCTCGTCGGGGGAGGGTTCCTCGGTGCGCACCGGACCGGGCGCCAGCAAGGTCACGTGCACACCCTTCGCGGCGACCTCGCCGCGCAACGACTCGCTGAAGGTGTTCACGAACGCCTTCGACGCGGCGTAGGTCGCGTTGTTCGGGATGGGCATGTTGCCCGCCGCCGAACCGACCATCAGGATGCCGCCGGCGCCGCGTGCCACCATCTGCGGCAGCACGGCCAGCGTCAGCTCGTGGACCGCGGTGGCGTTGAGCCGCAGCTGCGCACGCTCGTAATCGTGGTCGAGGTCGATGATCGGCCCAAACGTCGCGATTCCCGCGTTGTTGCAGAGGATCGAGATCTCCCGGTCGGCGAGCTCGGCGCACAGGATCTCCAACGAACGGATGTCGGACAGGTCGACCGCCCGCACCTCGACGGTGATCCCGTGCTTGCTCCGCATCGCCTCGGCGGTCTCCTCGAGGATCTCGCCGCGCCGGGCCACCAGGATCAGCGAGTGGCCTCGACGGGCGAGTTCCCAGGCAAGGGCCTCGCCGATGCCGGACGAGGCTCCGGTGACGACGGCGCGGGCGGAGGCGGACGGTGTGGGAAGGGCCATGGGAGCAGATGGTATCGGTGCAGCCCTAGAGCGAGGCGGCCAGCTCGGTGCCCTGACGGATGGCCCGTTTGGCGTCGAGCTCGGCGGCCACGTCGGCACCGCCGATCACATGCGTGGCCACACCGGCCTCGGTGAGGGGGTCGAGGAGATCGCGGACCGACTCCTGACCCGCGCAGACCACCACGGTGTCGACCGCGAGGACCCGGGGGGCGGCGTCGGAATCGGGGAAGCTGATGTGCAGACCGTCGTCGTCGATGCGGTCGTAGCGTGCACCGGAGATCTGCTCGACGCCCTTCATCTTCACCGACGCGCGGTGCACCCAGCCGGTGGTGAGGCCGAGTCCTTTGCCCTGTCCGCCGCTCTTGCGCTGCACCATGTAGACCGTCCGCACCGGCGGGATCGGACGCGGCCTGGTGACGAACCCCGGGGTCGTGAGGTCGTCGGTCACGCCCCATTCCTGCTCCCACTCCTTGAGGTCGAGGGTGGGGGAGTCGTCGACGGTGAGGAACTCGGTGACGTCGAAGCCGATGCCGCCGGCACCGATCACCGCGACGGTCGTGCCGATCTCGCGGTGGCCCAACACGGCGTCGGCGTAAGTGACCACCGACGGGTGATCGATGCCGGGGATGTCCGGGATCCGCGGCACCACGCCGGTCGCGACGACCACCTCGTCGAAGCGCTCGGCGATCAGCTCGTCGGCGGTCGCCTTCGTGGACAGGTGCACCGTGACCCCGAGGACCTCGAGGCGGCGCGTGTAGTACCGGATGGTCTCGGCGAACTCCTCCTTGCCGGGGATGCGCGCGGCGATCGCGAACTGGCCGCCGATCGCGCCACCGGCCTCGTAGAGGTCGACCCGGTGGCCGCGCTCGGCCGCCGACACCGCCGCGGCCAGACCGGCCGGTCCGGCGCCGATGACCGCGACCCGCTTCGTGTGACGGGTCGGCGACAACGTCAGCAACGTCTCGCGACCGGCGCGAGGGTTGAGCAGGCACGACACCTTCTTCCCGACGAAGGCGTGATCGAGGCAGGCCTGGTTGCAGCCGATGCAGGTGTTGATCTCGTCGGCGCGGCCGTCGCGGGCCTTGTTGGAGAACTCGGGGTCGGCGAGCATCGGACGCGCCATGGAGATGGCGTCGACCCTCCCGCGCCGCAGGATCTCCTCGGCGACCTCGGGGGTGTTGATGCGGTTCGAGGCGATCAGCGGGATCGACACCTCGTCACGCAGCCGCTCGGTGAACCGCACGAACGCCGCCCGCGGCACGGAGGTGGCGATGGTGGGGACCTTCGCCTCGTGCCAACCGATGTCGGTGTTGATCGCGCTCACGCCGTGAGCCTCGAGAGCCCGGGCCAGACCGGCGATCTCGTCCCAGGTCTGTCCACCCTCGACGAGGTCGGCGATGGACTGTCGCATGATGATCGGGAAGTCCGGACCGACCCGCGACCGGATCTCGTCGATGATCGCGAGAACGATGCGCTGGCGGTTCTCGGTGGAGCCGCCCCACTTGTCGGTGCGGGAGTTGGTGCGCGGGCACAGGAACGTGTTGAGCAGGTAGCCTTCACCGCCCATGATCTCCACCGCGTCGTACCCGCCCTCGCGCGCGAGCACCGCACACCGCCCGTAGGAGCGGATGACGTGCCGGATCATGAAGTCGGTCATCTTGATCGGCTTGAACGGGTGGACCGGTGACTTCTCCCATCCGACACTGAGTTTGAACGGGGTGTAGCCGTAGCGCCCGGCGTGCAGGATCTGCATGGCGATCCGCCCGCCCTCGGCGTGCACGGCGCCGGTGATGCGGCGGTGACGACGTGCCTCGAGACGGTTGGTCAGCTTCCCGCCGAAGGGGAGGAGCAGGCCGGTACGGGTGGGCGCGAACCCGCCGGTGATGATGAGCGAGACACCACCGCGCGCCCGTTCGGCGTAGTAGGCGGCGAGTCGCCTGGTGTCCCAGGCGCGTTCCTCGAGGCCGGTGTGCATGGAGCCCATGACGATGCGGTTGCGCAACGTCATCGGACCGATCGTCAACGGCTCGAACAGGTTCGGGAAGTACTCGTTCATCGTGCGACCTCTACTTCGTCGGGGCGGACTTCGCGGTGGGTGGCTGAGGCGGTGTTCTGGTGATGCGCGCGTTCGGCGGTGAGTGCGTCGAGGACCTCGTCGAGCCATTCGACGAAACCGCGTTCGGTGCGGATCCCACCGCGCAGCACGAGGTGCTGATGGAGTCGCCGGCCGTGCCGTTCGCCGCCGGACGCGGCGTCGCGTTCGGCGAACGACTCGTAGAGCCGGAGGTTCTCGGCGTGCGTGTCGCGGTGTCGGGCGATCTCGGCCATGAGGTCGGCGAGGTCGCCGTGCTCGGCCGCCCGCAACTTCACGCTGAGTTCGTCGCGCAGGCGGGGGATGGGCGCGGGGTGTGACACCCAGTCGCGCAGAGCATCTCGACCGGCCTGCGAGAGCGTGTACACCTTCTTGTCCGGACGGGAATCCTGGGCGACCGCCTCGAACTCCACCAGCCCGTCGTCGTGCAACTTCTTGAGCGTCCGATAGATCTGCTGGTGGGTGGCCGACCAGAAGTAGCCGATGGACCGCTCGAACTGACGGCCGATCTCGTAGCCCGTACCGGGTCGCTCGGCGAGCGACACGAGGATCGCGTGCTCCAGTGCCATGACCGCACAGTAATACGCACTGACGCACTGTGCAACAAAGTGCATAGGGGTCGTTCGCACACCGGCCCTAAGCTGCCCGTCATGACCGACGCAGATGGGTCCGACCGGGTCGAACCGGAGTTCGCCGCCGACGAGGTGTCGACGCTGCGGGGGTTCCTCGCCTATCAGCGGGCCACGTTCGCGTGGAAATGCGAGGGCCTCGACGCCCGTGCGCTGGCGACGACGGTCGCGGCCTCGTCGATGACCCTCGGCGGGATGCTCAAACATCTCGCCTTCGTCGAGACCCAATGGGTGACACATCGACTCGCCGGCCGAGCGATGCCGCAGCCGTGGGCGTCGGTGGACTGGGCGGCCGATCCCGACTGGGACTGGACCTCGGCCGCGCGCGACACCCCTGATCGGTTGTGGTCGCTGTGGCGGGGTTCCGTCGGCGACTCCGATGCCGCGATCGACGCGGCCCTGGACGCTGTCGGCATGGACGGCCTCACGTCGATCGCGCGCGGTGACGGTGCCCGCTTCTCGCTGCGCTGGGTGGTGGTCCACCTCATCGAGGAGTACGCACGCCACAACGGCCACGCCGACCTCATCCGCGAGGCGATCGACGGCCGCGTCGGGGAATGACGACCTTTCGACGGACGCCGGAGATGTCGGTTTCCACTAGCCTGGCGCCCATGGTCGGACAGCCCGACGACGCGATACGCGTCGGCAACCCCGAGCGCGAGCGCGCCATCACGCACCTCAACGACGCCTTCGCCACCGGCTACATCGACGTCACCGAGTTCGAGGAGAGGTCGGGCCGTGTCTACGAGTCGAAGACGCGCGGCGACCTCCGGTCGGTCCTCGAGAACCTCCCGGTGGCGGCGTCGCTGTTCCCCGACACCCCCGCCGCCGCGGCGACCGGCGTGCCGGTGGCGCCGACACGACCGGTGGTGTTCGACGCCAACTGGGAGACGGTGCGCCGCAAAGGGACCTGGGATGCGCCGTCGAACATCCTGGTCACCGGGACGATGGGGACGGTCGACCTCGATTTCACCAACGCGGTGATCCCGACGGCCACGGTGACGCTGCAGTTGCAGGTCTCGGCCATGACGGTGAAGCTGCGCGTGGGTCCCGATCAGGAGATCCGCTGTACAGGTCTCACGACGAGCGGGATGTCGGGCGTGAAGGACAAGGCAGGCGAGCCGATGCGCCCCGGCGGTGCGGTGATCGACGTGATCGGTTCCATCTCGGCGATGACGGGACTCACGATCAAACGTTCCTGATGTGCCCCCGGCAGGACTCGAACCTGCGACCTAGAGATTAGAAGGCTCTTGCTCTATCCACCTGAGCTACGGAGGCGCGCGGCAAGTGTATCGGGGCCGCGCTGACGGAGCCGGGATCGACCGGGCAGACGCCGATCGGCGCGCGGATAGACTCGGCGCCATGAGCGTGACCACCCCTGACTCCCTCGATCTGCGCCGCAGCGGCGCCGGTGCCCTGGCGTGGGTGGTCGCATGGGTGGCCGTGATCGTCGCGGTCATCGTGACCGCCGTGTCGGCCGCCGAGGCGGTCGCCCTCGCCGGCATCCCCGATCCGGGATGGCTCACCACGTACGGCATGCCCGTGGTGCAGGGAACCGGTGAGATCGCCATCGCGATCGCCATCGGCTCGGCGCTGTTCGCGGCGTTCTTCGTGCCACCGCAGTCCGACGGCGTCCTCGACGTCGGCGGCTATCGCGCGATCCGATGGGCCGCGGCGGGTGCGATGACGTGGGCGGTGACGTCGCTGCTGATGATCCCGCTGTCGCTGTCCAACGTCTCGGGCCAACCCCTGGCCACGTCGCTGGAGCCCCAGAACCTGATGAACGCCCTCGACCAGGTCGCCGACGCGCGGTCGTGGTTGTGGACGGCGATCTTCGCCCTCGTCACCGCGGTCGCGGCCCGGGTCGCCCTGCGCTGGTGGTGGACCCTCGTCGCGCTCGGGATGGGTGTGCTGAGCCTGATGCCGCTCGCCATCAGTGGTCACTCCTCGGCCGGCGGCGACCACGACTACGCCACGAACAGCCTGATCCTGCACATCGTCGGGGCCACGGTCTGGCTCGGCGGTCTCTTCGCCGTGCTGGTGTATGCCCGCGGTCTCGGCGCCCACACCGCGCTCGCCGTCCGCCGGTTCTCGCGGGTGGCGTTGTGGTGCATCATCGTCGTCGGCGCGAGCGGCGTGATCAACGCCCTCATCCGGGTCCACCTCGACGAGCTGTTCACCACGACCTACGGCCGCGTCGTCCTGCTCAAGGCCGTGGCGCTGATCGTCCTCGGCGCGTTCGGCGCTCTCCACCGCAGACGGTCGATCGCCGCACTCGACGCCGATCCCGGCGACCGCGGCGCCTTCATCCGCTTCGGCATCGCCGAGGTCGTCGTGTTCGCGGTGACCTTCGGACTCGCCGTCGGGCTGGCCCGTACCCCGCCGCCGGCGCGCAACACCTCGGAGCTGTCGATCCAACAGGTCGAACTGGGCTACAACCTGCCCGGCGCCCCGACGCTGTCGTCGCTGCTCACGACGTGGCGGGTCGATCTGCTCCTGGGTACGGCGGCGGTCGCGCTGTGCGCGGTCTACCTGCGAGGGGTGATCAGGCTCCGGCGTCGCGGCGACGACTGGCCGATCGGACGCACCATCAGCTGGGTCATCGGGACCGTGTTGCTGCTGTTCACGACGTCGTCGGGTCTGGGCGCCTACTCGATGGGCATGTTCAGCATCCACATGATCGCGCACATGCTGATGTCGATGCTGATCCCCGTGCTGCTGGTGCTCGGCGGACCGATCACGCTCGCGCTGCGGGCCCTGAGCCCGGCCGGTCGCGGAGCGCCGCCCGGGCCCCGGGAATGGCTGCTCGCCGGCCTCCACAGTCCGGTCTCGCGTTTCCTCACCCACCCGGTGGTCGCCTTCGTACTGTTCGTCGGCAGCTTCTACGTCCTCTACCTGGGCGGTCTGTTCGACATGGTCGCGACCTATCACGCGGCCCACATCGTCATGAACATCCACTTCCTGGTGAGCGGCTACCTCTTCTACTGGGTGGTGATCGGCATCGACCCGTCCCCGCGGCAGGTCCAGCCTTTGATCAAGGTCGCGATGGTGTTCGCGGCGTTACCGTTCCACGCGTTCTTCGGGGTGATCCTGATGTCGCAGGACTCGGTGATCGCGCGCAGCTACTACAGCGCACTGCGCCTGCCCTGGAACACCGATCTGCTCTCCGACCAGCGCGTCGGCGGCGGTATCGCCTGGGCGGCCGGAGAGGTTCCCCTGGTCATCGTGCTGTTGGCCCTGTTCATCCAGTGGACGCGCCAGGACCAGCGCATGGCCAAGCGCTTCGACCGTCGCGAGGACCGCGACAACGACTCCGAACTCGCCCAGTACAACGCCATGTTGGCGGGGCTGTCGGGACAGAGGGCCTCCGATCGTCCGGCCGACGACGAGGCGACGGCGAGCCGGTCGACCACGTCGGCCGAGGGGAGCTAGACCGCACCGCCACGACCGCTAAGGTTGTGATCGACTCCGACGGGTACCCCGGCGCGGGCCGACGTGTGCGCAGCGCGGTGTGAGACCGACGCCCGGCCACGACGTGCCCCGAGCACAACGAAGCCGCACCTATTCGACGCGGCGTGGAAGGTGGCAGACATGGCCGAGTTCATCTACACGATGAAGAAGGTACGTAAAGCACACGGCGACAAGGTGATCCTCGACGACGTCACCATGTCGTTCTACCCCGGCGCGAAGATCGGCGTCGTGGGCCCCAACGGCGCGGGCAAGTCGTCGATCCTCAAGATCATGGCCGGCATCGATCAGCCCTCCAACGGTGAGGCGTTCCTCGACCCGAACGCCTCGGTCGGCATCCTCATGCAGGAACCCGTCCTCAACGAGTCCAAGACCGTCCGCCAGAACGTCGAGGAGGGCATGGGCAAGGTCAAGGAGGATCTCGACCGTTACAACGAGATCGCCGAGCTCATGGCCACCGACTACTCCGACGAGCTCATGGAGGAGATGGGCCAGCTGCAGGAGGCACTCGACCACGCCGACGCCTGGGACCTCGACTCCCAGCTCGAGCAGGCGATGGACGCGCTGCGCTGCCCGCCCGCCGACGAGCCCGTCACCCACCTGTCCGGTGGCGAGAAGCGGCGCGTCGCGCTGTGCAAGTTGCTGCTGTCCAAGCCCGACCTGCTGCTGCTCGACGAGCCCACCAACCACCTCGACGCCGAGAGCGTGCTCTGGCTCGAGCAGTTCCTCGCGAGCTACGCCGGTGCCGTCCTCGCCGTCACCCACGACCGGTACTTCCTCGACCACGTCGCGGGATGGATCTGCGAGGTCGACCGCGGCAAGCTGCACCCCTACGAGGGCAACTACTCCACCTACCTGGAGAAGAAGGCCGAGCGCCTCGAGGTGCAGGGCAAGAAGGATCAGAAGCTGCAGCGTCGCCTCAAGGAGGAACTCGCCTGGGTCCGTTCGGGTTCGAAGGCCCGCCAGACCAAGAACAAGGCGCGCCTGGGCCGGTACGAGGAGATGGCGGCCGAGGCCGACAAGATGCGCAAGCTCGACTTCGAGGAGATCCAGATCCCCACGCCGCCGCGCCTGGGCGACGTGGTGGTGGAGGTCAAGAACCTCGACAAGGGCTTCGACGGCCGCGTCCTCATCAAGGATCTCTCGTTCACGTTGCCGCGCAACGGCATCGTCGGTGTCATCGGTCCCAACGGCGTCGGCAAGACGACGCTGTTCAAGACCATCGTCGGCCTCGAGAGCCCCGACTCGGGCAACGTCAAGGTCGGCGAGACGGTCAAGCTGAGCTACGTCGACCAGAACCGCGCGAACATCGACCCGAAGAAGAACGTCTGGGAGGTGGTCTCCGAGGGGCTCGACTTCATCGAGGTCGGTCAGAACGAGATGCCCTCGCGCGCCTACGTCAGCGCGTTCGGGTTCAAGGGGCCGGATCAGCAGAAGAAGGCCGAGGTGCTCTCCGGTGGTGAGCGCAACCGACTGAACCTCGCGCTGACGCTCAAAGAGGGCGGCAACCTGATCCTGCTCGACGAGCCCACCAACGACCTCGACGTCGAGACGCTCGGATCGCTGGAGAACGCCCTCGACTCGTTCCCCGGCTGCGCCGTGGTCATCTCGCACGACCGGTGGTTCCTCGACCGGACCTGCACGCACATCCTCGCGTGGGAGGGCAACGTGTCCGAGGGCCAGTGGTTCTGGTTCGAGGGCAACTTCGAGGCCTACGAGGCCAACAAGATCGAGCGCCTCGGCGCAGACGCCGCCCGCCCGCACTCGGTCACCCACCGCAAGCTCACCCGGGACTGAGCGTGCCTCGATGAGCACGGCATCGTCGACGATCACCCCGGCCGCGGTCGCACGCGGCTACCACTCACGACCCGGTGAGCCGCTCGCCGACGATGCCGTGACCGACGGGGTGGACCTCGCCCATGTCGCCGATCACCTCGCGCTCGCGCGGGTCCGACGACCGGGACAGACCCTCGTCGACGTCGTCGAGTCCGAGGGATCGATCGCCTCGGTGTACGCCGTCGTCGACGACCAGCGGTTGCTCGTCGAGGCCGCGGTCGTCGCCGTCGAACGCGCCGGCCTCGCGGTGCGTCGGGTCGACCACCCGATCCTCGCGGTGGCGCGCGACGCCGACGGCACCCTGACCGCCGTCGATCCCGTCGGTGCGTCCGATGCCGGGAGCGCGGTCGTGCACGAGTCGTGGATCGGGCTGCAGGTGTCGGCGACCCACGCGGGTGTCGACCCGGCCGCGGTCCGCGAGCGGCTCACCGAGGTCCTCGACCGCATCGTCGCCGTCCACGCCGATGCGCGTGCGATCGGCGAGACCCTCGCGGCACTGGGTGGCGCGGTCCGCGACGCCGGGACGGTCGCACAGGCCGATCTCCTCACGTGGCTGTCCGACGACCACTTCCTGATCCTGGGATCGCTGCAGGCGAAGGTCGGCGACACCGAATGGTCCGACCCGCGTGGGGTGTTCACCCAGTCGTCGGTGCCGCGCCCCCCGGACCCCGGCCGTCTACCGACCACCGAGGTCTCGATCGGCCGGATCCACCTGCCGACAGGTGTCATCCGCACCGAGTACCCGACCGCCATCCGCGTCGTGGAACCCGGCGACGATCGACGGGTCCACCTCGTCATCGGCATCTTCACCTCCGCGGCCCTGCACACCGATGTGCTCGCGGTCCCGGTCCTGCGTGATGTGGCGGGAGTGGTCCTCGAGCAGGCGGGCGTCGGCGGCGACTCCTACGCCGGAGCGACGCTGCTCGAGCTGCTGCAGAACCAGTCGCGCGCGGAACTGTTCGGCTCCGACCCGGGCGAGCTGGGCCGCACCCTCATCGACGTCCTCGACGCCATCGCCAGCCGAGAGGTCCGGGTCTATCTGCGCGTCGACGCCGACGCCGAGATCGTCACCGCACGGATCTATCTGCCCCGCGACCGCTACACCACACGCCTGCGAGAGCAGATGCAGACACTGCTCGTGGAGCGTCTCGGGGGCCGATCGCTCGAGTACACCGCGCGGATCAGTGATTCGCCGTTGGCGTTCGTCCACGTCATCATGCGGGTGGATCCGTCGACGTGCGCGATGCTCGCCGGGGCCGACGCCGCAGACCCGCGCCGCGCAGAGATCCAGGCCGAGATCACCGCGGCCGCACGCAGCTGGGACGACGACCTGCGGGCCATCGCCGGCGGGGCCATCGACGCCGACCTCGTGGGTGCCTACGCCGCGGCGATTCCCCAGGCCTACAAAAACGAGCGCGATCCGCAGGCGGCGCTCGCGGACGTGACGGTGTTGGCCGGTCTCGCCGACGGCGACCACCACGTGCGATTGCGGGCCCACACCGGCGGCTCCGATGACCGATGGACCTTCGGGCTGTACCTCTGTGGCCGCTCCGCCTCGTTGACCGCCATCCTCCCGATGCTGCAGAGCCTCGGCGTCGAGGTCCTCGACGAGCATCCGTTCGCCGTCACCCGGCCGGACGGGATCGGTTGCTGGATCTACGAGTTCACCATCGTGCCCGCGGTCGGCGTCGACGTGGCGCCGGATTCCATCGACGACCTCACCGAACGGTTCACGTCGGCGTTCAGTCAGTTGTGGACCGGTGTCGCCGATGTCGACCCGTTCAACGAGCTGGTCATCCGATGCGGGTTGGGGTGGCGTGAGGTCGTCATGCTGCGCGCATACTCGCGATACCTCCGGCAGTGTGGATTCTCCTCCGGTGCACGGCATGTGACGGCGGTGCTCGGTGATCACCCGGCCATCACCGCCGCCCTCGTCGAACTCTTCGAGTCGTCGTTCGATCCCGAGCGGGTCGATCCGGAGATCACCGACAGCGACGCGCGGGTGCACGCGATCACACGGCTCGACGAGCTGGCCGCCGACGTCCTCAGCCTCGACGCCGACCGGATCATCTCCGCGTTCTCGTCGGTGGTGAAGGCGACCTCGCGGACCAACTTCTACTCGCCGGACGCCGGTGCGGCGTTGGCGTTCAAGCTGCGTCCGCAGGAGATACCGCAGACCCCGCAGCCGCGTCCGCTGCACGAGATCTTCGTCTACTCACCGCGGGTCGAGGGCGTCCACCTGCGGTTCGGATCGGTCGCACGCGGCGGTCTGCGATGGTCGGACCGCCGAGAGGACTTCCGCACCGAGATCCTCGGTCTCGTGAAGGCCCAGGCCGTCAAGAACGCCGTCATCGTGCCCGTCGGGGCGAAGGGTGGTTTCGTGGTGCGGCAGCCGCCGACACCCACCGGCGATCCGGCCGCCGACCGCGACGCGACCCGTGCCGCCGGCGTCGCGTGCTACCGCGAGTTCATCGCCGCGCTGCTCGATCTCACCGACAACCTCGACGTCGGTGACGGATCCACCACCGCCACGGTGGTTCCCGCGCAGGGCGTCGTGCGGCGCGACGGCGACGACACCTACCTCGTGGTCGCCGCCGACAAGGGGACGGCGACGTTCTCCGACATCGCGAATTCGGTTGCCGCCGACTACGGCTTCTGGCTCGGCGACGCCTTCGCCTCCGGTGGCTCGGTGGGCTACGACCACAAGGCGATGGGCATCACCGCACGCGGTGCATGGGAGTCGGTGAAGCGTCACTTCCGCGAGATCGGCACCGACGTCGCGGTCGACGACTTCACGGCCGTCGGTGTCGGCGACATGAGCGGCGACGTGTTCGGCAACGGCATGCTGCTGTCGGAACACATCCGCCTCGTCGCCGCATTCGATCACCGGCACATCTTCATCGACCCCGATCCCGACGCGGCGACCTCGTTCGCCGAGCGTCGTCGGCTCTTCGACCTCCCGCGGTCGTCCTGGGCCGACTACGACACCTCGCTCATCTCTGCCGGCGGTGGCGTCTGGTCGAGGGAGTCCAAGACCATCCCCATCGACCCGTCGACGCGTGCCGCACTCGGCCTCGAGGCCGGTGTCGAACACCTCTCGCCGCCGGAACTCATGCGCGCGATCCTGCTGGCGCCGGTCGACCTGTTGTGGAACGGCGGCATCGGTACCTACGTGAAGTCCTCGGCCGAGAGCAACGCCGACGTGGGCGACAAGGCCAACGACGCGATCCGCGTCGACGGGAAGTCGGTGCGGGCGAGGGTGATCGGCGAGGGCGGCAACCTCGGTGTCACCGAGCACGGCCGCATCGAGTTCGACATGGCCGGCGGTCGGATCAACACCGACGCGATGGACAACTCGGCCGGGGTCGACTGCTCCGATCACGAGGTCAACATCAAGATCCTGCTCGACTCACAGGTCGCCGCCGGCGCACTCGCGCCCGACGACCGCAACCGGCTGCTCGAATCGATGACCGACGAGGTCGGCCGACTCGTGCTGTGGGACAACATCTCCCAGAACTCCGAATTGGGCACCGCGCGTGCGTGGGCGGATCAGACACGTGACGTGCACGCCCGTCTGCTGGGACATCTCGCCGCCGACCACGGTGTCGATCTCGCCCTCGAGGCGCTGCCGCATCCGGAGGACCTCGTCGCCCGTGAGGGACGCCGTACGGGGCTGACGTCACCCGAGCTGGCCACGCTCATGGCGCACGTGAAACTCGCTCTCAAAGACGATCTGCTCGCCGGTGACCTCCCCGACAACGACGTGTTCGACGACCGGCTCGTCGACTACTTCCCTGAGCCGTTGCGTGGCCGGTACGGCGCCGGCATCGCCGCGCACCCGCTGCGGCGGCAGATCGTGACCACGACCCTGGTCAACGATCTCGTCGACACCGCAGGCGTCGAGCACGTGTTCGCGCTGGGGGAGAGCGCCGGCGCCTCGCCGACCGATGTCGCCCGCGCGTTCGTCGTGGTGTCGGAGACCTTCGGGCTGTCACGGTTGCGGGGACGCATCGTCGCCTCCGAGGGGGAGATCGCCGCCGTCGACGAGATGCTCGTCTACCTGCGCCGCCTGCTGTTCCGGGCGTCGCGGTGGTTGGTCGCCACCCGGCCACAACCGCTGGCCATCGCCGCGGAGATCGCCCGGTACTCCGGACGCGTCGCCGACCTCGACGCACGGCTGCCCGACTGGCTCGGCGAGACCACACGCGCGGAGATCGCCGACCGGGCCCGCGGTTGGACGCAGGCTGGTGTCCCGGCCGACATCGCGCAGGACGTGGCCGCGAGCCTGCACCGCTTCTGCCTGCTCGACATCGTCGACGCCGCCGAGATCGCCGACCGCGACGTCGACGAGGTGGGCGAGCTCTACGGGACACTGCTGGAGTACCTGCACGTGGAGCAACTGCTCAGCGCGGTCTCCGCGCTCGACAGCGGCGACCGGTGGCAGTCACTCGCGCGGCTGGCATTGCGCGACGACCTGTTCGCGGTGGTGCGTGCGGTCACCCTCGAGGTGCTCGCCGTCGGTGAAACCGACGAGACCCCGCAGGAGAAGATCGCGGAATGGGAGCTGCACAACGCCTCGCGGCTGGCACGTGCGCGGGCGACCCTCGAGGAGATCGAGGCGTCCGGACACTGGGATCTCGCCACCCTCTCGGTCGCGGCCCGGCAACTGCGTAGCGTGATCCGCTGACATGGACATCGAGATGCATCGCGACGAGTCGCTCGGGGGCGACGACGGCCGACGGGTCGACGCCGGCTTCCTGGTGACCGTGCCCGTCCGCTGGTCGGACATGGACGTCTTCGCCCACATCAATCACGCACGGATGGTGACGCTCCTGGAGGAGGCGCGGATCCCGTGGTTGTTCTACGACGAGCGACCCACCGCGGGCCTGCGCACCGGTTGCCTCGTGGCGGACCTGAACGTCCGCTACCAGGGCCAGTTGCGACACGAACAATCGCCGATCGAGGTCACCATGTTCACCACGAGGGTGCGGGCCGTCGACTTCACGGTCGGCTACGAGGTGCGTCCGGCACACGCCGACCCGCAGTCCAAGCCCGCGGTCGTCGCCTCGACCCAGCTGGTGTCGTTCGACGTCGACACGCAGATGCCGCGGCGGATGACCACCGAGGAGAAGGACTACCTGCGCAGTTTCCTGCGCGCCGACGGCCGCCGCGCGGCGCGTCCCGCGCGATGATGGCGACCCGATCGCGAGGTCCGGCGTGATCGTCGTGGACGAGCTGATGGACCGGTATGACCTGTACGCGTTCGTCTCTCGGGCGCACCGCCTCGATCCGGCCTCGGCGATCCGTCTGCGCCGTCGCGGCGACGGTGGTGTCGGGGTGTGGGTCCACACCCCCTTCGACGTGTTGGCGACCCGCGTGGTGCGGGTCGCGATCGACGCACCCGACGTCGTCCACGACAGCGCCGTGCTCCACGGCGCCCTGCGTGTCCCGTCGGACGACTCGACCGCTCGGGAGATCGATGCCGGGTTCTCCGTCGACAGCGCCTGGCAGTCGGGCGCACTGCCACCCGAACACGGGTTCGTACACGTCGACGACGTGCCCGCGCGGACCATCGTCGGACTGTCGCGGGAGGGTGCCGAGGTCGCCCGCACCCAGGGCGGTCCGCAGGGACCGCCTGCCTCGCTGCTCGACCAGAGCGTTCTGGAGGTGACCCCGGACGCGTCGTCGGAGTGGACCGGTACGGCGGTGGCGGTGACGATGCGGGCGGTGTTCGCCATCACCGCAATGGGTTTCGTCACCGACGCCGACGGACGGATGGTCACCGAGACGTCACCGATCTCCGCGATCGACGCCGACGAACCGGTGCGTGTACGCACCAACGGTGCCTGGGCACGCATCGACGCGCGGTTCGGTTCGGTCTACTTCCGGCGTACGGTCCCGATCGCGCTGACCGCGACCTGAGCGGTCAGACCAGCCAGGCCGCGGCGTTCGGGGCCAGGCGGCCCTCGTCGAGCGGGGCACTCGTGAGCAGTACCTCACCCGCGGGGAGTCCGACCGGGGTGTCGCCGGCGTTGAGCACGCACACGAGGCGGCCGACGGCGCGACGGAACGCGAGGCACTGCGGTGGTGCGCCGTACCACTCGATCTCCTCGCCCGCGAACTCCGGACGCGTCTTGCGCAGCTCGATGGCCAGTCGGTACAGCGACAGCGTCGAGTCGACGTCCTCGAGTTGGTGCTCGGCGGTCAGGACGTCCCAGTCCTTCGGCATGGGCAGCCAGGTGTCCTCGGTGGTGCTGAACCCGTACGGCGGGGTGTCGCCGAGCCACGGCACCGGGATGCGGCAGCCGTCGCGGCCGCGGTTGGTGTGGCCCGAGCGCTCCCACACCGGGTCCTGCAACGCCTCCTCGGGAAGGTCGATGTTCGGCAGGCCGAGTTCGGATCCGTTGTACAGGAACACCGTTCCCGGCAACGCGAGCTCGACCATGACCATCGCCCGCGCCCGGTCGAGACCGACGGCCTCGGTGGTGTCGGCGGCGTAGCGCGTGACCTCTCGCTCGACGTCGTGATTCGACAGCGTCCACGTGGGATTGCCGCGCACCGAGTCGACCGCGGCGAGCGAGTTCTCGATGGCCTCACGGATCGACTCGGCGTCGAAGTCGGCCTCGGCCGACCGGAAGTTGAAGCCGAGGTGCAGTTCGTCGGGCCGGATGTACTCGGCGAAGCGCGCGTTGTCGCGCACCCAGATCTCCCCGACGGTGACCGCGTCGGGGTACTCGTCCATCACCTCGCGGATCCGACGGTGGATGGCGTGCACCCCGGGGTTGTTGAACCGCGGATCGTCGTCGTCGTTGATGAGCAGGCCGGTCTGCAGTTCCTCGGGCATGTCGGGGAGTCCCGGCGGCTTGGCCATGCCATGGGCGACGTCGATGCGGAATCCGTCGACGCCCCGGTCGAGCCAGAACCGCAGGGTGGTGGCGAGATCCTCGAAGACCTCGTCGTTCTCCCAGTTCAGATCGGGTTGCTCGGGGGCGAAGATGTGGAGGTACCACTGTCCGGGCGTGCCGTCGGGCTCGGTGACGCGCGTCCAGGCCGGGCCGCCGAAGATGCTGGGCCAGTTGTTCGGCGGCTCGCCGCCGTCCTCGCCGAGACCGTCGCGGAAGATGTATCGCTCGCGGGCTGCGCTGCCGGGTTCGGCGGCGAGCGCCTCGACGAACCACCGGTGCTGATCGCTCGTGTGGTTCGGGACCAGGTCCATGGTGACCTTGATGTCGCGCGCGTGAGCCTCGGTGACCAACGCGTCGAGTGCGCCGATGCCGCCGAAGAGCGGGTCGATGTCGCGGGGGTCGGACACGTCGTAACCGTGATCGGCCATGGGGGAGCGCATCACCGGGCTGATCCACAGCGCGTCGACGCCGAGCAGCTCGAGGTAGCCGAGCTTGTCGATGACCCCCGGGAGGTCCCCGACGCCGTCGCCATCGCTGTCGGAGAACGATCGCGGATAGATCTGATAGAACACCGCCGACGTCCACCACGCCGGGGTGTCGAACTCGTCGGTGGATACCGCGGCAGGTTGCGCCGAAGCGGAAACGTCCTGACCCGCAGCGAGATCGGTGGCGCCCGAGTCCTCGGCGGCGTCGGTCGTCGCCGCGACGCCGTCGGCACCCTCGGGTGCGGAGTCGTCGATGGCGGCTTGCGGCGATTCGTCATTCACGGATGTCATCTTGCCTCACCGGCGGTCGCGCCCCCGGTCCCGCCGCGCCCGGGCGTGGCCGCGCTCACACCGGCGTGGCGCAGGTCGGCGCGCTCACGCGTACGGAGGTCTACAGCGGGGAGTTGACCATCGACTCCGCGGCCATCTCCATGTAGTTCACCAATGCTCGGCGATGGTCGTCGTCGAGGCGGTCGGCGCCGATGGAGTCGATCGCGGTGTGCATGCAGCGCAGCCAGGCGTCGCGTTCGATGGGGCCGATCCGGAACGGGTGGTGGCGCATCCGGAGACGCGGATGGCCGCGCTCGTCGGAATAGGTGCGTGGGCCGCCCCAGTACTGCTCGAGGAACATCCGCAGGCGCCGCTCGGCCGGGACGAGGTCCTCCTCGGGGTAGAGCGGCCGCAGGATCTCGTCGCGCGCCACCTCTTCGTAGAAACGTCGGGTGAGGTCGTCGAAGGTCTTCGCGCCCCCGACCGCGTCGTAGAACGTCGTTGCGCCATCGGTCACGACCCCAGTGTCCCTCATCGACCGATGGGCTCCGACGCCCCGGCGCTGCCCACCCCTGCCCGACACCTGATGTTCACCCGTCGATGGCCCCTCTGAGCTGCGGAAATGCACGCCCGTGAGGCTTCTCGGCCGGGCCGGGCGCGTAATGCAGTGCGTTCGGTGCGATTCCGTGGTGAACTGGATCGTCCCCACTGTCGGAGGTCGGATGACACGCATGAGGAAGCAGCAGTCAGAGCGGGTGACCGCGCTTGTCTCCACCGTGTCCGGCCACCATTCCGGATCCGCAGCCGGTCGGCTCCACGGCAGTGCTGGGTCCGCGGGCGAGACGACCGCGCCGATCGACGAGAACGGCGTCGCCACCACCGCGGTCTGGGGCAAACACCGGGTGCTGTTGCTCAACGCGACCTACGAACCCCTCACCGCGATCTCCATCCGGCGCGCCGTGGTCCTGGTCCTGCGTGAACGCGCCGACGTGGTGCACACCGACGAGATGGGTCCGGCCATCCACTCCGCCGACCTCTCCATGCCGATCCCGTCGGTCATCCGCCTGCGCACCTACGTGCGGGTGCCGTACCGGGCGAAGATCCCGATGACGCGCGCGGCGCTGATGCACCGCGATCGTTTCCGATGCGGCTACTGCGGGGCCAAGGCGAACACGATCGACCACGTGGTGCCGCGCAGTCGCGGGGGAGCGCACAACTGGGAGAACTGCGTGGCCTGCTGCGCGAACTGCAACCACAGGAAGGCCGACCGGCTCCTGTCGGAGCTCGGGTGGACGCTGCGCGCGTCGCTCACCCCGCCGAAGGGCCGGCACTGGCGGCTGCTCGCGACGGTCAAGGAGATCGATCCCGCCTGGTCGCGCTACATCGACGTCGGCGCCGCCTGACCTCGGTGACACCGATGCTCACGCGGTCGACTACAGCTCGTCGTACCCGAATGGTCCCCGGCGGTGGAGTTCGGCTAGATTTTCCCGGAGTACGGCTTCTCTGGGCGCAGCTCCACTGCTGAAGGGTGTTGGGATGGATGACCTCATAGTCGCGATCGGCGTTCCCGTCACGATCATCTGCATCGTGTTCGTGATCGGTTGCGTCGTGTCGATGGCGTGGGCCTTCGGCGCGAAGTACGAGAAGACACAGCCGTACACGCTCGATCAGGAGTGGACGCGCGACCCGATGCTGCTCAGTGCGACCGACGCGGCGCCGCTGTCGGTCGTCCACCACGATCTCGGCGCCGACGAACTGATCGGAGGGTCCGCAAGTGGCAAGTGGTGAGATCAAGCCCGTCGTGACCGATCCCGACGCGCTCCCGCTCGGCGCCGTCGTCACCACCAGCGGTCGCATCTCGGCTGCCCGCATGCCGGGCTCGGCCGCGGCGACACCGCCGTTCGCTCGTGACGAGCTCGTGGCCCTCGACGAGGCCCTGTCGCACGCCACCGAGCTCGCGCGGGTCCGCTTCTCGATCTTCATCGGCGACCTGGGTTCCGACCCGTACGCCGGTGCCACCGCCGTGCTCCCGCAGATCCCGGAGCCCGCGCACGCCGCGCTGATCGCGGTGTCGCCCAACAGCCACGACATCGTGGTCGTCAGCGGCAGCGCCGTCGCCGACCGCGTCAACGACCGCGTCGCGCAGCTCGGCGTCACCGCTGCCATCGCCTCGTTCCGCAACAACGACATGGTCGACGGGCTCATCGCCGCGCTGCGCGTGATGGCCACCGCCGTCGCCCGTTCCTGAGCCGGCACCGCACGACGCCGACTCGGCACACGCCGCAACCACGAACGCCGCGTCCCTTCCGGGGACGCGGCGTTCGTCGTTCGGTGGGGCGATCTCAGCTCCGGGGGTCCTCCCCGCGATCGAAGCGACGGATCCGCAGCGAGCGGGCGACGGTGTCGCGACCCTCGAGGATGAGCCGACGCAGCGCGGCCGGGTGTTCCCCTGCGAGCAGGGCATCGGCGAGCTCGAGCGAGTGCTCGTCGATCGACCACTGCGGGTAGAGCCCCACGACGACGCTCTGCGCGACCTCGCTCGACCGCCGCTTCCACACCTTCGGCACGGCGTCGAAGTACTTCTCGACGTACGGCGCCAGCAGCTCCTCCTGCCCTGGCCGGGCGAAGCCGCCGATCACCGCGCGGGCCAGCGTGTTCGACAGTGAGTCGTCCTCCACCGCCTGCTCCCACGCGTGCGCCTTCGCCTCGGCCAGCGGGCGCGCCGAGCGGGCCGCGGCGGCCTTGCGGGCACCGGCGGCGGTGTTGTCGGCCTGCGCCTCGGCGTCGATGACCGGCGTCGATGCGGGATCGGTGTCGATCGCACCGGCCGCGGCGAGCGCGGTCACGATCGACCACCGCAGATCGGTGTCGACGGTGAGGCCGGCGAGACCGTGATCGGCCGGGTCGTCGCCGTCGAGCAGCGAACGCAGCACCTCGACGACGTCGTCGTCTGCCGGTGACGCGAGCAGCGACCCGACGAACGCCAGCTGGTGATCCGATCCCGCCTCGGCGGCACGGGCCAGTTCCAGCAGTCGCGTGGTGAAGCCCGGCCAGCCCGTGCTCGCCGCCCACTCCGGATCGCTGTAGCGGTCGACGGCGGTCTGGGCCTGCATGAGCACACGCTGCACCACGCCGATCTCGGTCTCGGCGCCGATACCGCGCTCGACCAGTGCGACGAAGTCGCGGGCCCGCATGGTGGCGCCACGGGTCATCTCCCACGCGGCCGACCACACCATCGTGCGCGGCAACGACTCGGTGATGTCGGCGATGCGCTCGGTCGCGGTGGTCAACGAGTCCTCGTCGAGCTGCACGGTGCAGTAGGTGAGGTCGTCGTCGTTGACCAGGATCAGTGCACCGCGGTCCACCCCCACGAGGTCGGGAACCTCGGTGCGCTCGCCCTCGACGTCGAGTTCCGCGCGGTGGACACGCACGAGCTTGCCGTTGTCGTCGTCGGCGTAGATCCCGACCGCGATGCGGTGCGTGCGGAACTCACCGGCGCCGGGCGCGGCGCCCTCCTGCACGAGTTCGAAGCGGGTGAACGCGCCGGAGTCGTCGACGTCGAAATCGGCACGCAGCACGTTGATGCCGGTGGTCTTGAGCCACTGGTCGCCCCAGTCCGACAGGTCGCGGCCGGACGACTTCTCGAGTGCCCCCAGCAGATCGGAGAACGTGGCGTTGCCGAACTTGTGGGCGTCGAAGTAGTCGCGCAGACCCGCGAGGAAGTCCTCGAGGCCCACGTACGCCACCAACTGCTTCAGCACTGACGCGCCCTTGGCGTAGGTGATGCCGTCGAAGTTGACCTCCACCGCGGCGATGTCGGGGATGTCGGCGGCAACCGGGTGGGTCGAGGGCAGCTGGTCCTGGCGGTAGGCCCACGACTTGTCGACCGTCGCGAACGTGGTCCAGGCGCTCGTGTACTCGGTGGCCTCCGACTGGCACAGGACCGACGCGAACGTCGCGAAGGACTCGTTGAGCCACAGGTCATCCCACCACTTCATGGTGACCAGGTCGCCGAACCACATGTGCGCCATCTCGTGCAGCACGGTCTCGGCGCGACGCTCGTAGAGCGCCTTGGTGACCTTCGACCGGAAGACGTAGTCCTCGAGGTAGGTGACGGCGCCGGCGTTCTCCATCGCGCCGGCGTTGAACTCGGGCACGAACAGCTGGTCGTACTTGCCGAACGCGTAGGGGACGCCGAAGTTGCGGTGATAGAACTCGAAACCCTGCTTGGTCTCGGTGAACAGCCGCTCGGGGTCCATGAACTCGGCGAGCGATGCGCGGCAGTAGATCCCGAGGGGGATGGTGCCGTGGTCGTCGGAGTACTCGTCGGTCCAACTGGCGTAGGGGCCCGCGATGAGGGCGACGAGGTAGGTGCTCAGCACCTCGGTGGTCGCGAAGGTGTGGCGACCGTCGCGTCCCTCCGACACCGCGCCCTCGGAATCGGTCGGTGCGGCGTTCGAGATCACCACCCAGTCGGTGGGTGCGGTGACGGCGATGTCGTAGGTCGCCTTGAGGTCTGGCTGGTCGAAGCACGCGAACATCCGCTTGGCGTCGGCGGTCTCGAACTGCGAGTACAGGTAGACCGAGTCGTCGGTGGGGTCGACGAACCGGTGCAGCCCCTCACCGGTGTTCGAGTACAGGCAGTCGGCGACCACGGTGAGCTCGTTGTGTGCGGCGAGACCGGACAGGGTGATCCCGTCCTCCTCGGTGTAGCCGGAGACGTCGATGTCGGTGCCGTTGAGCGTCGCCGACACCACGGACTTCGCGACGACGTCGATGAACGTCGAGGAATCGGCGTCGGCGGTGAACGTCACGGTGGAGGTCGAGCGGAAGGTCTCGGTCCCGGGCTTGCCGGCGCCGTCGGTCAGGTCGAGGTCGATGACGTAGTTCTCGACGGCGATCGTCGACGATCGCCGGGCCGCGTCGTCGCGGGTCAGATTCGGTGCACTCACAGAGGATTGTCCTGTCGGTGGTGTGTGGGTCGGGCGGTGGTGGAGAAGACGTCGGGGGAGCCCGGTCGTGTCGTCAACACACTTACCCCATCATTCCTCCCACCCCGGTGTGCAGGGGCGACGGCAGGGTCGGGAATGCCGACCGGCGCTCGCCGTTGACTCTCACGAGACGTTTGGCAGAGTCCACTGGCATGCGCACGCCCCGACGTGAGGAGTTTTCATGAGCACCACCGCTGAGCAGACGACCGACACCACCGGCTCCACCGCACGCGACCGCGTCGATTTCTGGCTCGACCCGTTGTGCCCCTGGTGCTGGATCACCTCGCGCTGGATCCTCGAGGTCGAGAAGGTCCGCGACATCGATGTCGAGTTCCACATCATGAGCCTCGCCGTCCTCAACGAGGGCAAGGACATCCCGGCCGACTACGCCGAGAAGCTGAAGGAGGCGTGGAAGCCGGTCCGCGTGCTGCAGGCGGCCGTCGACGCGCACGGCCACGAGGTCCTCGACCCGCTCTACACCGCCATGGGCACACAGATCCACAACAACGGCGTCGACGACTTCGAGAAGGCGATCGCCGCATCGCTGGCCGACGCCGGGCTGCCCGCCGAACTCGTGAAGGCCGCCGACTCCGGCGAGTTCGACGACGCGATCCGGAAGAGCCACCACGAGGGCATGGACGCCGTCGGCGACGACGTGGGCACACCCACCATCCACATCAACAACGTCGCGTTCTTCGGCCCGGTGCTCTCGCGCATCCCGCGCGGCGACGACGCCGGACGTGTGTGGGACGGCGCCGTGGCGCTGGCGAGCTACCCGCACTTCTTCGAACTCAAGCGCAGCCGCGACGAGGGACCGCAGTTCGACTGAGGAGTCCCCGGCCACCGTGTGATCGGCCCCCGATGACCTGGCATGCTGTAGCGCATGCGCGTCTACCTGGGGGCCGATCACGCCGGCTTCGAACTCAAGAACCAGATCCTCGATCACCTCACCGCCGCGGGCCACGAGGTGACCGACTGCGGTGCCCACACCTACGACGCCCAGGACGACTACCCGGCGTTCTGTGTGGCGGCAGCGCTCGCGACCGTCGCCGACGAGGGCAGCCTGGGCATCGTGCTCGGCGGTAGCGGGAACGGCGAGCAGATTGCGGCCAACAAGGTGCCCGGCGCCCGATGCGCGCTCGCCTGGAGCGTCGAGACCGCGCAGTTGGCCCGCCAGCACAACAACGCCCAGCTGATCGGTATCGGCGGGCGCATGCATTCCACCGACGAGGCGCTCGCCATCGTCGACGCGTTCCTCGCCACGCCGTGGTCAGAGGAACCGCGCCACCAGCGTCGCATCGACATCCTCGCCGACTACGAGCGAACGGGACAGGCTCCCGCCCTGCCCGCGAACTGAGCGTCGTATGCCCGAGGGCCATACGATCCACCGGCTCGCTCGCCTGCACCATCGTCGCTATCGCGGCCAACAGCTCGCGGTGTCGAGTCCACAGGGGCGTTTCGTCGCTGAGGCCGAGCGCCTCGACGGCCAGTACTTCACCCGGGCCGAGGCGTGGGGCAAACACCTTCTGCACCACTACGACTCGGGTGACATGGTGCACATCCACCTCGGGCTGTACGGCAAGTTCTCCGACGTGAAGGCGCCCATGCCGCCACCGGTCGGTCAGGTCCGTCTGCGTATCGAGGGCGACGACCACGGCGGCGACCTGCGCGGCCCCACCGCGTGCGAGATGTTCACCCCCGAGGACCTCGACGCCCTGGTCGCCCGGTTGGGTCCCGATCCGTTGCGCAAGGACGCCGACCCCGACAAGGCGTTCGCGCGGATCCACAAATCGCGTCGTCCGCTCGGCGCGATGCTCATGGACCAGAAGGTCATCGCCGGGATCGGCAACGTGTACCGCGCCGAGGTGCTGTTCCGTGCGAACGTCCACCCGATGCGACCGGGTACCGCGGTCGATCACCGTGTCTGGCAGAAGATGTGGGACGACACCGTCGAACTGATGGATGTCGGGGTCCGGCGCGGCAAGATCATCACCATCCGGTCCGAGGACGACCACGGCACGCCGGGCATGCGCGGTCGTCCGCGCAGCTATGTGTATCGCCGTCGCGGCGAACCCTGTCGGATCTGCGGTAACACGATCCTCGGTGAGGTGATGGAGGGTCGCAACCTGTTCTGGTGCCCCTCCTGCCAGCCGGACTGATCGTCGGCGCGCGCACTGCCAGCCAATCCTCAGAGTCCTCGGACTCGATTTCTCAGGTCCGGGGTCGAGTATCGGTCCCATGACCACAGTGACCGTCCTCGCCGTCGGCGGGACCGGGGAGTCCTGGCCCGGTGACCGTCGGACCGACCTCACCGGTCTGCTCGCCGAGGTCGGTGCACACCTCGACCACCGCTTCCGGTGCCGATGGGTGGGCTACCCGTCGAGCTACGGACCCGTGCCCCATCGCGACGGGATGAGCTTCGCCGAATCGGTCGCCGTCGGATCGGCGAGGCTGCAGGCCGCGATGGCGGTGGTCGACGGACCGGTCATGCTCATCGGCTATTCGCAGGGATGTGTGGTCATCCGCGACGCGCTGTCGAGTGCCCGGCGTGACGGACGCGACCTCTCGTCGGTGCTCGGCGTGGGGCTCGTCGCCGACCCGCATCAGCCACCGGGCGCGGTCGCCGGGTGCGAGGGATTCGGGATCGCCGGCCCCGGTCCCGCACTGCCGCCGGACATCGCGACGATGTGGATCGCCGATCCGAACGACATGATCTGCAACGCCAGCGACGACTCACTGATCCGCGACATCGCCGATCTCACCAGCGCACTGTCGTTGCGGGATGTCGCGTCCTGGATGCGGCGCATCGGTCAGACGCTGCGCGCCAACGCCTTTCAGAACGCGGCGCGCACCGCGATCCGCCCACGGCAGTGGCGTCGTGACATCACCCGTATCCGGACGGCGCTGGTCGAGATCGCCGCGTACCTGCCCGCAGTGATCATGTGGCACGGCATCACCATCACCAATCGCCGTGGCGGCCGCCACGTCGCCTACGGGTCGGAGCCGTTGGGCGGTCGCGGCGACCTCTGTGGCTGTGAGGTGTTGGCGCAGTGGATGCAGGTGCAGGCCACCTTCGCCGCCGACCGGCAGCTGCCGCGCAGCGCCTGACGCGGGACGTCAGAATTCACGTCCACGACATGTGGCGGCGTCCGAACTGGGTGACACTGGGCCGGTCTGTGCGTGTCGCCTGTCACCGAAGCGGAGTGCAACTGTGGATCACTACGACCTCGTCGTCATCGGATCGGGCCCGGCGGGCCAGAAGGCGGCGATCGCCGCAGCCAAGCTCGGTAAACGCGCCGCGGTGGTCGAACGCCGCGACATGGTGGGCGGGGTCTGCATCAACACCGGCACCGTGCCCTCGAAGACCATGCGCGAGGCGGTCCTCTACCTGACGGGGCTGAGTCAGCGTGAGCTCTACGGCCAGTCCTACCGTCTGAAGTCCGACATCACCGTCACCGACCTCTCGGCGCGCACCCAGCACGTGGTGGCGAAGGAGATCGACGTCATCCAGAGTCAGCTCACGCGCAATCGCGTGGCGTTGCTCATCGGCAACGCGCGCTTCACGGGTCCGAACGAGATCGCCGTCGACGGTCCCGACGGAGAGCGCAAGGTGGTGACGGCCGATCACGTCGTCATCGCCGTCGGCACCCGGCCCGCGCGTCCGTCGACGGTGGAGTTCGACGGCGCGACCATCGTCGACTCCGATCAGATCCTGGGCATGGATCACGTTCCCCAGTCGATGGTCGTCGTCGGCGCCGGGGTGATCGGCATCGAATACGCCTCCATGTTCGCCGCGCTCGGCACCAAGGTCACCGTCGTCGAGAAGCGGCCCCACATGCTCGACTTCTGCGATCGCGAGATCATCGAGGCATTGCAGTACCAACTGCGCGAACGGGGGGTGACCTTCCGATTCTCGGAATCGGTGAAGACGGTGGAGAAGCATCCGCAGGGCACCCTCACGATCCTCGAGTCGGGCAAGAAGATCCCCGCGGGCTGCGTGCTGTACTCCGCCGGTCGCCAGGGGTTGACCGACGAACTCGGTGTCGAGGAGGCGGGGCTCACCGGCAACGACCGCGGCCGGCTCGAGGTCAACGAGTTCTTCCAGACCGAGGTCGACCACATCTACGCCGTCGGTGACGTCATCGGCTTCCCCGCGCTCGCGGCGACGTCGATGGAGCAGGGGCGGCGGGCCGCGTACCACGCATTCGGCGAGCCGATCGGCAACGGCACGGGGATCCAGCCCATCGGCATCTACTCGATCCCGGAGGTGAGCTATGTCGGGAAGACCGAGGAGGAGTTGACCGAGGACACCGTCCCGTTCGAGGTGGGTGTCGCGCGGTACCGCGAACTCGCCCGCGGTGCGATCATGGGCGACTCCTACGGGATGCTGAAGTTGCTCGTCCACGCCCATGACCGCACCCTGCTCGGCGTACACGTGTTCGGCAGCAACGCAGCCGAACTCGTCCACATCGGCCAGACGGTGATGGGGTGCGGCGGAACGGTCGACTACCTCGTCGACGCGGTGTTCAACTACCCGACGTTGGCCGAGGGATACAAGGTTGCCGCACTCGACGCGGTCAACAAGATGCGCGCGATCTCCCGCGTGACCGGAGAGGGCAACGGCCACGAACTCGGGGCGCACTGACCTCGTCCCCGGCCGAACGCCCTGCGCGGGCACCCACCGACGCGACGAGGCCCGACCGTGGAGCACGGTCGGGCCTCGTTCGGTGGAGAAGGTGGGTCAGCTGCCCTGCACGTACTGACCACCCACGGTTCCGCGGACGACGATCGGCGTACCGGTGGGGAAGTTGTCGTAGATGTACTTGGCGTTCTCGGTGTTGAGGTTGATGCAGCCGTGGCTGACGTTGGTCTTGCCCTGCTGCTCCACCGACCACGGGGCGGCGTGGGTGAAGATGCCGTCCCAGCTCATCCGGACCGCGTACTCGACGTAGGTGCGGTAGCCGCCCGGGGCGGTCACGGGCACGCCGTAGGTCGACGAGTCCATGTACATGTCGCGGTACTTCTCCTTGGTGAAGTACGTGCCGTTCGGGGTGGGGTGCTCGTTGGAGCCCATCGAGATCGGCATGGTGCGGGTGACCTTGCCGTCGTGCCAGATCGTCAGGGTGTGCGTGGCGTCATCGGCCAGTGCGATCCATCCGGTCTTGGTGGGCGCCGGCGGCGCGGGCTCGGCGGGCTCGGCCGGGACCGGGGCCGGCGATCCCGAATCCCTCGCACCCCGCGACCGCGCCCGGTGGCTGATGCGGGTCGGCGGCGAGCCCCACGCCGAGCACCGGCGAGAGGGCGCGTCCGGCACGCCGGGCCCTCGACAGCGCGTCGCGGATGACCACA
>NZ_JXYP01000012.1 GCF_000964005.1 Williamsia herbipolensis
CACAAACACCCCGACCGCCACCGACCCAAGGACCCGAAGACCCGCCCACCGACACAGCCAGCCGGCAACCTCCGCATGCCCACATCACCAAACCAGCAGCCACACAACAGAATCAGTAATCAGCGAAACGCTGGTGAAAGACTGAGGCTAGGAGGTCGTCGACTCCGCCATCTGCGGTGAGCGGGCCCGCAGGCTGAGCTCGAACCCCCTGGGCAGCATGGTGAGACGCTCGTCGACGTCGAGTTGGTAGTCGGGGTCGCCGCTGAGGTCGAACCGGTGGAGCATCGAGGCCAGCACCAGCACCGCCTCGTGGATGGCGAACTGGCGACCGATGCAGGCACGCGCTCCGGCACCGAAAGGCTTGTAGCTGTGCGCTGGTCGCTTCTTCACGTTCACGGCGAGGAAACGGTCGGGATCGAACTCGTCGGGGTTCTCCCACACCGCGGGATCCTTGTGCACGAGACCGAGTGAGACCACGGCGTAGTCATGTGGCCGCATCGTGTATTTGCCGGCGAGCGTGGTGGTCTCGCGAGGACTGCGGGCGAAGCCGGGGACCGTGGGCCAGATCCGCAGCGACTCGTCGAGAACCCGCCGGATGTAGCGGAACTTGCTGACCTGCTCGAAGGACGGCATCGCCTCGGGCCCGTCGCCGAGGATCTCGTCGGTCTCGGCCTGGGCGCGCGCCAGGCAGTGCGGATTGCGGGCCAGGAAGTACAGCGCAAACGACAGTGCGCCCGAGGTCGTCTCGTGGCCTGCGACGAGGAACGTGAGGATCTGGTGCCTGATGTTCACCGGCGACAGCTTCTCGCCGGTCTCGGGGTGGGCGACGTTCAGCATGATGCCCAGGAGATCGTGCTGGTCGGTCGAACCGTCGCGGGCGGCGATCAACTCGTCGAGCATCCGGTCGTTGTAGGCCTGATGGTGCGCGTACCTGCGGTCGGCGAGGCGGGCGAGCACCTCGCCACCGGGGATCGCTCGGAAGGCCCCCTTACGACGCCCGTTCTCGAGGGCACGCACCATCGCCTGCACGAACGGATGTGGCTTGGCCGTGCTGAACGAACCGAAGTCGTGACTGAACGCGCTGCGGCTCAACGTCTCCATCGTCAGCTTGGTCATGTCCCGCGAGACGTCGACCGGGCCGTCGGCGATCCGGGGGCGCCAGTAGTCGAACAGTTCGGTCGCGGTCTCCACCATGATCGGGTGATACGACGCCATCGCCGATTTCGTGAACGCCGGCATGAGGAGCTCATGCGCCAGTTGCCAATTGGGCTCGTCACTGTGTGCGGTGAACAGGCCGTCACCGGCATAGTCGCGGAGTGCCTCCACCGCCGGCGGCAGCGCCTTGCCGAACCTGGTTTCGTCGCACAGCTCCGCGGCGAGCTCGGCGCTGCCGACGAACACGATCTTCTGGCGGAACACCTGCAGCTCGAAGATCGGCCCGAGGCCGACGGAGTTCTCCAGCATGCTCTGGATCGGACGACTCGGCTGGAAGCTGAGCAGGTCACCGACGAGGGGGAGGCGCCTGCCGACATGCGGGAACTGCTGACCAGACCAGTTGTTGCGAATTCTCCAGACCACGAACCCGAGGATGCTCCGCTACTGAACCCGTGTCAAGTAGCTGAAACGCGGGCCGACTAGGCTCGGGGTGATGGCCACCCGGACGCGCATGACCCCCGAGCAACGTCGGGATCAGCTGCTCGATCTGGGGGCCGAGCTCTTCGCGTCGCACCCGTACGACGAGGTCCACATCGAACGCGTCGCCGAGCTCGCCGGTGTCTCGCGGGGGCTGCTCTATCACTACTTCCCCGGCAAACGGGAGTTCTTCGTCGCCATGTTGGTCCGTGAGGACGCGGCCCTGCTCGACGAGACCGCGCCGGATCCCGCTCTCACCCCCGTAGAGCAACTGCGCCACGGCGTGGAGGCATTCCTCGACTATTGCGTTCGACACGAATTCGGGGTGCGGGCGGTGTTCCGCGGCGCGGTGAGCAGTGACCCCGAGATCGTCGCGATCGTGGCCAATTCCATCGATCGTCAGGTCGAACGCATCCTCGTCGCGACCGGCGGCGGCAGCGATCCGGCGCCGATGGTGCTCGTGGCACTACGTAGCTGGATCTACCTGCTGCGCGCGGCGAGCTACGAGATGTTGTCCGACAAGCGCGTCCGCACCGACGACGTCATGGCGATGTGCATGTCGGCGTTTTTCGGTGCGGTCGCCGGGCTCTCGCCGGACATCCTCCCCGAGGGACTGCGCGAGATCCTCACCGAACTCGACGTCACTCCCCGGTGAACTCCGGGGTCCGCTTCTCGGCGAACGCCTTCGGCCCGATCTTCGCGTCTTTGCTCATGAACACCTGCTTGCCGAGTTCGGCGTCGACGGTGAACGCCTCCTCCTCGTGCATGCCCTCGGTGTCGCGGATGGTCTTGAGGATCGCCTGGACGGCGAGCGGACCGTTGGCGGCGATGAGATCGGCGATGGCCAGCGCCTTGTCCAGGGCGGTGCCGTCGGGCACGACGTACCCGATCAATCCGTAGTCGAGCGCCTCGGCCGCGGTGATGTGACGACCGGTGAGCAGGATGTCGGCCGCGATCGTGTACGGGATCTGGCGGACGAGCCGCACAGCGCTGCCGCCGAGGGGGAACAGCCCCCACTTGGCCTCGGAGACACCGAACTTGGCGCTCTCACCGGCGACGCGGATGTCGGTGCCCTGCAGGATCTCGGTGCCGCCGGCGATGGCCGGGCCCTCGACCGCGGCGATGAGCGGCTTGGTGAGGCGGCGGCCCTTGAGCAGCGCCGGCATCTTCGTGAGATCCCAGCCACCGGAGGCGAAGCCGTCGCCGGGGGCGCGCTTGTTCATGGCCTTCAGATCGGCGCCCGCGCAGAAGTAGCCGCCGGCACCGGTGAGAATCGCCGTGCGGATGCTCGGATCGGCGTCGACCCGATCCCAGGCGTCGGCCATGATCTCCATCATCTCACCCGAGAGCGCGTTGCGGGCCTCCGGTCGGTTCATGGTCACGATCAGGGTGTGCCCGCGCTGCTCGACGAGACAATGCGGTTGCGCTTCGGCGCCGCCGGTCGCGGTGGTCGGGGTCTCGGGTGTCGACACGGACATGCTCACTTCTTCCCGCTGGCAACGTGGATGATCGGACGCTTGCCCAAAACGGTAACACGTTCTAGTTTTGTGGTCATGGCCTACAACATCGCCGACTTCATCGAGCACGCGGTCGACCTGATGCCCGAGCGCACGGCGCTCGAGACCGACGGTGATGCGCGGACCTACGCCCAGCTCGAGGCCGACGCCAACGCCCTGGCCCACCAGTTGCGCGCCCTCGGGATCGCCCCCGGCGACACCGTCGGGGTCTACAGCCGCAACACCCTCGAATGCGTCGAGGCGATGGTTGCGATCTTCAAGGCGCGCGCCGTGATGGTGAACGTCAACTTCCGCTACGTGGAGAGCGAGCTCGAGCACATCTTCACCGACTCGGAGATGAAGGTGCTCATCTACGAGCGTCAGTTCACGCAGAAGGTCGCGAAGGTGTTGCCGAAGGCGCCGAAGCTCAAGCACCTGATCGTCATAGAGGACGACGTCAGCCGCGACATCGCCGACGCGCTCAACCACGGGCATCTCACCGCCGACGCGATCGAGTTCACCGACGCCATCGCGAACAACTCGACGGAACGCGACTTCGAGGAACGCTCCAACGACGACCTGTACATGCTCTACACCGGCGGCACCACCGGACACCCCAAGGGCGTGGTGTGGCGCCAGGAGGACGTCTACCGCGTCCTCGGTGGCGGCACCGACTGGTTCAACGGCGTCCCCATCGACGACGAGTGGAAGTTCGCCAACGACGGCGCCGCCGGCGGCCAGCTCGTGCGCTTCCCGATCCCGCCGTTCATCCACGGTGGCTCGCAGTGGGCGGTGTTCCAGGCGCTCTACGGCGGCGGCAAGGCGATCATCTATCCGGAGTTCGGGGCCCACCAGACGTGGGAGATCGTCGAGCGCCACACGGTCAACGTCATCTTCATCACCGGAGATGCCATGGCGCGTCCCATGATCGACGCCCTGCTCGAGAAGGACTACGACACCTCCTCGGTGTTCTCGATCGCCTCGTCGGCGGCGTTGTTCTCCCAGAGCGTCAAGGACCAGTACGTCGACCGGTTCCCCAACGCGATGATCATCGACGCGATCGGTTCGTCGGAGACCGGCTTCGGCGGCCTCGCCGCCATCACCAAGGGGGCCGACCACGCCGGTGGACCTCGCGTGAAGGCCGACCCGAACACGGTGCTGCTGCGCGAGGACGGCACGGTGATCCCGGTCGGCTCTGAGGAGGTCGGCGTGATGGCCCGCACCGGGAACATCCCGCTGCGCTACTACAACGATCCGGTGAAGTCGGACAAGACGTTCAAGGTCTACGACGGTGTCCGCTACTCCATTCCCGGCGACTTCGCCCGGTACGAGTCCGACGGCGCTATCACGATGCTGGGTCGCGGTTCGGTGTCCATCAACTCCGGTGGCGAGAAGATCTACCCCGAAGAGGTGGAGCAGGCTCTCAAGGCCCACCCCGACGTGTTCGACGCCGTCGTGGTCGGCGTTCCCGACGAGCGCTACGGCCAGCGTGTGTCGGCGGTGGTCGCCACGCGTGACGGCGCCCGACCGTCCCTGGCGAGCATCAACGAGGTCGCCCGCACCGAGATCGCCGGATACAAGTGTCCTCGCAGCGTCTGGTTCGTCGACACCATCAAGCGGTCGCCGGCCGGCAAGCCCGACTATCGGTGGGGAACCGGGATCACCGAATCGCGTGAGGCCGACGAGACCCTCGCGGTCAGTTCGACCCGCGTCTAGACCGAGTACCAAACGAAACGAGAGATCCACGATGAGAACAGAATTGACCGAACGCTTCGGGATCGAGTACCCGATCTTCGGGTTCACCCCATCCGAGCACGTCGCCGCGGCGATCAGTCGCGCCGGTGGCATGGGTGTGCTGGGGTGCGTGCGGTTCAACGAGGCCGACGAACTCAACCGCGTGCTCGAGTGGATGCACGAGAACACCGACGGCAAGCCGTTCGGCGTCGACATCGTGATGCCGGCCAAGATCCCCACCGAGGGAACGCAGGTCGATCTGGACTCGATGATCCCCGACGAGCACCGCGCGTTCGTCGAGCGCACGCTGGACGAACTGAAGGTGCCGCGACTGCCGGGCGAGGAACGGGTCAACGCCGGCGTCCTCGGGTGGCTGCACTCGGTGGCGCGATCGCATGTGGACATCGCGATGGAGCACGCCGACCGCTACGGCCAGATCAAGCTCATCGCCAACGCACTGGGCTCACCGCCCAAGGACGTCATCGACAAATCGCACGACCACGGGGTGTCGGTCGCCGCGTTGGCGGGTGCGAAAGCCCATGCGCTGCATCACGTCGACGCGGGTGTGGACATCGTCATCGCCCAGGGATACGAGGCGGGCGGCCACACGGGCGAGATCACCTCGATCGTGCTGTGGCCCGAGATCGTCGACGCGGTCGAGGGCCACGCGTCGGTCCTCGCCGCCGGCGGCGTCGGCAGCGGACGGCAGATGGCCGC
This sequence comes from Williamsia herbipolensis, assembly GCF_000964005.1. GTDB lineage: Bacteria > Actinomycetota > Actinomycetes > Mycobacteriales > Mycobacteriaceae > Williamsia_A > Williamsia_A herbipolensis. The sequence goes on from NZ_JXYP01000012.1 coordinate 5,580, forward strand.
CGCACTCGCCTCGGGTGCCCAGGGTGTGTGGATGGGTTCCTACTGGCTGACCGCGGCCGAGTACCGACTCGGCGCCCACGGAGACGGTCCGACCGTCATCCAGGAGGCGCTGCTCGCCGCGACGTCACACGACACGGTGCGCCGCCGCATCTACTCAGGCAAACCCGCGCGCCTGCTCAAGACCAAGTGGACCGACGCCTGGGACGCCGCCGATGCGCCTGAGCCGCTGCCCATGCCGCTGCAGAACATCCTCGTGAGCGAGGCCCACGCCCGGATCTCGGCTGCCGACGACGCCAGCGTCGTGGCCATGCCGGCGGGTCAGATCGTGGGGCGGATGAACGCCATCACGCCGGTCGCCGAGCTCATCGACGGACTCGTCGCCGAGTACGAGCAGACCGTGGCGCGCCTGTCGACCACGGTCGCCGAGCGTTCACCCGCCTGACGGGTGGTAGCGGCGGGTGCCGCGGTCGAGCGTCCACGTGGGGTCGATCGCGGCACCGGCCAGTTCGCGTTTGAGGACCTTGAACGTCGCGGTGCGCGGTAGCTCGTCGACGACACAGACGTGGTGGGGCCACTGCTTCGGACCGAGATCGGTCTGGGAGGCCAGGAAATCCGCGAGGTCGTCGGGGTCGAGCGCGTCGCCCACCAGTGACGCGACGATCTCGTCACCGACGTCGGCGCCCACGCCGTAGACCGCGGCCAGCCGTATCCGGTCGTGGCGGAGCAGGATTCGCTCGATCGGTCCGGTGGCCAGGTTCTCGCCGTCGACGCGCACCCAGTCACCGAGGCGGCCGGCGAAGTGGATGAAGCCCGCGGCGTCGACCCAGCCGAGATCGCCCGTGTGGTAGATCCCGCCACGCATCCGCTCGTCGGAGGCATCGCGATCTCCGAAATTCCCGGTGAAGAGTCCGGGCCCGGAGGTGTTGACGATCTCGCCGATCTCGTCTGTGCCGCAGGGTGTCCCGGTCTCGACGTCGACGATGGCGACGGGTGCCACCAGGGGTCCCAGCGCCTCGGGTGGGGTGTCGGGGGTGCGCGCGATCGCGACGCCACCCTCGGTCGACCCGAAACCGTCGACCACCCTCACCCCGAAGCGACGCTCGAATTCCACGATGTCCCGTGGGGTTGCCTCGTTGCCGTAGACCACGCGCAGCGGGTTCTCCGCGTCATCGGTCCGCTCGGGGGTGGCGAGGATGTAGCTCAGCGGTTTGCCCACGTAGTTGGCGTAGGTGACGCCGTAGCGGCGGACGTCGTCGAGGAAGTTGCTCGCCGAGAACCGACGTCGCAGGGCGATCGACGCTCCCGCGGCCACGGCGACGCTCCACCCGGCGATGATCGCGTTCGAGTGGAACATCGGCATCGACAGGTACACGACGTCGTCGTGACCGAGGTCGAATCGGTCGGCCAGCATCACCCCGGCGCCGGCGAACTTGCTGTGGTCGCAGCGCACCGCCTTCGGCTCACCGCTGGTCCCCGAGGTGAAGATCAGCATCAGGAGATCCGCGGGCGTCGGTGCGACACCACCCCGGTTTGCCGGTGTATCCGCCGCCTGGCGCAGTCGATGCGCCCATGCGGGAGAGCTGATGTCGATGACCGGCACCGACGGACCCAGGTCGATGTCGCCGAGCAGATGCGCGGTGTCGGGGGAGTGCAGGACGAGCCCGCAGTCGGCGGTCACGATGTCGCGGTGCAGCGCAGCGCCGCGCCGCGTGGTGTTCAGCCCGACCAGCACCAGGCCGTCGAGGGCGGCCGCACAGAGCAACAGTCCGAACTCGGGCACGTTGTCGAGCAACACGGCGACATGCGGCGGTCCATACGGGTCGAGACGCGCCCGCACCGCGCGCGACCACACGCGTGCCTGCGCGAGATGGTCACGCCACGAGGTGAACTCGCCCTCGAACCAGACGCCCGAGGACTCCGTGTCGGCGAGCGGCGCGAGGAGGTCGGCGATGGTGGGCGTGGTCAGGCCGGCTCCGCCGCCAGGACGTGACCGATGCGTCGCAGCGCCGCGGTGGCCGAGCCGAGCGCGAACTCGTTCTGCTTGGCCCGCAGGAAGTAGCGGTGCAGCGGGTGGCTGGTGTCGATCCCGACACCGCCGTGGACGTGGACCGCGGTGTGCGCCACCCGGTGTCCGGCGTCGGCGGCCCAGAACTTCGCCGTGGCGAGCTCGGTCTCGGCGGGCAGTCCCTCGCCGACGAGGTACGCCGCCTGCACGACGGTCAGCTTCGCCGCCCGCACGTCGATGTAGGCATCGGCGAGACGCTGCGCGACGGCCTGGAACGAGCCGATCGGTCGCCCGAACTGGGTGCGTTCCCGGCCGTAGGCGGCGGTGAGGTCGAGTGCGCCTGCGACGACACCGGCCTGTTCGGCGCACTGCGCCAACGTCATACGGTCCACCAGCGCCACCACGGCCTCACGCCGACCCAGGACCGCGTCGTCGCCGAGGGTGACATCGGCGAACTCGATCAACGCCGTCGGGACCAGACCTGTCGTGCGCGCCGCACTGATCGTCACGCCCGGTGCGTCGGTCGGCACGACGAGCGCGACGAGGCCGTCGTCGCTCGATGCGGTGACGATGACCGCCGCGGCGGTCTCGGCGAACGGCACCGACACCTTGCACCCGTCGATCACCCACCGGTCGCCGTCGCCGCGGGCCGAGGTCGTCGGGGCCAGGGGATCGTCGGCGAGCTCGTCGTCGATCGCGACGGTCACCACGGCGGTCCCGTCGCACATACCGCTCAGCCAGCGGTCGGCGAGTGCGCCGCCGGCGGCCGCCACCGCGGGCAGCGCCGCGATCGAATGCGGACCGAACGGGACCACGGCGAGGTGCCGGCCCAGTTCCTCGGCGACCGCGACGTTCTCGGCCGCACCCAGTCCGGCACCCCCGGCGTCCTCGGTCGCCTCCAGGGCGAGGAGTCCGGCGTCGGCGAGTGCGCGCCACAACTGCTCGTCGACCGCGGCGCCCGAGGTCTCGAGCTCGGCGATCCGTTCAGGGGTCGAGATCTTCGCCGCGATGTCGCGGGCGAGACCGGTGAGATCGGTACTCGCCTCGGTGGGTCGGAAATCCATCGTTACGCCCTATCGCTTCGGTGTTCTATCGCTTCTGGGGAGGTTGGCCGAGCGCGAGCATCGCGATGATGTCGCGTTGGATCTCGTTGGTGCCGCCACCGAAGGTGAGGATGAGCGACGAGCGGTGGAACCGTTCGATCCGTCCCATCAACGCCGCGCCCGGTGACCCGCGCCGCAGGGTCGCGGCAGGACCGAGCACCTCCATCAGCAGTCGGTAGGCCTCGGTGGCGAACTCGGTGCCGAACACCTTCGTGGCCGAGGCGTCGGCCGGCGAGGGCGAACCTCCCTGTGTCGCCTCCGAGGCGATGTTCCAGTTGATGAGCTTGAGGAACTCCACCTTGGCGTGGACCCGTGCGAGATTGAGCTGCACCCACTCGGCGTCGATGACCCGCTGACCGTCGGCCCGCTTGGTCTCCTGCGCCCAGCGTCGCGTCTCGAGCAGTGCCTGCTGAATCGGTGCCGCCGAACACAACGCGACGCGCTCGTGGTTGAGCTGGTTGGTGACCAGCGGCCAGCCGCCGCCCAGCTCGCCGACGAGCGCCGACTTCGGTACGCGCACATCGGAGTAGTAGGTGGCACTGGTGTCGACCCCGGCCATCGTGTGCACCGGCGTGTAGCCGAAGCCCTCGGCGTCGGTGGGCACGATCAGCATCGAGATGCCCTTGTGCTTGGAGGCCTCGGGGTCGGTACGACACGCCAGCCAGATGTAGTCGGCGTACTGGATGAGGCTGGTCCACATCTTCTGGCCGTTGATCACGAACTCGTCGCCGTCGGCGACGGCGGTGGTGCGCAGTGACGCCAGATCGGTGCCGGCCCCGGGCTCGGAGTATCCGATCGAGAAGTGCAGCTCGCCCGCGGCGATGCGAGGGAGGAAGTACGACTTCTGTTCGTCGGTGCCGAAGTTCATGATCGTCGGCGCCACGGAGTTGATGGTCAGGAACGGCACCGGGACACCAGCGATGGCGGCTTCGTCGGTGAAGATGAGCTGATCCATCATCGGGCGGTTCTGGCCGCCGTATTCGGTGGGCCAACCCAGGGCCAGCCACCCGTCGGCGCCCATCTGGGCCACGACCTCGCGATAGACGTCGCCCTCGCCGACCTCTCCGGAATCCGAGGCGAGCGCCGCGCGCCGCGCGGGCGTCATCAGTTCGGCGAAGTAGGTCCGCAGTTCGCGACGGAGCTCTTCCTGTGCCTCGGTATAGGCGATGCGCATCGGTGCTCCATGAGACGATTGGACTCGGACGTTCCAACTGCGATCACCAGCCCTGAGTGAGCGCAGTTCTGTAACACGTTCTAGCGTTTGTCAGCGTAGCGCGTCAACACCGCGCCGTGATCCGAGGAGTCTGAACAAGATGCGTATCAAGGCCGATTTCGACCTCTGTGAGTCCAACGCCGTGTGTGTGGGGATGGCACCCGACGTGTTCGATCTCGATGACAACGATTACCTGGTGATCCTGCAGGAAGAGGTGCCCGAGGACCGTCTCGACGAGATGCGTCAGGTGGTTGCCAACTGCCCGAAGGCGGCCCTGTCGATCGAGTGACGTCTCGGGGGTGCCCGTGACCGGGCGACTCGACCCCAGACGCTTGACATTCGGGCGAAATTAGAACAGGTTCTAGCCCGTGGGTGCACTCGAAGGACGCGTAGCTGTTGTCACCGGCGCTGCCGCCGGCCTGGGCCGTGCGGAGGCGATCGGGCTAGGCGCGCTCGGCGCCACCGTCATCGTCAACGACCTCGCCGGCGCGCTGGACGCCAGCGACGTCGTCGACGAGATCGCGGGGCACGGCAGCAAGGCCGTCGCCGTCGCGGGCGACATCTCCGACTCGGCGACCGCGACGGAGATCATGCGTGTCGCCGTCGAGGACAACGGCGCGCTCGACATCGTCATGAACAACGCCGGTGTGGTGCGTGACCGGATGCTGTTCAACATGTCCGACGACGACTGGGACCTCGTGGTCGCGGTCCACCTGCGCGGACACTTCCTGCTGACCCGCAACGCCGCCGCGCACTGGCGGTCGGCCTCGAAGGCGGCGGGCGCACCGGTGTACGGACGCATCATCAACACCTCGTCGGAGGCCGGGTTGCTCGGTCCCGAGGGGCAGGCCAACTACGGCGCCGCGAAGGCGGGCATCACCGCTCTGACGCTGTCGGCCTCGCGCGTCCTCGCAAAATACGGCCCCACCGCCAACGCCATCTGTCCGCGTGCCCGCACCGCGATGACGGCTGCGGTGTTCGGAGAGGCGCCCGAGGGCGAGGTCGACCCCCTGTCGACCGATCACGTGGTCTCCCTCGTCGGCTTCCTCGCCGGCCCCGAGTCGGCGTCGGTGTCGGGGCAGGTGTTCGTCGTCTACGGCCCGAAGGTGACGCTGATGGCCGCGCCGACCGTCGCCGAGACGTTCACCGCACCGGGTGCGGCGTGGGATCCCGACGATCTCGCCTCCGCGGTCGGCCGGTATTTCTACGGCCGCGATGCCGGCGTCACCTTCTCCGCCGCCCAGGCTCTTGCGCAGTGAGCCGGTGAACCGCCGGCCACCAATTGGACGCATGCTAAGTTCAGCTCGTCGGAGATCGTCGATCGCGATGATGCGCCGATCACTGCAGTTCAGGCCGTTATCGGCTGCAATCGGAAAACGGTCATGAACGTAACTAGAACACGTTATAGTTGCCGGACCTCAGGCGGAGCGGGGCCGATCCGGGGTACGTCCCGCGGTACACCGTTGTGTGAGGAGAGTCGGTGAACGCACGCTTGGCGGCTCCCTTCGTCGGAGTCGGCGATTTCGTCGCCCTCGCGGTGGCGACCGCCCGCGAGTTGCCTCGGCGACCGTTCCAGACCCGCGAGACGATCGAGCAGTCGTGGGCCATCGCCCGGGTCTCGATGGTGCCGACCGTCCTCGTCGCGATCCCCTTCACCGTGCTCGTCAGCTTCACCCTCAACATCCTGCTGCGCGAGATCGGCGCGCAGGACCTCTCCGGTGCCGGCGCGGCGCTGGGCACCATCACCCAGATCGGCCCCATCGTCACCGTGCTGATCGTGGCCGGTGCCGGTGCGACCGCCATCTGCGCCGACCTCGGGGCCCGCACCATCCGCGAGGAGATCGACGCCCTCAAGGTGCTCGGCATCGACCCCATCCACCGTCTGGTGGTGCCGCGCGTGATCGCCTCCACCGGCGTCGCGGTGCTGCTCAACAGCCTGGTGTGCACCATCGGTCTGGGCGGCGGCTTCGTGTTCTCGGTGTACCTGCAGGATGTGAACCCGGGTGCGTTCATCGCCAATCTGACGCTGCTCACCGGATTCGGCGAACTCGTCATCTCGATGGTGAAGGCGGCCCTGTTCGGACTGTTCGCCGGCCTCGTCGGCTGCTACCGCGGCCTCAACGTCAAGGGCGGCGCCAAGGGCGTCGGCGACGCGGTCAACGAGACCGTCGTCTACTCGTTCATGGCGCTGTTCGTGGTCAACGTCGTGGTCACCGCCGTCGGCCTGAAGGCGACGGGGTAGCACCATGGTCCTGGGACACAGCATCTTCGTGCGCGCCTCGCGCTCGAGCGCGCGCGCGACCGGTGAGTGGGATCGCATCGGCGACCAGGCGATGTTCTACTACGACAGCATCGCCGCGATCCCGCGCGCGGTGCGGTTGTACAAGAAGGAGACGCTGCGTCTCATCGCCGAGATCTCGATGGGCACAGGTGCGCTGGCGATGATCGGCGGCACGGTGGTCGTCGTCGGGTTCCTCACCCTCTTCACCGGCGGCACCATCGCGGTGCAGGGGTACAGCTCGCTGTCGAACATCGGTGTCGAGGTGCTCACCGGGTTCTTCTCGGCCTTCATCAACGTGCGCATCGCCGTGCCCGTGATCTCCGGGATCGCGCTCGCGGCGACGATCGGGGCCGGTGCCACCGCACAGCTCGGCGCCATGCGCGTCAGCGAGGAGATCGACGCACTGGAGTCGATGGCGATCTCGTCGATCCCGTACCTCGTGAGCACACGCATCGTCGCTGGCCTGATCGCGATCATCCCGCTCTACGCGCTGGCCTCGGTCGCGTCGTTCCTCGCCAGCCGGTTCGCGACGGTGTTCATCTACGGCCAGTCCTCGGGCGTCTACGACCACTACTTCTCGACGTTCCTCTTACCCTCCGACATCCTCTGGTCCTTCGTGCAGGCGATCTGTATGGCCGTGGCGGTCATGATGATCCACACCTACTACGGCTACAACGCCTCCGGCGGCCCGGTCGGCGTCGGGATCGCGGTGGGCAACGCCGTGCGTGCCTCGCTCGTGGTCGTCGTCGTGATCACCCTGCTCCTCTCACTCGCCATCTACGGCGCCGACGGGAAGTTCAACCTCTCGGGGTAGGCAGATGATGACGACAACACACACCACCCCGGCACCGGGACCTCGCGCATGAGGACCGAGCACTCGACGACGCAGCGCCGCATCGGTGCACTGGTCCTCGTCACGGTCATCGTCGCGGCGTTCGCGCTCGCGGTCATGCAGTTCAACAACACCTTCCGCTCGACGTCGGGGGTCACGTTGACCGCCGACCGCGCCGGGCTCGTGATGAACCCCGACGCCAAGGTGCGACTGCGCGGGGTGACCATCGGACGCGTCACGCGGATCAGCCCCCAGGGCGATCGCGTGCAGCTCGACCTCGACATCGACACCGACCAGCTGAACAAGGTCCCCGCCAACGTCGAGGCCCAGATCCGTTCCAACACCGTGTTCGGCGCCAAATCGGTCGATCTCGCCCTGCCACCCGATCCGTCGCCGGCACGCCTACGGGCCGGGTCGACCATCGCCGCCGACCGGGTGCAGGTGGAACTCAACACCGTGTTCGCTCGACTCGTGGACGTGCTGGCGAAGCTGCAACCGGAGAAGTTGAACGCCACCCTCGGCGCCATCGACACGGCGCTGTCGGGCAAGGGCGATCAGATCGGTCAGGGCCTCGACGACCTGTCGCAGCTGCTCCAACGCACCAATCCGACCCTGCCGGAACTGAACCGGACCATCCGCGCCACCGCGACCGTCACCGACACCTACGCCGACGCCTTCCCCGACCTTTCCCGGGTCATCGACAACCTGACCCGCACGGGCAACACCCTGGCCGACCGCTCGACGAATCTCGATGCGCTGCTGGTGAACACGACCGGCCTCGCCGACACCGTGAACGGCATCGTCGCGCCGAAGAAGGCCACGATCATGACCGCGCTGAGCAACCTCGACCCGGTGTCGCAATTGCTCGGCTACTACTCGCCGGGACTCGCCTGCTTCCTGCGTGCCACGGACGGTGCCGGCCGCAAGGCGCTGCCCATCTTCGGCGAGAAGACCGGCTACCTCTCGCTCAACGCCGGCGTGTTGCCCGGCAAGGAGCCCTACCGCTACCCCGAGGACCTGCCGAAGGTGGGCGTGCAGGGTCCACCGACGTGCGCGCTGGGGTTGCAGGACATCAACGCCACCGCCCACGCCCCGTTCTACGTGGGTGACACCGCGCCGCAGCCCTACCAACCGCGCACCACGCCGAAGGCCGACCCGCGCAAGCTGTTCCAGATCATGTTCGGGCCGGTGCCCCGTGGCTGAGTACCGGACGCGGCGCGACCGCGTGTTCCGCGCCACCGCGATCAAGCTCGGTGTGTTCGCCGTGGTGATGCTGCTCATCTTCGTCGGTCTGGTGGTGGTGTTCAGTCAGTACCGGTCGGGGTCGACCAACGGCTACAGCGCCACCTTCAGCAGCGCCTCGCAGATCAAGCCGGGCAGCAAGGTACGGATCGCCGGCGTCGAGGTGGGTTCCGTCGGCGACGTGACCCTCACCCGTGACAACGCCGCGAACGTCGACTTCACCGTCGACCGCCGATACCGCCTGCCGACGTCGGTGCAGGCGATGATCCGGTACGAGAACCTCACCGGGGACCGGTATCTCGAACTCGGTGAGGGCACCGGCAACCCGTCGGCGCTGTTGCCCGACGGTGGCCACATCCCGGAGTCACAGACCGAGCCCGCACTCGACCTCGACAAACTGCTCGGCGGTTTCAAGCCGCTGTTCAAGACCCTCAAGCCCGCCGAGGTCAACCAACTGTCGGGAACGCTCATCGCGGTGTTCCAGGGGCAGGGCCCGGCTTTGAACCAGCTCCTCGCCAGCACCGCGTCGTTCACCAACACCCTCGCCGACCGCGACCAGTTGATCGGCGAGGTCGTCGACAACCTCAACGCGACACTCGGCACGATCGACGACGACAAGTCCGGCCTCGACACCTCACTGGATCGTCTGCAGCAGTTGATCTCCGGACTGTCGTCGCAGCGGGACACCGTCGGGCGGGCGATCACCGACACCTCGGCGCTCACCAACGACCTCGCGGGCCTGCTCGACACCAACCGACCGAACCTCATGCGGGTGGTGTCGGAGACCGGCCGCGTGTCCGATCAGGTGCTCTCCGACGAGCCGTTCGTCCGAGGCCTCCTGCAGCGGTTCCCCGGCGACTTCAAGGCGCTGAGCAATCTCGGTAGTTACGGTGCCTGGCTGCAGATCTGGCTGTGCCGCGTCGACATCTTCTTCACCGGTCCCGATCACAAGGAGATCGTCTACCGTTCGCTGGACAACACCGGCAACAACGTCAACCCGGGCGGGAGGTGTGCGCCTCCGAAATGACCACCGTCAGCAAATTCGACACCCCTCGTTCGCGCGCCCGCATCGGCATCATCGGTGTGGTCGTCACCGCACTGGTGGTGATCGTCGCGCTCCAGGTCGACAAGCTGCCCTACCTGTCGACGGGCAGCGTCTACACCACCTACTTCGACGACGCCGGTGGCCTCAGAACCGGTGACGTCGTGGTGGTCTCGGGTGTCGGTGTCGGCACCGTCGCGGGTATCGGCCTCGCCTCGACGCGCGACGGCACCAAGGCGAAGATCAGTTTCAGCATGAGCGACACCGTCGCGGTCGGACTCGACAGCCAGGCGTCGATCAAGACCGAGACCGTGCTGGGCCGCCGCAATCTCACGATCACCCCACGTGGGTCGGGGCGCCTCGAACCCGGCGGCGAGATCCCCAACCGCAACACCGTGGCGCCGTACTCGCTCACCGACGCCCTCGACGACACCACCACGACCCTCGAACAGACCGACCCCGCCCAGCTCAACGACGCGCTGAACACGGTGTCGGCGGCCTTCGCCGACACCCCGGGTGAGGTGCGCGGCGCGGTGGACGGCGTCGCGCGCCTGTCGAAGTCGATCAACGACCGCGACGACGCACTGCGCCAACTGCTCTCGCGGGCCGACAGTGTGACCGGTGTCGTGGCCAAGCGCAGCGGTCAGATCAACGAGCTGCTCGTGGACGCGAACGCGCTGCTCGGTGAACTGCAGACCCGCCGGTTCGCGATCGGCCAACTGCTGCAGGGGATCAAGAACGTGACCGCCGAGGTGAGCGGGTTCATCGCCGACAACAACGCGCAGCTCAAGCCCGTGCTCACCAAGCTCGACGGGGTGTCGAAGATCCTCACCGACAACAGCGACAACCTGAAACAGACCCTCGACCGGCTCGGTCCCTACGCCAACGTGCTGGGTGAGGCCGTCTCCAGCGGCCCCTACTTCTCGTCGCTGGTCGGTGTGCCCAGCTTCGGCGACTACACCTCGCTGTTCCTGAACCTGTTGCAGCAGAAGTACCCCGAGGCGGCCAAGGCGCTGGGGTACGCCGGACTCTTCCCGCCGAAGCTGTTCCTGCGCCCGGATCAGGAGAGCGACCCGGACCGTTCGATCCCCGAGAACGGCACCCCACGGGACGGGGGTCCGTCATGAGCAGGTTCCTACCGGGTCGTCGCCTGTGGCAGATCGCCATCGCGCTGCTGATCATCATCGTGCTCGCCCTCGCCGGCTACATCGGCTACCAGAAGGCCTTCTACAAGAGCTACACCGCGTACTTCACCGAGGTGAACAACCTCTATCCCGGTGATCCCGTCAAGGTGCTCGGTGTCGACGTCGGCACGGTCGGTTCGGTCACGCCGCGGTCGGGAGACGTGAAGGTGCGCTTCGACGTCGACCGCGATGTCGACGTCCCGCGCTCGGTCTCGGCGGTCATCGTGGCGCCCAGCCTGGTGACGGGCCGGTTCATCCAGCTCTCGCCGGTGTACGCGGGCGGGCCGCAGCTGGCGTCGGGCTCCGACATCCCGATGAACCGCACCGCGGTGCCGGTCGAGTGGGACGACATCAAACGCGAGCTCACCCAGCTCACCACCGCCGTCGGCCCCCAGGGCGCCGACGAGGGGTCGGTGGCGCGACTGGTGAACACCGCCGACGCCAACCTCGAGGGCAACGGCACCGCGATCCGCGGTTCGGTCGCGCAGCTGTCCGACCTCGCCTCGACACTGGCCAACAGCCGCGGCGACCTGTTCGCCAGCATCCGCAACCTGCAGACGCTCACCGATGCGCTGTCGAAGAGCCACGAGGACCTGGTGCAGTTCAACGGTCGCATCGCGTCGGTGAGCCAGGTGCTCGCCGACAACACGGCCAATCTCGACGGCGCGCTGACCAACCTCGACTCGGCACTCACCGACCTGAAGTCGTTCATCGACACCAACGGCCAGAAACTGAGCGAGTCGGTCGGGCGGCTGTCGAACGCGACGTCGATCCTCGCGCAGAAGGACGAACAGATCCGCGGGCTGCTGCACTCGGCGCCGACGCAGCTGTCGAACTTCTACAACATCTACAACCCGCTGACCGGTTCCCTCAGCGGCGTCTTCGGTCTCGGACAGTTCGGCAACCTCGTCGACCTGTTGTGCGGCACCCTGGCCGGCAACGACCGCCCCGGGACCTCGCAGGCCAACGTGACGAAATGTGTCGACGTCCTCGGGCCCATCCTGTCGTCGATCTCGATCAACTACCCACCCGCGCTGGTCAACCCGGTGACCGGGATAAACGCCCGGCCCAACCAGATCCAGTACCAGAACTCCAGCGTGAAGGCGCGGGCCCAGCAGGGGATCGTCCAACAGGATGCGGCGACGCGACGCTCATACGGCGGCAACGTCGGGTTGGCGAACCTGCTCGTCCCGTTCGGGGGCCAGGGATGACACGGCGGGGTGCTGTGATGCGCCGTCTCGCCGTGGCCGTGTCGTGTGCCGCCGTCCTCGCCACGTCGGCGTGCTCGTTCCAGGGCCTGAACTCGCTCCCGGTCCCGGGCGCGCAGGGCACCGGTGACGGTTCGTTCCGCGTCACCGCCTTGATCCCCAACGCCGCCAACCTCGTCCAGAACGCGCCGGTCCTCATGAACGACGCCACCGTCGGCAGTGTCGGTGCCATCACCGTGCGAGACTGGAAGGCCCTGGTGACGCTGCGGCTCAACAAGGGCACGCGCATCCCGGTCGGTTCGCACGTCATGGTCGGCATCACCAGCGTCCTCGGATCGCTGAACCTGCAGGTGGTGCAACCGGATTCGCCAACTCAGGGCTTCTTGCGCGACGGTCAGGAGATCCCCGCCTCGCAGTGCCCCACCCAGGACAACATCGCCGCGCCGACCACCGCGAAGCCGGTCGCCGACATCACCTCCGCGCAGCAGGTCGCCCAGTGCACCTACCCGACCGTCGAGCAGGTGCTCAGCTCGCTGTCGGTGGTGCTCAACGGTGGCGGTCTCTCGCAGATCGGCGACGTGATCCACGAACTCAACGCGACGCTCGGTGGCCGTCAGGAGACCATCCGGGAACTGATCCCTCGACTGACGACACTGGTGACCGACCTCGATCGTCAGCGCGGCAACATCATCAGCGCGGTGGAGGGGCTCGATCGACTGAGCAGCAGCTTCAACGCCCAGAGCGACACGATCGACCGGGCGCTCGCCGACGGCCCGCGGATCCTGAAGGTGCTCGTCGACCAGCGGGTCCACCTCACCGACACCCTGGCCTCGGTCGGGCGCCTGAGCCGCAACACCGACGACATCCTCAAGGCCAACGGCGACGACCTGACCACGATCGTGAAGAACCTCGTGCCGGTGCTCGATCAGCTGCAGGCCAGCGGGAAATCGCTCACGCAGTCGTTGAACATCCTCGTCACCTTCCCGTTCGCCGAATCGGTCATCCCGAAGATCGTCAAGGGCGACTACATCAACGGGGTCATCAACCTCGACCTCACGAACGGAAGGCTCTCGCGGGGAGCGTTCGCCAGCATCGGCGCGGCGGCACCGTCGGCGGTGTACGGACCCGAGGCGGTGCTCGGCAGCCCGGCCGGCGCGGCCAAGCGGGGCGCCAACCCGTTCACCGCACCGCTGCGAGAGGACGCGCCGGAGGTGAAGGGCCGGTGACCATCTCACGATTCGTCCGCATGCAGCTGATCATCTTCTCCATCATCACCGTGATCTCGCTCGTCGTCGTCGGGTTCTTCTACATCCAGGTGCCCGCCATGTTCGGCATCGGCCGCTACTCGGTGGCCGTGGAGTTGCCGAGCACCGGCGGCATCTATCCCAACGCCAACGTCACCTATCGCGGTGTCACCGTCGGCAAGGTGTCGTCGGTGACGCTGACCTCGACCGGGGTCCGCGCCGAGCTGTCGATCGACAGCGATCGGAAGATCCCGGCCTCGTCGACGGCCTCGGTGCAGAGCGTCTCGGCGGTCGGTGAGCAGTTCGTGCAATTCATGCCCGACGCCGACGCGTCGGGGGATGCGCGTGATCTCATCGACGGTTCGGTGGTCCGCGACGGGCAGGTGCCGACCGAGGTGTCGACGCTGCTCGACCGGTCGAACGCGTTGTTGGCGAAGGTGCAGAGCACCAAGCTGCGCCGGGTGCTCGACGAATCGTTCAACGCGTTCAACGGCTCGGGCGAGGATCTGCAGCGCCTGCTCGACTCGCTGTCGCTGTTCGCCGACGAGGCGAACAAGAACTCCGAGCAGACCGCGAAGCTCGTCGACCAGGCCGCGCCGCTCCTCGAGACGCAGACGGCCACCGTCGGCGCCATCCGGCAGTGGACGTCGGACGTCGCGCGGTTCACCGACCAGTTGCGGGCGAACGATCCCCATCTGCGCGACATCCTCGCGAAGGGACCGGGCGTCACCGATCAGGCGCAGCAGCTGTTCGCCTCGATGGACCAGAGCCTGCCGCTGCTGTTCGACAACCTCGCCACCGCCGGTCGCACCCTCGCCGTGTACCTGCCGAACCTGCAGCAGGTGCTCGTGCTGTACCCGCGACTGATCCAGGCGCTGATCACCGCCATCAACACCGAGGACCCCCGCAAGGGCGCGAACGTGGATTTCGCCCTGGGGTTCCAGGACCCGGGTGTGTGCACCGTCGGCTTCCTGCCCACCGAGGACCGCCGCCCGGCGTCGACGATCACTTCGCGGGATCTGCCGCCGGGGCTGCTGTGCCGGGTGCCGCAGGACTCGAACCTCGCGGTGCGCGGCAGCCGCAACTTCCCGTGCGTCGAGTTCCCCGGGCGCCGGGCGTCGACGCCCGAGGAATGCCGCGAGGGGTACAAGCCGCTCGCCGAGAACGTGCCGTTCCCCAAGGGGATCCCCGGTGTCACCGGACTGCCGAACGGGCAGCTCACCCCGGCGACGCCGTCGTCGTTCGACGGCGCTCCCGCGGTCTACGGCGCGGCGTACGATCCGGGGTCGGGTTCCGCGATCGGTCCCGACGGCAAGACCTACACCGTCGGTGGACTCGGCGCGGGGACATCGTCGCAGGGAGGAAGCGCCACATTGCAGAGCCTCATCACCGGGACCGTGCAGCGATGAGCGACGACGCCCATCGTCCGCGCACCCGACGCCGGGTGCGACGACCCGCGGGGCCGCCTGTCGGCGGAGCCCCGGGATCGACGATGACCGCCCCGACCGCGCGTCCGTCGTCGACGACGGTGCCGCGCAAGAGTTCGCCCGTCGGCAAGCTGCGCAAAGCGACACCCGCGGCCACCGCTCCGGTGACCACGGCGCCGGCGGTCGCGGACTCGGCCGTGACCACGACGCGGGGTGCCGCGCTCGGCTACCGGCAGCGACGGACGGCGGGCACCACGGCCCGCAGCGGCATCGACCGGTCTCGACTCGGACTGCTCCTCGCGGGTGGTCTCGGTGCGGTCGTCCTCGTCGCGCTGGTCGTCGCCTCCACGCTGTTCGCGGTCAACACCTCGTCGATCGACGAGGCGTCGACGCAGCGGGCGCAGTACGCGGCGTTCGCGCGTCAGATGATCGTCAACCTGACTTCGCTGAGCCCCACCACCATCGACACCGCCGTCGACACGTTCCAGAACGACACCAGCGGCAAGGCCCTGCAGCAGCTGCAGGACACCATGCAGCAGACGACCGACCTCATCAAGACCCAGGGCGTCAGCACCAAGGGCACGATCCTCTCCGACGCGGTCGTCGACAGCGATGCCGATTCGGCGACCGTGCTGATCGTCTCGGGCTGGACCATGAAGAATCCCGCCCAGCAGAACCCGGCGCCGGCTCAGGGCTCATCGGTCCCGCCGGTCACGGGTGACGACACCGTGGTGCAGACCTTCCGCTGGAAGGTGGTCGTCACCAAGATCAACGGCGCGATGAAGCTGACCGACATCGAGTGGGTGACGTGATGGCACCGCAGGTGTTGCGGTCGACGCGTTCGCGGATCGTGACCGGCGTGATGGTGGTCCTGATCATCGCCGCCGCGGCCGCCACGACGGTGCTGGGTCTGCGATGGTCGTCCGCCGTCGACGACCGGGACGCGCGCACCTCCGCGCTCGACGCCGGAAAGCGCTATGCGACGGTCATGTTCGGCTTCACCCCGGCCGATGTCGACGCCAACGTCGCGGCCGCGAAGAGCGCCCTGGTCGGAAACGCCCGCACCACCTACGACCAGATCATGGCCGGCAGCGACCTGTCTGCACAGGTGAAGAAGCAGAAGGTGAACTCGACGGTCTCGATCCAGCAGGCCGGCGTGGTCTCGGCCGACGCGAATCGTGCCGTGGTGCTGATCTTCATGAACCAGTCGGTGGTGCGCGGCGACACCCAGTTGGTGCGCGTCGAGCCCAGCCGGGTGCAGTACTCGATGCGCAAGTCCGGCGACCGCTGGTTGATCGACGACATCGCCGTCATCACCGACGACTCGCTGCGCGACAAGCTCCATCTCGGCCCGCCGCCCTCGACCTCGGCGGCCCCGACCCCGGCACCCCAGGGCTAGCGGAGTCCGAGAATCGTCGCCAGGTCGGCGCACATGCGCGCTGTGGTGAACGTCGACTCGACGAGCCGTCGCCCGTTGCGTCCGTGCTCGGCCGCCAGCGCCGGATCGTCGAGGTAGCGCGACACCGCGGCAGCGACCGCGGCGTCGTCACCGGAGGGCACGACCGCGCCGGTCACCCCGTCCTGGACGTAGTCGTCCATTCCCGGGCTGTCGGTGATGACGACGGGTCGTCCGGTGGCCATGGCCTCCAGGGCCACGGTCATGCCGGACACGTGCAGGTTGGATCGCGTGGTCACCACGACCACGGCGCTGCGCGCGTAGACGTCCAGCACGCCGCTCGGTGACATCCTCGGCAGCAGCGTCAGCCACTCCGGCGGGGTGGTGGAGGTGCTCTGCACGTCGAACGTGGCATGGGGGTGGCTCTGTCGGACCCGTTCCAGCGCGGCGAACAGGGTGTCGGGATCGCGGTGCCGGTCGCCGCCGAAACTGCAGACCGCCTGGCTGTCCGGGTAGTCGCGTGCGGCGAAGAAGTCCGGGTCGATCCCGAACAGGAGCGGATCGACGCGGATGCCGGGCAGCAGTTCCTCGAGCGGTCCGACCTGCGCGCGGGACAGGCACCACACCGAGTCCATCTGCAGCAGAACCCGCCGGGCGTCCCACACCAGCGGCGGATCGGTCCGCTTGGTCATGTCGTTGACCCAGATCACGCCGCAGTGGTTCCGTTCGGACCGGTCGCGGACGAGGAGTCGTTTCGCCGCGCCCTCGTCCCAGGCGATCGACACCTGCGCGGGCGGGCCGCCGGCGCCGTCTCTGCGGTACGACGGCGACACGAGTTGGCGTAGCGCCTCCGACGTCGTCAGGGGCGGGTTGTCGGTGTGGGTTACATCGACGCCCAGCTCGGCGAAACGGTGCAGACCGTAGGGCCAGAGATCGGGTGCGCGACCGTCCGTGGCACCGGCCTCGGCCCATCGCTCGACGCCGCGCTCGGCGTCGTAGCAGACCTTGAGATCGTGCACGGCGTCGCCGGCGATCAGCTGATGCCGACCAGATCGACCACGAACACGAGGGTCGATCCGCCGGGGATGGGCCCGGAGTCCGAGGCGCCGTAACCCAGTGCGGGCGGGATCACGATCTCGCGGCGACCGCCGACCTTCATGCCCTCGATGCCCTGCGCGAAGCCGGGGACCACGCCGCTCAGCGGGAACTCGACGGGCGCGTCGCCGCTCTTCCAGGACGCGTCGAACACCTCGCCGTTGGTGTACAGGGCGCCGGTGTAGCGCACGTTGACGGTGTCGCCCGACGCGGCGACCTTGCCGTTGCCCGCGACGAGATCGGCGATCAGCAGATCGGACGACGGTGTCCCGGTGCCGGCCGCGATCTTCGCCTCCTTGGAGGTGTCGGTCGCGTTCTCGGTGATCGCCGGGATACCGGCCGATCCGGGGGTGCCGCTGCGCGGTGCCGCCGCCGGGGTCGTCGCCTGCGTGCCGCCGTCGGTGGCCTCGGTGGTGGATGCCGCAGCGGTGGACGCGGTCGAGGCCGACGCCGAGTCCGTGGAGTCGTCGCCGCACCCGGCGAGGACGCCCATCGCGACACACGCTGCGAGAACCGAACTCGAGATCGTCACACTTCGCCGCACAGGGATGTCCATTTCGTCGCAGGATCAGATGTCGCCTGCGACGGTAGCGCAGCGGAAGGGTTCAGCTCTCCGGGGTGTAGCCCATCGGCAGGATGATCGACTTGTGCTCGAGGTAGGACTCGAGTCCCTCGCGACCGTTCTCGCGGCCGATGCCGGAGTTCTTGTAGCCGCCGAACGGAGAGGCCGGGTCGATCGCGTACCAGTTGATGCCGAGGGTGCCCGTGCGGATCCGTCCGGCGAGTTCGATGCCGCGCTCGACGTCGGCGGTCCAGATCGCGCCGGCGAGCCCGTATTCGGAGTCGTTGGCGATGTCGACGGCCTCGTCGACGGTGTCGTAGTCGATGATCGACAGCACCGGCCCGAAGATCTCCTCGCGCGCGATGGTCATGTCGTTGGTGACGCCGGTGAACACCGTCGGGCTCAGGAAGTAGCCCGACTCGAGGCCCTCGGGTCGCCCGCCGTCGAGGGCGAGCGTGGCGCCCTGCTCGGTGCCGGTGCGGATGTAGCCCTCGATCTTGTCGCGCTGCTTCTCGGTGATGATCGGTCCCAGCCGCGCCTCGGGGTCGCCCGGCTTGCCCGGGGTCATGGCGGCGGCCGCGGCGACGACGGCGTCGACGATCTCGTCGTGGCGTGAGCGCGGCACCAGGATGCGGGTCTGTGCGACGCACGCCTGCCCGGTGTTGAACAGGCCGTAGAAGGCCAGCATCGCGGCGATCTCGTCGACGTTCACGTCGTCGAGCACGATGGCTGCGGACTTGCCGCCGAGTTCCAGCTGGCAGCGCTTGAGCAGTGCGCCGCAGCGCGACCCGATCACGCGACCGGCCGCCGTGGAGCCGGTGAAGGTGATCTTGTCGACGCCTGCGTGCTCGACGAGCGCCTTGCCGGTCTCGACGCCGCCGGTGACCACCGACAGGACGCCCTCGGGGACGCCGGCCTCGGCGAAGATCTCGATGAGGTAGAGCGCCGAGATCGGTGTCTCGGGTGCGGGTTTGAGGACCACCGAGCAGCCGGCGGCGAGCGCGGGACCGAGTTTGTTGCACATGAGGAACAGCGGTACGTTCCACGCCGTGATCGCGCCGACGACCCCGACACCCTCGCGCTCGATGCGGGTGGTGCCGAACAGGCCGGTGCGGTGCTCGACCCACGGGTACTCACGGGCGGCGGCGGCGTAGGCGCGCAGCACACCGGTGCCGGGGAGCTGCTGCAACATGCCGACGTCGGAGGGCATCGCGCCCATCTCGGCGGAGACCAATGCCTGGATCGCCTCGCCACGCTCGTCGATCAGGTCCGCGACCCGGTCGAGCACGTCGGCGCGCTCTGCGGGCGACCGTCGGCTCCACACACCGGATTCGAAGGCGCGTCGGGCCGCGGTGACGGCGGCGTCGATGTCGACGGCGTCGCCGTCGGGCGCGCGACCCACCCGCTCACCGGTCGCGGGGGAGTACACGTCGAGCGTGGCCGTCGAGTGCGGTGCGGTCCACGTTCCCCCGATGTAGAGGGTGTCGTGGTCGTGCGCGGAATCGGCGCGGGGATCAGACGGGGCGGTCGCGACGGTGTCGGTCATTGCGGGATGCTCCAGTGCGGTCGAGGGTGGTCCTGCTCACACCGATACTAGAACACGTTCCAGTTTTCTGGTCCCGGGTCAGTCCATCAACTGGAACTGGATCGCGGCGGACACCGATTCGACCGCCTCCGACAGCACGGCGATCCGCTCTAGCGGCGACGGCGCGGCGAGGATCGCGTACCGGTCGGCCTGTCCGAGGGGGAGTTGACCTGCCCATCCGAACGACCGGTCGACATCTCCGTAGACGGTGTCGTCGAACACCGCGTCGGATCGGCCCGCGGTGCGCACCAGCTCGAACAGGGACCGGATGCTCGCGGCGACCTCGGTGTACTGCGCCTCCAGGCTCTCCGAGTCGCCGACGGTCTCGATCGCCTCGTCGGGGAAGTCCTCGACGATCGCCCTCGGGTACGGATCGTCGGGTAGCCACTCGCGGACGCGGATGCGATCGGTGCCCACGCAGCGCAGCAACGCGCGGCCGTCGTCCTTGATGTGGTGTTCGACGATGTTCGCATCCGTCGCCACCGAATGCCGTTCGTCGCCACCACCGAGTTCACGCCCGCGCTCGATCAGCACCACCCCGAACGAGGGGTTGTCGGAGCGGAGGCATTCGGCGAGCATCTCGCGGTAGCGCGGCTCGAAGATCTGCAGCGGCAGGATCTCACCGGGCAGCAGCGCCATGCCGAGGGGGAACATCGGCGTCGGCGAACCGGGTGACACTGCCATGGGTCAACGGTAGACCCGTGCGGTACCGATCGGCCATGGTCGCCGCGGCGCCGGGAGGTGATCCGCTCAGCGGACCATGCGTATCTCGGCGACGTTCCATCGCTCGAACCATCCGGCAGTGCCGTCCTCGGCGAAGCCATGCTTGCGGTAGAACGCGATGGCGCGCGCGTTGTCCGTCAGCACCCACAGCTGCGCCGGCCGGTCGCCGAGGGCTTTGTCGAGAAGCGCGCCACCGAGACCGGTCCCATGTGTTCGCGCCAGCGTGTAGAGGCCTCGCAACTCGATATCCCTCACGCGTTCGCTACGGGGTGGTCCAGTTGTGGCGAATCCAACGATGCTCTTGTCGACCTCGGCCACGTGCGTGGTCATTCCAGGGGTGGGGTCGGTGCGAAGCGCTCGTGTCCAGAGCTCGCGACGTTCGGCGACGTCGAAGGTCGCTGCGGCCTCGGGGGCGACGAGGTCGGTGTAGGCCTCCCGCCACGAGGCGACGTGCACCTCGGCGAGCTGTTCTGCATCGGTCGGCTCAGCGCGGCGCAGGGTGAACGCCGGCGGCCGTTCGAGGTGACTCAGCTGGGCCTGGCGTCGAGGACGACCTCGAACTCGAGCAGGTCGGCGCCGCTCGACACCGGGTTCGCGCGCTCGCCGGCGTGGGCCGCGCGAGCGGGTCCGCCCGACCACGCCTCGAACGCCTCGTCGGACTCCCACTGCGTCACCACGAAGTAGCGGTCCTCGCCCTTCACCGGGCGCAGCAGCTGGAAGCCGAGGAAGCCCGGCGTCCCGTCGACGGTGTGTGCTCGGTTGGCGAACCGCTTCTCGAGCTCGGGTCCGGCGCCCTCGGGCACCGATATCGCGTTGATCTTCACCACGGCCATGGTCGCTATCGTATCGGTCGTGACAGCCGACGAGCGGTGGGCGGAGACGGGCCTGCGGGACCACGGTTCCGACCTCGGCGCGGACGCACCCACGATCGTCCTGCTGCACGGACTCATGGGACGCGGACGCACCTGGCGACGTCAGATCCCCTGGCTGCGCAGACACGGGCGCGTGTTCACCGTCGACGCGGCCTTCCACACCGGCGCCGACGCCGGGTTCGACATCGACGACGTGGCCGCCGACGAGATCGCCACCGAGCGATTCGTCGCCGACGTCGCCGAGACCCTGGTCTGGATCGATCGTGGTCCGGCGGTGTTGATCGGGCACTCGATGGGTGGCCTGCACGCCTGGTGCACCGCCGCGGAGTACCCGGAACTGGTCTCCGCGCTCGTGATCGAGGACATGGCACCGGATTTCCGCGGCCGCACGGCAGTGGACTGGACACCGTGGTTCGCCTCGTGGCCGCAGCGGTTCGACTCCCGGTCGGCGGCCGACGACATGTTCGGCCCCATCGCCGGCCGCTACTTCCACGAGGCCTTCGACGACGGTCGCCTGCACGGTGACGTCGAGATCTTCGCCGCCATCGCCCAGGAGTGGGGTGGTCGCGACTTCTGGTCGCAGTGGCGTCAGGTCGAGGTGCCGACCCTGCTGCTCGAGGCCGAGCACGGCGTCACCCCGCCGGGTCAGATGGCGACGATGGCCGAGATGAACTCGTGTGCAACCCATCTGGTGATCCCGGCGGCCGGGCACCTCGCGCACGACGACCGCCCGGGGATGTACCGCGGCGCAGTTGAGGCGTTCCTGTCGTCGATGTTCGACTGAGCGGGCCACGGCGGGTCGGGGTCAGCCGCCTTCGCCGGCGAGGCAGAAGCGGCCGTCGGCGGTGGTCTCCATGAGGCCGTCGGCGAGGAGGGAGTCCAGGGCCCGTTCGCGTTGGCCGACGTCGGTGAGCCACACCGCGTCGATGCGGTCGCGTCCGACCGGACCGTCGGCGGCGCGGAGTTGGTCGAGGATGAGGCCGCGGACCTGACGGTCGGTGCCCGCGAACTTCTGGACCTTGCGCGGGGTGTCGAGCGCGGGCCGGCCGATCTCGACCCAGAGGCAGTGCGGCAGCGGGCAATCCCCGCACCGTGGGTTGCGTGCGGTGCAGACCAGCGCGCCGAGCTCCATCAGGGCTGCCGAGAAGCGAGGTGCGACATCCCGATCCCGGGGGAGCAGGGCCGCCACGTCGTCCATGTCCGACCGGGTCGGGTTGCCGGCGTCACGCCCGTGCAGGGCGCGGGCGATGACGCGGCGGACGTTGATGTCGACCACCGGCACCGACTGGCCGTAGGCGAAACACGCGACGGCGCGTGCGGTGTAGTCGCCGATACCCGGCAGTGTCAGGAGGGTGTCGACGTCGGACGGGACGACGTCGCCGTGATCCTGCGCGAGCACCGTCGCACAGGCGTGCAGGCGCATAGCGCGTCGCGGGTAGCCGAGTTTGCCCCAGGCGCGCACCACCTCGCCGACCCCGGCGGCGGCCATCGCCGAGGGCACCGGCCACCGCGCGACCCACTCGAGCCAGATCGGTGCGACGCGCGCCACCGGTGTCTGCTGCAACATGATCTCGCTCATGAGGATCTGCCAGGGCGTGACTCCCTCTGCGCGCCAGGGCAAATCGCGCTCGTGGTCGTCGAACCACGCCAGCAGGCGGCGCGTCACGTCCGAATTCGGCACAATGTCAGCCATGGCAACCATGACTCCCGCACAGGCGTGGCGCGAGATGCGCGAAGGTAATGACCGATTTGTCGGCGGTGAACCCAAACATCCCAGTCAGGGTATCGACGACCGGACCCGACTGACCGGCGGGCAGGCCCCGAAGGCCGTGCTGTTCGGCTGCTCGGACTCCCGCGTCGCCGCCGAGATCGTCTTCGATCAGGGGCTCGGCGATCTCTTCGTCGTCCGCACCGCCGGGCAGGCCATCGACTCCGCGGTCCTCGGATCGATCGAGTTCGCCGTCGCCGTGCTCAAGGTGTCGCTGATCGCGGTGCTCGGCCACGACAGCTGTGGCGCGGTCGGTGCCACGATCAAGGCCGTCGACGAGGCGCAGATCCCCGGCGGCTACATCCGCGACGTCGTCGAGAAGGTGACACCCAGCGTTCTGGCCGGCAAGGCCGAGGGCCTGACCCGCGTCGACGAGTTCGAGGCGCGACACGTGCAGGAGACCACCAAGCTCCTCACCGATCGCAGCCAGATCATCGCCGACGCGATCGAGGCGGGCACCCTGGGCATCGTGGGCCTCACCTACAGCCTCGCCGAGGGCAAGGCGCATCTTCGCGAGGCGGTGGGCGAGGTCGACGATCAGCCCGACAGCGATCACGCCCTGCAGAAGGTGTGATGTGCACCCGCGGCGACGACACGCCGCCGCGGGTCGGACGGGGCGGACCACTCGACCGTTAGCGTTGGTGTGTGTTGGAACCGCAGGGCCCGTTGCCACCCGAGATCTACTGGCGTCGGCGCGCGCTCGCGGTCGGTGTGGTCGTCCTCGCGCTCATCGTCGTGATCGGTCTGATCATCTGGGCCTCCGGTGGTTCCGATGAGTCCCCCCGGAACACCAGCGCGAGTGTCTCGTCGAGTCCGTCGCTGACCTCGGTGCCCTCGAGCGCCGACGCCTCGGAGAGCATCGCCGGCGGGTCGGGCGGATCCGGCGGGTCCGGTTCGGGCGGCAGTGGTGTCCCCGGCCAGTCGCAGGCGTCGGGCTCGGTGGCCTCGGGTGTGGTGCCCGGCGCTTCGTCGTCCTCGTCGGCGGCACCGACGGCGGTGCCCGCGAGCGGCCTGTGTCCCGACCAGAACATCTCGGCGGTCCTCTACACCGACAAGCCGACCTACACCGTCGGCGACAAGCCGGTGTTCACGATCGTCATCACCAACGCCGGCCTCGCCGAGTGCACCCGCGACGTCGGCAAGGACATGCAGAACGTGACGGTCCGCAGTCTCGACGGCACCCGCTACATCTGGTCGGCGACCGACTGCTCACCGATCAACACGATCAACAACCAGTTGCTCAAGCCGGCCCAGCAGTTCAAGGACACCATCGTGTGGTCGGGGACCACCAGCACGCCGGGGTGCAAGACCCCGCGTCGTGTGGCCGCGGCCGGTCCGTACCAGGCGGTCGGCTCGCTGGGGGAGAAGTTGAGCGCTCCCATCACGTTCAACTTCGCCGACCCGCCGCGCCAGTAGAGCCGGGGTCAGTCGAACCGCTCGATGGTCGTCTCGGCCAGGCGCGACAGTCCTTCTCGGATGTGGCGGGCCCAGATCTCGCCGATGCCGTCGATGGCCTGCAGATCCGACGCGCTCGTCGCGAGCAACGACTGCAACGTCCCGTAGCTGCGCACCAGACGGTCGAGGTGCGCGAACTGCAGCCCCGAGATACGGGCCAGCAGGCGGTAGCCGCGCGGACTCATCGTGGTGTCCTGCGCGTCGAGCGTGGTGGGGTACCCGAATGCCCCGGCGAGCAGCGTCGAGTCGAGCAGGTCGGTGTCGTTGAGGGCCTCGATCGCCTCGAGTGCCTGACGCACCTCCTCGATGGTCGCGGGCTCCGGGCTCGAGTAGTAGTCGCGCACCACGAGTTCGCGCATCGAGTCGTTGTCACCGACGAGTTCCTCGAGCTGCAACGACAACTGGCGTCCGTTCGCGCCGAGTTCGAGAACGTACTGTTCGATCTCCACCGACACCCGCCGCACCATCTCCATGCGCTGCACCGCGGTCATCGCCTCACGCAGCGACACGTAGTCCTCGATCTCGGCGCGTGACAGCGCGGCACTGACCTCGTCGAGTCGGGTCTTGTAGCGCTGCAACGTCGCCACCGCGAGGTTGGCACGCGACAGGATCGGATCGGACCCCTCCACCACGTGTCGGATGCCGTCGACGTACGCACTCACGATCGACATCGACGCGCTCACCGAGATCACCGGGTGCCCGGTCTGGATCGCGGTGCGTTCGGCGGCTCGGTGCCGGGTGCCCGACTCCTCGGTCGGGATCGACGGATCGGGCACCAATTGCACGTTGGCGCGCAGGATTCGGGTGCCGTCGGTCGAGAGGACCACCGCCCCATCCATTTTCGACAGCTCTCGCAGACGGGTGGGTGCGAACTCCACGTCGAGGTGGAAACCGCCGTCGCAGATGCGTTCGACGAGTTCGTCGTACCCCAGCACGATCAGCGCGCCGGTGCGTCCGCGCAGGATGCGTTCGAGCCCGTCGCGCAGACCGGTTCCGGGTGCCACCCGGCCGATCGTGGCGCGCAGGAGATCGCCGTGCGCCGTGTCCACCATCGCGACAGCCTTTCGTTACGGGTGTTTACCGTGCACTAGATTAACTGCGGGTGAGAACAACCTTTGTCGTGCCCGACGATCTGGACGCCCCCCGCCGCGGCGACGACGTCGTCGCACCCGGCGACACGATCCCCCCGCACAACCCCATGTGTTACGGCTGCGGCCCGCGTTCGCCGCACGGTCTGCACCTGTCGATGATCGCGGGCGAGGGCGTCACCGCGACCGGTGAACTGCTGGTGGAGCCGCGATTCGAGGGTGGTCCCGGCGTGATCCACGGCGGCATCCTGGCCAGCGTCTTCGATGAGTCGATGGGGCTGGGCCTCATGCTGATGGGTCTCACCGCGGTCACCGTGGTCCTCGACATCGACTACGCCCGCCCCGTTCCCATCGGCACCCGACTGCGTCTCGACGCCCGCGTGCTCGGGACCCGACGCCGCCAGGTCTACGCCGAGGCGACGGCGACCGTCCTCGGTGCCGACGGCGCGGCCGGGGAACCCGTCGCCGGTGCCCACGGGTTGTTCGTGATCGTCGACCCGCACACCCATTTCGGTCCGACGCGAGATCTCGGTCAGAAGGAGTAGGTGTCCACGCTCGTCACGAGCGCCGCGCGCACCGCCTCGTGCAGGTCGGCGACCTCGGTGATCTTGATGCCCTTGGGCAGGTCGGGTGAGCCCGCCGGCACGATCGCGTGCCGGAACCCCAGCCGTTTGGCCTCGGCGACCCGGCGGCCGACGCCGGAGACGCGTCGGACCTCGCCGGCCAGGCCGACCTCGCCGATCGCGACCGTCGACCGGGGCAGGGCCTTCTTGCGGACGATGGACCCGACGGCGAGGGCGACCGCGAGATCGGCCGCGGGTTCGGTCAGCTTCATGCCGCCGACGGTCGCGACGTAGACCTCCACGTCGGACACCTTCACTGCGATCCGTCCCTCGAGGACGGCGAGGATCATCGCCACCCGCTGCGAGTCCAGGCCGCTCACGGCGCGCCGTGGTGAGCCGTTCTGCGTCGGCGCGACCAACGCCTGCACCTCGCCGACCATGGGCCGCTTGCCGTCCATCGCCACGGTGATGGCGGTGCCCGGCACGTCGGAGTCGCGGTGGTGCAGGAACAGCCCGGACGGGTCGGGGACCTCGTGGATGCCGTCACCGCGCTGCTCGAAACAACCGACCTCATCGGACGCACCGAACCGGTTCTTGATGCCGCGGACCATGCGCAGCGACGAGTGCTTGTCGCCCTCGAACGCGAGCACGACGTCGACGAGATGTTCCAGTGACCGCGGGCCGGCGACCGCGCCGTCCTTGGTCACGTGACCGACCAGCACGATCGCGATGCCGGTGTTCTTCGCGAGCGACGTGAGTGCCGTGGTGACCGAACGGATCTGTGTGACACCGCCGTTCACGCCGTCGGACCCCGACGCGACCATCGTCTGCACCGAGTCGACGATCATGAGCGTCGGCGCGACCTGTTCGGCGTGGCCGAGCACGGTGTCGAGATCGGACTCGGCGGCGAGGAACACCTCGGGGTGCACGGCGCCGGTGCGTTCGGCGCGCAGACGCACCTGCGCCGCGGATTCCTCACCGGTCACGTAGAGCGACCGCTTGCCCTGTTCGGCCCAGCGCTTCACGGCCTCGAGCAGCAGCGTCGACTTCCCGACGCCGGGCTCGCCGGCGAGCAGGACCACCGACCCAGGTACGACACCCGCGCCGAGGACACGATCGAGTTCGCCGATGCCGGTGGGGAACGCCGCGGCCGCCGTCGGATCGATCTCGGTGATGCGGCGGGCCGGGGACGACGGTGCGACGGCGGTCGATCCACGGCTTGCGCTCGCGGCGGTGGCGACCTCGTCGATCGACCCCCATTCGCCGCACTCCGGGCACCGGCCGACCCACTTGGCCGATTGATGGCCACACGAGCGACAGCGATACGACGAGCGGGGTTTGGCCACTCGTGAACCCTAGATGCGGGCTGTGACAGGGGTGGGTGGGGCGAGTGCCGAGCCGATCAGCCCTCGCCGCCCTCGGCGGGCTCGGGGTTGAGCAGCTGGTCGGCGCGACGCTGCAGTTCGGAGCCGGCGTCGATCGGGACGCGGACGGTGGTCTTGCCGGCCTTGGCGAACGTGAACTCCATCGGCACGGTGAGGCCGGGGGTGATCTGCTTGCCGTAACCGCTCACGGTGACGGTGATGCGGGTCTCGCTGGGGTCGGAGGCGTTGTTGTCCGGCGCCGACGGGCTGGTCGGCGAGGCCGACGTGACCGACGACTCGGCCGCGACGAGCAGCTGCGAGGGCTGACCCGCGCGCAGCGACTTCGTGGCCGGGATGTCGGTGGCGCCGGAGAACGAGACGCTCCCGCCGCCGGGCAGCGTGATCGACTCGAGCTTGTCGTCCTGGTACGGGCTGTTGTTCGAGATGAGGAACGCGACCTCGAGCGGGCTGCCGTTGGCGAAGGCCTGCGTGCCCTGGCTCGGGAACACGATGTGGACGTCGCGCAGGGCGATGTCGCCGAGCGTCGCCGACGAGCCGTTGACCGCGGCCTGCTGGTTCGCGGTCTGCGCGATCTGACCGGCGCCGCAGGCCGAGACACCGAGCGCCAGTGCGCCGCCCAGCGCTGCGATCGCCACGGCGCGCGCCGCACGACGGCCGGGGGTGCGAGCGGGGACCTTCGCGGGAGTGAGCACAGACACCGGGTTTCCTCTTCTGCCTCGTCGACCCTGACGGGTCGCGCCGATCTTGCACTACGGAGCGTAGTGGCCGTGACCGGTTCGAGCGCGTTCGGGTGGCGAATTGGCGTCGGCCCCCGCGGGTGTGCCGTGGACCGATCATCGACACTTCACGGGTGATCGCTGCTGGTAGGCCGCTGACCTGCACTGTTGTGTGATGTGCGAAACAGTCCCGTGTTAGACTGGGCAGATCGAAAGGGGCTTGGAACATTGAATTTCAAAGTCGGTGACACCGTTGTATACCCCCATCACGGTGCAGCGAAGGTCGAAGACATCGTCATCCGCACCATCAAGGGAGAGCAGGTCGAGTACGTCGTCCTGAAGATCGCCGACGGTGACATGACCGTCCAGATCCCGTCCACCAAGCTCGAGTACGTCGGTGTCCGCGACGTCGTCGGGTCGGAGGGTCTGCACAAGGTGTTCGACGTGTTGCGTGCCCCGCACACCGAGGAGCCCACGAACTGGGCGCGCCGGTTCAAGGCCAACCAGGAGAAGCTCATCTCCGGCGACATCATCAAGGTCTCGGAGATCGTGCGTGACCTGTGGCGTCGTGAGCAGGACCGCGGTCTGTCCGCGGGTGAGAAGCGCATGCTGACCCGCGCCCGTCGTGTCCTCGTCGACGAGCTGTCGCTCGCACAGGGCACCGACGACGCCAAGGCCGCCATCATCCTCGACGAGGTTCTCGCAGCGGCCTCCTAGGCCGCTCATCCCCCACCCGTGGCGACCGTCGCGCTGATCCCGGCTGCGGGGTCCGGTACCCGGTTGGGTGCGGGGATGCCCAAGGCGTTCGTCGACCTCGGCGGCCGCACCATCCTCGAGCGATCGGTCGACGGTGTGTTCGCCGCCGGTGTCGACGAGGTCGTGGTGGCCGTCCCGGCCGAACTGCTCGACACCACCCGGTCGATGCTCCCGCGTGTCCACGTGGTGGTCGGCGGGTCGGTGCGCAGCGACTCCGTCCGCGCCTGTCTCGCCGAGGTCGGTCCGTCCGCGTCGGATGTCGTGCTGATCCACGACGCCGCCCGCGCACTCACCCCACCCGAGGTGTTCACCCGCGTGATCGACGCGGTGAGCCAGGGCTCCGACGTCGTGGTCCCCGCCGTCCCGGTCACCGACACCCTCAAGCGGGTCGTCACACAGCAGTCCGGGGCCGTCGAGACCGTCGTCGCCACCGTTGACCGCACACCCCTGCGCGCGGTGCAGACCCCGCAGGGCTTCCGTCCCGAGGCGCTGCGGCGCGCTCACGCCGCGGCCGGTGACGCCACCGACGACGCCGGCCTGGCCGAGGCCGCCGGCTACGCAGTCCATGTCGTGCCCGGCGACCTGATGGCCTTCAAGATCACCACCGCGTGGGATCTGCGGATCGCCCGCATGCTGCTCGAGTCGACAGGAGTCCGGTAGATGCGCGTGGGGATCGGCACCGACGTCCACCCCGTCCAGCCGGGTAAACCCTGCTGGATGGTGGGCCTGCATTTCCCCGACGACGACGGGTGCGAGGGTCACTCCGACGGCGACGTCGGGGTCCATGCGCTTTGTGACGCGCTGCTCTCGGCGGCGGGTCTCGGCGACCTCGGTGCGGTCTTCGGCACCGGCCGTCCCGAGTGGGACGGTGTCGACGGCGCCACCATGCTCACCCACGTGCGCGGGCTCGTGTCCGACGCCGGTTTCGTCGTGGGCAACGCCGCGGTGCAGGTGATCGGCAACCGCCCGAAGATCGGTCCACGCCGCGAGGCCGCGCAGCGGTTGCTGTCGGATCTGGCCGGGGGACCGGTGTCGGTGTCGGCGACCACCACCGACGGACTCGGCCTGACCGGGCGCGGCGAGGGTGTCGCCGCGGTCGCCACCGCACTGTTGCTCGTCGCCGACTGAGTAGGATCGCACGTCGTGACCCTTCGCCTGTACGACACCGCCGCGCGTGACGTGCGTGAATTCGCACCGCTGCACGCCGGACAGGCATCGGTGTACCTCTGCGGCGCCACTGTCCAGGGCGTCCCGCACATCGGCCATGTCCGCAGCGGTATCGCGTTCGACATCCTCCGGCGCTGGCTGCTGCACTCCGGCCTCGACGTGCTGTTCGTCCGCAACGTCACCGACATCGACGACAAGATCCTCACCAAGGCCGCCGACGCCGACCGTCCGTGGTGGGAGTGGGCGGCCACCCACGAGCGCGCGTTCTCCTCGGCGTACGACGCATTGGGTGTGCTGCCGCCGTCGGCCGAACCGCGCGCGACCGGCTTCATCACGCAGATGGTGGAGTACATGGAGCGTCTCATCTCCCGCGGTCACGCCTACGCCTCCGACGGCGACGTCTACTTCGATGTGCGCAGCCTCCCCGAGTACGGCGCGCTGTCGGGTCACCGCCTCGATGACGTGCACCAGGGTGAGAGCGCAGGCACGGGCAAGCGCGACGACCGCGACTTCACGTTGTGGAAGGCCGCCAAGCCCGGCGAGCCGTCGTGGCCCACGCCGTGGGGACCGGGTCGACCCGGATGGCATCTCGAGTGCTCGGCGATGGCGACGTCGTTGCTCGGCGGCGAGTTCGACATCCACTGCGGCGGGATGGATCTGATCTTCCCGCACCACGAGAACGAGATCGCCCAGAGTCACGGCGCCGGAGACGGATTCGCGCAGTACTGGCTGCACAACGGCTGGGTCACCATGGGTGGCGAGAAGATGAGCAAGTCACTGGGCAACGTGGTCGCCATCCCGGCGATGCTGCAGCGGGTGCGTCCGGTGGAACTGCGGTACTACCTCGGCAGTGCGCACTACCGGTCGATGCTCGAGTACTCCGAGGGTGCGCTGAACGAGGCCGCGGCAGGCTATCGCCGCGTCGAATCCTTTGTGCAGCGCGTCGATTCGCGGTTCGGACCGGTCGTCGTCGGTGAGGTGGGCGCAGATTTCGCCGCGGCGCTCGACGATGACCTCGGGGTGCCCGCCGCGTTGGCCGTGGTCCACACCACCGTGCGTGCAGGCAACACCGCACTCGAGGCCGGTGACAGCGACACCGCACGCGCGGCCGCGTCGTCGGTACGCGCGATGATGGGTGTCCTCGGCGTCGATCCTCTCGACGAACGGTGGCACACCGCCGACGACGACTCGCAGGCCATCTCGGCTCTCGACGTGCTGATCCGTGCCGAACTGGATCGCCGGGCGACGGCGCGCGCGAACAAGGACTACGCCACCGCGGACGCGGTGCGCGACCGACTGGCCCAGGCCGGTGTCGACGTGACCGACACCGCCGACGGCGCCCAGTGGAATCTGAAGGGGCGCAACTGATGGCAGGCAACTCGAAACGTAAGGGTGCGGTCCGCAAGGACGGCACGAAGAAGGGGCAGGTCGCCGGGTCCGGCGGCAACCGGCGTCGCGGGCTCGAGGGCCGTGGCGCGACGCCCAAGGCGGTGGACCGGCCGTACCACGCGGCGCACAAGCGGGCGAAGGCCGCGAGCGCGTCGGCGACGGGTGCCGGTCGTGGGCGGTCGACCGCGGCGAAGCGTCGTGACGAGGAGGGCCCCGAGTACGTGTTGGGCCGCAACCCCGTCGTCGAGTGTCTGCGCGCCGGGGTCCCCGCGACCGCGCTGTACGTGATGATCGGCGGGACGCCCGACGAGCGGGTGTCGGAGGCCGTGAAGATGGCCGGCGACAAGGGGATCGCGATTCTCGAGGCGCAGAAGTCCGAGCTCGACCGCATGAGCACCAACGGGCTGCATCAGGGCATCGCCCTGCAGGTGCCGCCGTATCGCTACACCCATCCGTCCGATCTCATGCAGCTCGCCGTCGACAGCGGCACCCCGCCGCTGCTGGTGGCCCTGGACAACATCACCGATCCCCGCAACCTCGGTGCGGTGATCCGTTCGGTGGCCGCGTTCGGCGGGCACGGTGTCGTGATCCCGCAGCGCCGCAGTGCGAGCGTGACCGCGGTCGCGTGGCGGACCAGTGCCGGTGCGGCGGCGCGTCTGCCGGTCGCGCAGGCCGCCAATCTCACTCGTACGCTGAAGGACTGGGCCGCCGACGGCGCGCAACTCGTCGGCCTCGACGCCGACGGCGACACCGAACTCGACTCCTACGACGGCACCGGTCCCACGGTGATCGTGGTCGGCTCGGAGGGCAAGGGTCTCTCGCGACTCGTCCGCGAGTCCTGTGACTCGATCCTGTCCATCCCCATGGCCGGCCCGGTCGAGAGCCTCAACGCCTCGGTCGCCGCGGGTGTCGTGCTCGCCGACTTCGCCCGCCAGCGCCGAGCGGTCTAGGGCACCGCAGGTAGCGACGCGCGAACCAGCGCGGTCGCGATACGGCGGCCGGTTCCTGCGGACCCCTTCGGCTCGCGCAAACGCATGGCGAGTTCGCCGCTGATCACGAGAAGTATCTCCTCGGTCAGTTCTGCCGATTCGGTGCACCCGGCGTCGGTGATCAGCTGATGGAGCCGGGTGCGGAAGTGGTCGGTGTCGCGGCCGATCGCCTCGGCCAGTTCGTCGGGGGGCGAGGAGTATTCGGCGGCCGCGCCGAGGAAGGCGCACCAGCGCGCGCTGTCGGTTCGATCACGGAACGCCTCGAGCGCGTCGAAGACCGCGAGTACGCGCCCCTCAGCGTCGGGCGCCGCGTCGATTGCGCGTTCCCACTCGTCCCGCCACCGTGAGTGGCGCCGCTCCAAGGCCGCCGCGACGAGCGCTTCCTTGCTCCGGAAGCCGCGGTAGAGCGTTGCCGCCGAGACGCCGGCGCGGGCGAGCACGGCGTCGACGGGGGTCGATTCGATCCCGCGGGTGAACAGCAGGTCATCGACCGCGTCGAGCAGTTTCTGCTCGGAGCTCTTGCGCATGGGCACGCCTCTCAGACTAGGCTCGCCGATATGAAACGATCGTTTTCGTTTGTGAGTGTATCCGAGACGTCGGTCGTGGTCGCGGGCGTCGGGTTCATCGCCGCGACGTACGGACTGGTGCGCCTGGCGTACGGGCTGTTCCTGCCCGACGTACAGGCCGACCTCGGGTTGTCGGCGAGCCTGGCCGGGATGGTGTCGTCGGGGTCGTCGCTGGTCTACTGCGGTGCCGCGCTCGTGGGTCTTCTGCTCGGCGGCCGTGGGGTGCGACGTCAGGTCACCGCCGCGGCCGTGTCGGCGGTTGTCGGCGTGTGGGGGATGGCGGCGGCCGGTGACGTCGTCTGGTTCGCGGTGTCCGCGATCGTCGGATCGGCCGGTGCGGGGCTGGCGTCGCCCGCGCTGGTCACGATCGTCGGGCGATCGGTGGCGGTGGGTCGCGTCGGTCGCGCGCAGTCGGTGGTGAATGCGGGAACGGGGCCGGGGGTGGTCGGTGCGGGGGTGCTGGCGCTGGTCGTGCTGCCGGAGTGGCGGACGGCGTGGTGGGTGGTCGGTGCGGTGACCGCGGTGATCGCCGTGGCGCTGCTCGCGGCCGATCGCGGGACGGGGTCCGCGCCCACGACGGTCTCCACTCGCATGGACTCGGCATGGTTGCGCGCTCACGCAGCACCCGCGGTGGCCGCGGTCCTCATGGGGGCCGGGTCGAGCGCGGTGTGGACCTACGGGCGTGGGGTTCTCGTCGATGCGGGTGTCGTCGGAGAGCGGGGCAGTGTCGGCGCGTGGGTGCTGTTGGGCGTCGGTGCGACGACGGTGATCGCGACATCGGGTGCCATGAGCCGTCTCGCGCCGAGGTCGGCGTGGATCGTGACGTGCGGGGTGCTGGTGGTCTCGATCGCGGCGCTGGGTGTGGGCCGCGAACAGATCGTGACCGCGCTCGTGGCGTGTGCCTGTTTCGGCTGGGGGTTCACGGCAGCCACGTCGGCGCTCATCGCCTGGAGCGCGAGGATCGATCGCGCCGGCGCGGCGCAGGGGACGGCGTTGCTGTTCGTTTCGTTGGTACTGGGACAGGCGGTGGGTTCGGCGGCGCTGGGTGGGATGGTCGGGTCGATGGGATACGCGGCGGCCTTCGTGCTCGCGGCCGGTCTCTGCGCCGCTGCCGTTGTGCCGGCCGTTCTCAGGCAGCGAGCAGTGCCGCGAGATGACGTTCGATCGGACTCTCCACGGGGCGCCGTCAGGTGTGACGGGGCCCGGGAGCGGCGTACTCCTCCACGACGACGCCGGACTCGAACGAGCGCGTTCGGATTCGGGTGAAGGCGCGTGGCTTGTAGGGCGCGCGTCCGAACAGCGGGATGCCGGAGCCGAAGACGAGTGGCTGTCGTTTCAGGGCCAGTCGGTCGATCTCCGGTAGGAGCTCGCCGGCGAGCTCACCGCCGCCGCACAACCAGATGTCCAGGCCAGCTTGCGTCTTCAGCTCTCGAACGGTGGAGAGGGGATCGTCGGTCACGGTGATCGCAGGGTCGTGATCAGGCGCTCGTCTGCTGGCGACGAACTGCCGCAGGTGCGGGTACGGGCTCGTGATCCCGATGGCCAGGGCAGGTCTCATGGTGTTCGACCCCATGATCACGGTGTCGAATCGTGTTCGTGGCGGCTCGATCCCGAGTGCCGTCATCGCATGGACGGGTAGCGCATCGGCGTACTCCTCGAACACGATCGCCGCATGATCACCTTCGATGGGGAAGGCGTCGAATCCACCGTCGGGGTCGGCGATGAAGCCGTCGAGACTGACGGCCACGTAGTAGACGAGCTCGCGCATGGTGACGTCGATTATGCCGGTGTCGAGGTCAGGCGGCGTCGAGCAGAGCGCGGAGTCGTCGTTCGATGAGACTGATGGGTTCGTCGTGGTGACCCGGGGGCGCCGGGGCTCGGGAGACATGGCTGTGCCCGGTGGGTGTGGTGACGGTCGCGGTGTGCCGGGTGGTGTCGGTGTGGTCAGCGGTGGTCATTCGCCAACCCGGGTTCTGTTTGGCCCGGTTGTGCGCCAGGCACATGCCGCCACCGTTCGATGCCGAGGTGTCACCACCCCGGGCATGGGGATCGGCGTGGTCGTACTCAGCGATCGGTGCATCGCAGTACGGGATGCGGCACGACTGGTCGCGCAGGTCGAGAAAGAGTTTGAGTCCGGTCGGGAACAGTCTCGCGGTGGAGTCCATCGCGATCAGCGCGCCGCTCGTCGGGGCCTTGTAGAGCCGCCGCAACGTGGTGGCCGCGTCAGCATCGAGGGAGGTGGCCACTATCGCGCGGGCGGTGGCGGCGGGGATCGGTCCGTAGCCGCTCACGTGCGCGGCGGCCGTGCTGTCGCCGAGGAGGACGGCATCGGGCACAACCAGATTGACCGCCACCGGCAGGGCATCGACCGTCGCGGCGCCGGTCACCCGTTCGACGAGGGCGTCGGCCATCACCTGCGCGTGCGAGCGATCATCGGCCCCGACGGTGGCGTCGGCGTGCTTCTTCAGCGCCGCGTACACCGAGATCCCGGACACCAACGGCAACAACGCCGACAGCCGCACCATCCCATCTGGGGCCGGCCGGGTCGACACGCGGCGATCCTTCACCGCATGAGCGTGCCGATCCACCACTGCCTGCGGATCCAGTTCGTAGGCAATCCGTTTCACCTCGGCGTCCAACGCGCGGTCGCCGACGCCTTCCAGCGCGGCCGGGTCGGCGCAGAGACGACGGTCGATCTCGGCGCGATCACGCGGGGTGAGGTGCGCGGTCTCCCGTACCAGGATCGTCGCCCGCCATTCGGTGAGGACACCTGCGGCCAACGCCGCTCGTGTGTGTGGCATCTCGCGCATCACCGCGCGTGCGAACCCGAGATACCGGCCGCCGGCGGACCCGGAGGCCTTCCGCGCAAGGGCGACCTCAGCGGCCAATCCACGGCCCTGCCGCGCCACGGGTACGCCCGCCGCGGTCTCGGCCTCACGTCGAAGTTCCTCGAGTCGCATCGTCTCGACCGCCTGTGCCGCAGCGCATCCGGATTTGATCGCCTCGAGGATCGCGATCCGATCGATCGCTTCCGTCTCGTCACCAGCAACGTCCAGGCCAGGGAGCGACGACAGGAATGATTGCAGCGCAACTGTTGTCGCCCCCACACCCTCGTCGCTCATGTGTTCGATACTACCTGCAGCCACCGACAACCGCCATGATCATCTCTGCAGCCTTGTGGAAAGCCTCTATGCCGCAGTCAGTGTCGAGGCGATGGTGATGATCTCGGGACTCTCCGGTGTGACGGGACTCCGACCCCAGTTGCCGAACTGTTCCTCGATCACCAGGCCGGCCGACCTCAGGGCGGTCGACAGGTTGTCGACCGTCAGGAACCGAAGAGCAGAGCGAACAACCTTCTGCTCCGACAACGTCGGGATGGAGAAAGTCTCGTCGAACGTCACGATCTGATCGTGCACCGACACCACCTCGCGTGTCACCGTGAGAGTGTCGCCGCGGTCATCGGTGACCGTGAACTCTTCGTCCCACCGGGTCCACGGTTGCACCACCGGGTTCCTCGTCTCGAACGCGAAACGACCTCCTGCAGCCATGGAGCCGACGATCGCACGCAGCGACGACGTGAGATCGTCGTCGCTCGCCAGCGTCTGGAACGCGTGACCGGTCATGGTGACGAGATCGGCCGCCACGCCGCTCACGTCGGAAGCGGTTGCGGTCTGCCACTCGATGTCATCGCGGCGGCGGGCCACGGCGAGCATGTCGTGATCGGGATCGATACCGATGAGCCGCCCGCGGTGCCCGGTCTCGCGTGCACGGTGTAGCAGTGTGCCGGTACCGCAACCGATGTCGACCACGGTCTCGACGTGCATCACGAGATCTAGGTACAAGTCGTCGCTGCGGCCCCACGGGTTCAGAACGTCGTACCACGCGGCGACGGTGGAGCGCTTCGTCGTCAGCGGGCGGCCCGCTCGGCGTCCCGGAGTTCGTTCTTGCGGACCTTGCCGGTGGAGGTGCGGGGGATGGCGTCGGTGAACTCGATGTCGCGGGGCGCCTTGAACGAGGCGAGGAGCGTCTTCACGTGCGCGGTGAGTTCTGCGGCCTCGACCGAGGCGCCATCGGTCAGGACCACGAACGCCTTCGGGCGTTCGCCCCACTTGTCGTCGGCGACACCGATGACGACGACGTCGGCGACGGCGGGGTGGCTGGCGAGGGCCTGTTCGACCTCGATGGTGGAGATGTTCTCGCCACCGGAGATGACCACGTCCTTCGCCCGGTCGAGCAACTTCACGTAGCCGTCGGGGCGCATCACCCCGAGATCTCCGCTGTGGAACCAGCCGCCGGCGAAGGCCTCGGCGGTCGCGTCGTCATCGGCGAAATAGCCCTTCATGACGCAGTTCCCGCGCATGACGATCTCGCCCATCTCGACTCCGTCGGGCTCGACATCGACGAGCGAACCGTCGTCGGCGGCGTCGGGGCGCACCACGCGCAGCCGGTCGGCGGTCACCATCCCCACGCCCTGCCGTGACATCACGACGTTGAGCTCGTCGGAGTCGAGGTCGGCCCACGAATCCTGCGGCTCACAGATCGAGTACGGACCGTAGGTCTCGGTGAGTCCGTAGACGTGCACGAGAGTGGCACCGAGGGAACGGATCTGGCCCACCACGGTCGGCGAGGGCGGTGCCCCGGCGGTCACGACGGTCAGCGGTCCCTCGAGCTGGTGGGCTTCGGGTGCGGTCGCCAGAGTCGACAGAACGGTGGGCGCACCACACATGTGGTCGACGCCCTCGGTGTCGATGAGTCGCCAGATGTCGTCGCCGCGCACCGCGCGCAGGCAGATGTGCCGACCGGCCACCGCGGTCACCGCCCACGTGGTGCACCAGCCGTTGCAGTGGAACATCGGCAACGTCCACAGGTAGCGACTCGCGTGCTCGAAGCCCTGATGCACCACCTCGGCCAGCGCGTTCAGGTAGGCACCGCGGTGGGTGTACATCACGCCCTTCGGACGGCCTGTGGTCCCGGAGGTGTAGTTGATGGTGATCGTCGCGGTCTCGTCGTCCACCTCCCAGGGCAGCGCTGCTCCGTCACCGCGGGCCAGGAACGCGTCGTACCCCGAATCGAGGTCGATCACCTCGTCGACGGACAGATCCGCGAGCGGTGCGAGCAGGTCGGATTCGCCGATGAGGATCTTCGCGCCCGAGTGCTCGCAGATGTAGGCGATCTCGTCGGGCGACAGGCGGGTGTTCACCGCGACGAGGACCGCGCCCGCGAGGGGCACACCGAAGTGGGCGATCAGCAGCTCGGCGCGATTGGTGGCGAGGAACGCCACCCGTTCGCCGGCAGCGACACCCGAGGCACGCACCGCCGCGGCGAGCGACTGCGCCGCATCGGCGAACTCGCGGTTGGTCATCCGGCGGTCACCGTCGACGATCCCGATCGCGTCGGGGTGCACCTCGGCGGCACGCTCGAGGAACCGTAGTGGGGTCAGGGGTGTGTCGAGACCGGCCATCACGTCACTCTAGCGACGGTGACACCCTGCTCACGCAGGGTTGCGGCGACCGCTCGCGCGTGATCGACCGCGCCGGGGGTGTCGCCGTGCAGACACAGCGTCGACGGTGCGACCGCCACGATCATGCCGTCGTCGGCGACGACCTCGTGGTCGACGACCATCCGGAGCGCCCGCGCGCAGATCGTGGCGGTGTCGGTGATGACCGCTCCCGGTTCGGACCGCGGGACCAGCGAGCCGTCAGGGCGGTAGGCGCGGTCGGCGAAGGCCTCGGCGACGGTGGCCAGCCCCGCGGCCTCCGCCAGCCGCGCGGACACCGATCCGGGCAGCCCGTACAGCGGCAGATCGCGGTTCAGCGCGACGACGGCATCGACCACCGCCAGGGCCTGAGCCCGGTGGGAGACTATGCTGTTGTACAGCGCCCCATGCGGTTTGACGTAGGAGACGGCGCCGCCGACCGAGCGCGCGATGCCGTCGAGGGCGCCGATCTGGTAGATCACGTCGGCGGTGAGATCCCCGGGGGCGATGTCGAGGAAGCGGCGCCCGAAACCGACGCGGTCGGGATAGGACACCTGCGCCCCGATCGCGACCCCGGCCGAGACCGCCGCGGCGCAGGTCTCCCGCAACGAGGTGGGGTCCCCGGCGTGGAATCCGCAGGCGATGTTGGCGCTCGTGACCACCTCGAGCATCGCGTGGTCGTCCCCGAGGCGCCACACCCCGTACCCCTCGCCGAGATCGGCGTTGAGATCGACACGGGTGTCCGACGATGTCATCAGCCGAGGGTAGCGATTAATGTCGGGGGATGTCCCACTCCGATACACGCGTGACCACCACCGACGGCGTCGTCGAAGGTGTCGATCACGACGGTCTGCACAGCTGGCGCGGCATCCCCTATGCCGCGCCCCCGATGGGTGATCGGCGGTTCCGCGCGCCCGAGCCGCCCACGCCGTGGGAGGGTGTCCGACTCGCACACAGCTTCCGCAACGCCGCCCCGCAGGCGCGCCGGTACACGACGATCGGCATCAACAAGCACCAGCCGGTCAGCGAGGACTGCCTCACCCTGAACGTGCTCGCCCCGGCGAAGCGGTCCGGGCC
The DNA here is from genome assembly GCF_000964005.1 of Williamsia herbipolensis. Lineage (GTDB taxonomy): Bacteria > Actinomycetota > Actinomycetes > Mycobacteriales > Mycobacteriaceae > Williamsia_A > Williamsia_A herbipolensis. The sequence goes on from NZ_JXYP01000012.1 coordinate 44,989, forward strand.
GCTGCCGGTGATGGTGTTCATCCACGGCGGTGCCTACATCCTGGGCTCGTCGCTCACCTACCGCGGCGACTCCCTGGTTCGCGCGGGCGGCGTCGTCTACGTGTCGATCAACTACCGACTGGGCACCCTGGGGTACCTCGATCTGAGCCAATACTCCTCGGACACGCGCACTTTCGACAGCAACCTCGGGTTGCGCGACCAACTCGCCGCCCTGCAGTGGGTACAGCGCAACATCGCCGGGTTCGGCGGCGACCCCGACAACGTGACGATCTTCGGTGAGAGCGCCGGGGGCAACGCGGTCACCACCCTGCTCGCCGTCCCCTCGGCGGCCGGACTGTTCCACAAGGCGATCGCCGAGAGTTCGGCGCCGGCGCTGACGTTGAAGGCCGAGTGGGCGACACAGTTCGCCTCGACGTTCGTCGACATCCTCGCCGAGACCCGCGACGACCCGGTTGCCGCGCTGCACACCGCGACTCCCGCCGAACTGGGCCGTGCGGGTGACCAACTCTCGCGCCGTGTCTCGAAGATGATCCCCGGCGCACTGCCTTTCGGCCCGACCGTCGACGGCGATCTGCTCCCGGTCGATCCGCTCGAGGCCGCCGATCGCGGCGAGACGCACGCGGTGCCGCTGCTGCTCGGAAGCAACCTCGTCGAGGCGAACCTCTTCGCCAAGGTGTTCCCGGTGCTGCCCACCTCGCCCTCGGCACTCGAGCGGGTGCTCGCCGGCGCCGATCCTGATGCACGCGCCGCGATCCTCGACTCGTACCCGGACTACCCCGAACCCGCGGCCTGCCGACAGATCATGGCGGACATGATCTTCTGGGCGCCGTCGGTCGCGATCGCCGACGGGCACAGCGCGCACTCGCCGACGTACATGTACCGGTTCGACTACTCCACGCGAATCCTCGACATCAGCGGGTTCGGTGCCACCCACGGCATCGAGCTGTTCGGAGTGTTCGGGCTGTTCACCTCACGTGTCGGCGGTCTGCTCACCTTCGCCGGAGACCGACGCTCCGCACGCCGGGTCACCGCCGAGATGCAGTCGGACTGGGCGTCGTTTGCCGCCACCGGCGCACCCCGATCCGGATGGCGGCGTTACGACACCACCACGCGTGCGGTGAAGGTCATCGACGACCCGAGTCGCATCGAGCTCGATCCGCACGCCGAGCGCCGCGAGGCGTGGAGCCGCTACCGCGAGTTCTCAGAGGTCCCATTGGGCGGGGGGATCCCCGGCCAGGAATGACAGCATCAGCGGGTTGAACACGTCGGGCGACTCCAGCGGCAACAGATGCGTGCCGGGCAGGACCGCCAGTCGTCCCGCGGGCAGCGCGGCCACCACGTCGACACTGTGCGCGACGGTCACCTCGTCGCGGTCGCCCTGGGCCACCAGGGTGGGCGTGGTGACCGACGCAAGTGATGCGAGATCGATCTCGGGCTCGGCGGCGATCATGTCGATGGTCTTGCGGTAGACGGTCTCGAAGTGTTCCGGCCCGTCGGGTGACACCGCATCGTATTCGGCGCGCAGGAAAGTCATCGCGGAGCTGTCGGCGAGGAGTCCGTCGGTGATGCCGTCGGCGACGCGACCGGAACTGTTGAAGTACTGCCCGACGAGGACCATGCGGTCGACGAGGTCGGGGCGACGCTGGGCGACCAACAGGGCCACCACGGCGCCGTCGCTCCACCCCACCAGATGTGCCGAACGGCCGATCGCGGTCTCCAGGTAGGCGATCGTCTCGTCGGCCATCGTCGAATAGCCGAAGGCGGCGTCGGTGTCGGGGGAGTGGGCGTGCCCGCACCGCTCGGGTGCGTAGACCTTCCACCCTGCCTTCAGGATCTCGGGGATCTGGGCGCCGAACGACGACGCCCCGGCGAACGCGCCGTGCATCAGCACGACGGGGGTGCCCTCGCCGTCGACGAAGTGCCACACGGGATGACCGGCGACGTCGATGTATTCGCCCCCATCGACCTTTCGGGCACCGTCGACCGGTCGCAGGGTGTGAGTATCGTCGGCACCGGACAGGCTGGACATGCGCCCCATGCTCGCAGAGGCGGTGTCGCGATCACCGAAACGAGGCTCAATCGATGTCAACTCGACGCCGCCGCGCCGCCTGCGTCCTGGTCCTCGGCGCCGCGATGGCGGCGTCGGCATGCTCGACCGACAGTGGCACCGACGCGGCGGTGTCGACACCTCCACCGAGCACGACGCCCGAGGTGATCACCGCCTCGCAGGCCCCGGCGGTGCCACCCTTCATCGCCCGGGTGCAGGTCGTTCAGCTTCCCTCGGGCACGAGCGTGCAGGTCTATCCGACGGCATCGGGACGGGCAGCGCAGGGCGCGGGCGACAACGCGATCGCCTGGGCCGAGGTGCTCGCCGACGATCCCGGTGCCGACACCGCGGGGATGCGCGCGCAGTTCGATTGTCACTGGGCGTTCGCGCGCATCGTCGCGCCGGACAAACCGAGCTGGAATCTCGAACCGTGGCGTCCGGTGGTCAGCGCCCAACAGATGATCGACGACCGCTGCAACCCTGGTGGCGCCGAGGAGTGAACGCTACTATCTGCGTATGAATGCAGATAAGGGTGTTTGTCGTCGGACGCTCGCCGACGACCAGGTCGCCCTGGTGGTCGAGGTGTTCCGCATGCTCTCCGACGCCACCCGTGTGCAGATGCTGTGGGCGCTGGTCGACCGCGAGTGCTCGGTGAACGAGCTCTCGGAGAAGGTCGGCAAACCGGCGCCGTCGGTGAGTCAGCACCTCGCCAAGCTCCGCATGGCACGCCTGGTGCGTACCCGCAAGGAGGGGACCTCGGTCTTCTACCGCCTCGAGAACGACCACGTGCGGCAGATGGTGGTCGACGCGGTGTTCAACGCCGAACACGCCGGACCCGGCACCCCCGGGCATCACCGTCCCGACGCCCACGTCGACGCCCCGATCTCCATCGTGCCATCCGAGAAGTCGAGCGGCGCATGAGCGGCGACCATTCCCACCACCATCCCCACGACCACGATCACCACGGTGGTTGGCGGCATGCGCTGAGCCACGCGTTCACGCCGCACAGCCACGATTCTGCCGACAAGGTCGACGGTGCCATGGAGTCGAGTGCGCAGGGTATCCGTGCGGTGAAGATCAGCATGGCGTTGCTGCTGGCGACCGCGGTCGTGCAGCTCGCCGTGGTCGTGGTGTCGGGCTCGGTGGCACTGCTCGCCGACACGATCCACAACTTCTCCGACGCACTCACCTCGGTGCCGCTGTGGATCGCGTTCGTCCTCGGTCGCCGCGCGCCCACGCGGCGCTACACCTATGGGTTCGGCCGCGCGGAGGATCTCGCCGGTCTGTTCGTGGTTCTGATGATCCTCGCGTCGGCGGTGGTCGCCGGGGTCGAGGCGGTACGGCGTCTCATCGACCCCGCGCCCCTGTCGCATCTGCCCTGGGTCGCCGCGGCCGGTGCCATCGGGTTCGTCGGCAACGAGATCGTCGCGCGGTACCGCATCACCATCGGCCGTCGCATCGGATCGGTCGCACTCATCGCGGACGGGAAGCACGCACGCACCGACGGGTTCACGTCGCTGGCGGTGCTCGTCGGCGCCGCCGGTGCGGCGGCCGGCTTCCCGATCGCCGACCCGATCGTGGGGTTGGTGATCACCGCGGCCATCCTCATGGTGCTCGTCGGCGCGGCACGAGATGTGTTCCGGCGCCTCATGGACGGCGTCGACCCGGAGATCGTCGGCTCGGCCGAGGAGGTGCTCGCCTCGGTGCCCGGCGTGGACAGTGTGGCCGGGTTACGGATGCGGTGGGTGGGTCACACCCTGCACGCCGAGGCCGATCTCGACGTCCCGCCCGACACCGCGCTGCGCGATGCCCATGCGCTGGCCCATCGTGCCGAACACGCGCTGATCGACGGCGTCGCGCGCCTGGCCACCGCCCAGGTGCACGCCTACCCGGGGCATCAGGTCGCCGACGGCACCGTCACGCGCCCGGCCGAACGGAGCCTGCGGCCACCGACGAGGCGGCAGACGACGTAGATCGCGAACGAGATGGTCGTGACCATCACCGACACCGGCAGGTTGGGTGCGAGCGAGAGGATCAGTCCGCCCACCGCGGCGATCTCGGCGAACAGGATCGACAGCAGCACCACCGTGGTCGGGGTGGAAGTCACCCGGGTGGCCGCGGCGGCGGGGGTGATGAACAGCGACATCACCAGTAGGGCGCCGATGATCTGCACCCCCTGCGCGACACTGGCACCGAGCAGGACCGCGAACACCAACGACAGTGTGCGCGTGGGCACCCCGAGCGCCTCGGCGACCGTGGGGTCGGTGCTCGCGAACTGCAGCGGGCGATAGATCACCGCGAGCACGGCGACCACGACGACGGTGGTGATCGCTACGGCGGTCAGACCGTCGGCCCCGACGCTGACCACCTGTCCGGTCAACAGAGCGAACCCGGTGCCGGTACGACCGTACGTCGCGATGAAGAGCACGCCGAGACCCAGTCCGAACGCCATCACCACGCCGATCACCGAATCACGTTCGCGCACACGGCTGCCGAGCAACCCGAAAATGAGCGCGGCGACGATGGAACCCACCACGCCGCCGATGTTGACGCTGACGCCGAGCAACAGGGCCAATGCCGCACCGGTGAAGGACAACTCGGCGGTGCCGTGCACGGCGAACGACATCTGGCGCGCGACCACCGTCGGACCGAGGAGGCCGCCGAGCAGCGCGAGCAGCGCCAACGCCAGCAACGACTGCTGCACGAAGGGCCGCGCCAGCAGGTCTCCCGCGAGACCGACGTCGAGGAAACTGCCCCAGTCGACGGTGCTCACAGCGCCTCGGCGCCGTGGCAGGCGGCCTCGTCGGCACCCACGACGACGAGGCGGTCGCGCACGCGCAGCACGTCGACCTTCGTGCGATACAACTCGCTGAGCACCGCGGAGTTCATCACCTCGTCGGTGGTGCCGATCCGGAACCGGCCGTCGACGAGGTAGACGACGCGATCGACGTAGGGGAGTACGGGATTGATCTCGTGGGTGACGAACACGACCGTGGTCGCCGCCGCGCGACGTCGACGGTCGATCAGCTGCGCCACGCGTGCCTGATTCGCCGGATCGAGACTGAGCAGCGGCTCGTCGCACAGCAGCACGACGGGGTCGCTCGCGAGCGCCTGGGCCACCCGCATCCGCTGCTGCTCGCCACCGGAGAGCAGGCCGAGCGGGGCGTCGACGAAGGCGCGGGCATCGACCTGATCGATCGCGAGATCCACTGCGGCCCTTCGTGCCTTACGGGTGCGCCACCCCACACCCCACGCGCGGCCGTCGACGCCCATGCCCACGAGGTCGCGTCCGCGCAGCGGCACCCCCTCGTCGTGCGGGCGCTGCTGGGGCACGTACCCGATCTTCGACCGGTCGGTGCCGTTGCGGCCGTCGATGGAGATGGTGCCCGCGTCCAGTCGGTACTGACCGAGCAGCGTGCGCAGCAGCGAGGTCTTGCCCGACCCGTTGGGCCCGAGTACCGCGACGAACTCGCCGGGGGCGACGGTCAGGTCGAAATCCGACCACAGCACGCGGTCACCGAAGCGCAGTCGCGCACCACGGATGTCGATGGCAGGGACGCTGGCGGTGATGGCGATGCTCCGGTGTCGAGAGGTGGCGAGTGGAGATGGATCAGCGCGACAGGGAGGCCGCGATCGCATCCACCGTAGCCTTCTGCCAGGCCACGTAGTCGGTGACTCCGGACGGCAGGGTCTCGGTCAACTTCACGACGGGGAGACCGTCGGAGTCGGCGGCGGCCAGCAGGCGCTTGGTCGTCTCGTCGACGGCCTGGGTGTTGTAGAGCAGCGCCGAGACGGTCTTGTTGCGCACCAGGTCCTCGGTGGTCGCGACTGCGGCGGCGGGCGGGTCGTTGCCCGCCTCGACGGCGTCGGTGAACGACGACGGCGTCGCGTCGACCAGGCCCGCCTCGGCGAGCAGGTACGCCGCGAGCGGCTCGGTCTGGGCGACCTTCGCGCCGGCATGGGCCGCCTTGATCGAGGCCAACGTGGTCTGCAGGTCGGTGACCTTGTCCTCGAACTGCTTCGCGTTGGCGGCGAAGGCGTCCTTGTCGGCCGGGAACTTCTCGGCCAGGGCGTCGGCGATGTCGGATGCGACGGCCTTCACGACGTCGAAGTCGTAGAAGAAGTGCTCGTTGACCTCGCCGGCGCCGGTGGGCGCGCTCGGGTTGAGCTTCTTGTAGGCGTCGCACGCGCTGATCACCTTCGCGTCGGGGTTCTTCGGCGCCTTCTCCATGTAGGCGTCGTAGTCGGCGCCGTTGAGCACCACGACGTCGGCGTCGAACACCTTCGCGGTGTCGCGCGCGGTGGCCTCGAACTCGTGCGGGTCACCGTCGGGCGAGGTGTAGAGCGAGGTGACGCCGGCGTCCTTGCCCGCGACGGCGGAGGCGACCGAACCCCACACGTCGGTGGAGGCGACGACGACGGGCTCCCCGGGAGCGCCCGCGGACTCGGTGGTGTCGCCCGAACACCCGGCGACCACCGTCGCGGCGATCACTGCTGCGGCCAGACCCGCAACCCGGGCCGACACCCCACGAACGGTCTTCGAACTCATCGCACACTCCACTCCTCGACGACTGCGACGCAAATGGTAACCGTTATCGAAAAGAGCCACCAACTCGAGTGCCGACGGCGCGATCAGGCCGTGACGGTGACCGCCGTGCTCGACACCTCGATGACCCGCGCCGTGGCGATGTCGAAGAACAGCCCGGCCACGCGCAGTCGACCGTCGGCGACCGCACGGCCCACCAGTGGATGGCGCTGCAGCGTCTGGATCTGCACGGCGACGTTGACGATGGCGAGCTGATCGACCTCGGAGAAGCCGGCGTCGGCCGCGCTTCGACCCGCGGGGTGTCCGCTGCGGAACGCCGAGAGGCTGGGCGCGGCGTGTTCGAGCCACGTCCCGACCGCGCCACCCGGACCGGATTCGGCGAGCAGTCCCGTCATCGCGCCGCACGAGGAGTGTCCGCAGACCACGATCGAGCTGACCCCGAGGGTGTCGACGGCGAACTCGAGTGCCGCCTCGACCGAGATGTCGGCGCCGGGCGCGGTCGGGATGAGGTTGCCGATGTTGCGGACGGTGAACAGGTCACCCGGGCCGCTGGCGGTGATGACGTTGGGCACCACCCGCGAGTCCGAACACGTGAGGAACAGCGAGTCGGGATCCTGCGCATCGCTCAGTCCCTCCATGTGTTCGAGCAGCGCGACGGATGCGAGCCGGTGGTGCCCGTGCGCGCCGGTCTCTCGCGTGGCGACCTGGTGGCGGCGCGGCGGCGCCTTGGGGGCGTCGACGAGCAGCGCGTGCCCGGTCTCCTCGATGACCACGGTGCCGCCGACGGCCTCGTGCGCCCACTGCCAGTCGGCGATCATCTCCGAGGCGGCGTTGTCGAGGAAGTCGGCGTCGATGTGCATGGTGACGTGCGCGCCGGCGGGCACCTTCGCCAGCGCCTTGTTCAGGCGCGGCAGCATCAGGAAGCTCAACGATCCGTGGATGCGGATCTCCCACTGTCGCGAACCGGGCGTGCCGAACGGAGCGGAGGTGATGCTGGCGCGCACCACCCGGACCACGACGATCGCGACGGCCACCGCGAGACCGATGCCGACGCCCTCGAGCAGGTTCAGGAACACCACGGCGAGCACGGTGATCACGTAGACCCACAGGTCACCGGTGCGCAGTGCGAGCTTCATGTGTGCGGTCTTGACGAGCTGGATGCCGATCACGACGAGCAGGCCGGCCAAGGCTGCCATCGGGATCTGTTGCACCAGTGAGGTCAACAGCACGGCGAACACCAGGATCCAGGCACCGTGTAGGACAGTCGAGGCGCGCGATCGGGCACCGGAGGCGACGTTGGTGGAGCTGCGCACGATCACACCGGTCACCGGTAGACCGCCGGCCATTCCCGACAGGATGTTCGCGCTGCCCTGACCGAGCATCTCGCGGTTGAAGTTCGTACGCGGACCGGTGTGCATCTTGTCGACGGCGACCGCCGACAACAGCGATTCGACGCTCGCGATCAACGCGACGGTGATGACGCCGAGGACGACCGCACCCCAGTTGCCGCTGGGCAGTTCGGGGAGGGCGAGAGCGTCGAAGAAGTTGCCGTCCAACGAGATCTTGTCGATGTCGAATCCGGCGGCCGACGCGACGACGGTGGCACCGACGATCGCGACCAGCGGCCCCGGGACCTTGCGGTACTGCGCGGGGAGCGACGGCCACGCCAGCATGGTCACGACGACGAGACCACCGATGACGACGGTGTGCCAGTCCATGTCGATGAGCGAACCCGGTATGGCGCTGAGGTTCTCCCACGCGGAGCTCTGCGAGTCGCTGCCCAGCAGCACGTGGATCTGTTGCAGCGCAATGGTGATACCGATACCGGCGAGCATGGCGTGCACCACCACGGGCGCGATCGCCAACGCGGCCTGCGCGATCCGGCTCAGGCCGAACACGATCTGCAGAACACCGGCGCCGACGGTGATGAAGCAGGTCACCTTCCAGCCGAAGGTCGCGTCCAACTCGGCGACCACGACGGTGAGGCCGGCGGCCGGACCGCTGACCTGCAGGATCGATCCTCCGAGAGCGCCGGCCACGATGCCGCCGATGACGGCGGCGATGAGACCCGCCATGACCGGTGCGTCGGAGGCGATGGCAATGCCCAACGAGAGTGGCAGTGCGACAAGGAATACGACGAGCGACGCCGGTACGTCGTACCGCAGTACGTCCCGAGCGTTGATCGATGTCAGTGCGGCCGGCATGTGCATGGGCGTCAACGTAGCCAGCGATTGTTAAAGGGAGCTTAAATTGTTTCCCAAGCGACAGAAAAGACTGAAGTCCGGTCGCGACACCGAACGGCGGCGTCCGGTGCTGGGACATGTCACAGCACCGGGCTGTGGTCCATCACACCGGCCGCCGCCGAGAGCCGGTCAGCTCACGTGTGCGGCATCAGCGCGTCGGGCGGGATGACGCCGAACTTGCCCGCGTTGAAGTCCTCGATCGCGGCGATGACCTCGGCCTTGGTGTTCATCACGAACGGGCCGTAGGCGAACACCGGCTCGCGGATCGGCTGCCCGCCGAGCAACAGGACCTCCATCGCCGGGCGGTTCGAGTCCTGGGTGCCGTCAGCGCTCACGCTGATCCGGTCGCCGGGGCCGAGGACGACGAGTTGGCCGCCGGTCACGGGATGGTGCAGCGGTCCCACCGTCCCGTCACCGCTGAGGACGTAGACCAACGCGTTGTACTTCCGGTTCCACGGCAGGTTCAGCTGGGCACCCGGCTCGATCGTGGCGTGCGCCATGGTGATCGGCGTCCGCGTGGAGCCGGGGCCGGAGTACTCACCGATCTCACCGGCGATGATCCGGACGAGCGCACCGCCGTCACTCGACGAGACCAGCCTCGCCTCCCGGCCCTCGATGGACTGGTAGGCCGGCGTCGTGAACTTGTCGGACTTCGGCAGGTTGACCCACAGCTGGATGCCGTGGAACACGCCGCCGCTGGCCACGAGCTCAGCGGGCGGGGTCTCGATGTGCAGGATGCCCGAGCCGGCGGTCATCCACTGGGTGGCACCGTTCTCGATGAGGCCGCCGCCACCGTGGCTGTCCTGATGCTCGAATCGGCCGTCGATCATGTAGGTCACGGTCTCGAACCCGCGGTGCGGGTGCCAACTGGTGCCACGCGGCTCGCCCGGCTCATAGTCCACCTCGCCCATCTGGTCCATGTGGATGAACGGGTCGAGATCGGCCTTGCTGACGCCGGCGAACGCGCGGACGACGGGGAACCCCTCGCCCTCGTAGCCGCGGGGTCCGGTGGTCACCGCACGCACGGGGCGTTCGGTGTCCGATGGTGCGGCCTCTGCCAACCGGTCCAGGGTCAAAGTGTCTGCGGTGATCGCGGGCATCGTGTCCTCCTTCTTTCCTCGGCACGAGTGCGTGTCCGTCATTCTGCCCCATGTAACCGGACCGTGGTCCGATTTGTTCCGGCGATACGCTGAGTGCATGACGCACTTCCGCACGCGTTCGGCCACCGGCCCCGGCGGTGTCGAGATCGCCTACCGGGTCAGCGCGCCGCCTGCCGAGCCGACACCCGCCCTGGTGCTGATCCACGGCTGGGCGCAGTCGGCGGCGGCCTGGGGGACAGGTCTCCTCGACCGTCTCGCCGAGACCCATCGTGTGATCGCCGTCGACCTCCGCGGGCACGGGGCCTCTGGGGTACCCACGCAGCATGGCGGAGACGCCGTGGGTGCCTCGTACTCCGCGGCGGATTTCGCCGGTGACATCGAGGCGGTGCTGGCGGCCGAGGCGTCCACGACGACGTCGGCCTTCGACTCCCCGGCCGTCGCCGACGCCGGCGTCGTGCTCGCCGGCTGGTCCTACGGCGGCCTCGTGTCGTGCGATCTCCTCGCCGCCCGACTCGATCGCACCGGTGGCGTGGGGGATGTCGTCGGCCTCGTCCTCGTCGGTGCGATCACCTCGATCGGTCGGGGCGCGGCCGGAGGGCGGGTGGGTCCGGCCATGCGCGCGGCCCTGCCCGACGCGTGCTCGGCCGACCCGCGCACGGCCATCCGTGCGCTGGGGTCGTTCGGCACCGCGCTCGTCCCGGCCCACCGGCCCGAGCTCGGTGCGGTGAGTCAGCAGCTGTTCGGCACGTCGCTCGCCACCGCGCCCAGCGCACGCGCCGGGCTCTTCGCCCGCACCGCCGACCACGACCCGATGCTGCGGGATCTGACGATCCCGGTGCTGATCGTCCACGGCACCGCCGACGCCGTCGTCGACGTGTCCGCCGCCCGGCACGCGGCCGACCTCGTGGGCCATGCGCGCGTGGACCTCTGGGACGACGCCGGGCACGCGCCGTTCGTGGAGGACCCCGACCGCTTCGCCGAGTCGGTCCTGGCGTTCACCGAATCGATCGGCTCGGATGTGGGGGCGACGGTATGAGGCGACTGGAACTTCGTCGTATCGCCCTGATCTCGGTGCACACCTCGCCGCTGGCGCAACCGGGCACCGGTGACGCGGGCGGCATGAACGTCTACGTGTGGCAGACCGCCCGGACGCTCGCCCAGCGGGGCATCGACGTCGAGATCTTCACCCGCGCGACATCATCGGCCGACGCGCCCTCGGTCCGCGCGGCCGACGGGGTGCTGGTGCGCAACGTGGTCGCCGGGCCGTTCGAGGGCCTCGACAAGCGCGATCTGCCCACGCAGCTCTGCGCTTTCGCCGCCGGGGTCCTGCGCGCCGAGGCGATGCACCCGCCGGGACACTACGACCTCGTGCACTCGCACTACTGGCTGTCCGGACAGGTCGGGTGGCTCGCCCGCGATCGCTGGCGCGTACCGCTCGTCCACACCGCCCACACGCTCGCCGCGGTCAAGAATCTCGCGCTCGCTGCAGGCGACGAACCCGAACCGATGCTCCGCCAGGTCGGCGAACAGCAGGTCGTCGCCGAGGCCGACCGTCTGGTCGCGAACACCGATGCCGAAGCGCAGCAGCTCATCTCGATCCACCACGCCGACCCCGACCGTGTCGACGTCGCGACCCCCGGAGTCGATCTCACGACCTACCGGCCCGGACCGCGGGACGTCGCGCGCGCCGAACTCGGTCTCGACCCGGGCGAGGTCGTGGTGACGTTCGTCGGACGGATCCAACCGCTCAAGGCCCCCGACGTGCTCATCCGCGCGGCGGCGCCGATCATCGACCGTGCGCGCGCATCGGGTCGCCGCGTGCGTGTCCTCGTGGTCGGCGGACCGTCGGGCTCGGGCCTCGCCCGGCCCACCGCACTGATCGACCTCGTCGCCGAACTGGGTATCGCCGACGAGGTCACCTTCCTGCCCCCACAGCGACCCGAGATGCTGGCGACGGTCTACCGTGCATCGGATCTCGTTGCCGTACCGAGCTATTCGGAGAGCTTCGGCCTCGTCGCGATCGAGGCGCAGGCCAGCGGCGTACCCGTCATCGCGGCCGACGTGGGTGGTCTCGGCGTCGCGGTCCACGACGGCGTGACCGGGATGCTCGTCGGAGGCCACCGCATCGACGACTGGACCGCGGCGATCGACGGCCTGCTGGCCCACCCGCGGCGCCTGGCCGAGATGGGCGCGGCCGCGGTGACCCACGCGCAGAACTTCTCGTGGGACCACACCGCCGACCAGCTCCTCGAGAGCTACCACCGCGCGGTGGCCACCTACGACGGTGCCGTCTCGCGCCCCGAACAGATCCCCACCCCGTCCACCCGTGGAACTCGGCGATGGTCACGTCGCCGGTCAGGAGTACGAGCATGAGCCAGCAGATGCGCCCACCGGGCATCGTCGAGCAGTCCGACTCGTTGCAGAAGGCGTTGCGCGAACGCGGGGTGACGTTCGCGCTCAAGAACTCCGGCGGCGCCGACACCGAGCACCTCGTCATCGAGCTGCCCGGCGAACGCAAGTTGAAGACCACCGTCCTGCTCACCGTCGGCAAGCCCGGCGTGCGGGTGGAGGCGTTCGTGTGTCGTCGACCCGACGAGAACCACGAGGGCGTCTACAAGTTCATGCTCAAGCGCAACCGGCGGATGTACGGCGTGGCCTACACGATCGACAACATCGGTGACATCTACCTCGTCGGCCGGTTCTCGGCCGAGTCGGTGACCCCCGATGAACTCGACCGCGTGCTCGGGCAGGTGCTCGAGGCGGCCGACGGCGACTTCAACACGCTCCTCGAGCTGGGTTTCTACACCTCCATCCGGCGCGAATGGGCGTGGCGGGTGTCGCGCGGGGAATCGCTGAAGAACCTTCTCGCGTTCGAGCACCTCATCGACGAGGAATCGCTGCCGTACATCGCCCCGGAGAAGACCGTGACCCCGGTCGCCGAACGTGCGCAGGAGAGCGAGGGGTCGACCGCGGTATCTGGGTGAACCCCGCCTCGGCGCACTGTGGCCGCTGCTAGTCTGGGCGGCAGCTAGCTGTGACGGCCGGTTTCACCAACGTCTCCGGTCGTGCCGATCAACGGAGGTTCCATGAGTTTCGCGAGTCCGTTCCCCGCGGTGACCGTCCCCGAGACGACCGTCTACGACTACCTTTTCGGGGATATCACGGACTCCGACCTCGACCGCCCGGCACTCATCGACGCCAAGGCCGACGCCACCACCACCTACCGTGACCTAGTCGGCCGCATTGACGCATTCGCCGGTGCGCTGGCCGCACGCGGCATCGCCGTCGGCGACGTCGTGGGACTGCTCTCGCCCAACTCGTCGGCCTTCGCGATCGCCTTCCACGGCATCCTGCGCGCCGGCGCGACCGCCACCACCATCAACGCGCTCTTCACGCCCAACGACATCGCCAAGCAGCTCACCGACGCCAAGGCGACCATGTTGGTGACGGTGAGCGTGCTGGCGCCCGGCGCCAAGGAGGCGATCGACAAGCTCGGGATCGCCGACGATCACCTCATCGTGCTCGACGGTGACGGGCTCGAGGCCAGCGGACACCCCAACGCGGCAGATCTGTTGGGGGAGAACAACGCAGCCCCCGAGGTGAGCTTCGATCCCGCGACCCATCTCGCGGTGCTGCCGTACAGCTCGGGCACCACGGCCAACCCCAAGGGCGTGATGCTCACCCATCGTAACCTGGTGTCGAACGTCTGCCAGATCCGCCCGCTGCAGGGCATGACCGCCGACGACGCGATCCTCGCGGTGCTGCCGTTCTTCCACATCTACGGCATGACGGTGCTGCTCAACGCCGCGCTGCACGCCCGCGCGAGCCTGGTGATCATGCCGCGCTTCGATCTCACGGAGTTCCTCGAGAACATCCAGGACCGCAAGTGCACCATGGGCTACATCGCGCCGCCGATCGCCGTGGCGTTGGCCAAGCACCCGCTGGTCGACTCCTACGACCTGTCGTCGATGCACACGATCATGTCGGGTGCGGCGCCGCTCGACGCGGACCTCGGCCACGCCGTGGAGAAGCGCATCGGGTGCCGCATGGTGCAGGGCTACGGCATGAGCGAGCTCAGCCCGGTCAGCCACGTCATCCCCTTCGACGGCGGACAGTCGTTGCTCGACGGCGAGAACGCGAAGCTCAGCTCGTCGGGCTGGACGGTGCCCAACGCCGAGAGCAAGCTCGTCGATCCCGTCTCCGGCGACGAGATCCCCTTGCCGAGTGAGGGTCTCAGTGACACCGGTGAACTGTGGTTCCGCGGCCCGAACGTGATGGCCGGGTACCTCAACAACGATGCCGCCACCGCCGAGACCATCGACTCCGACGGCTTCCTGCACACCGGTGACCTCGCACAGGTCGACCCGACCGGATGCGTGTTCATCGTCGACCGGCTCAAGGAGCTCATCAAGTACAAGGGCTACCAGGTGCCGCCGGCCGAGCTTGAGGCCCTGCTGCTCAGCCACCCCGAGATCGCCGACGCGGCCGTCGTCGGTGTCGTGGACGCGGAGTCGGGCGAGGAGATCCCCAAGGCGTTCGTCGTGCGCCAGAGCGGGACCGAGGTCACCGCCGACGCCGTGATGGAGTTCGTCGCGGGCAAGGTCGCGCCGTACAAGAAGGTCCGTCAGGTCGAGTTCATCGACGAGATCCCGAAGTCGGTGTCGGGGAAGATTCTTCGGAAGGATCTCCGGACGCGGAGCTGACCCGCGGGATCGCGGTGATCAGAGCGACCCCGACGACGGCGGCGATCGCACCGATGACATAGACCAGCTCGAACGCGGAGCGGCTCGGCACGGTGCGCATCCCGCCGTCCGTCGTCAGCGTGACCGTCGATGCGGCGAGCACCGCGATGATCACCGCCGACGCCGTCGAGGTGCCGATCGACCGCATCAGCGAGTTGAGTCCGTTGGCGGCCGCGGTCTCGCCGAGCGGCACCGACGCCATGATGAGCCCCACCATCGCGGCGTAGGCGACGCCGAGGCCGGCGAAGGTGATGGTCACCCCGACCATGACCTGCCACGGCGAGTCCATCCACACGATCACGAACAGGTAGCCCAGGCCCATCACCGCGGTCCCACCCCGCAGGGTCGACCGCGCGCCGAACGCGGTGACCAACCGCGCCGAGAACGGGGACATCACCAGCATCGCGAAACCCGCCGGTGCGACCCACAATCCGGACGAGAGCACCGTCTGGTCCATCTCGACCTGCATCAACCACGGTGACACCAGGAGCATCCCGAGCAGGGTGAACCCGATGAGCGCCGACACCAGATTGGTCACCAGCACCGTCGGGCGCGCCGCGAGGCGCAGGTTCACCAGCGGCGAGGCGCGCCGCAACTCGTATGCAGCCCAGGCGACCAGCGTCACCGCACCGACGACACCGGTCACGATGGTCTCGGGATCGCCCCAGCCCCAGACGCGGCCCTTGCTGATCACCAACAGCAGGCACACCAGACCGATGGCGAGCCCGATGATCCCGACGACGTCGACGGTGCCGGGGGACCGTCGCGGCGATTCGGGGATCTGCGTGAGCACCGCCAGCAGTGCCAGGGCGGCCAGGACCGACGAGACCCAGAACAGCATGCGCCAGTCGAACTGTTGGGGGATCCACGCCGCGGGCGGCAGACCGACCGCTCCGCCGAGGCCGAGCGCCGCGCCCATCGTCGCGATCGCGCCCGGAACGCGTTGCGGTGGGAGGAGGTCACGCAGCAGGCTGACCCCGACCGGGATCACCACCAGGGTCACGCCCTGCAGCGCGCGCCCGACGACGAGCGGCGCCAGGCTGTCCGACAGTGCCGCGATCACCGATCCGAGCAGCAGCGAGCCGAGCGCGACGAGGATCACCCGGCGCTTGCCGAAGAGGTCGGCGAGACGCCCACCGGTCGGCAGGGCGACGGCGGCGACGAGCAGGGTCGCGGTGATGACCCAGGCGGCGTTGTCGGCGCTGGTGTCGAGGTACTCGTCGAGACGACCGACGATCGGTAGCAGGATGACGCTCTGCGAGTACGAGGACACCGCACCGGCGAAGCACAACACCGCGACCATCAGGCCCGGACGCGCTCGGCGTTCCACTTCGGCAGCAACTGTCACGCAGACAGCCTGACCGATCGATTGCTCGGTGGCAATCGGGGAGGTGTCAGCGAGCGGCGGGCGCGGCGTGCCGTCCGTAGTCGGCGCTGCCGTCGACCGGCAGCTCACCGTCGAGGATCTCCTCGGCGATCGACTCGTCGGCACGATCCTTGTGCTCGGGCAGGTCGACCGGCTGGGTACCCGGCAACGCACTCTTCTTGTCGCCCGGGATCAGCAGGATGAGAGCCGCGGCCACGAGCGACGCGACGGCACCGATGATGAACACCATCTGGAAGGCCGAGCGGTCGGGCACGCTGGTCGGACCGATGTTCACCGTCGAGCTGGCGAGGATCGTCGCGAGCAGCGCCGAGGCGATGGCCGTACCGATCGAGCGCATCAACGAGTTCAACCCGTTCGCCGACGCGGTCTCGCTCAGCGGCACCGCCGACATGATCAGCGAGGGCATGGCCGAGTACGCGATCCCCACACCGGAGCTGGTGACCATGACCGCGAGGGCGACCTGCCACGGCGCGGCGGCGGCCACGATCGCGAGGCCGTAGCCCAGCGCGATCACGACGGTGCCGATGAGGAGGGTGAACTTCGGTCCGATGGTGACGTTCAGGCGGGCCGAGACCGGCGACAGGAACATCATCATCAGTCCGCCCGGAGCCATCCACAGGCCGGCCTCGATGATGCTGCGGCCCATGCCGTAATCGAGGACGCCGGGGATGTGGGGGAGCTGCAGCAGCTGCGGCGACGCGAGGCTGATGCCCATGAGCGCGAACCCGATGACCACCGAGACGATGTTGGTCAGCGCCACGCGCGGGGTCACCGACACCCGGATGTTGACCATCGGTGAGCTCGTACGGAGTTCGTAGACGACCCACGCGGCGAAGACGATCAATCCGGCCGCGACGAGGCCGAGGGTCAGGTCGCTCGTCCAGCCCCACGACCGACCCTTGCTGAGCGCGAGCAACAGACAGACGAGTGCGATGGTGAGGCCGACGGCCCCGACGCTGTCGAACGTGCCTCCCGATCGGGCCGGCGACTCCTGCACGAGGGTGATCACGAGCAGGAACGCGACGGTGCCCAGCGCGGCCGAGGTCCAGAACAGCACGTGCCAACTGAAGTTCTGCGAGATCCACGCCGCGACGGGCAGACCGATGGCGCCACCGACACCGAGCGTGGCGCTCATGGTCGCGATCGCGCCGGCGATCTTGTTCGGGGGCAGCTCGTCACGCAGGAGGCTGATGCCGACGGGGATGACGCCCATGGCCATGCCCTGCAGACCGCGACCGATGATGACGGGGATCAGCGAGTCGAACACGGCGCTGATGACCGAGCCGATGACCATCAGGCCGATGCTGGCGAGGATCACCGACCGCTTGCCGAACATGTCGGCGACGCGACCGGCGATCGGCATGACGACCGCGGCGGCGAGCAGGGTCGCGGTGATGACCCACGACGCGTTGTCGGCGGAGGTGTGGAGGTACGTCGGCAGCAGGCCGACGATGGGGACCACGAGGGTCTGCATGTAGGAGGCCAACAGGCCGCCGAAGCACAGCACCGCGATCAGCATCGTCGGGGAGGGCTTGCGCGTGGGCTCCAGGCGTAAAGTACTCATTACTTGCATCATGCACGTAGTGGTGGAGCGCAATCAATCCGAAATCGTGTGACGACGTCTACATACGGATAAAGCGGACAACCGGGAATATTGCGGCGCCACCGGGTGCGCTCGGTTTCGGGGGCACGAGCGCGTGGCCTCGATGTGGAAAACTGCTCGGCATGGCTACCGGAACCCTGATCCTGATGCGGCACGGCGAGAGCGTGTGGAACGAGTCCAACCAGTTCACGGGGTGGGTGGATGTCGCGCTGACCGACAAGGGTCGCGCCGAGGCGAAGCGGGCCGGGGAACTGCTCGTCGAGCACGACCTGCTGCCCGACGTCCTCTACACCTCGCTGTTGCGCCGGGCGATCGCCACCGCGCAGATCGCCCTCGACGCCGCCGATCGGCACTGGATCCCCGTCGTCCGTGACTGGCGCCTCAACGAGCGGCACTACGGCGCGCTGCAGGGTCTCGACAAGGCGGCCACGAAGGAGAAGTACGGCGACGAGCAGTTCATGCTGTGGCGCCGCAGCTACGACACCCCGCCGCCGGCGATCGAGCCCGACGCCGAGTACAGCCAGTCGGCCGACCCGCGGTACGCCGACCTCGACGAGGTGCCGTTGACCGAATGTCTCAAGGACGTCGTCGAGCGGATGATCCCGTACTTCACCGAGGTCATCGCCGCCGACCTGCGGGCGGGCAAGACCGTTCTGATCGCCGCGCACGGCAACTCCCTGCGGGCGCTGGTCAAGCACCTCGAGCAGATCTCCGACGCCGACATCGCCGGGCTCAACATCCCCACCGGGAACCCGCGTCGCTACGACCTCGGTGACGACCTCATGCCGATCGGCGAGGGCGCCTACCTCGATCCCGAGGCCGCCGAGGCCGGGGCCGCCGCGGTCGCCGCCCAGGGGGAGAAGAAGTAGCCACAATCCGGGCATTCGGCGGTACCCTGGGATATGGCCCAGATCACAACCCCGTCGTCCGGTGCCGGTGACACCCCACAGGTCCGGTTCGCACACTCGCCCGCCCAGGAGCGCTACGAGGCGTTCGTCCTCGATGCGCACGGCAACGATGAACTGGTCGGGTATCTCGACTATCTCAGCGAGGTCGACCAGGTCGTCATCACCCACACGGTGATCTTCGACCGCTACACCCACCACGGTTTCGGGGCGGCCCTGGTCCGCCACGTGCTCGACGACATCGCGCGCACCGGACGCCCGGTGGTGCCGGTCTGCACGTTCGTCCGCGGTTTCGTGCACGACAACCCCGCGTACGCGCCGATGATGGCCTCGGCCTGACCGCCGCTCCCGTGCGGCCGCCGACGACCCCCTCGCGGCGGAAAGCGAGGGCGGGAGGGCGAAATCACGGTGAACACCATCCCAACAAGGTCCACCTGGCTTGTTACCTACGGGCGCAGCACGCATTCTTGCGGAGTGTCGCGTTCAGCCAGAAGTGAGCTCGCCGCCCGGCGGGCACGGTGGGTGACATGACCGCAACGGTGGTCGTCATCGTGGTCGCCGTCGTCGCGGTGTGTGTGGCCGCGGCTGTGGGCTGGCGGATCGGGCGGGGTACCGCGCGGAGAGCCGACGCGGTGAGCACGCTGCGCAGCGCGACGAGCAGCGAACCCGAGGCCATCTCCCCCGGCGAGACCGCCGACCTGCGCAATCAGGTCGGCGGTCCGGCCGAGCTGCTGGAGCCGGGCACCGAGATCGTCGACGGACGCATGTCGAAGGCCGCGCTTCTGGCGCTGATCGTCCAGTCCACCGAGACCGGGATCGCCGTCGTCGACGAACACCGCGACGTCGTGCTGTTCAACAAGCGCGCCGATGCCCTCGGACTCGTCCACGACCACCTTCTCGACGACCACGTGTGGCAGGCCGCGCGCACGGTCCTCGACACCGGTGCCGACTGCGACGTCGAGCTGGTCCCCGACCACCCGATCAACGGGTTCGTCTCCACCGGCCGCGCGATCAACCCGCCCGTCGCGGTGCGGTGCATCATCCGGCTGGTCACCGACGGCAACGAGCGCTACGCCGTGGTCTACGGCGACGACGACTCCGACAACGTGCGACTCGAGGCCACCCGGCGCGACTTCGTCGCCAACGTGTCGCACGAACTGAAGACCCCGGTCGGGGCGATCGGTCTGTTGACCGAGGCGCTGCTCGAGTCGCAGGACGATCCCGAGGCCGTCCGCCACTTCGGCGAGCGGGTGATGACCGAGTCGATCCGCATGGGCAACATGGTCAACGAGCTCATCGCCCTGTCGCGGCTGCAGGGCGCCGAGAAGCTGCCCGACGCCGACGACGTCGACGTCGACGACCTCGTCGACGAGGCCATCCACCGCGCGCAGGTCGGTGCCGAGGCCGCGAGCATCTCGCTCACCACCGACCCCCCGAGCGGCCTCGTGGTCCGCGGCGACCGCACGCTGCTGCTCACCGCGCTCAACAACCTCATCGCCAACGCCATCGCGTACTCGCCGGCCAACTCGCCGGTGTCGGTGAGCCGTCGCGTCGTCGCCGGGGACGACGACATGGTCGCCATCGCGGTGACCGACCGCGGTATCGGGATCGCCCCGCGTGATCAGGAGCGGGTCTTCGAACGGTTCTTCCGGGTCGACAAGGCCCGGTCGCGCGCCACCGGCGGTACCGGACTCGGACTCGCCATCGTCAAACACGTCGCGGCCAACCACGACGGCTCCATCACGCTGTGGAGCAAGCCCGGCACCGGCTCGACCTTCACCCTCGCCGTGCCGATGGCCCGCGCGCCGCGCCGGTCCACTCCCCGCGCCGGCGACGCCTCGTCACACGGACCCGCCGCCCGCGCCCGCTCGGCCCTCAGCCACACCCCGAACCCGTCCACACGGGTTCTCGAGACAAAGGAATCCCACCGGTGACGCATGTCCTGATTGTCGAAGACGAGGAGTCTTTGGCCGATCCGCTCGCCTTTCTCCTGCGCAAGGAGGGTTTCGAGACCACCGTCGTGAACGACGGGACCCGGGCCATCGGTGAGTTCGAACGCGTGTCGCCCGACATCGTGCTGCTCGACCTCATGCTCCCCGGGGTCTCGGGCACCGAGGTCTGCAAGGCGCTGCGGCAGAAGTCGAGCGTGCCGGTCATCATGGTGACCGCGCGCGACAGCGAGATCGACAAGGTCGTGGGCCTCGAGCTCGGCGCCGACGACTACGTCACCAAGCCCTACTCGGCCCGCGAACTCATCGCCCGCATCCGCGCGGTCCTGCGCCGCGGGGTCGACACCGGCGACGACCTCGGCATCGACGGAGGCCTGCTCGAGGCCGGCCCGGTGACCATGGACGTCGACCGCCACATTGTGCAGGTCGGCGGATCGCCGGTCACGTTGCCGCTCAAGGAGTTCGACCTCCTCGAATACCTCCTGCGCAACGCCGGCCGGGTGCTCACCCGCGGGCAGTTGATCGACCGGGTGTGGGGTGCGGACTACGTCGGCGACACCAAGACCCTCGACGTCCACGTCAAGCGCCTGCGCTCGAAGATCGAATCCGACCCGGGCAACCCCGAACACCTCGTCACCGTCCGCGGACTGGGCTACAAGCTCGAGCCGTGAGTCGCTGCTGCTGACTGCCTGCTGCTGAAAACTGCCCCGAGAGCGTGGTCGGAGGGAACATTCCCCTTCAGGCCCCGTCTCGGGGCAGTTTTCGGCCCGGACGGTGGCGGTGCCGATCGGCGCCGGTGATCGCCTCGATGTCGGTGAGTAGCCTGTCCCACTCGTGGACGACATCCTCGTACGTCGGCCGCATCGTCAGATAGCCCAGGAGCAGGGCCGCGCGGTCACGTCTGCGGTCGTTGCGGTAGTTCTCCGCGCTCGTGTGGTGTGCCCTGCTGTCGCACTCGATCAGAAGACGCCCCACTCGCAGGTCCACCCACCCATCCCCGGGATCTCGGGCTGCACCTCGACCGCGTAGCCGCGAGCACGCAGGCGTAACCGGACCATCGTCTCGGTTCCCGACTGTGCGCGAGTGTCGCAGTCGCGCAGCCATCGTCGGACCTGTGCCGGGCACGCCGGCATCGCCGACGCCAATTCCGTCCGGGACCATCTCAGTGTCGCCAGCGCAGAATCGGCGATCACGATCCAGGACTCCCGATCGAGGCACCGGGCCGCGCAGTCGAGGGCTATCGGGATGCTGTCGACCGCACCGACGAACGGGTGCGGACGCCCGTGTCCCTGGCAGCGGCGACGACGTGAGCGTTCGCCGTGCCGCGAGAACCGGATGTGGAGTCCGCGCGCGGTCGGTGGGATCCACAGTGCGTGGTGTCGGAGGGCTGAGACGCACGCGAGTACGCCTCCGGCCCGTACGGCGGCCACGGTGTCGGGATCGGCCGCGGGGGTCGCGAACCATCCGCGTCGCAGTCGGATCAGGTCGCCGGAACGCACCGACGCCCGGATGGCGGTGTCGTCGTGTCCGAGACGTACGAGCTCGGTGCGGGAGAACACGTTGCTGTGCATGCCGACTTCGACGGTCGCCGCACCGCGGTCGGTTCCCTGCGCTGCTGGAAACTGCCCCGACAGCGTCGTCCGAGGGAACATTCCCCTCGCGACCCCGCCTCGGGGCAGTTTTCAGCAGCAGCGGCGCCTATTCGGCGTCGAGTTCGACGTACTTGATGTCGGTGTCGCGGCGGGTGGTGGCCGCGGCGGTGGCGGGGTGGATGGCGATGAGGCCGAGTCCGTTACGGCGACGGCAGGCCGCGGCGAGTTCGTCGTAGGCGGCCTGGCCGAGCAGTTCGGTCAGCTCGGGGGCGTACGACTGCCAGACCTGGGTGGCACCGACGTGGGCGTCGGGTGAGCCCGAGCAGTACCACTCGAGGTCCTCGCCGCCCGAACCCCAACCACGCCGGTCGAACTCGGTGATCGTGGTCTTGAGGATCTGGGTGCCGTCGGGGCGATCGACCCAGGTCTGTTCGCGGCGCACCGGCAGCTGCCAGCACACGTCGGGCTTCACGGTCAGCGGCTCGAGCCCCTTGCGCAGCGCAATCGCGTGCAGCGCACATCCCGCGCCGCCCGCGAAACCGGGACGGTTCAGGAAGATGCACGCGCCCTTGTGTTTCCGGGTCTTGATGGCGGGCTCGTCGTCGAGGGTGTCCTCTTCGAGGTATCCGCGCTTGCCCAGCGGATCCTTGCCGGTGCCCTTGCTGTGGAACTGCCAGTCGGCCGGCGTCAGCATCGACATCCCGTGTTCGAGCCGCTTGCGGTCGTCGTCGTCGGAGAGATACGCCCCGTGGCTGCAACATCCGTCGTTCTCGCGCCCTTCGATGATGCCCTGGCACGCGGGCGTCCCGAACACGCACGTCCAGTGCGACAGCAACCACGTGAGGTCGGCGCTGATGAGGTGTTCGGGGTCGTCGGGATCGAAGAAATCGAACCATTCCCGGGGGAAGTCTAGTTCGACCTCGGGAGCGGGTGTCATCTTGTCGGTGGCTGCCTGCACAACAGCCAACGGTAGACGCACTAGGTTGTACTGCGTGCGCTTAGGAGTTCTCGACGTGGGAAGCAACACCGTCCACCTGTTGGTGGTCGATGCCCATCGCGGTGGGCACCCCACGCCGATGAGTTCCACGAAATCGACGCTGCGCCTGGCCGAGCAGATCGACGGCTCCGGTCGCCTGTCCGACAGCGGCGCTCGCGCGCTGGTCGAGGCGGTCGACGAGTTCACCACGATCGCCCGCACCTCGGGCTGCGAGCAGGTGATGGCGTTCGCGACATCCGCGGTCCGCGACGCCACCAACTGTGACCACGTCCTCGCCGAGGTCGCCGCCGCGACGGGCGTCGAGGTGGAGGTCCTCACCGGGGAGGACGAGGCGCGGCTGACGTCGCTCGCGGTCCGCCGCTGGTACGGCTGGAGTGCGGGCCGGATCCTGGCCCTCGACATCGGCGGCGGGTCGCTGGAGTTGTCGAACGGTGTCGACGAGGAACCCGACGTCGCGCTCTCGTTGCCGCTGGGCGCCGGTCGTCTCACCCGTGAGTGGTTGACCGAGGACCCGCCCGGCAAACGACGGGTCGCGGTCCTGCGCGACTGGCTCGACGCCGAACTCGCCGGCCCCGCGAAGGCGCTCGCCGACGCCGGTGCCCCCGATCTCGCGGTCGGGACCTCGAAGACCTTCCGGTCGCTGGCGCGACTGACCGGCGCCGCGCCGTCGAGCGCGGGCCCGCGGGTCACCCGGACCCTGACCAGCAACGGCCTGCGCCAGCTCATCGCGTTCATCTCGCGGATGTCGGTGCGCGACCGCGCCGAACTGGAGGGGGTCAGCGACGACCGCGCCGGTCAGCTGGTCGCGGGCGCGCTGGTGGCCGAGGCGTCGATGCGGGCGTTGTCGGTCGATACCCTCGAGATCTGTCCGTGGGCCCTGCGCGAGGGCGTGATCCTGCGCAGGCTCGACGTGGAGCCGATGGCACCTGTCGGCGATCCGCGGGCGCCCGGCACCCGATGACGCTGATCTCGCTCGTGAGAAAGGGCAGTACGTGATGGCAAGAGAACCCGATCCGGATTCGCGCCCGATCTCGGTCGCGGAGATCCTCGCCCGGCGGGCCGAGGCGGATGCGCAGGACGCCGCGAACACGGCCGACTCGGGCGGCGGACGTCGCCGTCGTGGTGGGGCCGGCTCGTTCTCCGTGTCGGAACTGACCGGTGAGCAACCGCGCATCGCCGGCGGCTCGGCGCACTCCGGCAGCTTCGCCGCCATCGACCGTTCGACCGCGTTCGGGGACGTGACCAGCGGTGACGCTGTACCCGACGACGCCACCCTCGCCGCGGAGTCCTCGTTCGTCCCGAACCCGGGCGAGGCGCACATCGCGCCGTCGGAGACCCCGCGATACGAACCGCGGTCGCGCCGGTTCCCCCGGTCGGAGGCGCCGCGCCCGGCTGCCGACCCCGATCCGTTCCCCCGCTCCGAGCCCCCGGTGGGTCGGCCACCGGTCGCCGACACCGCGCGCTGGGCCGCTCCCGACACCGCGCGCCCCGACACCGGGCGGCCGGTGCACCCGCCGACCCGCGACATCAGCGCCGGCGCGGTCCGGGACCGACTCGGCGCCGATCAGCCCGCGGGGGAGGAGGCGACCGGGATCATCCCGCGTTACGCCGACGGCCCGCTGGTGGCGTGGCCGACGCTGCCCGCCGACGAGGACCTCGACGACCTGTCGCCCGAGGAACGCGAGCGGGCGTTCGAGCGCTACCGCAACTTCGAGGACATCCCCGCCGAGGAGGTCGAGCCGCCGGCGAAGAGCGGTGGTCTGCGCGGCGTGCTGCGTCGCCTGAGCGGTGACCGCGCCCCCGCCCCGATCACCGAGGCGACACCGACCGACGAGGTGGCGACCGATCCGGTCGCCGATGCGCCTCGCGATCACCCGTACCGCTTCGCGCCCGAGCCCGAACGCGACGACGTCGATCTCGACGAACTGCCTCCCGCGGATCTGCCGTACGACCACATCGAGCCCAGCGCCGTTGTCGAGAACCGCGTGGACGACGACCCCGACACCGAGGTGGTCGATCTCGATCGGACGCAGCTCGGCGGGTACGACACCGCCTCGAGGTCGGCCGCGCCCACCTCGGCATTCGGCGCGACGTCCCTCGAACCGATCGCCGACACCGCCGACACCGTCGACGACACGGCATCGACCCCGACCCGGGCCTCGCGCCGCGCCGCCGCGACCGAGGAGGCGTCCCCGACGCGGCAGTGGGTCGTGCTCGGCCTGCAGGTTCTCGCCGGCCTGGTGATCGGGGTCGGACTGTTCCTGGGCTTCACCGAACTCTGGCGCTGGAACGTCTACTTCGCGCTGGTCCTCAGCGTTGTCGTCATCTTCGGACTCGTCACGTTCGTGCACGTGGTCCGCCGCAGCCAGGACCTGATCAGCACCCTGCTCGCGCTCGCCGTCGGTCTCGTCGTCACCATCGGACCCCTCGCCCTGCTCGCCTCGGGCAACTGATGGCCGATCGGGGGCCGGTCGAGGTCGACATCCCCATCGGACTGTCGACCGCGTCGGTCTATCCGCAGAACACCGAGGCCGCGTTCCAGTACGCCAGCGAGCTGGGGTTCGACGGCGTCGAGTTGATGGTGTGGGGCGAACAGGTCAGCCAGGACATCGACCACGTCCACTATCTGTCCGACCGCTACGCCATGCCGGTGCTGTCGGTGCACGCGCCGTGTCTGCTCATCTCGCAGAGGGTCTGGGGTCGCGACCCCATAGCCAAACTCGCGCGGTCGGTGACCGCCGCGCAGGAGCTCGGCGCCGCGACCGTCGTGGTGCACCCGCCGTTCCGGTGGCAGCGTCGTTACGTGAAGCAGTTCTCGACGCTCGTCGCCGAACTCGAGGCCGACAGCGGTGTCGCGGTCGCGGTGGAGAACATGTTCCCGATGCGCGCCGACCGCGTCTTCGGCAAGTACGAGGAGGCCGCGGAGCGGATGCAGCGCCGCGGCGGCCCCGGCATCAACGTCTCGGCCTTCGGCACCTCGATCGACCCCACCGACGACGGGTTCGCGCACTACACGCTCGACCTGTCGCACACCGCGACCGCCGGCGTCGACGCCCTCGCGCTGTTCGAACGCATGGGGTCGAACCTCAACCACCTGCACCTCACCGACGGTGTCGGGGCCGCGGTCGACGAACACCTCGTGCCCGGCGACGGCAACCAGCCATGCGTCGAGGTGTGCCGTCGGCTCGCCGAGAGCGACTTCGCCGGGGCAGTGGTGCTCGAGGTGACCACGGGCTCGGCGCGCACCAAACCCGAACGCAGTGAGATCCTCGCCCGGTCGCTCGCGTTCGCGCGCGAGCATCTGGCCCGAACCTGACCTGAAGGAGACCGCCGGTGAAACGGCTCGCCGACCTACGCCCCAGTGACAGCGCGGAGGCCACCGCCGACCGACGCACCTACCTCATCACCATCGATCCGGTGTTCACCATCGGCAGCAAGGTGCACGGCGGTGCGCTGCAGGCCATCTCCTCGTACGCCGCGCTGCGCGCCTTCGCCGACACCGCGCCCGATGGGACGGAGATCCCCGCCGACCTGGCCCCGATCGCGGTCGCGAGCAACTTCCTCGGTGCCCCCGACCCCGCCGAGGTCGAGGTCGTGGTGTGGGTGCGCAAACGGGGGCGTCGGATCTCGCTCGTCGAGGTCGAGATCGTGCAGGGTGGTCGCACCCGGGTGTCGTCGTCGATCACCCTCGGCCGTCCCGACACCGCGGAGCCGCACTACGTCGCGCCGCAGGCGATCACCGAGATGCCGGTCGAACCGCCCGCCGACGTCGAGTGGACCAAGGACTCGGCGATGTCCGACATCGTGCATCTCACCGGCGCCATCGACATGGCCTACGACCCCGCGACCACCCCCATGGTCCGTGGCGAGACCGGTGCGCCGCTGATGCGGATCTGGGCCCGACCGAGCGACTCGGATCCCGACGGCCCGTTCGCCGTGCTCTGCGGCGACCTGTCGGCGCCGGTGGTGATGAACCTCGGCCTCATCGGCTGGGCCCCGACGCTGCAGCTCACCGCCTACCTGCGTCGCGCACCTGCACCGGGCTGGCTGCGGATCGAGTCGTCGACCAGCGAGGTCGGTGCCGGCTGGTTCGAGGAGGACCATAGGGTGATCGACTCCACCGGTGCGCTCGTCGCCCAGTCGCGGCAGCTCGCGTTGATCCCGGAGGGCGCGCCGTGATCAGCTGGGGTCCGACTTCGTTCAGAGAGGGATGCGTGTGACTCAGCGGGTGGCGATCATCGGCGGCGGCAAGATCGGGGAGGCGCTGCTCGCCGGACTGATCCGTTCGGGCCGACCTACCCGTGACCTGGTGGTCGCGGAGAAATCCGAGGAGCGACGGGCCGAACTGGTCGAGGAGTACGGCGTCCGCGTCACCGACCTCGCCGACGCCGTCGAGGGTGCGGCGATCGTGGTGCTCGCCATCAAGCCCGCCGATGTCGACGCCGTCCTGGCCAAGGTCGCCGCGGTGGAGGACAACGCCGAGGTGGAGCGACTCACCGTCACCCTCGTCGCCGGGCTGCCCACCCGTCGCTACGAGGACACCCTGCCCGCCGGTGCGCCGGTCGTGCGGGTCATGCCCAACACCCCGATGCTCGTCAACGAGGCGATGTCGGCGGTCGCGCCCGGTCGATACGCGACCGAGGACCACGTCGCGACGGTGGTGGGGTTGCTCGAGTCGGTGGGGCGGGTCGTCGTCGTGGCCGAGAAGCAGATGGACGCGGTCACCGCGCTGTCCGGATCGGGTCCGGCGTACGCGTTCCTCATGGCCGAGGCGATGATCGACGCCGGTGTCGGGCTGGGGCTCACCCGGGCCGTCGCCACCGAGCTCGCCGGTCAGACCATCCGCGGAGCCGGGGTGCTGCTGACCGAGTCGAAGGTGTCGCCGGTGGACCTGCGCGCGGCGGTCACCTCGCCGGCCGGGACCACGGCCGAGGCGATCCGGCAGCTCGAGGCCAACGGCTTCCGGCACGCGTTCTACGAGGCCATGCGGGCCAACGTCGCGGCGAGTGTGTCGATGGCGGCGGCCGACACGCGGCCCGTTTCGGGCGGTTCCGGACCCTCGACATCGGACATCTCCGACCGCGACTGACCCCGCCGGCGCGTGCGTCTGCACACGCCACGCCGACGTTTGACCGCGACACGCCGTATGTCGGTTCGCTAACTGGTCAATCTCAGAATGGTTACCCACTCACGTCGCATCTTTCCCACGCGCCACGCTAAGCTCCCTGGAGCACGTGCGTGTCTGGTGTCCGCGGGAGGGGAAGCCCGCGGCCGCGACGCGTGCACCGGAGGTATGAGAATTTCATGGCGCCTGCAAGTAATGCCGGCGACCGGAACGGCCCCAGTGGGTCACCGGTCACACCGGCCTCGAGCGGCTCGAGCACTCCCGCCTCTGGCGGCCAACTGAATGCTGTCGGCTCGGGAACCCAGTTCCTGACCGTGGCCGAGGTGGCCGCGTTGATGCGTGTCTCCAAGATGACCGTGTACCGGCTCGTCCACAGCGGCGAACTGCCCGCGGTGCGTGTCGGGCGCTCGTTCCGGGTGCACGCCAAGGCGGTTCACGACTACCTCGAGACGTCGTACTTCGACGTCGGCTGACACCGACGTCTTCGGGTGCCTGCGACCTGCGTGTCGTCCGGCACCCGCCGAGTCCACGATCGCCGTCGTCGCAGGCCCGCCGATTTCATCTCCGGGCCGGCGTTCGGTAACGTGGACCATTGTTGTGCTCGACGGCCCACCGGCCCCGCGGTTCTGCGGAACGAGTGCAGTCCGCAGACCGCAAGGACCATTAGGTCAGATCGTGAGGGTGCCCAGATGGGTTCAGTCATCAAGAAGCGCCGCAAGCGCATGTCGAAGAAGAAGCACCGCAAGCTGCTGCGTCGCACGCGAGTGCAGCGCAGGAAACTCGGTAAGTGATCGACTGAGTTCTCCCATGACGAAACCCGCCGCTGGTCGGCGGGTTTTCTCATATCTGCGCCCGACGCCCGCGATGGCTAGGGTGACCCCATGAGCGACGCCAACGCACGGTCGGATGCACCGAAGGTGGTGCTGGTGACGGGTGCGTCGACCTTCCTCGGCGGTTATCTCACCACCCGCCTCGCGCAGAACCCCTCGATCGAACGGGTCCTGGCCGTCGATGCGCGTGTCCCCAGCAAGGACATGATCCGCAGGATGGGGCGTGCCGAGTTCGTGCGTGCCGACATCCGGCGCCCCACCATCGCGAAGGTCATCGAGAACGCGCGCGTCGACACCGTCGTGCACGCGGCGACGTCGGTGATGGACACCGTGGCGCACTCGCCCGCGATCAAGGAACTCAACGTCATCGGCGCGATGCAGGTGTGCGCCGCGTGCCAGCGGGCACCGTCGGTGCGGCGACTGGTGCTGCGGTCGACCGGGATGGTCTACGGCTCGAGCGCCGCCGATCCCGCGCACTTCGCCGAGGACAACCGGGCTCGCGTCGAACCGACCACCGGATACGGACGCGACCTGCTCGACGTCGAGTCGTACGCCCGCGGGCTGGCGCGCCGACGTCAGGACATCGACGTCACCATCCTTCGGCCGACGGCCATGCTCGGCCCGAAGATCTCGACCCGCATGAGCATCTACTTCTCCTCGCCGATCATCCCGGTCGTCATCGGCTACCAGCCGCGACTGCAGTTCCTGCACGAGGAGGACGCGCTGGCCGCGCTCGAGCACGCGACGCTGCTCGGCCGACCCGGCACGTTCAACCTCGCCGCCGACGGTGTCGTGACACTGACCCAGGCGATCCGTCGTGCCGGTCGTGTCGAACTGCCGGTGCCGGCGAACCTGTTGGGTTCGGTGGCGGGGGTGTTCCGCGGGATGCGCGTGGCGACGCTGCACGGCGACCAGGCGTCGTACCTCACCTACGGGCGCGTCCTCGACACCGCCCGCATGCGCGCCGAGTTGGGCTTCGCGCCGAGGTACTCGAGCCTCGAGACACTCGACGACTTCATCGCGAGGCGCCCCCTGGAGCCGGTGGTGTCGGCGGGGGCGTGGCACCGCCTCGAACAGCGGATCGCGGAGACCGCGCGCTCGCTGGTCTGAACCGGCACCGACTTGCCCCACCTTCTACACTGGGCAGGCGGTGGCACGACCGGGGGCTGGAAACGTTGTCGGGGAGAGCGCGGCGAGATTTGCGGAAGGGTGTCGGCACAGTGGTCAAGAACAATGGCGCATCCGATGCACGGACCGCCAAGGTGATCCAGCTGTACGCGACCCCACCCGACGCGCCCAGTCGCGAGCAGGTCCGTCGTCGTCATCCGTCGCAGCAGAAGCCGGCAACACCTTCGGCCCCAACGTCTTCCGACATCGTCGCCCCGACCGATGCCGACGCCACGACCGCCGAGATCACCCCGATCAACGCCGATGTCGTCGCGCGTCTCGACGCCGCGGGGCTGCCCGTCGGACGTACCGGCAGCCCACTGTTCAGCCTGACCGGACTGCGGTCCGCGGTCGCCGATTCGGTGGTCTCCGGAGCGGGCTATCTCCGCGAGCGGTTGACCGGTGACTACGAGGTCGACGACTTCGGCTTCGACCCCCACTTCACCGAGGGCGTGTTCCTGCCCGCGATGCGGGTGCTGTTCGACAAGTGGTTCCGTGTCGAGGTCACCGGCATCGAGAACATCCCCGACGAGGGCGGCGCGCTGCTCGTCGCGAACCACGCAGGCACCATTCCCATCGACGCGTTGATGACCTCGGTCGCCGTCCACGATCACCACCCCCGCGCGCGGTTCCTTCGGATGCTCGCCGCCGACCTCGCCTTCGAATCACCGTTCGTCGGGCAACTCGCCCGCCGGACCGGGTCGACCCTCGCCTGCACCGCCGACGCGGAACGACTCCTGCGTGGCGGTGAACTGACCGCGGTGTGGCCCGAGGGGTTCAAGGGTGTCGGCAAGCTCTACAAGGACCGCTACAAGCTGCAGCGGTTCGGTCGCGGCGGCTTCGTCACCACCGCTCTGCGCGCGGCCGTGCCGATCATCCCGGTCTCGATCGTGGGGTCGGAGGAGATCTACCCGATGCTCAGCGATCTGAAGCCGCTTGCCCGGGTGCTCGGATTGCCCTACATCCCGATCACGCCCACGTTCCCGCTGCTCGGCCCGCTCGGCCTGGTACCGCTGCCGTCGAAGTGGCACATCCACTTCGGCAAGCCCATCGAGACCAGCCAGTACGACGAACAGGCCGCCGAGGACCCCATGGTCGTCTTCGACCTCACCGACCACGTCCGCGAAGAGATCCAACAAACCCTCTTCCGCATGCTCTCCCGTCGCGGTTCGGTCTACTTCGGCTGATCTCACGCTTCACGCGACCGTTCCCGCCTCAGGCGACCGTCGCAATGGTCGCCGGTGGCCGAGTCGGTCGCGGGAATGTGGTCATACGCGTTCCAACCGACCGAGCCACGGACGGATGAGTCCCACGACCTCGCGTCGGACGAGCTGAGCCCACACCCACCGGACCACCATCCGGTCGCTCCACCGCAACAGATCCTCTCGGGCTTTCTCGTCGGCGATGACGTCCTCGATCTTTTGTCCCGGGGTGAGCAGCCGGCCGTATTTGATCTGCCCGTCGAACTCCCCGACGAGGCGGTCGTCCCAGTCGAAGTCGGTGATGATGCGCCGTCCCGACAGGCGACGTTCACGCTGGAGCACGGGGATGGGGAGTCCGGCGGTGATCATCTGGGCGCGACTCCACGACTCGCCCACCGATGCCGAGGACCCGTCGGCGACGGCGAGGGCTCGTCGAGCGACGCCGATCCCGCGACGGCGGCGACCATCCAGCTCGGCGGCGAGGTCGACGGCGTCCACTCCGCCGCGGAGTGCGGAGTCGAAGACGACCAGCGCCTGATCGAAGTCGCCGTGACACGCGACGTCGACCGCCGTCCGCGCCGCGGATGTGACGAGGAGTCCGTCGTGACCGACGACATCGACGTCGTCGAGCGGACCCGCGTGCATGTGACGGGTGCGCGAGATCCGGCCGCCGGCCGAGGAACCCGACGTCGTGTGCACCCGTTCGAATGCCGGTCGCAGCATGGCGAACCCGTGCAGGACCGCCGCGGAATGGTGGCTGACGACGGTGTCGGGCTGCGTCGATGCCACGACACGCAAGCGGTGTCGGTGCTCGGGCGACGAGGGCGTCGTGAGGAGATAGGTCCCCGCGCGCAGGCGCGTCAGGCGGCCCTCGCGGACTGCGGCCGCGAGGTGTTTGTCAGCGAGGCCGACGCGGAGGACGGAGTCGCGGTGTACGAGACCCATCTCGTCGACGGGAAATGTGGTCATGGAGCTTGGACGCGGCCGACAACCGATCGGATCCCGCCACATCTCCCGCGACCAGCTGCACCTCGCGCGACCGTTGCGACGGTCGCGCGAGGACGAAACGGTCGCGAGAAGCGGTCAGTCGCGGAGGCGACGGGCCGCGGCGACGGCGCCGCCGCCGGCGGCACCCAAGAGCACCGCGGTGGGCAGACCGATCTTGGCGGCCTTGCGGGCGGTGCGGTAGTCGCGGATCTCCCAGCCGCGGACGCGGGCGACGTCGCGGAGGTCGGCGTCGGGGTTGATCGCGACGGCGGTTCCGCACAGCGACAGCATCGGGACGTCGTTGTGGGAGTCGGAGTAGGCGGTGCAGCGCTTGAGGTTGAGGCCTTCACGCACCGCGAGTTGTCGCACGGCATGGGCCTTGCCGAGTCCGTGGAGGATGTCGCCGACGAGGCGTCCGGTGAACTTCCCGTCGACGCTCTCGGCGACGGTGCCCAGGGCTCCGGTGAGGCCGAGGCGGTCGGCGATGGTCTGTGCGAGTTCGAGTGGGGTGGCGGTCACCAGCCACACCTGTTGTCCGGCGTCGAGGTGCATCTGCGCGAGGGTGCGCGTGCCCGGCCAGATCTTGTCGGCGATGGTCTCGTCGAAGATCTCCTCGCCGAGCCTGCGCAGTTCGTCCGTCGAGCGACCGGCGATGAAGGCCAGGGCCTTCTCCCGACCCGAGGCGACGTCGTCGGCGTTCTCGCGGCCGCTGATACGGAACTTGGCCTGCGCCCAGGCGAATTCGGCCATGTCGCGGTAGGAGAAGTAGTCGCGAGCGGCGAGCCCGCGCGCGAAGTGCACGATCGACGCGCCCTGCACGAGCGTGTTGTCGACGTCGAAGAACGCGGCGGCGGTCAGGTCGGGCGGGACGTCGGTGGGTGCGCCGGGCTCGTCGTCGTCGTGCACGGGTCCGGCGAGCCGGCCGCGACGTTCGAGGGTGGCGTAGGCGGCCTGCGCGCTCGCCTCACCGGCGAGGGAGTGTCGCAGTTCGGCGGCGGACTGCCGGAAGCGGCCGACCCGCCCCGACTGTGCCGAGCGATTGGCTCGCGAGGAGATCCAGTTGCTGACGGTGCCCCCGGGTTCGCGATCCTCGGCACCGACAGGACCTGTGCTGGTCACGGCGTCGACGGACTGTTCGGCGGGCACCGGCGGGATGGCATCGGGCTCGTGCGCACCATCGCCGGTGGGGCCGGTGTGCATCGACCCCTCGGGGTCGGTGTCGCCGGGCGTATCGGTCACCAGATCGCCTCCTGCTCCTCGGACTCCAAGCCTAGCCGCACCCGCTCGTCACACCCCGCCCACCGCACCCGGCCCACAGCATCCGATTGGTCCGGCGCGTTCGGGTGCACAATCGGTGTCCATGGTGATCACCCTGCTGACCCGCGCGGGTTGCCCGGCGTGTGCCCGCGCGCTCGAGGAGTTGCAGCCGGTCTCTGTCGAGTACGACACAGCGTTGGAGATCGTCGACGTCGACGCCGCGGCCGCCCACGATCCGGCATTGCGCGCGGAGTTCGGTGATCGTCTGCCCGTGGTGCTGCTCGACGAGCGCGAGCACAGTTACGGCGAGGTGGACATGCCCCGACTGCGGGCCGACCTCGATGCCGCGAGGTGAGTCGGCCCTTCTTTGTGAACGCGTTCACAAGCGGTATACCCTCGACGCGTGCCTCATGCCGACGACGACGTGACATCGTCGATCCCCGCTGCCTCCGTGGCGCGGCTGGCTGCCTATCTGCACGTGCTGCGGTCGTTCAGTGAGCACGGTGTCGTGGTGGCGTCGAGCGGGCAACTGGCCACCGCGGCGGGCGTGAACCCCGCGATCCTGCGCAAGGACCTCTCCCATGTGGGCGCGAACGGGGTGCGCGGGGTCGGCTACGACGTCGGTCGCCTGACCGCCCGCATCGCTCTGGCGTTGCGCACGTCCGACACCCACAACGTCGCGCTGGCCGGCGCCGGCCACCTGGGGCGGGCCCTTCTCGCACACACAGGATTCGGACGCGGGTTCCGCGTGGTTGCGATGTTCGACACTGATCCCGACCTCGTGGGCACCACATTCGGTACCGGGGGCGTTGAGATGACTGTGGCACCGATGACCGAACTCTCCGCCGAATGCGCAGCGAAGAACGTCGACATCGCCGTGGTGGCGACGTCCGACGCGATCGCGCAGCAGACCTGCGACACCTTCGTGCTGGCGGGCGTGCGGCAGATCCTCAACTTCACGACCGTGGCGCTGCACACGCCGCCGTCGGTGCACGTCCGACCCGTCGACCTGGCTCTCGAGCTCCAGGTCCTCGCGTTCAACGCCTCGCGGCGCGACTCGACGAGTGCATCGACCGAGAACGCCGTGAGCGGAGCCACCCAGAAAGCAGTGTCAGTGTGAGCATCTTCCTGTTCGGAGTGTCCCACCGCAGCGCGCCGGTCTCGGTGCTCGAACGCCTCGCGGTGTCCGACGGTGACCGACCCAAGTTGGTCGACCAACTCCTCGACACCCCGCAGATCTCCGAGGTCATGATGGTCTCGACCTGCAACCGGGTGGAGATCTACGCCGTCGTCGACGCGTTCCACCCCGCGCTCGAGGCGGTGGGTGCGGTGATCGGCGAGCACTCCGGCATGACCGTGAACGAGATGACGCAGCACGCCTACGTCCGGTACTCCGAGGCCGCCGTCGAGCATCTGTTCACCGTGGCCGCCGGACTCGACTCGATGGTCGTCGGCGAGCAGCAGATCCTCGGCCAGATCCGATCGGCCTACGCCAGCGCCGACGAACACTCCTCGGCCGGACGTGTCCTGCACGAACTGGCGCAGCAGGCGTTGCGCGTCGGCAAGCGCGTGCACACCGAGACGGGCATCGACCGCGCCGGCGCGTCGGTGGTGTCGGTCGCCCTCGACCGCGCCCGCGCGCTCCTCGGCACCCGCGAGACCCCCGGCGCCATCGGGTCGGCCGTCGTGCTCGGCGCCGGTGCGATGGGTGCGCTCGCCGCGGCCCATCTCGCCCGCGATGGGGTCCTCGACCTGTCGATCGTCAACCGCACCGCCGAGAAGGCCGACCACCTCGCGGCCAACGTCGCGAAGAACCACGGTGTGCGGGCGACGTCGGTGCCGATGGCCGACCTGGCCGCCGCGGTCGCCGAGGCCGACGTCCTGGTGAGCTGTACCGGCACGGTCGGTTCGTTGGTCAGCGTCGGTGAGGTGCACTCGGCCCTGGCGCAGCGCACCCGCACCACGCCTCTGGTTATCTGCGACCTCGGACTGCCGCGCAACGTCGATCCCGCCGCGGCGAAGCTGCCGCACGTCCATATCGTCGACATCGAGGGCCTGCGCGCCGACGGGGCGACCCAGGCTGCGGCCGCCGACGCCTCCGCCGCGCGCGCCATCGTCGCCGGCGAGCTCGCCGAGTACCTCACCCTGCAGCGTCAGGCCGAGGTCACCCCGACCGTCACCGCCCTGCGCCAGCGCGCCGCGGAGATGGTGGAGGCCGAGATCATGCGCCTCGAGACCCGGCTGCCCGGACTCGACGACCCCCAGCGTGACGAGGTCGCCAAGGCCGTCCGTCGCGTCGTCGACAAGCTCCTGCACGCGCCGACGGTGCGCGTGAAGCAGCTCGCCTCGACCCCCAACGGCGACCACTACGCCGAGGCGCTGCGCGAGCTGTTCGAACTGACTCCCGGTGCGGCCGAATCCGTCTCGGCTCCCGAGACCGGCCTGCCGGTCACGGGGAGCGACCGTTGACCATCCGGATAGGAACGCGTGGTTCGCTGTTGGCGACGACGCAGTCGGGGGTCATCCGTGACCAGTTGATCGCGGCGGGCCACGACGCGGAGCTGGTCGTCATCACCACGGCAGGCGACATGTCGGCCGAGCCGGTGGAGAAGATCGGCGTCGGCGTGTTCACCACCGCCATCCGCAACGCGCTGCACGCCCGCGACATCGACGTCGCCGTGCACTCCTACAAGGACCTGCCGACCGCGGTCGACCCGGTGCTCACGATCGCCGCCGTCCCGCCGCGTGAGGATTCGCGTGATGCGCTGGTCGCGTCGGGTGGTCGGGTGCTGGGCGAGCTGCCACCGGGATCGACCGTGGGGACCTCGGCGCCGCGCAGGATCGCGCAGCTTAACGCACTGGGTCTCGGTTTGGAAATCCGCCCCCTACGAGGCAACCTAGATTCTCGGTTGGGCAAAGTCGCCAGCGGCGAACTCGACGCAGTGGTGGTGGCCCGTGCCGGGCTGGTTCGTATCGGTCGTGCCGATGAGGTCACCGAGGCGTTCGACCCGGTCGTGTTGCTTCCGGCACCTGCACAAGGTGCCCTCGCTGTGGAGTGCCGCTCCGATGATGCCGAACTGGTGAGCATTCTCGCCGAGTTGGACGACGCCCCCACACGGGCGGCGGTCGATGCCGAGCGAGCCGTGTTGGCAGCCCTGGAAGCCGGCTGCACGGCCCCGGTCGGAGCGATCGCCGAGGTGGTGGAGTCGCTCGACGACGACGGGCGCATCTTCACCGAGCTGTCGCTGCGCGCTGCGGTCGCTGCGGAGGACGGATCCGATGTGATCCGGTCGTCGCTGGTGGGACCGGTCGAACGCGCTGCCGATCTCGGGCGGGAACTCGCCGTAGAACTGCTGGATCGCGGGGCCGCGGAGGTCATGCGTTCTCAGTAGCCACCGAACGCAACGGACCCCCGCACGGGTCAGGAGAGCGCACGAATGAGCCGTACGAAGAAGGCCAGTCCGGGTCGGATCCTGTTTGTCGGATCGGGCCCCGGAGATCCGGCACTGCTGACGCTTCGCGCCCGAGACGCCATCGCCTCGGCGAGCACCGTGTTCGTCGACGCCGACGTCCCCGCGGGTGTCACCGCTCTCATCGGGGCCGACATCCCGGTCGAGGAGCCCGTCGTCCGCCGGCCCGAACCCTCGTCGGCCGACGCGACCGCCGACGGTGACGACGCCCCCGTCGACACCCCGTCCGCCGCGGACGATCAGGACCCCGCCGGCGCACGCATCCGACCGGCCCTGGGCGATCCGGGTGAGGTCGCCAAGACCCTGCTCGCCGCCGCGAAGGCCGGTGACGACGTGGTCCGGCTGGTCTCCGGCGATCCGCTGACCACCGATTCCGTTCTCGCCGAGGTCACCGCCGTCGCCCGCACCTCGGTCGGCTTCGAGGTCATCCCCGGTCTCCCGGCCGCCGCCGCGGTGCCGAGCTACGCGGGTATGCCGCTGGGCTCGTCGCACACCGAGGCCGACGTCCGCGGCGAGGTCGACTGGGCCGCGCTCGCGGCCGCCCCCGGCCCGCTGGTGCTCCACGCCACCGCAGGTCACCTGGCCGAGACGGCCAGCGCCCTCACCGAGCACGGTGTGGCGGCGCAGACGCCGGTCGCGGTCACCGTCAACGGCACCACCTGCCAGCAGCGCACCATCGAGGCGACGCTGGCGACGCTCAACGACAAGGGTGCGGGTCTGCAGGGACCGCTCATCGTCACCATCGGCAAGGTCGTCGCCCAGCGCGGCAAGCTCAGCTGGTGGGAGTCGCGCGCGCTGTACGGCTGGACCGTTCTGGTGCCGCGCACCAAGGATCAGGCCGGCGACATGAGCGATCGGCTCGTCGTCCACGGCGCGATCCCCATGGAGGTGCCGACCATCGCCGTCGAGCCGCCGCGCAGTCCCGCGCAGATGGAACGTGCCGTCAAGGGTCTCGTCGACGGCCGCTACCAGTGGGTGGTGTTCACCTCCACCAACGCGGTGCGCGCGGTGTGGGAGAAGTTCGCCGAATTCGGTTTGGACGCACGCGCGTTCAGCGGCGTCAAGATCGCCTGCGTCGGCGAGGCCACCGCCGAGAAGGTGCGTACCTTCGGCATCAACCCCGAACTCATCCCGAGCGGCGAGCAGTCGTCGCTGGGTCTGCTCGACGACTTCCCGCCCTACGACGACGTGTTCGACCCGGTGAACCGGATCCTGTTGCCGCGCGCGGACATCGCGACCGAGACGCTCTCGGAGGGTCTGCGTGACCGTGGCTGGGAGATCGACGACGTCACCGCCTACCGCACCGTGCGGGCGGCTCCGCCGCCGGCGACCACCCGCGAGATGATCAAGACCGGCGGGTTCGACGCGGTCTGCTTCACCTCGAGCTCCACCGTCCGCAACCTCGTCGGCATCGCGGGCAAGCCGCATGCGCGCACCATCGTCGCGTGCATCGGACCCAAGACCGCCGAGACGGCAACGGAATTCGGCCTGCGGGTCGATGTCCAGCCCGAGTCGGCGTCGGTGCCCGATCTCGTCGACGCCCTCGCCGAGCACGCCTCGCGTCTGCGCGCCGAGGGTGCTCTGCCCCCGCCGCGCAAGAAGGCCCGGCGCTCCCGGTCCTGATCTCATGACCTCGCATCCCTACATCCGGCCGCGCCGGCTGCGCACCACTCCGGCCATGCGTCGGTTGGTGGCCCAGACGTCGTTGGAGCCACGGCATCTCGTGCTCCCGATGTTCGTGGCCGACGGCCTCGACGAGCCGCAGCCGATCTCGTCGATGCCCGGCGTCGTGCAGCACACGCTCGATTCGTTGCGCGCAGCCGCGGCCGAGGCGGTGTCCGCCGGTGTCGGAGGGCTCATGGTGTTCGGTGTGCCGCGCGCCGAGGACAAGGACGCCACCGGTTCCGGGGCCGATGATCCCGAGGGGATCCTCAACCGCGGATTGCGGGCGTTGCGAGACGAATTCGGTGACTCCACCGTGCTGATGGCCGACACCTGTCTCGACGAGTTCACCGATCACGGGCACTGCGGCGTACTCGATCATTCCGGTCGCGTCGACAACGACGCCTCGCTCGACCGGTACGTGTCGATGGCGCTCGCGCAGGCGAACGCGGGCGCGCACCTGCTCGGTCCGAGCGGGATGATGGACGGCCAGGTCGGGGTGATCCGCGACGCGCTCGACGACGCCGGCCACACCGACACCGGCATCCTCGCCTACACCGCGAAGTACGCTTCGGCGTTCTACGGACCGTTCCGCGAGGCGGTCGGCTCCACGCTCCAGGGCGACCGTCGCACCTATCAGCAGGATCCGGCGAACCGCGACGAGGCGATGCGGGAGCTCGAACTCGATCTCGCCGAGGGCGCCGACATCGTGATGGTGAAGCCGGCGATGAGCTACCTCGACATCGTGCGTGACGTGGCGAACGCGACCGACGCACCGATCGCGGCCTACCAGATCTCGGGTGAGTACTCGATGATCACCGCCGCGGCCGAGCGCGGGTGGATCGACCGCGACGCCGCGATCATGGAGTCGGTGACCTCGATCCGGAGGGCCGGCGCGTCGATCGTCCTCACCTACTGGGCCACCGAGGTCGCGCAGCGATTGGCCTGACCCCATTTCGGCCACCTGAGCTGGGCGGACACCGTCGGATGTGGGTGGGGCACTACTCTGTGTGCCATGTCGTACCCGTCGAATCCGCGGCCGCCTCAGCCGGGGCCGCCCCACCAGGGCACCCATCCGGAGTCCGGTCCGCAGAACACGAAGCCGACCCTGGCCACGCCGATGGCGATCGGGACCGAGCTGTGGCTGGTGGTGATCGTGATGCAGGCCGTCGCCTACGGCGGTCAGTACTCCGCCGCGGCCGATTCGGTGCGCAGGGCCGCGCGCGAGGCGTCGACCGAGCAGTCCGATCTCATGGCGTCGACCGGTCTCATCGTCGGGGTGTTCGTGGGTGTCGGTGTGGTCGTGACGGCGGTGTCGTTGCTGCTGGTGTGGCTGGCGCGGTCGGGGCACAACTGGGCGCGCCTGGTGCTGTCGTTCCTCAGCGGTTTCCTCGTGGTGCAGGCGGTGTTCTCGCTCTTCGGTGACGGTGGTCCCGCGTGGACGACCATCCCGTCGGTCATCAGCGGGGTCGCCGCTCTCGGCGCGGGATACCTGCTGCTGCAGAAGGACTCGGAGAAGTACTGCCGTGAGATGGCGGTGCACCGCCGCGGAGGCGCGACCCCCACGCCCGGATACC
>NZ_JXYP01000016.1 GCF_000964005.1 Williamsia herbipolensis
GCTCGGGGCCGGCGGGGCCGGGAGCAGCGGCTTGAGGAAGTCCGGCACGGGCACACCCGGCAGGCCGGGGATGGTCGGTGTCGGTGCGGCGGGGGCGGCCATCGCCGCGGTCGGGACCGCCACGAGGGCGATCACGACGCCCATGAGCACGGTGAGCACGCGGCGCACGGTGTGGGCACGGCGAGTGGACTTGGGAGTCAGCACGAGTTCGAGACCTGTCCTTCGATCG
Organism: Williamsia herbipolensis; assembly: GCF_000964005.1. Classification (GTDB taxonomy): domain Bacteria; phylum Actinomycetota; class Actinomycetes; order Mycobacteriales; family Mycobacteriaceae; genus Williamsia_A; species Williamsia_A herbipolensis. The sequence goes on from NZ_JXYP01000016.1 coordinate 230, forward strand.
GATGCGGGTGTACGGCGCGAGACCCCACGCGCCCACTCATGGTGACACGGACCGAGGACAGCGCCCAACCCAGACCGTGTCTGATTCGTTACAGGAGTGTTGTCATGCGACTCGTGAGGCACACGTGACAGCTCGTGCGGGAGGAACTCCTGGGAGACGCGTGTCACACGAGATGGTCAGCGATCGCCTCGTCGGGGATTTCGGATCGGCCACGCCCACGCGGTACAGTCGCTTCCGCACGCGACGCCGGTGGCGATCCCACCCGGCGTGGTGTGCTCGCGGGTGTAGCTCAATGGTAGAGCCCTAGTCTTCCAAACTAGCTACGCGGGTTCGATTCCCGTCACCCGCTCACCGGACGTCACAGGCGCCGATCGCACTGCGGTCGGCGCCTGTGTCATGTCGGTCGCCCCACCGCCTCGCGAGGCGATTCCCGAGGTCGCACCGCGGCAACGTAGTATTTGCGCTCGGTGTCTGCGAGGACTGCGAGCCTTCTTCTCCGCTGTGGCACCGGCGAGTCCGGGATGTGGCGCAGCTTGGTAGCGCATCCGCTTTGGGAGCGGAGGGTCGCAGGTTCGAATCCTGTCATCCCGACGACAGATGGATCCCCGGGCGAGAACCCCCGACGCGTCTGCGTCCGGACCAGACCCCTGGCCCGGAGACCCCAGACCCGTACCACCGTCATCACACAAGGAGTCAAGTTCGTGAAGAGCACTGTCGAGCAGCTGAGCCCGACGCGCGTGAAACTCAATGTCGAGGTCCCGTTCGAGGAGCTCGAGAAGGATTTCGCCCGCGCCTACAAGTCGTTGGCCCAGCAGATCCGCATCCCCGGCTTCCGGCCGGGCAAGGCCCCCGCCAAGCTCATCGAGGCACGGGTCGGCCGCGATTCGGTGCTCGCGCAGGTCGTCAACGACGCGCTCCCGGGCAAGTACTCCGAGGCCATCGCCGAGACCGAGACCAACCCGATCGGTCAGCCCGACATCGACCTCTCCGAGCTCGAGTACGGCAAGTCGATCACCTTCACCGCCGAGGTCGACGTCCGTCCCGACATCGCCCTGCCCGACTTCGCGTCGCTGTCGGTCGAGGTCGAGCCCGTCGAGGTCGACGACGCCGCGGTCACCGAGCAGTTCGACGCGCTGCGCGCCCGCTTCGGCACCCTCACCGGTGTCGACCGGCCTGCGAAGGACGGCGACTTCGTCTCGATCGATCTCGCCGCCACCGTCGACGGTGCCGAGGTCGAGGAGGCCTCCACCACCGGCCTGTCCCACGAGGTCGGTTCGGGTCAGCTCATCGACGGTCTCGACGAGGCGCTGGTCGGTATGAGCACCGGTGAGGACAAGGTCTTCACGACCACGCTCGTCGCCGGCGAGCACAGCGGCTCCGAGGCCGAGGTGACCGTCACCGTCAACTCGGTCAAGGAGCGCGAGCTGCCCGAGGCCGACGACGAGTTCGCCCAGATGGCCAGCGAGTTCGACACCATCGACGAGCTGCGCGCGGACCTCACCGAGCGCGTCGGCCAGTCGAAGAAGATGGAGCAGGCGAGCGCGATCCGCGACGCGGTGCTCGAGAAGCTGCTCGACTCCGTCGAGGTGCCCCTGCCGCAGGGTGTCGTCGACGCCGAGGCCGAGAGCCAGATGCACCAGGTCGTCCACGCCTTCGATCACGACGACGACAAGGTCGCCGAGTTCCTCGCCCAGCAGGGGACCACCCGCGAGGAGTGGGAGACCGAGGCGCGCGAGGGTGCCGAGAAGTCGGTCCGGTCGCAGCTGCTGCTCGACGCGATCGCCGACGCCCGCGAGACCGTCGTCGGGCAGGACGAGCTGACCCAGCAGATCATGTTCCAGGCACAGCGCTACGGCATGGCGCCCCAGGACTTCATCGCCCAGCTGCAGCAGGCCGGACAGGTGGGCGCGATCTACGCCGACGTCCGTCGTAGCAAGGCGCTCGCGGGCGTCATCGGTCTGGTGTCGGTCACCGACACCACCGGCGCGACCGTCGACACCGCCGAGTTCTTCGGTGGCGGCGAGGACGCCGACCCCGAGGGCGACACCCCCGGGATCGAGGGCGCCGGGACCGAGCAGGCCGAGGCCTCGGCGAAAGAGCCCGAGACCAGCTAGGACCACCGACGACAGCGGCCACCGATGTGTTCCGCTGTCAGCGAATAGGGGCGGCTCCGACGACTCGGGGCCGCCCCTGTTCGTTAGTGTCGACGAAGAGCACTCCCGCACAACGATCTCGTGCACGGCGCCTCGTGCGCCGACCGCCGAGATCTCTCCCGACCTCTTTCGAAAGTAGGAATCGTGACCGAGTCGAAGATCCACACGCCTGCGATGAGCTCGGGTGTCACCGCGAGCTCGGGCATGTCCGGCCTGAACCTGAGCGACTCGGTCTTCGAGCGCCTGCTGCGCGAGCGGATCATCTTCCTGGGCACCCAGGTCGACGACGACATCGCCAACCGGCTGTGCGCCCAGATCCTCCTGCTCGCCGCCGAGGACAGCACCAAGGACATCAACCTCTACATCAACTCGCCCGGCGGGTCGGTCACCGCGGGCATGGCGATCTTCGACACCATGCAGCTCGCTCAGTGCGATGTCGCGACCTACGCGATGGGCATGGCCGCCTCGATGGGCCAGTTCCTCCTCGCCGCCGGTGCGAAGGGCAAGCGTCACGCCCTGCCGCACGCGCGGATCATGATGCACCAGCCGTCGGCGGGCATCGGTGGTACCGCGGCCGACATCGCCATCCAGGCCGAGCAGTTCGCGCTGACCAAGAAAGAGATGAACCGCCTCAACGCCGAGTTCACCGGACAGCCGCTCGAGAAGATCGAGGCCGACGCCGACCGTGACAAGTGGTTCACCGCAGAGGCGGCCAAGGAGTACGGATTCGTCGACCACGTGATCTCTCGGGCCTGACCGACCCCGACCCGACTCCACCCACGCCCCGCGCGCATCGCCGCCCAGAGAACCTCGGAGAAACCATGAGCAACGTGTTCGGATCCACCCCCAGTCCCGCAGGCGTGGCCGCCGCCGGACTCCAGAGTCGCTACATCCTGCCCTCGTTCATCGAGCACACCCCCAACGGCATGCGGGAGTACAACCCGTACGCCAAGTTGTTCGAGGAGCGCATCGTCTTCCTCGGCACCCCGATCGACGAGACCGTGTCGAACGACATCATGGCGCAGCTGCTGGTGCTCGAGTCCCAGGATCCCGACCGGGACATCACCATGTACATCAACTCGCCCGGCGGCAGCGTGCCCGCGATGCTGGCGATCTACGACACCATGCAGTACGTCCACTGCGACATCGTGACGGTCTGCCTCGGCGAGGCCGCCTCGGCCGCGGCGGTCCTGCTCGCCGCGGGTACCCCCGGCAAGCGCGCCGCACTGCCCAACGCCACGGTGCTCATCCACCAGCCGCGCACCGGCGGTTCCTACCAGGGCCAGGTGTCCGACCTCGAGATCCAGGCCGCCGAGATCGAGCGCATCCGCCGCCTCCTCGACGAGATCCTGTCCGGTCACACCAGCCAGGACCCCGACAAGATCCGCCGCGACACCGACCGCGACAACATCCTCACCGCGGCGCAGGCCAAGGAATACGGGATCATCGACGAGGTCTTCGAGTACCGCAAGAAGTCCGCACGCCGTAGCTGACGGTGCACAGCTCTCGGGCGACACGCCGGGTGCGCAGCGGTTGCGCCCGGCGTGGTCACCGAGGGGTGATCCTGTACGCCTGGGACCACTGAGAACTCGTGTTCCCCACCCGTGTCGGCCCCCTGCCGACGCGGTCATGACAAAAGTGTTTATCGGTCGAAGTTCGGTCGGCCCGCGGGTACGGTCGTTCATACTGACGCCAGGTCGGTTCGCCCGACGCGATGCCCATCGCGCCGGTGCACAAGGAAGAGGTACAGCACACGATGGCGCGAATCGGAGACGGTGGCGATCTGCTGAAGTGCTCGTTCTGCGGAAAGAGCCAGAAGCAGGTCAAGAAGCTCATCGCGGGCCCCGGCGTGTACATCTGCGACGAGTGCATCGACCTGTGCAACGAGATCATCGAGGAGGAGCTCGCCGAGTCGAGCGACGTCAAGCTCGACGAGCTGCCCAAGCCCTCGGAGATCCGCGACTTCCTCGAGAACTACGTCATCGGCCAGGACACCGCGAAGCGCACCCTGGCGGTGGCCGTCTACAACCACTACAAGCGCATCCAGGCCGGCGACCGCAAGGACTCGCGTGGCGGCGAGGCCGTCGAGCTGGGGAAGTCGAACATCCTCATGCTCGGCCCCACCGGCTGCGGCAAGACCTACCTCGCGCAGACCCTGGCGAAGATGCTCAACGTGCCGTTCGCCATCGCCGACGCGACCGCGCTCACCGAGGCCGGCTACGTCGGTGAGGACGTCGAGAACATCCTGCTGAAGCTGATCCAGGCCGCCGACTACGACGTGAAGCGGGCCGAGACCGGCATCATCTACATCGACGAGGTCGACAAGATCGCCCGCAAGAGCGAGAACCCCTCCATCACCCGCGACGTCAGCGGCGAGGGCGTGCAGCAGGCCCTGCTGAAGATCCTCGAGGGCACCCAGGCCTCGGTTCCCCCGCAGGGCGGCCGCAAGCATCCGCACCAGGAATTCATCCAGATCGACACCACGAACGTGCTCTTCATCGTGGCCGGCGCGTTCGCGGGCCTCGAGCGCATCGTGTCCGATCGAATCGGCAAGCGCGGCATCGGTTTCGGCACCGAGGTCGCGAAGAAGAACGACGACGAGATGACCGACGCGTTCGCCGAGGTCATGCCCGAGGACCTCATCAAGTTCGGTCTCATCCCCGAATTCATCGGCCGTCTGCCGGTGGTGGCATCGGTGACCAACCTCGACAAGGAGTCGTTGGTCTCCATCCTCTCGACCCCCAAGAACGCGCTGGTGAAGCAGTACGTCCGCCTGTTCGACATGGACGGCGTCGAGCTCGAGTTCACCCCTGACGCCCTCGAGGCCGTGGCCGACCAGGCCATCCATCGGGGCACCGGCGCTCGCGGTCTGCGCGCCATCATGGAAGAGGTCCTGCTCCCGGTGATGTACGACATCCCCAGCCGCGACGACGTCGCCAAGGTGGTCGTCACCGGAGAGACGGTGCGCGACAACGTGTTGCCGACCATCGTCCCGCGCAAGCCGCGTCGCGACGAACGGCGTGACAAGACCGCGTAGTCTCGCGGCGTGACGCACGCCGAGAAATCAGACTTCGCCGATCTCGATCACTACATCGCCCTGCCCCGCGTGAGCGGCCTGGCGATGTCGCCCGACGGCCATCGGCTCGTCACCACCGTCGCCACCCTCGACGACGCCTCCACGAAGTACGTCTCCGCCCTGTGGGAGATCGACCCCGCCGGTGACGAAGCTGGCCACCGTCTCACCCAGGGCGCCGACAGTGCCACCGCGCCCACCTTCGACGGCTCCGGTGCCCTGTGGTTCCTCCGGAAGTCCACGCAGGGTCCCGATGCGGACCCGCAGGCCGCCCTCTGGCGCCTGCCGGCGGTCGGCGAGGCCGAGCGGGTCGCATTGCGCCCGGGCGGTGTCGCCTCGATCGCGAGTGCGACCGCGAGCGACCGGGTGCTCGTCCTGGCCGACGTGCTCTCGCGCACACCGGACACCGACGCCGACGTCCGCGAGCGCCGGCAGACGACGACCACCTCGGCGATCCTGCACGATCGCTACCCGGTACGTCATTGGGACGCCGACCTCGGGCCCGGGCGACCGCACCTGTTCGACGTAGCCCACGACGGCCGGCTCGATCCCGTCGTCACGCGACCGGGCGCGGCGCTACGTGATGCACATGTGGCGATCGCCCCCGACGGCGACGTCGCGGTCACCACCTGGCGGACCGGCGCACCCCAGGCGGCGACGCGAACCGCCCTGGTGCGCATCGATCTTCGCGCCGACACACCGACCGAGCCGGTGACGCTGCGTGCCGATCCCGACGCCGACTTCTTCGCTCCGACGATCTCGCCGGACGGTACGCGGGTCGCGTTCGTGTCGGAGTCGGTGACCACCCCCACCACCGCGCCGGTGGTGACGGTCGGCATCATCGACCTCGCCACGGGCGCGGTCACCGAGCCGGCCGCGAACTGGGATCGATGGCCCACCTCGGTGTCGTGGTCGGCGGACGGAACGGCCCTGATCGTCACCGCCGACGACGACGGCCGGGGGCAGGTGTTCGTGATCGACGCGACCGGGCGCGAGGACCGCGAACCCGTGCGCGCGGTGACATCCACCGACCACTGCTACAGCGATGTGTGCGTACACCCGGACGGCACGACGCTGTTCGCGCTGCGCAGCTCGCCCGCCGAGCCGTCGCACGTGGTGCGCATCGACATCGCCGACGGTGCGGTCACCCCGCTGCCCGGGCCCGCCGAACTCCCGGCACTGCCCGGCACCCTGGAGGAGCTGCGCACCCAGACCATCGACGGCACACCCCTGCGGGCGTGGCTCGCGCTGCCGCACGGTGCGAGCGAGCAGGCGCGGGTTCCGCTGCTGCTGTGGGTGCACGGCGGACCGCTGGCGTCGTGGAACGCGTGGTCCTGGCGGTGGAACCCGTGGATCGCCGTCGCGGCGGGCTACGCGGTGGTGCTGCCCGACCCTGCCCTCTCGACGGGATACGGGCAGAACTTCATCCAGCGCGGGTGGGGGAGTTGGGGCTTCGAGCCCTACACCGACCTCATGGCGGTGACCGACGCCGCCGAGGCCGACCCCCGCATCGCGTCCGAGCGAACGGCGCTCATGGGCGGATCGTTCGGCGGGTACATGGCGAACTGGATCGCCGGGCACACCGACCGGTTCCGGGCCGTGGTCACCCACGCGAGCCTCTGGGCGCTCGACCAGTTCGGGCCGACCACCGACGGCGCCGACTACTGGTCGCGCGAGATGTCGCCGGAGATGGCGGTCGAGAACTCGCCCCACCTCTACGTCGCCGACATCGTGACCCCGATGCTCGTCATCCACGGCGACAAGGACTATCGCGTCCCGGTCGGCGAATCGCTGCGGCTCTGGTACGAGCTGCTCTCCGAATCGGGACTCCCCGCCGCCGACGACGGGACGACCGTCCACCGGTTCCTGTACTTCCCCGACGAGAACCACTGGATCCTCAAGCCCCAGAACGCGATCATCTGGTATCGGGTGGTGCTGGCCTTCCTCGCCCAGCACGTGCGGGGCGAGACCGTCGACCTGCCCGACATCCTCGGTGACGTCGAGATCGCGCCCCACGACCCGATGTGATCGGGTCGTGGACGGTCGCTCAGGCCCCGATGATGCGCTGTGGGGCGGAGTAGACGTTCATCGACGCGCCCCGCAGGAAGCCGACGACGGTGAGATCGAGCTCGGCGCCGAGGTGGGCGGCGAGCGACGACGGCGCCGACACCGCCGCGATGATCGGGATCCCCGCCATCACCGACTTCTGCACGAGCTCGAACGACACCCGGCTCGACATCATCGCCACGGTGTGGCGCAACGGGATCCGTCCTTCCCGCAAAGCCCACCCGACGGCCTTGTCGAGAGCGTTGTGGCGCCCGACGTCCTCGCGGACCACCAGCAGCGTCCCGTCGGTGTCGAAGAGTGCGGCGGCGTGCGTACCGCCGGTCGCGGTGAAGGTGGCCTGCGCCGACCGCAGCCGGTCGGGTAGCGCACCGAGCGCCTCGACGCCGATCGACGAGTCGTCGGTGGAGAGGTCGAACCGTGAGGTGGCGCGGATGTCGTCGATGGCCGACGATCCGCACACCCCGCACGCCGAGTTCGACACGAACGCCCGTGGTCTCGGCGCGATCGACACCCCGTCGGCCGGGGTCACGTCGATCACGTTGTAGGTGTTCGCACCGGCGTCGTCCACGCCGTCGCAGTAGCGAATGGTGGCGATGTCGTCGACCGATCCGATCAGCCCCTCCGACAACAGGAATCCGTGCACGAGGTCGATGTCGGCGCCGGGTGTGCGCATCGTGACCGTCAACGACCGACCGCCGACGCGGATCTCGAGGGGCTCCTCGACGGCCAGCGTGTCCGGTCGGGTGGCGTCGAGTTCCCCGCGGATCCGACGGACCGGTACCCGGGTGGTGACGCGACCCATCAGGCGGCGATCAGACGCACCGTGATCCCCTTCGACACCGGCGTGTTCGACTTCACGGCCACGTGATCGAGGGGGACAAGGGGGTTCGTCTCGGGGTAGTAGGCGGCGGCGTTGCCACGCGGGGTCGAGTACGCGACCACGGTGAACCCGTCGATGCGGCGTTCCTCGACACCGCTGTCGGTCGCGAACTCCGAGACGATCGACACCGACTGCCCGTCGCGCAGACCGAGTTCGGTCAGATCGTCGCCGTTGACGAGCACCACGCGACGGTTGCCCTTGATCCCCCGGTAGCGGTCGTCGTGACCGTAGATCGTGGTGTTGTACTGGTCGTGGCTGCGCATCGTCTGCAGGATCAGTCGTCCGGCAGGGGTGGGGAGCCACTGCAGCGGGTTCACCGTCAGCACGGCTTTGCCGCTGTCGGTGGGGAACTCGCGGTCGTCACGCGGCGGGTGGGGCAGCAGGAACCCGTCGGGCTGGCGGACCCGGGTGTTGAAGTCGGTGAACCCCGGCACCACGTTCGCGACGTGGTCACGGATCACGTCGTAGTCGTCGGCCATCGCCGACCAGTCGACGGGATGGCCGCTACCGAGCACCTTCTCGGCGAGCTGGCAGATGATGGCCACCTCGCTGCGGAGCTCCTCGCTCGCCGGTCGCAGCGATCCGCGCGACAGATGCACCGATCCCATCGAGTCCTCGACGGTGACCTTCTGCTTGTGGCCGGCCCGCATGTCGCGGTCGGTGCGGCCCAGCGTCGGCAGGATGAGCGCGGTCGATCCGGTGGCGAGATGCGAGGCGTTGAGCTTGGTGCTCACCTGCACGGTCAGTCGACACCGCCCCAGGGCCGCGCGGGTGACCTCGGTGTCGGGTGTGGCCGAGACGAAGTTGCCGCCCATCGACATGAACATCGACACCTTGCCGTCACGCATGGCGCGGATGGAATCGACGACGTCCCAGCCGTGGTCGCGCGGGCTGGTGATTCCGAACTCGGCATCGACCGCGGCGAGGAAGGCCTCGTCCATCTGCTCCCAGATCCCCATGGTCCGGTCGCCCTGCACGTTCGAGTGTCCGCGCACCGGGCAGACACCGGCGCCGGGCTTGCCGATCATGCCGCGCAGCAGGAGCGTGTTGGTGACCTCCTCGATGGTGGCGACGGCGTGCGCGTGTTGGGTCAACCCCATCGCCCAGCAGACGATGATGCGCTCCGACGACGCCCACCGGTCGGCGAACTCCTCGATCTGCCGCAGCGACAGCCCGGTCGCCGCGACGATCTCGTCCATGTCGGTGTCGGCGAGCGTGGCGACGTAGTCGTCGACGCCCTCGCAGTAGGTGTCGAGGAACTCGGTGTCGAACACCGTTCCCGGAGCGGCCTTCTCGGCACGGTGGAGCAGTGTCGCGAGACCGCGGAACAGCGCCATGTCGCCGCCGAGCCGGATCTGGAGGAACTCGTCGGCCATGGTGGTGCCGGAACCGACGACACCGTTGACGCGCTGAGGGTCCTTGAACCGCATCAACCCGGCCTCGGGCAGTGGGTTGACCGCGACGATCGTCGCGCCCTTGCGCTTGGCCGCATCGAGGATCGAGAGCATCCGGGGATGGTTGGTGCCCGGGTTCTGTCCGGCGATCACGATGAGGTCGGCGTTCTCGACGTCGAGCACCGACACCGATCCCTTGCCGATGCCGATGGTGGTCGACAGGGCATGGCCCGACGACTCGTGGCACATGTTGGAGCAGTCGGGCAGGTTGTTGGTGCCGAGGCTGCGGGCGAGCAGCTGGTAGGTGAACGCGGCCTCGTTGCTGGTGCGACCCGACGTGTAGAACACCGACTCGTCGGGGGAGGACTGGGCGGCGAGTTCGTCGGCGATGAGGGCGTAGGCGTCGTCCCAGTCGATCGGGCGGTAGTGGGTGTCGCCTTCGCGCAACACCATCGGATGGGTCAACCGGCCCTGCTGCGAGAGCCAGTACTCGGTCCGGTCGCGCAGCGCCTCGACGCTGTGCGCAGCGAAGAACTCCGGGGTCACGGTACGACGGGTCGCCTCCTCGGCCACCGCCTTCGCGCCGTTCTCGCAGAACTCGGCGTGCTTGCGTCCGCCCGGCTTCTCCGGCCACGCGCATCCCGGGCAGTCGAACCCGTCGCGTTGGTTGAGCTCGAGCAGTGTGCGCGCGGTGCGCAGCGGACCCATCTGGGTGAGGCCCCGCTGCATCGACACCGCCACCGCGGGCACCCCCGCGGCATAGGACTTGCGGTGTCCGACCCGTGTGGTCGTCGGCTCGTCGACGTCGGTCTCGGTCGCCTGTACTGCGCCGGTGGGATCGGATTCGATGGAAGTCATTCCTCCATAGTGGCCCCGAGTACGGGGTGCGTCACGCGATACTGGGCCGATGATCGATGTGGCGGGTGTGGTGTTGGCCGGTGGAGCGTCGCGACGGATGGGCTCGGACAAGGCCGGTCTCGACTGGGAGGGCCAGCCGATGCTCGCCCGGATCGTCGCCGAGGTGGGCACCCGGTGCTCGCCGGTGTCGGTCGTCGCCGCGGCGTCGTCGCCCGCGTACAAGACGCTCAAGGGCTCCGGCGGTCCCGAGGCGCACTGGGTCACCGACGAGCAGGCCGGCGCCGGACCTCTCGGTGCCCTGGCCGCCGGACTGGCCGACGCCGCCGCCGCGGGATGTGAGATCGCCTTCGTGTGCGCCACGGACATGCCTCTCATCGAGGTGGCGATCGTCGACGAGCTGCTCCTGGGCCTGCGCGAGGGCGACGACGCGGCGATCGCCGTCGACTCCCAGCGGGTCCATCCCTTCGCCGGCGTGTATCGGACGGCATGCGCCGGACGCATCCGCGACCTGGCCGCGACCGGTGAACGACGCATGCTCGCCGCGCTCGACGCCATCGCCGCCAACCGCGTCGCGGTCAGCGATGTCGCCTGGCTCACCAACGTCAACGCGCCCGAGGACCTGCACCGGCTGCGCCACGCGGGGAGCGGGATCACCGCCGACACGGCAGGCGTGAGCATCCCGTAGGTGGGGCGTCACTAGAATCGAGGGGTGACCGAACTCCCAGACGCGCCCACCCCTGCCGAGAGGCTGCCCAAGTCCTGGGAACCCGCCGCCCACGAGTCGTCGATCTATCAGCGATGGATCGACGACGGCCTCTTCACGGCCGACCCGGCGAGCGGCAAGCCGACCTTCTCGATCGTCATCCCCCCGCCGAACGTCAACGGGTCCCTGCACATGGGCCACGCCTTCGAACACGTCCTGATGGACGCTCTCACCCGACGCCGTCGGATGCAGGGTTTCGAGGTGCTGTGGCTGCCCGGCATGGACCACGCCGCGATCGCCATGCAGGCCATGGTCGAGAAGCGGTTGGCCGCCGAGGGCACCACCCGTTCCGACCTCGGGCGGGAGGCGTTCATCGACCGCGTGTGGCTGGCCAAGGACGAGATCAGCGGGGACATCGGCGCGCAGATGCGCCGTCTCGGCGACGGCGTCGACTGGTCGCGTGAGCGTTTCACGATGGACGAGGGCCTCTCGCGCGCCGTGCACACCGTGTTCAAGCGGATGTTCGACGACGGACTCATCTATCGCGCCGAGCGACTGGTCAACTGGTCGCCGGTGCTGCAGACCGCCATCAGCGACATCGAGGTGTCCTACGACGACGTCGAGGGCGAGCTCGTGAGCTTCCGCTACGGCTCGATGGACGACACGCAACCCCACCTGGTGGTGGCCACGACGCGACTGGAGACCATGCTCGGCGACACCGCGATCGCGGAGCACCCCGACGACGAGCGCTACGCACACCTCGTCGGCACCGAGCTGCCGCACCCGTTCCTCGATCGCTCGATCCCGGTGGTCGCCGACGACTACGTCGACCCCGAGTTCGGCACCGGCGCGGTGAAGATCACCCCCGCCCACGACCCCAACGACTTCGCGCTCGGGCAACGCCACGGGTTGCCCATGCCGACGATCATGGACACCTCCGGTCACATCGCCGACACCGGAACACGATTCGACGGTCTCGACCGGTTCGACGCGCGCGTCGCCGTGCGTGAGGCGCTGGCCGCCGAGGGCAGGATCGTCAAGGAGGTCCGCCCCTACCTGCACAGCGTCGGGCACTCCGAGCGCAGCGGCGAACCGATCGAGCCGCGGCTGAGCATGCAGTGGTGGGTGCGGGTGGAGACCCTGGCGAAGGCCGCCGGCGACGCCGTGCGCAGCGGCGCCACACAGATCCATCCGGCGTCGATGGAGCCGCGCTGGTTCGGGTGGGTCGACGACATGCACGACTGGTGCATCTCGCGGCAACTGTGGTGGGGCCACCGCATCCCGATCTTCTACGGGCCCGACGGTGAGGTCGTGTGCACCGCGCCCGGCGAGGAGCCGCCGGCGGGATACGTCCAGGACCCCGACGTGCTCGACACGTGGTTCTCCTCGGGTCTCTGGCCGTTCTCGACGCTGGGTTGGCCGGACGACACCGCCGACCTGCGCGCGTTCTACCCCACCAGCGTGCTGGTCACCGGCTACGACATCCTGTTCTTCTGGGTCGCCCGGATGATGATGTTCGGCACCTACGTCGGTGCGACCCTCGATCAGGACGCGCCGGTCCCGTTCCGACATCTGTTCCTGCACGGGCTCGTTCGCGACGAACACGGCAAGAAGATGTCGAAGTCGAAGGGCAACGGCATCGACCCGCTCGACTGGGTCGACCGTTTCGGGGCCGACGCGATGCGATTCACCCTGGCCCGCGGAGCCACGCCCGGCGGTGACCTGTCGGTGGGCGAGCGGCACGCCGAGGCGTCGCGCAACTTCACCACGAAGCTGTTCAACGCGACCCGTTTCGCCCTGATGAACGGCGCCACCCTGGGCACCCTGCCCGACCGCGCGACGCTCACCGACGCCGACCGCTGGATCCTCGACCGCCTCGACGAGGTGCTCGCCGACGCGGATTCGGGCTTCGAGTCCTACGAGTTCGCCCGCGCGTGTGAATCGCTGTATCACTTTGCGCGCGACGAGTTCTGCGACTGGTACGTCGAGCTGTCGAAGGTGCAGGTGTACGCCGACGCCGACGGTCACGTCGACGACGATCGTGTGCGGACGACCGGCCTCGTGCTCGGCACCGTGCTCGACTCGATCCTGAAGATGCTGCACCCGGTGATGCCGTTCGTCACCGAGACCCTGTGGACGACCCTCACCGGTGAACCGACGGTGGTCACCGCGCCGTGGCCCACCGCCGGCGGGGCCACCCGGGACGCCGACGCGGCGACCCGCGTCGCCGACCTGCAGCACCTGATCACCGAGATCCGTCGCTTCCGCGGCGATCAGGGCATCCCCGACAACAAGCGGGTCCCTACCCGTCTCGACGGCATCGACGCGGCGGGTATCGGGCACCTGCGGCCCTACGCCGACTCCCTGGCCAGGCTCACCGTGCCGGGCCCGGAGTTCACCGCCACCGCGACCCTCGAGGTGCGGTTGTCGACCATGACCGTGACCGTCGATCTCGACACCTCCGAGGCGATCGACGTCGAGGCCGAGAAGCGCCGACTGGCAAAAGATCTCGCGGCCGCCGAGAAGGAGCTGACGCAGACCGCGGCGAAGCTGTCGAACGAGCAGTTCCTCGCCAAGGCGCCCGATCCGGTGGTGGAGAAGATCCGGCTGCGTCAGCGGATCGCCACCGAAGAGGTCGAGCGGATCGGCGCCAAGCTCGCGTCGCTCGGTGGCGCGTGAGCACGACCGACGCCGGCGGGTCGAGCCCGACGGGGTCCGCCGACGAGACCCCGACGCCGGAGGACCTCGCCGAGTTCGCCGACGTCGAGACCGAACTCGACGGGCGGTGGCCGGAGACGAAGATCGAGCCGTCGCTCACCCGGATGACCGCGCTGATGGACCTCTTGGGGTCACCGCAGCGCGGATACGCCTCGATCCACATCGCCGGGACCAACGGCAAGACGTCGGTGACCCGCATGATCGACGCCCTGCTGACCGCCCTGCACCGTCGCACCGGCCGTATCACCAGTCCGCACCTGCAGCTCGCGACCGAGCGCATCTCGGTGGACGGACAACCGATCTCGCCGCGCCGGTACATCGACGCGTATCGCGAACTCGAACCGTTCATCACCATGGTCGACGACTCGTCGGAGGCACAGGGCGGCCCGCGGATGAGCAAGTTCGAGGTGCTCACGGCGATGGCGTACGCCGTGTTCGCCGAGGCGCCCGTCGACGTCGCGGTCGTCGAGACCGGCATGGGCGGGACCTGGGACGCCACCAACGTCATCGAGCCGTCGGTCGCGGTCATCACGCCCATCGCCATGGATCACGCCGACTACCTCGGTGACACGATCGCGGCGATCGCGGGGGAGAAGGCGGGGATCATCAAGGCCGCCGCCGACGACCTCGTGCCCGTCGACCCGGTCACCGTGATCGCCGTGCAGGATCCCGAGGCCGAGAAGGTGCTGCTGGCCCGGACGGTGGAGACCGAGACCCTCGTCGCGCGTGAGGGATCGGAGTTCCGTGTGCTCGAACGCCGCACCGCCGTCGGTGGGCAACTGCTCGAACTGCAGGGCCTCGGCGGGGTGTACTCGGAGATCTTCCTGCCCGTCCACGGTGGGCACCAGGCCTCGAACGCGGCGATCGCGCTGGCGGCCGTCGAGGCGTTCTTCGGCGCCGGGGCCGACCGTCAACTCGACATCGACGCCGTGCGAGCCGGTTTCGCCGCGGTGACGACGCCGGGGCGGCTCGAGCGGGTGCGGTCGGCGCCGTCGGTGTTCCTCGACGCCGCCCACAACCCGCACGGCGCTGCGGCCCTGGCCCGCAGTCTCACCGAGGAGTTCGACTTCCGTCGGCTCGTCGCCGTCGTCGGCGTGATGGCCGACAAGGACGCCGTCGGCCTCCTCACCGCCCTCGAACCGGTGGTCGACTCGATCATCACCACCCACAGCGGGTCGCCGCGATCGATGGAGGCCGAGGTGCTCGCCGATCTCGCGCTGCCGATCTTCGGCGAGGATCGCGTGGCGGTCCACCCGTTCCTGCCCGATGCGGTGGAGGCGGCGATCGCCGCGGCCGAGGACGTCGGCGAGGACCTCGACCACCTGTCCGGCGCGGGCGTGGTGATCACCGGTTCGGTGGTGACCGCGGGTGCGGCCCGCACCCTCTTCGGAAAGGATCCCGCGTGAGCGAGACCCGCTTCACCCCGCCGGTCAACGATCCGTGGCGCGGACTGCGCGGAGTGATGGCGGGGACCCTCGTGCTGGAGGGGATCGTGGTCGTCCTCGCGCTGCCGATCGTGGCGAAGGTCGGCGGGGGACTGACCGTCGCCTCGACCACCTACCTCGTGGTGCTGACCGTCGCCATGTTCCTCGGCGCCGGCCTGCAGGGACGGTCGTGGGCGCTCACCTTCGATCTCGCGCTGCAGGTGCTGCTGATCGCCGGCGTGGTGTTCCACTGGTCGATCTGCGCCGTCGGCATCGTCTTCGGGTTGGTGTGGGTCTACATCGCCTACATCAAGCGCGACGTCGAGAAACGCGTGGCGAGGGGACAGTTGCCCGGTCAGGAGCCCATCGTCGACGACGGTCCCGGCGGCGTGTCCGATTCGTGACCTGTTGATCGGCGTCGTCGCCGAGACGTGGCTCGGGACGACTGACACCATGCCCGTGTGAGGTGGCGCCGAACCAGGCCGACACCGACAGATCCCCCTTTCACCGATCTCACCGACAGTCCCCGACGAAAGGCCCGCCACGTCATGCCCCGTCCCCGCATCCTGTTCCCGGCCGTCACCGCCGGTGTGTTCGCCGGCCTGTGTCTGACGGTGGTCGCACCCGCCGGCGCCGACGTGCCCCCGGCCGGTACGTCCCAGGCGCCGGGCGCGTCGACGCAGGTGGTCGTGCCGCCCGGCCCGCCGGTCCCGGTCTCGCCGTCGGAGTTCGGATACGTCGCCACCCATGCCCTGACCGTCCGTGCCGCCTCGATCGACCTCGCCGGTTTCGTGGCCTCGATCCCCGTGCCCGAGCAGTACCGTGCGGCGAACCTCGCGCTCGCCGACCGCTTCCAGGCGACCGTCGCCGAGGCCCTCACCTCCCGGGGCGGCTGTGTGCAGGTCGTCGTGAACCCCCGGGCGACCGACGGCAATCTCTTCAACTACGGCTTCTTCCCGGTGGCGGGCGAGTTCTGCGACTGAGCACCTCGCTACGCTGTCGAGCGTGACTGAACGGACACTGGTCCTGATCAAGCCCGACGGCGTAGCCCGGGCAGTGGTCGGCGAGATCATCAGCAGAATCGAACGCAAGGGCCTGTCGCTGGTCGCCTTGCAGCTCACCACCGTCAGCGACGAGGTGGCGCGGGGCCACTACGCAGAACATGCGGAGAAGCCCTTCTTCCCGTCGCTGCTCGAGTTCATCACCTCGGGGCCCCTCGTGGCCGCGGTGGTGGAGGGTCCTCGTGCCATCGCGGCCTTCCGGCAGCTCGCCGGTGGCACCGATCCGGTGGAGAAGGCCGTTCCCGGCACGATCCGTGGCGACTTCGCCCTCGAGACCCAGAACAACCTGGTGCACGGATCGGATTCGCCCGAGTCCGCCGAACGCGAGATCGCCCTCTGGTTCCCCGGCCTGTCCTGATCTGACCGACCGTCCCCTCGGCCCGCCGCCCTGCGAGCACCGCCACGCAGACCCGGCGGGCCGACTCATGTCCCGGGTCGGTGCGGCGCCTCTCGAACGGTGTGTCCGCTGGTCGCGATGGCTCGGTTGCGCGATCCGCTGCGGGGCCGCGGCGTGCTGGTGTGGGATACTCGTGGAGTTGTCCTCGACACAGTTCGGTGACGACACGATGACCAGCCGATTCCTCGGTCCCCGCTACAGGCGTTGATCACAACAACGCGACGGCGTCGATCACAACGACGCATCGCGGTGTGGACCGTACGGACACCGGGATGGCCATCACCGCCAAGGCGTGGCAGCGACACGGCACAACCGACGTCCTGCGACGCGAGACCATAGAGAATTCGGACCGTCCGCGGTCCGATACACAGAGCACACCCTCGCGAGGCCGCGTCACGACGATGCGCCCGGGGGTTAGGAGAGCACGTGGCCGACAATGGCGCGCCCGAGGATCAGAGCAGTGAATCGACCTCGGCGCAGGAGTTCCCGCACAAGATGAGAGTGCACGCACTGGCCAGGATCCTCGGGATCACCAGCCGCGAGGTGCTCGCCTTCCTCGCCGAACTCGGCGTCGCGGCACGCAGCCCGCAGTCCAGCATCGACCGCAGCGCGGCGGTGCAGGTGCGCGACCGGGCGGCAGCGCCCGACGCCGAATCCGTCGCCGAGTCGACGGACGGCGACACGCCGACCGTCGACGCCCCCGCTACCGAGAAGGCCGCGCCCTCGGCCTTCGAGCAGACCCCCTCGCTGTTCTCCGCAGCCGCGACCGCGGAGCCGGCAGCGCCGTCCGCCGACGCCCCGGCGACCGAGCCCACGTCCGAGGCGGCGCAGACCCCGCTGTTCCTGCAGCCGCAGGCCCCGGAGCGTCCCGCTCGGGCGCGTCGCGCCGAGCGTCCGGCCGCCCAGGCCACCGACGATCCGTCCGAGAAGGTCGGCGCCGACACCTCACCGCGCGAGACCCCTGCAACCGAGGCCGTGACCTCCTCGACCGATGCCGAGGCCGATACCACCGCCGGCGACCCGAACGGATCCGACGACCGCTCCGACAACGACGGCGAGGGCGGTGCCAACCGTCGTCGGCGTCGTGGACGCCGCGGTCGCGGTCGCGGTCGCGGTGACCAGAGTGGCGACGAACAGAACAGTGACGATCAGTCCGGGGACGACGAGTCCAAGGATGATCAGAACACGGCCGACCGGAACAGGGCCGACCGGAACAGGGACGCCGAGAACGGCGACGCGACGAGCGGGTCCGACGACTCGACGTCCGGACGTACGGACGAGGGCGATGCGAACGGCGACGACACCGGCGATGCCGCCGACGACGACGCCACAGAGGCCACCGGACCCCGCGGATCGGGACGGTCGCGCAACGCCCGTCGATCGGGTGGCAAGAGTGCGGGTGGCGACACCACGAACGCTCCCGAGAACGAGAGCTCGGACAGCTCGCCGTCGAACTCGGACGACGACTCCGACAGCGACGGGGACGACTCCGACGACGACTCGGGGTCGGGCACCCGTCGTCGGCGCCGCCGTCGTCGTCGTAAGGGCGGAGCCGGCGACGGGGACAGCCCCGACGCGCCGACCGACGACGATCCGCCGAACACCGTCGTCCACGAGCGGGAGCCGCGCAACAAGTCACGCAGCCGCGACCGTGACGAGGTACAGGGCATCTCCGGGTCGACCCGACTCGAGGCGAAGCGTCAGCGTCGCCGCGACGGCCGCGACGCCGGTCGTCGGCGGCCGCCGATCCTCACCGAGAGCGAGTTCCTCGCCCGGCGCGAAGCGGTCGACCGCGTGATGGTGGTGCGCGAGCGTTCGGCCAACACCCGGCTCAACGACGACACCGGTGAGACCACCGCCGCCGAGGACTACACGCAAGTGGCGGTCCTCGAGGACGGCGTGCTCGTCGAACACTTCGTGACCACCTCGACCTCGTCGTCGATGGTCGGCAACATCTTCCTGGGCCGCGTCCAGAACGTGCTCCCCGGCATGGAGGCCGCGTTCGTCGACATCGGCCGCGGCCGCAACGGCGTGCTCTACGCGGGCGAGGTCAACTGGGACGCCGCCGGTCTCGACGGCGGCAGCCGCAAGATCGAGCAGGCGCTCAAGCCCGGCGACCCGGTCGTCGTGCAGGTCAGCAAGGACCCCGTGGGCCACAAGGGAGCGCGTCTGACCACGCAGATCTCCCTCGCCGGCCGCTACCTCGTGTACGTGCCCGGTGGTTCGTCGACCGGGATCAGCCGCAAGCTGCCCGACACCGAACGCAAGCGGCTGAAGTCGATCCTGTCGAAGCTCATCCCCTCGGATGCGGGTGTCATCATCCGCACCGCGTCGGAGGGTGTCAGCGCCGAGGAACTCGCCGCAGACATCGATCGCCTCAAGAACCAGTGGGCGCAGATCGAGAAGGTCACCGCCGAGGCCGGCGGGGGCAACGGGGGCAAGGGCGGAAAGAACGGCTCGAAGGGGTCGGCACCGCAGGCGCTCTACGAGGAGCCCGATCTCCTCGTCAAGGTCGTGCGCGACCTGTTCAACGAGGACTTCACGAGCCTCATCGTCGACGGCAACTCGGCCTGGGATCAGGTGCACGGGTACGTCGAGGCGGTGGCACCCGACCTCATGGAACGGCTCGAACGCTTCGAGAAGGCCCACGCCGACGCGCCGGACGCGTTCGTGGTGCACCGCATCGACGAGCAGCTCGCCAAGGCCCTCGAGCGCAAGGTGTGGCTGCCCTCGGGCGGCACGCTGATCATCGAGCACACCGAGGCCATGACCGTGGTCGACGTCAACACCGGCAAGTTCACCGGGTCGGGCGGCAACCTCGAGGAGACGGTCACCCGCAACAACCTCGAGGCCGCCGAGGAGATCGTGCGGCAGATGCGTCTGCGCGACATCGGCGGCATGATCATCGTCGACTTCATCGACATGGTGCTCGAGTCGAATCGCGACCTGGTGTTGCGTCGACTGACCGAGGCACTCTCCCGTGACCGCACCCGGCACCAGGTGTCCGAGGTGACGTCGCTGGGTCTGGTCCAGATGACCCGTAAGCGACTGGGAACCGGTCTGCTGGAGGCGTTCTCGTCGACCTGCACCTGCTGTAACGGTCGTGGCATCGTGGTGCACGCCGATCCGGTGGAGGTGCAGTCGGGGGACGAGGCGCCCCGTCAGGAGGGGTCGAAGCGGTCCCGTCGTGGCGGCAAGCGCAAGTCGGAGGCGTCGACCGAGTCGAAGCCCGCGCACAATCCCTCCGAACACCCGATGTTCCGGGCCATGGCCTCCCACGGCGACGAGCCCGCCGACGACTCGGGCCACGAGACCGCGGGCCACGAGAGTCCGGCAACGGACACCGCGGCCGACACGAGTGGCCCGGCCACCGAGGTCGAGGTGGTCGTCGAGACGGCGACCGACGCCGAGGTCGCCGTCGTGGAGGTGACCGGACCCGCGGAGGTCGACGCCTCCCCGGAGGTCGCCGACGACGTCGAGATCGCACCCGACGCCGCAGCACCGGAGACCGCAGCGCCCGAGACCGACGCACCCGAGACCGCGGCGCCCAAGCGGCGCCGTCGGGCTGCCCGTCGTCCCGCTGCGGCACCCACCGGCGGCGGCGAGGCCGTCGCCGGGACCGCGGAGACCCTGGCCGCGACGGTCACCACGACCACCCCGGTCACGACGATCACCGCCGCGACCTCGGAGGAACCGACCGTGGCGGTGCGAACCCGCCCGCGGCGACGAGCCGCCGGTCGCCCCGCGGGACCGCCGGTCGAGGAGTGACGCGGGGTGGGCGGGTCGCGGTTTGACCCGGCCGACGGCGCTCCCGTAACCTTGGACGGTCGCCTCAGGGCGAGCATGGTGACGCTGTGTCCGAAACCAGCGTGACGCCCCTGCGCGGAGAACGTTCCACGACAGACGGCGACCGAGCTCACCGAAGGCATCGTCGGATCCCACGCGGTGCGACCGTGACACCCGCACGACAGACAGACGCCAACAGCGCCCGCGCAACCGCGGGCGCCCGGACAACAGACAGTAAGAGGTAGTGCTTCGATGGCAACGTACGCGATCGTCAAGACCGGCGGTAAGCAGTACAAGGTCGCTGAAGGCGACCTCGTGAAGGTCGAGAAGATCGACGGCGCCGTCGGCGCGACGGTCTCGCTCCCGGTCACCCTCGTGGTGGACGGTTCGACGCTGACCACCGACGCCGCCGCGCTCGCCAAGGCCTCGGTGACCGGCGAGGTCGTCGAGCACGTCAAGGGCCCCAAGATCCGGATCCACAAGTTCAAGAACAAGACCGGCTACCACAAGCGCCAGGGGCATCGTCAGAAGCTGACGGTCCTCAAGGTCACCGGTATCAAGTAACGCGACGCGACTGCTAGAAGGGATCCACAGACATGGCACACAAGAAAGGCGCGTCCAGCTCGCGCAACGGTCGTGACTCCAATGCCCAGCGCCTCGGCGTGAAGCGTTTCGGCGGCCAGCAGGTCAGCGCAGGCGAGATCCTCGTCCGTCAGCGCGGCACCCACTTCCACCCCGGCGTGAACGTCGGCCGTGGCGGCGACGACACCCTGTTCGCCGTCTCGGCGGGTGCGGTGGAGTTCGGCGCCAAGCGTGGTCGCAAGACCATCAACATCGTCCCGGCCGCCGCGCAGGCCTGACGCGCGGCGTTCTGACCGGACAACGCTTCACGCTCCACGAGGGGCGGGCCAGGGTGATCGTGAACCCGGCCCGCCCCTCGTGGCGTTTGCATCCTTCTTCTCCACCCCCGCCGACCCGGCGGACCGAACACCCTGAGCACCGAGAAAGGCCCGCACATGTCGAGATTCGTCGATCGCGTGACCATCCACGCAACGGCGGGCAACGGCGGTCACGGCTGCTCGTCGGTGCATCGCGAGAAGTTCAAGCCCCTCGGTGGTCCCGACGGCGGTAACGGCGGAAACGGCGGCAACGTGACCCTCGTCGTCGATCCCCAGGTGCACACCCTTCTCGACTTCCACTTCCGCCCGCATGCGAAGGCGGGCAACGGGCGTCCCGGCGCCGGATCGAACCGGGACGGCGCCCACGGCGACGACCTCGTGTTGCCCGTCCCCGACGGCACCGTGGTCCTCGACGGTGACGGCACGATCCTCGCCGACCTCGTCGGTGCCGGCACCACCTTCGCCGCGGCCGCCGGTGGACGCGGAGGACTCGGCAACGCCGCCCTCGCCTCCCGTGCGCGCCGCGCACCCGGCTTCGCGCTGCTGGGCGAGGAGGGCGAGATCAACGAACTCGTCCTGGAACTGAAGTCGGTCGCCGACGTCGGGCTCGTCGGCTTCCCGTCGGCGGGCAAGTCGTCGTTGGTGTCGGTGCTCTCGGCCGCGAAGCCGAAGATCGCCGACTACCCGTTCACCACCCTCGCCCCCAACCTCGGTGTCGTCACCGCGGGCGCGGAGGTGTTCACCATCGCCGACGTCCCCGGACTCATTCCCGGCGCGTCGGCAGGCAAGGGCCTCGGCCTCGAGTTCCTCCGCCACCTCGAGCGGTGCGCCGTGCTGGCGCACGTCGTGGACTGCGCGACCCTCGAACCGGGTCGCGACCCGCTGTCGGACATCGACGCCCTCGAGGCCGAACTCGCCGCGTACACCCCCGCGCTGAGCTCCGATCACGGGCTGGAGGATCTCGCGACCCGCCCCCGCGCGGTGATCCTCAACAAGATCGACGTCCCCGACGCCGCCGACCTGGCCGACCTGGTCCGTCCCGAGCTGGAGGAGCGCGGTTGGCCGGTCTACGCGATCTCCGCGGTGAGCCGGACCGGACTGAACGAGTTGACCTATGCGCTCGCCGACCTCGTACGCCGGCACCGCACGGAGAACCCGCCGCCGGTGCCGCGTCGCGCGGTCGTGCGCCCGAAGGCTGTCGACGAGGCGGGCTTCAGCGTGATCGCCGACCCGAACCAGCCCGGTGGCTTCATCGTCCGCGGTACGCGCCCCGAACGATGGATCAAGCAGACCGCCTTCGACAACGACGAGGCCGTCGGCTACCTCGCCGACCGGTTGAACCGGCTCGGTGTCGAGGCCGAGTTGGTGAAGCGAGGCGCCCAACCGGGTGCCCCGGTCACCATCGGTGCCGTCACGTTCGACTGGGAGCCCCAGGTGCCCAGCGGTGAGGACGTCCCCATCCAGGGACGCGGCACCGACATCCGTCTCGACCGTCCCGACCGCATCGGCGCCGCCGACCGCAAGGTCGCACGCAAGGCCAGGCGTCATCACGCCGACGACATCGGCGCGGGGTGGGTGTCGATCGGGTCCGATGACACCGTCGACCCCGGCGCCGTCGCCCCCGCCACGACGTCGGAATCCGCGCAGAGCGACGACTGAGGGTCCGGTGAGCACCTCCGAGAATCCGACGGTCCGCGCCGAGATCGCCTCGGCGCGCAGCGTCGTGGTCAAGATCGGTTCGTCGGCTCTCACCGACATCGACAGCGGTCTCGATCTCGACCGCCTCGACCGGCTGGCCGACGCCCTCGAGGCGAGGATGGCCGCGGGCAGTGACGTCATCGTCGTGTCGTCGGGCGCCATCGGTGCGGGCATCGCGCCACTGGGTCTCAAGCGCCGACCGACAGATCTCGCGACCAAACAGGCCGCGGCCAGCGTCGGGCAGCTCGCGCTCGCCCACGCCTGGGGCACGTCGTTCGCCCGCCACGGACGGACGGTCGGTCAGGTCCTGCTGACCGCGCACGACATCTCCATGCGGGCCCAACACGCGAACGCCCAACGGACACTGGACCGTCTGCGGTCCCTCGGCGCGGTGGCCGTGGTCAACGAGAACGACACCGTGGCCACCGACGAGATCCGCTTCGGCGACAACGACCGACTGGCCGCGCTCGTCGCCCACCTCGCCGGCGCCGACGCCCTCTTCCTGCTGTCCGACGTCGACGGCCTCTACGACGGCGACCCCCGCAAGGGGGACGCGCGGTTGATCCCCGAGGTCGCCGGACCCGCCGACCTCGACGGGGTCATCGCGGGCTCGGGTGGCGCGCTCGGTACCGGCGGCATGGCCTCGAAGCTGTCGGCGGCGCGCCTGGCCGCCGACGCCGGGGTACCGGTGTTGCTCGCCGCGGCCGCCGACGCCGGGGCGGCACTGGGAGACGCCACCGTCGGGACCGCGTTCGCCGCGCGTCCCACCCGCATGTCGGCGCGCCGGTTCTGGGTGCGGCACGCCGCCGAGACCCGGGGACGCATCGTCGTCGACGACGGTGCCGCGGTGGCCATCTCGCGCCGCAAGTCGTTGCTGCCGGCCGGCGTCCTCGATGCGCACGGGCGGTTCTCGGCCGGCGACGTCGTCGACGTCGTCGACAGCGGGGGAGCGATCCGCGCGCGCGGCGTCATCGCCTACGACGTCGACGAGGTCGGGGAGATGGTGGGGAAGTCGACCGGCGACCTGCCTCCGGGCCTACGGCGACCGGTGGTGCACGCCGACGACCTCGTCGGGGTGTGAAGCGACGCCCGCGCCGATCCGCTCGACGAGCGCGGTGAGGACCTCGGCGCAGCGATGGTCGATGGTGAGGTCGGCGAGGCTGTCGCCCCGGGTGTGGCCACGGTTGACGATGGCGACCGACTTGCCCTGTCGTTTGGCGTGTTTGACGAACCGCAGGCCGGACATGACCGTCAACGACGACCCGAGGACGAGCAGGGTGTCGGCGGCGTCGACCATCGCGTACGCCCGGTCGACGACGTCGGCGGGAACACTCTCCCCGAAGTAGACGATGGCCGGTTTCAGCGGACCGCCGCACGCGGGACAGTCGATCATCACGAAGTCGTCGGTGTCGCCGACGGCGACGTCGGCGTCGGGGGCGACCTCGATCGCGCCGCGGCTGCGGATGCGCGCGGTGAAATCGGCGTTGAGGGGTTCGAGCATGCTCGCGAGGCGATGTCGCGAGACCTGCCACCCGCAGTCGATGCAGCAGACGCGGCCGTAGCACCCGTGCAGTTCGAGCACGGGGTGGTTGCCCGCCTTGGTGTGCAGCATGTCGACGTTCTGGGTGATCACCCCGGACACGAGCCCGAGCCGCTGCAGATCGGTGATGGCGTGGTGAGCACGGTTGGGTGTCGCGGCGTCCATGTGACGCCACCCGAGATGGTTGCGCGCCCAGTAGTGGGTGCGGAACTCCCGCGACGCCAGGAACGCGTCGATGGTCATCGGGGTGCGCGGCGCGGCATCGGGACTGCGGTAATCGGGGATCCCGGAGTCGGTGGACATGCCCGCCCCGGACAGGATCACCGTGTGTCGGCCCGCGACGAGGGCCGACAGCCGCGCGACCGCGCCATCGAGGTCGAGGTCGATCTCGGTGGGTTCTCCCGGAGTCCAGGCGACCTGGCTACGCGTCCGCATCACCATCCAGAGTAGCGATCGGCGCGCGCACCGAGTCCCGGGTCGAACCGGACGGTCGTCCGCTACACCTCGCCGGTTGCGCGGAGGCCGTCGAGGACCACGCCGAGCAGGTGCCTTGCGCGCGAGTCCCATTCGTCATCGGAGAGGCGGGTCAGGTATCCGATCAACAGGATCACGTCGCGTGCGTCGACGTCGTCCCGGATCGTGCCGTCGGCCTGACCGGCCGCGAGCAGCGTTGTCACCGCGTCGCCGATCGGCCCGATGCTGTGTGCGGACAACTGCTGCCACACCCCTGCCTCGACCGCGGCGAAGACCCCCCGTTTGATCCTGGCGTACTGCGCCACGCGATCGAACCAGTGCGACAGCGCCTCGATCGGCGGGTATCGGTCGAGCAGGTCCGGGGCGGCGGCGACCAACTCGTCGACGTCACCGCGGTAGACCTCGACGAGAAGGTCCTCGCGCGTGGGGAAGTGGCGGTACAGGGTGCCCTGGCCGACATCGGCCTGTTTGGCGATCGCGTTGAGTTTCACCTCGCCCGACGTCGCGATCACAGCCCGTGCGGCGGCGACGATACGTGCGCGGTTCTCGACGGCATCGGCCCTGCGCCCCGGACGGCTCACCGCACCCACCGCACGGGCCTTTGCTCAAGCGGACACGTGTCCGCTACGGTTGGGGAGTAAGCGGACATGTGTCCACATTAGCCGGAGGTGGTGTGATGACCGAAATGGTCGACAAGGTCGTGGCGATCACGGGTGCGAGCAGTGGCATCGGGGAGGCGACCGCCCGGCTGCTCGCTGCGCGCGGTGCGGCGGTGGTGCTCGGTGCCCGCCGGTCCGACCGCCTCGATCAGGTGGCCGCCGACATCGTCGACCGTGGTGGTCGTGCGGAGGTGTGCACCGTCGATGTGACCCGACGCGCTGATCTGGAGCGGTTGGTCGACACGGCGGTGACGCGTTTCGGCCGTCTCGACGTCCTGGTGAACAACGCCGGTGTGGCGAGGCTGGGCCCGGTCGGCGATCTCGACGTCGACGGATGGTCGGCGATGATCGACGTCAACGTCCGCGGGGTGCTGAACGGGATCGCTGCCGCACTACCGGTGTTCCGGGCTCAGGGCCATGGTCACCTCGTGACCACGCTGTCGACATCGGGACTGACGATCACGCCGACGCAGGCGGTCTACGCGGGTACGAAGAACGCGGTTCGCACACTGCTGGAGGGACTGCGCCAGGAGTGCACCGACGGTGCGCTCCGGACGACGTCGATCTCGCCGGGGATGGTACGCACCGAGTTCTCCGATCGCATCGCAGAGTCATGGACCGACCGTGGCGCCGCGTCGGCGCTCACCGACGCCGTGGCCGAACTGGGGATGGCCCCCGACGCGGTCGCTCGGGCGATCGCGTTCGCCATCGAGCAGCCCGATGACGTGGAGGTGGGTGACATCACGATCCGGCCCACCCGACAGGGCTGATCGCCGTCGATCAGTAGGTGCTGTCGGGGGAGATGGTCGAGAGGAGTTCCTCGCCGGCCCGGAAGCGTCGGAGGTTCTCGGCGACCCACGGCGCCAGTGTCCGTGTGAGTCCCGAGGCGGGGTTGGCGACATGCGGGGTGACGATGATCCGGGGCTCGTCGAAGAGGGGGTCGTCGGGACCCGGGGGCTCGGGGTCGGTGACATCGAGGGCCGCACCGGCGATCTCGCCCGCACGGACCGCCCGCAGCAGGGCGGACTGATCGACGAGGGTGCCGCGAGCGACGTTGACGATCCAGGCGTGGTCGGGGAGCGCGGCGAGAACCGAGGCATCGATGAGGTGACGGGTCTCGGCGGTCGACGGCGCGGCGAGCACGACATGGTCGCAGCGCGGCCACACCTCGTCGACGCGGTCGGCGGGCAGGGTCTCGCGGGCTCCGTCGACCCGACGACCGGATCGGTTGACGGCGATGACGTCGGCGCCGCACGCCACGAGTCGGGGGATCAGCGATCGCGCGATGCCGCCCGCGCCGATGATCGCCACGGTGGAGCCGTGCAGCGAGCGGATGGTGGTGTCGATGACCTGCTTGTCCCAGCGCGACGTCACGGCCGCGGGGATCTGACGCAACCCGGCGAGCAGCAGCGCCAGGGCGTGCTCGGCGACGTTCTCGGCGTAGAAGCCCGACGCATTGGTCCATGTACGACGGTCGTCGATGAGTCCCGCCGCCATGAACTCCTCGATTCCGGCGAGTTTGAGTGCCACCCATTCGACGGCGTCGGGAAGGTCGGTGGGGAAGTCGTCGACACCTCCCGCCCACACCAGGACCTGCGCATCGGCCAACGAGGCGAGCACCCCACCCGCGGATTCGATCGCGGCGGTGAGGTGCTCGTCGTGTCCCGGCGCCAGGGCGACCGGGGTTGTCTCGCTTGTCATCCCATGACGATAAGGGGTCAGTCGACGGTGACGAGCGGGTAGACACCGTTCTCGTCGTGGGTCTCGTTGCCGACCACCGGCGGGTTGAACACGCAGTACATGCGCAGCTCGGTGGTCGCGGTGACGGTGTGGCGCTCGTGGCCGTTCAGCAGGTACATGGTGTCGGGCCCCAGCGGGTACTCCTGGCCGGTCTCACGGTCGAGCAGCGTGCCCTCACCGGAGATGAGCCACACGGCCTCGACGTGGTTCGCGTAGTGGAACTCGTTCACGGTACCGGCCTTGATGACGGTCTCGTGCAACGAGAAACCGACCTTGTCGCCACCGAGGATGATCCGCTTGGAACGCCAGTTGCCGTTCTCGGCGACGATGTCGCGGTCGGTGTCGGTGATCTCTGTGGTGGTGCGGACGATCATGGACGCGTTCCTTCCCGTTGCGGTCCGGCCCGGTCGGGCCGGGGACATGCGTGTGTTCTCCGAGTGCTCAGACGACCTTGGCGGTCGCCCGCGCGAGGATGTCGAGTCCCTGCTCGAGCTCGTCGTCGGAGATCGTCAGCGGCGGAAGCAGTTTCACGACCTGATCCGACGGCCCGGCGGTCTCGGTCAGCAGGTGCTCGTCGAAGGCGAGCGAGCACACCTTGCCGGCGTTCTCGGCGACCTCGAACACGAGGCCCTGGGCCATGCCGCGACCCCGGGTGCTGACGCCGTCGTACTTCTCCGACAGCTCGGTGAAGGCCTCGTGGATCCGGTTGCCCTTGGCGATGGTCGCCTTCTCGAAGGTGTCGTCGGACCAGAAGTGGTCGATGGCGGCCTTCGCGGTGACGAACGACGGGTTGTTCCCGCGGAAGGTGCCGTTGTGCTCGGCGGGGCTCCACACGTCGAGATCGCGCTTGAACAGGGTCAGGGCCATCGGCAGGCCGTAGCCGCCGATCGACTTCGACAGGGTGACGATGTCGGGGGTGATACCGGCGATCTCAAACGAGAAGAACGGACCGGTACGGCCACAACCCATCTGGACGTCGTCGACGATGAGCAGGATCTCGTGGCGCTTGCACAGATCGGCCAGTCCACGCAGCCACTCGGCGCGGGCGACGTTGACGCCGCCCTCACCCTGGACGGTCTCCACGATGACACCGGCGGGCTTGTTGAAGCCGCTGCCCGAGTCGCCGAGGACCTGCTCGAACCAGCGGAAGTCCTTCATGTCGCCGTCGAAGTAGTCGTCGTAGGGCATCGGGGTGGTGTGCACCAGCGGCACGCCCGCCCCGGCGCGCTTGAACGCGTTGCCGGTCACCGACAGCGCGCCCAGCGTCATGCCGTGGAAGGCGTTGGTGAAGTTGATGATCGCCTCGCGGCCTGTCACCTTACGGGCCAGCTTGAGGGCGGCCTCGACGGTGTTGGTGCCCGTGGGGCCCGGGAACATGACCTTGTAGTCGAGGTTGCGCGGCATCAGGATCGTGTCCTGGAAGGTCTGCAGGAACTCGCCCTTCGCGACGGTCGACATGTCCAGACCGTGGGTGATGCCGTCGCCGGACATGTACTCCAGCAGTGCCTCTTTGAGCACCGGGTGGTTGTGCCCGTAGTTCAGCGCGCCGGCGCCGGCGAAGAAGTCGAGGTAGCGCACGCCCTCGCGGTCGGTGAGCCACGAGCCCGACGCCTTCTCGAAGACGGCGGGCCAGCCGCGGCTGTAGCTGCGGACCTCGGACTCCCGCGTTGCGAATATGTCGGATGAGAAGGTCATGGTCGTCCTCAGATCTCCAGATGGTGAGTGGTCACGGCTGCGGCGAGATGCGCGCGCCGGGCGACACGGCTGTACCCGGGTACGCGGCGAACGTCGTCGTCCGCTCGCACTGGAAAGCGCGCCCGGACCGTCGTCTGTACATCCGGCACGCGAAACGGGGTCTAGGCGCGCGGCGCGATGGTGTAGAGGTCCTCGGGCTCATGGGAGTCCGGGAAGTCCTCGGGCGCGAAATAGTCGCGACGGCTGATCGTCATGTCCCGACGCTCGGCGAACGAGGTGAACAGCTTCTGCGACGCCTCGTTGTCCGGGCTGATCGTGGTCTGCATCCGAGTGATGGAGTCGGTCTCCACTCGGTCCATGAGCGCTGACAACATCCGTCCGGCGAGACCGAGACCACGCTGGTCGGCGTCGACCGCGACCTGCCACACCATCACGGTGTCGGGGGCCTGCGGACGCACGTAGCCGGTCACGAAGCCGACGACGGTTCCGTCGACCTCGGCCACGATGCTCGTGCGCGCATAATCCTGGCACCACAGCACGTAGGCGTAGCTGCTGTTGAGGTCGAGGACCTCGGAGTCACGGGCGATTTCCCAGAGACGAACGCCATCGGCGACATCGGGCTCCCGGAAGGAGACCTCGGGTGTAGTGGTCAGGGTGGCACTCGTCTGTATGGGGGTCATGGCATCTCTGAAGTTAACAACGGGTCACACCGATGTCACCCAGAACCGGATATTTGCTGGTGAAAGCGCCTCTAAGCGCCAGTACAGACCCTCTTTGTGATACCCGTCACGAAGTGGCGTGCCACGTCGGTGCGACGGGGTCGTGTCATGCCCGAACGGCCGTCGCCACGTCGCGGGGACGTCGGCGCCCTGGGTGCGACCACCGGGTAGGACAATCACGGGCATGAGGATCATCGCGGGGTCGGCGCGGGGACGCCCGATCACGGCGCCGCCCGCCGGCACCCGACCCACATCGGATCGCGTTCGCGAGTCGGTGTTCGCGATGCTCGACGCCCGCGTCGACCTCGATGGGGCCCGAGTCCTCGACCTCTACGCGGGGTCCGGCGCTCTCGGGCTCGAGTCGCTCTCGCGGGGGGCGGTGCGGGCGGTGTTCGTCGAGTCCGATGCGAAAGCGGCGTCGACCATCGCCGGCAACGCCGCGCGGTGCGGATTCACGGCCGCGTCGCTCGACGTGCGGCGGCGACGCGTCGAGACGGTGGTCTCCGCCGCGGCCGACGACCGTTTCGACATCGTGTTCTGTGACCCGCCCTACGACGTCGACACCGAGGTCGTCGAGGGACACCTGCAGGCGCTCGCCGACCACGACTGGTGTGCGCCGGGCGCGCTCGTCGTGGTGGAGCGTTCGGCCCGGACGCCGCAGATCACGTGGCCGTCGGCCTTCACCCCCGAGCGTTCGCGACGGTACGGCGAGACCCGTGTCGACCTGGGCGAGGTGGCCGACCCGGAGCAGGAATGACGACCACGGGCACCGGCGGGCGACTGCTAGCTTGACCGGTATGGCTGGAGCCGTCTGTCCGGGATCGTTCGATCCGCTCACCCGCGGTCACCTGTTCGTCATCGAGCGCTGCGCCCCGCGATTCTCGGAGCTGGTCGTGCTGGTGACGGTCAACCCGTCGAAATCGGGTCTGTTCGACATCGACGAGCGGGTTGCGCTGATCACCGAGTGCACATCGCACCTGCCGAACGTCCGCGTCGACCGTTGGCAGGGACTCCTCGTGGACTACCTCCGCACCCACGAGCTGACCACGGTGGTGAAGGGATTGCGGGGAGCGGTCGACTTCGAATACGAGATGCCGATGGCCACCATGAACCGCGACCTGGCCGACGTGGAGACCTACTTCATGCTCACCGAGCCCCGATGGGCGCACGTGTCGAGTTCGCTGGTGAAGGAGGTCGCGCGACTCGGCGGCGACGTCGAGACGTTCCTCCCGCCGCCGGTGTTCGCCGCGCTCGGCGCCAAGCTCGCGCAGTAGTGCCGACGCGCCGACACACCGAGGCTCGCCTGACCGGGATTCGTCGTACCAATGGGCACAATAGTCACAGGAACAACACCAACCACTCGAGTCGGGCTCGTCCCGGCCGAGAAACGAGGTAGCTGTGTATCGGGTATTCGAAGCTCTGGACGAACTGGGCGCCATCGTCGAGGAGGCGCGCGGGGTCCCGATGACCGCCGGATGCGTCGTCCCCCGTGGCGATGTGCTCGAACTCCTCGACGATGTCAAGGACTCCATCCCCGCTGAACTCGACGACGCGCAGGACGTGCTCGACCAGCGCGACAAGCTCATCGGTGACGCGCGTGCACACGCCGACACCGCTGTCTCCGAGGCGACGTCGCAGTCGGACTCGATGGTCGCCCACGCGCGGGCCGAGGCAGACCGCATCCTGTCCGAGGCGAAGTCGCAGGCCGACCGGATGGTGGGCGAGGCCTCGGCCCACGCCACCGAGCTGGTCACCGACGCCACCGCCGAGGCGCAGCGGACCGCGGCCGGTGCCGCCCGCGAGTTCGAGGCCGTGACCGGCCGGGCCCGCGCCGAGGCCGCCCGGATGATCGAGTCCGGCAACGCGAGCTACGAGAAGTCGGTCGCCGACGGCATCGCCGAGCAGCAGCGACTGGTGTCGGAGACCGAGGTCGTCGCGGCCGCGAAGAGCGAGGCCGACCGCATCATCGACGCTGCTCACGCCGAGTCCGACCGCCTGCGCGGCGAGTGCGACGTCTACGTCGACAACAAACTCGCCGACTTCGAGGAGGTCCTCACCTCCACGATGCGCTCGGTGAACCGCGGCCGTCAGCAGCTCCGCACCGGGGCCGGCGTGCACGACTACAGCGAGCATCCCCGCGCCGTGCGGGACGACTACCCGACCGGCGTCGCGGTCTGACCTCGTCTCCCACCTCGGGCGAGGTGGGAGACGGTGGCCCTCGCGGCGTATCGTCTACTCCCGTGTCCGATCAGCGTCTTCGATCGAGTTCCGCGGTCACCCCGTTCGTTCTCGACATCCGTTCCCTGGGACGTCGTCCCGGCACGATGACCCAGATCCATCGCACGGTCACCTGTGACCACAGCCTGGGTCTCGACCTCATCGCCATCCCCGCCGACAGCGAGATCGATCTCGACCTCCGGCTCGAGTCGGTCAACGAGGGAGTGCTGGTGACCGGCACGGTCAGCGGCGAGACCGAGGGGCAGTGCGCGCGCTGCCTCGATCCGGTGAGCGGCACGGTGAACGTCTTCCTCACCGAGCTGTTCGCCCACCCCGACAGCGTCACCGAGCAGACGACCGACGCCGACGACGTGCACCGCATCGTCGACGACAGGGTCGACCTCGAGCAGGCGGTCATCGACGCGGTCGGTCTCGATCTGCCGATGACGCCGCTGTGTCGCGAGGACTGCGGCGGCCTGTGTGTGGAGTGCGGCGTGCGACTCGACACCGCAGATCCCGAACACGGACACGAGTTCATCGACCCGAAGTGGGCGGCGTTGCGCGAGAAGTTCGCGGACCCGGCGTCTGCGGATGCACCCGGACCGGCCCGCGACGCGGCCGGCCCCACCGGGTGAGCACGGTGTCGCCGAAGGCCTCCGATCCCGCTGGCGCCGCGTCGCTGCCGGGGCTGCCCGATCTCGTCGACGATCCGACCGACCTGCTCGAGGCGCTCGGTGTCGACATCTCGCGCGGGCTCCTGACGCTCGCGCTGACCCACCGCTCGTACGCCTACGAGAACGGTGGACTGCCCACCAACGAGCGCCTCGAGTTCCTGGGCGACTCGGTGCTCGGTGTGGTCGTGACCGAGACGCTGTATCTCACCTATCCCGACCGTCCCGAGGGCGAACTCGCGAAGATCCGCGCCAGCGTCGTCAACATGTACGCACTCGCCGACATCGCGCGCGGGCTGGGACGCGGCGGCCTCGGTCGCCACATCCTGCTCGGCCGCGGTGAGGAGCTCACGGGCGGTCGCGACAAGGCGAGCATCCTCGCCGACGGCACCGAGTCGATCCTGGGCGCGGTCTACCTCGACCACGGCTTCGCGACGGCGCAGCGCGTCGTCGGTGCCCTGTTCGCGCCCTCCCTCGATCGGGCCGCCGTGCTCGGCGCCGGACTGGACTGGAAGACCTCGCTGCAGGAGCTGACCGCCGAGCGCGGCCTGGGCGTCCCGCAGTACGTGATCACCTCCACCGGACCCGATCACTCCAAGGAGTTCACCGCCACCGCGGTCGTCGCCGGTGCGTCCATGGGTGTCGGTGCGGGCCGCACGAAGAAAGAAGCCGAGCAGAAGGCGGCCGCCACGGCATGGCAGGTGATCTCGGAGTCGAAGGCCGGCCCCACCTCGTGACCGGCGCGCTCATCCCGCGGGTGTGCGGTGCCTGAGCTCCCCGAGGTCGAGGTGGTGCGGCGCGGGCTCGACGCCCACGCCGTCGGCCGGACGATCGAGTCGGTCACCGTGCACCACCCTCGCGCGGTACGTCGTCATCTCCCCGGCGCCGAGGACCTCGCAGGTGTTCTCGCCGGCACGCGCATCGTCGCGGCCCGCCGCCGCGGCAAGTATCTCTGGCTCGACATCGACACGTCGGCGTCCTCGTCGTCCGCGGTCGACCCGCTGACCGAGGCCGCCCCTGATGTGGCCCTCGTCATCCATCTCGGGATGAGCGGTCAGATGCTGGTCTGCGACCCCGCGACCCCGGACCCCACACACCTGCGGGTGCGGGCGGCCCTCGGCGACGGCATGGAACTGCGCTTCGTCGATCAGCGGACGTTCGGCGGATGGTTCCTCGACGCGCACACCGACACCGACACCGGGGTCGGGATCCCCTCGACGATCGCGCACATCGGACCCGACCCGTTCGATCCCGCCTTCGACCCGCGATCCGTGGTCGCGACATGGCGCACCCGACACACCGAGATCAAGCGGGCACTGCTCGACCAGACCGTCGTGAGCGGCATCGGCAACATCTACGCCGACGAGGCGTTGTGGCGCGCCAGGATCCACGGCGCGCGGCCGACCGACGAGATCGGACCGCGCAAGTTGAACGACCTCCTCGCCGCGGCGACCGAGGTGATGGAGCAGGCGCTGGCCTCGGGCGGGACGTCGTTCGACTCCCTCTACGTCAACGTCAACGGCCAGTCGGGGTACTTCGAGCGATCGCTGAACGCCTATGGGCGCGAGGGGCAACCGTGCCGCCGATGCGGACGCATCATGCGTCGCGAACAGTTCATGAACCGCAGCTCGTTCAGCTGCCCGAAGTGTCAGGTGCGTCCGCGCGGCGCCTGACATCGGCGCGGAGAAGAACTTAGCGAACCGAACTATAGCGTAGAGGCACCGCCGCTCGCCGTAGGGATCCCGTAAAGGCGCCAGGTCGCGGCGTCGGGAGTCCGTTAACGACGGCGGAACCGGGGATCCGGATGGGTCACGATCGGGCTCGTAGATCGGACCACCTCGAGTCCGGTCCTTGCCGTTCGTCAGGAGATCGCGTGACCGACTTCGTCTTCGTGCTCACCATCATCGGGTTGTTCGGAGCCTGTGCACTGGTGCTGCGCGCCGTGTCGGGACGGATGTCGCGATGACCGCCTCGGGGACGGTCAACGTCATCCTCCTGGTCGCCGCGCTCGTGGTGGCCGTCTATCTGCTCGTCGCACTGGTCTTCCCGGAGAGGTTCTGACACACGTGAACCCCGCACTCGCCGCCGCCCTGCAGGTCGGCGTCGTCATCGTCGTCCTCGCCCTCGTGTACGTCCCCCTCGGCGACTACATGGCCCGCGTCTTCACCAGCGCCCGCGACCTCGCCGTCGAGCGCGTCTTCTACCGCGTGGTGCGGGTGGACGCGGGTCGGCAGCAGACCTGGGTCGGCTACGCCGCAGCCCTCCTCGGCTTCTCGCTGGTCGGTGTCCTGTTCCTCTATGTGCTGCAACGGATCCAGGGTCACCTGCCGATGTCGGGGGGACGGCCCGGGGTGCCGGGCGCGATGGCCTTCAACACGGCGGTGTCGTTCGTCACCAACACCAACTGGCAGTCGTACTCACCCGAGGTGGTGATGGGGAACCTCACCCAGGCCGGTGGCCTGGCGGTGCAGAACTTCCTCTCCGCCGCCGTCGGCCTTGCGGTCGCGGTCGCGCTCGTCCGCGGCATCATCGCCCGCACCACCACCGGTGAGATCGGCAACTTCTGGGTCGATCTCGTGCGCGGTGTCGTCCGAATCCTGTTGCCGCTCAGCGTGCTGTTCGCGATCCTGTTCGTGGCCCAGGGTGTGGTGCAGTCGTTCCATTCCGGGTTCGACTTCACCGGACTCGGCGGCGGCAGCGGCCACGCCGTGGTCGGCCCCTTCGCCTCGCAGGAGGCCATCAAGGAACTCGGCACCAACGGAGGTGGCTCGCTCGCCACGAACTCCGCGCACCCGTTCGAGAACCCCACCCCGCTGACGAACATCGCCCAGATCATCGCGATCCTCGTGATCCCGGTGTGCCTCACGAGGACCTACGCCACGATGGTCGCCGACCGTCAGCAGGGCTACACCGTCCTCGGTGTCATGGCGACGCTGTTCGCCCTGATCCTCGCCGTCACTTGGTTCTTCGAGGAGCGGACCAACGGGGCCGCCGCCACCGCGGCCGGCGCGATGATGGAGGGCAAGGAACAGCGCTTCGGTATCCCGGCCTCGGTCCTCTACGCCGTCGCCACCACCGGCACGTCCACCGGTGCCGTCAACGCCCAACACGACAGCTTCTCCGCGGCGAGCGGCGGCGCGGTGATGTGGAACATGCTGCTCGGCGAGGTGGCGCCCGGCGGGGTCGGGACCGGTCTCTACGGCATCCTCGTGCTGGCCATCATCGCGGTCTTCGTCGGCGGTCTGCTCGTCGGACGTACCCCCGAGTTCCTGGGCAAGAAGATCGGCCAGCAGGAGATCACGATGGCCGCCCTGTCGATTCTCGTGATGCCCGCACTGGTGCTCGTCGGGACCGCGATCACCGCGATCCTGCCGTCCACCACCGGTTTCCAGGGCAACAGTGGCGACCCCGGGACCCCGGGATCGATCCACGGATTCTCCGAGGTGCTCTACGCCTACGCCTCGGCCGCCAACAACAACGGCAGCGCGTTCGGCGGCCTCACCGTGACCAGCGACTGGTTCCAGGTGTCGCTCGGCGTGTGCATGCTGTTCGGCCGGTTCCTGCCCATCATCTTCACCCTCGCCCTCGCCGGACTGCTCGCGAAGCAGAAACCGAAACCCGCATCGACGGCGACCCTGCCCACCCACGGCCTGCTCTACGGCGGCCTGGTGACCGGCACCGTGCTCCTCGTGGCCGGTCTCACCTTCTTCCCCGCCCTTGCCCTGGGGCCCATCGCGGAGGCACTCGCATGACCATCACCGATCCCGGTCCCTCCGGACCGAGCACCTCAGATACCGCGGGTGCACCCGCGGTGTCGGACGACATGGCCGGCAGCGGGGCGTTCTCGCCGACCCAGCTCGTCCGTTCCCTGCCCGACGCCGTACGCAAGCTCACCCCGCGCGACCAGGCCCGCAACCCCGTCATGTTCGTGGTCTACCTCGGGGCCATCGCGACCACCTTGCTCGCGATCTACCAGCCGTCGTGGTTCTCGTGGGCCATCGCCTTCTGGCTCTGGTTCACCTCGCTGTTCGCCAACCTCGCCGAGGCGGTGGCCGAGGGTCGCGGGAAGGCCCAGGCCGCGAGCTTGCGGAAGGTGAAGCGCGACACCATGGCCCGGCGTCTCGGTGACGACGGGTCGATCACCGAGGTCCCCGGCTCGGATCTGACGATCGGTGACCGCATCGTCGTCGAGGCGGGCGAGGTGATCGCCGGTGACGGCGATGTCGTCGAGGGCATCGCCACCGTCGACGAATCGGCGATCACCGGTGAATCGGCGCCGGTGATCCGAGAGTCCGGCGGCGACCGCTGCGCGGTGACCGGGGGCACCGTGGTCCTGTCGGACCGCATCGTCGTCGAGATCACCACCATGCCCGGCGAGTCGTTCGTCGACCGGATGATCGCCCTCGTCGAGGGCGCGTCGCGGAAGAAGACACCGAACGAGATCGCCCTCGACATCCTCCTCGCGAGCCTCACCGTCATCTTCCTGCTCGCGGTCGTCGCCATCGGACCCATGCAGCAGTACGCGGGGTCGACCCCCGATCCGGTGAAGCTCATCGCGCTGCTGGTGTGCCTCATCCCGACCACGATCGGCGCGCTGCTGTCGTCGATCGGCATCGCGGGCATGGACCGGCTCGTCCAACGCAACGTGCTCGCGATGTCGGGGCGCGCGGTCGAGGCGGCCGGCGACATCGACACCCTGTTGATGGACAAGACCGGCACCATCACCTTCGGCAACCGCAGGGCCACCGCGCTCGTCCCGGCACCCGGCGTCGCGATCGGCGACATCGCAGGCGCGGCATGCCGTTCGAGCCTCGGCGACGACACCCCCGAGGGCCGCAGCATCATCGACCTCTGCCGTGAGCGCTACGGCGTCGACGTCGACGCGCTGCGACCCGCACCGGGCGCCGCCACCATCGTCGCCTTCACCGCCCAGACCCGGATGAGCGGTCTCGACCTCCCCGACGAGGGTGACCTGCTGATCCGCAAGGGGGCCGCCGACGCGGTGGTGCGCTGGGCCCGCGAGGGGGGAACGACCGTCGATGACGCGGTCACCTCCGCGGTCGAACAGATCGCGGCCGGTGGCGGCACACCGCTGCTGGTGGCCGACCGCGCAGGGTCGGCCCCGGTCCGCGTCCTCGGGGTGATCGCGTTGTCCGACGTGGTGAAACCCGGTATGGCCGAACGGTTCGCGCAGTTGCGCGCCATGGGCATCAAGACGGTGATGGTGACCGGCGACAACCCGCGCACCGCCGCGGCGATCGCCGCCGAGGCCGGCGTCGACGACTACATCGCCGAGGCCACCCCGGAGGACAAACTCGCACTGATCAAGACCGAGCAGACCGGTGGACGGCTCGTCGCGATGACCGGCGACGGCACCAACGACGCACCGGCGCTGGCGCAGGCCGACGTCGGCCTGGCGATGAACACCGGTACCTCGGCGGCCAAAGAGGCCGGGAACATGGTCGATCTCGACTCCGACCCGACCAAGCTCATCGACGTGGTCGCGATCGGCAAGCAATTGCTGATCACCCGCGGTGCCCTCACCACGTTCTCCCTCGCCAACGACCTCGCCAAGTACTTCGCCATCCTGCCCGCACTGTTCACCGGCATCTACCCCCAGCTCGACTCGCTCAACGTGATGCGCCTGCACTCGGCGCAGTCGGCGATCGTGTCGGCGGTCATCTTCAACGCGCTCATCATCGTCGCGCTGATCCCGCTGTCGCTCAAAGGCGTTCGCTACCGGCCGTCGTCGGCCTCGAGGCTGCTCGGGCGCAACCTGCTCCTCTACGGCGTCGGCGGTGTGGTGTCACCGTTCGTCGGCATCTGGCTCATCGATCTCGTCGTCCGCTTTCTCCCGGGAATGGGGTAGCAGCACATGCTCGTCATCCGAAACGTCGTGCGCCAGTCGCTCGTCGGTCTCGCCGTGCTCATCGGCCTGACGCTGCTGTTGGGGGTGGCCTATCCCGCCGCGGTGTGGGGCGTCTCGCGCCTGACCACCCACTCCGCCGAGGGATCGCAGGTCACCGACGCCAACGGGTGCGTTGTCGGGTCGAAGCTGCTCGGCGTCGACATCGCGGTTCCCGCCGGAACGCCCGACCCCTATCTGCACTCACGGGTGGTCGGCTCGGCCGACGACCCGTTCGCCCCCGGAGACCCGTCGGCGTCGGCGGCGAGCCAGCAGGGACCCAACAGCGAACTGCTCGCCAAGAACATCGATGCACGCCGCGCGGCCATCGCGGCCCGCGAGGGCATCACGCCCGGGCAGGTCCCCGTCGACGCCGTCACCGGGTCGGGTTCCGGGCTCGACCCCGACATCAGCGAGGCCTACGCGGCGCTGCAGGTGCCCCGGATCGCACGCGTCCGCAATCTGACCCCGCAGCGCGTGCAGGCGGTGATCGACGCGCACACCTCCGATCGCCAGCTCGGGTTCCTGGGCCAGTCGCGCGTGAACGTCCTCGAGGTCAACATCGCCTTGGGCGCCACGGCACCGAAGTGCGGGTAGCGGGCGGTGGCGGCGTCCGACGATGATCGTGTGGTGACCACCGGACCCGAGAGCGCCGAACGGCGCGGCACCCTGCAGATCTTCCTGGGCTGCGCTCCCGGCGTCGGCAAGACCTACGAGATGCTGGCGCAGGCCGCGACTCTGGCGGCCGAGGGTGCCGACGTGGTCGCCGCGGTCGTCGAGACGCACGGTCGGACGGGCACCGCACGGATGCTCGAGGGCATCGAGGTCATCCCGACCGTGACGATCGAGTACCGGGGCACCGTTCTGTCCGAACTCGATCTGGAGGCGGTCCTGGCCCGCGCTCCCGACGTGGTGCTGGTCGACGAACTCGCGCACAGCAACGCCCCCGGCAGTCGCAACGCCAAACGGTGGGAGGACATCCGCGACATCGTCGACGCCGGCATCTCGGTGCTCTCCACGGTCAACATCCAGCACCTCGAGAGCCTCAACGACGTCGTCGCCCAGATCACCGGCGTCACCCAGCGCGAGACCGTCCCCGACGAGATCGTGCGTGCGGCCGACGCGATCGAACTGGTCGACATCGCCCCCGAGGCGCTGCGGCGGCGCCTCGCCGCGGGCAAGGTCTACCCGGGTGAGCGCATCCAGGGTGCGCTCGTCAACTACTTCCGCCAGGGCAACCTCACGGCCCTGCGGGAGTTGGCGCTGCTGTGGCTCGCCGACCGGGTCGACGACTCGCTGGCCGACTATCGAGCCGAACACGCGATCACCGACACCTGGGAGACCCGTGAACGCGTCGTCGTCGCGGTCACCGGTGGCCCCGAGTCGGCGACCCTGCTGCGCCGCGCATCACGGATCGCCTCGCGGTCGAGCGCGGAACTGATCGCGGTGCACGTGGTCCGCGGCGACGGCCTCCTCGACCGACTCTCCGGTGAGATGCCCTCGCTCACCGAACTGGCCGCCGGTTTCGGCGCCCGGATCCACACCGCGGTGGGCGATTCCATCCCCGAGACCCTCCTCGACTTCGCCCGCGGCGTGAACGCCACGCAGCTGGTGATGGGGACCTCGCGCCGATCACGATGGCAACGACTCCTCGACGAGGGGACCGGGGCCACCGTGGTGCGGATGTCGGGGAAGATCGACGTCCACATGGTCACCCACGACCAGGCGCGACGACGCAACCGGCTCGACATCCGCGAGACCCGTCTGCACCGACCGCTGAGCTGGGTGCTGGCGGTGGTGGTCCCGTGCGTGGCCGCCGCCGCGATCTTCGGTCTCGACCGGTGGCTGGGGTTCGCCAGCGAGACCGCCATCTTCTTCGTGGTGGTGCTGGCGATCTCGATGCTCGGCGGTGTCGGGCCCGCGGCGCTCACCGCGATCACCTCGGGACTGCTGCTCAACTTCTTCTTCACCGCACCCCGCTACACGTTCACCATCGACAGCGTCGAGAACCTGTCGACGATCGTGGTGATGTTGCTGATCGCCATCGCCGTTGCCGTGCTGGTGGATTCGGCGACCGTGCGGAGGCGGGAGGCCACCCGCGCGGCCAGGGAGGCCGAGCTGCTGACCACCTTCGCCGGGGCGGTGCTCCGGGGACAGGGCCTCGCCACCCTGCTCGATCTCGTCCGGACCACCTTCGATCAACGGTCGGTGTCGGTGGTGCGGATCGACGAGGGCGCCTCGGCCCCGGTGGTCACCGACGCGGTCGGCGACGACCCGGCGACCGCCCCGGCGCAGGCCGACACCGTCTGCACCGTGCCGTCGGGTCCCTACGCGTTGCTGCTGCGCGGCCCGGTGGTGACCGGCCGCGACCGTCGGGTGTTGACCGCCGTCGCGTCGCAGGCCGCCGCGGTGGTGGAGCGCCGCCAGCTCGCCGAGGAGGCCTCGAACGCCAAGGCGCTCAGCGAGACCGACCGACTGCGACGTGCCCTGCTCTCGGCGGTGAGCCACGATCTGCGGACCCCGCTCGCCGCGGTGAAGGCCGCGGCGTCGAGCCTGCGCAGCACCGACGTGTCCTTCTCGGCCGAGGACACCGCCGAGCTGCTGGCGACGATCGAGGAGTCGACCGACCACCTCACCGCCCTGGTGGGCAACCTGCTCGACTCCTCGCGTCTGGCCGCCGGTGTGGTGCGACCGCAGATGAAGTTCGTCTACCTCACCGAGGTCGTCAGCCGAGTGCTGGTGGGCATGTCGGCGTACGACACGCGCCAGCTCGCGCGGGTGCGACTCGAACTCGGTGACACGCTCGTCTACGCCGATCCCGTTCTGCTGGAACGCGTGTTGGCGAACCTCATCGACAACGGGTTGCGGCACAGTGGGCGCGGTGACGGATACGGGGCAGAGGGTGAGGGCGAGGTGACCGTGTGCGCCGAGGTCGTCACCGAGGGTCCCGGCCAGGGCATCGGCACCTCGACCTCGGTCACCGATCCCGACGCCCCGACGCGCGTGCTGATCCGTGTCATCGACCACGGCGCGGGCATCGCCCCGGCCGATCGCGAGCAGATGTTCGCCGCGTTCCACCGGGTCGGTGATCAGAACGCGAGTTCCGGTGTGGGTCTGGGTCTGTCCGTGGCGCAGGGGTTCACCGAGGCGATGGACGGTCGACTCGAGGCGGTCGACACCGACGGTGGGGGCCTGACCCTCGTCGTCGACCTCCCCGGCGCGCCGGGGGAACCACGACCGTCCGACGACCACCGCCTCGCGCGCGAATCCCTGGGGGGCCACTGATGTCACAACCGCAACCGGTCGAGCACACACGCGTCCTCGTCGTCGACGACGAGCCGCAGATCCTGCGCGCGCTGCGCATCAACCTGAACGCCCGTGGATTCGACGTGACGACCGCCTCGACCGGTGCCGGCGCACTGCGTGCGGCCGCCCAGACGAACCCCCAGGTGGTGATCCTTGACCTCGGCCTGCCCGACATCGACGGGTTCGAGGTCCTCGAGGGCCTGCGCGGGTGGACGACCGTCCCGGTGATCGTCCTCTCGGCGCGCACCGACTCCGGCGACAAGGTCCAGGCCCTCGACGCCGGCGCCGACGACTACGTGACCAAGCCGTTCGGGATGGAGGAACTGCTGGCCCGTCTCCGTGCCGCCGTCCGGCGTGCGAGCGCCCCCTCCCCGGGGCTGGAGGAACCCGTCGTCGACGCCGGGTCGTTCGTGGTGGACCTGCGCGCGAAGCTCGTCACCCGGGAGGGGACCGACGTCCATCTCACCCCGACCGAATGGGGTGTGCTGGAGATGCTGGTGCGCAACGAGGGCAAGCTGGTGGGGCAACGCGAGTTGCTCCACGAGGTGTGGGGACCGTCCTACGACTCGCAGACCCACTATCTGCGCGTGTATCTCGCGGGTCTGCGACGCAAACTCGAACCCGATCCGACGCACCCGCGCCACCTCATCACCGAGGCCGGGATGGGGTACCGCTTCGTCCGGTGAGCGGAATTCGGGGTCCCGGCACGGTGTTCAATGCTGCTATGAGCACCGAGAACACCACCCCCGCCGCCACGACACTCTGGGTCGAGCGCACCGGCACCCGCCGCTACACCGGCCACAGCTCGCGCGGCGCGCAGGTGCTCGTCGGGTCCGAGGACGTCGAGGGCGTCTTCACCCCGGGTGAGCTGCTGAAGATCGCCCTGGCCGCGTGCACCGGGATGAGCTCGGACGCACCGCTGGCGCGGCGGCTCGGCGACCACTACGCCGCGACCGTGCGCGTCTCCGGCGCCGCCGATCGCGACGCCGAGGTCTACCCGCGGCTCGACGAGGAGCTCGACATCGACCTGTCCGGGCTCGACGCCGACACCGCGCAGCGTCTCCTCACCGTGGTCGCACGCGCCGTCGACGCGTCGTGCACCGTCGGCCGCACCCTGAAGGCGGGCACCGAGGTGTCGCTCACCCTGCCGACACGATGAGCGGGCCCACCGACGCCGACGACACCCTTCGGCTCACGGCGTGGGTCCACGGGCGCGTGCAGGGTGTGGGGTTCCGTTGGTGGACGCGAGCGCGTGCGCTCGAACTGGGGTTGGTCGGGCACGCCACCAACCAGCCGGACGGCCGGGTGCTCGTCGTCGCCGAGGGACCACGCGACGCCGTCGACGGACTCCTCCGTCTCCTGCGGGGTGACACCACACCGGGGCGGGTCGATCTCGTGGTGGACGACGTCGGACCCGCCGTCGGGGGACTCGAGGGATTCGTCGAACGGTGAACCGAACCGACAGGTGAGGCGGAGGTTTCGCCCCGGTGACCGCCCGGCGACGACTGGGATGTCCACCGGTGGTGTGCGACGTGGGTAATCTCTACCGTCGTGCACCTCAAGAGCCTGACGCTGAAGGGATTCAAGTCCTTCGCGTCGGCCACCACCCTGCGCTTCGAGCCGGGGATCACCTGCGTCGTCGGACCGAACGGATCGGGTAAATCCAACGTCGTCGACGCGCTGACCTGGGTGATGGGGGAGCAGGGGGCCAAGGCCCTGCGCGGCGGCAAGATGGAGGACGTCATCTTCGCCGGGACCTCCGGGCGCCCGCCGCTGGGCCGCGCCGAGGTCACCCTCACCATCGACAACTCCGACGGCGCCCTGCCGATCGACTACTCCGAGGTCTCGGTGACCCGGCGGATGTTCCGCGACGGCGCCGGCGAGTACGAGATCAACGGCAGCACGTGTCGCCTCATGGACGTGCAGGAACTGCTCAGCGACTCCGGCATCGGCCGCGAGATGCACGTGATCGTGGGGCAGGGACGACTCTCGGCGATCCTCGAGTCGCGTCCCGAGGACCGTCGTGCGTTCATCGAGGAGGCAGCTGGGGTCCTCAAGCACCGCAAGCGCAAAGAGAAGGCCGTCCGCAAACTCGAGTCGATGCAGGCGAACCTCGCCCGTCTCACCGATCTGACCGACGAGCTGCGTCGACAGCTCAAGCCGCTGGGTCGCCAGGCCGAGGTCGCCCGTCGCGCGCAGACCGTGCAGGCCGATCTGCGCGACGCCCGTCTGCGGCTGGCCGCCGACGACCTCGTGACCCTGCGGACCGCCATGGCCGAGCAGACCGCCACCGAGAGCCTCATCAGGGAGAACTCCGACCGCGTCGCCGCCGAACTCGATCGCGCGACGGCCGAGATGACCGACCTGGAGACCCAGGTCGCCTCGATCGCCCCCGCGGCACAGCAGGCCGCCGCGGCCTGGTTCCGACTCTCGGCCCTGGCCGAACGGGTCGACGCCACCCGGCGCGTCGCCTCCGAGCGGGTGCGCCACCTCGCCGAACCCGTGGTCGCGGCCGCCACCGGACGCGATCCCGACGAACTCGACGCCCAGGCGGCCGCCGCCGCCGAGGAGGAGGAGATCCGCGCCTACGCGGTCACCGAGGCCGACGATGCGCTCCAGGCCACCCGGGCGGCGCTGGCGGCTGCGGAATCGATTGCCGCGCAGGCCGACAGGGCCCATCTGGCGGCGGTCCGCGCGGTCGCCGACCGGCGTGAGGGATTGGTGCGTCTGGAAGGTCAGGTCACCAACCTCGCCACCCGCGCGGGGTCGACCGACGCCGAGGCGGCCCGCCTGTCGGCCGCGATCGTCGACGCCGACCGCCGCGCCGACGAGGCGCAGGCCGAACTCGACACCGTCGCGGCGACCGTCGGCGACCTCGACGCGACCGAACGCGGCCTCGACGAGCAC
The DNA here is from genome assembly GCF_000964005.1 of Williamsia herbipolensis. Classification (GTDB taxonomy): domain Bacteria; phylum Actinomycetota; class Actinomycetes; order Mycobacteriales; family Mycobacteriaceae; genus Williamsia_A; species Williamsia_A herbipolensis. Next base: position 45,174 of record NZ_JXYP01000016.1, read on the forward strand.
CACGAACGCAGCGTCGTCGCCCTCAACCACGCGAACGAACGCGTCGCGGAGCTGCAGGCCGCCGAACGCGCCGCCGAACAACGGGTCGCGTCGCTCACCGCCCGTATCGAGGCGTTGTCGACGAACCTCACGCGCAAGGACGGCGGCGCCTGGCTCCTGTCGAACGACGTTCGGGGACTGCAGGGTTCGGTGGTCGACCTGGTGAAGGTCGCCCCCGGCTACGAGGCCGCGATCGCCGCCGCGCTCGGTCCGGCCGCCGACGCCGTCGCCGCCGACGACACCGACGCCGCCCGCACCGCGCTCGCGACACTCAAGGACGCCGACGCCGGCCGTGCCGCCCTGTTGCTCGGCGGGTTGAGTGCGCCCCGGCGCCAGGGCCCCGCGCTGCCGCCGGGCGCGCGGTGGGCCGCCGAGGTGGTGACCGCCCCGGAGCAGCTGCGTGGCGCGGTCGACCTGCTGCTCGCCGACACCGTCGTCGCCGACAGTGACACCGTCGCCGCCGACGTGGCCGCGCGTGCCCGCGAGGCCGGCGACCGACTGCACGTGGTGACCCTCGACGGCGACGTGCTGGGCCCGGGGTGGATCAGCGGCGGCTCCGACCGTCGGCCCTCCACCCTCGAGTTGCAGGCCGACATCGACTCCGCCAAGGCCGATCTCGTCATCACCGCCCACCAGGGCGAGGAGATCGCCGCGGCGCTCTCGGGTGCCCTCGGCGAGCAGGAGGCCCGCCGCCAGTCCGCCGACGACGCCCTGGTGGCCCTGCACGAATCCGACGCGGCGGTCGGCGCGGTCTACGAACAGCTCGCCCGCCTGGGTCAGACCGTGCGCGCCGCCCGCGACGAGTCGGCCCGCCTCGCCGCCCAGCGCAGCGCGATCGAAGCGGGCCGCACCACCGCCCTCGCCGAACTCGCCGAGATGGAGGAGCGGCTGCGCGCGGCGCAGGTGGACCCCGACGACGAGGGGACCGATCTCGACACCGACGGTGAACGTGTCGCCGCGGCCGGCGCCGTGGCCGAGGCCCGGACCACCGAGACCGAGGCGCGGCTGGCGTTGCGCACCGCAGAGGAACGCCTGGCGTCGGTGCGGGGACGTGCCGATTCCCTGCGCCGCGCCGCCGAATCCGAGCGCGAGGCCCGTGCCCGCGCCGAACGACAGAACCGCGCCCGGGCGCACGCCGCCGCAGTGGCCGAGGTGGTGGTGACCGCGGCCGACGACATCATCGTCCGCCTGAGCGGTGCGGTGGCCGATGCGCAGCGGACCCGCGACGACCTCGAGACCGCACGCACCGACCGTGCGGCGCTGCTCGACGCCGCACGACGCCAGGTCGCCGAGCTCACCGGTGAACTGAACCGACTGCGCGATCGGCTCCACGCCGACGAGGTCGCCGGGGCGCAGGCGGCGCTGCGGGTGGAGCAGCTCGAGGAGCAGATCGTCTCCACCCACGCCATCGGCCTCGACGACCTGCTCGCCGAGTACGGCCCCGATGTGGAGTTGCCGCCGACCGAGCTCGAGATGACCGAGTACCGGCAGGCCGTCGAGCGTGGCGAGATCGTGGTCGCGCCGGCACCCATGCGATTCGACCGCGCGGTCCAGGAGGCGCGCGCCAAACGCGCCCAGAAGGACCTCACCACCCTGGGCAAGGTCAACCCGCTCGCCCTGGAGGAGTTCGCGGCCCTCGAGGAGCGCTACACCTTCCTCTCCACCCAGCTCGAGGACGTCCGCAGCGCGCGTCGCGATCTCCTCGACGTCGTCGACGACGTCGACGCGAAGATCCTGCAGGTGTTCACCGAGGCCTATGCCGACGTCGAGCGCGAGTTCGTCGAGGTGTTCAAGACCCTGTTCCCCGGGGGCGACGGACGGCTGGTGCTCACCGACCCCACCGACATGCTCACCACGGGCATCGAGGTGGAGGCGCGCCCCCCGGGCAAGAAGGTCAAGCGGCTCTCGCTGCTGTCGGGTGGGGAGAAGTCGCTGACCGCCGTGGCGATGCTCGTCGCGATCTTCCGGGCGCGGCCCTCGCCGTTCTACGTGATGGACGAGGTGGAGGCCGCCCTCGACGACACGAACCTGCGGCGCCTCATCCGGCTGTTCGAGCAACTCCGGGAACGCTCGCAGCTGATCGTCATCACCCACCAGAAGCCGACGATGGAGATCGCCGACGCGCTCTACGGGGTGAGCATGCAGGGCGACGGCATCACCACCGTCATCTCCCAGCGCCTGCGCGGCATGGACGTCACCACGTCGGGCGCCTGATCGGCTCGTCGGCGCCGAGGCGTCGGCTGACACAATGACTCACGTGAACACCGAACTCATCATCGGCATCGGCATCGTCGTCGGCGTGATCGTCGCGATCCTCGCCGTCGTGTTGATCGCCCGGGTCGTCGCGAACCGGCGCCGTATCTCGTTGCGGGACGGCACCTCGACCGATCAGCCCACCCGTGAGGTCGATCGCTCGGGCGGCTACCAGGCGGGCGGTGGTTTCACCTTCAGCCAGGGTGGCGGCGCCGGTCTCGCCGATCCGCCCGCGGAGACGACGTCGGCGCCCCCGCCGACCGTGACACCGCCTGCCACGACCTACGAGCGCACCGAGACCGACGGCCAGCCCGGTGTCGGCGACGACGCGTCGGTCCCGCGCGATTCCGCGCAGCGGGGGATGAAGGACATCTCCCTGCCCGATCTGGACACACCGGATCTCGACACGCCGGATGTGGACACGACCGGCGCCGAGCCCGAGACGGCCGACACCGATGCCTCGGCCCTCGCCACGCCCGCGCCGCTCGACGTCATCGAGCCGGTCGACGGCCGGTTGCTCCGACTGCGCGGCCGCCTGGCCCGTTCGCAGGGCACCCTCGGCAAGGGCGTGCTGGGACTGCTCGGTGGCGGCGATCTCGACGAGGACTCCTGGGAGGAGATCGAGGACACGCTCATCTCGGCCGACCTCGGCAGCGCCACCACCGCCCGCGTCGTCGACGCGTTGCGCACCGGGTTGGCGACGTCGTCGGTCCGCACCGCCGCGGAGGTCCGCGCACTGCTCCGAACGGTGCTCATGGCCGAGTTGATGCCCGATCTCGACCGCTCGATCCGGGCGCTCCCGCACGCCGGCGTACCCGCGGTGTTGCTCGTGGTGGGCGTCAACGGCACGGGCAAGACCACCACCGTCGGCAAGCTCGCGCGCGTGCTGGTCGCCGACGGTCGTCGTGTGCTGCTGGGCGCGGCGGACACCTTCCGCGCCGCGGCCGCCGATCAGCTGCAGACCTGGGGGGAGCGCGTCGGGGCGCAGACCGTCCGGGGACGCGAGGGTGCCGATCCCGCGTCGGTCGCGTTCGATGCGGTCGCCACCGGTGTCGCCGACGGTGTCGACGTCGTGGTGGTCGACACCGCGGGCAGGCTGCACACCAAGACCGGTCTGATGGACGAGCTCGGCAAGGTCAAGCGAGTGATCGAGAAGAAGACCGCGGTCGACGAGGTGCTGCTGGTCCTCGACGCGACGACGGGCCAGAACGGGATGATGCAGGCGAAGGTGTTCGCCGAGGTCGTCTCGATCACCGGCGTCGTGCTCACCAAGCTCGACGGCACGGCGAAGGGCGGCATCGTCTTCCACGTGCAGCACGAGCTCGGGGTCCCGGTGAAACTCGTCGGACTCGGCGAGGGTGCCGACGATCTGGCGCCGTTCGAGCCGGGTGCGTTCGTCGACGCCCTGTTGGGCTGAGCCGACCCACTGCCGTCCCGCTGCGCCCGTTTTGCCCGATCGCGCGAGTCGTTTGCCTCGGCTCACGACTTTCTGACCTGGGGCGATACCTGCGCGAAATATGAGGCGCCGATCCGTTCACACCCGGGAAACATGCAGTAGCCATCACCGAAACATCCGGATAGGAAAGTTCTCCCAGATCGAAGCCGCGGCCTCATGCCGTGGTGATGAAAATCGAGGAGGAATAGGGTGGCTTACCCCGCAATGGGTGTCCCGGATACCGGAGACACCGCCTGGATGCTCGCGAGCGCAGCGCTCGTGTTGCTGATGACCCCAGGTCTGGCGTTCTTCTACGGCGGCATGGTGCGCGCCAAGAACGTCCTCAACATGATCATGATGAGCGTCATCGCGATGGGCATCGTGACCGTGCTCTGGGTGCTCTACGGATTCTCCTTCGCCTTCGGCGACGACAAGGGGAACATCATCGGCGACCCGGGGCAGTACCTCGGGCTCAAGGGCGTGATCAGCGGCAACGGCGCGGCTGCGGTCGCCGCCGACCCGGCCACCGGGACCGCGGCCTCCGAGGCGGTCAACATCCCACTCTTCGGCACGCTCCCGCTGTCGGTGTTCGTCGTCTTCCAGCTCATGTTCGCCATCATCACCGTGGCCCTCGTCTCGGGCGCCGTGGCCGACCGCATGAAGTTCAGTGCCTGGGCCGCGTTCACCGTCCTGTGGTCGACCATCGTCTACTTCCCGGTCGCGCACTGGGTGTTCGCGTTCGACGGCTACACCGGTGAGACCGGCGGCTGGATCGCCAACAAGCTCAAGGCGATCGACTTCGCCGGCGGTACCGCGGTCCACATCAACGCCGGTGTCGCGGGCCTCGTCCTCGCGATCATCCTCGGCAAGCGCCGCGGCTGGCCCGGCACCCCGATGCGTCCGCACAATTTGCCGTTCGTGATGCTCGGCGCCGGTCTGCTGTGGTTCGGCTGGTACGGCTTCAACGCCGGTTCGGCCACCGCGTCGAACGGTGTCGCGGGCTCGACCTTCCTCACCACCACCGTCGCCACCGCCGCGGCCATGCTCGCCTGGCTCGTCGTCGAGGTCATCCGCGACGGCCACGCCACCTCGCTCGGTGGCGCGTCGGGTGTCGTCGCCGGTCTGGTCGCCATCACCCCGTCGTGTTCCTCGGTGAACGTCCTCGGCGCGCTCGTCATCGGTGTCGTCGCCGGTGCGATCTGTGCCCTGGCGGTCGGACTGAAGTACAAGCTCGGGTTCGACGATTCGCTCGACGTCGTCGGCGTCCACCTCGTCGGTGGTCTCATCGGAACGCTGCTGGTCGGACTGGTCGCCACCCACCAGGCCCCGGCTGCGGTCGACGGTCTGTTCTACGGCGGCGGATTCGATCAGCTGTGGCGCCAGGCGGTCGGGGCGTTCGCGGTGCTGGGCTACTCCGCCATCGCAACTGCCATAATTGCTCTGATCATCAAGTTCACCATCGGACTCCGTATCGATCCCGAGGGTGAGGCCGAAGGTGCCGACGAGTCGCAACACGCCGAGTCCGCCTACGACTTCGCCGCACTCGGTGGAAGCTCCGGAAGCAGCGCATTGAGCCAGAGCGGCGTCGCTCTCGGCAAGGAGGGATGAGTCAGTGAAACTGATCACAGCAATCGTCAAACCGTTCACACTGGAGGACGTCAAGACCGGGCTCGAGCAGGCCGGGGTCCTGGGTATGACGGTCAGTGAGGTCCAGGGCTACGGCCGCCAGAAGGGCCACACCGAGGTCTACCGCGGTGCGGAGTACTCGGTCGACTTCGTCCCCAAGGTCCGCGTGGAGGTCGTCGTCGACGACGCCGCCGTGGACAAGGTGGTCGACGTCATCGTCGAGGCCGCGCGCACCGGCAAGATCGGTGACGGCAAGGTCTGGGTCTCGCCGGTCGACTCGGTGGTGCGGGTGCGCACCGGCGAGCGTGGCGGCGACGCGCTCTAGAGGTATACGTACACCTGTGCCCTTCGTGACCAGCGGTGACGATTCGCACGGCGACCACGCGGAAGGCCCTGCGTCCGACTCGACGTCGAACGCGGGGCCTTCCCCGTCGCCGGATCGATCGTCCGGGCCGCGCACCCCGACCCCGGCCGCACCCGCGGCGGCGACCGACCTCGTCGACGCCCGCCGCCGACTGCTGCGCACCACTGACGGCACCAAGCGGGCCGACGCACCCGCACTCCGGCAGATCCTCGTCGACCTCCACGATTTCTGGCTCACCACCAAGGGCGCCGAGATCGGCGTTCGCCCCGACAGCGGTTTCGCGATCGTCGCCGTCGGCGGATTGGGGCGCCAGGAACTGCTGCCGCACTCCGATCTCGACCTGATCCTGCTGCACGACGACATGGACACCGCCCGTGTGTCCGAGGTCGCCGACGCGCTCTGGTACCCCCTGTGGGACGCCCACATCAAGCTCGACCACAGTGTCCGCACCGTCCCGCAGGCCCTGCAGGTCGCCGCAGCGGACATGACTGCCGCGCTCGGACTGCTCGAGGCCCGGCACATCGCCGGTGACGAGGCGCTGACCACGCTGCTCATCAGCGGCGTCCGGCGTCAGTGGCGCAGCGACATCCGCACCCGGTTCCCGGAACTGGTCGACCAGGCGTCGGACCGGTGGCGCCGCAGCGGCGACATCGCCCACCGCGCCGAACCCGACCTGAAGAACGGCCGCGGCGGACTGCGTGACGTGCAGATGCTCGGTGCACTCGCGATCGCGCAGCTCACCGACGGCATGGCCAACTTGCGTCCCGACTCCCCGGGGGCGGGGCTGCAGGTGGCCTACAACCGGCTGCTCGACATCCGCACCGAACTGCACCGGATCGCCGGCCGCCCGCGCGAACAACTCCGCGCCCAGGACGCCGACGAGATCGGTGCCGCATTGCGCATCGGCGACCGCTTCGACCTCGCGCGGGTGATCAGCGACAGCGCCCGCACCATCAGTTACTCGGTGGAGGTCGGGCTGCGCACCGCAGGCAACGCGCTGCCGCGCCGCGGTCTCGCGAAACTGCGTCGCTCACCGGTACGTCGCCCCCTCGACGAGGGTGTCGTCGAACACTCCGGTGAAGTGGTGTTGGCGCGCAACGCGATTCCCAGCAAGGACCCGGGACTGATCCTGCGCGTGGCCGGCGCGTCGGCCCGCACCGGACTCCCCATCAGCGCCTCGACCCTGTCGCGGCTCGCCGACTTCGCGCCCGAACTGCGTGAGCCGTGGCCGGCCGAGGCACTGAGCGACCTGTTGGTGCTGCTGGGCACCGGGCGACACATGGTGGCGCCGATCGAGGCCCTCGACCGCACCGGCCTCTGGGGACGTCTGCTGCCCGAATGGGGTGCGGTGCGCGACCTCCCGCCCCGCGACGCCATCCACACCTGGACCGTCGACCGGCACCTCGTGGAGACCACGGCCTATGCCTCGACGATGACGACGCGGGTGTCGCGGCCGGACCTGCTGGTCCTCGGTGCCCTGCTCCACGACCTCGGCAAGGGGCGCGGAGCCGACCACAGCATCGTCGGCGCCGAACTCGCCACGCAGATCGGCAACCGGTTCGGACTGTGGCCGCAGGACGTCGCGACGCTGTCGGCCATGGTGCGTCATCACCTGCTGCTCCCGGCGACGGCGACCCGCCGCGACCTCGACGACCCCGCCACGACACAGGCCGTCGTCGACGCGCTCGGGGGAGACCGGGTGCTGCTCGAACTGCTCGCCGCGCTCGCCGAGGCCGACTCGCTGGCCACCGGGCCCGGGGTGTGGGGCGACTGGAAGGCCTCGCTCATCGGCGACCTGGTCCGCAAATGCCTGCGCGTCATGGACGGTGAGCAGCTGCACCGCCCGGACCCGCTGACCGACGACCAACGCGACCGGGCGAAGGCCGGCGGGGTCCACGTCGACATCGTCGGGACCGGCAGCATGCACACACACCTGGTCACGATGATCGCGCCCGACCAGCCGGGCCTGCTGTCGAAGATGGCCGGGGTGTTGTCACTGAACGGTCTGCGCTGCCGCAGCGCCGCGGTCCAGTCGTACGCCGACAGCATCGTCAACACCTTCCTCGTGGTACCCGCCTTCGGCGACCCGCCCGACGCCGGTCTGCTGCGACAGCAACTGCTGCAGGCGACCGCGGGCACCCTCGACGTCATCGCACGCATCGACGCCCGCGAACGGGATTCACCGATCCCCACGGCGCCGCCGCCGGTCACCGACCCCGACGGCGCCCCGGTCGCGGTACCCGCCCTGTTCGCCCAGGCCCCGCCGAAGGTGCTGTGGTTCGACGTCGAGCCCGCCGGGACCGACACCGCCGGCGCAGCCGCCGACTCCGGTGCGCCCGAGCGTGTCGTGATGGAGCTGCGCGCGGCCGACCGCTCCGGGTTGCTCAGCCGGGTCGCCGCGGTGCTCGACACCCACGGGGTGACCATCGAGTGGGCCTCGGTGTCGACCATGGGCGGCACCGTCGTGGACACGTTCTGTCTCCGGCTGCCGACGGGAACGCCGGACGGCGACGAGATGCGTCGGACGCTGGCCGACGCGGTGCTCACGGTGGTCCCACCGCCCGAACCGCCCCGCGAGAACGACGACGGGACGAGCGCGGCCGGCGTCCCGATAGGGTAGGGCCATGTTCGATTCGCTGTCCGACCGGTTGACCGGGGCACTCAAAGACCTGCGCGGCAAGGGAAAGCTCACCGATGCCGACATCGACCGCACCTGCCGGGAGATCCGCCTGGCCCTGCTCGATGCCGACGTGTCGCTGCAGGTGGTCCGCGGCTTCATCGCCCGGATCAAGGAGCGCGCCAAGGGCGCGGAGGTGTCGGGTGCGCTGAACCCGGCGCAACAGATCGTCAAGATCGTCAACGAGGAGCTCGTCGGCATCCTCGGTGGTGAGACCCGGCGCATCGCGTTCGCGAAGACCCCGCCCACGGTCATCATGCTCGCGGGTCTGCAGGGTGCCGGTAAGACGACGTTGGCGGGCAAGCTCTCGGCGTGGTTGACCAAGCAGGGTCACACCCCACTGCTCGTGGCGTGTGACCTCCAGCGCCCCGGCGCGGTGAGCCAGCTGCAGATCGTCGGTGAGCGTGCGGGCACCCCGGTGTTCGCGCCGCATCCGGGGACCTCGGTCGGCGGCGAGGGCGAGCTCGGGGTGAGCGCCGCCGACCCGGTGGAGGTCGCGCGCGCCGGTGTCGCCGAGGCCCGCGCCAAGCAACACGACATCGTCATCGTCGACACCGCCGGCCGACTCGGCATCGACGAGGAACTGATGGCGCAGGCCGCGGGCATCCGCGACGCCGTGCAGCCCGACGAGGTCCTGTTCGTCGTCGACGCCATGATCGGACAGGACGCGGTCACCACCGCCGAGGCCTTCGCCTCCGGTGTCGGTTTCACCGGTGTCGTGCTGACGAAACTCGACGGTGACGCCCGCGGTGGCGCCGCGCTGTCGATCCGCGAGATGACCGGTGCGCCGATCATGTTCGCGTCGTCGGGCGAGAAGCTCGAGGAGTTCGACACCTTCCACCCCGACCGCATGGCCAGCCGCATCCTGGGCATGGGTGACGTCCTGAGCCTCATCGAGCAGGCCGAGGAGCACTGGGACGCCACGCAGGCCGAGGCGGCCGCGGCGAAGATCACCCAGGGCGAGCTCACCCTCGAGGACTTCCTCGAGCAGATGCTGATGATCCGGAAGATGGGGCCGATCGGGAACCTGCTGGGCATGTTGCCCGGGGCCGGTCAGATGAAGGACGCCCTGAGCCAGGTCGACGACAAGCAGCTCGACCGTGTGCAGGCGATCATCCGCGGCATGACCCCCGCCGAACGCGACAACCCGAAGATCATCAACGCCTCGCGGCGTCTGCGTATCGCCAACGGATCCGGTGTCGCGGTGAGCGAGGTCAACCAGCTCGTCGACCGCTTCTACGAGGCCCGCAAGATGATGGCGGCGATGTCGGGACGCATGGGCATGCCCGGCGCGAACCGCCGCACCAACCGCAGCAAGAAGGGCAAGAAGGGGAAGAAGGGATCCGGTCGCGGACCCACCCCGCCGAAGATGCGCGGTGGCATGCCCGGGATGGGGATGCCCGGCATGCCCGCCGGGTTCCCGGACCTGTCGAACATGCCCGCCGGACTCGATCAGCTGCCGCCGGGGCTCGAGGGCATCGACATCTCGCAGTTCCAGAAGCCGAAGAAACGCGGCTGACCGCCCGCGTGATGCCCGAGTCACCCACTGCCGCACTGCATTTCCGCGGTCACTGCGTCGACACCGACACCCCGGTCGAGTTCTGGACCCACGACGGCCTCATCACCTTCGAGCCGGTGCCCGGTGCCGACACCGTCTGCGACGGCGGGTGGATCACGTCAGGACTCGTCGACGCCCACAACCACGTCGGCATCGCCCCGGGGCTCGGCGTCACCCTCGACCAGGCCCGGGGTTTCGCCCGGCTCGACGCCCGCGCCGGGGCCCTGTTGATCCGCGAGGTCGGCTCGCCGCTGGACACCCACCCGCTCGACGCCGATCCGAACGGCCCGCGGTTCATCCGGTCGGGTCGCCACATCGCACGTACCAAGCGCTATCTGCGCGGGTACGGCGTCGAACTCGACGACCCCGACACCCTCGCCGACGAGGTCCGCCGGCAGGCCCGCGTGGGTGACGGCTGGGTGAAGCTGGTGGGGGACTGGATCGACCGCGAGGTCGGGGACCTCGCGCCGCTGTGGACCGACGCGCAACTCGCCGCGGCGGCCGAGGCCGCGCACGCCGAGGGCGCCCGCATCACCGCGCACATCTTCGGCACCGACGCCCTGCACGGCGTCATCGCCGCGGGATTCGACTGCATCGAACACGGCACCGGGCTCACCGACGACCTCCTCGCGGCGATGGCGCAGCGCGACATCGCGCTCGTGCCGACACTCATCCAGGTCGAGAACTTCCCGTCGATCGCCGACGGCGCCGACCGCTTCCCGACCTATCAGTCGCACATGCGCGCGCTGTACGCCGGCGCCCACGACGTGTTCGCGCACGCCGTCGAGGCCGGTGTGCCGATCTACGCGGGCACCGACGCCGGCGGGTTCGTCGACCACGGCCGCATCGTCGACGAGATGGTCGCGCTCACCACCATCGGGCTCGACGCCGCCACGGTGGTCGCCGCCGCAACCGTCGGATCCCGGGAGTGGCTGTCGGGGAGCACCCTCGGCGAGGGGGAGCGCGCCGACCTCATCGTGCTCGACGCCGATCCACGCGTCGACATCGAGACGCTGCGCGCCCCGCGCGTCGTCGTCTGCGGTGGTGCCGTCCTGTAGACGACCGACTCGGCGAGATTTCGTCGGGGCCACCCCTGCGTGGCAGAATGGGCCGCTGGTTCGTCGGACCCGGTCACGTACCGCCCGACGGTCACACCACCACAAACCGCAAAACCGGGCCCACCACACCGGGTGGGTCGCTGAATTGCACTGTGACCGCAGATGAGAGAGAAACAATGGCTGTCAAGATCAAGCTCACCCGCCTCGGCAAGATCCGCAACCCGCAGTACCGGATCGTCGTCGCCGACGACCCCGACCGCCGCGACGGCCGTGCGATCGAGACCATCGGCAAGTACCACCCGAAGGAAGAGCCCAGCCTCATCGAGATCGACTCCGAGCGCGCGCAGTACTGGCTGGGCGTGGGCGCACAGCCCACCGAGCCCGTCGCGGCGCTGCTCAAGGTCACCGGTGACTGGCAGAAGTTCAAGGGCCTCCCGGGCGCCGAGGGCACCCTCAAGGTGAAGGAGCCCAAGACCAGCAAGCTCGACCTGTTCAACGCGGCCCTGGCCGCCGCCGACAGCGAGCCCGCCGCCGAGGCGACCACCCCGAAGAAGAAGGCCGCCAAGAAGGCAGACGCCGAGGAGCCCGCCGCCGACGCCGCACCGGCCGCCGGGACGGACGCGTGAGCACTGTCGTCGCCGACGCCATCGAGCACCTGGTGCGCGGTATCGTCGCCAACCCCGACGACGTCTCGGTAGACATGATCACCGGTCGCCGGGGACGGATGGTCGAGGTGCACGTGCACCCTGAGGACCTCGGCAAGGTCATCGGCCGTGGCGGTCGCACCGCCACCGCCCTGCGCACCCTCGTCACCGGTATCGGTGGCCGCGGGGTGCGTCTCGACATCGTCGACACCGATCGCTGATCGCCCGATCGCCGAACAGACCGATTCGATGGACCTCGTCGTCGGACGCATCGTGAAATCTCACGGCGTCCGCGGCGAGGTCGTCGTCGATGTACGCACCGACGACCCCGACACCCGCTTCGCCGACGGATCTCGCCTGCGCGGACGCCTGCCGAAGGGCGGCGGTGAGCGCGAGTTCGTCGTCTCCGGTGCCCGCGACCACGGCGGACGGATGCTCCTGCGCATCGACGGCGTCGACGACCGTGGCGCCGCCGACGAGCTACGCGGTGTGTTGTTCCTGATCGACACCGCTGCAGTCGATTCCGGCGACGATCCCGACGAGTTCTACGACCACGAACTGATCGGGGTCGCGGTGACGACGGTCGGTGGCGACCCGGTCGGCGAGCTCACCGAGATCCTGCACCTCCCCGGCGGCGACACCCTCGTGGTGCGCACCCCGCAGGGCCGTGAGGTGCTCGTACCGTTCGTCGCCGAGATCGTCCCGACGGTCACCACCGAGCGCATCGAGATCGACCCGCCGGACGGATTGCTCGACCTCGAATGACCGGTCCGTCACCGCGGATGCGGATCGACGTGGTGTCGATCTTCCCCGAATACCTCGATCCGCTGCGGATGGCGCTGCTCGGTCGCGCCATCGACCGCGGCATCCTCGCCGTCGACGTCCACGACCTCCGCGACTGGACGCACGACGTCCACCGCGCCGTCGACGACTCGCCCTACGGAGGTGGTCCCGGAATGGTGATGAAACCGCAGGTGTGGGGCCCGTGTCTGGACGACGTGTGCCCCGACGACGCCGTCCTGGTGGTCCCGACACCCGCCGGGGAACCGTTCACCCAGCGCGTCGCGGAGGAACTGCGCGACGAGTCGCACCTGGTGTTCGCCTGCGGTCGCTACGAGGGCATCGACCAGCGCGTCGTCGACGACGTCGCGCGGCGCGGCCGTGTGCGGGAACTGTCCATCGGCGACTACGTGCTGATCGGCGGTGAGGTCGCCGCGATCGCCATGATCGAGTCGGTGGTGCGCCTCATCGACGGAGTCCTCGGCAACGCCGCGTCGCATCAACAGGATTCGTTCTCCGACGGTCTGCTGGAGGGGCCGAGCTACACCCGGCCGGAACACTGGCGAGGACTCAGTGTCCCGCCGGTGCTCCTCGGCGGCGACCACGCCGCGATCACCCGGTGGCGCCACGAACAGTCACTGGCGCGGACCCGTGCGCGCCGCCCCGATCTGCTCGACGAGACAGGCACGGCCTCCCGTCGGCCGACCCCGCCGTCATCCCCACCGAAGTCCGACATGTCCGACGGCCCGCTCGACTAGCCTGACCTGGTGCACCACTGGTTCACCCACGACATCCTCGACGCCGGGCGCCTCCCGCTGTTCCTGTTCTTCATCGGGTTCATCGTCGGGTTCGCCTGCACCCGCGTCAGTGTCCGCCTCATCCGCGCCGAGAAGTCGTGGTGGTTCGGCAACGTCAGCACCGGCGCGACCCACGTCCATCACATGGTCTTCGGGGTCGTGCTCTCCCTGGTATCGGGCGTGTCGATCGTCGCCGTCTCGGTCACGGGCTCACAGACCACGCTCTCGGTCCTCGCCTGCTTCTTCGGTATCGGTGCCGCCCTCGTCCTCGACGAGTTCGCGCTCATCTTCTACCTGCGTGACGTGTACTGGGCCGAGGAGGGACGTGCCTCGATCGACGCGGTGTGGGCCGCGCTCGGCGCGACCGGCATGGTCCTGCTCGGGTTCCGACCCCTGGAGCTGTTCCAGCTGTCGGGACTGTCCCCCGACGACGGCTGGGCAGAGGTCGCCATCACCGTCGTCCTCGCCGCGGTGAGCCTGCTGCTCGCCGCCGTCGTGTTGGCCAAGGGCAAGATCTGGACCGGACTCATCGGCATCTTCGCGTGGCCGCTGCTGCTGGTGGGCGCCCTGCGGCTCGCCCGCCCGGGGTCTCCGTGGGCGCGGTGGCGCTACACCCATCGACCACGCCGGATGGAGCGGGCGATGTCGCGCGAGCGCCGGCTGCGGCGGCCGCTGATCCGCGCGAAGATCTATCTGCAGGACCTCATGGCCGGACGGCCGGATGTCCCGCACGCCATCTCCGAGGCCGAGTCGGTGCTCGACGAGGTCGTGCACGCCGCCCCGCCGCCACCGGGCTCGGCGGTCACCCCGAGCGCCGGAACAGTCGGGGTCGCGTCGACGGCGTCGTCGATTTCCGCCCGGAGGGGGCGCTCTGGCACAATGGTCGGGTTGCCGTTCGAGGGAGACGCGGCTGCGTCGAGGTCGATGCAGTCCGTGCCACCGTCCGGCGAACCCCACGACTAGATCACGAACCGGTCGAACCGTGTCGCCGTCCGCGGCGCCGGCCGCCAGGTTCCTCTGACTCAGTGACGATGACCACCGATTGGATCCGCAGATGAACACCCTGGACTTTCTCGACAAGCAGTCGATGCGCGACGACATCCCGGCCTTCCGGCCCGGCGACACCCTCGACGTGCACGTCAAGGTCATCGAGGGGTCCAAGGAGCGCGTCCAGGTCTTCAAGGGCGTCGTGATCCGCCGCCAGGGTGGCGGTCTCCAGGAGACCTTCACCGTGCGCAAGGTGTCGTTCGGCGTCGGTGTCGAGCGCACCTTCCCGATCCACAGCCCGAACATCGCGAAGGTCGACGTGATCACCCGCGGCGACGTGCGTCGCGCGAAGCTGTACTACCTGCGCGACCTGCGCGGCAAGGCCGCCAAGATCAAGGAAAAGCGCTGACGTTGGTCAGTGGGCCGGGTCCCGACCATGCGGTCGGGCCGGCTCCCTCGGCGCGTCCACTAGGCTGAGCGACGTGCCCGACACCCCCCGCCAGGACAGCCCGCAGGACCGGTTCGACGACGCCAGTGCGACGGACGACGCCGACTCGGACACCCACCGTCCCTGGCGAACTCGTGGCGACGGTGCCGGCGATGCCCCGCGTTCGGGCCGCAAACGGTCCGCGCTGCGCGAGACCGCGATCATCATCGTCAGCGTCCTCGTCCTCACGTGGATCCTGCAGACCTTCATCGGTCGGCAGTACGTCATCCCGTCGGAGTCGATGGAGAACACGCTGCACGGGTGCACCGGATGCACCAACGACCGCATCGTGATCGACAAGCTCACCTATCGCTTCAGCGATCCCGCGCCCGGCGACGTCGTCGTGTTCAAGGCGCCGACCCAGTCGTGGGACGAGGGCTGGACGTCGCCGCGATCGGACAACACGATCCTGCGCGGCGCCCAGGACGCCCTGTCGTGGTTCGGGTTCGCCCCGCCCGACGAGAACGACCTCGTCAAGCGCGTCATCGCCGTCGGCGGCCAGACCGTCGCGTGCCGCAACGCCGACAAGGTCGGTGTCACCGTCAACGGCAAACCCCTCTCCGAGCCGTACGTCGACAAGGCGCTGCAGCAGCAGGACGCGACCGTCAACACCGGGCTCGTGGTCTCCGAGAGCGGAACCCTCAGCAGCTGTCTCGGACCCGATTTCGGGCCCGTCACCGTGCCCAAGGGCAACGTGTGGGTGATGGGCGACAACCGGGGCAACTCGGCCGACTCGCGTTATCACATCACCGATGAACTCAACGGCACCGTCCCGGTCTCCGACATCCGCGGCAAGGTGCGCTTCATCATCTATCCGTTCTCCCGGATCGGTGGTGTGGGCGCGCACAACCCGCAGACGTAGCGGGGGAGTGACGTGAACCGGTGGCCACCGCGTGCGCCCGTCCGTCGGGCCGCGAGCCTTCGCACCTATGAATTCGCGCTCCACAACAGCGGTCTCGGCCCGGTGGCGGGTGTCGACGAGGCCGGTCGCGGCGCCTGCGCCGGTCCGCTGGTCGTCGCCGCATGCGTCCTCAAACCGACCCAGTTGGTCTCGCTCGCCGACCTCGACGACTCCAAACGCCTCACCCCGACGATGCGCGAGACGCTGTACCGGTCGATCACCCGCCACGCCGTCGCGAGCAGTGTGGTGATCGTCGACGCCGACGAGGTCGACCGCATCGGCATCCACGTCGCCAACATCGAGGGCATGCGTCGCGCGGTCGCCACACTCGACGTGACGCCCGGGTACGTGCTCTCCGACGGTTTCGTGGTGCCGGGTCTCACCGTCCCGTCGTTGCCGGTCATCGGTGGCGACGGCGCCGCGGCGTGCATCGCCGCCGCCAGCATCCTCGCCAAGGTCACCCGAGACCGCATCATGGTCGCGATGGAGGACGACCTCCCCGGATACGACTTCGCGGTGCACAAGGGCTACAGCACCGAGCTGCACATGTCGGCGCTCGACCGGCTCGGACCGTCCCGCGAGCACCGGATGTCCTATCGCAACGTCCGCGAGCGCGTCCGCGTCACGCCGGCCTGACATGGGTGACTAGGCTGACCTCCATGAGTGCGGAGGATCTCGAGAAGTACGAGACCGAGATGGAACTCTCGCTGTACCGCGAGTACAAGGACGTGGTCGGGCAGTTCACCTACGTCGTGGAGACCGAACGGCGGTTCTATCTCGCCAACGCGGTCGACCTGGTCCCGCGCAACGCCGACGGCGAGGTCTATTTCGAACTACGGATGTCCGATGCCTGGGTGTGGGACATGTACCGACCGGCGCGGTTCGTCAAGCAGGTACGCGTGATCACGTTCAAGGACGTCAACATCGAGGAGCTCGAGAAGTCGGAGCTGCGCCTTCCCGAGGACGGCGCGCTACCCGACTGACGCCGGCGTCCCCACCGGAACGATCACCCGAGCTCGGGGGACGGCGAGGCTGATCGCCGCGACCGCCGCCGCGGTCGCGCAGATGATCCACATGATCTTCGAGAACGCCTCGAGGAAAGCCCTGGCCGCGGCCACCCGGGCCGCGGGACGCAACGCGGGCTGCGCCTCACGCACGATCGCAGCCTGCGGACCGGCATCGGCATCCGAACCCTGCGCCGAACACCCCGGTGGGGACACCTCGGGGCGTGGTGACGACAACTGGCGCGACACACAGTCGCTGAACCGGCTCACGACGATCGGTTGCGCGACGGCCGGAACCGCGGTGTCGCCCAGACGCACCCGCAGATCGTCGGCCCCGGCCGACGCGCCCGCCGACGACGCCGACCCCACCAGGGCGAAGAACACGATGCCGATGATCGCCAGGCCCACCGACCCGCCGATCTGCTGGACGGTCGGGATCGTCCCCGAAGCCGAACCGACCGTGCGGGAGGTCGTGCCCGACAGGATCACGGCCTGCAGCGGAGCGACGAAGACGCCGGTGCCCAGGCCCCCGAGGACCAACGGCGCGATCAGCGATGCGATGGCGATGTCGTGGCGCGCGGGATCGATCACGATCGCCATCCACGCCACCGACGCGGCGAAGACGACCATGCCGACCGTGAGTGTCCGTGGTCCGATCCGCGTCACGACCAGGGGCGACAGAAGCGAACCGACCGCGGCGCCGAGCGCGAACGGCAACGTGATGAGTCCGGTGTGCAGCGGCGAGTAGCCGAGGCCGAACTGCGTGGTGATCGAGACGGTGAAGAAGAACGCGGTGAAGACGCTGAAGAACAACAACGAGAGCACCGCCCCGACCGCGAACGAGCGTTCGGCGAACAGGTCGAGCCGCAGCAGGGGTGCACCGCCGCGGCGCAGGAGCGCGCGCTCGTGGAGGACGAAGGCGACGAGCACGGCGATCGAGATCGCCAGCATCGCCAGCAGCCACCCCGGCCATCCCTTCTCGCGACCGGTCGACAGCGGGTAGATCAAAAGGAACAGTCCGATGGTCGACAGGGCCACCCCGGCCGCGTCGAGGGATTCACGCAGCGTCCCCACCACCGGCGGCATCGCCCGCGCGGCGATGACGCATGCGATGACACCGAACGGCAGGTTGACGAGAAAGATGGTGCGCCAACCGAGTCCGAAGGCATCGAGCCCCACGAGGGCGCCGCCGAGGACGGGACCGAGCATCGCCGCGACGCCCGCGGTCGCGCCGTAGACCCCGAACACCAGTCCGTGACGCGCCCTGGGGAAGATCGCGGAGATGATCGCGATGGTCTGCGCCGAGGCGAACGCCGCGCACGCGCCCTGCAGTCCACGCGCCGCGATCAGCTCGCCGGGGCCGGCGGCGGTCCCGCACAGCAGCGAGGCGATGGTGAACCCCGCCAGCGCGATGATGAAGACCCGCCGTCGCCCGAGTCGCTCGCCGATGCGCGACGCGGTCATCAGGGTGCACGCGAACGCGAGCGTGTAGACCGTGAGGACGAGCAGTTGGTCGGCCGACGAGGCGCCGAGATCGGTCGTCAGGTCGGGCAACGCGATGTTGACGATCGTCGTGTCGACCATCTGCATGAACACCGCGACCAGACATGCGGCGAACGCAGGCCACGCACGTCGGGAGGCCGTCGTCGCGCCCGTGTCGGTGGGGCTGGAAGTCACCGGTTGGTCGACGCCGCCGCAGGGCTGTAGTCGCCCGTCGTGGCGATCGAGTGGAACACGCCCAACAGTCGGTCGATGTAGAGCTTGATCGAGTCCCGCGCCTGGTCGGAGTCGGGATAGAGGAGCGTCATCACCGTGTAGTCGGGGAAGCGGTTCACCCAGAGGTAGACCTCCTCGGAACTTCCGCGGTTGCCGAACACGCCGCCGTTGATGTGGTCGAACATCTGCGCACCGGGGAGCTTGCGCACGTCGATGTAGCTGACCATCGGCACCACCCACCCCGGTGCGATGTCGATGTCGGAGTCGTCGTCGATGAGCTGCAACACACGGTGCAACGACACCTCCGACATCGTCTTGCCCGCCGCGAAGGACTCCTGCGCCGGACCGACGATCGAGGTGAACGTGGAGTCGGCGTGGACGTCGACCACGACCGGGATGAGGTTGGTGAACCAACCGACGGAGGTGAACTCGCTCGCCGTCGACCGGGTGTTCTTCGGCGTCATCCCCAGGTAGCGCTCGGTCCCGGTGAACTCGTGGGCGACGAGAGCGGCGGCCGCCATGACACCGGCGGCGACGCCGGAACCGTGGGCGCGGCAGACGTCCTCGAGTCGTTGTCCAGATGCGTCATCGTCGTAGACGCGCACCGTCGTGATGGCGCTGCGGGTGTAGTCGGCGCCGCCGGCGCCGAGGTCGAGCGGGAAGGTGGGCAGGCGGCCGCCGTTGTCGGCGAGCAGGGACAGCCACCGCGCGATCTGCGGCGACTCGGCGGTGAGCACCGCGGTGCCCTCCCGTTCGCGGCGGCAGTAGTCGATATAGCTGCCCGCCGGTGCGGGTGGGTTCGAACCGCCACCGAGCTCGTTGCCGTACAGGGCGATCAGGTCGACGCACGCCAGTGCCTGCGAGACGCCGTCGGAGTTGAGGTGATCGACCGCGAAGTAGATCGTGAACCCGGACTCGCGCTCGATGGTGCCGAAGGTGAAGCAGTCCCAGTGGAACGGTCCCGGCGTCTCGTCCTGCACGTGGGTGCGGATCTCCGACGCGTGCTCGCGGTGGCCGTGTGTCGTCGGCGCGAACTCGACACCGTCGGGGTCGATGACGTGACGGACGATGGAGTCGTCCTCGGCGCCGTGGGAGAACCAGCTCAAGAAGGTGTCGTGCCGTCGGATGAACTCGTTGACCGTCGCGGTCATGGCCTCGCGATCGAGGGTGCCCTCGAGGTCGAAGGAGATGAGGCACAGGCGCGAGAACCGGAAGCCGGTACTGCTGTTGCGCGCGGCTGCGCGCAGGTACTCCTCCTGCTGGTGCGAGGCCGGCACCGGGTGGGCGGGGGCGGACGCGGCGCGGGCCACCGAGGCGGGGGTCGCGGTCCAGCTGGTGAGAGTTCCACCGCGGGGCTCCCACTCGTCGATCAGGCCGAAATTGATCATGCCGTCGCACCCGTCGTCGAGCGGAGTCCTGCCTGCGCAGGTGATGATCCGGGCATGAGATTTCCCTTCAGCATGTGATGTTCCCCGATGAAGTCGGCGGTCACGGGGCCGGTCGGCCGCAATGACGTGGGGCTTCGAACCGGCTGAGGACGGTTGGGCATCATCGCCTGCGGGTGTCGACGCCGTCGGAGTCGCGTTCGAATGGTCGGAAGGTACCGTCGGATGTGTGGTCGAGGCAACGATGATCCGGAAATCGGACATCGCACTTGTGACGTATTCCAAGCGGCCCTCAATGTGCCTGTCTGACTGAATAGTTCGAGATATCAAATCATGGTGCGGGGGCGCTCCTGGGATACCGTCGCCGCAGCGTCCGCCGGGTGGTGGCCGTCGGGGAGTGCGTGAGCAGGGGGAGTGATGGCGAGGGTGACCGACCGGCGCGTGTCGACACACGACGGAGTCCGCAGACGCACGGTGTCGTCGCTGGTGAGCGGTGTCGTCGTGGCGCTGCTCGTGGGGCTGGGCGCCACCGTCGTCCCGTCCGCGACCGCGGCACCGACCTCGGCGACCCCCTCTGCGACGACCTCGGCGACGGTGGTCGGCAGTTCCACGGGACCCCATGGTGTCCGGTATCTCCGGGTCCGTTCGGCCGCGATGCGGGCCGACATGCAGGTACGTGTACTGCCGGCCCGCGATCCTGCTGCGCCGCACCCGACGCTCTACCTGCTGAACGGAGCCCAGGGCGGCTTCAACGACAGCAGCTGGTTCGACCAGACCGACATCGTCGACTTCTTCGCCGACAAGAACGTCACCGTGGTCGTCCCCATGGGCGGTACCGCCAGCTACTTCGCCGACTGGATCCGTGACGACCCGGTGCTCGGACACCAGAAGTGGGCCACCTACCTCACCCGCGAGCTGCCGCCCCTCATGGACTCGACGTTCGGGGGCAACGGCCGCAACGCGCTCGCCGGCATCTCCATGGCCGGTACCTCCGTGCTGCAACTCGCCGAGCAGAACCCCGGTCTCTATCGGGCGGTCGGTGCCTACAGCGGCTGCGCGATGACCGCCGACCCGATGGGTCAGGCCTACGTCCGTCTCACCGTCGCCCGTGGCGGTGGCAACGCCGACAACCTCTGGGGCGTGGCGAGCGATCCGCGCTGGCGGGAGAACGACCCGTACATCAACGCCGAACGACTGCGCGGCACATCGCTGTTCATCTCTGCGAGCACCGGACAGCCCGGACAGTACGACACCATCTCCGGGCCGGGGATCGACGGCAACATCGGCGAACTCGTCTCCCGGATCGGCGTCGGCGCAGTGATCGAGACCGCCGTCCGGCGTTGCACCGTCGCGCTGAGATCGCGACTGACCTCCCTCGACATCCCCGCGACGTTCCGTCTCCCGCCCGCCGGGACCCACAGCTGGCCGTATTGGCAGGACAGCCTGCACGCCTCCTGGCCCCAGTTCGCCCGCGCGCTGGACGACTGACGGCGCGACGCCCGGGCCGTCGAGATGGTCGGGGTTGTGCACAAGAAGCTGGTGGTGCACAGAACGGCGGTGATCGGGCGTCGTGGCGACCGGGGCGGTCGGGTGCGGCGGTCATGGTTGCCCCGTGGCAACGCAGAGCAGACAACCGAACCGACGGCAGCTGATCGGTCGGCGGGGTGAGGACGCTGCGGTCGAGTACCTGACCGTGGCGGGATGGTCGGTACTCGACCGCAATTGGCGGTGCCGTCACGGCGAGATCGATGTGGTGGCCGTCGATCCGACCGATGTCGACGGCGAATCGCTGGTGATCGTCGAGGTCAAGACGCGCACCGGTTCGATGTTCGGGGACCCGGCTGCGGCGGTGACCGCGGAGAAGTATCGACGGTTGCGACGGCTGGCCGGTCTGTGGCTCGCCGAGTCCGAGAAACACTGGCCGATCATCCGGTTCGACGTCGTCGCGGTGCACATCGATGTCGCCGGGGTGTGCACCGTGTCGCATCTGCGCGGTGTCTTCTGATGGCGCGGGGGTTCTGATGTCGCTGGGTCGAGCCCGTTCGGCGGCGGTGGCCGGTGTCGAGGGTCAGATGGTCGAGATCGAGGCGTTCATCGGTCAGGGACTGCCCGGTGTGCAGCTCGTCGGCCTGGCTGACGCGTCGCTGCGGGAGTCGAAAGACCGTGTGCGGGCGGCGATCACCAACAGCGATCGCAAGTGGCCCGATGGGCGGATCACGCTGAACCTTTCTCCGGCGACGGTGCCCAAGGGGGGTTCCAATCACGATGTGGCGATCGCGCTGGCGGTGCTCGCGGCCAAGGATCTGGTGGCGACCCATCACCTCGACGACACGGTGTTCATCGGTGAGTTGGCACTCGACGGCCGCATCCGTGGGGTCCGTGGGGTGTTGCCGTCGGTGGTGGCCGCGCGGGCGGCCGGTTTCGCGCGAGTGGTGGTGCCACTGGTCAACGTGGCCGAGGCGGCGCTGGTGCCCGGTGTCGAGGTGGGTGGGGCGAGCACCCTGCGTGAGGTGATCGCGTGGTTGGCCGGCGAGCGGGTCCTGGACACGGTGTGTGAGGTCGGTGTGGTCGCGGCGTCGCCCGCGGTTCCCGACCTGGCCGATGTGGTGGGTCAGGCCGAGGCGCGCTACGCCCTCGAGATCGCCGCCGCGGGTGCCCATCACCTGTTCATGACCGGCCCGCCCGGGATCGGCAAGACGATGCTCGCCCGACGGTTGCCGGGCATCCTGCCCGCACTCAGTGAGACCGAGCAGTTGGAGGTGACCGCGATCCACTCGATTGCCGGGACGCTGCCGGCGGGTCGGCCGCTGATCACCGAGCCCCCGTTCATCGCCCCGCACCACTCGACGTCGCAGACCGCGCTGGTGGGCGGCGGGACCGGGATGGCCAAACCGGGCGCGGTGTCGCGGGCGCACCGGGGCGTGTTGTTCCTCGACGAATGCGCCGAACTCGGCGTCAAGGCACTGGAATCGCTGCGGACACCTCTCGAGGACGGCGAGACCCGCGTGATGCGTCGCGACGGTGTCGCGGTGATGCCTGCGCGGTTCCAACTCATCCTCTCGGCGAACCCCTGTCCGTGCGCCCCGGCCTCCGACATCGACTGCGTCTGCTCGGCCCAGGTCCGGCGACGCTACCTGGGAAAGCTCTCCGGGCCCCTGATGGATCGGGTCGACATCCGCGTCCGGATGGACCCGCCGGGCAACACCGCGCTCATGAACCCGACCGGTGAGTGCAGCGCCGATGTGCGCGCCCGGGTGTCGGCGGCCCGCGCGACGGCTCGCGCACGGTGGTCCGAGCACGGATGGCAGACCAACAGCGAGGTGCCCGGTTCCGCACTACGGCAACGGTTTCGGCTCACGAACGCGGCCATCCGGCCGATCGAGCTGTTCCTGCGCGACGGCCGGGTCACCGCGCGAGGTGCGGACAGGGCGTTACGACTTGCATGGACACTCGCCGACCTCGGCGGGCTCCCACAACCCACGGAAGACGAGGTGGCACAGGCATTGTTGTTCCGGGACAGGGGATACGCGTGAGCGACGACGGCGCCGGGGTCGACACCGACATGCATCCCCGTCCCGCGACGGTGATGGCCCCGACCGATCCGCACGACGTGACGCCCACGGTCATCGACTCCCGGGAGCGGCGCGCGTGGGCGTATCTCGCCGCGGTGGCCGAGCCGCCGGCGGCGTCGATCGCGCGGCTCGTCGACGCGGTCGGGGTGCGCGACGCCGCCCAGGCGGTGCGTTCGCGACGCTTTCCCGACGGACACCAGGCTGTGGCACGGTCGACGGCGTCGCGTCACCACCTCGTCGACCCCGATCAGGACCTCCTCGTCGTCGACCGGCTCGGTGGTCGACTGATCACCGCCGACGACGAGGACTGGCCGGCGTGGGCGCTGCACGGACTGAGCACAGCCGAGACCTCGGCGCGTGGTGGCCCTCCGCTGGCGCTGTGGACACGGGGCCCGGGGTCGATCGAGGGTGCAACCGAACGCGCAGTCGCCCTGGTGGGTTCGCGCGCCGCCACCGGCTACGGCACCCGCATGACCGCGGTCCTCACCAACGGTCTCGTCGACCGCGGGCGCTGCGTCATCTCCGGCGGCGCCTACGGCATCGACGGCGCCGCGCACCGCGCCGCACTGGCCGCCGGTGGGGACACCATGGCGGTGATGGCCTGCGGCCTCGACATCGACTACCCGACCGATCACGGGCTGTTGTTCGACGAGATCGCCCGCGTCGGGACCATCGTGACCGAGTACCCGCCGGGGATGACGGCGTCGCGGCACCGGTTCCTCGCCCGCAATCGGCTCGTCGCAGCGCTGTCGAAGGCGGTCGTGGTCGTCGAGGCGGGCCATCGCAGCGGCGCGAAGAACACCGCCGCCTGGGCTCGTCGGCTCGGTGTCCCCCTGGGAGCGGTGCCGGGCCCGGCGACCTCGGCGATGTCGGTGGGGTGTCACGCGTTGATCAGCGATGGCGACGCCGTGCTCGTCGGGGACGTCGCGGGTCTGGAGCGACTGGTCGCGCCGGACGGGTCGGACGCGTTGTCGTCGACGCCCGCCGAGCGCGGCGAGACCGACCCGTTCGAGGCGCGTGTGGCGGCGGCGTTGGGGACACGGGGCGGGGTCACCCCTGCCGAGATCGCGCGTGCCTGCGATGCCGACATCGGTCGCGTGCGATCGACCCTGGCGCGGATGGAGGTCCACGGCCGCGCGCTCTCGGACGGCGCCACGTGGGGTCCGCCGCCCCGATGACGTGCGGGTGGCATGGACACCGTCGGATGTCGGGCGGC
The DNA here is from genome assembly GCF_000964005.1 of Williamsia herbipolensis. Lineage (GTDB taxonomy): Bacteria > Actinomycetota > Actinomycetes > Mycobacteriales > Mycobacteriaceae > Williamsia_A > Williamsia_A herbipolensis. The sequence continues at coordinate 69,673 of NZ_JXYP01000016.1, forward strand.
GGCGATAGGCTCGGACACCGGACCGACGATCTCTCGTGGAGGGCAGAGCCATCGAGCCTCAGCCGTTGCCCGCCTCGAACCACGAGGCGTTCGAGCTGTTCCTGCGCGAGAGCGACCGCGGTGTCCTCACGCGCGCAGAGGCGACCGAGGCCGTCGCCGCCCTCACGTCGATCGCCACGGGATCGAGTCCGACCCTGCTCCCCGAAGCCGACCGCGCTGTCCTCGAACTCGCCGCGCGAGATGCGGTCCTGGCCGTCATCGCCGACGAGATCGTGATCGGCCCCGAGGCCGCGGCCGGAGTCGTCGGCGGGTGTGTGGCGGAGAGCTGTGTCCTCGAGGGCCGGGGGCCGACGCGTCGCATCGTGCGGATGGCGGTCGGGCCGACCGACATCGGCTGGATCGCCTCCACCTTCCGGCACCAGATCGCGACCGCCGGCCTCGCCGACCCGGGTGCGCTGATCGGTCACTTCCTCGTCATCGGCACACCGTCGGGCGAACGCGTGGTGCGCGAGTACGAATCCGGGGTGGCACTGCAGGATGCCTGGATCAACAACATCGCCGTGGCGCGCGCTGCCGACCACCTAGGCTGAGGTATGGCAAACCCGGGTATGCGCATCCTGCTGATCGGCGCCGGTGGAGTGGGTGACGCGCTCGCGAAGATCGCGGCCCGCCGCGACTTCTTCGACCACCTCGTCGTCGCCGACTACGACCTCACGCGCGCGCAGCGCACCGTCGCCGCGATCGCCGACCGTCACGGCGACACCGTCGCAGCACGATTCACCGCTGCGCGGGTCGATGCCTCCGACGCCGACGCGGTGGCCGCACTCGCACGCGAGCACCGGGGCACGCACGTCATGAACGCCGTGGAACCCGCCTTCGTGCCGACCGTGTTCGCTGGCGCCCTGGCCGCGGGCGCCGATTATCTCGACATGGCGCGCGCTGCCGACCACCTAGGCTGAGGTATGGCAAACCCGGGTATGCGCATCCTGCTGATCGGCGCCGGTGGAGTGGGTGACGCGCTCGCGAAGATCGCCGCCCGCCGCGACTTCTTCGACCACCTCGTCGTCGCCGACTACGACCTCACACGCGCGCAGCGCACCGTCGCCGCGATCGCCGACCGTCACGGCGACACCGTCGCAGCACGATTCACCGCTGCGCGGATCGATGCCTCCGACGCCGACGCGGTGGCCGCACTCGCGCGCGAGCACCGGGCCACGCACGTCATGAACGCCGTGGAACCCGCCTTCGTGCCGACCGTGTTCGCTGGCGCCCTGGCCGCGGGCGCCGATTATCTCGACATGGCGATGAGCCTCAGCACACCCCACCCGACCGATCCGCACACGCAGACCGGGGTGATGTTGGGGGAGCAGCAGTTCGCCGCGCACGACGAGTGGGTGACCGCCGGCCGACTGGCGCTGGTGGGCATGGGTGTCGAGCCCGGACTGTCCGACGTGTTCGCGCGGTACGCCTGCGACGAACTCTTCGACACCGTCGACGAACTCGGCACCCGCGACGGCGCGAACCTCGTCGTCCGCGACGACAACGGCGACGAGATGTTCGCACCGTCGTTCTCCATCTGGACGACCATCGAGGAATGTCTCAACCCGCCCGTGGTGTGGGAACGCGACCGCGGCTGGTTCACCACGCCGCCGTTCTCCGAACCCGAGACGTTCGTGTTCCCCGAGGGCATCGGACCGGTCGAGTGCGTGAACGTGGAGCACGAGGAGGTGCTCCTCATGCCCCGGTGGCTCGACGCGCGCCGCGTCACCTTCAAATACGGGCTCGGCGCCGAGTTCATCGGTGTGCTGCAGACGCTGCACACCCTCGGACTCGACGCGACCGAACCGATCCGGGTGCGTTCGGCCGATGGCCCGGTGTCGGTGTCGCCGCGCGCCGTGGTGGCCGCAGCGCTTCCCGACCCCGCGACGATCGGTCCGGTGATGACCGGCAAGACCTGCGCAGGTATGTGGGTCACGGGGACGAAAGACGGTGCGGCACGGGAGGTCTACCTCTATCACGTGAGCGACAACGAATGGACGATGCGCGAGTACGGCACCCAGTGCGTCGTCTGGCAGACCGCACTCGGCCCGGTCATCGCGCTCGAACTGCTCGCCACCGGAGCGTGGTCGGGAGTCGGTGTGCTCGGCCCGGAGGCCTTCGAGGCGTCACCGTTCCTGGAGTTGATGGCGCGCCCGGAGTCCGAGGGCGGATACGGCCAACCGTGGGGCATGCGCGAGGGCCCGGGCTGATCGCACCGCCTCCGGCTACTTAGGGTGTCCTAATTTCTGGGTGTAGGCTGACGTCATGGCCAAGCGACTGAACACCATGGAGGTCACCGGTACCGAGTGGATCACCCCGCACATGATGCGGGTCCGCCTCGGTGGACCGGGCTTCTCCGACTTCGCCGCGAGCGACGACACCGACGCGTACGTGAAGATCCTCTTCGGAGCCCCTGGGGTGACCTACCCCGAGCCGTACGACCTCGAGCGCATCCGCGCCGAGTACACCCCCGAGCAGCAACCCGTCCTGCGCACCTACACCGTGCGCTCGGTCGATCCGGAACGCCGCGAGATCGCCATCGACTTCGTGGTCCACGGCACCGAGGGCATCGCCGGGCCCTGGGCCGCGTCCGCGCAGGTCGGCGACGTCGTGCGCTTCCTCGGGCCCGGCAGCGGCTACCGCCCCGACAACGACGCGCCCTGGCACCTCCTCGCCTCCGACGAGGCCGGACTCCCGGCGCTGGCCGCGGCCCTCGAGGCGTTGCCCCCGACCGCGACCGTGCAGGCCTTCATCGAGGTCGCCGGGCCCGAGGACGAGATCACGCTCGCCGCGCCCGATGGCGCCCGGATCACCTGGGTCCACCGCGGCGCCGGTTCGGACGCCGCCGGCGACGATGTCGCCGGCGACAACGCGCCACTCATCGGTGCGGTCCGCGACGCACCGTGGCTCGACGGCGAGCCGCACGTCTTCATCCACGGCGAGGCGCAGGCGGTCATGCACAACCTGCGGCGTTACATCCGCACCGAGCGCGGGGTCTCGGCGCGACGCGCCTCGGTCTCGGGCTACTGGCGGCGAGGGCGTACCGAGGAGGGCTTCCGGGCCTGGAAGGCCGAGCTGCGGGCAGCTGAAGAGGGTGCGGCCGTCGGCTCCTGATCGGTCATCGGCCCCACGGTCGTCGGCGGGGGAACACTTTGATCACGACGAGCGTGTCGGGAACAGGGTGCGCCACGTGAGCGGTGTTGGGTTGGCTACGTGAGCACCTCCTCGACACGACTCGGTGAGTTCGAGTCGTTCCTGCGCTACGAACGGGGCAGCAGCGAACACACCATCCGCGCGTACGTCGGCGACGTCCGGGCGCTGGTCACCTTCGCCGGCGCACGACGGCTGTCCATCGCCGAGATCGACCTCGCGGTGCTGCGGGCCTGGTTGGCCGAGTCGACACGACGTGGTGCCGCCCGCACCACCATCGCGCGACAGGTGTCCTCGGTGAAGACCTTCTGTACCTGGGCCGCCCGCGAGGGCGTGATGCCCCACGACGCCGCCACGCGACTGCAGGCTCCCCGTGCGCACCGCACCCTGCCCGCGGTGCTCTCGCCGGACCAGGCGCGCAGCGTGATGACCGGCCCGGCCCGGCCCGACACCGCCCCGCCCGAGACCGATGTGACGGCCGGTGTGTCGGCGGGCCGGTCCGCACAGACCCCGATCATGCTGCGCGACAGAGCGATCCTCGAGATCCTCTACGCCACCGGTATCCGGGTCGGCGAGCTCTGCGGACTCGATCTCGACGACGTCGACGACGGCCGTCGTGTGGTGCGGGTGATCGGCAAGGGCGACAATCAACGCACGGTGCCGTACGGCGCACCTGCCGGGGCTGCCCTCGATGCCTGGCGCGCACGCGGCCGCCCTCTGCTGGCGGGCCCGACGTCGGGAACGGCGCTGTTGCTCGGCGCGAAGGGCGGGAGACTCGACCCGAGGATGGCTCGCTCCGTCGTCCACGCGGCCACGCGTGCCGTCGAGGGTGCGCCCGAGATCGGCCCGCACGGTCTGCGTCACTCGGCGGCGACGCACCTGCTCGAGGGCGGCGCCGACCTGCGCGTCGTGCAGGAACTGCTGGGCCACTCCTCGTTGGCGACCACGCAGCTCTACACCCACGTCGGCGTCGAGCGTCTGCGTGCGGTCCACCGTCAGGCTCATCCCCGGGCCTGAACGCCGACCGGTCCAGGGGCACCGGCGGCACCGACGGGTTTGAGTCGCACACGGACCGCACCGAGCAGGGCCAACGGATTGAGGTAGCGGGCCGCCGACCCCGCACCGCGCCGTGCACCCCAGTGCAGGCACGCCGACACGCAGCCGGGATGCACGCCCTCGACGGTGCCCAACAGCGAGCCCCGCACGACCGTCATCCCCACCGAGACCGTCGCGGTCACCGGCTCATAGGTTGTGAGCACGCCGTCGGGATGCATCACCGACACCACGGGTTTCTCGGCGACCACACCCGCGAAATGCACCACGCCCGATCCGGCCGAGAAGACCGGCGCACCGGTCGCAGCGGCCAGATCGACCCCGCGATGACCCGCCAGCCAGCTTTTCGCCGGGGGATCGAAACCCCGGACCACCTCCGGGCGCGGACTCAGCGGCCAGCCGTATCCGCCCGGGGTGAGTCCCTCGGCCCTCGAGGCCCCGGGCACGGCGACGATCGCGACGAGGAGCACCGCGATGAGAGCCACCAGCGTCAGCGCCGACCTCAGCAACTCCGTCGGACACCTCCCGTCCGACCACGACGACCTCGGTCGCCGCGACGAGACGAGCACAGATGCCGCCGACCCCTCGTGCCGTATCGACGACCCACCCGGTTCGGGGCGGTTCGCGACCGGGTCCTCACCGGCGACATCTGTGCTCACACCGGTTCAGACGGTGGCCGTCGACCTGCGGTTCCATCGGGGGACCAGCGATTTCGTGGGCGGGGCGGCCCGTGCGTACACTGAACGACGCACTTCGTCCATCCGGACGGGGTGACTTCGCACGCCTGCGCAACCCGGGTGGCACCTCGCACATGCGGGGCTCGTGCCCGGAACACCTCCGAACAGGCAGTCCGGCGGACCCTCGAGTCCGCACGGTTCTGATCGGACCCAGGCGTCAGGGTCGGGCGCACGACGCTCCCGACGACCAACTGCACACGGAAGAAGAACACACACATGGCTGTAGTGACCATGAAGCAGCTGCTCGACAGCGGCGCTCATTTCGGGCACCAGACCCGTCGTTGGAATCCCAAGATGAAGCGATTCATCTTCACCGATCGCAACGGCATCTACATCATCGATCTGCAGCAGACGCTGACCTACATCGACAAGGCCTACGAGTTCGTCAAGGAGACCGTCGCCCACGGCGGCACCGTCCTCTTCGTCGGCACCAAGAAGCAGGCCCAGGAGTCGATCGCCGCAGAGGCGACCCGCGTCGGCATGCCCTACGTGAACCAGCGCTGGCTCGGTGGCATGCTCACCAACTTCTCCACCGTCCACAAGCGTCTCCTGCGCCTCAAGGAGCTCGAGACGATGGAGCAGACCGGCGGTTTCGAGGGTCGCACCAAGAAGGAAATCCTCATGCTCACGCGTGAGATGACCAAGCTCGACCGCACCCTCGGCGGTATCCGCGACATGGCCCGCGTGCCCTCGGCCGTGTGGATCGTGGACACCAACAAGGAGCACATCGCCGTCGGCGAGGCACGCAAGCTGAACATCCCGGTCATCGCGATCCTCGACACCAACTGCGATCCCGACCTGGTCGACTACCCGATCCCGGGTAACGACGACGCCATCCGCAGCGCCGCCCTGCTGACCCGCGTGGTCGCCTCGGGCGTCGCCGAGGGTCTTCAGGCGCGTGCCGGCCAGAACGCCGGCGACACCAAGCCCGAGTCCGGAGCGGGCGAGCCGCTCGCCGAGTGGGAGCAGGAACTGCTCACCCAGGCGACGACCCCCGCAGCAGGCACCGAGGCACCGGCCACCGAGGCGACCGCCCCGGCGACCACGACCGAGGCAGCGCCCGCGGCCGCCGACGAGGCGCCCGCACAGGCCTGACCGATCGAGCCTTCGGGCTCGAGCGACGACGAGGGCGTCGGGCCATCAGGCCCGGCGCCCGAATCGCGTCTGACACCGTCGGCGTCACACGACGTCGACACCACACGACGCGACGACGCGCCTCATGAGCGTGGGCGTCGCGACACCGATGAAGGAGGCTCGCCGCACATGGCGAACTACACCGCTGCCGACGTCAAGCGGCTCCGCGAGCTCACGGGCTCGGGAATGCTCGACTGCAAGAACGCCCTGGCCGACAACGACGGCGACTTCGACAAGGCCGTCGAACAGCTCCGCATCAAGGGCGCGAAGGACGTCGGCAAGCGTGCCGAGCGGTCCACCGCCGAAGGCCTCGTCGCCACCCGCGACGGCGTCATGATCGAGATCAACTGTGAGACCGACTTCGTGGCGAAGAACGACGAGTTCCAGAAGCTCGCCGACGCCGTCGTCACCGCGGCCGCCGAGCAGAAGGCGACCGATCTGGAGTCGCTCGGTGCCGCGACGCTGGGCGACCAGACCGTCACCGAGGCCGTGGCCGCATTGTCGGCGAAGATCGGCGAGAAGCTCGAGCTGCGTCGCGTCGTCTCCTACGACGGCCCCGTCGCGAGCTACCTCCACAAGCGCGCCTCGGATCTGCCGCCGGCCGTCGGCGTCCTCGTGCAGTACTCCGGTGACGGCGCGGAGGCGGCCGAGGCCGCACGCGGTGCCGCCATGCAGGTCGCCGCACTGAAGGCCCGCTACGCCACCCGCGACGAGGTCCCCGCCGACATCGTCGAGAACGAGCGGTCCATCGCCGAGAAGACCGCCCGCGAGGAGGGCAAGCCCGAGCAGGCGCTGCCCAAGATCGTCGAGGGTCGCGTGAACGGCTTCTACAAGGACGTCGTCCTCATCGACCAGTCGTCGGTGCAGGACTCGAAGAAGACGGTCAAGGCCGTCCTCGACGAGGCCGGCGTCACCGTGACCGCGTTCTCGCGCTTCGAGGTCGGCCAGGCCTGACCGACCCGACCTGATCCACGACAGGCCCCGGTGAGCACCGCGCTCACCGGGGCCTGTCGTGTACGCATAGGATCACTACCGACAACCGGTCTTCTCCGACGCTGCCGCGGTGGCCCGGATCGCCCGTCCGGTGAGCGCTGAACGGAAGGCATGATGTGACCGATATCGACGGGGGAACGATCGACGGGGGAGCGCGCCCCGGTTTCCGTCGGGTGGTCCTCAAACTCGGCGGCGAGATGTTCGGCGGCGGCAAGGTCGGGCTCGATCCCGACGTGGTCTCCACCGTCGCCGCCCAGATCTCCGAGGTGGTGCGCAGCGGCGTACAGGTCGCGGTCGTCATCGGCGGCGGCAACTTCTTCCGCGGTGCCGAACTCCAGCAGCGAGGGCTCGAGCGCAGTCGCTCGGACTACATGGGCATGCTCGGTACCGTCATGAACAGCCTTGCGCTGCAGGACTTCCTGGAGAAGTCGGGCGTGGTCACCCGGGTGCAGACCGCGATCACCATGGGCCAGGTCGCCGAGCCCTACATCCCGCTGCGTGCCCAGCGCCACCTCGAGAAGGGCCGCGTGGTCATCTTCGGCGCAGGCATGGGCATGCCGTATTTCTCGACCGACACCACCGCCGCGCAGCGCGCGCTCGAGATCAAGGCCGAGGTCGTGCTGATGGCCAAGGCGGTCGACGGTGTGTACTCCGACGACCCGCGCACGAACCCCGACGCGACGCTCTACAGCGAGATCAGCCACCGCGAGGTCATCGAGAAGGGGCTCGCCGTCGCCGACTCCACCGCGTTCAGCCTCTGCATGGACAACAAGATGCCGATGCTCGTGTTCAACCTGCTGCGCGAGGGGAACATCGCGCGTGCGGTGGCGGGTGAGAAGATCGGAACCCTGGTCACCACGTGATCACCACCAGTCACAGCAGCACGAATCGCGTGACCCGCAGCGAGCACACAACGGAGGCGAAACCGTGATCGACGAAGCACTCTTCGATGCCGAGGAGAAGATGGAGAAAGCCGTCGGTGTGGCCAAGGACGACATGGGGTCGATCCGAACCGGACGAGCGAACCCGTCGATGTTCAACCGCATCGTCATCGACTACTACGGCGCGATGACACCGATCACGCAGGTCTCGTCGATCACCGCCCCTGAGGCGCGGATGATCATCATCAAGCCCTACGAGGCGTCATCGCTCAACGCGATCGAGACCGCCATCCGCAACTCCGACCTCGGCGTGAACCCCACCAACGACGGCAACATCATCCGAGTGGCGATCCCGCAGCTGACCGAGGAGCGTCGCCGCGAGCTGGTGAAGCAGGTGAAGTCGAAGGGTGAGGACGCGAAGATCTCCATCCGCAACGTCCGCCGCAAGGCCGCCGACGAGCTCAAGCGGATCCAGAAGGACGGCGAGGCCGGCGAGGACGAGGTCAACCGGGCCGAGAAGGACCTCGACAAGACCACAGCCGGTTACGTCGCCCAGGTGGACGACCTGGTGACGCGCAAAGAGGGCGAACTGCTGGAGGTGTGAGGCCCTCCGACGGGAACCGGCGTCCCCGGTGACCGCGACGAACGGCGATCAGCTCCGGCGGCGCCACCGAACGACAGACAAGGACTGGGTGTGAGTGAAGCGAGGCCGACGGCCGCCCCAGATCCGTCCCACCCGGACCCGTCCTCCTCCGATCCCTCCGCGTCCGAGGCGCCGCAGAAGAAGTCCCGGGCCGGTCGCGATCTGCCCGCGGCCTTCGCCGTCGGCGGCGGTCTCGGCGTCGGCGTCATCCTGATCCTCGTCTTCGCGCCGCTGGTGTGGATCCCGGTGGTGGCGGTGTCCATCGCGGTCGCGACCTGGGAGGTGGCCAAGCGGGTCCGCGCCGGTGGCTACGACGTCGGGATCGTCCCGCTCATCGGCGGCGGCCAGGCGATCATGTGGACTGCGTGGCCTTTCGGCGCGACCGGTGCGCTCGTGTCGTTCGTGGCGACCGTCCTCGTCGCGATGATCTGGAAGTTGCTGTCGCAGGGGCGCACCACGGCGCCGGTCAACTATCTGCGCGATCTCGCCGTCACGGTGCTGATCCTCGCGTGGTTGCCGCTGCTCGCGTCGTTCGCCGTCGCGATGGTGCTGCAGAGTCACGGGTGGGCGCGCGTGCTGACGCTCATGATCGTGGTCGTCTGCTCCGACGTGGGCGGCTACACCGCCGGCGTCCTGTTCGGCAAACACCCGATGGTGCCCGCCATCTCGCCCAAGAAATCGTGGGAGGGCATGGCGGGGTCGTTGGTCTTCGGCACGGTGGGCGCGGTACTCGTCGTCACCTACCTCGTCGACGCCCACTGGTGGATCGGCCTGATCCTCGGGCCGGTGCTGGTGGTGTGCGCCACCCTCGGCGACCTCGTCGAGTCACAGGTCAAGCGCGATCTCGGCATCAAGGACATGGGCACCCTGCTCCCGGGCCACGGCGGCATCATGGACCGACTCGACTCGATCCTGCCGTCGGCGTTCGTCGTGTGGGCCATCCTCGGCGCCCTGCTCTGACCCGGGCCTCGGCGGACACCGACCGCCGCACGCCGCGCCCGAGGGACGCGACGCGCGACGTCGACATCAGGCCTTGCGCACCGCGCGGCGTACCTGGAACATCCGCGCACCGCCGACGACCGCGGTGATCAGCGCGCCGGCGATCGCGGCGATCAACAGGCTGACGCCCTGCGGCAGGTTGACCTCCCAGAAGAAGAGCTGGATGGCCTGCTTGTCGAGGTTCTGGACGATGAAGACCAGCAGCAGGATCAGGACGATCGCGCCGACGATGAGGCCGACCCACGCGGACTTGGTCCGGGTGTGCCGCACCTCGCTGAGGGCCTGCTTCACGGAGTCCTGATGGGCGGGTCCGGAGGTGTCGTCGACCGGGGGGAGATCCGATGCGGACTTGTGGGGATCGGCCGGGGTCGGCTCGTTGTATGTCATTCCCACATCATCCCTCGTCGGACACCCGCGACGCGACAGGTCCGGTGCGACAGGCGGGCGACGCGTCCCGATTGGATTTCCATCCCGAACTGCGAGAACGTTGACCCATGCCCGGTCTCGACCTCCCGTTGGTCTTCGACGCCCCCAAGCGGGGACGTCCGCCCACGCATCTGGCCGATCTGGACCGTGCGCAGCGCACCGAGGCCGTCACGAAGCTCGGACTGCCGGGGTTCCGTGCCGACCAGCTCGCCCGCCAGTACTACGGACGTCTCGAGGCCGATCCGGAGGCGATGACCGATCTCCCCGCCGCGGTTCGGACCGCGGTCGGCGCGGCGTTGTTCCCGACGTTGATGACCCCGGTCCGACACATCTCGTGCGACGACGGCACCACACGGAAGACGCTGTGGCGCCTCCACGACGGCACGATGCTCGAGTCGGTGCTCATGGGTTACTCCGACCGCACCACGGTGTGCGTGTCGTCGCAGGCGGGCTGCGGCATGGCCTGCCCGTTCTGCGCGACCGGCCAGGGCGGTCTCGACCGCAACCTGTCGACCGCCGAGATCGTCGACCAGGTCCGCGCGGCGGCGCGAGCGGTTGCCGAAGGTGAGCTGTCCGGCGGCGCGCCGAACACCCGCCGACTGTCGAACGTGGTGTTCATGGGTATGGGCGAACCGCTCGCGAACTACAACCGGGTCCGGGACGCGGTGTCGCGCATCATCTCCCCGGCGCCCGAGGGGCTCGGCATCTCGCAGCGATCGGTCACCGTCTCGACGGTGGGTCTCGCGCCGGCGATCCGGCGGCTGGCCGACGAGGGGTGGCAGGTGCGTCTCGCGGTGTCGCTGCACACCCCCGACGACGAACTCCGCGACACGCTCGTCCCCGTCAACAACCGGTGGTCGGTCGACGAGGTCCTCTCGGCCGCACGGTATTACGCCGACACCTCCGGTCGCCGCGTGTCGATCGAGTACGCCCTCATCAAGGACGTCAACGATCAACCGTGGCGCGCCGACCTGTTGGCGAAACGACTACGCAAGCACCTCGGCCAGCTGGTGCACGTGAACGTCATCCCGCTCAACCCGACACCGGGCAGCGCATGGGATGCCGCACCCAAGTCGGTCGAGCGCGAGTTCGTGCGGCGGGTCGTGGCCGGGGGAGTGGCGTGCACCGTCCGCGACACCCGCGGACAGGAGATCGCCGCCGCCTGCGGGCAGCTGGCGGCCGAGGGCTAGATGTGATGTCCAGGGAGGTTGGTCAGTCGGGTGACTGGTGGCTGACCTCCGGTGGCGGAGTGGGCTCGGTGGTGATTGTAGAAGTGCAGCCAGCCCGGGAGCGCATGGTCGCGTTGTCCGG
>NZ_JXYP01000040.1 GCF_000964005.1 Williamsia herbipolensis
GGACGCATCGCCCGCCCCGCCACCCCGGTGGACCCCCACACGCCGACGGTCGCCTACAGCGCGAACAACCCGTCGACCAGCCCCCTCGAGGGGCAGCCCGCACCCGCTGCGGCAGCACCGGCCGCCCCCACCGGGTCGCGCTGGTCGCGCGTCCGCTCACAGGCCGGCGCCAAGCCCTGGCTGCCGCTCACCGCGGTCGGTGTCGGCGGGGCGCTCATCGGCGCCGTCGTGGTGTCGGCGATCTTCCTCGCCAACCCGGTGGAGCAGAACGTGAACAACGCATCGTCGTCGAGCGCTGCCCCGCTCCGGTGGCGACCAGCCGCAGGCACCCGATGCCTCCGGCGCACCGTCGGCACCGGGTGGGTCGGGAGCACCCGCGGCCCCCGGTGACGGCGCCGGCCCCGGCGGCAAGGGCGGACCCGCGGGTCCCGACGCCAAGGGCGGCCCGGCCGGACCGGATGCCAAGGGTGGCCCCGACGGCGCGAAGTGCGCCCCGGGTGGTCCCCCCGCCCCGGGCGGACCCGACGCGAAGGGCGGCCCCGCCGGACCCGACGCCAAGGGTGGACCGGATGCGAAGGGCGGACCCGCGGGTCCCGACGCCAAGGGCGGCCCGGCCGGTCCGGACGCCAAGGGCGGACCCGACGGCAAGGCCCCGACCGACGGTGGGCAGCGTCCGCCGGCACCGAGCGGCGCGCCTGCACCTCCCGCCGGTTCCTGAACGACCGTCATCGACCACCGCGGGTGGCGCTCGTCGCACGAGCGTCACCCGCGGTCTCGTCGATCGACCGTAATGTTTAGTTAGCGTCACATCTGTGTCGCGGTCGCGTCGCGTCCACCCGGCACCCCTAGCGTCACCCCTCGCGGGGGTTCGGGGGCGAGCCGAGAGACCAACAGATGTTTGCGCACAATCGAATTCGAACGCTGATCGTCACCGCTGCGATCGGCGCCGCCGCCGCGGGTGTCGTGACCGCGCCCGGTGTCGCGGGCGCCACCCCGCCGGCGATCCCGTCGGCCGCGACCGCACGGTCGGAGTTGGCCGACCTGCAGGTCGCCACCGAGGGCTCGATGAGCGGGTACTCACGCGACCAGTTCCCGCACTGGATCGCGCAGTCGGGCACGTGCGACACCCGCGAGACCGTGCTCAAGCGCGACGGCAGCGGCGTGACGACCGGCTCGGACTGCTCCCCGACCGCGGGCAGTTGGTACTCGCCGTACGACGGCGTCACCATCGCCGAGTCGTCCGGTGTCGACATCGACCACGTGGTCCCCCTCGCCGAGGCGTGGCGCTCCGGTGCGGCGTCGTGGACCACCGCCCGCCGCCAGCAGTTCGCGAACGACCTCACCAACTCTCAGCTCATCGCGGTGTCGGCGAGTTCGAACCGCTCGAAGGGCGATCAGGATCCCTCGACCTGGCTTCCGCCGGTGTCGGCGTATCGCTGCACCTACGCCCGCATGTGGGTCGGGTCGAAGCACGCCTGGGGCCTGAGCCTGCAATCGTCGGAGAAGTCCGCACTCACCACCCTGCTGAACGGCTGCTGACCATGACAGGTGACATCGCTCCGGGGGAACTGTCCACCATCGTGACCGCCGCACCGGGTGGCGTGATGACCGACGAGGTCGGCGTCATCACCGGCTCGGTCGAGATCGCCTGTCGCTGCGACGACGGCGACCGGGGCATCGCCCGTGTCCGGTACCAGGACGCCGGCGAGTGGTACACGATCACCGACGTCGCCCGCGCCCTCTCGGGCCCCGATGAGCTCCCCGACTTCCACCGCTCGGTCGTCGACCGCTTCGCCAACCCCTGACCCACCCGAGTGCGGGGTCGGCGGCGGGAGGCGACGTACGGTGGGGCTGGCCGTGACACGGTGAAGCAGCGCAGACGCCACTCGAGGAGGCCGGCGACCATGAGCGATTTCCCGCACGACAACGAGACCCCCATCGGCGAGACGAAAGAGATCGCCGAGGAGGAGAAGGCCTACGCCGCGTCGCAGGAGCCCACCGACGACGACTCCGACACGACGAAGCCCGACCACGCGCTGGGCGGTTCCGAGGGGACGACCGACGGAACCTGACCGCGACACCCCCCTCGATCACCCCGCACTGGTCGCTGCGCTGCAGCGGGCCGGATGCGTGTTCGCCGACGACGAGGCGCGCCTGCTCACCGACGCCGCGGACTCGCCCGGCGCACTGCGCGCGCTCCTCGATCGCCGGATCGGCGGGGAACCACTGGAACACGTCGTCGGATGGGTCGCGTTCGACGGATTGCGAATCGGTGTGCGGCCCGGGGTGTTCGTGCCCCGGCGCCGCACCGAGCTGCTGGTCACCATCGCCTCGGCCCGGCTGGCACCTGACTCGGTGTTCGTCGAGATGTGTTGCGGCAGTGCCGCGGTCACGCGGGCGGTCACCGAGCGCACCGGTGTCCGATCGGCCACGGCGTGCGACATCGATCCCGTCGCGGTCGCCTGCGCGGCGGACAACGCCCCCGACGCCCACATCGTCTGCGGCGACCTCTTCGACCCCCTGCCCGGCGACCTCGCCGGCCGTGTCGACGTCATCGTCGCGAACGCCCCGTACGTGCCCGGGAACGCGATCGCCTTCATGCCGCGCGACGCCCGCGACCACGAACCCCGTCACGCGCTCGACGGCGGCGACGACGGTCTCGCGATCGCCCGCCGCATCGTCGCCGACGCACCACGGTGGCTTACCGACGGCGGCACCCTGGCGATCGAGACCTCACGCACACAGGCCCCGCATCTCGAGGCCGCGTTCGCCCGGGCGGGACTGACCGCCACCACGGTCACCGACGACGCCGTCGACGGGTGCGCCGTGGTCGGTGTCCGTCGCGGCGTCGGTTCGCCTCTTCGGGCCGGTCGGCCCGACGTCCGTCCGTAGGCTGGACGCCGAAGGCCATTACGTCGCGCCACCGCGCGAAGGCCACGACAACGGAGTAATCATGAATCCTCGGACCTGCCTGGTCACCGGCGCCACCGGATACATCGGCGGCCGCCTCGCGCCCCGGCTCATCGCCGCGGGCCACACCGTGCGCGCCCTGGCGCGGACGCCGGAGAAGCTCGCCGACGCCCCCTGGGCCGGCGACGACGTGGTGGTCAAGGGCGATCTCTCCGACCGCGACTCCCTCGACCGGGCTTTCCAGGGTGTCGATGTGGTCTACCACCTGGTCCACTCCATGGGCCTGTCCGAGGACTTCATGGCCGAGGAGCGCGAGTCGGCCACCAACGTCGCCAAGGCCGCGCAGCACGCGGGCGTCTCGCGGATCGTCTACCTCAGCGGCCTGCACCCGACGGGCAAGGACCTGTCGCAGCACCTGACCTCGCGGGTGGAGGTCGGCGAGATCCTCATGGCCTCGGGCATCGAGACGATCGTGCTGCAGGCCGGTGTCGTGATCGGCACGGGTTCGGCGTCGTTCGAACTGATCCGTCACCTCACCGATCGCCTGCCGGTGATGACGACACCGCGCTGGGTGCACAACAAGATCCAACCGATCTCGGTGCACGACGCGATGCATTACCTCGTCGAGGCCGCCACCGCCGGTGTGCCGGAGAGCCGAACGTGGGACATCGGCGGCACCGAGGTGTTCGAGTACGGCGACATGATGCAGATCTACGCCGAGGCCGCCGGACTGCGCCGGCGCCGGATGATCGTGCTGCCGTATCTGACCCCGTCCATCGCGAGCCGCTGGGTGCGCCTGGTGACGCCGGTGCCCGGCGGTCTGGCCCGTCCACTCATCGAGTCGCTCGAGTGTGACGCGGTGATGCACGACCACGACATCGACACCGTGATCCCCCGACCCGAGGGCGGACTGCAGACCTACCGCGAGGCTCTCGACGCCGCGCTCGACCGGGTCCGTCGTGCCGACACCGACAACGACTGGTCGAACGCCGACGCCTCCGTGGCGGCCGCCGAACCCCTTCCGTCGGATCCCACGTGGGCCGGCGAGGACGTGTTCACCGACACCCGCTCGCTGTCGAGTTCGGCGACGCCCGAGGCGCTCTGGGATGTCGTCGAGGGTCTCGGCGGCGAGAACGGCTGGTACTCACTCGAATCCGCCTGGACCGCGCGCGCACTGATCGACTCGGTGGCCGGTGGACCGGGCGTCCGCCGCACCCGCCCCTCGGGCACACCGGAGGTCGGCGACGCCCTCGACTGGTGGCGCGTGGAGGCCATCGAGCCCGGTGCGCTGTTACGTCTGCGCGCCGAGACCAAGATGCCCGGCACCGCATGGCTCGAGTTGCGGGTGGTCCCCGACGGCTCCGGGTCGCGGCTGGAACAGAAGACCATCTTCTACGCACGCGGCCTGGCAGGCCTCGCGCACTGGTACGGACAGCTGCCGTTCCACAAGGTGGTCTTCTCGCGCATGCTGCACAACATCGTCGCGAAGGCCGAGTCGCGCAGCTGATCTCGGACCTCGACCTTCCTCAGACCTCGGCGGCCGGGTCCCGACGCGCGAGGCGCTGCACCACCATGCGGTAACCGACACCGACGATCACCACACCCACCCCGACGGCGATCGACATGACCGGCAGCGTCGCCACCAACACCACGCAGCCGACGGCGCCGAGCGCCTGGAGTGCGCGCGGATAGCGTCGGTCGTGGCCGCGCTGGGTCCATGCCGCGGCGTTGGCGATCAGGTAGTAGAGCAACACCCCGAACGACGAGAACCCGATCGCGTCACGCAGATCGACGGTCAGCACGAGGACGACGACGACCGCGGCGAGCGACACCTCGGCCCGCAGCGGGACCTGGTGCCTCGGCGCGATTCTCGACAATGCCCGCGGGAGATCACCGTTGCGCGCCATCGCCAGTGCGGTGCGTCCGATCCCGGCGATGAGGGCCAGCAACGCGCCGAGCGCCGCCAGCGCGGCACCGACGCGGACCGGTGTCGCCCACCCACTTCCCCCACCCGCGGTCGCCAGATCGGCCAGCGGTGATCGGCTCGACGCGAGATCGTCGACACCGAGCACGGCCAACGCGGCGATCCCGACGGCGACGTACACGACGAGCGTGATCCCGAGCGCGGTCACGATCGCGCGGGGGATGGCCCGCCGCGGATCACGGACCTCCTCGCCGAGGGTCGCGATGCGGGCGTAGCCGGCGAACGCGAAGAACAGCAGCCCGGCCGACTGCGCGATGCCGTACCACCCGTGGCCGAGCAGATCACCGGTCAGATTCGACGCATCGGGGTCACCGCCGGCAACACCGACCACGACCACCGCGACGAGAACGGCCAGCACCACCGACACGATCACCATCGTCGCGGTGGCCGTGCGGGTCACACCGAAACAGTTCACGGTGGCCAGCGCGATCACGGCGGCCGCGGCGACCCAGGGCGCCGCCCCGGCCGGGACGGCATAGGTCGCGAACGTCAGGGCCATCGCCGCGCAGCTCGCGGTCTTGCCGATCACGAAGGTCCACCCGGCGAGGAACCCGGCCCAGTCGCCGAGTCGCTCGCGCCCGTAGAGGTAGGTGCCGCCCGACAGTGGGTACTGCGCGGCGAGTTGCGCCGACGACGTCGCGTTGCAGAACGCCACCACCGCCGCGATCGCCAGACCGATGAGCAGCCCTGATCCGGCGACCGAGGCGGCCGGGCCGAAGGCCGCGAAGATCCCGGCGCCGATCATCGACCCGAGGCCGATCACGATGGCGTCGCCGGTGCCCAGCCGCCGCGCCAGCCCCGCGACGGTCATCGGCGGTCCAGACGACTCCGCCCCGGTCACGTCGATCGCGATCGATGTGCCGGGGCGGAGGTGCGTCGGTGGGTCAGGCGCCGAGCGCCGGGCCGAGCGTCGAGAACCACGACTCGTGCAGGCGGGCCTGCCAGTAGTCCCAGAAGTGGACGCCCTCTGCGGTGATCTTCACGACCGGGTTCACACCGTTGCGGCGCAGGGTGTCGACGTACTGGACGCTCGCGATGGACGCGGCGACCTCGAGCGGGACGAGCTGCGCGAACTTCACCGGGTCGGAGACCGGGTTGATGTTCGAGCCGCCCGAACCGGACGAGATGTAGACGCGCTTACCGCGCAGCTTGCCGGCGTTGAGCGCCGGGTCGTTGGCGAGCCACTCGCCGCCGGGCCACACGCCCCACATGTTGTTCACGTCGCCGCCGACCTGGCCGACGGCCACGCCGATGCCCTGGGCGAAGCCGGGCTCGCTGGCGACGGGGTAGCCGCTGTACGAGGCGACACCGCGGTACATGCTCGGGTGGCGGGTCGCGAGGTTGAGCGCGCTGGTGCCGCTCATGGACAGACCGGCGATGGCGTTGCGGCCGGCGGGGCTGCCGAAGTTCTTGGCCATGTAGGCGGGGAGCTCGCGGGTGAGGAAGGTCTCCCACTTGTTCAGCCCGAGGCCCGGATCGCGACGCTCCCAGTCGGTGTAGAAGCTGCCCGCACCGCCGAACGGCAGCACGACGTTGACGTTCTTGTTGGCGAAGAACCGCACGATGTCGGTGTTGATCAGCCAACCGTTGTCGTTGTTGGGGGCGCGGAGACCGTCGAGCAGGTACAGGGTGGGCGCGCCCTGCTTACGGTTGAGGATCTGCACCGGGATGGTGCGCTGCATCGCTGCGGAGTAGACGGCGTTCGAGGCAGGTCGCGCCTGAGCGGGTGCCGCGGTGACGACGGTGGCGAACCCCGCAATGGATGCGGTTGCCAGAACGCCGGCCAACAGGCGGGTTCGGAGGCTGCGAATCGACATCGAATCTGGTCCTTAGGTTCTCGCGAGGCGGTAGACCCCAGCACAGTAACAGCCGGATAACGGGTCGGCAGAATCGCTGGTCTGCTATCGGACATATCGCTTTTACGATTCGATTACTTAGTACTACGCAACTAATATCCTTGCTCATGACCTCCGTTCACACCGCTGCCACCGGCACCGGCAGCGCGGTCGACGTCTACACCGCGCTCGCCCGGATCTCCCGAACGCTCCGCCACGAGGCGGGTTCGGGATCGCTCACGCTCGGCTCCACGTCGGCGCTCTGGGTGCTGGTGTCGAGCCCGCCGATGCGCCTGTCGGAACTGGCGGCACGTGAACGCGTCACCGCGCCGACGATGTCGCGGATCGTGAGTGGGCTCGAACGCGACGGGATGGTGGCCCGCACCGCCGACCCGCTCGACGGCCGGGCCAGCCTGATCACCGCGACCGACGCGGCGATCGAGCTCATCACCTCCACCACCTCGCGCCGTGCGCGACTGATGGAGGAGGCGCTCTCCCGCCTGTCCCCCGACGACCGCGCCGCCGCCGAGCGCTCCATCGCCCTGCTCGCGGAGTCGTTGATCGAGACGGTCCGGCCCCGACCCGACTGACCTACGGCGCAACCGCACACCACCGCTTCGTTCTTCACCGCGAGAGATCCGAGGAAGCCATGACCCGCAGCTCCACCCCCGTGCTCGACAAGGGCGCCGCACCCGAACCCTCGGGCCGCCGGCGCGTCCGTTCGCTCGAGGAACTCGGTCCGCACTACAAGTGGATCGCCCTGTCCAACACCACGTTGGGGATGCTGATCGCCACGATCAACTCCTCCATCGTGCTGATCGCCCTGCCCGACATCTTCAAGGGCATCAAGCTCAACCCGCTCGAGCCCGACAACACGAGTTACCTGCTCTGGATGATGATGGGGTTCCTCGTCGTCACCGCGGTGCTCGTCGTCAGCTTCGGTCGTCTCGGCGACATGTTCGGCCGGGCGCGCATGTACAACATCGGGTTCCTCGTGTTCACCGTGTCGTCGGTGTTCCTCGCCGCGACGTGGTTCGACGGCAGCAAAGCCGCGATCTGGCTGATCTTCTGGCGCGTCATCCAGGGTGTCGGCGGCGCCTTCCTCATGGCGAACTCGTCGGCCATCCTCACCGACGCCTTCCCGGCGCACCAGCGCGGACTCGCGCTGGGCATCAACGGTGTCGCGGCGATCGCCGGATCGTTCCTCGGCCTTCTCGTCGGCGGCGTCCTCGCCCCGATCGACTGGAACCTCATCTTCCTGGTGTCGGTCCCCTTCGGCGTGGTCGGCACCGTGTGGGCCTACATGAAGTTGCACGACACCGGAGTTCGGCAGAAGGCATCGATGGACTGGTGGGGCAACCTCACCTTCGCCGTCGGTCTGATCGCGATCCTCGTCGGCATCACCTACGGCATCCAGCCCTACGGTTCGTCGAACATGGGCTGGACGAGCCCGATGGTGTTGAGCTGCCTCATCGGTGGTCTCGTGGTCCTGGCGGCGTTCGCGGTGATCGAGACCCGTGTCGCCAACCCGCTGTTCAACCTGTCGCTGTTCCGCAACCACTCGTTCCTCTACGGCAACCTCGCCAACCTCATGGCGTCGATCGGCCGGGGTGGTCTGCAGTTCATCCTGATCATCTGGCTACAGGGAATCTGGTTGCCGCAGCACGGATACGACTACACCCGCACCCCGCTCTGGGCGGGCATCTACATGGTGCCGATGACGATCGGGTTCCTGCTCTCGGCGCCGGTCTCGGGATACCTGTCCGACCGCGTGGGCACGAAGTGGTTCACCACGAGCGGGCTCGCGATCACCGCCGCGACCTTCTTCGCGTTGATCGTGATCCCGGTCGACTTCAACTACTGGGCCTTCGCGGTCATCCTGCTGATCAACGGCGTCGGCATGGGACTGTTCTCGTCGCCCAACCGCGCCGAGGTGATGAACAGCCTGCCCGCCAACGCACGTGGGTCGGGCGCAGGCATGATGACCACGTTCCAGAACGCCGCGATGGTGCTGTCGATCGGCCTGTTCTTCAGCCTGATGATCGCAGGTCTGTCGAGCGACCTGCCGTCGGCGATGCACGGCGGCCTGGTGGCCAACGGTGTCTCGCAGGCCGACGCGAACTCGGTCGCGAACCTGCCGACCGTCGGCATCCTGTTCGCCGCCTTCCTCGGGTACAACCCGATCAAGGAGCTCGTGGGTCCGCACCTGTCGACGCTGTCGCAGACCAACCAGGACACGCTCACGGGGCTGAAGTTCTTCCCGCACCTCATCTCCGAGCCGTTCTCGAACGGGCTGTCGGCGGCGTTCACCTTCGCGATCGTCTGCTGCATCCTCGGTGCGATCGCCTCGGTGTTCACCGGGCGCTCGGGCGACAAGGCCGAGGTCGAGGTCGCCCCGGAGCAGCGGTCCGACCACCGCGAGACCGTCGGCGAGGAACTCGCGAGTGTCGGCTTCGGCGGGGTCGCGGGTCGCGACTCCGAACACGCCGAGGCGCGACGGTAGCCGATCTCCACGGGGAGACCTCTTGACTTTCCTGGTTGGAAAGTAGAAGCTACTTTCCAACCAGGAAAGAGAGGCTCCCATGAACGACATCGATCCCGAACAGGCTCGCGCAGCACTCGATTCGATCGGACGGGCACGCGACCACGTGGCCGCCGAGATCGGCCTCCCCCGCGCCTACTGGTGGATTCTCGCTGCGGCGTGGCTCGTCCTCGGTGTGATCGGGGCCTACGGTCCGGCCTGGGCGGCGACGGTCGCGACGATCGCCTTCGGTGTCGGGCACTCCATCGCGGCGTCGCGACTGCTCGAGGGACGGCGCCGCACCGCGCAACTCCAGGTCAGCCGCGAGGTCGCCGATCGGCGTGTGCCGGTGGTCGTCGTGGCGATGCTGCTGGCGCTGGTCGCCCTCACCGTCGCCGCCGCGCTGGCCCTCGACGCCGACGGCGCCCGCCACCCGCAACTGTGGGCGGCGGTGTTCGTCGCGGCGGTGGTCGGTTTCGGAGGACCCGAGATCCTGCGCACGCTGCGGCGCCGGCTGGGCGCATGACCGACGCGCGCTTCGACGAACTCATCCACCCCAGCACGCGGCTCACACTGATGGCTACGCTCGCCGCCGCCGACTGGGTGGAGTTCTCCTACCTCCGCGAGCGGCTGTCGATGTCGGATTCCGCTCTGTCGAAACAACTCTCGACTCTCGAGGGCGCCGGATACGTCGCCACCGAACGACCGACCACCGGTTCCCGTCGCACGGTGCGTGCCCGCATCACCGACGGTGGGCGCACCGCGTTCCGCGGTCACGTCGCCGCGCTGCAGGCGATCGTGGGCGGGGACAGCTGAGCGGCGACCGACGGCTCTGCTGAGAACTGCCCCGTGGCGGTGCCTCGAGGGGAATGTTCCCTCGGAGCGCCACCACGGGGCAGTTTTCAGCAACCACCGGCGGTCACTCCACGCCGATGGTGACCTCGGTCGACTTCACGAGCGCGGTCGCGGCCTGCCCGACGGTGAGGCCGAGTTCCTCGACGGCCTCCTTCGTGATCGACGAGACCACGGTCTGGCCGCCCGGTTCGAGCGCGATCTTCACCGTCGCCATCACCGATCCCAGGGTGATCTCGGTGATCACACCGGACAGCTGATTGCGCGTGGACAGTCTCATCGGTGTCGTTTCCTCTCGTCGCGTGGGAACCACGAAACCGCAGTTCACAGCGGCAATCTAGCAACCCCGAGACGGCCTCGGCCATCGTCTCCGCTCACGCGGGCACCGCGCGGTGCAGCGACCGCATCTGCGCGATGGCGCTGCCGTTTTGACGCTGGCTCCTCGGTCGCGCAGCATGGTCATACATGTGGTTACCCGTCGGTAACCCCGTGTCACCTCGAGGAGAACCATGCGCAGGACCCTGTACGGACCCGACCACGTCGCCTTCGGTGAGTCGGCCCAGGAATTCGTCGACCGCTACGTCATGCCGCGGCACGAGTCGATCATCGAGCAGCGCTACATCGACCGCGAGATCTGGAAGCGCGCGGGCGAATCGGGCTTCCTCGGTCTCGAGGTCCCCGAGACCTACGGCGGCTCCGAGGCCGGTGACTACCGGTTCAACGCGATGTTCACCGAGGTGCTCTCGGGCGTGAGCGCCGCCCTGCCGTCGGCGTTCGGCATTCACGTCGACATCGTCGCGCCCTACCTCACCCAGCTGACCACCGAGGAACAGCGCGAGCGGTGGCTGCCCGGTTTCTGCACCGGCGACATCGTCACCGCGATCGCGATGACCGAGCCCGCCGCCGGATCCGACCTCGCCGGCATCAAGACCACCGCCCGGCAGGAGGGCACCGACTGGGTCATCAACGGGTCGAAGACTTTCATCACCAACGGCTACAACGCCGATCTCGTGGTCGCCGCGGTCAAGACCTCGCCGGAGAAGAAGTCCAAGGGCATCACCATGTTCGCGATCGAGAAGGGCATGCCCGGGTTCGAGCGGGGCCGCAAACTCGACAAGGTCGGTCAGCCCGAGTCCGACACCGCCGAGCTCTTCTTCTCCGACGTCCGCGTTCCCGCGGAGAACGTGATCGGCGAGGTCGACCGCGGCTTCATCCACATGATGACGTTCCTGCCGCAGGAGCGCCTCAACTGCGCGGTGTCGAACCTGGCGCACGCGAAGGCGTTGTTCGGCGAGACCCTCACCTACGTCAGCGAGCGCAAGGCCTTCGGCCAGGCCGTCGGGTCGTTCCAGTTCAACAAGTTCACGATCGCCGAACTGGCCACGAAGATCGACGTGACGCAGGCGTTCGTCGACGCGTGCGTGAGCGCCCACGCCGACGGTGAGCTCTCGGCCGCCGACGCCGCCAAGGCGAAGTGGTGGACTGCCGAGATCCAGAACTCGATCCTCGACACCTGCCTGCAGCTGCACGGCGGCTACGGGTTCATGAACGAATACCGCATCGCCCAGGCGTGGAAGGACGCGCGCGTCACCAAGATCTGGGCCGGCTCCAACGAGATCATGAAGGAGATCATCGGCCGCGATCTCGGTTTGTAGTCTCCGGTAGCGTCCCTCGCAGGGGCCCGACCACACGAGGAGACATTGGTGTCCGTTCTCGACATGTTCCGACTCGACGGCAAGGTCGTCATCGTCACCGGCGCGTCCGCCGGTCTCGGTGTCGCGTTCGCGAAGGCGTCGGCCGAGGCGGGCGCATCGGTCGTCCTCGCCGCGCGCCGGGTCGAGAAGCTCGCGGAGACGAAGTCGCTGGTGGAGTCGGCCGGCGCGAAGGCGCTCACCGTCGCCACCGACGTCGCCGATCCCGAGGCGTGCGCCGCGCTCGTCGACGCCGCCATGGCGGAGTTCGGTCAGGTCGACGTGCTGATCAACAACGCCGGCGTCGGGACCGCGGTGCCCGCGACGCGGGAGACCGTCGAGCAGTTCCGCTCGGTCATCGACATCAACCTCAACGGCTCGTACTGGACGGCGCAGGCCGCGGGCAAGGTGATGGCCCCGGGCAGCTCGATCATCAACATCGCGAGCATCCTCGGCATCACCACCGCCGGTCTGCCGCAGGCCGCCTACGCCGCCAGCAAGGCCGGCGTCATCGGGCTCACCCGCGACCTCGCCCAGCAGTGGGGGAGCCGAAAAGGCATTCGCGTCAACGCGATCGCGCCGGGCTTCTTCGCCTCGGAGATGACCGACCAGTACCACGACGGCTACCTCGAATCGCAGCAGCCGCGACAGCTGTTGGGCCGCACCGGCGACCCGGCCGAGCTCGCCGCCACCGCGGTCTGGCTCGCCTCCCCCGCCGGCGGGTACGTCACCGGCCAGACCATCGTCGTCGACGGCGGCGTGTCGATCACCTGACACGCAGGGCCCACCGATGACCGAACCCGACTGGACCCGCCCCTCCGGCTACAAGTCCGGCCAGGGATCGCCGCCGCGCCGGCGGCGTCGATGGCCGTGGATCGCGGTCGGGGCGATCGGCGCGGTCGTCGCCGTCGGGTTGATCGCCCCCGATGACACCAAGCAGTCGTCGGACCAGGCCGCAGCAGTGGTCGCGACGCCGTCGTCCGGCGCCGAGTCGAGCGCTGCCCCATCGAGTTCGGCCCCGGTGATCACGACCTCGAATACGCCGGCACCGGCGCCGTCGAGCGCGGCGGCCGTCGGGTCGACCACCCAGGCCCAGGCGGCCCTGACGCAGCTCGACGGGTTGGCCGTGAAGGGCCGTGCACCCAAGACCGGTTACAGCCGAACCCAATTCGGGCAGGCGTGGAGCGACGACGTCGACGTCGACGGTGGCCACAACGGCTGCGACACCCGCAACGACATCCTGCGGCGCGACCTCACCGCCATCACCGTGCGGCCGGGCACACGAGGATGCGTGGTGCTGACCGGGACGCTCGCCGACCCGTACACCGGGACGTCCATCGCGTTCACCCGCGGCGCGCAGACCTCCGACGACGTCCAGATCGACCACGTGGTCGCGCTGAGCGACGCGTGGCAGAAGGGTGCGCAACAACTCTCGGCCGCCAAGCGTCGCGACCTGGCCAACGACCCCCGCAACCTGCAGGCCACCGACGGACCCACGAATCAGCGCAAGGGCGACGGCGACGCCGCCACCTGGCTGCCGCCCTCCCGGGCGTTCCGCTGCACATACGTGAGCAGGCAGGTGCAGGTGAAGTCGGTGTACGGACTCTGGGTCACCCAGGCCGAGAAGGACGCGATCACCCGCGTGCTCACCACCTGCGGCGCGGTTGCCGCCCCGGCCCCGGTTCCGGAGACCCGCACCCAGACGCCGGTGCCGCGACCCGTTCCCCGCTACACACCGCCGCCCCCTGCGCCGGCCGCGCCGGCAATTCCGGACGGGGGCGACGTCTACTACCGGAACTGCGCGGCCGCCAGGGCCGCGGGCGCCGCTCCGATCCGAGCCGGCGAGCCCGGCTATCGCGCGGGCTTGGACGGGGACGGCGACGGGACGGCCTGCGACAGGGGTTGATCGCAGAAGATCGACCGACATCGTCCGTCCTGACCGACAGCTCCGGCACATTGCCGGAGCTGGGCCCCGGCTCGGACGATCTCGGTCATGACGATCCGGCGTCGGTGGCCCGTGCCAGGATGGAATCCGTGACCTCCGCCGGATCGACGCACGCACTGTGGCGTCCCGGCATCGGATTGTCGCTGTGGTTCACCGACTCCGACGGGGCGCCCACCGCCACCCCGGACGAGGCCTCGATCCCCGGGCCGGTCGCCGATATCGTCTCCGGCCGCACCCTGCGGCGCACCATCACCGTGCACGGCCCCGGCGAGGGCACGGTGCGTCAGGTGGCGTCGTTGACGCTGGGGCCGGCGGCCGCGACCGACCTCCTCGACGCCCCCGGCCTGCCGTCGTCCGGTGAGCTCGGCTACTACGCGTACCTCGCGGCGTCGGTGCGGCGCTTCGTCTCGGCCGGTTCGGTGACGCCGGCGCTGGCGTGGTCGGCGGGCAGTTGGTCGACCCGATGGGCGCCGCTGCCCGGGATCCCGTGGCGAGCGTGGATGTCGGGGGCGGTCTCGGTGGCACCACCGGTGGTGATCGCGAACGGCGGCGCCGAGGCGGTGGCCGACTTCTGCCGCGAGATCACCGACCACGAGTGCCGACGACGCTGTGACGGCCTGTCGCACGGCGTGTTGCGATCGTCGCTGGTCCGCTCACTGCTGCCGGGTTCCGACGACGAGCTCCCGATGTCGTCCGACCGCGCCTCGGCGGCCTCGACCGCATGGCAGGAGTGGGCCGACGGCGTACGGGAGAACGAGAGCGCGCTGGTGCTCCGCCTCCACGAGCCCGAGTATCCCGATGACGACGACCCGTACACCGTTCCCGACGATCGGTGGCGGTTGCAGGTGTGTCGTCGCAGCAGCGACGGCCTCGACGTGCCCATCGATCTGCACCGGCTCGGCCCGCACGAGCTCGACGAGGTGACCACCGAGATCGCCGGTGCCGTAAGGGCTTTCGCCGGACTGTCCCGTGCCGGCCACGATCGCGCCACCCTCGACTTCCTGCTCGACACCGACCTCGTCACCGACCTTCTCGACACCGGGGCCGAGCAGCTCGGGCGCGCGGGCATCGTCGTGCTGCTGCCCCGCACCCTGGCGGCGGTCACCCCGGCGCTGTCGCTGCGGGGCCGCACCGGCGTCGGCGCCACCGTCGAGCGGACGGTGATGGTGGGGCTGTCGGAGATCCGGGAGTTCCAGTGGCAGTTGGCGATCGGTGAGGACGTTCTCGACGACGGCGAGCTCGCGTCCCTCGCCGAACAGAAGGGCGGTCTCGTCCGGGTGCGGGGCGTCTGGATCCGCGCGGAGGGATCCGCGCTGAGCCGGGCCGCGGAGTTCATCACCACCCAGCGGGCCCTGGCCGCCTCCGGCCATCCCGCCGACATGGGCGAGCTGTTCGGACTCGTCACCGGCGGTGCCGACCGCCTGGGCGTGCCGGTGACGTCGGTGTCGGGCCTGTCGTGGCTCGACGAGGTCGCGGCCGGCGGCACCCTCACACCCGAGCCGCTCGACGCCCCGTCGACGCTGGCCGCCGAACTCCGGCCCTACCAACACCGTGGGATGGAATGGCTTGCACACCTCGCGTCGCTCGGCATCGGCGCCGTTCTCGCCGACGACATGGGCCTGGGCAAGACCGTCCAGGTGATCGCGCTGCTGTGCAGTGAGCGCGAGGCCGTCGCTGCGGATGCAGTCGTTGACCGCCCGGGGCCGACGCTGATCGTCTGCCCGATGTCGGTGGTGGGCAACTGGGAACGGGAGATCGCCCGCTTCGCACCGCATCTGCGCGTGATGGTGCACCACGGCCCGGGCCGTGCGCGGCGTGACCCCTTCACCGCCGCGGCACTCGACACCGACGTCACCGTCACCACCTTCGCGATCGCCACCCGCGACGCGGAGTCGTTGCGAACGGTGGCGTGGCGCCATGTCGTGGTCGACGAGGCGCAGCACATCAAGAACGTCGCCACGGCCGCGTCACGCGCGGTCCGCAGCATCGATGCGCGGCAACGGATCGCGCTCACCGGCACGCCGGTGGAGAACCGACTCGAGGACCTGCGTGCGGTGATCGATCTGGTCAACCCCGGTCTGCTCGGGTCACCGTCGGTGTTCAAGGCACGATTCGCCGAATCCATCGAGCGCGAGCGCGATCCGGAGGCCGCGCGCCGACTGAACGCGATCACCTCGCCGTTCATCCTGCGTCGGGTGAAGACCGATCCGACGATCATCGCCGATCTGCCCGAGAAGACCGAGCTGACCGTGCGCGCCAACCTGACCGTCGAGCAGGCGGCGCTCTACCGCGCCGTCACCGACGACCTGATGCAGGCGCTCGGTCGGGAGCAGTCGATGGCCTCGGGCGACGAAGGACACCGGGTGCGAACGGTTCTCGCCGCGCTGACCCGGCTGAAGCAGGTGTGCAACCACCCCGCGCATTTCCTCGCCGACGGATCGGTCCTGGTCCGGCGGAACGCCCATCGGTCCGGCAAGCTCGAGTTGCTCGGCGACATCCTCGAGAACATCGTGGCCGACGGTGAACGCGCCCTGATCTTCACCCAGTTCACGGCGTTCGGCGAGATGCTCGCGCCGTGGTTGTCGAAGGTGTGCGGCGACGACGTGTCGTTCCTGCACGGCGGACTCTCGCGGACGGCCCGCGACCGGATGGTCGCCGAGTTCCAGGACGCGGCGGGCCCACCGGTGCTGATGGCGTCGCTCAAGGCCGGCGGGACCGGGCTGAACCTCACCGCCGCGAATCACGTCGTGCACCTCGACCGGTGGTGGAACCCCGCGGTGGAGGCCCAGGCCACCGACCGCGCCTACCGCATCGGACAGACCAAGCGGGTCGAGGTGCGCACATTCGTGTGCGTCGGGACGATCGAGGAGCGCATCGACGCGATGATCACCGACAAACGCGCGCTCTCCGATCTCACCGTCACCGCCGGCGAGAGCTGGCTCGGAAAAATCGACGACGACCAGTTGTACGACCTCATGCGCCTGCGCGACGAGGCGGTGGGCGAGTGAGCCCCCGGAAGAAGGACGCACCCGTCCGCGGATACGGGCTCACCGCGTGGTCGCGAGCGGTGCTCGCCGTCATCGACCGCCCCGAGGACACGCGTCGGGTCGGTAAGGCGCGCACCTACTTCCGCGAACGCACGATCCTCGACGTGCGCGTTCGACCCGGCACGGTGACCGCCCTCGTGCAGGGCAGCCAGGTCGAACCGTTCGAGACCTCGCTGACGATGCGGACCGTCGAACCCGACACCGTCGTCGCCCTGCTGCGCGAGAGGGACGCCACCGACGACCTGTTGGCCGTCGCGCGCGGTGAACAGCCGCGGATCCTCGGTTCGCTGGTGCTGCCCACCGAGCCCGCCGACGTCCGAGGTGACTGCAACTGTCCCGACGAGGAGCCGCGCTGCATCCACGTGTTGGCGCTCGGGTACGAGATGGCCGCGCAGATCGACAAGACGCCGTCGATCGCGCTGACGATGATGGGCGCCGAGATCGCCACGCTCCTGGCCCATCTGCGCGACGACACCGACGAGCCGACCCGACCGGTCCACGTCCGCACGCCCGAGGTAGTCGACTTCTACGGTTCCGGGTTCACACCGCCGCCCCTGCCGAGCCCGCCGTCGATCGACGTGTTCGCCGATCTCGACGTCGCCGGCCTCAACCGGGCGCTGCGGATGTCGGGCGTCGGTCCCCTCGACCTCGGCGAGGTCACCGACGAACTCGCCGAGCTCTACGCCCGCCTCATCCGCACCCCGCAGACACCCCCGTCGGGCACCTGACCACCCCAGTTGGGCACGTAACGACCGCAGTTGGGCACGTAACCCCATCGGTTGGGCACCACGTGTCCTCAGCCGCCCAACCGCGGTCCTTACCTGCCCAATCGGGGTCGTTACGTGCCCAACTGCGGTCGTTACGTGCCCAACTGGGGAAGGGGTCAGGCGATGAGTCGCGCGACCCGCGCGGCGGCGCGGCCGCCGGAGACGAGCGCGCCCTGGATCGACGGGGTGTCGCGGTGATCGCCGGCGAACACCAGCCGCTCACCCACCTGCAGCGGTCGCCGCAGGGGTGTTCCGGGTTCCTGTCTGGGCAGGGCGCGCCGGATGTCGTGGCGTGTGATGACCCGCCACGACGCGGTGGTGGTGCCCCAGAGGCGATCGAGTTCGGCACGCACCTGCGTCTCCGGCGCGGGGCCGGTGTCGTCGAGCAGGGTCGTCGCTTGCACGAGGGTCTTCCCCGGCGGCGCGTATCCCGCTGCGATGGAACTCATCTCGGCCGTGTTGACCACGACACCGCCTACACCCGACACCCGGAGGAAGGTGTCGGAGGCGAGGCCGTCGGCCTCGAACCACCACGTGGAGAGCCCGCGCATCGGTGACGTTGCCGAGCCGCTGAGGCTCGCCGCGTCGACCGAGTCGGTCGCCACCACCACCGCCCGTGAACGCACGACCGCGCCGTCGGCGGTCCGGACCGAGGGGTCGGCGCCGTCGGAGATCTCCTCGACGCGGGTCGAGAAGGCGATGTCGACACCGGCGGTGCGGGCGAGCTGTTCGGGGAACGCCTGCATGCCGGCGTTCGGCACGCCGGGTGTCGCCAGGAGGAAGCTGCGCAGCACGAGGCGGACGTAGCGGTCGGAGGTGTCACCGACGCCGTCGGCGAGGACACCACTGAGGAACGGCGCCAACAGCGAGTCGCGCAACGGTCCGCGCAGTCCGAGTCGATCCCAGTCGTCGGCGAGCGCGGCGTCGGGTGCGGCCGCCAGACGACGCACCGGTCCGACCGCGGGCAGCGCCCATCGCACCGCACCGGCGACCGCACGTGGTCGCAGCAGGCCCACGCCGAAGGCCGAGCGCACCGTCTCCGGCAACAGTCGGGGGTGTCGGGTCGGATCGGCGATCGTCCGCGCGTCGCCCGAGTCGTCGACGATCCGCACGCCGCGACCGGCCACCCGCAGGGCGAGCGCGTCGACGTCGACGTGCCGCTTCACGGCCGGGTACGAGGGGTTGAGCAGCTGAAAGCCGCGGTCGCAGCGGAATCCGTCGATCACGTCGGTACGGATCCGACCACCGGGCACGGCGTCGGCCTCGAGCACGCGGACGGACAACCCGCGCAACCGCAACGCCGCGGCACACCGCAGACCGGCGATCCCCGCCCCCACCACGATCACGTCCGCATCGATGCCACTCATGCCTCATCGATACCACCTCCCCGGAACGTGAGCCGGTCGCGCGGCGTCAGTTCGGGGTGATCAGTCGCTCCAGCTGTTCCAGGCCACGACGCGCGTAGCCGAGCCACACCCATCCGAGTGCGACGACCAGCGGTCGGACCAGGGCAGACCTGGGATACAACGTCCATGACCAGGTCACGACTGTCGATCCTGTCCCGGTGGCGTCGAACCGCCACCGGCCGTCCACATGGTCGACGAGGGGCGCCATGGCCCCGGTGATGTCGGTCAGCCGGTACTCGAAGGATCGTGGCGCGTCCGCGGAGACCAGCTCCTCGCGCATCGACCCTCCTCCGGTGAGGAGCACCGTGCGTCGCTGCGGAGCCGACGTCCACTCACCGGTCTGATCGCGCACCTCGCGGATCGGCGGGATGGGTCCGAACCAGCGACAGAACAACGCCGTCAGGTCGATCGGGATGGTCGCGGCGAACGCCGCCGACGGGCTCACCGGTATGTCTCGAGATCGCTGAACGACGACAGGATTCACGAACGCCATCATCCCCGCGGGCGGGTCACGGCGCGCCGGTGTTCGAGTACAGCGGACAATGTGCTCGACAGCTCTGGAGGCCTCCTGCCGCATCCGCACCGGCTCCTCTCATCCTGCTGGGCCAACCCGGTGGACTCGGTAATGGGTCGGATGTACCCGCGTCTCGTGGCACGAGCGCGCAGCGCCGCGGCGCACGGTTTCGCGGCGGTCTCCGTCGAGCTTCCCGGAGCGGGCGACCGAACCCCGCTGCCCGGCGCGAAGCGAGCCCGAGCGGATCTCACGCGTGCGATCGCCGCGGGGGAGCAACCCGCGGACGAGATCGACCCGCGCATCGCAGCCGCTGCGCTCTTCGCGGGAAGCCACGTTCCGGAGCGGACAATGCACGAGGCCCGGCGGGTCACGATCCCGCTGCACGTTCTCCTCCAGTGGAATGACGAGGGCAATGACCGAGCGCGGTCTCTCGATCGGTTCGACGCCTTCGGATCGACGCGGAAGACCCTCCACGCCAACATGGGTGGCCACACAGGCGTCCGGCAGTTCGCGGGCGACGATGCGACCCGCTTCTTCGTCCGCCATCTCGGCGCAGCCCGCGGTTGAGATGGGATCCGGACGACTGCACGATCGACGACGATGCGGACCCGGCGGGTCTACTGCCCGATCGACGGCGAATGCGGGGTGTCGATGACGGCGCGTTGGTGTTCGAGCACGGCGAGAAGCTCCTGGTAGGGGCCGACGACGAAGGCGTCGTCACCCGACGCGAACTTCGTGCCCCGGCGCGGCGGGTACTCGAGATCGCCCGCCCCGCTCGCACCGGACGCACGGCGGATGGCGATCACGCGGGTGTTCGCCGACAACTCGCGCATCTCGACCCCGACGAGTCCGCCGTCGGCCCGGATCCGGACCCGACCGACCATGAACGACGTCGACTGCACAGAGAACGTGCCGAGGATCTCCAGACCCAGCGCGGCGCCGATGAACCAGGGCGCGGCCAGCTCCGCGGTCGAGCGCACATGTCGGAAACCGAATCGCGCGGCGACGGCGTCACCCATGCCGCGGTCGAACACCCGCAGGACCACGGGGACGCCGCGACGGGACCCGTCGGCGAAGCGGTCGCCGAGCGCGCCGCGCACGGCGATGCCGGTCTCGATGTTGATCACGTCGTCGCTCGTGAGAACGGCGACGGCCGCCGCGCGATGCACGCGCGCGTCGGAGAGCGTCTCGGCGACGGTGGCGTCACCCACGATGACCGGTATCCCCGCCTTGGCGGCGGCGGAGAGGAAGCGGTTCGACGACGACCGTTCGATGACCACCACGTCCCGCCCGCGCGAGCGGAGTTCGCGGGCGACCCGGATCCCGAACGCTCCCAGCCCGATCACCACGACGTGTCCGGTCATGAACCGCGCACGTCGTCGTCCGGCCGCCTCGGCGATGCGTCGGGAGATGAGCAGTTCGGCGAGGAACGCCATGATCATCGCTGTCGTGGTGAGGCCCGCGAACATGAGGATGATCGACCAGATACGCAGAGCCGGTGGCTGATCGGCGAAGTTGAAGTCGCCGTACCCGACCGTGGCGACGGTCTCGGTGCTGAAGTACACGGCGTCGAGAACGCTCATGCCCGGCTTCTGATATCCCAGTCGCAGCACGGTGGTCGACAACGCGAGCAGGAAGAACAGCACGCCGATCATGCGGAAGAAGTTGGGGTTCGCATCTTCTCGGAATCCACGGACGGCCGCGCGCACGCGCTGCGGCCGCGACGGCCGACGTGCGGGCGCGACCGGGGTGTCGTCGGCGGCCGTGGCGATGCCCTGGGCGGCGAACTCGTGGGCGGTGCCGAGCAACGTCACGACATCGCCTGCGAGAACGGGGTGATCACGCCCCGGGCAGAGCACAGTCGCCGGTGTGGCTGCCTGCGACATCGCCGAGGTGTGGGTGGAGACCGCCAGCGGCGCGAGGTCTCCGAAGCGTTCGCGCAGCGTGCCCGCCCGGCCGACGGTGACGGTGGTCGCCACGAAATCGATGCCGGCGGCGTCGATGTGGTGGTCGCCGATGCCGAGGCATGCCTCGATCACCGAGGGCGC
Organism: Williamsia herbipolensis; assembly: GCF_000964005.1. GTDB lineage: Bacteria > Actinomycetota > Actinomycetes > Mycobacteriales > Mycobacteriaceae > Williamsia_A > Williamsia_A herbipolensis. Next base: position 21,521 of record NZ_JXYP01000040.1, read on the forward strand.
GGCGAGGTCGGCGACGTCGAGTACCGACCCCGGGGTCGACCCGTCGTCCATCGCGCCGGCGACCGTCGCGTTCGAGAGCTGGGTGATCACCCGGACGTCGGCGCGCAGTTGCCCTGCCACCAGGGCGGTCTCGAGGTTGTGGAGCTCGTTCTCCTCGACGCACACCACCGCGACGGCTCCGGCGATCCCGGCGTCGACGAGCGCGTCGGCGACACCGACGACCGCGGTGTGCACCGTGATGCCCCATCGGGCGACGGCCGCGTCGAGGGCGGGGTCGGCGGTGCGCACCACGACGACCACCTGTTCGCCGGCGTCGAGGAATCCGTCGATGATCGGCACCGCGATGCCGGCGAAGCCGCACACGATCACGTGCCCGGACGGCGACCCCTCACCGGCCGGCGACACCGTGTGCGGCCCACGCTCCGGTTGCCACTGCGCCACGTGCCCACCTCCGCCGTCACTCCCGGTGGAGTGACCTTACGACGGAACGTGGGTGATCAGCGCGGTGTGGAGGACGATTCGGCGATATCGAGCACGTGGGTGAACGCCAGCAGCGACGGGTCGTGACGCCACAGGAAGGTCGCCGCCGCGCGCGAGAGGGCGAGCGAGTCGCAGCGCCACGGCGCGATGTCGGCGCAGCAGGCCCGGCCGGTGAGCACGAGGGTGTGCAGACGCGGCGTGCCCGCGAGATCGGTGTCGCAGTGGCTCAGCAGGTGCCGGTCGCGCGTGGAGGCCAACGCGCCGAAGGTGAATCCCGTGAGGTCCGACGCCTCGAGGGCGGTGCGGAGCTCATCGGTGACGGCGTAGAGGTTGCGGGTCGCGACGACCGCGGTCGTGATCGGGTACTCGATCGCGACGTGACCCGACAGGGCGCGCGGCGGGTTGTGGGTGCGATCCCACGACGCGGTGAGCAGCCGGATCGGTGCGGGCGGGCGGAGCCGGAAGTGCCGCGGGCCGTCGGCGGCGGCGAGGACGCGGTGGATGTTCGGCGAGACGGCGGGGGCGACCGAAGATGTCATGTCTCATGGGTACGCGGACGCCGACGCCTCCGGGAGGCGTCACCGCGTAAAGAATCCGCGGTCGACGTCAAGAATCCGCAAAGCCTGTTCAGCCGTAACGGGCGAGGTCGAGCGTGCCGAGGTCCCGGATCGCCGCGCACGAGCGGCGCATCATGGTCGCGAACATCTCGTCTCCGCGCGGGGACCGGGTGCCGTACGCGCAGCCGAACACCGAGACCAGCGGTCCCTGGATCATCGCGAACCGGTAGTCGTCGTGGCATTCGTCCCGGTCGTGGTCGGTGACGCCGTGCCCGAGCAGCGCCTGGTGGTAGGCGTCGACCAGATCGGTCTCCGCCGCCCTCCGCGCATCCGGCTCGAGGGCGGTGCCGACGAAGAACGCGAGATCGCGCGCGGGGAGACCGATCCCGACGGTCTGCCAGTCGACGGCCAGTACCTCGGTGTCGCCGGCGTCGAACATGAGGTTGTCGAGACGGTGGTCGCCGTGGATGAGCGCGAACCGTTCCGGACGCGCGAGGCTCCACCGCTCGATGACGTCGCCGACCTCGCGCAGGGTCTCGACGTCGGCGGCGGTGAGCTGCTCACCGACCGCATCGAGGAACAGATCGACCGTCGAGGGGTAGAGCTCCGCCAGCATCGCCGCCTCCGCGGGACCGTTCACGGTGAGTGCGGGGACATCCGGCGCGGTCGGGGCGAGCAGTGTCGGGTCGCACCACCGGGGGCCGTGCAAACCGGCGAGATTGCGCACGGCGACGAGGGCCGCGGCGGTGGAGCACCCGGCGATCTGGTCGCCCTGGTGGTGGGCGTAGAGGTCGGTCAACACCAGGGTGAACTCGCTGCCGGTGTCGTTCATGACCGCGAGATGGCATGCGGGGACGGCGATCTCGACCGTGTCGGCGAGGTGGGCGTAGAAGCGGACCTCCGCGGCGTAGGCCCCGGCGAGCATCTCGCGTGCGGCGGGGTCGGCGGCGGGGAGTTTCGCGACCACGGCGCGTGGCACCACACCTGCGTCGACGCCGGCTCCGGTCATCGTGATGCGGTGGCACGACGCGATCTGTCCGGTGCCGATGCGGTGCGCCGTCGCGGTCTCGATGGGTGCGCCGAACAGGTCGGTGAGCCAGTCCGGCGTCATGGCGTCGACGTCGGTCACGAGGGGGACGGTCATCGCAGCCGCCCCGGGTTCGCTGCGGCGCGGGCGCACTTCTGGGGTGCGAGGGTCGACCACGACGGCAGCAGCGGCGCGATCTCGGCCGGTGTGGCGCCGTGGAGGATCACGCTGTCGACGCCGGCATCGAACTGGTCGAGGATCCGGCGGGCGCAGTGTGTGGCCGATCCGGTGGCCGCGGCCGAGGTCCACTCGGCCGGGAGCAGCGTACTGAGATGGGCGATGTCGTCGGGTGTGGCGTCGGCGTCGAACGCGCCACGGAAGGCCTGCACCCGTTCGTCGGCACGAAAGTCCGCCAATCGCTGCCGATCCCACCCGTTGGTGCGTACGAGCAGATCGCCATAGCCCTGCAGATAGGTGGCGAGCCGACCGACGATGCGGCGGGTGCGGTCGGGCTCGGGCACCCAGTCGCCGACGGTCGCCAGTACCGACCAGATGCGGATGGCACCCGGATCACGTCCGGCACGCAGGGCGGCGTCGCGGATGACACCCACCTGCCGCGCGACGGTGTCGTCGGTGAGGAAGGTGTGCAGGACGACCCCGTCGGCGATCTGTCCGGCGAGGCGCAGCGTCGCGTCGCCGATCGCGACGAGCACGATCGGGATGTCCTCGTCGGCGTCGATCTGCAACCGCAGGAACGGGAACCGGCCGGCGGGCCCGTCGTGGTCGATGATCGACTCGCCCCGCCACAACCGCCGCAGCAGGTCGACGGCGTCGGTCATCTGCGCGGAGGTGATCCGCGGCAGGTTCATCAGGTCGAACAGGACGTCGAAGCCGCGGCCGAGGCCGAGCGCGAACCGCCCGCGACTCATGCGGTGGGCGGTGACCGCCATCGTCGCGGTCACCAGCACATGGCGGGTGTTGTGGTTGGTGGCGGCGGTCGCGACGCCGATCCGCTCGCTCGAGGCGGCGGCCGCGCCGGTGAGAACGCCGGCCTCCTTCGTCGAATACCGCTCGGAGAGGAACACCGATCCGAGTCCGAGGTCGTCGGCGGTACGCACCTCGTCGAGAAGATCCCGCGGCGAGTCGGTGTGGCCGGCGAGACCGTAGAAGCCCAGTTCCGCGTGCTGGGGACGAGGACCGTCGATGGACACCCCGTACCTCCGTTCTCGTCACGTCCGACCGCGCATCGGACCCTGGACAAGCGACTGGACAGGAGTCTAGCGATGTCGGGGGCGAGCCACGGGCCTTTTCACGCGGGCACACTGGAGCCATGCGCACCGTCGGCCGTCCCGCCCGCAACCGATCGGCGTTCGCCGCCGCCGTCCTCGCCGTGATCGGCGTGATGCTGATGGCGGCGTGCGGGAGCGACCCCGGGCCCGCGGCCACCCACAACGCCACCGACGACGCCTTCGTCACCGCCATGGCCCGTCATCACCAGCGGGCCATCGAGGTCGGACAGCTCGCGGCCGATCGCGGAACCGACCCTCGGGTCGTCGACTACGGGAAGCTCATCGTGTCGCAGCAGACGCCGGAGCTGCAGAAGCTGAACGGGTGGAGTGGCCACTGGGCGCTGCCCTCGGCCGCCGCGGGCGAGGCGATGCCCGACGGGTACATCACCGACGCGACGTTGGCCGGGCTGCGAGCCCAGTCGGGGGTGGCGTTCGATCGCGCGGTCCTGCTCGCGTCGGCCGACAGCGAGACCGGGGCCGCGGCGATGGCTCAGCGCGAGCTGGCCGCGGGCGTGTACGACCCCGCCCGCGAACTCGCGACCTCGATCGCGACCGCGCCGACCACTCAGATCCCGAAACTGCGCGCCCTCGCAGCACAATTGGGCTGACGCGTCACCCCTTGAGCTGCGGGATCGGCCCTGCGAGCTCTTCGAGGGCCACCGCGAGGGCCTCGGCGTCGACGGCCCGCAGCGGATCGAGCACCCGCGCACGCACGCTCGCGAGGTGCGCGGGGTAGGCACGCTCGAGTCGCGCGAACCCGGCGTCGGTGAGCACGGCGCTCATCCCCCGTCGGTCGCACCCGTCACGCATCCGCGTGGTGTCACCGCGTACGGTCAACGCCGCGATCAGCCGCGTCATCCGGCTCGCCGACAGCCCCACCAGCGATGCGAGCTCGGTCATACGACATCGCCTCTCGGGCGACTCGGACAGGATGACGAGCACCTGGTACTCACCCAGGGTGAGGCCCGACTCCCTCTGCAGGTCGGTCTCCAGATCGCGGGGCACCACGACCAACGCCCGCGCGAGAGCACGCCACACCCGGCCCTCGACATCGTCGAGCGGTTCGGTCACTCCCACCACCTCCGGATCGTCGACCTGCGGTGCCGATCGTACTTGCGTGGGCAAGTATTTCCTGCGACAGTACTTGCCTACGCAAATACATGTGGTCGTGATCCCACGACCGACGTGCCGTCGACAGGAGTCCCATGTTCATCACCGCCGTCATCCTCAGCGTCGTGCTCGCCCTGGTCAGCCTGGGTGCGGGCGCGCCCAAGGCCCTGCTGAAGGGACCGGCGGTCGAGCAGCTCTCCGGACGGGGGCTCAGCGCGTCGCTCATCCGGTTCATCGGTGGAGCCGAGGTCGCCGGTGCGGCGGGCCTGCTGATCGGCCTCGCCTGGCATCCGCTCGGCATCGCCGCGGCGATCGGACTGCTCATCGTGTTCATCGGCGCCACGGTGTTCCACGCCCGCAACGGCGACTATGCCAACTCCGAGACCCGCGGCGCATCGCTGCCGTCGGTGGTGCTCGCGATCGTGTCGCTCGCGGTCATCATCACCCTCGCCGCCGCCTGACCGCCGCGGCGCCGCCGAGTCGGGTCAGGCACTCCGGTCGGTCGGGGTCCACTCGAACTCCGACTCGTCGAGCGAGCGCATGACCCGGATGTAGTGGGCGGTCGACGCCGGCCAGTTGTTGGTGTTGCGACCCGAGGCCGTGCGGTACCAGCTGGTGCAGCCCTGCTCCCACACGGTCTTCGACAGCGCCGATTGCAGAGCGAGATTCGACCGCCGCTCGACGTCGGCGCGCACCTGCACCGCTCGCGCCCGGCCGGCGTCGAGGCGTTCGACCGCCTGCACGACGTACTTCATCTGCGCCTCGAGCATCAGGATGATCGAGGTGTGGCCGAGGTTCGTGTTCGGTCCGTAGAGCAGGAACATGTTGGGGAACCCGTGCACGCTCACCCCGAGGTGGGCCTGCGCGCCGTCGTCCCACTCACGGTGCAGGTCTCGGCCTTCTGCGCCCGTGACCGTGATCCCGCGCAGGAAGTCCGTCGCATGGAAGCCGGTGCCGTAGACGATGGTGTCGGCCTCCACGGTCGACCCATCGGCGAGACGCACGCCGTCGGGGGTGATGCGGTCGATGCCGGTGGTGGTGACGGTGACGTTCGGTCGGTCCAGCGAGGCCAGGTAGTCGTTGGAGATGAGGATGCGCTTGCAGCCGATCGGATGATCGGGGGTCACCGCGGCCCGTGTGGCGGGGTCGGTGATCTGGCGCCGCATGTGCAGCCGTGACCGGAGGCCCACGATCTTGAGCAGCGCCGGGATCCTGGTGAACCCGATCGACCGTGGCTCCAGCGTCGCCCAGGTGAGCCAGCGCGAGAGTCGTTGCAGCGCAGGCACTCGCGCGAACAGTGTTCGAGCCCACCGGGGGTAGGCGTAGTCCGCCTTGGGGATCACGAACGGGGCGCTGCGCTGCAGCAGCGTGAGATGGCCGACATGCTCGGCGAGGCGCGGCACGAACTGGATCGCCGAGGCACCGGTGCCGATGACCGCGACCCGCGCGCCGGCGAGGTCGGCGTCGTGATCCCAGCGCGCGGAGTGGAACAGGTTGCCGCGGAACGACTCCGCGCCCTCGATCGCGGGGATCGCCGGGTTGCTGAGCTGTCCGCACGCGAACACGACGACGTCGTGCACGGTCTCGGTGCCGTCGTCGAGACGGACGGTCCACGACGCGCTCGTGTCGTCGAAGGTCGCCGCGGCGACCCGACTGCGGAAGCGGATGTGCGGACGCAGCGCGAAGGTGTCGGCGATCGACCGGAGATAGTCGAGGATCTCCGGCTGCGGCGCGAACCGCCGCGACCACGTCGCGCTCGGCGCGAACGAGAACGAATACAGATGGGAGGGCACGTCGCATGCCGCTCCGGGGTAGGTGTTCTCCCGCCAGCATCCACCGACGTCGTCGGCCGCCTCGAACAACACGAAGTCGTCGTGGCCGGCGCGGCGCAGGGTCGCGGCCATGCCCAGGCCCGCGAAGCCGGTCCCGATGATGGCCACCGACTGTCCTCGAACGCTCATCTGCTGCACCCTCGTCACGTAGACGACACCGCGTCGTGCGATGTCCCCTTCGAGGCTAGCCATCCGCGACCCGCCCGAACATGCGATTGGCGGCCAAGAAGTTACTAGAGTTGACCACCATGACCCGCCCCGCCGACGACGCCACCTGGACGGTGTTGCGGTCGGCGCCGGGATCGAGGCTGCTCCTGGACTTCGCGGCCGAGCACGGGATCGGCGAACAGGAGATGCTGGCCGCCGCCGGGATCGACGGCGACGACGTCGTCGGTGCGATCACCGCCCAGCAGGAACTGTCGATGCTCGCCACACTCGCCGACCGGCTCGGTGCGGTCGAGGGCCTCGGCGCCCTGCTCGGACAGCGCTACCACCTCACCACCTACGGGCTGTGGGGCTTCGCCATGATCAGCAGCGCGACGCTCCGCGAGGCCATCGCCGTCGGTCTCCGACTGGTCAATCTCACCTTCGCGTTCTGCCACATCCGGCTGCGTGACGCCGACGGACGCGCCGCATTGGTCCTCACCGTCGAACACGGCGTACCCGACCGGGTCCACCGCATCGTCTGCGACCGCGACATCGCCGCCATCCGGGTCATCGCGCACGAGATCATGGGACGCGAACTGCTCGCCGAGGAGGTCACGTCCACCTTCCCCGAGCCGACCGACACCTCCGCCTACGAGTCCGCCCTCGGTGTGACACCGCGGTTCGACGCAACCGAGAACGCGATCTGGTTCTCCGCCGAGCTGCTCGACACGCCGCTTCCGCAGGCCAACGCGTTGGTCGCCGCCGAGATCGACGAACAGTGCCGAGCGCTCCTGCAGGAGCGCAGGGTCCGCGTGGGAACGGCGGCGCGCGTGCGGGACCTGGTGTCGGGGGCGCCGTCGCAACCCCTCACCCTGTCCCGGGCCGCCCACGAGCTCCACACCTCCGAGCGGCACCTGCGTCGCCAACTCGCGCACGAGGGAACCACGTTGCGGCGCATCGTCAACGAGGTCCGTGAGGACATGGCCGATGAGCTGCTCTGCGTCACCGGCCTGTCGGTCGCCGAGACCGCACGGCGGCTGGGCTACGCGGAGGTGTCGAGCTTCTCCCAGGCGTTCCGACGCTGGAAGGGCATGAGCCCGAGGGCATACCGCCACCTGCAGGCGGCGGCTGTGGGGGCAGGGGCTGTGGGGGCGGCGGCCGTGGGCCGGCTCCGATCAGCGCTCGCTGACCCGGCCGTCGAGCACGGACCACGAACGGTCGCAGCGCACCGTGTCGAGCATGCGCCGGTCATGGGTGACCAGCAGCAGTGTGCCCTCGTAGCTGTCGAGCGCCTGCTCGAGTTGTTCGATGGCGGGCAGGTCGAGGTGGTTGGTCGGTTCGTCGAGCACCAACACGTTCGTACCGACGGCCTGCAGCAGTGCGAGGCCGGCGCGGGTGCGTTCCCCCGGCGACAGGTCGTCGACGGCGCGTTCGACGTGGTCGGCGCGCAGTCCGAACTTCGCAAGCAGGGTCCGCACCTCGGCGGTGGGCCAGTCGGGTACGTGGCTCTCGAACCGGTCGACCAGCGGTGTCGCGCCGGTGAACTCCGCACGGGCCTGATCGATCTCGCCGATCGCGACGTTCGCACCGAGACTCGCCCGACCGGAGTCGGGGGACTGCCGACCCAGGAGCAGACGGAGGAGGGTTGATTTCCCTGCCCCGTTGGGTCCGGTGATGCCGATGCGTTCGCCGGCGTCGACCTGCAGCGACACCGGGCCGAGGGTGAAGTCGCCCTGGTGCACCACGGCCTCGCTGAGAGTCGCGACCACCGAACTCGACCGCGGTGCGGCGCCGATGGTGAAGTGCAGCTCCCATTCCTTGCGGGGTTCGGCGACCTCCTCCAGGCGCGCGATCCGGCTCTCCATCTGCCGTACTTTCTGCGCCTGCTTCTCGCTCGATTCCGCGGCGGCCTTGCGACGGATCTTGTCGTTGTCGGGCGACTTCTTCATCGCGTTGCGGACGCCCTGACTCGACCACTCGCGTTGTGTCCGTGCGCGATCGACGAGGTCGGCCTTCTTCTCGGCGAACTCCTCGTACTCCTCGCGGCGGTGCCGGCGGGCGGTCTCGCGTTCCTCGAGATAGCTGTCGTAGCCGCCACCGAAGACCGTCGTCGTGTTCTGGGCCAGATCGAGTTCGAGCACGCGGTTCACGCTGCGGGCGAGGAACTCCCGGTCGTGGCTGACGAGGACGACCCCGCCCCGCAGCTCGCGGACGAGCGTCTCGAGGCGTTCGAGGCCGTCGAGGTCGAGATCGTTGGTCGGCTCGTCGAGCATCACGATGTCGAAGCGCGACACCATCAGTGCCGCGAGCCCGACGCGTGCGGCCTGACCACCCGAGAGCGAGGTCATGGTGGTGGTCGCGGGATCCACGGCGTGCGAGTCGAGACCGAGATCGGCCAGGACCGCGGGCAGTCGCTCCTCGAGGTCGGCGGCACCGGTGGCGAGCCAGTGGTCGAGCGCCACCCCGTACGCGTCGGCCGGGTCGACACCGGGGGTCGCCGCAGCCGGGTCCGACAGCGCCGCGGCCGCGGCATCCATCGCCGTGGTCGCCTCGGCACAGCCTGTCCGGCGGGCGATGTACGCCGCCACGGTCTCACCGGGGACACGGTCGTGCTCCTGCGGCAGCCAGCCGATGAACGCGTCGGCCGGGGCCAGGCTCACCGCGCCCTCCAGCGGTTCGAGGACCCCGGCGAGGATGCGCAGAAGGGTGCTCTTGCCTGCGCCGTTGGCCCCCACGACACCGACGACGTCGCCGGGGGCGACCGTGAGATCGAGGCCGTCGAACAGCGTGCGATGGGCGAAACCGCCGGCCAGGTCTTTCGCCACGAGCGTTGCGGTCATGGTCCCATCCTCACACCCGTTCGCCGGGCCATCACACAGCGATCGCGGTCAGGGGCGTGATGTGGGTTACCGTCGGACAGCCGACACGACCGAGTGTCCGATACACACCGAGGACGTACCCATCTCCGTTCACGACTCCGCCGCCGCCTCGCCCGAGCGCCCGTTCATCGCCTCGCACGACGACACCGCAGCGCACCGCAGGCCGCTGTTGCCCGCCGACGACCCGTTCTATCGCGCCCCCGGCGGGTTCGAGGACACGGTCCCGGGCACCGTTCTGCGCTCCCGTGACGTGACCCTCGCCTTCCTCGGCGTCGTCCGACAGCCGATCCGGGCCACCCAGTTGGCGTTCCGATCGACCGACTCCCAGGGCGACCCGATGGTCGCGGTGACCACGGTTCTCCTCCCGCCCGGACGGGAGCGGGGCGCGCAGTGCCCGATCGTGTCCTACCAGTGCGCGATCGACGCCATCACCGGCCGGTGCTTCCCCTCCTATGCGCTGCGTCTGCGGGCGCGGGCCGTGGGCGCTCTTCCCCAGTTCGAGTTCCTGCTCATCACCGCACTCCTCGCCGAGGGGTGGGCGGTGTCGGTCCCCGATCACGAGGGTCCCCGGGGTCTGTGGGGCATCCCGCGCGAACCCGGCCACATCGTGCTCGATGGTGTCCGGGCGGCACTCGACCACGCGCCGCTCGGTCTGCGCCACGACGCGCCGGTGGGTTTCTGGGGGTACTCCGGCGGCGGACTCGCGTCGGCGTGGGCCGCCGAGATGTACGCCGAGTATGCGCCGGAACTCAACGTCGTCGGCGCCGTACTGGGTTCGCCCGTCGGCGATCTCGGGAACACCTACATCCGTCTCAACGGCGGACTGTTCTCCGGGTTGCCGGCCCTCGTGGTGGGGGCCCTGCAGCACGTCTACCCCGATCTGCAGCGCATCATCGACCGGCACACGACACCACGCGGCAAGATCGCGCTGGCGCGTCTGCAACGCGCGACCACCGTCGAGGCGGTGCTGCGCTTCATGTTCACCGACATGGACGACATGCTCGACCGGCCGCTGGCGGAAATTCTCACCACGCCCGAGGTGCGTGCGGTGTTCGACGAGATCCGGCTGGGCCGTTCGGCACCGGCCATGCCGGTCCTCATCGTGCAGGCCGTGAACGATCGCATCGTTTCGGTCGACGACATCGATGCGCTCGCAGCCGCATACGCCGCGGGCGGCACCAGCGTCACCTACCACCGCGACCGGTTCAGCGAGCACATGCTGATGCACCCGATGGCGGCGCCCACCGCGCTGCGGTGGCTGCGTGAGCGCATCGAGGAACGTCCGATCGACGAGAACCGACAGCGCACCACGTGGCCGACGCTGCTCAACCCGAGCACCTTCCGCGGCATGCTGCGCCTCGGCACAATCGCCGCGCGCGTGATCACCGGCCGCACGATCCCCCGCCGCGAGCTGTCGGAACTCGACCGCTAGAGCTGCCCTGCGGACGCTCATCGCGGCGGTGGGCCCTTGAGTGGCTGCACGAACGGGTCGAGGGCGTACCCCGGCTGCCACGGGAATCGGTTGCGCCGGTCGGGAACACGACCTGCATCGCCGAGAACGCGGCATACAACGACCTGGTCTGGAACATGTCGGTGGTGTCGTCGGCGTCGATGACGACGACGTCGTGCTCGGCCAGTACCGCCGCCAGGGCGGACCCGTGCGTGATGTTCTCACCGGTGACTATCCGTTCGGCGACGGAGTTGACGACCAGCCCCGAGATCCGTTGCGGAAGTCCGTACACCATCAGTTCCGGCCGGCCCGGCGACGTCAGTCCGGTCGTGTAGGCGAAAGGCGGTTCATCGCGTTCGGTTCCCGCCATCACGGCCACAACATGCCAACCACCCTGTGCCACAATACGAAAGCACCTCACCTCGCAATGGGGTGGGAGCTCGCCGTGACTTCATGTCATATGGTCAATCATCCCGCGGCGGTCGCGATCGTCACGCCACCTCCGGGGACAGAACCGGACACACCGAACCACCCCTCGACGCGAGCACGGATATGGTTCTCGGCGGACCTCCTAGGTGACCTGCACGCCGCGGGCGTCGAGATCGACGCGTACCGCATTCGCTTCCAGAGGGAATCGAACTTCGACGCGAGCGCAGTGCTCACCACGACCGGCACGCCGAGAAGGCGATGCGCGCAGCGATCGACTGCCACGTTCCCAAGATCGAAAGTTGCAGATGGCATTGAAACGGGCAACCGCGGCAGATCCTCCGAACAGAGGATTGTCGCAAGTCGCGCACTCGGTATTGCATAGCTGCAGATCTCTGGCTTGTGACCTTATTGGTCGCCGGTGGCTGATGCCGGCTCGAACTCACTTTGGGGAATTATGAAACGTCTGTCCGCTACATGTCTCGGGCTTGTGCTCGCATCGACGGTCACGCTGTCGGGGTGCGGGTCGAGTGGATCGGACAGTGCGGGTCCCGGTGGAGGAGGCTCGAGCGCAGTTGCTCGCACTGATGACCAAGGCAGGTCCGGGTCAAGCGAACCGCAGCCAGAGGAGAGCTTGATCCCCGGACAGGTTGCGGTGCCGGCCGATTGTGCGGATTCGCGACTCGCGGCCAACCTCTCGTTCGCGCAGTACTCAGAGATAAGCGGCGACCCGGACCCGTACAGCAATGGCGTGCTGGCGAATGTGGTCGACGCGACTCCAGTTGGGGGACAGGCGAAGTTTGCCCAGGCAGCGTGCGCTGCCCTGGCAGCTGAGCGCTCAGCCAACCCAGTGTCGGCGGAGGCAGGCAAGGCACTCGATCAGGAGGGTGCCACCCTTGAGTACGGGTACGGGTTCGTTTGCGCGCTTGGTGATCCCAAGGGCAGGTTCGGCGGACCGGGATCATCTGCGCCCGCCAGCTTGGAGGGTTTGCAAGGCTCCATCTCGGCCGACATGCGAGAGACTCCCGGCTACATGGATTCGTCCAATCAGGACGGAATGCTCAATCGGCTATTGGCCTCCGACCAAGCTGTGTCGCTAGGTCGAACTGAGCCAGCGATAGCGGCGGCATACAAGTATCTGTGTCCGCAATTCACGCGATACCAAACCGGGCCGTCGCTGAAAGAGGAACTGGCCAAGCAATCCGATTTATTGAAACAAGCAAAGAAGTTAAATATCTGCGGTGCAGCGATTTTGGATCGAACGCGCGGGTACGTGTACTACCCTGCGAACGTCGTAGACAGCTGTGAGGCAGCGTCCAAGGTGCTCGTCGACTCGTACCCCACGATCGAAAGTCCCAACGCGCTCACGCCGTATCGTGGCAAATACTCGTGCTCGAAGTCGGACGCCGAGACCGAGCAGGCGTCGGGGATTGCTTATCGTTGCGCCGACGATCGCGGAACTATTGCTTGGCGTCGCGCGCTATTCATCGCCAGCCCTTCCGGCGGTTGACTTCGTCCAGTCTTCGTCTTCTGCTGGAATTGCCTCAGCCTGCTGCCGGTTCAGTTGCTTTCCGCTACGGGCCGACGTGGCTGCCGGTCAACGCTAATGACGGAGGCAGGTGATAGCAGACCCTTGGACTAGTCGGTATCAGGCGATGGGTTACCGCGGCAAAGGCCTACTGGCGAATGACCGCTGGTGTGGGTTGACGACTCGCGTCGTCTCGGCGGCGGCGCGCATCCATTCCCAAGAGACCAGCTGCCTGGGCCCATGTGTAGAGCACACCGTTGCGGCACCAGGACGACCACCAGCGCTGCTTTCGCCCGCGACGCACGCTCGAAGACGAGCCAGGAGGCACGCACTTGCCAGTCTTCAGCTGACCTGATCGGCGCGACGATCCCGACGCAACTAAGTCCTGCGATGCAGCAAGTCGAAGACGCCATGTTCGCTCTCTCTGCCCTCACGGCGATTCCGCATTAACCGAAAGGTCGCCGATACTAGGAGCGCCGTGAACAGCCCCGCCGACACCGCACGGGGCATGCGGCGTAAAAATTCACGTGATGGGTCAGCCGCGGGCCATGTTCACGAAACGGCTGAGGTGCAGCTGGTGGGCGACGGTGATGGTGGCGGTGGGGCCGTTGCGGTGTTTGCCGAGGATGATGTCGGCCTCGCCGGCGCGGGGGTCGTCGCGTTCGATGGAGTCGGGACGGTGCAGCAGGATCACCATGTCGGCGTCCTGCTCCAGTGAGTTGTGGACCGACACTCCGTCAGCGACGAAATTGTGTGTGCCGGGCACTGTTCCGTCAAACACTTCCTGGTCGCCCAGGCTGGTGATCTCCGCGATCTCGTCCCAGTAGACGTCGTTGGTGGCGAGCATCTCGATGTCGGCGTCGTCGAGAATCTGAGCCACACGCGCCAGACGTCCCCGGCTCGGCGAGTGCTTCCAGATCGTCGAGCCACAGAACCGCGAACCCATCGCCGCCGAGAACTCGCGATGCGTCATCCCGCGGTCAACGAGCAATTCCCGCACCCGGTTCCAGACATCGCGAGGAACCGTGTCCGAGTTGGTGTTCGCCTGCACCGCCGCCAGCCGCAGGAGGCACTCGTCCACCTTGACGCTGCGCGCGCCGTGAACGCCGATCTGGCTCAGGAACACCATCTGACTGTCGACGCCATAGATGAGGACGTGCCAACAGTCCCGATACCCGGGCTTCTTGGCGCACTTGACCCGTGAATAGATCCCGAACCGCAGGAGCGCCTGCATCAGATCGTCTGCGAGTCGACGCGAGGTACTCGCGTAGTAGACCCGCGCCTGACCGACCTTCGCATCCCACCGAACCGACCCGTCCGTCGCCCACAGGTGACGGATGAAGAGCGCGAGCTGATCGTTGGGGAGGGCGAACACCGACGGCGGCAGGAACTTGTCGTAGCTGCGGAGACCGAACAAGCCGTGGCCGTCGAGCCACGCAGCGACAGGATTCCGCCGGCCGTGAGTCAGATGGAACGGCGCCGGCAGACGGAGTGTGGTGACCCGTGCGGCGGCGTACTCGTCGCGGATCGGTGTGATGCCGAAGTGACCTGCCGCCTCCGACACCGCCGTCAGGTTGGCCTCGTCGACACTGGCGTACCGGATCGGCTGGCGCTTCACACACGAGCCGTCACCGATCATGTGCGCAAGCATCACGATCTCCGCCTCGTGCATCCGCTCGGTGTGCACTGGTTCGGGCACCGAACGCGGCGCGGCCACACGATCACCGACCGCGAGCTCATCCACCGGGATCCATCCGTCAACGGTCATCAACGGATGATTGCCGGTCGCGCACACGACGCGACCCGAGGTCATCCGCACCTCGAAGACCTCTTTCACGCCGCTGGAGAAGACCGCGGTCATCGGGCGCGCGACCACGCGCATCCGCTCGTCGAGACTCCAGACCAGCGGTCGCTCACCACTGGCGAGAAGTTCTCCGAGGGTGGTCTCGCCGCCGGTGTCCGCGCGCAGGATCCGCGTCGACGCCGGCAGGCACCCCGACTCACGAAGGTCCGACACCTGCGGGCGCTTGTCGGTGCGTTGCTCGGGGCCTCGGTTGAGCTGGCTGATCGCGACCACGGGAACCTCGAGTTCCTTGGCCAGCAGCTTGAGCTGACGGGAGAACTCCGAGACCTCCTGTTGCCGCGATTCGACCTTCTTGCCCGACGTCATCAGCTGCATGTAGTCGATGACCACCAGCCGCAGGTCGTGACGCTGTTTGAGGCGACGGGCCTTGGCGCGGATCTCCATCATCGTGAGGTTCGGTGAGTCATCGATGAACAGTGGCGCCTCGCTGATCTCACCCATGCGGCGCGCGAGGCGGGTCCAGTCGTCGTCGGTCATGCGGCCCGAACGCATGTCGGCCAGCTTGATGTTCGCCTCGGCCGAGAGCAGGCGCATCACGATCTCGGTCTTGCCCATCTCCAGCGAGAACATCGCCGAGGTCATCTGGTTCGCGATCGAGCAGCTGCGCAGGAAGTCCATGGCGAGGGTCGAGTTGTGGGTCGGCACCATCGACTCACCGGCGAGGTACATGTGCGCGTCGTTGTCGACCTGCACGCACCGGACCGGCACGCTGTCGACGGCACGGATGTCGACGATGCGGCGCAGACCCGACGGACGGCGCAGCTCCTTGTGGCGAATCGCCTTGCGGTGCACGGTGAAGACGTCGTCGTCGGCGTCGACGCGCAACCACCCGGTGGCGGCACGACGGTAGGAGTAGCCCAGCCCCGCCACGAGATCGGCGATCACCGCGCTCATGTGTTGGGTGGCGGCGGGAACGGTGATCCAGCCGTCCTCGTCGACGATGCCGCGGGCGTCGAGCAACCCGGCGAGCAGAGCCCGCCGTTGGGCGATCGAGCCGCGGAGGTACTCGTAGGGGATGCGTCCACCCAGATCCGACATCAACGCCATCACGTCGACGGGGCCCTCGGCGTCGATGCGCATCGCGATCTCGGGATCGTCGAAGGCCATGCCCGCCAACGCCGCAACGGTGTACGGGCCGTAGCCGAAACGGCGCCGCGGGAGCTCCAACGGCTCGGCGTTGCGCACCGACACCGCGCCGATCTGACCGATGAGCGCACAGGTGGTCTGTACCGAGCGCACACCGTCGGACTCGGTGAGCCACTGGTGTTCGGCGTCGGCGACGAGCACCGAACCATCGGAGAACTCGACCTCGTAGCAGGGACGTTCGGTCATCACGTCGGTCGCGGCCACCACACGGGTGGGCGTGCCGCTCGCGTCGATCAGCGAATCGCCGACCTTCACCTCACCCATGGTGGTCCAACCGTTGGGCGTGGGCAACGGGGTGTCGAGGGCGAGTGCCTTGCCGACACCGGGACGCGCGGCGACGATGATCATCTGCCCGGCGTGCAGTCCGTTGGTGACGGCGTCGAGATCGGTGAAACCCGTTGGCACACCGATGGATATACCACCGCGGGAGGCGATGGAATCGATCTCGTCCATCGTGGGCTGCAGCAGTTCCTCGAGCGGGACGTAGTCCTCGGCGGTACGCCGCTCGGTGACCTCGTAGACCTCGGCCTGCGCGCGGTCGACGACCTCGGCCACGTCCTGACCGTCGTCACCGCCGTAGCCGAACTGCACGATGCGGGTGCCGGCCTCCACCAGACGCCGCAGGATCGCCTTCTCGGCGACAATCTGCGCGTAGTAGCCGGCATTGGCGGCGGTGGGGACCGTGGAGATCAGCGTGTGCAGATACGGTGCACCGCCGACCCTACGGAGCTCTCCGGCCCGTTCGAGCTCGGCGGAGACCGTGACGGCGTCGGCGGGTTCACCCTTGCCGTACAGCTCCAACACGGCGTCGTAGACGGCCTGGTGGGCCGGGCGGTAGAAGTCGCCCGGACGCAGCACCTCGAGGACGTCGGCGATCGCGTCCTTCGACAGCAGCATCCCGCCGAGCACGGACTGCTCGGCCATGAGGTCCTGCGGCGGCTGCCGGCCGAAGTCCTCCGAGGGCGGCGGCTCGTCGCGCGGCGAATGCCCGCGATCGTCCACTACTGCCACGACTCATCCTCCCGACGTCTCACTGCGCTACCACTACACCGGCGGGGTCCCGCCGTGGGCGATCATCGTCGCCCCCCACCTCGAGGTCACCTGTGGGTGAGTAGTACACCGCCGGTCCGACAGCTCCACACGGGAGAACACCCCAGCCCTGTCGACCGGGTCACGAAAGCGGTCGGAGCGGGCGGGCGAACAGCGGCTACAGGCACGGTGAGAGACATTAGGGCCGGTTGTGACCGGCCACAAACCGGCCTGTGGACCAACTTGTGAACTACCTGTGGACCGAGTGGGCATAGATGCCGTGTTCCTGTGCATGGAGCTGGGGAACACGAACGGCGCCGCTGTGGTCCGCGCTGGTCATCACGCACTTTTGGCCCTCAGGTCATGTGGATCGAATTCTTTTCGGCGTGTCGCGATTTGCGCGTTTTCGGGCGTGTTCGCCGAAACGCAACTGCGAGCGTCGGTCGATTGGGTGAACCGTGCACGAATGGCAGGTTGCGCGACGGTGGTCGACACATCGCCGGTCACGGCCCCTCTCCCACACAGTACGCGCGTCCTGCGGGCATCCGGCAACCCCGCTGCCGAAACCGTGACGCCCGTATGGTTTTCGTCAACATCCGCAGGTCACCGCGTAGAGAACTCGTCATCGCGGGGCGGCCGGCGCGTGCACGCGGGTACACCGGTGGATGTGACACTCACCGACATCATGCCCACGTTGCGCATGTCGATCCCCGATCCCATCGACCTCCGTCAGTGGCCGCCGGGAACCTCCGTGACGATCGATGACGTTGCGGTACAGGGCTTCTCCCTGTCCACCGCATCGGCGCTGTTGGGCAGCCCGATGCGCTGGGCGCCCGACGATCGCTCGACGACGATCGTCATCGTGTGCTCGGTGAGCGCAGTACTCGACGACCCGGTGGATCCGATCCTGTTGCTGGACTGCGATGTTCGCCGCGGTATCCCCACCGACACCGACGCGCCGGTCACCGACATCGCCTGGGATCACGCGCGTCTCATCGGCCGGGTGTCGGTGGCCCACAAGCACCGGGTGCAGCTGCTGGGCGACGGGACGCACTCACGACTGCCACACACTCTCGCGGCCGACACCGACACCGCCGCGGTCACCGCACCCCTCCCGAAGGACCTCGCCGTCGGCGACCGCATCGCAGTGCCCTGCACGGTCGGCGCCACACCGCCGCGCACATCGGCCGAAGGGGTGGTGGCGCACACGGCGCGTGCGGTCTAATCGACCGATGGCCCGTCTGCGTGTGATCCGCTCGTCGTTCGGCATCGTCGCGGTGCTCGCAGTACTCGCCACCGTGCTCGGTGTGGGGGCCGCCGCGGCCGCACCGAGCGCGAGCGGGTCCACGGTGTGGCTGTGTCGTCCCGGTCAGCCCGGCGACGCCTGCGGGGGCCGATCGGGCGCGCCGATCGACTGCTTCTACGTCTATCCCACCGTCTCCCTGCAGCTCGGCCAGAACGCGAACCGCGTGATCGGGCCGGAGGAACGGGTGATCGCCGCCGAGCAGGCCGCACCGTTCGGCGCCCGCTGCAACGTGTGGGCGCCGATGTACCGCCAGAGCACGCTGCGCGGACTCTTCTCCGCCGGCAGCGGTCCGCAGCGCAATGCCGCACTCGCCGTGGCGTTCTCCGACATCCGCGCGGCGTGGACGGACTACCTGGCCCACCACAACGCCGGCCGGGGCGTGGTCCTCATCGGCCACTCACAGGGCACCCTGATGCTGCGTGCACTCATGCGCGAGTCCATCGACGGCACGGCCACCCGTGACCGCATCGTCTCGGCGATCCTGCTCGGCGGCAACGTGCTCGTCCGCTCCGGCGCGACCACCGGCGGTGACTTCTCGACGATCCCGCTCTGCACCGCACGAAGCCAGTTCGGCTGTGTGGTGGCCTATTCCACGTTCGGCAACACGCCTCCCGCCGACACCCGCTACGGCCGGGTGCCAGCCACAGGCAGCGCACCCACGCCCGGTGCGCCGTTCCCCACGGGCCCCGACTTGTCGGTGGCGTGCACCAACCCGGCCGCCCTGGGCAGCACCGCGACCGCACCGATCCGCGGCCTGATCGCCGGGCGCGAGGTCGACGGCTACCGGGCGCGCTGCACCACCGGGGCCGGTCCGCACGTGCTGCAGGTGAGTGGCGCCGCGCCGGTCCCCGCCTCCGCGCTGCCGCGACTGCCCAACCCGACGTGGGGCACGCATCTGCTCGACGTCAACCTCGCGCAGCGCGACCTGATCGACCTCGTGGGTGCGCAGACCGCCGCCTACCTCGCCGCCCGCTGACCCGGCATCGGGAGATACGGCGCCGACAGTCACCACACAGAACGCACTCGGCCCCCGACACCAGGTGTCGGGGGCCGGGGCGTGTGGTGCGTGGGGTCAGCCCGCGACGACCGTGAGGTCGACCGACGCCGAGACGTCGGGGTGCAGGTTCACGACCACCGGGAAGCTGCCGGTGGACTTGATGTGTCCCTTGGGCAGCTCGACCGAGCGCTTGTCGACGGCCGGGCCACCCGCGGAACGGATGGCGTCGGCGACGTCGGAGACGGTGACCGAACCGAAGAGCTTGCCGGAATCGTGGGTCTTCACGGTCAGGGTGACCGCGTCGAGGCCCTCGATGGCCTGCTTGAGCTCGTTGGCGTGCTCGAGGCCGCGCACCGCACGGGCCTCCTGCGAGCGACGGATGCCGTCGACCTGCTTCTGGGCTCCGCGGGTGGCCGGGATGGCCAGGCCGCGGGGCAGCAGGAGGTTCCGGCCGTAGCCGTCCTTGACCTCCACGGTGTCGCCGGCGACGCCGAGGTTGTCGACCTCGGTGGTGAGGATGAGTTTCATTGTGTTGTCCTTTCCGCTCAGCGGGCCGTCGAGGTGAACGGCAGCAGCGCCACTTCGCGCGAATTCTTGACTGCGACAGCGACGTCTCGCTGGTGCTGCACGCAGTTACCGGTAACCCGACGCGAACGGATCCTGCCGCGGTCGGACAGGAAACGACGCAGCAGCGACGTCTCCTTGTAGTCGATCTGAGTGTCTTTCTCCTTGCAGAAGGAACAGGCCTTGGCCGTGACGTCCTTCTCGGGACGGATCGTGCGTCCGCCTCCCGATGCCTTGGGCATGTACGTACTCCGCTGTCTCGCTTGCCGAGAACCACCGGTGGGACGAGGTCCCGCCCGGTGGTGACTCGTCAGAAGGGTGGTTCGTCGTCTCCGCCGCCGAACGATCCGGTCGCGGGGGCGCTGCCCCACGGATCGTCGTTCTGCGCGGCGCCGCCGCCGCCGCCGGAGCCGCCGCGGTTCCCACCGCCACCGCCCGACGACATCGAGCCGCCACCCCCGCCGCCGCCGCGCGATGCGCGGTTGACCTTGGCGGTGGCGTACTTCAACGACGGACCGACTTCCTCGACCTCGAGTTCCACGACCGTGCGCTTCTCGCCCTCGCGGGTCTCGTACGAGCGCTGCTTGAGCCGACCGGACACGATGACGCGTGCGCCCTTGGTCAGGCTCTCGGCCACGTTCTCCGCCGCCTCGCGCCAGATGCTGCACCGCATGAACAGTGCTTCGCCGTCTTTCCATTCGTTGGTCTGACGATCGAACATCCGCGGGGTGGAGGCGACGGTGAAGTTGGCCACCGCAGCCCCGGACGGGGTGAAACGCAGCTCGGGATCCGCCGTCAGGTTTCCGATGACGGTGAGGATCGTGTCGCCGGCCATGTCTGCTCCCTAAACGTGAGTGTGGTTGTCGAAGTCGATGCGCACCGATCGCGGTGGCGTCGTGATGACGCCGACCCTATTGATCGGTACCGACATACGACGCGGCTTCGCGCGATCCGGTTCCGTCGAGACGAGAACCGGTCACGCGAGGCTGCCGAGTCGGGTGTCTACTTGGCCTTCATGACCTTGGTGCGCAGCACCGACTCGTTCAGCTTCAGCTGACGGTCGAGCTCGGACACCGTCTTGGGCTCGGCATCGATGTCGATGACCGCATAGATCGCTTCGGTGTGCTTGTCGATCTCGTAGGCGAGACGACGCTTTCCCCAGATGTCGACCTTGTCGATCTTCCCGCCGTCCTTGCGGACAACGTTCAGAAATGTGTCGAGCGAGGGGGCAACGGTGCGCTCATCCAGGTTCGGATCGAGGATCACCATCAATTCGTAATGACGCATAAGACCACATCACCTCCTATGGGCTGATCGGCCACGGACTGTCCGTGGCAGGAGGGTCGCCTGCGTCGGCAACCGGCCCAGGCTACCGCAGGCACCCGTGACCAGCGAAATCGTCGACGGTCGCGTGCGAATCGATTCACGGACGTATCCGAATCGGACTCTGACAACCGTCGGGCAACTCCTAGAGTCGTACCGATGGCGTGGTGGCGGATCGAGGAGCTGACGGCCCCGTGGCTCTCCGAGGCCCTGGGCGCCCCCGTCGCCGGTGTCGACGTCGAGCCGTTCGCCCGCTCCGGCGCCACGGTCACCGTGCGCGTCGCGATCGATGCCCCCGACGCCCCGGACCTGCCGGCCTCGGTCCTGGTGGTCGCGGCCGCACCGTCGTGGCAGGGCACCGACCAGCCCTTCCGCCGGCTCGTGGCGTTCCACACGCTGCCCCGGACCGCGGCGATCCCCACGGTGGCTAGGTGCCTCGCCGCCGAACTCGACCACGCGACCGGTGACTTCTGGCTGGTACTGCACGACTCGGGTCGGGCCACCGTCGGTGACGAACTCGCCGGCATCACCCGCGGCAAGGCACAACTGGTGATCGCGGCGCTCGCCGACGTGCACACCACCCTCGACGACCGCGCGGTGGTGCCCGGCACCATCACCGAGCCGATGCCGATTGATCGACGGGGCCTCGGCGAGCTGTACGTGCGGTTCGTCGAGAACTTCGGCGAGCAGATCGCGCCCCACGCGCTCGGCGTCGCCAACCGGGTCGTCTCCTCGGTCGAGTCGATGATCGCCCATCAGCGCCAGTCGACCTCCCCGCAGGCGGTGGTGCACGGCGACTTCCGTCTCGGCAACGTCCTGTTCGGCTGGTCGGGGACGCGGAGGCCGATCACGATCGTGAACTGGCAGCACGCGCACTGGGGGTCGCGCGCCACCGACCTGTCGACCTTCCTGGGTACGGCGCTCGACCCGAGGATGCGACGCGAGTTCGGCGTCACCCTCCTGTCGGCCTACCACCGGATCGTCGGCGGCGACCTCGAGGCGCTGCGGCGCGACGTGCGCGACGCGGCCTTCCACTGCGTCGTCAACGCCATCACCTCGTGGGCCGATTCGGTCGGTGCACGCACCGCCGACACCGAACGCCTCTGGCTGACCCACTTCCATCGGGCGTGCGGCTACCTCATCGATCTCGAGTCGACGACGAGTCCGCACGCCGCGACCCTCGCCGCGGCCACCGATCTGTCCCGGGCCGGCGCGCGGCGTCACCCGGCTCCCCGGGGTGTCCCGCCCGACGACGAGTTCGGGGCCGACGGGGACTCGCACACCGTCGTGTCCCCCGTCGACGAGGGACCGCACCCGCCGGCGCCGGGCGACGGGTGGAACGAGACCTGGTACCTCGACGTGGCCGACCCGACCGCCGGTGTCGGGGCCTCGATGCGGTTCGGTGTGGGGCCCGACAACCCCACCGGGTGGTTCAGTCTCACCGTCTGCGGACCCGACCTGCCGACCATCACGCTGTCGGAACCGAGCATCGACATCGGGCGGGTGCTCGCCGGTGCACCCGGCACGGTGACCTGCTCGGTGGTCGATCCGCTCGCGCACATCCACATCGGCGTGGACGGCGTCGGACACGTGGTGCCCGATGCGTCGGTGGCCCGGTCGACGATCGGCGGCGAGGTCGGTGTCCGGCTCGACCTGCACTGGTACACCTCGGCGCGGCCCTATCAATACGACCTCACCCGGGTGTACGAGGTCGGCTGCATGGTCACCGGATCGATCACGCTGCGCGGCGCGGGACTGCCCGACACCCCGATCGCCATCGACGGGCCGGGTCAGCGCGATCACGCCTGGGACGCGCAGAACTGGTGGCACACCGAGTGGTACTGGCTCGCGGCCCGCTTCGACGACGGCTCCCACGCGCACGGCGTCGACATCCGGCTCCCCGGGCTCCCACCGGTCTCCACCGGCTACCTCCAGACTCCCGGGGCACCGATCGTCGCGATCGACAGCTGCCGGATGGTGGACGCCGACACCGACGGCCATGCGATCACCGCGATGACGTTCGCCCTCGAACCGGGCTCGCTGACGGTCACGTTCCGCGCCCTCGGGCAGGGACCGCAGCTGCTCCGCCAGACCTCCGGAGCGGTCGCGGTCATGCCCCGGGCGTGGGGCGAGTTCACCCGGTCCGACGGTCGCCGGGGAGTCGGCTGGGTGGAGTGGAACACGGGATCACCTAACCTGTAGCCCATGCCCGCGATGTCCACGTCCGATCGGTGGCGCCTGCGATGGCACGCCGCGAAGGGCAACCTCGCGGTCGTCCTGCTCGTCCTCGTGGTGCTCAGCCTGGTGTTCATGTGGCTCGGCTACCTAGGCAAACTCGACTGCGGCGGCGCGCCGTACTTCCCCGACGGCCGCAGCAAACACTGGCCGGTGGGCAAGAACGAACTGCTCATGCCGTGCTACTCGGACCTGCAGTTCCTGTGGGTCGGACGCGACATCAACAACCACGTGTTCCCCTACATCCACGGCGGCATCACCGACGACGGCGTGCTGTACGGCGGGGTCGTGGAGTACCCGGTGCTCTCGGGGCTGCTGATGTACCTCGGTGCGATCGGCGCCCACACCGACACCCAGTTCTTCATGCACTCGGCGCTCATCCTGCTGCCGTTCGGCATCCTCGTGACGGTGCTGCTCGGCCTGCTGGTCCGCTGGTGGGCGCTGCTGTGGGCCGCGACGCCGCCGCTGATCCTCTACGCGTTCCACAACTGGGAACTGCCGGTGGTCGCCACCGCGGTCGGCGCCGTGGCGGTGATGGTCTCCGGCGCGCAGACCTCCCCGCGGACGGGCGCACCACGCCTGTCGTTGCGGACGAGCAGCGTGATCGCGTCGGTGCTGCTGGCGATCGGCTTCTGCCTCAAGCTCTATCCGGGCCTGTTCGTGCTCCCTCTCGCGGCCTATGTCCTGACCCGGGGCACACCACGCGACGCCGCCGCGCTCGGCCGCCGGGCCCTCGACCGCGTCGGGGCGGCATGGGTCATCGGCGCCGCCGTCGTCACCGTGGTGGCCATCCAGCTGCCGTTCATGATCGGCGGATTCGACGGGTGGAAGGCGTCCCTGTCGTTCCAGGGGCGCCGCAAATCCGACGTCGACACCAACTCTGTCTGGTACTGGGGTGTCCGCCATCTCACCGGCGGGATGAACTCCACCTACAACTCGATCGTCGGTGTCGCGTCACCCCTGCTGATCCTGGCGTCGTTCGCCGTCGTGATCTACCTCGGGGTACGGGTGTGGCGCAGCGGTGAGGCCTACCCGTGGATCGGCGTCAGCGCGGCCATGTTGGCCGGTTTCATGCTGTTCCACAAGGTCCACTCGCCGCAGTACACGCTGTGGATCCTGCCGTTCTTCGTGCTCCTGCGGGTGGCCTGGCCGATCATCGCGCTCTACCTGCTGGCGGATCTGTCGTTGGACCTGACCATCTTCCGGCTCTTCGGCATCTACACCTCGGGATCGCCGATGAAGTGGTGGGTGATGGGTGGCGTGCAGTTCGGGGTGTGGACGCACGCGGTGTTGCTGGCCATCCTCATGGTCGCCTTCGTGCGCGCGCCGCTGCGGGTACGCACGCCGAAACCCGATGGCTTTCTCGAACGGGTCCCCGCTACCGTCGCCGTGTGACTGCGCACAGCGACATCTCCACCTGGATCGGCGCCCCGACTCTGCCCGGCACCCGTGTTCGGTTGCGCCCGTTGACCGACGACGACGCCGCAGAGCTGGCCGCGGCCGTCGACGAGCCCGACGCCTTCCGCTGGACCACCGTCCCGGGCGACGAACCCGCGGCACACGGTTACATCGCCACCGCCGACGCCGATCCCGCGCGGGTGGCGTTCGCGGTGGTCGACACCCTCGACGGCACCGACGCGATCGTCGGCACCACGAGCTTCTACGACATCGACCCCCGCAACCGCTCGGTGGCCATCGGCTACACCTGGTACTCGCGTCGCGTCCAGGGCACCACGGTCAATCCCGAGTCCAAACTACTTCTGCTGCAGCATGCTTTCGAGACGTGCGGCGCCGTGCGGGTGGTGTGGCACACCGACGAGCGCAACGCCCAGTCGCGTGCGGCGATCGCGAAGCTGGGCGCCCAATTCGAGGGCCTGCTCCGCAAGCATCGCCCGCTCCCCGACGGATCGTGGCGCACCACAGCGCAGTTCGCGATGACCGACGACGACTGGCCGACCGCGCGCTCGGGTCTGCGGGACCGGATCAGCTGACCGCGTCGGCCTTCGCGCGGCCTCGGGTGGCCGGGGCCGCGGCGCGGGGCCGCAGACTGATCGTGTCGACGGCGTCGTCGAGGACGCCGCCACCCGGGTCGTCGTAGAACTCGCCGTCGGGTCCCCTGCGCACCAGATCGCGCTCGGGGTGGTAGATCTCCCAGATCACGACCGCGCACAGTCCGATCACGGTGAACGCACGGATCACCACGGCTCCCGTGAACCATTGATCGGGAAGCCATTTCACGTCGGCGGGGAGATAGAGACCCATCCGTGGGATCCACACGAGGGCGTCGAGGACCATCCACGCGACCAGCAGACGGGTGCGCGGGAGTGCCAGTACGGCCAGTGGCACGAGCCACAACGAATACTGAGGACTCCACACCTTGTTCACGAGCAGGAACCCCGCGACGGTCAGGAACATCAGCTGCGCCAGACGCGGTCGCCTCGGGGCGTGCAGTCCGACGAACACCACACCCACGCACACGGCGACGAACGCACCGAGGGAGATCCCGTTGACGAGGTCGGACCTGCCGTTCGCGTCGGCATCCCACGCGTACCCGCTGACCTTGCTGACCACCGTGAACCAGGTGTCGGGGTCGGTACCGCGATCGGAGTTGTAGCGGAAGAACTCCCACCACCCCGTCGGGACGGTCACCATGAACGGCAGGTTCACCGCCAGCCACGCCGCGACCGCGACCGCGACGGTCACCGCGAACTCGCGGATACGACCCGCCCGCAGACACAGCACCGCCAACGGGATGATCATCAGACCCGGATACAACTTGGCCGCGACGCCTATCCCGAGGAACAGCCCTGTCGCCCAGGGGTTCTTGCGTGCCCAGGCCAGCATCGCCAGCGCGAGCAGCGCGGTGGCGATGGCGTCGAAGTTGGTGAAGATGTGCACGATCACCAGCGGCGACAGTGCCGCGATGGCGGCCGACCAGATCCGCACACCCGCTGTGAGAGCGGTCGCCCAGATGGTCAGCAGCCAGAACAGCGCGAGACCGAGGGCGACGACGTTGAAGAACAACACGACGTCGAGCGCACCGGGCACGCCCCAGTTGTCGTGGGCCCACCGCCAGCCGTGCGAGACCTCCATCGCGGCGTACATGTACATGCCGGTGAGCACCGGGTACTCCATGTAGCGCGTCTCGGTGGAGCCGTCGGGACGCTTCTGCTCCCACGACGACTTGTACGGCAGCGCACCGGTGTCGAGCCGTTCGGCGGTGTAGAGCGGGATCGTGTCGGAGTAGCACAGCGCGATGTACTGCCGGTGGTTGCTCCAGTCCAGTTCGAATCGCTCGGTGCCCGAGGCGGCCGACCCGGCGGCGGGCGCCTGCTGCAGACACCCCGCCTTCCCGTACCACCCCAGCGCCAGGGCCACGAGGGCCATCAGCAGGATCACCCGCAGCGGGGTCAGGTAACGCGACCGGCCGACCACGGCGTGCAACCCCAGCGGGCCGCCCACGGCGATCGAGGCCTCGCGGGCGACGGAGTCGGTCCGCGACGGCAGATCACGAGAGGTGTTCTCCCGCAGATCGTCCGACAGGCGGGTCGGCGAATCCCAGAAGTCGGGATCCGTCGACTCCGGTGTCCTCGGATCGGTCTCGCGATCGCCCATCGGCCGGTGACCCGTCAGGGCCCGTTACCGGCGCCGGCGGGATCCTGCGGTGTCGGGGTGATCACGGTCTCCGTCGGCGGACCGGGGAGCGGGATCGTGACACCGGGGGCCAGCGTGGCCGACGGCGGCGCGAAGGTGGTGACCGGCGCTTCCGGTTCGGTGGTCTCGCTGTCCTGTTCCCGCGACCGGCGCGTGGCGGTGGTGCGCGGCGCCTCCTCGGGGACGCCGGCGACGCCACCGATGGCGGCCGGTGTCGGGAACTGTTCGATCGGCTCGTCGGCCAACGCCCCGTCCATCGCGGCCTGCCAGATGTCCGACGGCAGGCCCGATCCGTAGACGATCGCGCCGTTGTAGTTCTTCAAAGCCACACCGGCGTCGGTACCGACCCACACCGCGGTCGAGAGCTGCGGGGTGTAGCCGACCATCCAGGCGTCCTTGTTCTGGCCGGTGTCGCCGAGCTGGGTGGTGCCGGTCTTGGCCGCCGACGGCCGCTGACCGTCGTCGAGGGAGTGACCGTTGGAGTACGCCGCGATCGGCTGCATCGCGGCGGTGGTGTTGTTGGCCACCGCAGCGGAGAAGCGACGCTCGCCGCTGTCGTTCTTGCGCTCGTAGAGCACCGTCCCGTCGGAGGTCTCGACCTTCTGCACGAAGTGCGGTGCGTGATAGACGCCCTGGTTGGCCAGGGTCGCGTACGCCGAGGCCATGTCGATCACCCGCGAGGGGTACTGGCCGAGCACCACGCCACCCTCGACGCCGGTGCCGTCGGTGTTCTGCAGCGTCTTCTTGATGTCACCGAAGCTCTCGGCGACGCCGGCCTGGTGCGCGGCGTCGGCCACGGCCTGGGCCTGTCCGTCGAGATCCATCATCAGGCGGTAGTAGACGGTGTTGAGCGACATCTTCAACGCGGTCGCGAGGTTGCACGAGCCGCAGCTCTCGCCGTCGGAGTTGGTGACGGTGAGGCCACCGGGCGCGTCGAACGGCGCCGAGGAGTACACCTTCGACAGCGGCACGCCCTGTTCGAGCGCCGCGATCAGCGCAAACACCTTGAACGACGAACCGGTCTGCAATGCGGCCTGCGCGTAGTCGTAGCCCTGACCGTTGTTGCCGCCGAAGTAGCCCTTCACCGCGCCGGTGTTCGGATCGATCGACACGACCGCGTCGCGGACGTTGCTCGGCTCACCCTCGAGTTGGCCGTTGGCCGCCGAGACGACCGACCGCTGCACCTTCGGGTCAATGGTGGTGGTGATCTTCAGACCCTCGGTCTGGACGTCCTGCTCGGAGATGTTCAACGAGCTGAGCTCGGCGAGCACCTGCTGCTTGATTAGCCCGTTCGGTCCGGTCGTGGTCGTGCCCGAGGAGTCGCGCGGGGCGGCGACCTTCGGGTACTGCAGCGTCGCCTCGTCACTCGGGGTGAGTGCACCGATGGTGACCATGCCGTCGAGGACGTAGCGCCAGCGCGCCTGCGCGGCCGCCAGATTGGTCGCCGGGTCGTAGAAGGACGGCGACCGGATCGACGACGCCAGCACCGCGGCCTCGGGCACGTTGATCTGGGTGATGTCCTTGTTGAAGTACGCCCGCGCCGCCGCGGAGATGCCGTAGGCACCACGACCGAAGTAGATGGTGTTGAGGTAGGCGGCCATGATGTCGTTCTTGGTCCACTCGTTGGACATCTTGGTCGCGATCGCCAGTTCCTTGAACTTGCGGGTGTAGCTGCGCTCGTCGCCGACGAGCGCGTTCTTCACGTACTGCTGGGTGATGGTCGATCCGCCGCCGGCGTCGTCGTTGTTGGTGATCTGACCGATCACCGCACGCGCCAGACCGGTGGGCGAGAACCCCGCGTTGGTGCGGAACTGCCGGTCCTCGGCCGCGATGACGGCGTCCTGCACGGCCTTGGGGATCTTGTCGATCGTGACGTCGGTGCGGTTGCCCTCCGGCGGCACGATGCGGGCGATCTCGCCGCCGTTGGCGTTGAGGATCGTGGCGACCTGGTTCTGCTTGATCGAGTCGGGACCGGGCACCGAGGCGCCGAGGTAGGTGAAGAGGAACACCACGGCCATCACCACGACCCCGAGGGGGACCAGGCTGCCGAGGATTCCGAGGGTCCACGCCACGACATTCAGCCGCGAGCGCTTCTTCTCGCGGACCGTGCGCGGCTGGGCGCCAGTTCCGTTGCTCACAACACCGTCTCCATACTCATAGTTCGAGCCCGCCACCGACGTCGGGGCGGGCAGGTCGCCGCGGTCGTCCCGCGGCGGTCACATCGTTCGGGTCACCGTGGCCGTTTCCGGCGTCACTCGCCGGTACCGGCCACCCGCCGCGACCGGCGGGCGCGCGGTCGTACGGGCAGCCCGGCAACGAAGGACTGCACCAGGTGGTTCCACCGGCAGCTCCGGCAGACCTCCACCACGTGCACCGAGAACTCCTCGGTGCTCGCGGCCAGGCGCGTGATCTCCTCGGTCGACCGGGCCGAGCCGTTGACGGTACCCATCTTGTCCCCGAACACCCAGGAGACCAAGGTCAGCTGCTCCTTGCGGCACACCGGGCACAGCACGGTGCTGGGGCGGCCGTGGAACTTGGCGGCACGCAACAGATACGGGTCCGCGTCGCACACCGCACCGACGGCGGTCCGTCCGGCGTAGACCTCGGACAGCAGGGATCTGCGCTGCAGCGCGTAATCCACCGTCTGTCTCTGCACAAGCACGATCTCAAGAGTACGTGCAGCCGCGCGGCTGCCCACGGGTTCGGGTGCACCCGGCCACCAGCGCCGGCACGACCCTTGCCGGACACCCGCACACCCGGTCGCGGTAAACCCCAGTTCACACGCGGTTTCCTATCCCGATTATATCGGCGCGATACATTGCGGGTAGTGTCAGTGCCACACGTTCGTTCGACAGGTCGGGAAAGGGGTCACGCAATGCTCGAGTTGGCGGTGTTGGGTCTGCTCCTCGAGGCACCCATGCATGGCTACGAGCTGCGCAAGCGCCTCACCGGACTGCTGGGCGCATTTCGCGCCTTCTCCTACGGATCGCTGTATCCGACACTCCGCCGGATGCAGACCGACGGCCTCATCGAAGAGGACGCCGGACCGCAGGGAACTCTCAAGCGACGTGCGCGCAGGGTCTACAAGATGACCCCCGCGGGACGGGAACGTTTCGCCGAACTGGTCGCCGACACCGGTCCGCAGAACTACACCGACGACGGCTTCGGGGTGCATCTCGCATTCTTCAGCCGCACGCCGGCCGTGGCTCGCATGCGGATTCTCGAGGGTCGTCGACGCCAGGTCGAGGAACGCCGTGAAGGACTGCGTGAGGCGGTGGGTCGGTCCAACCGGGCCGTCGACCGCTACACACGACAGCTCCACCAGCTGAGCCTGGAGTCCAGCGAACGCGAGGTCCGCTGGCTCAACGAGCTCATCGCCGCCGAATCGGCGGCCGAGCCCGATTCCCAGCTGCTCGAACCGGATACAACATCAGTTTCACCACAGAAAGAAGGAGATCCCGACCATGGGTGACACAAACTCAGTCCGCGTGGCCATTGTGGGTGTGGGTAACTGCGCCTCATCCCTGGTCCAGGGCGTGCAGTACTACAAGGACGCCGACGAGACCGCCACGGTCCCCGGCCTCATGCACGTGACCTTCGGCAAGTACCACGTCCGCGACGTCGAGTTCGTCGCCGCGTTCGACGTGGACGCCAAGAAGGTCGGCTTCGACCTCTCGGAGGCGATCTTCGCCTCGGAGAACAACACCATCAAGTTCGCCGATGTCGAGCCCACCGGCGTGACCGTGCAGCGCGGCCACACCCTCGACGGCCTGGGCAAGTACTACCGCCAGACCATCACCGAGGCCGACGGCGAGGGCGGCGACGTCGTGCAGGCGCTCAAGGACAACAAGGTCGACGTCCTCGTGTCCTACCTGCCCGTCGGGTCCGAGCAGGCCGACAAGTTCTACGCGCAGTGCTGCATCGACGCGGGTGTCGCCTTTGTCAACGCCCTGCCGGTGTTCATCGCCTCCGACCCCGAGTGGGCCGAGAAGTTCCGCGCCGCGGGCGTCCCCATCGTCGGCGACGACATCAAGAGCCAGGTCGGTGCCACCATCACCCACCGCGTCATGGCGAAGCTGTTCGAGGACCGCGGCGTCGCGCTCGACCGCACCTACCAGCTCAACGTCGGCGGCAACATGGACTTCAAGAACATGCTCGAGCGTGAGCGTCTGGAGTCGAAGAAGGTCTCCAAGACCCAGGCCGTCACCTCGAACCTGCACGGTTCGCTGGCCAACAAAATCGAGGACAAGAACGTCCACATCGGCCCCTCGGACCACGTCGCGTGGCTCGACGACCGCAAGTGGGCCTACGTGCGCCTCGAGGGTCGTGCCTTCGGCGACGTGCCCCTGAACCTCGAGTACAAGCTCGAGGTCTGGGACTCGCCCAACTCGGCCGGCATCATCATCGACGCCGTGCGTGCGGCGAAGATCGCGCTCGACCGCGGCCTCGGCGGACCCATCCTCCCGGCCTCGGCCTACCTCATGAAGAGCCCCCCGGAGCAGCTCGCCGACGACGTCGCGCGCACCCAGCTCGAGGAGTTCATCATCGGAGCCGATTCCTGACGAGCAGAATCGGGATCGGAGCCGACGCCTGATCTGATCAAGATGATCTGATCGCGTGACTCACGAAGAGCCCGCATCTGTTTCGACGGGTGCGGGTTCTTCGCGTTCGGCCCGCGACACCACGGGTGGGGGTATCACTGAGGAATGCGCCCGCTCCTCTACTCGATCAACGTCACACTCGACGGATGCTGTGACCATCGCGGCATCACCCCCGACGCCGAACTCCACCGGCGCGCCGCCGACAGGCTGTCGCAGGCCGACGCGCTGCTGTTCGGTCGCGTCACCTACGAGATGATGGAATCGGCCTTCCGCGGCGCGGACGATGACGCCGACCCGTTCGCCGCGGTCATCGACCCCGCGAAGAAATACGTCGTCTCATCGACGTTGTCGGGCGTGGACTGGAACGCCGAGCTGATCCGCGGCGACCTCGCCGAGGCGGTGACCGCACTCAAGGCCGAGCCCGGCGACGGCATCTGTCTGGGCGGGGTGATGCTGCCGATGGCGCTCGCCGAACTGGATCTCATCGACGAGTACGAATTCGTGGTGCACCCCCGTGTCGCGGGACACGGGCCGCGCTTGTTCGACGGTCTGCGGGCACCGCTCGATCTGGAATGGGTGGGACGTCAGGAGTACGAGTCGGGCGCCGTCGCGATGCGGTACGTACCGCGACGAACGCCCGCATCACAGGACAGGGATTCGGCAGCATGAACGCGAAGCGATGGGAAGCCCACGGCGGCGGAGGTCTCGAGGACTTCCGCTTCGTCGATCACGAGGTGCCGCCACCGGAATCGGGTCAGGTGACCATCGACGTCCGCGCCGCGGGCGTCAATCCCGCCGATCTGAAACACACGATGCGCGAGGGCGCGCAGTTCCCGTTGCCGGTCGGGTACGAGGTCGCGGGTGTGATCTCCGCGATCGGCCCCGACACCGAGATCGGTTCGGGCCCGGTGTCGGTGGGCGACGAGGTCCTCGCCTTCCGCGTGCGGGGCGGGTACGCGACCGCGATCACCGTCCCTGCGCGTGACGTGTTCGCCAAGCCGCCCGGCGTGCCGTTCGAGAAGGCCGCCAACCTGTTGCTCGCGGGAACCACGGCGGCGGAGATGCTGCACGTGGTCGGTGCGGCCGAGGGGGAGACGGTGCTGCTGCACGGCGCATCGGGTGCCGTGGGTGTCGCGGTGTGCCAACTCGCCCGCGCGCGGGGGATCACCGTCATCGGCACGGCCGGTGAGTCCGGGGCCGAACGCGTCCGCCGGTTCGGTGGTGTCGCGGTCGCCTATGGCGACGGATTGCTCGACCGGGTCCGGGAGATCGGTCCGGTCGACGCCGCGCTCGACGCGGCGGGCACCGACGAGGCGTTCGACGTGTCGGCGGCGCTGGTCGATCCCGATCGGTTCGTCACGGTGGTCAACATGCCGCGCGCGGAACGCGAGGGGCTGCGCGCGATCGCCGGCGCCATGCCGGCCAGCGCGGCGTTCCGCGATGCCGTTCGCGCAGAACTCATCTCGATGGCCGGCCGCGGCGATCTCGACGTGCCGATGGCGCGCACCGTTCCGCTGGCCGACGCCGTCGACGCCCTGGCCTTCGTCATGGACGGCCACCCCGGAGGCAAGGTCGCCCTGCTGCCCTGATCGCATTGCACTCCCGAGTGCACCGCAACGCACGACGGCGCCGAACCCCTCGGTCGAGGAGGTCGGCGCCGTCGGCGTCGGTGTGCCCGCTATCAGTTCGGCGAGTTGAACCGATCGAACAGGAACTTGTAGGCCGGCACGGTGCTGAACAGGTACGGAAGAGCGTGGTTCAGCGCCAACCTCGACAGGATCGGCGGGGTGCGGTCGGTCGACACGATCACGTTCGCCCCCTGCGATCGCCAGCTGTTGACCATCGTCATCACCTGAGCATTCGGGATGATGTCGTCGTTGACACCCGTCTCGACGAGCACCGGTGCGCTCGGCTTCAACTTCCCGATCAGCTGATCGTTCAGCGCCTTCTGGATCACCGGGTACTTCTGCGAGATCTGGTACAGCGATTGCTTCGAGTTGGTCCATTCGCTGGTGTACCGGAAGCCGTACCGGAAGAAGGTGTCGCCGATGCAGTCGGTCGACAGGGTCTTCAGGATCTGCCGGCCGGCCGGGCTCGCCTCACGGTCGATGATCGGTCCCAGCTCGGGGTATCGGGCCACGAGACCGTTGATGGTGTAGCCGATCACGCCGACGATCGACGTCCCGTCGACCTTCTTCAGCACGCTCTCGAGATCCGCCGGGGGCGCACCCGCGTAGGTGCCCTTGATGTTCAGCTCGGGCGCGTACGTCGATGCCATCTCCGCGGCCGACGCCGTCGCGCCACCACCCTGCGAGTAGCCCCAGAACCCGACCGGCGAGTCCTTCGGCAGCTTGGCGAAGTTGAGGACCGCGCGGGCGCCGTCGAGGACGGCGTGCCCCTCCTCGACCCGGTTCACGTAGGTGTGGATCCCCGGGGTGCCGAGACCGATGTAGTCGGTCATCATGATCCGGTAGCCCTGGTACAACAGCAGATTGGCGAAGAGGCCCTCGTAGTTGACGCCGAGCGAGGGCTTGGCGAGGTCGATCGAGACCGGCAGACCGAACAGCTTCGACGGGGCGCACTGATCGCCCTGGCCGATTGTGCCGGGGGCCATCACGACGGTCGGCCGCGGCCCCTTGCCGCGCCACGGCGCGAACGGCTCGATGACCGTGCCGGTGACCGCGGTCGGCGTGCCGTCCTGCAGCTTCGAGGTGTACATGATGGTGCTGCCGTTGCCCGGGAACGCGCGGGGCACGCCCGGGATCTGGAGGAACAGCGGCGTCCCGCGCGACTTGATGATCGAGCCGGGTTCGGACGAATAGCTCGACGGCGGCGTGTAGAACGTGTCTCCGGGAGCGGCGGACGCGGTCCCGGTGGCGACGGTCCCGACACCGGCGACAAGGGTGATCGTCATGGCGATCGCGCGTAATTGTGACTTCACGCACTCACCATAGGACACTGCAACGCGTTCTTGTTACCCGGGTAGGCGTTGGAACGCACCACAACGGCGGGTCAGTCGGGCAGTTTCGGGACCTCACCGTGATCGGCGCGACCGAGAAGGACGCCACGGGTCAGCGCACCGGCGCCGAACCGCTCGCGAAGGCCGTCGACGGCGGCGTCGAGCGCCGAGGTGTCGAGGGTGACCTGGGCGCCGCTGGTCGATTCCCGGTGCTTCTCCTGCTCGCCGAACGGCAACGCCAACTGCACCGAATCGGCGTCGTCGAGATTGGCCAGGGAGATGCCGATCAGGGTGCAACCACGTTCGGTGAGGAGATCGGACGCGTCGGCGAGCAGCCGTCGGGCGCCGACCATGATGATCTGCGTCGAGGCCGTCGCCTCGTCGAGGGTGTGCGACCGCGTCGCGCGGGTGAAGTCGTCGAAGCGCAATCGCAGCACAAGGGTTCGGCAGACCCGGTTCGCATGGCGAAGGCGTCGACCCAGCCTGTCGACGATGGCGACGACCGTCGCCTCGAGGTCACTCATCGCATGGGGTCCTCGCCCGATCGCCCGCTGCGATCCGATCGAGTGGCGGCGTTTGCCGACGTGGACCGGACGCGGATCGCGAGCCAGCGACAGCGCATAGAGGTGCGCTCCGGCCGATCGGCCGACCACCGAACCCAGCATCTCGTGGCCCATGTCGGCGATGTCGCCGACGGTGTGGACGCCGCTGTCGTGCAGCTTCGCCGCGGTCACGGTGCCCACGCCCCACAGGCGTTCGACGGGCAGCGGGTGCAGGAACTCCAGTTCGGCGTGCGGGGCGACCTCGAGCAGCCCGTCGGGCTTCGCGACCGCGCTGGCCACCTTGGCGAGGAACTTCGTGCGGGCGATGCCGACGGTGATCGGCAGCCCGACCTCGGTGGCCACGCGGAGGCGGAGGCGTCGACCGATCTCCACGGGCGTCCCGCTGATCCGCCGGAGACCGCCGACGTCGAGGAACGCCTCGTCGATCGATATCCCCTCGACCAGCGGTGTCGTGTCATGGAAGACGTCGAACACCGCGCGACTCGCCTCGGTGTAGGCATCGAACCGCGGCGGGACGACCACCGCGTGCGGGCACAACCGCAACGCGGCACTGCCACCCATCGGGGTGCGGATGCCGAAGGCCTTC
Source organism: Williamsia herbipolensis (assembly GCF_000964005.1). Classification (GTDB taxonomy): domain Bacteria; phylum Actinomycetota; class Actinomycetes; order Mycobacteriales; family Mycobacteriaceae; genus Williamsia_A; species Williamsia_A herbipolensis. Next base: position 57,073 of record NZ_JXYP01000040.1, read on the forward strand.
GCCTCGTAGCTCGCCGCGAGCACCACCCCGCCGCCGACGATCACCGGGCGACCACGCAGCCGTGGGTCGTCGCGCTGCTCGACCGAGGCGTAGAACGAGTCGAGGTCGGCGTGCAGGATCGACGCCGCACCGTCGGTCGACACCCGCTCCCTCACGAACACATGTTCGCACCCGGCTCTGACATCGGCGCAGCGCCGGGCGGCTGCGGTCGCGCCGGCTCGTGCGATCGGCGGCGCCCGGATGCCGGAGCCGGTATGACTGAGGCATGGCAAACAAGGTGCGCATCGGTGTCCAGCTCCAGCCACAACACTTCAGCGACTATTCGCAGATCCGAGACGCGGTGCGCCGTGCCGAGGACATCGGCGTCGACGTCGCCTTCAACTGGGATCACTTCTTCCCGCTCTACGGCGACCCCGAGGGTTCGCATCTCGAGTGCTGGACCATGCTCGCCGCGTGGGCCGAGCAGACCTCGACCATCGAGATCGGCGCGCTGGTCACGTGCAACAGCTACCGCAACCCCGAACTGCTCGCCGACATGGCACGCACGGTCGACCACATCTCCGGCGGTCGACTCATCCTCGGCATCGGTTCGGGATGGTTCGAGCGGGACTACACCGAGTACGGCTACGAGTTCGGCACGGCCGGTTCGCGATTGAACGCTCTCGGTGACGCCCTGCCCCGCATCGTCGACCGCTGGTCGAAGCTGAACCCGGCGCCCACCCGCGAGATCCCGATCCTCATCGGAGGGGGTGGCGAGAAGAAGACCCTCAAGCACGTCGCGCGCTACGCCCACACGTGGCACTACTTCGTCGACCCGGAGTCCTACCGCCACAAGTCGGGCGTGCTCGAGGCGCACTGCGCCGACATCGGCCGCGACCCGTCCGAGATCGAGCATTCCGCCGGCGTCGAGTTCGACCCGAAGGCCGCGCTGGCCGACGGCCTCAAGGGCGTCGTCGAGCGGGCCGAACAGCTGCACGCCGAGGGCGTCACGTTCTTCACCGTCGGCGTCGGCGGACCCGATTACGAACTCGCACCCGTCGCCGAGCTCTGCCGCTGGCGCGACTCGCTCTCGGGGTGAGCGCACCGCCGTCCGGCCCGGGTGTGCTGTTCTTCGACGGAAACTGCGGCATGTGCACCCGGGCGCGAGATCTGTTGGAGCGCATGAACCGCACCGGCGATGTGCGACTCGAGCCGCTCCAGGCACCCGACTGCGCGCAGCGACTGTCGGCGGCGCTGGGTCGGCCGCTGGACGACGAGGAACTGATGGCGTCCATCTGGTGGCTCGGCGACGACGGCGCCGTGGTGTCGGCAGCGCAGGCCGCGGCCGTCGCATCGAGCGTGGCGACGGGGGTGTCGATTCCACGCATGCTCTACCGCGTCCCCGGTCTCGGGCCTCTCTCGGAGGTCGGCTACCGGTGGGTCGCCACGCATCGACAGTATTTTCCCGGCACCACCCCGCACTGCCAACGCACCCCGTCGGCCTGCTGACCGAGCACGCACCGAGGTCTTCAGCATCCAGGTATTTCTCGCTCGCAATGGTAACGAACGGTTGGTACGTGTCGATACCATCAGTGGGTCGCGATCTCCGCGGCCGCCACACGATGAGGAGATCTGCGATGTCGAAGTCCACCCGTACCGCCGCAGCACCGGCGTTGTTCGCCGCACTCGCCGCCGCCGGCGCCGTCACCGCCGGATCGGCGACGGCCGCACCCGGCCTGCCCGACCTGTCCATCTCGGCCGACCGCGGCACCTGCACGGTCACCGTCACCAATCTGGGCCCGGTGACCGCGATCAACTCCGCCGTGTTCACCCAGAACTTCGGCGGTCGCACGAGCCCTTCCGAGGACATCGCCCCCGGAGCCAGCCGACAGGTGCGCTACCTCGACTGCACCGGATTTCCCTCGATCACCTACGCCTACGACACCAACGGTGACTCGAACCGGCTCAACAACGTGACCTTCCTCTAGCGGTCACAGAGGATGGGCCGGGTCTCTGCTTTGCCTATCGTTTACCTTTCGCCGGGCATCCCTTTACCTTCGATGCGTAGCGTCCCCGCGGTCCGTCCTTCCCCCACAGCCCTGGGAGAGTTCTCGTGGTCCGCATCGCGCTGCCCCTGTTCGCCCCTGCCTCGTCTGCGCCCGGCTCGTCGAGTCGCGCGCATGTCACCTGCAAGTACAAGTGCGGCGAGGCGTGCTGGCAGGAGCCCGGCAACACCAGCGACAACGAGTACTTCGGCGACGTCGTCCGGTCGATGGTGTCGCGACGATCGGTGCTGAGGGGCACGGCGACCGCCGCGATCGGTCTCGGCGCCGCGTCGGCGCTCGCGGCCTGCGGCGACGACGGCGGTTCGGCGACGTCGGCACCCTCGACGCCGCCGGTCACCGGGACGGGTACCGGTGACGGTATGAACTTCGCCGCGGTGGCCCCCAACACCACCGACGCCGTCGTGATCCCGGCCGGCTATGAGCAGTCGGTGGTGATCCGGTGGGGCGACCCGGTGATCCCCGGGGCTCCCGAATTCGACTTCACCGCACAGACTCCGGAGGCGCAGGCGAAGCAGTTCGGCTTCAACAACGACTTCGCCGGTCTCATCGCGATAGACGGTGAGCCCGACCGGTTTTATCTGGTGTGCAACCAGGAGTACACGACCGAGGAGTTCATGTTCGCCGGCTACATGGCGAAGAACCCCACCGAGAACCAGGCGCGTGTCTCGATGGCGGCGCACGGGATCACCGTGGTCGAGGTGGCCGCCGAATCGGGTAGCGGGAAGCTGACCCCGGTGGTGGGCCAACGCAATCGGCGTATCACCGCGAGCACGCCGTTCACCCTCACCGGCCCGGCCGCGGGCAGCGAGTTCGTGAAGACCTCCGCCGATCCGGCCGGGACCACGATCCTGGGCACCATCGCGAACTGTTCGGGCGGTCTCACGCCCTGGGGCACGATGCTCTCCGGCGAGGAGAACTACAACAACTACTTCGCCGGCGCCGACGGGATCACCGACAAGGCCACCAGGGAGCGACTCGACCGGTACAGCTTCGCCGACGAGTCGGACTACCACCAGTGGGGGCGCTACGAGCAGCGCTTCGACCTGTCGAAAAATCCCAACGAGGCCAACCGGTTCGGCTACATCGTGGAGGTGAACCCGCACGATCCGTCGTCGACGCCGATCAAGCACTCCTCGATGGGACGGCTGAAGCACGAATCGGCGAACATCTTCGTCACCTCCGACGGCACCGTCGTCGCCTACACGGGCGACGACGAGCGCTTCGAGTACATCTACAAGTTCGTCTCGAGCCGCAAGATCCGTTCGGGCAGCGGCAATTCGGCGATGCGGGACAACATGCGCATCCTCGAGGTCGGCACCCTCTATGTCGCGAAGCTGACCGGGGACTCCCCGCAGAGCATCGACGGCGCGGGGAAGTTGCCCGCAGACGGCAAGTTCGCCGGTTCGGGTACGTGGCTCCCGCTGTTGACGGTGAACGAGGACGGGACGTCGGAGTCGCGGATCGACGGTATGACCGCCGCCGAGGTCGCGGTGTTCACCCGCGTCGCCGCCGACAAGGCCGGTGCCACCAAGATGGATCGTCCCGAGGACATCGAACCCCACCCCAAGACCGGAAAGGTGTACTGCGCGTTGACCAACAACACCAAGCGCGGTACCGAGGGCAAGGCGGCGGCCGACGAGGCGAACCCGCGCAACGAGAACAAGAACGGCCAGATCATCGAGTTCACCGACGATCACGCCGGTACCGCGTTCACCTGGGAGTTGCTGCTGGTCTGCGGCGATCCCGCCGCGGCCGACACCTACTACGGCGGGTTCGACAAGACGAAGGTCAGCCCCATCTCGTGCCCCGACAACGTCGCCTTCGATCCGCACGGCAATCTGTGGATCTCGACCGACGGCAACGCGTTGAAGAGCAACGACGGGCTGTTCGCCGTCGCGCTCGAGGGTGCGAATCGCGGTGAGACCAAGCAGTTCCTCACCGTGCCCAAGGGTGCCGAGACGTGCGGGCCGATCATCACCTCCGACCGCATCATCGTGTGCGTCCAGCATCCGGGTGAGACCGATGACGCCAGTGCCGACGCGCCCGCATCGAACTGGCCCGACGGCGGCTCGGCCCAGCCGCGACCGTCGGTGGTCGCGGTGTGGAAGACCGGCGGCAAGATCGGCGTGTGACCCGCGGGCGGGCCGTCAGCGCGCCGGGGTCTCGCGTCGCGAGAGTGCGGCGAGCGAGGACACGACCCCGGCACCGTTGATGACCGCCCACGCGATGTTGCCGGGTTTGCCCGAACGGAGCGCGGCGACAGCGTGATTCGTTCCGAACAGCGCGGACAGCACGGTGAGACCACGGAGCTGGGCGCGGATCGGATCGCTGTCGCCGGCGACGATGGCGCCACCGGCGACGAGCGTGCCGAGGTTCCAAATCGCGATCTCGCGCTGCCACCCGGCGTTGACGCCCCACGCGGTGGTCTCGGCGAACTTCTCCGGGAACACGCCCTGCACGACGAGCGCGGCGGCGGTGCCCGCCAACCAGGTCGCGGTGGCGGTTCGGACGGTGGGCAGATACACGGTTCCCCCTCGCATGCTCGTGGATCAGATGGGCTCGACGATACAACTGCGCCCGCGGCGACCGTAGGGCTCAGACGGCCCCCGATTCCGGTTAACATCGATTAACCGATTGCTCGTGCATCGGAGTCCGCGAACCCGAGGGGGCAGCCCGCCATGACCACCACCGACTTCGACCTGTTCGCACTTCCGGAGGAGCACGTCGCGCTCCGCGAGGCCATCCGGGATCTGTCCGAGAAGCAGATCGCGCCCCATGCCGCCGAGGTCGACGAGGACTCCCGCTACCCCGACGAGGCGCTGGCGGCGCTGAGCGCGGCGGGCTTCGCCGCTCTGCACGTCCCCGACGAGTTCGGCGGCCAGGGCGCCGACGGGGTCGCGGTGTGCATCGCGATCGAGGAGGTCGCGCGGGTCTGCGCGGCGTCGTCGATGATCCCGATCGCCAACAAACTGGGTACCACCGGTCTCATCCTCCGCGGCTCCGACGACCTCAAAAACCAGGTGCTGCCGTCGGTCGCGTCGGGCGACGCCATCGCCGCCTACGCCTTGTCGGAGCGGGAGGCGGGCAGCGACGCCGCGGCTATGCGGACCCGTGCGCGCGCCGACGGTGACGGCTGGGTACTCGACGGCGCCAAGTGCTGGATCACCAACGGCGGCAAGGCCTCCTGGTACACCGTGATGGCGGTGACCGACCCCGACAAGGGCGCCAACGGGATCTCGTCGTTCATGGTGCACGCCGATGACGAAGGGTTCGTGGTCGGGCCGAAGGAACGCAAGATGGGCCTGCACGGCTCGCCGACCGCCGAGATCTATTTCGAGAAGTGTCGTATCCCGGGCGACCGGATCATCGGTGAACCCGGCACCGGGTTCAAGACCGCACTCACCACGCTCGACCACACCCGCCCGACGATCGGTGCGCAGGCCGTCGGCATCGCGCAGGGCGCACTCGACGCCACCATCGCCTACGTCAAGGACCGCAAGCAGTTCGGAAAGGCCATCGCCCAGTTCCAGGGCGTCGAGTTCATGATCGCCGACATGGCGATGAAGATCGAGGCCGCGCGTCTGCTGGTCTACTCCGCCGCCGCCCGCGCCGAACGCGGCGAGTCGGCGTTGGCCTTCCAGGCGTCGGCATCGAAGTGTTTCGCCTCCGATGTCGCCATGGAGGTCACCACGAATGCCGTGCAGCTCTTCGGCGGCGCCGGCTACACCCGCGACTTCCCGGTGGAGCGGATGATGCGCGACGCCAAGATCACCCAGATCTACGAGGGCACCAACCAGATCCAGCGAGTGGTGATGGCGCGCGCACTGCTGCGCTGACGACCCTTCCGCTCAGAAGCAGAACTCGCCGGGGTTACAGGCAACCGCGGCGACGACCACGACTGCCACGATGACCGCGAGCAGAGCGACGGCGATCGTCAGCCGAGTCCGTCGGTATCCCGCGAACACGAGAAACGGGCTTGCCCACACGGCGATGGTCGCGATCACCCACCACACTCCCGATGCGGACGCGTGTAATTCACCGCCGTCGCAACTGGAGTCCGCTGCGAGGAACACCCCGATGACCACACAGGGGTAGGCCAACAGCGTCCACCCCGCGACGGCGCCGACGAAAGCCAGGGCTCGCCACACCGTCCGCGTCTCGATCCAGATCTCCATGCGGTCGAGAGTGCCCCGCAGCGTGGGCCGTCGAATCGGGGAAACTACTCAGGCGGCCGGCGTCGCGGGCAGGAGGCGGTCGACGACGTCGGTGAGGGTGACGATCCCGCGCACCGCGTCGCCCTCGGGTGACCGCACGATCGCGAGGTGCGTGCGGGATTCGCGCATGGTGCGCAGCACCTGGTGCACCGGTTCGGCGGCGTCGACCCAGAGCGGCGAGCGCATGATGTCACCGGCCGTGGAGCCCTCCGGTGCGGTGAGCCCGTCGCGCACGTGCACCACGCCGACGATCTTGCCCGCCGCCCACACCAGCAGGCGCAGATGCCCAGTGGTGTGCGCCGCCGAACGGATCTCGGAGATCGGCGAGCCGACGTCGACGGTGGCGGGCACCGATTCGCCCACGATGTCGCCGACGGTGAGGCGTTCGATCTCCAGGGCACTGATGAGACGTCCGTGGTAGCGCTCGTCGAGTGTTCCCACGGTGCCGGAGTGCTCCACCAGGTGCCGGAGCCCGTCGGTGTCCTGGGTGCCGTCGGTCTGGTCGACCGGCTCGACACCGACACGTCGCAGGCACCAGTTGGCGGCGGAGTTCAGGGCGACGAGCAGCGGGCGGGTTAACCACATGAAGCCGCGCATCGGGATCGCGAGCAGCGTCGCCGACCGCTCCGGGTGGGCGATGGCCCAGGACTTCGGTGCCATCTCACCGACCACCAGGTGCAGGAAGGTCACGATGATCAGCGCGAGCACGAATCCGATGACGTCGGCGATCCACAGTGGGGCACCGAGACTCTCGAACTGCGGCGTGAGCCAGTAGTGGACAGCGGGCTTGGTGACGGCGCCCAACGCCAGGGTGCACACGGTGATGCCGAGCTGCGAACCGGCGAGCAGCACCGACAGGTCCGATGCGCTGCGCAGGGCGGCCCGGGCGGCGCGGGAGTCGACCGCCGCGTCCTCCAGACGGTGGCGCCGAGCCGCGATCAACGCGAACTCGATCGCCACGAAGAACGCGCTGGCGGCGATCAGACCGACGGTCACCGCAACGAGTACCCAGGGATTGCTCATCGTGTCGTCTCCATGCTGCCGGTCTGGTCGGCGTCGTCGGTGTCGTCGCGCACGACGAGCCGGGCGTGGACCCGGGCCGGGACCATGCGCTCGACCGCGACCACCGTGACGGCCAGCTCGCGCACCGGGGGAACGTCGTCGTGGACGAGATCGGCCGCGTCGCCGGGCAATTCGATCTCCACGGTGCTGCCGCACTCCGGGAAACCCCCCGCGGCGTGGATCGCGGCGCCCGCCAGGGTCTCGTAATCACCTGCGGGTAGGCGGTATCCGATGATGCGCTCCACCTCGTCGATGGGCATCCCGCCGGGTAGCGACCATCCGTCGGACGGCGAGCCGGTGATCTGCACGGGATGGTCGGCATCGTGCTCGTCGGCGATGTCACCGACGAGTTCCTCGGCGATGTCCTCCACGGTGACGATGCCGGCGAAGCCGCCGTACTCGTCGATCACCATCGCCATCTCCGCGTCGGCGCCGTCGAGCGTCGTGAGCACCGCGGGCAGCGGCAGCGTCGTCGGCACCATGACCGCGGGTCGGAGATGATCACCGGCGACGCCGTGGGGTTCGTCGACCAGCAGGTCGTGCAGCGTGATGACACCGCGCACGTCGTCGGGGCGATCGCCGATCACCGGGTACCGCGTGTGACCGGTGCCCATACGCTGCAGCACGGTCGCGACATCCTCGTCGGCGGAGACGGTGCCGACCCGTGACCGCGGGACCATCGCGTGGACCGCGGTGCGTCCGGGGAAGTCGAGGATGCGGTCGAGCAGCGCCGAGAGGTCCGGTGCGAGTTCTCCGGTGGCGCGCGACTCGGCGACGATGTGGGCGAGGTCGCGGGGGGTCGCCGAGTGCTCGACGTCGTGGACCGGCTTGATGCCGAGGACCCTCAGCAGCACGTTCGACGACTGGTCGAACAGCCAGATGAGCCAGCCGAACATCGAGAGGTACAACGTGGTCGACCGGGCGAGCCACTTCGCGACGGGCTCGGGACGGGCGATGGCCAGGTTCTTCGGGAACAGCTCACCGAACAGCATCTGCACCAGAGTCGACAGGACGACCGCGACGACGGTGCCGATCGCGACACCGATGGCCGCGCCGAACCCGATACCGCCGAGCAGCTCACCGACCCCTTCGCCGATCAGGGGCTCGGCGACGTACCCGACGAGCAGTCCGGTCACGGTGATGCCGAGCTGAGCGCCGGACAGCATGAACGAGGTGCGGCGGGTCACGCCGAGTGCGCGCTGTGCGGCACGATCGCCGGCGGCCGCGGCCGCCTTCAGTCGCGACCGGTCGACCGCCATGTAGGCGAACTCCTGCGCGACGAAATACCCGGTGAACGCGGTGATGATGAGCACCACCACGATGCCGGCGAGGATTCCCAGGATCGTCACGATTGTTCTACGAGCGGCCTCGGGTAAAAGTTCCTTTACCCTTCATCGGCCCGCCGCGCCACCATCGACTCGACCGCGTCGGGATCTCAGTCGAGCCAGTCGAGCACCGCGGCCGCGGTCCAGCTCTGCTGCATGCTGCCCAGCGGTTCGCCGGTGAACGGTTCGTAGTACTCCGCGAATGACCCGTCCTGCGCCTGCCGCAGGCCCTCCTCGCGCAGACGCGCCGACTTCTCCGGCCACCCCCGTCGGGCGAACGCCCACGAGAACAACCACGTCATCACCGGCCACACCGGCCCGCGCCAGTACTCGCGCGGCTTGAAGTCCGCGGCGATCGGCGAGTTCGAGGGCGGCACCGCATATTTGAGGTCCGGATGGCCGCAGAAGCGCGGCCCCTCGAACATCCGCATCAGCGCCCGCTCCCGTTCCCGTGGCAATCCGCCGCACAGCAACGGCGCGAACGACGCGATCGTCTCGGTGTTGATCCATCGACCCGCGCGCAGATCGAAATCGCGCGCGGCACCGGTGCGCTCGCTGGTCGCCGCGACGACGCCGGCGCGGAAGCGATCGGCCCACGCCCGCAGGTCGCGGACGTCCGAGCGGGGTTTCGAGTAGTCCTCACCGATCGTGGCCAACACGTCGCACGCGACGGCGAAGATGGCGCTGACGAAGACGTCCTCGACGGCGAAACTCATCACCGACGGCAGCTGGGCGTCGTCGTAGTTCACCCGCTTCATCTGTTCGACGAGCCAGAGGTAGCGGTCGTACTCCAGGTCGGTCGGACGCATCGTCAGGTCGGCGACATGGAGGAGATCGGCGCGGGTGTACGGCGGTAGGTCGGCGCCGGGAACGACGTTGCCGTAGGCGGCATCCCACCGAGGCGAGTTGTCCATGCCCGATTCCCACCCGTGGAACAGCGTTATCCGTCCACGTCCCTGCGGATCACGCGCGTGGGCGAGCCACCGGTGCCACCGCATCAGGTTCCCCCATCGGCGGTCGATGAACTCGTTGGCGGCCTGTCGGGTGGTCCGTCCACGCCGGCGCGACTGATCGAGGATGCGTTGCACCGCGATCGCGTGGACCGGGGGCTGGGTGATGCCGGAGGTGTCCGCCGTCGTCGGTGCGTGCTTCGCGAGGCGGGCGACCTCCCAGCGCGCCGGTCCCGGGAAGTAGCCGTCGCGGCCCCCTGCGAAGACGATGTGCGGGATCATCCCGTTCGACCACTGCGCCGAGAGCAGGGTGTCGAGTTCGACGACGGCGCGTTCGACGCTGAGCGGTGCCAGCCCGACGGCGACGAATGCGGCGTCCCAACTCCACATGTGGGGATAGAGCCTCGGTGCGGCGCTCGTCATCGTGCCCAGGTCGTTGCCACGCAACAGGTATGCCGCGCGCGCCGACAGCTGGGTCGGGGTGAAGCCGAGGTTCGCCACCTCGCACATTCTGCCCGGACTCATCGCCCGCTCGCTCGTCACACACCGCTCACAGGTTGCTTAGGTAAGGTTTGCCACACCCGAAACGACGGATGTGAGCACGATGAAGAAGAAGCTGCTGTGGGCCGCCGGGATCGTGGTGGTGATCGCGATCGTCGCGTTCGCGGCCGGACCGTGGGTCTACAAGAACTGGATCGTCACCGACGCCGACGCCGAGCTCGCGTTGCCGTCGCAGACCCAGGGCGCCACCGTGGACGTCGCCGGCAACTGGAGCGTGGTTGCGGGCCCGAGCACCGACGACGCGCGCACCCAGGCCGGATACCGCGTCGACGAGGTGCTCCGCGGGGAGAACATCACCGTCAACGGGCGCACGACAGAGGTGTCCGGCGGCATCACCGTCACCGGGAGCACCCTCCAATCGGGCACCATCACCGTCGATGTCGCCTCCATCCGCAGCCCGGATTCGTCCCGCGACAACCGATTCCGGGGCACCAACATCATGGACACCGCCGCACACCCCACCGCGACGTTCACCATCACCCGGCCCGTCGACATCTCCGGCGTCCCGGCCTCGGGCGCCCGCGCGACGGTGTCGGCGACGGGCACCATGACCATCAAGGGCGTCGAGCGTCCGGTCACCACCGACCTCGCCGTCGCCCGCTCGGGATCGTCGGTGATCGTGCAGGGCTCGATCCCGGTCACGTGGTCCGACTACGGGGTCGAGGCGCCGTCGATCGGCAGCTTCGTGACTGTGGACAAAACGGGCAGCATCGAGTTCCTGGTCAATCTGTCCAGGTCATGACCGTCCGCGTCACCGTTGTCGAGGCCGAGGTCTCGGTAGCGTGGGCGCGATCAGCGACCGTTGCCGACGGCCGCCCACCGGCACCCGAGAGAGGACATCCGTGACCGTCACGCCTGACGCCGACCCCACCGACACCCGACGAACCGGCTACCGGCGTCGACTGATGGACGGCATGGCCGAGGCGTTGGCGGCGTCGCCGTATCGCGATGTCACGATCGGCGACGTCGTGAAACGGGCACACACCTCGCGTCGCACCTTCTATGAGGAGTTCCGCGATCGCGACGACTGCTACTTCGCGCTGTTGCGGTCGGTGCACTCGGTGATGCTGGCCGAGGTCGCCGCCGCCGTCGATCCGCGATCGGGCTGGGAGGAGCAGATCCGCCAGGCCGTCACCGCCTACTTCACCGCGGTGGCCGCACACCCCGCGGTGATCCGCAGTTGGGTGCGCGAACTGCCGTCGCTCGGCGATCCCGCGGTCACCCTCGCGAGCCGCCCCCGCGACGAGTTCATCAACCTGCTCGTCGGACTCAGCGCCACCGACGAGATGCGCACCGCCGGATTCCACCCGCTGTCGGTCGACACGGCCCGATTCCTGGTCGGCGGGGTCGAGGAGATGACGGCGCTCGTCGTCGAGGACAACCGCCCCGTCGCCGAGATCGTCGAGGTCGCCGTCGAGGCGGTGACCGCCGTCGTGGGGTTGGCGCGCACGCAGACCGCCGACGCCTGACCGCACGCCGCGCACGGCCGTGCCTATCGTGGGCGCATGCCCACCGCCCTCATCACCGGTGCGAGCCGCGGCCTCGGTGCCGCCATCGCACGCGCACTCGCCCCCACCCATGACCTCCTGCTCGGCGGTCGCCCCTCGGCCGAACTCGACGATCTCGCCGTGGAGCTCGAGGGGTCGTCGACGTGGTCGGTGGAGCTGACCGACCACGACGAGGTCGAGGCCGCCACCGAGGCGATCACCTCGCTCGATGTCCTCGTCCACAACGCCGGGGTGGGCGGCATCTCCCCGGTCGAGGAGACGCCGGCCGAGGAGTACCGCCGCATCATGGAGGTCAACTTCATCGCGGCCGCGGAGCTGACACGACTGCTGTTGCCCGCGCTGCGCGAGGTGGACGGGCACATCGTGTTCGTGAACTCCGGCGCGGGCCGCACCGCCCGTCCGGGCTGGAGCGCCTACGCCGCGAGCAAGTTCGCTCTGCGCGCCTTCTCGGAGTCGCTGCGCGAGGAGGAATCCGACCTCCGGGTCACCTCGGTGTTCCCCGGTCGCATCGACACCGACATGCAGCGCGAACTCGTCGACGTCGAGGGCGGCGAGTACGACGCCACCCGGTTCCTCGCGCCGCAGACCGTCGCCGCGGCGGTGGCGCAGGCGATCGCCACGCCGCGCGACGCGCACCCCACCGAGATCGTGCTGCGCCCCACCGGCCGCCGCTGACGCCCGGTCCGGATCGGGCGACGGGTCAGATCTGCTTGAGGTCGGATGCGGGGTCCCACACCGCCCGCATGCTGACGACGCGGCCCTCGTCGTCGAACCGCATGATGTCGACCGGGGTGACCTCGAACTTCGCGTCGCCCGCGGCGGTGACCAGGGAGAACTCGAAAACCGCGGTGTCGCCGGCGATACGCATCCACTTCAGTTCGGTGGAGCGTTCGAGCTGTGCGATGACGCCGTAGAACTCGAGCAGCGCCTCCCGGGTCGACTTGATGTCGCTGCCGATCGGATCCTCCACCGTCGCCGAGTCCGCGTAGAGGTCGACGACCTGTTCGGCGGTCCCCGATCCGACCAGCTCCACGTACGCCTTCACCGCATTCGCGATCTGCTCGCTGCTCATCGATCACCCTTCGTCGAAACTAGAACGTGTTCTACCTTTGCGAGCAGAGTAGATCACCGACCGCCCCGATTCGACCCGATCCGCCCTCGGGGATGCCCTCCGACCGCGACTGCTTCGTGTTAAGAGCCCCAAAAGACCACGACGTCGTAGACAATCGTGGTCGTGCCGACAAACCGTGGGGGATCGCTGTCGGGGGGACCGATAGATCCGGGTGGGCGCGCCCGTGCGTTGTCGACCGGGATCGCGGCATTGTGCCTGCTCGCCGCGGTGGGCTGGACCGTCGCCGCCACCGCCCCCGGCGGTCCCGATTCGGGGCTGCGCGTGATCGGTGCGGTCGCCGCAATCGTCATCGCCGTCGCCGCCACCGCGCTCTGGGCGACCCGCCGGTTGACGTCGGGTCGCGCGCTCCTCGCGTTCATCGTCGTCGCCGACCTCGCCACCCTGGTCGCGGCGCTGTCCCCGGCCGACCCTCGGGTCGGTCTCGCGGCCACCATCACGCTGGTGTTCCTGGGGACGTTCACGGCGGCCTTCTCGGTCAGCGTCGTCGTGTACGGCCAGGCAGCGGCGTCGGCGGCGATCGTCGTGATCACGGCGGTGGTGGGCGTCTCGCAGTCCGCGGCGTCCGCTGGCGATCTGGCACCCTTCGCCGTCGAGGCGGCGGTGGCCGCCATCGTCTTGCCGCTGATACTGCATCATGGGTTCGCGGTGGCCGGGAACAGGCACCTGACCCAGAGAGGTGAGCCGATGCGCGATCCACTGACCGAAGTCCTCACACGACACGGTCTGTACTCCGCTGCGTCGACCGGTCTGACGGCCCTCAATCGCAAGGATTACCTCGTGGTGGTCCGTGTGCACCTCGACCAGTTCCACGACATCGCGGTCGGTGACGGACACGAGCGCGGCGAGCAGGTCCTCAAGCGGGTCGCGGGTCGGCTCGCGCAAGGCGTGCGAGGTGGCGACTTCGTCGCCCGCACCGGCGACGCCGAGTTCTCGGCCCTGGCCGGCGTCACCCACGAGGGCGTCGAGATCTTCTCGAATCGCTTCCGCGAGCTCGTCTTCGACGTCGACGACCCGGTGCCCGTGAGCGCCAGCGTCGGCGTCGCGTTCACGCCGACGCCGATCGACGCGGCCGATGTGCAGACCCCGATCGACGACCTGCTGCACCGTGCCGGTGTCGCGATGCAGTCCGCGCAGGACGCCGGCGGCGATCGCGTGGAGATCGACTGGAGTGCCGTTCCTCCCGTGGTCGCCGGTGGTCCGGACGCGTGACCGACCGCTGAATCACCTCGATCGGAGGCATCGCACGGCGTAGCGTGCATCGGGTGCGCACCGCCGTGGGGGAGATGTGCCGCACCGTCGTGCATCTGGCTGCAGCGGCCTGGAGGTCACCCGACCGTTTCCAGTGGTTCTCCGACTACCTCGAGCTGCACGGTCTGCGCGGATTCGTTCGCCTCGCCGTCGCGTTCACCACCGTCCTCATCTCGAGCATCCCGTTCATCAACATGGCCAGCCCCGACGGGGCGTCTGATCCCGTCCGCTACGCGACCGCCACCGTCGCCGGTGTAGGTGGCACCGCTCTCGCACTGCTGTGGGTGACGACGTCGTGGCCCGATCGACGCCGGTCCATCGCGTTCGTGGCAGCCGCCGACGTGCTCATCGCCCTCGGCATCGTCAGCGACAGCGCCCCGCTCGCCGGGCTGGCCGGCGCGACGGTATTCGCCGTGATCGGTGGCTACTGCGCGTTCTTCCACGGGACCCGTGTGCTCGTGGCACACGTCGCCGCGGTGGTGCTGGTGACCCTCGCCCTGGCCGTCATGACCGCCCTCGCCGGCGATCCGGCGATGGCGGTGAGCAAGGGCATCGTGGTGCTGCTCGCCAACATGGTCATCCCGGTGACCTCCCAGATCCTTCTCGGCATGCTCAGCTCCGACTCGGTGGAGTCGCGCCGGGATCCACTGACGCAGTTGCCGAATCGACGCGGCCTCGAGCAGGCGGTGGCGTCGGTGGGCCGCTATCGGCCGCGGGGATCCGACGACGTCGTGGTCGCGATCGTGCTGGACCTCGACGCCTTCAAACGCGTGAACGACGCCCGCGGACACGAATGCGGAGACCTCGTTCTCGCCGAGACGGCACGCCGGCTCGCTGCGGCCATCGCCGACACCGACATCCCCTGCCGGATGGGCGGCGAGGAGTTCGTCGTGGTGGGCCGGCGACCACTGCGCGAGGTGGCCGTGCTGGCCGAACGGATCCGGACGGCGGTGCTCGCGCCGAACCAGGGCCTGCGCGTGACGGCGAGTGTCGGGGTCGCCTGGGCCGACGCCGAGTCGATGTCGGCCGACAGCGCCGAGACGGTGGTCGAGAACCTCATCCGGTCGGCCGACCGCGCGATGTACGACGCCAAACGCTCCGGAGGCAACCGGGTGCGCCTGCACACCGACGCCGACACCGACGATGCCGGCTCGTGCGCGGGCTGAGAGTCAGATCGCGTCGAGCCTCGGCTTGACCTGCTGCACAACCGATTCGACCCATCCGGCCGGGTCGTCGGACGAGGGCCCAACGAACACCTGACCGACACCCAGCGCGGCGTATCGCTCCATCTCGGCGAGGAACGCGTCGGTGTCGGTGAGGGGATCGGTGGCGGTGATGATGGTGCGCAGGATCGTCGAGGGATCGCGGTCCTCGGTGGCGCAGTGGCCGTCGAGCACATCGATCTTGTGCCGTACCTCGTCGACACCGGTCGCGAAGAGGTTGCACATGTCGGCGTATCGGGCCACGAGACGCAACGTCTTCTTCTCGCCGCTGCCACCGATCATCAACGGGGGTCCCGGCTGCGACAGAGTCGGCGGGTTGTTGAGCGTCTCGGCGAGGCGATAGTGGGTCCCTTCGTACGGGCCGGCGGCGGCGCTCCACATCTGCCGACAGATCTCGATCGTCTCCTCGAGACGCTCGAACCGCTCCGCGGTCGACGGATAGGGCACCCCGAGACCGTGGTGTTCCCTTTCGTACCAGGCCGCGCCCACGCCGAGGAGTGCGCGCCCCTGCGACAGCACGTCGAGTGTCGCCACCGTCTTGGCGAGCAGCCCGGGGTGTCGGTAGGTGACGCCGGTGACGAGGGTGCCCAGCTGGATCCGTTCGGTCTGACCGGCGAGGAAGTTCAGCACCGAATAGCCCTCGAGCATCGGCTCGTTTGGTCCGCCGAGGTTCTCCATCTGGAACCAGTGGTCCATCACGGTCAGTGTCTCGATGCTGCCCTGATCGGCCGCGCGCGCGGCGCCGGCCAGCGCCGGGCCCAGCGCGGCCGGTCCACCGGGCAGGGTCATGTTGGCAAGGTGCACAGCGAGTTTCACAGCATCACCACCCCATCGATCCGGGAATGCCCTTGAACGGTCCGGCGACGGTGCTGGTGACCCAGCCGCCGTAGAAGCCGCCCGGCTGCGGGGTCACGGTCTCGCCGTTGACCGTTGCGCGATCGACCTGGGCGGCCATCACCGCGATCGCTCCGCGCAGATCGACGAAACCCGGGGTCGGGTCGAGATAGGTCCACGCCGCGCGCGGGGCGCCGGCCTCGGGGGTGACGAGGTCGAAGTACGACGCCTCACCCTTCCACTCGCACCAGGACGCACCCTGTGTCTCGCGGAGCACGCCGTCGACGAACGCCTCGCGCGGGAGGTAGTACGTGGGCGGGTGACTGGTCTCCAGTACGCGCCACCCCGTGGTCGTCGAGGCGATCTCCATGCCGCCGAGGGAGATGGTGATCGATCCCGAGAACGGTTCCAGCCGCGGGGGCCGCGGGTAATCCCACACCGATTCCTGTCCGGGAGCGGGCTTGTCGGGCGTGGGTCGACGCATCATGTGACCACTCTACGGACGCGCACCCCCGTCGACCGGGGGTCGGATTCAGACGCGGAACTCCCGGTAGATCTCCGGCAGGAACTGCGCGAGGTGGTTCATCTCCTGGCCGCAGTGCATCAACAGGTTGCGGGCGAGATCGATGCCGAGGAACAGGTCGCTCGGGTCGACCGACGCACCGCGGGCCACGGCGCATGCCGCCTGCGGGAGATCGGGCACGTGCAGACCGCGGATGTTGAGGTAGAACCGGCTGCGCATCTCCGCGCCGCCGGGGATCGGACGCACCTGGTGGGCGAGCCACCCGAGGTCGACCGGCGCGATGCTGCTGCCGACCCGTCCGTAGATGATCGTCTGGTCGGCCGGGACGGTGAACCCGTTGGCGACCGGATCGCGGAAGTCGATCCCCAGTTGCTGCAGCTTCGGCCCGACGAGCTCGTCGACGTAGCTGGTGTTGCCGATGTACTTGGCCTTGTCGGGGATCGGGGAGGTCGTGCGGTTCTCCCGCAGGGCCGCGTACTCGTGTGCGTCGGGGTGCCAGAGCTTGTAGCGGGCCGATTCGATGGAGTGCCACCCGAACCACCAGTCCCACATCGCGGCGGTCACGCGGGGCATCTCGGTGCGGCATGCGACGAAGAGGACACCATCGGGCCGCTGGCCGTATCCGATCTCGATGGGCGAGTAGCCCGACGGACCGAGATCCCGTGTGAGACGTCCGAAATCCGGGATCGATGCCGGCGGCAGCGGCGGACCGGCAAAGGCGGTCCGCACCACCTGCGGCGCGGGATCGGTGTGGGGCGTGAAGTACTTCGCGTAGGGCTTGGCCCGGTCGGCCTCGCGGTACCCGACGTAGCGCTCCGAGCAACTCTGCGTGATCGGCCCCTCCGAGGACCCTGTCGGCGCCGCCGCGGCTATCGGCCCCCGGCCCAGGGTCATCGCGGCCGCCGCCACGCCGGCACCGGCCGCGCCGAGGAGGGATCGCCTGTTCGGATTCCACTTACTCAACATCCGTTGAGCCTAAGGTTCCGTGCCGGGTTGGTCAACGAATTCCGTCGGCCACGTGCAGCGCACGCGATCCTGCATTGTCGGTGGGCGATCTCGGACCGTAAGTTCGTGGCGTGGAGGAAGCCCAGAGCGGTACCGAGCGGCCCGGGCGCCGCGACGTGATCATGGCTGCCGCGGTGACCGTTCTCGCCGAGCGTGGGCCCCGCGGGTTCACCCATCGCGCCGTCGACGCCGCGGCCGGCCTGGGTGCCGGCGCGGTCAACTATCACGCGCCGTCGCGCGCGCGGCTGCTGTCGCTCGCCCTCGAGGAGGTGTTCCGCCGCGACCTCGAGACCGCTGCGCGCCACTTCGCCATCGAGCGCTGGACTCATGAGGCCGTGGTGGGCGCACTCGTCGGATTCGTGACCGAGATGACCTCCGACGCCAACCGCAACCGCATCATCGCGCGCCACCACCTGCGTGGGGAGGCCCGCACCAACGACGAGCTGCGCGACGCCTTCGACCGACAGCAGACCGGATTCGTCCAGCTGGCGCGCGCAGGGTTCGAGGCGGCCGGGCGACCGACGAGCGATGTGACCGCGGAGCTGTTCCGGATGGCGATCGACGGCCTGATGAACCGTCAGACCATGTACGGCACCATTCCGCTCACCGACGATCAGGTGCTCGAGATCGCGCAGTTGATCGTCCCTCGCTGATCCCCGATCCCCGAACCGCACCGCCCTTCCCGCGTCACAGGTGCAGATGCACCCGCAGGGCGGGCCAGCGCAGGGCCGCGACCCGGACATCGGACGCGGCGTTGAACCCGGGCGTGAAGAGGTCGGCCACGGTCTCGGTCCCGAAGCTGAAGATGCCCAGGAGTCGGGCCTGCGCGCCGCCACCGATCACCATCGGCCCGCCGCTGTCGCCGTATCCCGCCTGCACCGACGGCACCCCGGGCCGCGACTGCGCGCAGAGCATCCCGGCGCGCACCGGTTCGACGAACGTCTGCCGCGCACACGCCGCGGCCGAGATCACCGACAGCGACCCGCGGAGCAGTTGATCCGAACGAGACCCCGCAGGCGTGTAACCGTGGCCGAGGAGCGTGACCGACGTGCCCGCGACCGCCGGGGCCGCCGACACCGCGAGGGTGCGCGCCCGCGGCACGGGCGCCGCGAGGGTCATCAGCGCGACGTCGTCGTGCGCGGCGGCGACGTCGAGATTCGCCGGGTCACGCGGATTGGCCACCAGCCCGAAGCCGGGTGCGATGTCGATATGGCGCACGGTCCGTTCGACAGCCGAGCTCTCGCCCGCCGGCGCATCGCCGAGGGTCACCCCGAACACCGAGGGCGCCAACGCGCGCCGTGGTGAGGTCGCCACCGCCTCGGGGTCGACGACGCAATGCGCGGCGGTGAGCACCGTGACCGGATCGATCAGCACGCCGCCGCAGTGCAGACGGTCGAATCGGGAGCCGGTCACCGTCTGGCCGACGACGCGGGATCCCTCGGTGAAGGTGATGGACACGAACCATGGCGCCGAACCGACCTGCACGGGAACACCGTTCGACATCGCCGACGCGACCGTCGGGCCGGTCGACATCACAAGCGCAATGGCCGCCAGAACCACCGCCGCCCGCAGCATCCGGACCCGTGTCGCCATCCGACGTATCTTCTCCATCGCACCTCCGACTGATGCACCGATCATGCAGCCATTCGCTACGCTAACGATGACCTTACGGCGGGCCACCGTCGTTCGGAACAGGTCGCCTTCACGTCTCGCGAACGAACGGACATCTCGGCCGCAGCCCGCCGGATCCGATCACCACGATCCGTATTCGGACTTATGCACAGGGTCGTGTTGAGCACCAACTGGACACATGGTTGACTTCCTGCACAAGCTTCCGACGTGGTGATTCCCGAGAGCTGTCCAGGCGCTCTCGGAGGGGTGTCCATCGATCACCCGCCGGGATTTTCGTGCCCACATACGGGCACGGAGAGGCCACACACCGCCGTGTATCTTTTTCGCTCGACCCGCCGTCGCCGGCCTCGCCGGCGCCTGACCGATCACAGGAGAGTGACCGTGTCGCTTCACCATCCGCAGAGGGTGACCCGGACGACCGCAGGCGTGATGCTCGCCGCAGCCATCGCCGCGGGTACCGCCGGCCAGGCGTTCGCCGCACCCCCCGGAACGGCTCCCCCGTCGACGGACATGGCGCCGGGTATCGCC
>NZ_JXYP01000042.1 GCF_000964005.1 Williamsia herbipolensis
CCCTTCTGGCAAGGGAGATAAAGACCGGCATAGGAGGACAGAGCACAACAGGGGAGCCGACGGCAGTTTCCACCGAGCATCGCGAGGGGTCTGGAAAGTGGTGGCGGTCCCGCCGGAGGCCGCGTAGCGCTGTTGTGCGGCGGACGACGCCGGTCAAAATCGGACGGCCAGAAGGGAAAACAGGAAAGCTCTTGGCAGTGCGACCGCAGGGAGCTCCGAGTGGGGATGCGCAGCATCACCCAGTTCGCCCCGGCCCGACGGTGCTGGCGGCAAGAGAGCTATCTAGCTAGCTCGACCGCGGCCGGGCTGGGAGCCAGTTGTGCGGGAGCGGCGTTTGTCCGGGAGGGTGCCGGTGTCGCGGTAGCTCCAGCGTGTCTGGTGCGCTGTCTGCGTTGCTGTGAGTCGCTAAGGTCGTGTGCATGAGTCGATCGACACAGCAACACATCGTCATCGTGAACCGTGATGGAGCGACCACGGAATTTGCCGGCGATACCTATCGGTTGATCACAGGCCCGATGGGGTTTCGGGTGGTTCTCGACGAGCACTCGAACGTCGTGTGGACCGAGCCATCTATCCAGGCGGGTGGACCGGCTGAGGTCACTGTTCGGGATGCGCGTCCGGATTACTCGCCGGTGTTGTCGGCGGATCAGGCGATGGGATTGGCGGGGCCTTCGGTTCCGCCGGCTGTGTTAGGCGAGTGAGGTTACGAGGTCTGCCTCGTGTGCCAGTCGAGGTCGAATGGTGCGAGTAGGTCGGTGACGAGCTCGATGGGGCCACCGACAATGACGCCCAACAGCGCGTCGTTGGGATCGGCCGGGGACCAGTAGCCGTACAGCGACTCTGCTGCTAGCCCTGGAAAGTAGTGGCGGTCGCCGAAGCGTGTGTGAACTCGGGTGTCGGTGTGGGGATCGATGTACTCGCTGGGGTAGAGGGTTTTGTCGACTGTCCAGTCAGCGGGCCTGGGATTTGGTTCGCGGACGAAGCTGCGTCGCAGGTGCTGTCTGTCATACAGAAGTAGCGCTCGCGGAGCCGACCCCATCGGATGTTCCCAGGCGTACGCCCTTGAGTCAGTGAGGAAGAACGCTGCCTTGGGCGGCACGTCAATGCCGTTAGTCATGACGGTGGGGACGTTGGCCGCGGCGATTCCGCGGTAGAAGACCGCGCCGCGAGGTCCGCGCGGCCACTCGGGTGGGTCGAGCATGTCGGTTTTGTCGGTCTGCCAGATCTCGAGGCCGTCGGCTCGTCTGGTGGCGAGGTGGATTGCGTCCTCCGGGGACGGGTGACCGTGGGACATGCGGAAGTCCGTCATCGTCCGCGCAGAGTGTGTGACCAGCGCCGGTTTACGATCCGACATCAATCGAAGACGCGGCCGGCCGTGGCCATGGCGTTGAGATACCGCAGTGTGCGAGCGTCGGTCCACAGCTTGCGTGGCACCTTCCGGAGTCGTTTCATTTCCGCGAAAGCCTCCTGGACTTCGCCGTAGATGCTGTCGGCCGCCACCGGCGACCTCGTCGACACCGCGCAGAAGTGGGGGTTCAGCGCGCCTGCGACGATACAGGCGCGAGACCATTGCGGGCACAGCTACGGCAGGGACACTTCGAACAGCATGGCTCTATACGGGTGGCCAGCGCCTGTATTCCACTGCGAAACTGTCAAAAACAGGCTATCGGGTGTTGAGTCTGGGTGAATGTACCCGCCATACAATTGTGCATAGGATCCCGCGGGATAGCCATAGCCACGATCGTAGGCAGGCAACCAATCTCCGCCATGAACGTACGCCACCGGGTCAGACCAAACATGATCGATCTCATCAGTAACTCGTATGACCACGCTGTAGCGGTCGGGGTCAAAGTATGCGAAAACCCACTTATCGCCCACCTTCTGCAGGCTTGTTTCGCCGCACGAGTCCGACAGGAATGGCGTTCCGTGACCAGGCGGACCCCAGGACCACATGTTGTTCTGAAAACCCCATTCGTTCCACGATCCAATATCGAGAAGCGATGCTTCGTTTGCTTCTACTCGCATAAGAAGCATTCCGGGGATGGCGCGGGAAAAACTACTGCCAACAGCGTAGATATATCCATCCCGACCATCCGCGACGGTTATTTGCTGATGCAGATCAGCACGGCCATTATTCGGCCAAAACGTGTCTGACCTACTCCAGTTCTCTCCATAGATATCTGAGCAGGTCGAAACGAAACAGAAATTGGTGATCCAGTTTTTTGAATTCCAATCATGCACGGACGAAGTAAACATGTATCCCTTGCCGTTCACGTAGACGGCGCCAGATGGGATCACTGAGTACTCAGAAAATGAGTATGCACCGCCTTTTCCCACCGCGATCTTCGTCTGGTGATAGTTCTCGGTGAGCTCCTTGGCGTATCCACCGCCAGCGGCGTTGTCCCATCGGACTCCCGTTGCCAAACTTGTTCCGGCGGTGGCACCGGTTTGCGACCTCAATCCCACTGGAGACCGCCAACCTGCCGAACCGGGCTTTTCGCCCTCGAAAGTGTCTCCGAAGAGGTACATCACAGAGCCATTACCAAGGCGGAATGGGATTCCTAAATCGGTGCCGCCAACACCAAATTGACCAGTGATCGGGACGCCAGTGATATCGCCTATGAAACGGGCAAACTGCGGCGACTTACCCACCTCCGGTCGCCAACCTCCCTGCACTACTTCGTTCCACTCTTTCAGGTATATATACCCATTACCTGGTGGCGCCTGCCATCCTTTAGATACTTGCAGAAGTTGCGCGTGACATCGACTTACTTCATCCCATATTCCGGTGGTTTCGATGCCCAACGATTGTTGCCACAACTTTAAACCAGCTACCCACTCGGGCTTGTCGGTCTGATATTGACCTGAAATTGATTGCTGGGGACCATTCACCGGACCGTAGTAGTAGCCGGCTGGCAACGGAAATGTTGGCGTACTCATCTTTACCAATCTGTATCGGGCACTATACATTTGTAACGGCCTCGTAAAAGAGTCAGCTAGTTCGACAGAGCATGCACTGCGCCGACCCGCAACACTGGAACTTGTTTAGTGCTGCATGTTTTGAATGCAGCAAGGGCGGGTACAAATAGCGATGTAGTACTATTCGGCGGGTAGACTCGGATTCCATCCGCCTTGACTGGTTCGCAATCTGCGGTCACCGCACCGTTCGACACAACCAGGTCCGCCGCGGCTTTTCCTGCTGCCTCGAGAACAATCGCTTGGGAGCTGGTTGCTGCGAGACGAGCGGCAGGCAAGCCCAGTTGAGTCCCGTCACCGTTACCAACGAAGGAGACACCTGGATACCCCTGCAGCGAGCATGCGTTCATACCGCCGTTCGTAAAAATGATTGCCGTGCGACTTGTGCCTGCGCTGTTGTCGGGTGCCGCCAGAGTCGCCCTTAAGCTGCCGGCCTCACACGGAGGTGTCGCCGTGTCAGCTTTGGCTGATGGCGCACCTGAGGACAACTCCCCGCGGTCATCGCCGTCTGCTTGTTGAGCAGACGACTGGGGACCATCTGGATTCTCAGGCGCCGACGCCACTGTCTTGACATGCTGATCATCGCCGCTCGTTGTAGACGATCCACACGCTCCCACGCCTGCGATGAGGAGTGGGAGCGTGCAGAGGGCTAGCAAAAACGGGGCCCTACCAACGGTGTGACGTAAGCAACCAGTGTAGGCAGTCACGTGTTGCGGGCAAGTGGATCGTAGAACCCGGATATGCCCAGGTGCGCTCCGATTGCCGCGAGAGCGTCGGTGACGCTGCGGTTGCCCAGCTGGGGCCACCCTGGATACTGCCCCTGGTCGCGGCCGCCCGTGAGTTGCTGCCGAATATCCTTCACGTCGCTGCCGATAGGTCCGTCAAACTTTGCGGTGTACTGATTTACGAGATCTACGTCGGACATGTTGTGTTCTCCTTGGTTGTTTTGACTGAATATCAGATTGGTTCAGGTCCAGCCTCTTAACCGGGTGGCCGGTTTTGAATTGCCTGCAGTACGGCTGCGACACCGTCGGTAAGGGAGCGACCACCCAGCTGAGGCCACCCTGGATACTGCCCCTGGTCGCGGCCGCCCGTGAGTTGCTGCCGAACGTCTTTTACGTCTGACGACACAGGCCCCATAAAGCCCGACTTGAACTTGTTAATAGACGCCGGTTGTATCCCGCCGCCAGGCTGTGGAGGTGTCGGCGTGCTGCTGTCTATGCCGCAGGCAAATGCGAACTCCGTCAGAGACTTGACTGAGCGATTCATGTCGCAATTACCGAACGGTGGCGCGCCTATGGGGTTGCCGGCGGGAGGGGTGATTGTGCCGTCGGTGTATTGCCAAGCAACTTCGTTTGGCAAGCTTGGGTCATCCGTCCCATACGCGGGGTAAATGAAACTGAGGGTGGACGGTCTATTCGGCCACAGCGTGTTCAAGTCGCCGTTCCCTGGGTTGCAGTAACCAATAACCCTCGCCGCGGTATTTCCATGGTACTGCGCGAGCGCGTTGTAGGTAGCGTTTAGGGCCGCCGACTGGTCACCGGTGATCTGGCCATTGCCTGATTCCACGTCAATCATGCTGACAACCCGAGGGCTTAATCCGCCGTTTGCGTTGATCATTTGTTCATGAATTCGCACGCAGTCTTGCCAGTTTGTTTCCCAGTAGAAGTAGACAATCCCGAAGGTGAGTTTCCCGGACTGGATAGCGCCCAGCATCCATTTGTAGTTTGCCGCGAAGTTTGGGTCTTCAATTGTGCCGTCGTTCGACTTGATAGAAAGCACCTGGTAGGGGTATCTGTCGTCAACGACCGATTGACTTGCGGACACATCGGCAAAATAGGCATGAGTAACGGCTGGCACGGGGGCCTCCTCCGATTTGACTGTGGTTCCAGCGGACACTTAGTTAAACACCGTAAGCACCCCGTTGCAGGCTGTATCGGAGAAATGTGCCCAACTTTTTTTGACTTTGTCCTTTTGTTCTGTTTCGTGCGATTTACGTCTCTTGCCTGGTTTCAGAAATGCGGCCTTCCCGCTTCACGAGCGTCACTGCAATGCTGGCTCGTAAACAACAGTGTTTGCAGCAGTCCGACTGCACTGTGTGGGCCTAAATCGCACGGAACACGGCAAGTACCGGTTCGCAACAGCGAAGCACCGATCGTTCAACAACCGCGCCGCGATGGAGTTCGTTAAATGTTCATTTGAACGCACTGACGATGCCGGGAGTTGGCAATCGGTAGAGTTCGACGCTGCGGGCTTGTAGCGCCAGTTTGAGCGCCGTCAGCCGCGTACGGCACGCCGTTTCCGCCGGAAGACCGGTCGCCGCTGGCGTCGACACACATGGCACCGGGGGCGACCCCGGGACTCACAGCGGGAGAGAGGCCACCTTGCTCTCGAACAACGTCCCGCCGGTTGGGAGCGAATACGCTTGGAGACAGTACAGTCGCCACAACGTTTCCCAGAGGTCACTTCGGGGATCGAGGTAGGTCACCGTTAGCCCCAAGCCGGAACAGTGTTCGTGCCCGATCATCTGTCCGTGCGAATGCCATTGCGCGGTGTCCGACAGTTTCGCCGCGAGTGCGTCAGCATCGTCCTTGCGCTTGATCATCGCAGTCTGCAGCAATTCTGATGCGATGACGGTGGATCGCTTCGATGCGCGTGTCAGCTTCTCGAGAACAGCCGGATCGAATTTGTTGAGCATGAGCCGTGCGACCGGATCCTCGGGATCGGTGCGCAGGGCTTGCGCGTGCTGCTCGTACGCGTCGATGTAGCTCCTGGCGGAGTGAATTGAAGTTCCGCCGCCGGCGGTGTCCGGCAGGGTGACCTGGGGGTCGATGGGTCCGAGTTCAGAGGTGTCGCTCATGACGACTTGGTCGGCGCCCAGAGCGATCAGTGTCGCGGCGCTCTTCGCATAGTCCGGGACGATGACGCGGATGGTGCCTGCACCGGCCTTCTTCCTGACCAGGGTGGTCAGCTTCTCGGCCGTGTCGATGTCGCCACCGGGGGAGTTGAGCAGGAGATCGATGTCGGCGCCGTTGGGAACATTATGCAGCAGATCAACGACGGCGGTTGCGTGCGACTTTGCGATCTGACCGTGTTCAGACACGATGCAGAGCAATGTGTTTCCAGTCTGAGCCTCGATCTCGCGTATCAGCGTCTGGCGTGAATAGCGGGCGGCGTTAATTGCCTCGAACAGCGGGGTTCGTCGCATGGCACGACCTGCGGAGGGGGTCGTCGTTGCAGGGGACGGGGTGGCTGGCGTGGGGAGCGGCGGCTTGTCGGTGACGACCTCGTCGGGAAGGGGAGCCTTCGGTGAGTCCGTCATACCCAGATGACCTTTCCTTGCTTGATTAGGTAGTGGCATCGTCTGTTGTCGCTATGTTCGTCGACGCTAGGGCACAACGTCAGAGGGTCCGCTGCGGTCACGGTCCAGTGGGGTCGCACCCGGCGATCAAGTGCGAGCATCACGCGGTGCCCCGCGCGGCATGGGCAGTCGAACACCAGCCATTGATCCTGTCCGCCTTTGCGAACTAAGGCCACGGATCGCCGAGGAAGTCGCTCGGGCACAGTAACCACGGAGCTATACGGGGTCTTCTGTATCCGTAAGGGCCGGAACAGGAGTGCATGAAGGTGCCTTACGCAGCTCCGGAGGCCACCTCGAATCGTGCTCACAACGACCAGTTCATGCCGAGGAACATATCGCGGTCGTACTCCAAATCGGTGTCAGGGTCGCAATAGTGTCCGACCGTGGGGCGTTGTGCGTTACCGCTGATCCGCCGCTCGTGGATGAGCATCAGCAGTTCCGACGGTGAGGGATCTTCGCCGTAGCCGATCAGTCGTTCAAGAAACTCTGACACTGCCCAGGCTGCGGTCATGGTGGTGAACGGAACGAGCGCAGGTTCGACGCCGGGTAGTGCAGGCGCATATCCCTCCTTCATCAGCTTCCCGTGCTCCTCGGCGGTCCGTACCTCGGCATCGGCCATCGCCGTGTCCACGCGGTCGCGGCACAGCAGACACGCTGTTCCGGGGTACACGATGGTGACCCGCCCGAAAATGCCCGAGATGATGTCGTCGGTATCCGAATCGAGTTTGATGCCGCAGTCGATGACCGGGATGAGGTAGTAGTACGGGAGTCGCGACAGGCGTAGACGTCCGGCGTTGTCGTCGGTGCACCCGAACACCACGTCTGCTTCTGCAAGAAGGCGTGCGACCGACTGCTTAGTGATTGAGCCCACGACCGTTCGGACATCGAGGTCCGGGGCTATACGAGCGAGGTGGTCGGCAAGCACGTCCACCTTGTGTCTGCCGACGTCGGCAGGGGTGGAACCGTAGACCCGGGTGGTGTTGCTGGCAGAGAGTGTGTCGGGATCGATCAGCACGATGTGACGAGCTCCGAGTCTGACGAGCTGCTCGGCGACGGCGGACCCTGTGCCGCCGGCGCCGACGACGGCGAGAGTGAGATCGTTGATGACTTTTTGCACTTCCGTCCCCAGAGCACGGATGTTGCGGTCGAACAGATCCGGCAGGTTGGCTTCGTGGCCGGATTCTTCGCGGCCGGCCGGCCGGTCCCGGTTGTCCTGGGCCACGATCCGCTGAAACCTGGCCCCCACTACCGACATCCTTGTCACGGGATGGGCGGCACCGTTTTCGAATTCGAGGGCACCGGTGAACGAGAGGTGGCCGTCCTGGTGCCCTAGCACCATCCAGCCGTAGGCGGCCGGCGAGGAGCGAAGAGCAAAGACCGGCAACAACTCGGAGTTGACCTGTAGGTCGTGACGACTGGGGGCGACTTTCGCACCGTCACCTGGGTGAGTGTGCACCCAGATCGCGACCGCGCCCTGCGTTTCCGCAGCCGCCAGTGCGGGCATGTAACCATCGGAGGAAACTTCCAGACTCCGGTCGGTCCTGACGTGGTAGGCGTATTCGGGGACGGGGTGAACCGCCGTCACGACAATTTGTGTCGCGGTTCCCTCATCATCGACCCGGGCGAGGAGAACTGCAGCGGACTCGACGGGCCCTTTCGCCATGGAGATGAGTTCGCTGTAAACCGCCTCGGTCACACGAATGACCGACGCGGCTGATCCAGCCGTGGCGCCGAGTCCGTCTCCGCCGGCGGTCATGCCGCGGCCGTCGACAGCTCGTTGCGCAACAGCCGCACGTAACTTTCGAGGCTGTCAACACCGGGTCGCCATGCGCCGGCGTCCAAGTGACGCGACCAACGCTGCCACACCCGGCCGTCGAATGTCTCCTGAATCTCCGTGGCAGCGATGACGCCGCCAGTTGCCGTGGTCAGGTGAGGGATCAGCCACCACATGTCAGGCTGAGCGTCCGGATAGTTCGCGGACAGCCGAAAGAGCACGTTCGCGCTCTCCGAGCTCAAGCCCTGCGGGAGGGGGAGGTCGAGGAGTTCCACGCTCAGCATTCCGGAACCGTCGTCGAAGGTCCTGTACGAGATTCCGGAGTCGTTGAGAAACCGTGCGTCGACTGCTGGCAGCTTCATCGGTCGACACCTGCCGCACCCGGATTGATGCGCCCGGGGGCAGTGAAGAAGCGCATCTTGTCGACGAGGGTGATGACGTCCTCGTCCTGAATCTTGCGGTCCCGCGCATCCGGCACGTCCAGCCACAGATCCCGATCCGCTGCCACGTCCGGGGAGGGGACAACCCGCAATTCGGCGCCCGTCATCTTGCGGACCGACACCTCGTAGGCGGAGCGATCGAATGTGAGAGTGATGGCAGGAACCTCGCTGTAGAAGTGCTCGCCGCCGCCGAGCTGTATCTGCGCATCCTCGGCGAGCAACCGGTCCTGGGCATCGTCGATGTCGAGCCAGATCTGCTTGTCCTGAGCAATGTCCGGATTTGGTATCCGACGGATCTGGGCAGGGGTGATCGGGCCGGCCGGGTGGTGGTACTGAGATCCGTCGATGTGAAGCACAACCTCGCGTGGGTGTGTGGGCTTGGTCATGAACAGCTCCTAAGGCTGGAGATGGGGCAGCACCTCTTGGCACCGTGATACCACGGTATCACGCAACCAGTCTACCTAGAAGGCTTCTCCAATGTGGTGGCCCGGAGTATGCTTTGCGCCATGTCGCACAAGGCCATGACCATCAGACTGTCCCCCGAGCAAGCCGAGATGCTCGAAACGGTTGCCAGCGTGTCGAATCAGCCCGTATCCGAGGTCATCCGCGCAGCCATCGACAGCCACATCGGCACCGTGGCGGGCGACGAGAACTTTCAGCAAGGTCTCCGAGAGCGCATCGAGCGCGCCCAATCGCTGTTACGGAAGTAGGCGCAGGCATCGACGTCTTCGCGTCGTCGCAGTCGGCCGGCAACGTGCGATACCAGTTTCGTGCGACCGGTGAGACAGGTCGCACTGGCCGTCAGCCCGTCTTCTTGCGCCTGGGCCAACTGCCCCTTATCATCAGTCGTAATCGTTCGGCCCGCCCCGGAACCTACTGTCCCGGGAGTGGGCCGGATTTATATTTGCAGGGTGACGCCATCTCACCCGCCGCTACCTCCCAAACCTTTCCTTCCTGTCGCTGACCAAATCGCACGCCTACGGGACCGGGGGATGGCCCTTGACGACGCAGTGGCCACGCAGTGGCTTTCTGCTGTCGGCTACTACAGGCTCAGCGGATACTGGTACCCATTTCGGGAAGCAAACCCCGCCAATCGCCTCCGCCCACTCGACACCTTCCGCGACGGGACCTCGCTTGATGAGGTCGTCAGACTGTATGAGTTCGACCGCCACCTCAAGAGCAAGGTCCACAGCGGCATCGAGCGTGTCGAGGTTGCGATGCGCAGCCAGCTAGGTCACATCCTCGGCGAAATCAGTCCGATGGCGCACGAGGACCCCGGCAACTTCCGACCCGGGTTCGATCACGCAGGATGGCTGCAGACCGCTCGCGGGCGGATCGCCCGCAGCCGAGGACGAGATGCCTTCGTTGATCACCACTTCACGAAATACGGTGGCCAACTCCCGATCTGGGTTCTCACTGATGTCTTGGACTTTGCCGACCTGTCGAAACTGTTCGCCGGGATGCGCAGCGCCGACCAGCAAACGCTCAGCACATGGTTCGGCATAACGCCTCCGCCACCCAATGGCACCGCCTCTTCAGCGGCTCAACGCCGACAGCGCCGCAAATGGCGCCAAAACCCCGCCTTGGAAAGTTGGCTACTCCAACTCAGTGTTGTCCGCAACATCGGAGCTCACCACAGCAGACTGTGGAACCGACAACTTCCACCAGCGACCACAGCCGCACTGCGGGCTCTACAGGGCTTCGAGGGTCTACCAACAGACCAGTCCGAGAAGTTATTCGGAACTCTGTGCATGATTGGCGTCCTACTTCGGACCACATCGCCGGGCAGCACCTGGACACAACAGGTCAAAGAGCTGGTCACCACGTCTTTCGACCAATTCGACAACCGCACCACCGCAGAGATGGGATTTCCCGCTGGATGGGAAGCACTCCCACTATGGACCTAGAAGCCACGCAGGTGACGCAAATCCACGCCAACACCGCCGCAGCCAGAATCGGTTTTCAGAAGACAAGTTGGGTCCCAAACAACGCTTCCAACAGCGGGTTTCGACCACTACCTGACATAATATAAATTATCGGCACGCAACTAGGACGAGTCCAGACCATGGCGCACAACGCTTTTCGTCATTCCGATGCGCCTGGATCGAGTCGTGTCGGGCCGCCAGGTAGACCTTGGCCGAGCTCCCCGTCGTACCGAAAATTGCTGTATGTCAGACCGGATCAACGCGTCGTCGCGCGTTGGCGCCAACATCTGCGTCTCGCGCGGCCTGGATCAAAGGAGCGGGTCGGGCGTCGACCCACTTCCACACATTCTCGAGCGCCTCCCCCAACTCCTCGCCAATGGGAGTGAGTTCATACGACTTGTTTGGCAGCTTCGTGACGACCTCGGCGAGCACTAGGGTGGCAAGTCGATCGGCCAACATGCTCGATGAGCAGTTGCCCATCCGGCGACGCAACTCCAGAAACCCCAAGGGTCCCGGCTCCAGCTCCCAGATCACGCGGAGCATCCAACGCTGGCCAAGCAAATCCATCACCGCATAGACGCCAGCTTCGCGCTCACCAACCCCCGGCCCGAGGGCACTTGTGCTTCTCATTTCGAACTAGCATACTTCGCTTCTAAACAAGAAGCACTACTGAGAGTCGGGTTGAATGCCGAAACAGAAGACCATCTTGGTGACCGGAGCCTCTCGAGGGGTGGGTGCGGAAACCGCACGAATGTTGGCAGCCCGGGGTCATCACGTCGTAATCAACTACCGCGAGAAGCGCAAACGAGCCGAGAACCTGGTGGACGAGATCATCGCGGCGGGCGGATCGGCAGTCGCGATCGCCGCCGATCTGACAGTCACGTCCCAGGTAGCCGCGATGATTGACGAAATCGCCAGAGCAGCTGGCCAACTCGATGCAATCGTGCTCAACGCTTCAGGCGGCCTCGAGCGTGGAGCCGACCCGACGTATCCGCTTGCGATAAACCGGGACGCCCAGTTGCGCGTCCTTGATGCCGCCCGCGAGCTGATGAAATCTGGATCTCGAGTCGTATATGTAACAAGCCACCAAGCGCACTTCATCGGCTCCCGGGCAGCACCCGATGGCTACCTGCCGGTGGCCACGAGCAAGCGTGCGGGTGAAGACGCAGTGCGACAACGCCACACCGAGCTCGCCACCCGCGGCATCGGACTGTCAGTGGTATCGGGAGACATGATCGAAGGAACGATGATCGTAAAGCTCCTGCACCGTCGAAACTCAGAAGCGGTCGACCAGCGACGCGGCCTGGGCCCGCTGCCGACGATTGTCGAGTTCTCGGCGGCCGTATGCGACGAGATCGAACAAGGTGGCACCGTCGCGCGAACGGTATTCGTCGGCGGCAGCGACTACCTCGCGTCCTAGAACGGAACCTTCCGCGTTGGCGTCGATTGCGCCTCTGAGCTGGTCTGATCTACTCGTCCTACATCAACACGTCTCGTTACCAGTAAAATAGGACGAGTATCACGTTGCTGCACTGCGGCTTTCGTCGCAGGCGGCAGGTCGCGCTGTGGGCATGTCGTGGGTGCGACGGTGGACAGCAAGTGGCTTAGGTCGTCGAGGGGCTACTTGCTCTGGCATCTGCGGGCTATTGCATCGTGTCCTCGTAGGTGATCCAGGCGGTTCGTGTGGCGATCCGTTCGTATAGGTGCTGCGCAATGGTGTTGTCTTGGGCGCAGATCCAACGGATGAGGGTTGCGTGATTCGCGTTGGCTATGTCGGTTACGGCGGTTATCAGCTGTTGGGCGTGCCCGCGGCCGCGACTGCTAGGCACGACGTAGAGGTCATCAAGGTAGACCCCTGTCGTTGCAGTGACAGGTCGCGGGAACTGTCGATAGAGCGCGAAGCCAACAATTTCGGAGTGGTCCTCGACGACGAGGGCGTCGAGGTTGTGCTGCGGATCGGAGAGCCAGCCCCAAACTTTTTTGATCACCGCAGGATCTGGGGCTAAGTGATCGAAGGCTCGATACTGCTCGAACACTGGGGACCATTGGTCGGAATCTCTGGATTCGATGGGGCGGATTGTCGCCATAGCTACCTTTCGTCGGGTCTGATACATCAGGCACCGCGAGTGGGTAGCGGTGACCGGTGGGGGGACTTGGTCAGGGCGGCGGCGAGGCACGCCAATAGGGCGCCCCCAGCTGCGGCGACGAATACCCAGCGGTAGCCGGTGGCCGCGGCGAGCAGACCCCCGACTGGACCGGCGATGAGAATTCCCAAGTCCCACAACGAGGTCATCGTGCCCATTGCTACTCCTGGCCCGGTGCTCGTCGTGCGGTCGAGAGTCATCGCACTGGTTGCCGGGTAGATACTTCCCACTCCAACGCCGGTGAGCACAACACCGATCAAAACCACAGGGGTACTAGCCGCCAGCGCAACAACGGTCAGGCCGGTGGCTTGGATCAGCAGGGTTCCGACAGCGATCGGCCGCGCGCCGCAGCGGTCGACGAGCGGACTGCCGATAGTGCGTGCAATAAGGAATGCTGCGGCGTACAGCGACAGGGCAACCGCCTCACCGCCCAGTTTCGCTGTGGACAGGTACAGGATGAGTAGCGCTGTCAACGTCCCGTACCCATACGCCGACAACCCCAAGGACACGGCCGGTCCCCCACCGCCAGACGGCACGAGAACTCGCGGATCGACAGAGACGATCCGGCGCCACTGCGTCGAGGGTCCCTGGCGACCAATGGACAACAGCAATCCCGCCGCGCACACAGGTAGTGCGATGACCAGCGACCACACAGCACGATCACCGCCGACATGACCCGCAAGTCCGGCTAGTAGAGGGCCGACGCTGAGTCCCGACCACATCGACAGCCCGAACCATCCAGCCACTTGTCCCCTGCGATCGGCGGGTGTCGCGGTGAGCACCCACGGCAACGTTGCCGAGAACAGCATCCCCTCCCCTACGCCCATCGCCAGACGGGCGACGATCAACAGGGCGATGGTGGGCGCCAGCAGATGGCCAACCGCAGCGAGGACCACAACCAGCGAACCCACTGCGGCCACATCGCGACTGAACCCGAGGTCGCCGGCGCGGCCCGCGTAGGGACGCGCTGCCGCGGTACCCAGAAACGCAATTGCCACAACCGTGCCAACCACAAACGGCCCGGCATCGAACCGGGACACGAGGTAACCGGGGAGCTGCTGCAGAGTCGCACCGAGCGCCAGATAGCCACACAAAATGGCGAACCACAGTCGTCTCACCGGCACGCGCTCAGTCAGCAACATTTCGCAGACAGTACAGATCGGTACCTAATAAGTACAGAGTGTTACTGTCTACGCGAAGACGAGGGTAGGAGCAGACTGTGGCACCAACGACGACGACGGCGACGCGTGACCGAATTCTCGGCGTCGCCGCAGAGCTGTTCTACGACAGAGGGGTTCACGCTGTCGGGGTGAACGAGATTGCTGCGACTGCCCACGCGTCGAAACTGAGTATCTACCGCTACTTCCCGTCCAAAGAGATCTTGGTCGAGTCGATGCTGCAAGCCCACAGCGACAAAATCCATGGATGGCTGCGGCGCGAAACAGACAATGCTCCAGCGGGTTCCGAGCGGGTCATGGCCTTGTTCGACCTACTGGTCAACTGGTTTGCCGAACCGGGGTACAACGGTTGCGCGGTCGTCAACACCGTCACCGACACCCGCGCCGACCCCGCTATCGCCGCTATCGCCCGCCGACACCTCGGTCGATACCTGGACCTGCTCGGGGAGATGCTGACCCATGCCAATGTGGCCGATCCCGACCGAACCGCCCGTCAACTGCTACTTCTCATTGAAGGCGCCAGTGTGGTCGCGTGCATCGACCCGAACGCGACCGCCGGCACCGACGCGCGCCAGGCCGCGCAACAGCTCCTTGGCTAACAACTCAGTGACTTTGACGGCCCTCACCTGCAACAACAACTCGTCCTACATCAACACGTCTCGTTACCAGTAATCAATTGCGCAACAATGGGATTGGGCTTATCTGATCAGGCGGCGATTTCGTCGGCGAATCCGGCGAGCGTGCCGCCGCGTTGGTAGGCCGATTTCAGCCGCGATGACTCGTTGGGTGTCATGGGTCGGCCGAGCATGGCTTCGACAATTGTGGCGACGGCGACGATGTCGTCGAGGTCTAGGCGGGTCGGGGTCATGGCGACGAGTGTGGCCGTTTGGGCTGACATTTCGCGGGTCGGTGGTCGGGGGACCGACCGCTCCCCCGGCGGGGGATTCGATTCGACTGCTCAGCAGGCCCGACAACACCGTTTCATTCGCTGTCTGACGTTCGGTTTATTCTCCGAAGATGACAGATCCCGTCGACACCTCGCGAGCGTCGGTGACGAGCTCACAGCCGCCGAAACGGGCGCGGGTGGCGCTGTCTGATCTCGCTTTGATCGTGCGGCCTGCGGGCCGCCCGGCCGCGGTGCAGGCGTTCACCGCCGCCGAGGCTGAGGATGCGCGGCGCTACGCCGCGGCGATGGGTGCTGAGGTTGAACCGCTCGCCGGCGCCTGAGGTGGTGTCCACGGGTGTGGGTCTGGCGCGGGGTTGTGGTCGGGTGCAGGCCCGGCGGTAGCCGGAGGCCGTCCACCAGCCCCGGTGTCGGCAGTCCATCACCGGTGGGCAACTCCCCGACCATTGCCGAGGCTTAGCCGGCGATCCTGGCGGCGAACACCTCGTCGAGGTGGGTGGTCATCGCGGCGGTGAAGCTGGCAGGGTCCTCGTCGTCGACCGCGGCCTCGATAGCCGCGTCCTCGAGCGCGGTGGCGAGCGCGTTGACCGCGGCGTCACTGACTGCCTGACCTTCGGCGCGCAGTGCGCTGGCCACGATGCGGCGCACCACGGCGCGGCTACGAACGTGCAGGTCTCGATACTCGGGGTCGCGGGTGGCTTCTAGGCGCAGCTCGTGGCGGATGAGGACCCGGTCACGATCGGCCAGAAGCGCGGTGAGCGCGGAGTGCACTCCCCCATCGGTTCGGGCGTCGCGGCGCTCGCGGGAGATTACGTCCGCGGCCGCGATCACACGTTCGGTGTCGGTGACGTGTTCCTCGAGCGCACCGACCATGAGAGCGGCGCGATCGGGGAAGTGGTAGGTCGTCGACCCCAGCGACAGACCTGCGCCGGCGGCGATGTCACGCAACGTGGTTGCGTGCAGTCCGCGCGAGGCGATCGACCGCAGTGTGGATGCGATGAGCTCGTGTCGGCCGCGACCGCGTTTGACTGGCTGCTTGTAGGTCACTGGTCGCTCTCCTGTTCTGGGCGCTTCGTAGGGTTCGAGTCCAGTCCTGCAATGGTTTCGCGCACCTCGCTCGACCGCCCCTCGTCGCCTACTCCCCCACCTCGTGCGGATCTCGGTGGTCAGTTAGCTGGTGAGGCTGGCAGTGATCGAGCCGAACCGGGCGCATCGTTTCATGATGCTGACCAGGTGCGAGGTTGTGGATGACTGCTTCACACCGTCGGCATATCCAGATGCGATGCGGTGGGTCGATGCCACTGTCCCAGCCGACAAGCATTGCGCGGGGCAGCGTGAGGTCGCAGTCGGCCGCTGGACATCGCCGCGGTGCTGTTTCGCGCCACTCCCCCACCCTTACCCGGACGATCTTGGCCTGGAATCTGTAGACATCGGTCACTGACCACCTGGGGCCTTAGCTTCCGCGACAGAAGTTGAAAGGTTGAGGGTCCCGGGCGTTGCGGCTTCCCTCCGCGCGGCCCAGGACCTTCACCACCGTATCTACGAACGTGTGTTCGAAACAAGTTCTGTGTCGCGGTAGGCGTTGACGATCTTGGCGGCGGTGTTGTGGTGGACGTTGCCCGCCGCTCCCAGCTCGCGGTTCGAGGCCTCGGGATTGGTGTGGAAGTGGTGCAGGATCGCCGCTATCCGGCTGGTGGGGGTGTCGAAGTTGTGGCGCTCACGCAGTGCACGCGCTGGATCGAGGAAAGGCCGCGCATCCCCGGGCGCCGACACAGGATCGAGCACTGCCAGCCGCTCCCCTGGCGCCCTGACTGCTGCCCCGTCGTCGAGGCCGGCCGGCATGGTGTGGCCCGCAGACGGGTCATGAGCCTCGGCCAGCCCGTAGTTCGACACCGGTGTGACGATCCGATCCGGCCGCCGCCTGATGAGCAGCGTGAGCGAGTGGGTTGAGAGCAATAGGAACACTGGGGGGATCGTTGCGATTACGGCGGCGACGAGGCCCGGAAGGGGTTGGTCGGCTGGAATGAGTGCGTGCAGGGCATTGCCCGCGATGCTGGTTAGTGCAGCCCCAACGAGCAGGGACCAGAAGTAGGTCCGCTCGGAGGACCTGGTCGTGTGCGCGACGACGACCAGGCTCACGGTTGCTTGGAGAATTGTGGAGTCGACGATCGCCGGTCCGAGCCACGACAGGTGGCGATTTGGCCAGCCCTGTGTGTCAGGGTGAGTTGAGTACATCGGTTCATAGCAACCCCGTCTGATGCAGGGCGAGATACGGAATCAACGCACATCGTGAGCACCACGACCATGGCCACCTCGGCCAGCGACAATGAACGAATGGATCCTGAACATCCGCGAGCAGATGGCCCCCGACGCCGCCGGAGGTTTACCGCCGCAGAGAAGGCTGCGCATGTGGCCGCCTACGAACAAGCCTGCCACGACGGCGAGGGCGGGGCCTACCTTCGCCGTGAGGGCCTGTACTCGTCGTTGATCTGTGAATGGCGCAAGCACCGCGACGCAGGCGTTCTTGAGGGCAAGGGCCCGGGCGACAAGGTGGGGAAACTGACCGCCGAACAGGCCGAGATCGCGAAACTGCGTCGCGAGTTGGCGAAAGCAAACAAACGACTCTCGACCACCGAAGCAGCCCTCGACATCATGGGAAAAGCACACGCGCTCTTGGAGAGTCTCTCCGAGAGCGCGGATTCGGACAACAAGAACTACAAACGGTGACCACCGCCTACGACGAACTCCTTCGCGCCACGGTCAGCACCCGCACCGCGAGCGTCTTGACCGGGATGGTTCGCTCGACCGCCGCACGACGCCGGGCAGTGGCTGCGGCACCACCACCGCCGATCTCCCCGCGACGTGCTGAGCCAGTCAACAAACTCGGCCTCCCTGAGCGGCTACATATTCTGCAGATCCTCAACAGCGAACGGTTTGTCGATCAGGCGCCGTTGCAGATCTACGCCCAACTCCTCGACGAGGGCACCTACCTGTGTTCGGTGTCCACCATGTATCGGGTGTTGGGCGAGAACAAGCAGGTCAAAGACCGGCGACGGCAAGCACGGCATCCAGCCAGAGCCTGTCCGGAGTTGGTCGCAACCGCCCCACGGCAGGTGTACTCGTGGGACATCACCAAGCTCGCCGGCCCGATCAAGGGCCAGTACTTCGATGCTTACGTGATGATCGACATCTACTCCCGCTACATCGTCGGCGTACACGTCCACACCCACGAATCAGGTGTACTGGCAAAGGAATTGATGGAACACATCTTCAACGTTCACGGCATACCACAGGTAGTCCACGCCGACCGCGGAACCTCGATGACCAGCAAAACCGTGGCCACGCTGCTCGCCGATCTGGAGGTCACCCGAAGCCACTCGCGGCCACGGGTCTCGAACGACAATCCCTACTCCGAATCACTGTTCAAAACCCTCAAATACGGACCAACATTCCCAGAACGATTCCAATCGCTGAGTCAGGCAAGACATTTCATGGACCAGTTCACCGAGTGGTACAACCACGAACACCGGCACAGCGGGATCGGCCTGCACACCCCCGCCGATATCCACTACGGTCTGGCCGAAGACCGAGACGTACAGCGCCGAGCCGTGCTCGAGAACGCACGCGCCCAGCATCCACACCGTTTCAGCACAGAGCGTGTCGTACCGAAAATACTTGCGCTACCCGACGCCGCCTGGATCAATCAACCCGCCGACGAACCTGACACAGACCGGGAGACCACGATCGCCGCCTAAAACTAGACACCCACTGGACTCAAACACCTTGACAAGTTCCGCAGACGCGTGTGGCGACGTCCCACAGGGCGGAGAAGCTGAGCACGAACGCTGCGATCGCGATACCTACGGCGACCGCAGTCGCGTAGACGATCGCCAACTTGCGCACCCAGGGGCTCGTAGAGTCATACATCAGCACAGTCCTTGTCTGTGTCAGCGGCCTTGGCGGGTCAGTTTGGCGACGCCCGCCAGGGCCGCGTGCGGTGTTGCGGTATTTACCGCTTGCTGGAGACCCATTCACGGATGAGGTCTTCGATTACTTCCGACATCGACTGGTCGGCGATGGCGGTCGCGGCCTTGAACTGTTTGTGCAGCCCGGCATC
Source organism: Williamsia herbipolensis (assembly GCF_000964005.1). Lineage (GTDB taxonomy): Bacteria > Actinomycetota > Actinomycetes > Mycobacteriales > Mycobacteriaceae > Williamsia_A > Williamsia_A herbipolensis. The sequence goes on from NZ_JXYP01000042.1 coordinate 18,820, forward strand.
AATTCGCACGGTCAGTTGCGACTGAGACCCGCCGTCGGATGGCCGTATGAAGCTGGTGGCCACCGCCTTGCGTGGCCGCATGTCCTCGGTGCTCGGGTCTCCCGGCTTCTTGATGCTCACAGTGCACCCACGATCTCGTCGACGACGTCTGAGTAGGTGCTGTCGTGTGGCGGGCGGTGCCCGAAGCTCTGGCGGTAGACCTGCCGAAACCGCACGACGGTGTCGAAGCGTGAGATGTCTTCTTCATCGAACGCGGCGAGGGTGGTGGTGAGGAGCTTCGTGTGCAGGGTTGCTCCGGTGACGAGGACGCCGTAGATGGTGGACTTGGGCAGCGACGGAAGGGTCTCCCACACTCGCTCGGTGTCCGCTGCGGACGGCTGGGTGGGGATGACTGCGAAGTCTGCCGCGTCGATCGCAGCATCGATGATCGCGCTATCCCCTGGCGGGGTGTCGATGACCAGGACTGACTCCGGGTCCAACGACTCGCTCCAGCGCCCCAGTCGCTTGGTGTTGGACACCTCGACCTTGAACGGCAGGGGCGTTCCGCGGTCGGACGCCTTGTCGGCCCAGGAGGTCGCCGAACCCTGTTTGTCGAGGTCGACAAAGGTCACGGTCTTACCTTGCAGGGCGAATTCGTTGGCTATGAACAGGCTAGAGGTGGTTTTCCCCACCCCGCCCTTGGTGTTGACGACCGAGACAATCATTCGGCCACTCCCCTTCGCGGTTGATACCGCATGCGGTCATGCGGTGTAGCGGTGTTGCGCGCGTTCCCACAAGCGGTAACGCGGTACTGCGGTAATGCCAGCAAGAGGGAGTGCGGGAAAGCGTGCAATCCATCAATCCCGCAATCTGGTTTGCTGGATTGATGGTATCGCAGATGTACCGCTTGCGGTATAGCGGGCACGCGGGATTGACCCCTCAACCGCTTGCGGGATAGCGGTCTTGCGGTATGGCTAACGGTCTATCCGGGCTGGTAAGGCAATCGAGTGAAGCAACGTTGCTGCGCCTGAACTGTTGGATAGCCCCGTGCACAGCGGCCTCGCCACCGCCCGGCGTTCAGCTCTTCGTGGCTCGACCGGGGTCCGCGGAGATGGCTACGTCGTTGCCAAGGCGCCGGCCGAATAATCCAAAACGCCGCTCAACGATGCGTGGGAATCCGTTGTCGGGGATGTCGACGAGCGTGCTCGCACGGGTGCCGTAGACGCCGGCTTGCACAAACCGTGGGCTGACCATCCGTTCGATCTGGCGCGGGACGTGCGTGTAGGGGAGTTCCTCGTCATCCGGCCGCAACTGATTGCCGAGGATGTTGAACATCGCCGACTCCCAGGCTGGACCCCCGCCAGGGGGATTCAATTCGAGGTGTCGTTGGAACTCGGCCTTGCCGCGTTGCACTTTTGGCCAGTCACTATCAAGTTCGGCGTTGGACAGCCCATAGAAGCCTGGTGCAAGGGATTGAGCTGTGAACTGTCGGTAGTTGGAGACCCACACCAGTTCTTCGCCATCACCGACCATCAGGTTGAAAGGCGCGTAGCGAGTTGCGGACTCTTCCAACTGGCGTGCGAACGAGGTGGCGGACTCGGGGGACTCCAGGTAGTCGCTGATCAGGAGTCCGCGGGACCGGTCGGGCGCGTCACGACGCGATTTCGACGGCAGCGGAAGGCCGTTGCGAACATTTGTCACCAGGCCCACTGACCCGGTTGCGGTGGTTCCTACCCATGTGCCGCCGCCGGCGCAATCACGGCCCGCGACGATCGGGCTGTCATTCCACTGGTGGAGTGGTTCGGTTCGACGCCAGTGAAACTCGTCTCGATTGCTCGCGAGAATCAGTCGGTGACCCGGAACGACGTTCCAGGCGATCAGGGCCAGGCACATGGCTTACATCCTCCTCGGTAGCGGAGCGTGATTGGTAGGCGGCGCCAGGACTGGAAGTCACCAGCGTGTACCGCGGTGTGCTGACCGCATCGTCGACCGTCGGAGCTAGGTACAGCCGCAGCTGGTCGTTCGCCGGCGCCGTCGTGCGGTAGTTGTGGTGCTGTCGTTTGCGCAGGTAGGACAGGCGGGACCGCGCCGCGTAACTGGTGCGGGGGGTGGTGGCGTGCCAGGCCTTCCGCTCAGTGTTGATGGTGGCGACGAGTGCGGTGTGCCGATCGATGGTGCCGACCTGAAGCGCAGCGTCGTCTAGGGACGCAGGCCCCCGGCACCAAGTAGTTGCATTTCCGCTGCCGTGCCGGTCAGCCAGGCCAGCGGCTTGCAACGCCCTGAGCACTCTCAGGACGCCGTAGGTGCTAGTTCCGACCTGTTGATGAGTGAGAGCGGCTAACCGACTGGTGGACGAGGGCTCAGAGGTCAAACAGTCGTATACGTACCGAGCTGATTGACCTAGATCCCCCCAGAGGGGGTGGGTGTAGGTGCCCCCCCGTGTGACGTCATGCACGCATTCCGTGCGGTACTTCGGTGACGGTAGGCGCAGCCGATAACAGTGCGCCTCATGACGGTTGGAGTGCCGGTCGTGGGGGATTTCAAGGGACAGCAGCCCGCGGTCGACGAGAGTGGTGAGGCGCTTGCGAGCGGTGCTGGGCGATACCGACAGCCAGATAGCCACTGTGCGCTCGGCGAGTGGTCGGGGGATATCGGCGCCGTGACCATCGGCGAAGCGCTGGTGGACAATCTGGGCCGCGGCGGCGACTGCATCTGGGTCATCCCATCGGGCGATCTCGTCGAGCACCTGGGCGATGAACGCGGCGTCCGGTGCCGGCATGGCGGGTCGCCAGGACTCGGCGCGCTCTTTGACGCTCTGCCAGTGCTTGAAGCTGTGGACGGCTGGGGTACCGGCGGCCCGGGCCGCAGCGTCCAGTGCAGCGAACTTCGCGAAGCACCGGTAGCGGCGGTAGTAGGGCCGCGCGAGCTTCCAGCTCTTGATCCCCGACCGGTAGACCACCCAGGCCCCGTCCGTGGCCAGCTGGGAGCCGTTCTCACGCTTCCATCGGGCCTTGTCCGCCGGTGACGCCGTATAGCTTGCTGACGTGCGATCCCGCATGATCCGCTCCCGCAGTTTGGGGTCTACCGATCTGTCCAGAATTTGGTAGCCCTCGGCGGCGATCGGTGTCGGTGCCCGCCAGGCACGTTCAGGCTCCAAATCCCACCGGCTGATCTCCAGCTCCTCGTCGTCTACGACAGGAACCGGCGGCGCCGTTGCGGAGGGTGGGGGAGCGGTCGGACGGCGCGGGCCCGCTGCGGACGACGGGGTTACCTCGAGGTCGAGGGCTCCGTCGTCGACGGCCGCCAGAGCTGCCTTGAGTCGCTTCGCGGCCGCGATTGCCGTCATGGGGGCGCCCTCCGCGGTGACGGGGACGCAGCGGCCGGTGCCTTTCAGCGAAGCAGATCCGGGGTAGCGGAGGTGGTGGTCTTTTGACCGAACGTCGACGTCAGTTTTGCTGAGGCCGTGCAGAGCGCGAACCGCTGCGATCGCGGCGGCGGCGGCGACGCGGACGGCGGGGGTTACGGCGAAGCCGAGGTGGCAGGAGTCGGGTGACCCCGAGGCTGCCTCGTACCCCCATACGGCTCCTGCGTCGGTCGCGGCATCGATGACCTGGGTCTTGGCGAGCTCGGCGCAACTGTCGATGTCGACGATTAGCAGCTCGGCGCGGACCGCGCCGCAGACCGCCGCGGCCGCGTGGCCACCGCCGACGGCTTCTGCGCGCGCCATGAGCACTGCGGGATCGGTGTGGGAATCGATCGGGGCACCCTTGGGAACGCCAGAGACGGGCGGGGCGATGGTGAACGCGTACCCCAGGGGGCCGGGGCCTCGCATGACGCGATGCAGCTCGGCGTAGGGGGTAGTGGGTCCCGTGTCGGTTTCGTGATCCGACACGGTGTGTTGAGCGATTGCAGCACCCTTTGGGTGCGCGCTACTATCGGCTCTGTCAGACAAGACAGTCCTTCTGAGGAGTTGGGCCGAAGTCTCAGCAGTTGAATCGAGCGGGAACTCGATTCACAAACTTTGTTACGAAAGCCCCCGGCTGCAACCGGGGGTTTTTTCGTCTGTCGTTGAGACTTCCGCTATCTACCTGTCACGGGGTTTCGAGGCGTCATGCGGTCAACGGCAATTGCTCCTTCACGTCGGGGCCTTCCATTAGGTCAGGGCGCTGGGCCTCGCGATAGACGAGGTCGGCGACCCACTGTCCGGTGATGCTGTAGCCGGCGGCTCGTGCGAGCGCGTCAGGATCGACGTTGGTCAGGATGCGCGTAGGTACGTACTTGCGTTCACCCTTGTTCCGCTGAGGCACAAGTTTCTCCCTTCGTGTCGGACAAGAAACTCCGAGTCGCCAGGTGCAACTCTGCACGAACCTGGTTCAGCATTCGGGAGACACGCCGAGAGAGGGCGAACCTGGTTCAAGTCGCGAGGGGGACAGCTGCCCGGTCGCAGGTAAGGAACGCGGCAGACGGGGGTCAGTCCGACATCGAAACGAGAGCGACCCAGATTGTGGGGAAGTGTTCGTGATCCGGACGGAACCCGCGGCCGCGGCCGATCATCCATCCGCCACCCGCGCGGCGCACTCGAATCCCTGAGATCTCCGGGACGGGATCATCAGCCGCCAGGGTTCCCAACAGCATGACGTACTCCACGAGCTTTCCGAGGTCGTCGGGATGTAGACCAGGTGCTTGGCCCGTGCTCGCGCCGTGGCCGATGCCCGGGGGGTGCGGGGTCACCCATTTCAGGACGTATGGCGCTGTGGTGAAACGGATGTCGCCGATGAGAACCAGTTGATCGCTGTTGTTGGCGAGGAGGATCGCCAACTCCGTGTCGGCAATACCGATTGAACGCTGCCGTGGGTCGGCGTCTTCGACTGCCCATGCGAGGCCGCGAATGACCTGCGCGTCTCCGGTGACGTCGACGACCTCGGACATGTAGAGATCGCGCAGCTCACCGTTGTCGGCCCGGAACGCTGTCCGTGCGTTGCGGGTGGAGTTAGGTTCGGCGTCATAGAGAAATGAAGTGTGAGTGAGGATGTCCGCGAACCTAATGCTCCGCGTGAAGAAGTCGGCTGGGCCGTACAGCGTGCGGTCTCGGTGATCGAGTGAGACGCCGAGTAGTTCCAGGGCGTCTGCCGAGAAGTGGAGGACCGGGGGGACCGCGGTGTCGGAAAAGTCCCAGGTCCATGTACCAACGGCGGGGACGCCAGCCGGATTCGCCGACTCGAGGGAGACCAGAAAGGCGTGAGCGGTCTTGTCGCTGGGGTCCATGACCGGCGCGGCGTAACCCTGTCCGGCCGCCGGCGCCCCGGTCTCGTCGCAAATAGCGATCAGGTTCTGCGCTGCCTTGAGTTTCCAGCCCCGGAGAACGTTGGTGAGTCGTCGCCACTCGACTGGCTCTGCGTTGCGAGACACGACTCGGAGCTCTCCGGCCCCGTCGCGCGCGACGAGGAACCAATCGCCATTGACCTGCTCGTTCAAATGACCGGCCTCTCATTCAGCTCTGTAGCGTACCGGTCATGGCGGTCACCTCGAAACGGACAGTTGGGTTCCTGGGCATTGCGGTCGGGGCAGGCCTCGTGGCGGTAGCAATCTTGCTTCCGACCGTGGTTGTCCCCGGGGCGAAGCGATTGCCGGCGGAGATTTCACAGTCCATCGTCGCGACCGCGAACAACGCAGAAGTGCTTGATTCGGCGGCGGTGGCGGCTGGCGGCAAAGTGGCGACTGAGCGAGGGGTGCCGCTGCGTGTCGACATTCGAGTTCGATCCGAACCGCCGACATCGGACCGTCAGGTGACGGTGTCGGCGGCAGCCCGGACCGCACGGACTGATCGCCAGGGAGACGCAGCGATCGTCAGCGCGTACGTCGACCGGGTTTCCCTCAACCGTCGGACAGCGCGGCCTCTTAAATCGCCGACGCCGGCCATCATCCGGGAGGCGACAGGGACCGCCAAGGCGGCGCCGCGAACCGGGTTCCAGTACAACTTCCCGTTGGGCGTGGCGCGGCGTTCTTATCCGCTGTACGACACCGAGACTCAGACCTCGCCCGACGCTAGCTACATCGACGACCAGCGGAGTGTCGACGGGGTCAAGTTGTTTCACTTTCGCCAGGTGATCTCTAACGACAATCTCTACGAGAGATTGGGCAGTGTTGCGAGTTTGACCGTGCCCGGCGGCGCGGTCGGGCGGCCGGCGGAGCGGCTGGTCCGGCTCGACCTGATCTACTCGGTGCGCCGCGATCTGTGGGTCGAGCCGAACACTGGCCAGATCGTTGACGAGCAGCAGCAAATCCACCGTGAGCTCGTATCGGGACCGTCCCGAGTGACGTCCCTGCGGGCAAACATCAATTTTTCCAAGGCGAGTGTCGACGACGCTGCGGCGATGGCTCGCTCTAACGTCAACCTCTTGCGCTGGGGGACGCTCTGGCTGCCAATTATTTTGGCGATTCTCGGCGGAGTTTTTCTAGTGCTGGGGAGTGTCATAGTTGGACGTAGTCGCCCACACGTCAGGACTACAGCGTAGAAGGTGGAATGCGCGTGGATCGTCGCTGGTGCGCACGTGGGTCTGTATCCCAAATCCATTGCGGTGCAACACTTCGAAAATGTCCGTCAGGGGCCTGAGGATCAGAAACTTCGCAAACGGCATGCGCGCCATGTAGCCGGGGTCGCCCAACCCAAGAACCAACGAGCCGGTTGCTGCGTGTAGCGCGTTTCGTGCGCTCGCAAGGGCGGCGTCGAGGTTCTCTATGTAGTAGATCGTGTTGACTGAAATGGCGCCTGAGAGTCCGTGTGGTGCGGCGCGGGTGTGTGTCTCTGCCATCGTTGCGACGCTGAGGTTAAGCCGTTGGTCGTGGAGCGCGCGACGGTAGCGACGTCGGGCTCGCGCAGCAGCAGCACAGGATGGGTCTACGCCGATCACCTGTCCTGTCGGCCCAACGCGGCCGAGAAGCTTGCCGAGGGCGTATCCACCCCCAAAGCCGATATCGGCCACGCGGTCCCCTTCATCGGGGGCAAGCAGATCAATGGCGGCGTCCATCCACGGCCGGTTCTGCCAGTTCAGTAGGGGCGCCAGGGCGAGGCCGCCGAGGCCGTGCGGATGTCCGAGTTGGGTTGCCGCGTACTTTGCAAGAGTCCGATGCACAGGGGCAGTGAACCATGCTTACGACCGTGTCCGGTGTCGTGTTATCGTCGTATTTATCGAGTTGACCGCACTTTAGGTACAGCGCCCTGGTAGTACGCGCTGAGCCCCGCACCTCAACCCGGTAACGCGCCACAACTCAGTTGTGTGCAGCAGCAAGCCCCTAGGTTTGCCGCCCGCGTTTGAGCCGAACACTGGTATTGCCCTGGCCTTTTGGACCGGAGCGTTATCAGTGTTCCCGCCAAACGATGCGAATCACTAGGGGAACCCACATGAAACTTCTTGCTTTAAGGCCGCGCTCCGGGTGGACGGTTGCGGACCCGGTCGTATGCGGCTCTGACCTCGGCCCTACTCGCTCCCACAGCACCTGCGATGCGCTCTTCCTGCACGTCAGTGAGGATCGCGTGCCCGCGCTCGAGGTCGGCGACAGTCGAGCTCGAAAAGCCGATGCGCGCGGCGAGCTGGGGCTGCGTCAAGCCTGCCAGCGATCGAAAATCTCCCAGGTATCGCTCGTGCGCGGGCACAACGATCAAATCTTGCATCGACACGCCGAGAACCGTGGCGACGCGGGCGAGAGTGTCCACCGCCGGCGTCGAACGTCCGGTCTCCCATTTCGCCACCGCGCCCGTGCTGACTCCTGCCTGACGGGCCAGTTCGCCGCGCGAAAGCCCCTGGGCGATACGGCGATCCGCCATGATCTCGGGCCGGAAGCCACGCAGTATTCGCCTGCTCATGCCTGGGGCCCGCACATAGGAGTTCACTTTGCCCCATTCCCACCTGTGCCGTCACAGTGTACCGTGATAGATAACTGTTATAGAGTACAGGGGAGTTGTTCCGATCCAGGGTTGCAGCCCTGAGGAGGAATTGACTCGAAAGAAAGAAGCCGGTTCGGGCGCCAAAAGTTTGGCGACTCGGAGGCGCCCGAACCGGCGGATGCCAACTGACCAGCAACTGGCCCGTCGACACCTTCCAGGGTAGGCGGTTCGGTCGCACTTCATCCGGCCCAGGAAGGCCCGTCGCATGAATGAACCGACGATCGCGCAGAAATTGCAGCTGCGTGCGCTCTCGATCGCCGCGCTCTGCTCGGTTGTCACCGCAACATCGGTAACCGTTGCGGTCGGCGAAGCGGACGCCGCGCCGGCAAGTCGAATCGCTTGCAAGGACGTGTTCGTTCTAGCGGTGCCGGGGACGTGGGAGACAAACGCGAAGGCGAACCCGGCCGTGGTGCCGGGGATGTTGGCGAGTGTCACGAACCCGTTGAAGGCGGCGGTGGAGAAGGGCACACCGATTTCTGCGCCCGGCATCGCGCCCGCCCAAATCGGTGCGGCACCAACAGCAGGCATGGGCCAGGGCGCGGGTGACTCGTCAGGACTGGGGTCGTTCCTCGGTGGCGCCGCTACCTCGGCACTGAACAACGCCGCCGGATCGACGGCCACGCCGTCGGCGGGAAGCCCTGCGCTTCCGGACGAGGGCGGCCCGCACGACGCTGGCGCGAATGACTACCTGACCAACGACGGGATCGGCGGTACGGGTGCAGCTGCACCCACGACGACGTCGACCACGACGGCCGACGCCCCGACGACGTCGTCGTCGGGCGGGGGACTGTGGGATGCAGTCGCTCCCTCGGCCGGGACTACCGCCGAGACCACCACGACCACCGCGGCGGCATCCGCACCGACCGGTGACGCTGCCAGCGGGTCAATCGGCAAGTCGGTCAGCTTCGAGCAGGTTCCCTACGTCGCCCAGGTCGGCGGCCCCCTGGCCGGCGTCGTCAAGGGCGACCCGCTCACGTTGGGCCAGTCCCGCAAGGCCGGCACCGATGCGGTGAGCGCACGGATGAAGGCGATCGCGCAGCAGTGCCCGACTGCAAAGCAGGTCCTTCTCGGCTACTCGCAGGGTGCACTCATCGCCGGTGACGTCCTCTCGGCGATCGGCAACGGCAAGGGACCGGTTCCGGACTCGGCGATCATCGCCGGCGGGCTGCTCTCGGACCCGGCTCGCACACAGACCACCTCGAACCTTGACTCGGATCAGCCGACCGCTCAGCCGGTGAGCCTGCCCGGCGCGGAGAGCTTCGTCGGCCCGAACGTGGTCGGACAAGGCGTCGTCGGTGCCCGCCCGGACGGGTTCGGCACGCTGGCCGACAAGGTCACATCGTTCTGCGGTGCGCAGGACAGCATCTGCGCCCTGTCGGGCAAGTCCAAGGCGATCGCCGCGGTGGTGCCGCTGCTCAACCTGCGCAGCGAGGACATCGGGCCGTACGTCACCGGCCGCGCTCTGACCCTGTTGCAGCACGTCGCTAACGCCGACCCGGCCGACATCCAACAGGCCGTGCAATCGGTCATCAGCGCCGTTACTCGGATCTCGATCGCCGCCGCGGTCAACCCGGCGTCGCTGCCGTTGGAGCTCGCCCAGGTCGTGTTCGCGTCGTCGATGCTTTCCGACATCGGCAAGGTCGTCGACATGCCGGAGTACGACGCGTTCCTGTCGCTGACCAAGCCCGACGAGTTGGCGACGCAGGCAGTGGAAGTGGCGTCCTACGCGCTTCTCGGCGCGCATCAGGCGTACGCCCACACCACGGTCGACAGCCGCGGTGACTCGGCCACTCAGTGGCTAGCGAAATGGGTTCTCGGACGGATCGAGAGCAGCTAACCGAACAACGACACCCCGCCTGGCGGGGACCGGATGAAGCGTATGGGAGTGCGCGACAGACGGTTCCGCCAGAGCGGATCAAGATCTCGCCCGGTCACCAGGCGTCGGCACTCAGGCCGCGTCACCGGAGAGACACAAGCTGGGGAAGGTGTAGGCGGTGAAAAAAACCTCACTGGCACTGGTGCTGGGAATTCTGTTCCTGGTCCCGGTGATCATCGTGACGGTCTTCGCTGCGCCGTTCAACAAGCCTTCCGACGATCTCGGTGGGGGATCGACTCAGGCCGGACTCAAGACAGGCACTGTCCCACCGGAGTTCGAGTCGTGGGTCATCAAGGCCGGCAAGGTGTGTTCCGACATCTCCGCCCCTGTCATCGCCGCGCAGATCGAGGTCGAGTCGGGATGGAACCCCGCCGCGGTGTCGCCTGCCGGGGCGCAGGGCCTATCGCAGTTCATGCCCTACACGTGGCCATCGTACGGCGAGGATGCCAACCACAACGGCACCATCTCCCCGTTCGATCCGCCGGACGCGATCATGGCCCAGGCCAATTTCGACTGCAAAACCGCAGCGCAGGCCCGCAAGGACATCGCCTCGGGCCGGATCAAGGGCGACCTCCTAGACATCGTTCTCAACGCCTATAACTGCGGGTACGGGTGTGTGCTCGCCAACGGCGGGCCGAACATCAACAACGGCGAGACCGAGTCCTACGCACCGAAGATCAAGCGCCTCATCCCGAAGTACGCCGCGGTCGGCGCCGGTGGTGGCAGCTCGCGGCTGTCGGGGCCGATCAACCGCAAGATCATCCAGGCCGCGATGCGGTGGCTGGGTACCCCGTATGCGTGGGCCGGCGGAACGAAGGACGGCCCGTCACCGGGATCAGCCCCCGACGTCGGAGTGACCGGCTTCGACTGCTCAGGCCTGACGCTCTACGCGATCGCCCAGGCCACCGACGGCAAGGTCGTCCTGCCGCACTACACCGGTGACCACTCGAACCCGGGCCAGCTCTATGACCCGCGCGGCAAGGACATCCCGTTCGACCAGAAGGCACCGGGAGACGAAATCTATTTCGGCAGTGGAGGAAACACCCACCACGTCGGCATCTACTACGGCAAGCAAAACGGCGTCGACATGCTGCTCAACGCCCCCCAGTCGGGGCAAACCGTGTCGATCATGCCGCTGTCGGGATGGAACGGAGAGGAGATGTATGTCCGCCGATTCGGATCTTAAGACGACCCGCACTCGCACCTGGGGTGCAGTGGTGGGGGTAGCGGTCGCGGCCGCCGCACTCGCCGCGTGCTCGGGCACCGACACCACCGGGCAGGACAAGTCGTCTGCGGTGGCCACGGTGTCGTTGCCGCCGTTCACCCCGCCGTCGGTGCAGTCCTGGCCGGGGCGCTCAGCGACGTTCCCGACCCCACCGCCGGTGCCCTCGGCGTTGCCGAGAGGCGTGCGCGCCAACCGCGCCGATCCGTCGTCGGTGGCCACGGCCGCCGCGCGGATCTGGTTCGGGTGGGACACCGTCACCGACCGCAGCCCGTATGAGGCGGCGGTTCGCGCGACACCGCTGATGACGCAGCGCTGCGCGCAGCGGATCACCGCGACACCCCCGACCGGGTCCCCGGACGCAGACTGGACCGCCCTGGCTCGTGTGCACGCCCGGGTGCAGGCCACCGCGACGATCGGAAGTGAAGAACGCCCCGCCGACTCCGCCACCACGGCGGTGCGGGTCGTCGCGGTCACCCAGGAGTTCACCGCAGACAAACCGTTGCCCGACCGGCATCCAGTCGCGGTTGTGACGATGACCCGCGACAGCGCGGGGTGGTCGGTCACCGACGACGGCCAGCACGGATGCGGGGTGGTGACCCGATGACCCGCATGCGACCACCACTGATCGCCGGCATGGCCGGGGGAGTGGGCACCACAGTCGTCGCCGGCCTCCTCGGTGCTCCCGACGCCGGAGTGTGGGAACCGGGAATGGCCGCCGATGTGCTGGTGTGCCGATCGGTGGCCCACCAGCTCGCCGCGGTGACCCGCGCCGCGGCGACGCTCGACCCGGCCCCGGTCGTCGTCATCGTCGCCGATTGCGCCGAGAAAGCGCCCGCCGCGGTGCGCGACCGGGCGCACATGCTCGAGCCGAACGTCGCTGCGGTCATCTGGATTCCATGGCTCGCTCCGCTGCGTGAGGTGGCCGATCCCGCGACCGCTGCCCGCGACGCGGTCTGCGCCGATAACCCTCCCCGGTGGGCGATGGCGGCGCGGCTTCGTCGCGAGGAACTGCTTGCGGCGGTGACAGCGATCCTCACCACCGACCCCAGTGGGGACGCCGCGCCGGTGCCGCCGGCCCCTGACGAGCGGCCCGCCGCCCCTGCGGAGGTGGCCCCGCCGTACGAGCCTCCGCTGCGCGCGAACACCGCGCCGAGCGCCCCGGTCCCGACCCGGGCACCGAGTTTCCCGCCGCCGCCGGCGACGGGCTCCGACCACTGGACGGTGGCTCCTGACGCGCCACCGCCGCGGCCGGGACCACACGGGCCACCTCCTCAGGCCCGCTACACCGCAATCGGTTCGACCGGCGCAGATGGTCTGCGCCGGACCTCCTGAGAAGACAAGGAACACCCGAATGTCCATCGCACTCGACACCCTCACCCACGCAACCACTCTGTGGGAGGCCCACCGTCCCCACAGCATCAACCTCGCCGACGGCAACTTCCCCGACCCTAAGCCGGTCCCGCTGCCGAGCAAGGCCCAAAACGGCGTCAACCAGATCCTCGGCATGGTCAAGACGTTCATCTACGTCCTCGCCGTGGGCGCGGGACTGTTTGTGTTCGCCGGCATGATCGTCGGTGCCCGCGGCCGCTCCAACTTCGCCAAAGACGCTGTGAGCCACTTCCCGTGGATTTTCGGCGGGATCATCGGCATGGGAAGCCTCACTGGCCTTCTGGACATGTTCACCTGATGGGCGGGTTCCGGCGGTGGGCCGCGACGGCGATCGCGGTCTTGTTCACCGCATTCCTGCTCGCCGCACCGTGTGTCGGGGTCGCCTCGGCCGATCCTGTCGTGCCGAGCGTGCCCGGCCCGTCGACCGGTCCCGCCCCGTCGTCGGGGGCCGCTGCACCCGACCCCTCGACCGACTCCTCGAGCGACGGGGAGAACGAGATCAAGTTCGGCACCCCCGACCAGGGCCAGATCCACTGGGAGAAGTTCGGCGGTGGCGACAAGGGCGCAGCCAAGAACCTCGACGAGTTCTCCACCCAGATCGTCGGCTACTCGCTGACCGGGTTCGGCATCGCCGCCGTCCTGGGCGGGCTGGTCGTGTTCAGCCTGATGATCGTCGGCTTCAAGGGCCGCTCGACGATCGCAAAAACCGCACTGGAATCCAGTATTTGGATATGGGCCGCCTGCCTGCTCGTGGGATCGGCCTCGACGATCGGCGGGCTGTTGCTCGCCGCCGGCATTCCCGACTGACCCCTGTGATGACGAAGGAAGGACACCGCTGATGGCGATGACCACGAAAGAGTTCCGCCGCCGCCGACTCGACGGCCGGGGGTGGGCGATCATCGCCGCACTGGTGGTGGCAGTGGTGGTGGTGACACTGCTGGTCCGCTCGTGCGGCACCGATCCGACCTCCGACAGCGGTGCACTGGGACAGTCGTCGACGGCCCCGATGTCGGCGAAAGGGTCACTGGTACCGCAGATCCCGCACCGCACCCTGAGCCCGGCAGATCCGGATTACCTCACCGCGGCACCGAAGGGCATCTCATGGCAGCGGGTCGACGGGGTGCCGCTGCCGTTCTCGGCCACCGACGGGCCGACCCGCATCCAGGGCGCGGTGACCGGCGGGTATTCCAACTCTCCGCAGGGCGCGGTCCTGGCCGCCGCGCAGATTGCGTTCCGTCTGGCGTTCTCCCCGGACTATCAGGCGGTCGTCGACGCCCAGACCGATGTCAGCGATGCCACCCGCACACAGCTCATCGCTGCCCGGGCCGCGGGCCCGCAACCCGATCCGGCGTTGATCTCCCAGTTCGCCTCCGCGCCGGTGGCGTTCCGGGTGTCGGCGTTCGCCGACAACCACGCCACGGTCTACCTGGCCTACCCACGGACCCCCGGCAACCAGGTGCGGTTCTCGCGCTCAGCGCTGATCTGGGAGGGCGGCGACTGGCGCTACAGCGACCAGTTCGACTCCCAGAGCCCGCCACTGCCTGACGCGCCGTTGCCCGCCACGTTCACCCGCTTCTGATCACGAGGACCCACCCATGAGCTTCACGAGCCCCGAATTCCGGCAGACCCCCGACAGCGGGCACCGCCGCGGTCATCGCATCGCTGTGGCCGCAGTCATCGTTGTCGTCCTGGCCATCGTCGCCGTCGTGGTGATCGTGGTGGCCACCCGTTCTGGCAAGAGCGACACCACCGGCCCCCTCGGGGGACAGACGCCCTCGCCCAACGCATCGCCGTCGACGGTCACCTCGAGCCCGGTGACGTGGTTGCAGGTCGGCCCTGTGCAGCTGCCGTTCTCCGACTCCGCGGGCCCGCGGGTCCAGGAAGGCGTCACCGCTCGCGGTTACGCCCACACCCCCGACGGCGCGCTCATCGCGGCCCTACAAATCCCGCTGCGGGTGTACGCCCTGTCGGGCACTGATCAGATCATCGCCGACCAGGTCCTCGGCGATGACGACGCCCGCGATGAAGTCCGAGCCCAGGCGTCACGGTTGCAGGCCAGCCTCGACGCCAACCAGGTCCTCCCGCGCGCGTTCGCGTGGAGGGCATACGAGCCCTACGACGACCAGCTCGCCACCTACGACATCGCCACTGCAACCGACGACGGGCAATACAACATCTTCCGATTCACGGTGGTGTGGATCTCGGGTGACTGGAAGTACCAGCCCAACTACTACCAAAGCCCCCCGGACCCGGTCACCGCCGCCGCGGTGACCGGGGATCCGGCCTGGCATCAGTTCCGGGATCGGAGCCTGCGATGACCGGCCGCGCAACACGTCTCGCCGCGTCGATCATCTCCGCGATCTGCGCCGCCATCGTGCTCCTCGCGACGTTCACCGGCTCGGCCGCGGCAGATCCCGCCACGACCGACGGGTGGCTGCCCGCCGACCCCGGCCCGCTGACCAGCGAACAAAAGACGTGGCTCAAGCCGATCGACGGCCACGCCGGGTTCAGCTCCATCCAGTGCGCCACTCACCCCGATTTCGGTGACTGCGCCTCGCACGGCGGCGCCGACGACTCCAAGGGATTCAGCAGCTACATCTACGACTCCACCGGCAAACTCGCCGGTGTCAGCGCCACCGCCCCGGCGACCATCGACGCAGACCACAAGGGCCTACTCAACAGCGACAACGTGCTCGACTGCGCGACGGCCAAGAACAAGATTCCCGTCTGCGACAAGCCCGAGGGGTGGGAACAGTCCAAGCCGATGCAGTACGACGCCAACGGCCGGTTCCAGCGACTCACCCAGGGCGGAACTGTGACCCCCGGCGCGGGTGATGTCACGAACAAGGTTGACCTCGAAAAGCTCAATCCTGTTGCGGCGGCCAAGAAAGAACTCGACAACTGGTTCGCCCAAGCATGTGAGTCGGTGGGCAAGTTCGCCGGCGACCTGCTGACGCTGTCGATGTCGTGGTGGCTCAAGGTCGGATCGATCGACGTCACCTCCGGGCTGGCGATCACCGGTAGCCGCGCGGTGCAGACCGTGGTCATGATGATCATTGCGTTGGGGATCATCGGCTCGGCGATCACGATGGTGCTGACCCGCCGGCCAGGTCCGGCCGCGGAACTGGGCATGGGCGCAATCAAGTTCGTCCTCATCGCCTCGCTGTCGACCACGATCCTCGCCGGGGCCATGCACGCCGGCGACGACTTCGCCCGCCAGGTCACCGCCGACGGAGCCGATCAGTTCGGCCCGCAGATGCAGCAGATGTTGGGTATCGCCACCCTCCACAACCCCGGCGGGGTGCTCCTCCTCGGCATCGTCGCCGCGATCCTCTCCGGCATTCAGTGGCTGTTCGGGTTCGTCCGCCAGGCCGGGATCGTCGTCCTCTACGCAATGCTGATCTTCGCCGCCGCCGGACAACTGTCGTCGTGGGGTCGACAGTGGTTCCCCCGGATTTGCTCGATGCTCATCGCCCTGGTGCTCTACAAACCGGCCGCGGCGATCATGTACTCCCTCGGCTGGAAACTGATGGGCACCGATCACTCGCTGTCGGCGGTCATGGTCGGACTGATGGTGATCGCTCTGACCATGCTGGCGTTGCCGGTGATGCTCAAGTTCTTCGCCTTCATCTCCCCGGCCATCGCCGGGGGAGGCTCGGCAGGAACAGCACTGGCCGGGATTGCCGGTGGTGCCGGCCTGGCCGGACAGCTCGGCGGGGACATGCTCAGCTCGTTCGGCGCATCGGGCGGTGACGGGCAGTCCAACTACATGGACGCCACCGGACCGCAGTCGTCGACGACCGGCCCTGAGGCAGACCCAAGCCCCGGTAACAGCCCCGGCGGCGGTGATGGGTCCGGCGACGGCTCCGGGAGCGGCGCAGAGGCCAGTGGCGGCGCGGACGTCGCCGATCTCGGTGGCTCCGACGTCGGCCCCGAGTCGACCGACGCCGCAGGCGGAGTCGGCGGCGATGACGGCGGCGGCATCCCCGTCTCCGGCGGCGCAGGCGGTGAGGGTGCCGCAGCGGGCGGTGTCGGCGGCGGCGAAATGGGCGCGGTGGCCGCCGAATCCGGCGGCAACCCCTACGTCGCCGGCGCCATGCTCGCCAAGGACGCCATCGGCTCGGCCGGAGATTCGATCAACGGCATGGCTCAGGGCATGGCCGACGGCATGACCGAGACCACCGACGACACCGGACCGGACATGCGATGACCCACCGAGATCCCAACCAGCAGAACACCATGTCGATTCACGACCACCTGTCTAGTGGCCGGGGCCGCGCCAGGCCTGGCCGCGGGGGTGAACTGGTGCTGACCCGCGGGTTTCTCCTCATCTGGGCGACGTGCTTCCTCGTCACAGTCGCCATCAGTGCCTGGGAGTACGCGGGCGACGAGCCGCAGTGGGTGATCACGGTCTCCTGGGTCGCATTTCCGGTGTCGGTACTCGTGAACCTCTACGGGCTCGCCGAGATCGTGGTCTCCGCGAATTCCGGCTGCGGCCATTACGAAGCCATCCCGCACCGGTTGTACCGCCGAAGCCGCCACCTCATTAACCACCGGTCGACAACCGGCACATCGTCTGCACGACAGGAGATTCAGTGATGACAACCAACCCGGGGTACTCCGGCTACCGCCGAGCACGTGGTTTCGGGATCGGCAAGCTCGGCACGCGAGAGACGATCATTGCCCTCGCCGCAGTGACGATCGTGGCGTTCTCCCCGATGCTGGGCAATCTCGTGATTACGGGCATGCTTGCCGTGGTCGCGGTCCTGGTGTTTGGCCTGGCCGTGATGCCCGTAACCGGTTCGGGGCGCACGGTGCTGACGTCGATGGCGTTTCAGCTCCGTTTCGCCGGGGCAGGGAACGCCTCGGCGTACGCCGACGACACGCTCGAGGAATTCCCCCGGGGCGAGAACCTGCCCGGCCCGCTGGCGCCGCTGTGCCCGATTGAGGTCGAGGACGGCCGCGGCGGTACCCAGGCCCTGATCTGGAACCGCCAGACTGGGCTACTCACTGCACCGCTGCTGGTCGCGCCCGTCGGGCTGACCCTCGCCGACGACGCCGACGCTATGACGTGGGTGACGAACTTCGGTGGCCTGCTCGCTGAGCTCGGACACATGCCGCTGGTCGACTCGCTGGCGTTCATCACCGAGACCGCACCGGCCGGCGGGATGAACCAGCGGGCCTACACCCTTGACCGGCTCGACAAGAACACCAATGCACCGGAGTTCTGCCGGGGAGTGCTCGAACGTCTGGTCAACCAGTCGCGGGCGCGCACCGCTGAGGTCACCTGCCTGGTGACGATCAACTTCGATCTGTCCAAGGCGACCCCGGTCCCGGACACGTTGCAGCGCGGCGCGGCCGAGGTCGTCAACATGTTGCCGCGATTTGAGTCGTCGCTTGCCGCGTGCGGGATGACGGTCATGGGCCGCATGACCCGCGCCGGACTGATCCGGTATCTGCGGGCGGCGTTCGATCCGGCGATCCGCACCACCGAGCTCGACGAGACCGAGGAGCTGTGGCACTGGAAGGACGCCGGTCCTCTGCGCACCGAGGGCTCCAACCCCGATGTCTACGCGCACGATTCGGGCTACTCGGTGTCCTGGGTGTTTACCGCGCCGCCCAACGGGGTGGTGCGGTATCGGTCGTTGCTGCCGCTGGTGGCCCCGGGCCGCTATCACCGTCGGCTGTGCATGATCTACCGCCCCTACAGTGCGGCGGACGCCTCGAAGAAGGTCGAGTCGGAAGTCAATGCTGGTGTGTTCCGCCGGATCTGGGCGCAGAAGACGAAGAAGGACGAGACCCAGCGCGAGCACGACGACCGGGTCAAGACCCGGCGTGCCGCGCAGCAGGAGTCGTTGGGTGCCGGCCTGGGCCGGTTCACGTTCTACCTGACCACGACGGTGCGCAATGAGACGACGCTGCCTGCGGCATGCGCCGACGCCGAGGAACGCCAGGGCCAGAGCAAGGGCCGCTGGCGGCGTGCCCGTAAGGCCCAGGAAGCCACATTCATGGCGTCGCTCGGTGTCGGGGTCGACCCCGCATCGGGGCTGTCGCGCAACGCCGCTGACCGGTGGGGAGCATAGGTATGGGAACGCATTCGATCATCGAGGCTGTCGCTGCGCGGCCCTCGCACCTGCCCGACGTCGACGTCGCGGTGGCGGTCGAGGCCGAACGGCTCTCGATGGGCCAGAAGGTGTTGCGGTCACTGGGGTTGGGGCCGCACCCCGACGCTGTCGCCGATACCCCCGGCGAGGTGGGGTTCGACGACATCCCCACCGACCTGCCGTTCGATGTCCTCAACTCCGCTCTGGGGCCGCGCCCGCCGGCGAAAGGCTTCCGGCGTCCGTTCGGTGGCTGGGCTGCCAACGTGGAACCGGGGACCTGGTGGCAGTCGACGACGGCAGAGATGCCGGGGTTCTATCCGTTCCCCGCGCCCAGTGGGGCGCGGGTCCGCGGCGTGCCGATCGGGCGCAACCTGCACACCGCAGAACCGATCGGTCTCGACCCGGCCCAGTGGCTCGTCGACGGCCTGGTCACCAATACCGGGATCTGGGTCCAAGGCCAGCCCGGTATCGGCAAGTCGTCGTTCCTCAAGCGGCTGCTGATGGGGCTGGTCGGGTTCGGGTTCATGGGCATCATCCCCGGCGACCTCAAGGACGAATACACCCCGCTCGTCGACGCGATCGGCGGCGAGGTGTTCCGCATCGGCCGCGGCTTGCATTCGCTCAACCCGCTCGATCGTGGCCCGCTTGTCGCGGTCATCGCCCGCACCACTGGCGCTGAGCGTGACCAGCTCGAGTCGCTGGCCAACAGCCGCCGCCTGGCCCTGTTGGAGTCGCTGCTGGCCATCGTCGGCCGCGCCGAGCTGACCCCGACCGAACGGCTGCTGCTGGGCACGGCAACGGCGATCGCCGACGATGCCGCCGGCATCGAGGAACCGACCATCCCCGACGTGCTGCGCGCCCTCGACCACGGCAGTGATGCGCTGCGCAAGATCATGGCCGTCCCGGCCGCCATCGATGGTGTCGAGGACATGACCTACCAGCGCGAGATCCGGGAGTTCCGCAACACCTTGCACCTGTTGTGCTCCGACAACGGGCCCATCAAGGGGATGTTCGACCGGCCCTCGACGATCAAGGTCACCAAGGACCTGCCCGCGGTGTCGCTGTCACTGTCGGCGATCGAGGACGACGGCGACGACGTCGTCGGCGCGGCGATGCTCTGCTCCTGGACGTGGGGCGCGGCGGTGATCGAGGCCCAACAGGCATCAGGTAACCGCCGCAACATCTTCCAACCCCAAGACGAGCTGTGGCGCGGACTGCGGGCCGGACCCGGCCTGGTCGAGAAGACCGATCGCATGACCCGCCTCAACCGGCACCGCGGCATCGTCTCGGCGCAGTCGACGCACTCGCTGTCCGACCTCGACGCCCTGGCGACCGTCGAGGACCGCGCCAAGGCCCGCGGTATGGCCGCACGTAACGCGATCAAGGTCCTCGGCGGCCTCGACGGCGAGGAGATGAAACGCCTGCATGAGCTGACCCCGTTCACCAGCCGGGAACGGGCCATGGTCACCAGCTGGTCAGCACCGCCGACCTGGGTTCCCGGACAACGCCATCCCGGCCGGGGGAAGTACCTCGTGAAGTCCGGTGCCCGCATGGGGCTTCCGGTGGTCATGGAGTTCGATCCGGCCGAAGCCGCCCTCTACAACACCGACACCGCCTGGAACGGCGTGACCGCCAGCTTCGATACGAAAGGACCGACCCGTGCAGACTCCGACGTCGCTTGATCGCCCGGCGGTGCTGGTGGCACCCACCCGCACCGCTCTGGCCGCCCAGCTACGGCTCAACCCTGACGCCACCGTCATCAGCCCCGACCCGGCCGCGGTGACCGCCGACCGGCGGGCCTGGTGGCCACTGCTCGACGTGTGCGCCGATCAGTCGGTGGCCGCGACCGTGGCCGACCACCTCACCCGGGACCTGCCCTCGAACCTGCGGTTCGCCATCCCCGACGCAGCGACGGTCCTCACCGGGGCGCTGCACGCCGCGGCCCTGGTCGGGTGGCCACCGGTGACCGTGGCCCACATCCTCGACGCCGGGGCCATCCCAACGATCGTCGAGCTGCTCGGCGCTGACGGCGACGACGACCTCGCACTGTGCGTGGCCGCCGCGGCGGGCGACCTCGCGCCCGACCGGGATCTGGTGCGTTACGCAGCCGCGGTCGCGGGGCGTTCTCTGCTGGCCGCGGCCGCCGCGATCACCGGCCCGACCGGCGGCTACGACGCCGGCGGGAGTGGGGTGTGGCGCGAGATCCGCGGTGCCCGATCGGCCACGGTGATCGTGCACACCGACGACACCGCCCTGGGCCACGCCCTCGCCGACCGGGTACTGCTCCTCGCCGCAACCGCACCCACCGCAGCGGCGCAGACACAGCGGGGGTCGGTGGCATGAGCGACAGTCCATCCACCGATCGGCAGATGCAGGCCCTCGGGATCGCCGGAATGGCGGTCATGGGGGCCATCGGTGCCGCGATCATCGGCCACAACCTGCTGGGGTGGCCGGTCTGGATCCCCGTCGTCGCGGTGGTGTTGCTCCTCGCCGCGGTCGGTGCCGGGGCGTACGCGACGCGCTCGTGGTGGTCGCAGAGTCCCGCCGATCGCAAGCTGCGAGACGCCAGCGACCTCGACGACGTCATGGGAACCGGAGCAATCGACAAGGGCGCAGAGCTCCGGGGCCTCGACGACGACGATCCGGCTCGCTCCGGGCTCACCGCCGAGGACGTGGCGATGGCGATCGGCGTTGTCCGCCGCCAGGGCACCACCAAAGGTGGACAGCGGGTCTACAAGACCCTGGAGGACTTCACCCTCATCATCATGGGGCCGCGGTCGAACAAGACCAGCTCGCAGGCTGTTCCACGCATCCTCGCCGCCCGCGGCGCGGTCGTGGCCACCTCGAACAAACCCGATCTGTGGATCTTGACCGCCGCGCTGCGCAAGGAGGTCGGACCGATCTACGCCTACGACCCGGGCCGGATCGCGTTCGTCGAACAGATGTGGTGGTGGAACATCTTGTCCACCGTCGTCGACTACAAGTCGGCCAAACGGGTGGCCACCCACTTCATGGCCGCGGTCGGCACCAACAATCCCGACGGCGGCAACTCCGGATTCTTCGACTCGTCGTCCAAGCAGATGCTGTCGCGGACCCTGCTCGCGGCCGCGGTGTCCGGCAAGTCGATGCGCGACGTCATCGAGTGGATCGACGGCTACTCCGCCGAACCCGTGGAACTGCTGCGCGATCACGGCCTGCACCGTCACGCCCGCGCCCTGGAAGCCCAGTGGGGCCTACCGCAGGAAACGTTGGGCGGCATCCAAGGTGGCGCCTCGGCGGCGTTGGAGTCGCTGCAAGACGAGTCCGACCTGTGCTGGGTGACCCCACCCGAGACGTGGGAGACCCCACCCACCCGCGACATCCCCGAATTGGACCTGTGGACCATCTTTGCCCCGACTGAGAAGGCCGCGCCGACGCTGTACCTGATGACCCAAGAAGGCGCGGAGTCCTCCGGCCCGGTGGTCGCAGCGATGGTCGACCAGATTTTCAAACTCGGTGACCTCGCCGCATCGGCGTCGGGCGGACGCATCAGCCCCGAACCAGTGATCGTCCTCGACGAAGCCGCCAACATCTGCCGGATTCCCGACCTACCCGGGAAAGCCTCGCACCTGGGGTCGAAAGGCGTTCTCGTGGACGTGATCTTGCAGTCCTACCAACAGGGCATGGGGGTGTGGGGGCGCGAAGGCATGGCCGCCATGTGGGGCGCGTCGACCTGCCGCATCATCGGCGCCGGTCTACAAAACGTCGACGACGCCCGCATGATCTCCGACCTCGTCGGCACCCATGAGGTGTGGAAGGAATCGGTCAGCATCGGCCCCGGCGGCAAGACCAAGAACCGCAGCCTCGTTCGCGAACCGATCATGCCGCTCGAGGACGTCGCGGGCATGAGCCGCAACCACGCGCTACTCATCCGCCAGGGCTCCCGCCCGGTGATGCTCGATCTGCTGCCGTGGTACCGCGAGACCGACAGCGCTGCCGCGATCACCAAGCATGCCCGCGAGTACACCTCGGCAGTACGCGACAGCGCGATCCGCGAGCTCGGCGACGACAACCCGCTCGGTGCGCGGCTGCGCCATCGTCTCAGCGCGGTCTAGGACGCGAAGCGCACAAGAGGGGAGTGGTGATGATGAGTGACAACGAGATTGGCGATCTCCGCGATGCTTTGGCGGCATTGCGCGCGCAGCTCGACGACGTCACAAGCCAGTCGGAGATCCAGGCCGAAGGGATGGCCCGACTCGAATCGACGCTGCTGACGCTTGGCGAGACCGGCACCGAGCCCGGCCTGTCGAGTGAATCCGAAGCCGAACCGGAGCCCGACGAGGCCGGTGACAACAGCGGCGGCCATGACGTGCTGTCTGCGGCCGACAACGGGGCCCCGGTTCTCGACGTGCTGCGTCCGTGGGTGATGGCCAACGTCAGCGACTGGTGCGAACGCAAGGTCGCCGCCGGCGGTGGCGGCGGAACACGATGGTGCTCCCGATGGGACCTGCACCCCGAGGCGATCACCCGACTGTGGGCGCTGCGCGCCCAGCAACTGATCGCCGCCGACGAGGGCGCATCGGCGCTGTCGGGGTATCTGCGTGACCACTTCGATCACCACGTCGGGGTACTCACCGGGGCCAGTGGCCCGTTCCACGCCTGCACTCCGGAAAAGCACAGCCCACCCAACGCCCACGACCGCCGGTACCTGCCCACAAGCGCCCCCGGGCTGCGCGCCGTCGCCGGCTGACGACCCGCCGCCACCATGAAGGGGTGCCGTTAAGGATCGTGTCACCAGGTACATGAACGACCGCGCCGTCTCAGCGCCGGTCGGCTTCCGGACCGAGGAGGCTGGTGATGCCACGCATGGCGGGGTTCCGGACTGGTGAGGAAAACAACGACAATGGCTTGACCAGCGGTGATGTCGAGTGGTTCGGGGTGCTGAGCACCGGGTGGATGAACGCTGTGGGCGCTATGCCCGCGGTGCGGCTCCGCTGATGATGCGGTGGATGGTGGAGCGTCCGACGCTGTATTCCTCGGCGAGGTCGGCCAGGCTCGCGTTGTCGTCGGGGTCGTGGTAGCGGCGGTGGATCGTTTTGCGTGCTGCGAGAGGCAGTTTCGGTTGTTTGCCCTTGAGGCGGCCTTTCGCGCGGGCCTTGGCCATGCCCTCGCGGGTGCGCAGGTGGTTCAGGTTCGCCTCGAATTCGGCGACCATGGCGAGGGTTTGCAGGAAGAGCTTGCCGAACGGGTCGTGCCAGTCGTAGATCGAGGTGCCGAGCCCGAACAGCACGTCGCGCTCGCGCAGACCGGTCAGGATCTCCCCAGCTTCGGCCATGTTCCGTGCGAAACGGTCGAACTTCGTTGTCGTCAGCACCACCTGCCGCCCAGTGATGGCCGCGGCGGCCGCGGTGACCGCGGCGAGCGCGTTATCGAGCCCGGTGCGGTTCTTGCGCGTGGTGCCGGAGAAGCCTTTGTCGATGAAGATCCGTTCGCGCGGTACGCCGAGCGCGAGCAGTTGATCGGTCTGGATCTCGAGGTCCTGTTCGTCGGTGGAGCAGCGGCAGTACCCCACCCGAAATGGCTCACCCATGGCCGAATTGTTCCGGATAGCGGGGGTTCACCGGAACGGTTCGCGGAACAGTCTTACGGAACACCCGTGACCTGGGGTCGAACCGGCGTGGCCGGGTGTTCCGCTGGCCGATCGGCTTACGGAACACCACTTACGCCAGAGGAAAAGTTCAGGGGTTCCTGAATACATTTGTTTCTGTACTATTTGAGTGGTGGAAACATTGCTGCACCGCGACGCGCTGGCCCGCTTCGGTCACGCGCTCTCGGATCCGACCCGCACCCAGATCCTGCTGAGCCTGCGCACCGGCCCGGCCTACCCGTCGGAGTTGGCCGAGACGATCGGGGTATCGCGCCAGATCCTGTCCAACCATCTCGCCTGCTTGCGCGGGTGCGGGTTGGTCGTCGCGGTCCCGGAAGGCCGGCGTAGCCGTTATGAGCTCGCCGATCGCCGGATCGGGCACGCCCTGGATGATCTGCTGGGCCTGGTCCTGGCCGTCGATCCGGCCTGCTGCGCGGCCACCGACACCCAGGAGTGCTGCTGATGTCGGCTCCGCTCGGTATGCCCTCACTGCCCTCGGCCGTGACACTGTCGGGCCCCTCGCCGCAGCGGCGGGCGTTGCTGACACGGCGGATCCGCTGGTTCGTGGCTGCGACCATCACCTACAACGTCCTCGAGGCGATCATCGCGTTGAGCGAGGGTGCGCGGGCGTCCTCGACCGCGCTGATCGGGTTCGGCTTGGACTCGGTGATCGAGGTGTCCTCGGCGGCTGCGGTGGCCTGGCAGTTCGCCGGCCGCGACCCGCAGGCGCGGGAGAAGATCGCGTTGCGGATCATCGCGTTCTCGTTCTTCGCCCTCGCGGCCTACGTCGCCATCGACTCCGTTCGCGGCCTGCTCGGCGTGAGCGAGGCCCGGCACTCACCGATCGGCATCACCCTGGCCGCAGTGAGCTTGGCGGTCATGCCGGTCCTGTCCGCCGCGCAGCGACGCGCCGGGCGCGAACTCGGATCCGCTTCCGCGGTCGCCGATTCCAAACAGACCTTGTTGTGCACGTATCTCTCGGCGGTGCTGCTGGTCGGGTTGGTGCTCAACAGCGTGTTCGGGTGGTCGTGGGCCGACCCGATCGCGGCTCTGGTGATCGCGGTCATCGCGGTCAAGGAAGGCCTCAACGCCTGGCGTGGGGACCCCTGTTGCCCGGCGCCGACCGCCCTGGGCGCGAACACCTCACCTGAGCGCGACTGCGACTGCTGCGACTGAGACGCACCGCCGGGGTGGGCCGATCCGGCCCTCCCGGACGATTGCATTTATTGCGATGCGTGCATATGGTGTGGACCGTTGTTGACAGCGAGGGAGAGGGCGGCCAATGGGTGCCGGACACGATCACGGGCACGCACACGGAGCCGGCGGGCACGGGGGCCATACGCACGGCGCGAGCGCCGACAGCGATAAACGCTGGCTGAGCGGTGCGTTGGCGGTGATCGTGGTGTTCATGGCCGGTGAGGTGGTCGTCGGTGTGATCGCCGGGTCGCTGGCGTTGCTGTCGGATGCCGCGCACATGCTCACCGACGCCGCGTCGATCGCGTTGGCGTTGTGGGCGATCGCGTTGGCCGCGCGCCCGGCGGCGGGGCGGATGACGTTCGGGTGGAAACGCGCGGAGATCTTGTCCGCGCAGGTCAACGGTATGACGTTGTTGGTGTTGGCGGGCTGGCTGGGGTTCGAGGCGATCCGGCGGCTGCTGAACCCCCCGGAGGTGACCGGCGGGTTGGTGCTGATCACCGCACTGGTCGGTGTCGTGGTGAACGTGGCCGCAAGCGCGATGATCAGCCGTGCCAACCGCACCAGCCTCAATGTCGAGGGCGCGTTCCAGCACATCCTCAACGATCTGTTCGCGTTCATCGCCACCGCGATCGCCGGTGCGGTCATCCTGGTGACCGGGTTCGCACGCGCGGACGCGATCGCGTCGCTGGTCGTGGTGGCGCTGATGCTCAAGGCCGGGGTGAGCCTGGTGCGCGCTTCGACCCGGGTGTTCCTCGAGGCCGCTCCAGCGAACATCGACCCGGACGAGGTCGGTCGCGTAATGGCCGCGGTCGATGCGGTGGTGGAGGTGCACGACCTGCACATCTGGGAGATCACCTCCGGGTCCCCGGCCCTGTCCGCGCACGTGCTGGTGCAACCGGGTAGCGACTGCCATACCGCCCGCACCGCGCTCGCGGCGCTGCTCGAGCACGACTATCACATCGACCACGCCACTTTGCAGGTCGATCACGCCGAACCCGAGTTGTTGCAACTGGGCCAGGCACAGCCCGGCGCGCACTGCGAGGATTCGCACGGTCCCGCGCACCGCAACCCGGGCATCGGCTGAGGCACACTCCACCTACCGGTGGGCACTGGAGGAAGGCACTCTCATGGTGGTCCTCGCGTTCGTTCTCTATCTCGTGTTCGGTGTTCTCGGATTCGGTTGGCGCAGTTGGCAACAGCACCGGCGGACCGGCTCGAGCGGGTTCCGTGGAATCAGTGGTGCGCCCGGGTCGCCCGAGTGGTTGGCCGGTGCAGGGTTCGTCGTGGCGTTGGCGGCCGGGGTCGCGGCGCCGGTGGGGCAACTACTCGGGTGGCTCACACCCCTGCAGGTGCTGGACACCACCGCGATTCACGTCCTGGGTGCGGTGCTGGCCGTGACCGGTATCGCCGCGACGATGTATGCCCAGCGAGATATGGGCGAGTCGTGGCGTGTGGGAGTCGATGCCACCGAGACCACGACCCTGGTGCGGGGCGGGGTGTTCGCGCTGGTGCGCAACCCGATCTTCACCGCGATGGTGCTCTTCGCGATCGGGATCGCGGGGATGATCCCCAACCCGGTGGCGTTGCTCGCGGTGGCACTGCTGCTGGCCTGCATCCAGGTGCAGGTCCGTGTGGTGGAAGAACCGTATCTGGCGCGCTGCCACGGCACCCCCTACCGGGAGTACACGCGCACCGTGGGCCGGTTCGTGCCCGGTCTCGGACGCGGCTGACCCGGACCCGAAACCGGTGGCGGCTGCCCGCACCACGTGCGGGCAGCCCACGGCCACCTGCGGTTATCGCGCGGCCGAGACCGGCGCGGGCGCGGGGATATCGAGAGCTCCCGCGCGTCGCAGCAGGTGCAGGCCCGTCGCGCACAGCACCCCGACCGCGCACAGCCCCGCCCACAGCAGCGCATCCAGCCCGGCGCGGTGCGCGGCACCGGCCAGCGCGCCGGTGCCGAGGTTGCCTACCAGGATCCCGATCCCGATCCCGACCACGGTGTTGTAGAAGCCGTAGTGGGTGCCCACGCGCCGTTCACGCGCCAGCGAGACGATGGTGTCCATCTCGAACGGGAACACCGCCGCCGCACCGATCGCCAGCACCGCCGCGCAGGCCAGGAGTGCGCCGATCGCCGCCGCGGTGCCGAAGGTGTCCGCGGTGGGGATCAGCAGCAGCGGCACGAACGCCGCGGCCAGGACCACCACCCCGATGATCAGTCCACCGCGCCGGCCCCACCGCGCGCTGAACCACCCGGTGATGCGCAGCTGGCCCGCGACGGACAGCCCGCCGTACACCACGAACACCACCGCCATCAGCACGCTCGTGTTCTGTTGTCCCACAATGTTTTCCGCGTGCAGTGGCAGTGCCAGATACACCTGGAAGGACAGCACGTACGCGCCGATCATCGCGACCGAGAACAGCACGAACGGGCGGTTGCCCGCGATCGCGCGCCAGTCCCGCCACACCGACTCGCGTGCGGCGTCGGGGTGCGCGCGATGCTGCGGCAGCGCCGCGAGCTGCGCGAGAGTCAACACCGCGAATACCACCGCCGCGCACAGCGCGGTGAGGCGGAAATCGACACCCAGCAACGCGATCCCTACCAGCGGTCCCGCCAGCATCCCGCCCTGGTAGAACACGTTGAACAGCGCGAACGCCTCCACCCGCCGTTCCCCGGCGTCCGCGGCGAGGTAGGCGCGCACCGCCGGGTTGAACAATGCGCCCGCCAGTCCCGTCGCGCCCGAGGCGATCAGCAGCGCAGGGAGGGTGTCGGCGAACGCCAGGAGCGCGAATCCCGCGGTGCGCAGCACACACCCGGCCACGATCAACGGTTTGTAGCCGAGCCGGTCGGCCAGGGTGCCCCCGAGCAGGAACATGCCCTGCTGGGAGAAGTTACGTACCCCGAGCACGAGCCCGACCGTCCAGGCCGCCAAACCCAGTGAGCCCGAGAGATATCCGGCCAGATAGGGCATGAGCATGTAGAAGCCCAGGTTGATGCCGAACTGATTGACCATCAACAACCGGGCAGGCCGATCGAAAGTGCGGTAGGCGGACAGTACACCGATCACCGTGCCACCTCGGCCTCGGTGCGCATGGTGTGCGCGCGCGGATCGGTGACCACCGCGCAGCGGGTCCAGGTGCGCACCACCCGCTGGCCGGGGTGCTCGAGAGTGTCGGGCTCGGTCGGAGGATCGGCGTCCAGCAGCCCGTGCTCGGCGCACCAGGGGTCGTTGAAGACGGTGTCGGTGTAGCGGTGCGGTCCGTCGGGAAACACCGCGACCACCCGCGTGTGGAGCGGGTGTTGCCCGGCGACCCACCCGGCCACCAACGCGACCGCTCCCACGCTCCACCCGCCGGTGGCGTAATGCGTGCTCGCCAATGTTCGTGCCGCCCACACCGCTTCAGCCGGGGCGACCCAGTGCACCTCGTCGAACGCGCCGTAGTCCACGTTACGGGGGTGGATGCTCGAGCCGAGTCCGCGCATCAGCCGGGGCCCGGCGGGCTGACCGAAGATCGTCGAGGCGATGGTGTCCACACCGATCAACCGCATCCCCGGATGGAACCGGCGCAACACCCGCGCGATCCCGGCCGAATGCCCGCCCGTGCCGACCGCGCACACCAGCACATCCACCCGCCCCACCTGGTTCAGCAACTCCAAGGCCAGCCCGTCGTAGGCCTCGGCGTTGTCGGGATTGCTGTACTGATCCGGACACCACGCCCCCGGGTCCCGGACGAGCAACTGTGCGACCCGCTCGCGGCGCGCCTGCTGCCAGCCCCCGACCGGATGCGCGGTGGTGACCAGATCCACCCGCGCCCCGTACGCGCCCAGCAGTGCGTGCATCAGCGGTTCCATGCCCGGGTCGGTGACCAGGGTGACCGGATGCCGGTACGCCACCCCTGCCAGCGCCAATCCGAGACCCAGTGTGCCGCTGGTGGATTCGATGATCCGGGCACCGGGCAACAGGTCCCCGCGCGCGCGGGCCCGTTCGACCATGTGCAGGGCGGGCCGATCCTTGATCCCGCCCGGGTTGTGGCCTTCGAGCTTGGCCCAGAACCCGTGGCCGGCCGGTGCCAACGGTGGTCCGATCCGTAGGACCGGGGTGTTGCCGACCAGGGCTTCGGGCCGTGCGCAGCGGCCCGCGCAGGCCAGTGCGGTGGTGGTGGGCAGGGTGTCGAGCACAGCGTCGTTCATGAAAGAAGTCCGTTCTGTTCGGCAGAGCGCTGACCGGGCAGCGGTCACCGGCCGGGCGGGCACCTCACACCCGGGCCTGACGCTGACCGGTCAGCGTCGGCAGATACAGAAACGGATCAGAATTCCCGCACCGCCGCACACGGCACGGCGTGTCGTGGGTGGACCCCGCCGCGAAAGCGCGGGCCGGCCCGAGAGCCCGGCCACCGCAACGAGCGGAGGGACCATCCACCCGCGGGTGCTCTCCTCGCGCCCGAGAGTCGTGGCCGCCAGCAGCGATTCGTGTGCCGCGTGCTCGCACCGATCCCCCTCACGGCCCGCGTGATCGATACTCCCGCCGACGACGGGCACATTCGGGGTGGCCGCCACCGACGCGGTGGCGCGCCCGTCCGCCGCCAGGGCCCGGCACTCGCTCACCCCCAGAACCAACACCAGCACCGTCAGCATCAACGCCACGACGCTCACCAGCACCGGAGGGCGGACGCAGCGGCTCACGGCCGCCGATCCTACGCCGATTCCACCGCGATCATGATCACCATCACACTCCGGTCAACACCCGGCTCCCACGCTCTGAACAGGCCGAAGCCAGTGCCCTCGGCAACTTGGCCATGGCGCCGGACCCCTCGACGACACGGGGCCCGGCCCCGCTCGACCGCCGATTTCGCGCACCGCCACCACGCACCCTCGCCCCACCGCCACACCGGAATCACCCGTCACTACCTCGGCCGAGTGAGAGCGGGAATCGCCGCGCTGCGCCCGGTACACGCTCACCCACCCCCGCCTCAGAACAGGGTGTCGCACACCCGCAGCGGCCGTACCCCCTTCAGCCGGGGGGGCTCAGCCGCTGAGGGTGAGGCGGCTGGTCATGTTCAGTTTCACCTCGCCGTAGGGCAGGATGTGTTCCCAGAACAGCGGGGTCACTCCGCGTTTGTCGGCCGGTGTGGTCAGGATGTCGCCGGTGTCGGGGTCGTCGAGAACGTCTTGGATCATGAGGGTGTTGACGTAGACGAGGGACGCTTGCAAGATCCGCAGGCACTGCACGCTCAGCTCTTGCTCGTCGGCGCGGTTGGACGCCATCTCCCCGGTCTTGCCGTAGTAGATCACGCTGTTGGCGCGGTTCCAGGACTCGATGACGTTGAGCCCTTCCTCGATCTCCCTTTGAAGTTCTCGGCTGCGCAGGTAGCGGCACAGAAAGATGGTCTTCTGCACCCTCCCGAGTTCGATCATCGCCTGGTAGGTGGGGTGGTTGGCGTTGGCCTTCATGAACCGCCGCAGGATGGCTTCGGTCGAGGCGGTACCAGTGCGGATCGCGGTCGCGTATTTGACCATCTGGTCGTATTGCTGGGCGATCAACTCCCAGCGGATCGGGCGCGTCATCGCCGGCCGCAACTCCGGCCACAGATCCGCCTGTCCGGCGGCCGGTCGATACAGCTTGCACTTGTTGATCCGCTTGATCCGCGGCAGCAGATCGAACCCCAGCAGTTTCGTGACACCGAACCCGATTTCGGACTGGCCGTGACTGTCGACATAGTTCGATTCGACGCTCATCTCGGTGCCGTGGCGGACCGCGCCTTCAACCATCGCGTGCACCTCGCTGGCGGAGCAGTTGATCCGCTGCGAGTGGATCACCACCGATCCCTTCTCCACCGACCAGTAGATCAGCACGCCACGCCCGCCATAGCGGGAATGCCACTCGGTGAAGATGTTCTGATCCCACGACCCGAAATGCGTCGAATCCGACGCGACCGCCGTCGAGCCCTCGCCCCACACGCTGGGACTGCGCACCCGGAAGGTGGCGTTGGCGATCTCGATGCCGATCTGCCGCGCCGCCTCCGCCGTCAGATAACGCCGACGTACGTAGCGGATGTCCTCCTCGCTGTGGCGGTGATCGCCACCGGCGACCGACCGGATGCCGGTGTTGGTTCCGTAGGCGTAGATCCCCAGCAGCAGGCGTTCGGCCAGCACGTCCTCGGGGATGAATCCGCGGTCCGCGACCGAGGTCACCGATCTCAGGCACCCAGTGCGCAGCACCGTCTCCTTGACCATGTCGATCAGCGGCACCTGTCCCCACCGGGTACGCACGGCCTTCTTCAGCTTGCGCAGGTTCGTCGGCTCGGGCTGCTTGGGCACCGGCGCCAGCTTGATCGCACCGGCCTTGCGCTCTTTGATCTCGAGCCATTCGCATTTCGGTACGGCCTCGGCCAGCGCATCGAGTTCGGCGCCCATCTCGGCCTGCATCGACGCGATGAACTCGGCACCGTCGAGTGGTTTGCGCAGCGCCTCGTAGTGCTCGACGCGGCGTTCCTCGAAATCGGTGGGCAGATCCTGAGCCGGGTTGCGCCACTTACCCGCGCCGAGGACCCAGATCTCCTTGCACCGCAACTGTTCCCGCAACGCCTGGAACGTGCACACCTCATACACCATCCGCACCACACGCTGTGTGCCGCGCCTGTCGGTGTGATAGACCAGCTCGAGCCAGTCCGCGCTCACCCCCCGATGCGCCGGGACGGTTTCCTCGACCGGGTAGTAGCGCAGGGCACCCGAGGCATGGCGGCCGATCAGCTCCAGCGCATCCAGCAC
Source organism: Williamsia herbipolensis (assembly GCF_000964005.1). GTDB lineage: Bacteria > Actinomycetota > Actinomycetes > Mycobacteriales > Mycobacteriaceae > Williamsia_A > Williamsia_A herbipolensis. Next base: position 50,927 of record NZ_JXYP01000042.1, read on the forward strand.
CGGGCGGTGGGCGGTGTTGTTACTGCGGAACTCCAACACCGACAGCAGTTTGATCATCCCGGTCCGGTAGTGGTTGGTGTAGGAGCCCTTCAGCGTCGCCTTCACCGTCCGCTGATACGTCGGGCCCGAGGTTTTGAACTCGGCCACCAGATCGCGCAGCACCTGCTGCGGGGCGACCGGGAACACCGTGTCGCGCACCAGCGCATCCCCGGCATCCACGGTCGCCTCAGCGACCTTGAACAGCAGGTTCTCCTTGCCAGTGACCCGCTTGAACTCCTTGATCAGCTGCTCGGTGACCCGCACCTCGGCGCGGGCGTTGATCCGATGCACCGTGGAATTCAGCAATTCGACAAGGGTGTCGGTCAGTTCCCGCGCCCGGCAGTGCAACAGCGCCGCCAACAACGTCAACGCCACCTCCGGGGCGTGTTCGCGCAGGTGGCTCGGCGACTCGCCCGACGCCCGGGCCCGCCAGCCCATCACGATCTTCGGCGCGACATCGGCGAACACGTCACCGGGCACACCGATCGCCCGCACCGCCTCCAGCTTCGCGATCTCGGTCAGCATCGTGTTCAAGCTGACCGCACCCGGGTCCGAGCGGATCGCCGCGAACACCGTTGGCCCGTCCTCGATCTCGGCGTCGCTGTCCCCGATACCGATCAACGCGAACATCCGGTCGGCTGCATCATCGGGCAGCCGGGATGAGACACGCGCGAACAACAGCTCCTCGCCCCGGCTCAACGCCGAACGCACGATACGATCGACCCGCCCGGCCGTCGGCGGCTCGATCCGCTCGCCCCGGCAGCGCGCCAACAGAGCCTCACGCACCACATCGGCGCCCCGCGCAACCTGGGTGAGGTTGTCCACCAGCCAGTCGGTCAGCGCGTCGGCGTCGGCCACCGAACACTCATGAAAGCCCAGCGCGTGGCGAACCTGGGCACGATGGGCCTTACTCGTCCGCCCAGTGAAGTCGTAGAACGCGATGTCGGTGCGCATGGTCCCGACTTGACGAGCCACGTACTCGACCGCGTCGTCACCGATTTCGCTCCGGCCTCGCGGGAAACGGCCCGTCTCGGTGTAGAACCGCAGCATCAGGGCGAACCCGAGTTTCGCCGGGCCGCGTTTCGACGCAACCAGCCCCAGTTCCTCATCGACCAGCGTCCACCGATCGATCAACTCATCTTGGTCGAGCTCCCTCATCACGGCGAAAGCTACACCGCACTGCCCCTTGGCAACTGGGTTTTCGCGGCCTTCATGTACCTGATGACACGATCCTTAACGGCACCCCATGAACCCGCCATCGAGTGCGTCCCACTCCCAGTCTCGACCGGACCACGCGATGGCGAGGTGGGTGTGGCCGGAACCAAGGGCACGAGAGGTGAGTGGGCTCCCCAGCCCCACAGCACCTTCCGAGTTTCCGGCCACACCCGCCACCCACACCGTCGACAGCGCAACCCATCACACCGAGAGGCATCCCATGACCGCCCTTCGCCGCATCCCACCCCTACCCGCTGCTGTGTGCGCCATGGCGGTGTCCCTGTGCCTCGCCGCGCCCGTCGCGGCCGCTCACCCGGCCGACCCGGTCCCGGCCGACTACGCGAGGGCGGTGGCCACGGCGCCACTGAGGCTGTGCGGGCACGACGTCGTCGACTCCGGCCTCATCACCGCGCAGCTTCGCGGAGAGTCCGGGTTCGACCGTCTCGCGGCGTCCGCGGCCGGCGCGCAGGGCCCTGCGCAGCTCACCCCCGCAGCGTTCGCGGTGTACGGAGCCGACGACGACCACAACGGTGTTGCATCGCCGTTCGACATCGGCGACGCCGTATCTGCTCTGGTGCGGGCCGACTGTGCACTGGCCACCCACCTTCTCGACCGCGGCCACGCGGCCGACAGGGAGTCGATCACCGCCGCCTACGTCGGAGGGCTGCACAGCGTCGACGACCCGACTGTGCGGGCGATGGCGCGGGAGGTCCTTCGATGACGAACTACCTCAACGACGAGATCTACGAGCGACGCCGACGGCGACGCATCGCCACGTTGGTGGGTGCAGGGGCTCTGCTGGTGGTGGCCACCGATGTCACCGCCGCGGTGCAGTGGGCTACTGGCGCCCGCTCGGCCGGCGGTTCGGTGACGACCCTGCTGATCTCGGTCGCGGTCGTCGTGGCCGCAACGTGGCAGTTCACGCACCCACCTCAGCCCACGTGCGGCTGGCATGTGAGCGGTATCGGTGGTGCCTACGCGGCCGGGGCAGCGCTGTGCCGAGACGAGCTCCCGGAGACCACCGCGCCCGAGGACGGTCGGCCGTCGACAACCGATGAAGGAGAACAACGATGACGAACAGCATCGAGAGTGAGGTCCGGCGATGAACTACGCCCCCGCCGCGGCCATCCTCGCCGCGCTCCAGAACCTGACCCGCGGCTACTACGAATACGCCGCAGTCGCTGAGACGCGGCCGGGGACCGCCGCAACGTTAGAAGAGATCGGCGACGTCCTCGCCCGCTGCAACCCGGCCAACTGGTGCAACCACGTCCGCGAACTCTCCGGCCGCGACGTCGCCGACCAGATCAACGCCAGCCTGTCGCTGGTCATGCGCGACCTCGACGTCAACACCCCCAACTGGGCCGCACTCAACCGTGTGCGCTGCCAGATCAGTGCAACTGCCCGCCCGGATCTGTAGTCCGGGCGGGCAGTCGACACTTGAGGTAGGCCGATACCGGCGCTACCGTCGATGGCGCGAGGACGTCGGGGCAACGACGCTCTCGCCGAACAGATCAGCGATCTGTCAGATAGCGACACAGCTCGATCAGGACCCTGGCAACCTGGGCAAAGGCACTCACCGGCCCCCAGGGGTCCAGGGTCTTTTTCGGTCCACGGAACATCGTCATCACCTCCTCCCGTGTCACTCGGCAGCACTCGTGGTCGTGGATGCGGCGGCGTCGCGGACGGCCTTGGCCGCCGCGCGCTGTGCGTCGCGGGATGCGCGGCTGTAGTCGCCAAGCAGCGAATAGTGGGTGCGCACGGTGACGCCACCGGGAGCCATCGGGGCCTTGACCGTGACCAGCCGCTCGCCGAGGAGTTTGTTGTTGCGGAGCTCGGCGAGGCCACGAGTGACCGAGCGGTCGGAGATCCCGTACCAGGCGGTCATGTCCGTGCGCGAGAGCCACACGTCGTCCTGGCCGTTGGTTTCCTTGAGGATGATCAGCAACACCGCGAGACCGGGGAGGCCCAGTGTCGCGAACATCTGGCTCGTCCAGAACACGTGCGGCAGGGTGAAGTAGGGATCGTCGCTGGCCCCGCTCGGGATCGTGTACGCGGCCGCGCCGTCTTCGCGGCGGGGCACGACGCGGACATAGCGCTTGGTTCGGACGCGGGGTTCGATGAGCTTGAGATCCTCGAGGTCCTTGAACGTCCGCGACAGCGACGACGCCGACCAGGTGAGCCCGGTGGCCGCGTGTTTCCCGGTGGCCCGAAGCGCGCGGAGCCACGTGTCGGCCGACAGCGGGGTCTCGTACTTCTGGAGCCAGGGCCACCACCCCACCAGCAGGAGATAGAGAACCAAGGCGCGGTGCTGTCGGGCGGTCACCATCGTGCCGAGAACAGCTTCACGGATGCCTGTACCGGGACGCTGGACTAGCACGTGGCGATAGACGCTGTACAGGCGGGGGGACCACTCGGTGAAGCCGATACGCCGGGTCTCTTCCGGCGTCGCGGGGGTGCTGTCATCGCCCGGGTCGGCGGTGTCTGTGTCGTCACTCATGGGCACAAGCGTGCCACCACCGGTCGTCGTCAGTCTCCGGCGCAATCGGCCTCAATTGCGGGCCCAGGCCTCACTGTGAGACGCCGGTGCGATACACGTGCGACTCATATCAGATCAACGATGCGACACGTGAACTGCCGATTTCACCCCCGGCGTCGTCGCTGGCGGGTTCTAAGGAGGAGTTGGGGCTTCTCGATACGTTTTTCCACCAGCGCCCCTGGCGCGTCCTGGGGGCGCTTCGGCCGAACCCTGAGCCAGGGGGCGTCGTGCTTGTCGCGAGCATCGCCCACAGACTGCCGAAGGGTGGGGGAACAGGAGTAGCCCGCGACCGAGAGGCCCACTAGTTGTCGATGAACCAGCGAACGATGACCGCGATGACGGCGTGCGGGCCGGGACTGCTGAGCAGCAGGGTTGTCGACAGGCTGAGGGCCGACACGCCTAGAGCGAGGCGGCCGGTTCGGTGTGCGGCTCGTGCTGCACCCAGCGTCGCGACGGTAGACAGGATGCCGCGCAACGACGTCTCCGCAGCGACGAGGTCGGTGAGGGTTGCGAGTTGCGAGTCGCGAAGCTCCTCAGTGAAGTCGAACCGTGCTTCGTCCTCGTCGAGGTAGCGGAACTTGAATCGTGGGACGCCGACGCCCGGTGCGTTCCACCACGCCGCCATCTCCCTGGCGGTCGTTGCGAGGTCGAGGCTCAGGCTGAGCATGTCCTGACGCAGGTCGGACAGCTGTTTCGGCGAGAAGGCTTGGTGTTGTCCGGCTGTGTCACGAACACTGGTGTAGCGAGCGCGCAGCGCGTCGACCATGTGGTCGACCGCGATCGCGAGCAGTAGGTTTTCGGTCTCGTCGGCTGCGCGATGAGCAACTGCGGCCGCGCTATCAGGCTCCCCGCCGTAGATGTTCATGCCGGATCGTTCGCCGGCCGCGACGACCCGATTTCCCCACAATGCCCACGTGTTCTTGTCGAGGATGTTGTCGGTCTGTGAGCGGCCACTGGGCGCCAGGATGAGCTTCCGGACCTCCTGGGACTCGATGACCGCGAAGACCGAGGAAAGGCCGAGACCTCGGAGAATTCTGCCGTCTCCGCGCTGCTGGGTGGGGTCGTGCTGTTCGAGGAGTAGGACATCTACGAGCGGTTGGGGGGTGCTGCGGTTGCGGAAGAACCCTCCGCAGTGTCTTCCCATCCACTCGCGAGCGTCGTCATGCAGCTTGCGTCGGGCGCGCTGGGTCTGGTTGTAGAACGCAAATTCTCGATCATCGGCCACCCGGCCGTGGGCTGTTCGTCGGAGTTCGGGCTCATGCGGGCGATGCCACTCATGATCGAGTTGCTGTGCTGTGGAGGCGGTCAGTCGGAACCGCCCCATGACAGCCGTGAGTCCGGTTCCGAGCTGCATGGAGATCAGTTCGACCGAGGCAAAATCGGGCCGTCGGTATTGGTCGACGTCGGCCAGTCGGGACCACTGGTAGCCGCCACTTGCGCGGGTTTCGGCGAGATAATCTGCTGAGCTGCCTCCGTGAAGTGACGCCATCATGGGTGGGTAACTGTCGTACAGAGCCGCCAGGTCCGCCGTTGCGCTCGGTGGGAAGAGTTCGACGACCCAGATCGCGGGAACAGTGACGTGCTCGTCATCGGGGACGGTGATGTTGTGCAAGGGATCTTGCGGGTCCCACGCCTTGTTGCGGTCGTGGTCGTTCAATCTCACGAGAGCGGTGCGCCATTGCCCCAGACGGTGACGGACTCGCCGCGACATGACTCTCCGGGGCCACGACCGCAGCGTTGCGTCGAGAGCGAGGAACGGGAGGTCGTACCAGCGGCCGCGGATCTCGCCGATGAATGGGGCCTTTCGCCGCGCCGCTATGAGGTAGCTGTCGTCGTAGCCCGGCGGAAATTTAATACCGCCCTCGACCGGTTCCTCGGCCGAGGTCTCCTCGCCGGCCTGACCACCCTCATCTGTCACGTGCCCCCCTGGTCTCTACCGCGCGCCGCGCATGGGCAACACACCGTCACGGTAAGTCACTCAATGACTGACCAGCAGCGCGACCAACGCAATCACGATCCCCCGCGGTTCCGACGGTGGGAGCTGGGCGTCAGAGAACCAGGACGGCGGTGTCGTAGGCGGTGTGCGCGATGATCGTCGGCCAGAGACTCCGGAAGAGTAGTGCGGCTGTTCCGTACAGCAGACCGCTGAGGAAAGCGTGCGACATGTTCCACATGCCGTATTCGCTGTGGATCGCGGCAAAGAGAACGGAAGTGAGGAGGACCACGGCCGCGCCTGAGGACCACCGCGCCACTCGCGTTGCGAACGTGGGCATGATCATGACCGCCCAAAGGACCACGGGGGTTCGAAACATCAGCTCTTCCGGGAATCCGTTCTGCACGAACTGGCCGAGCGCTCCGACCACCGGCCGCGCGGAGCTGTAGCCGGTGGCTCGATCGTCAACGAGTCCGTCAGGCCTCGGAAACAGCGGCGAGGTGACGTAGGTGGCAATGAGCCATGCTGCGGCAGCGAGGACAAATCCAAGGCCGATGTAAAGGACAATCCGAGCAGGTCGGAATCCGAGCGCATCTGTGGGTCGTAGCCCGTAACCGACAAGAACGGTCCGTGGGTCGAGCTCGCCGCAGATGGTCGTCACGACTGCAAGAGTGGCGCCGATAACTAACAGCGCCGCCGCGACCACCAGTCCCTCGCCCTGCATGAGTGCTTTGAGGGCGAGCCCGCAGCAAAAAGCTCCGGCCCACAAGAGAACCAGGGCACCACTGAGCAGCGAAATCTTCTTGACCCGTGCGCCGAGCCCTGTCGCGTCGTCGGTGTCGCGGGTCCCGGGTGGCGACTGGTTCGACTCAGCGGGTGCGGGCACGGTGGTTGGTGTTCTGTTGCGGGCCGCGGGCGGGGCCACCGCGGCGGGGCCGGGGGTTGGCGGTGCGGACGGCGTTGCCGTCGGCGGTGCGCGACGGTGCGGCGGCCGCGCGTTCGGCGGCACGCTCATCGGTGGGGTGATCGGCCGCGTGGCGGGCGCGATCGGATTCGGCGTTCTCGGCGAGGTCACGTTCGTCCTCAGCAGTGTGGCCGTGGTCGACGGATTCGCCGCGCTCGAGCGCGGCGTCAGCGCGTGCTGTGGTGTCGAGGGTGTCGTCGACGACCGGTCCGGCGATCGCGGCGAGGTCAGTTTCCTCGACGCGCGCGGTCTCGTCATGCTCGGCCGCCGCATCGGTGTTCGTGTCCGCGCGGGCGATGTGATCGGCGATGTGGGCGTCGTCGACCGACAGCAGGCCCGGGTACTTGTCGGCGAGCTGAGCGTCGAACGCCTCGTCGAATTGACCGATCAGCCGGGCGGCGCGGGCCCGATCGGTCGGGGTGTCGGTCGCCTCGGTGGCCAGCCATTCAGTGGCGGCTTCACGCCGCGCGCTGTCCTCGTCGCTCGGTCCGGGTTGCCCGGCCGCGGTCTTGCGCATCTGCCACATCGCGAGGCCGGCAGGCGAACGCACCTGCTCGGTGAACCGCAGACCGGCCACGGCATCGGTGAGTACGTCAGGGTCGGCGCCGGCGGCGACGAGGTCGGCGAACTGCTTCTCCGCCCGCGCCCACGACGGATGACCGGTCACCCGATCGGGGACCCGGTCACCGAGCCGGTCGGCGAGGTCGCGGCGCTCCCGGGCGTCGGTCTCCTGCCGTCCGCGGTTCTCGGTCTGCTCCTCGGCGGCCGCCGCCGTGGTGTCGGCGGTGCGGGTGTCGTCGACGTTGACGCGCACCTTGTCTTCGGCGATCTCGCGGGCGACGTCGCGCAATTCGCTGAGCCGGTCATGGCTGGGGGAGTCAGCCAGCCATGACCGCACCCGCGCGCCCATGTCGGCCGATCCGGCCGCCACTGTGACCGTGCGATCGTCGAGGGTGGCCTGGACGACCTGGGTGCGGTCGTCGAGGTCGGCGAACGAGATGACCATGCCCGACGGGGTGTGCTGGTGGGTGGTGATGTCGCCGTTTGCGACTCTCTGGTTCCACTCCTGCGCCTGGGTGGGGGTGAGTCGGTCGATCCCATGTGCGTCGGCGGCGAGCTCGAGGCGGGCTGCGTGCTCGGCGTCGGACCACCCGGCCCGGCCCCGGCCTTCGCGCACCGCCCGTAGCCCGCTGGCGAGCGCGCGGGCGGCCATGGCCATCCCGAGGATCTGTTCGCGGGGCAGACCCAGGTGCGGTGTCTCGCGGAGGTGCGCGAGCTCGTCGGTGACGGTGTGGCTGCGGTGCTCGGGTGTGGTCATCGCCGTGGTCCTGTCTGTGGTCCGGGGGGAGGGGGTGGTGTGCGTCGTGCACCGGGACTCGATCGCGGTGTCCCGTGCGGTCGTCCCGCTGTCTGTGGCGGCCCGCGGTGCGGATCACGCGCCGCCGGTGTCGCCGCGGCGACCGCGGGTGTGCCGACGCGGTCGGCGTGGGTCCGCAGTGCGGTGACGCAGCCCCGGGCGGCGGTGCCGCCGGCGGATGCTCCGGTGCGGTCATGCCAGGCCGCGATCTCGGCGATGAGCCCGGCCAGGGCGACGGCGAGCTCGACGCTCGCGGTCTTGGCGGGTCCGCCCTCACCGAGCGCGCGCAGCGCCAGGAGACTGCGCGATGCGGCATTGAGGTCAGTGGCGATCCCGGCCAGCGGCCGCCCGGTGTCGTGACGGGGGTGCGACGACAGCCGCGCTGCCCGCGCCGAGCGGTGTCCAGCCCACACCGACTGGATGCGTGGCCCGGTCGGATCGGATTTCCCGTTCGGCCCGGGGTTGGCGGCGGTGACCTTGGTGTAGGTGGCGACCATGCGGTGCGCGGCCACGGCGATGTCGCGTTGCGCGGCGTAGGGCTGGCGGGCGAATGCGTTCTGCGCGCGGGTGACGACCTCGCGGGCTCCGTCGAGGCGGGTCGCCCCGAGATCCCAACCCCGCTCGGCGGGCCGGTCGGCGACCACACCGCCGTGACGGCTGAACTCCGCCGAGACCCGCGGCCACGACAGGTCCCGGGCGAGCTTCGCACCGCCGTAGAACACCGGTCGGCCCTGGCGGTTGCGGTCGCCGGGCAACGCCACGGCGTAGCCGTCGACGGCCCCGGTGCGGTCGTGGTGCAGGTGCACCAGCAGTCCGCGGGTGCGCAGGCCGGCAAGGAACTCTTCGGTGTCGTTGGCGGTCGAGGCGGTCTCGGCGACGACCTGGCGGAGCTGACCCCGGATCGTCTCCGTCGGATCGGTCCGCGACGGCACGAACGCGTCCGGGTCGGCGGCGCGCCGCGCCGCCTTCTCGAACTCGCCGCGCGTCGACGGCCGGTCGGCGTCGCGGGCGTTCTGCGCGGTGACGGTCAGCCCCAGTCGGTCTTCCCATTCCCGCATCACCGATCGCAGGTTGCGGTAGTCGTTGCGCGGATGCACGCGTGCGCCGGTGTCTTGGCGGACCAGGGTGGCCGCAATGTGGATGTGGTCGTTGCCCTCGGCGCTGCGCCCGTGGTGCACCGCGATCCACCGGCACCCGCCGGGATCGTCGGTCGCGGCGATGCCGGTCCGCTCCATCACATCGCGGGCGATCTGCGCCCACGTCTCCTGGGCGATCGCGCCGTCCCCGGCGGGAATCGCGATCGAGGTGTGCCAGACATAGCCGTGCTTGGTGTAGCCCGGTTCGCCTTCGGCGGGCTGACGCCGCGGCAGCCCGACCGCCTCGGCCGGGGCGTGGACATGCGCCCGCAGCGCAGCGAGCTCGGCGGGATCGAAATCGAAATCGCCGCCGCCGATCATCGTCGGCTGCAACGCGCCGGGGTCGTTCTGCCACGACGCGATGACTGTCGGGCGGGTGTGCTCGTTGTGCTTACCCGGACCCATCAGATACGAGACCAGTCCGGGCGCATCCCACCCGCGGTCCACTTTGCCGATCACCGCAGCCTCCGCAGGATCGCCATGAGCTCGGCGTCGACCCGCTCATTGGTGCGCCGCACGTAGTCCAGGATCGCCGACGACTTCTCGACCAGCTCGCCGGTCGAGTTGGCGTGCCGCGCGACGTCGTTGAGGTTGCCGGCGACGTTGCCCATCAGCCGCCGCAGATGGCGGACCTCGTCGAGCACTTCCCGGGCACCCGACACCGTGACCCCGGCCGCCGGCGCGACCTCGGAAGCGGGGGAGTCGCTTCGACCGGAGGTGTCCGCACGCGCTGCGCGCACTGACTCCCGGGCGATGTACGCCCCCGGCGTCAGACCGGCTTGCGCCGCCGCGGTGTTGATCACTGTGCGCTCGTCTGCCGACAGGTAGACCTCCCGGCGGGTACGTGGCGCACCCGACACGTGGGTGCGATGCCCCCGCGCCGATCGTGTCGCCATCGTCGATCCCTTCCGTGTCTGTTCCCGCCCGTTCGGGGCGCTCTCATGGTCGCGGTCTCCGCCCCCGACCACTCGCCACACCAGGCCAGCTACCGCTCTGGCCGCGACTCGTACCACCGAGTCTGGCGACCGCCCGCCGCAGGCGCAAGTCAAAACCCCTGGGTTTTGACATATCTTGCTCTCGCGAATTCCGCTGGGCGCTTGCCCGCGGATTTGGGGGTGCCCACCGCTAAAGATGCTGAGGACAGCGGGGGTTTTCCGCCGGGGCCGACGCGGCTGCCCGGCCGGCGGAAAGGCTCGCCGTGTCGGCGCGCCGCTTGACAATGGAACCATTAGATACATTAGATGTCTATGGGCGGTGAGGCCGCTCCACAGACCTGACGAACGAAGGGAGTCCCGGTGGCAGGGAAGACGAAAGCCGCGGGCGCGCTTGAGGCGTATCGGCGCGAGATCATCTCCGACGGCATCGAGCAGCGGATCGCCGAACTGTCCGAAGCGGTCGCGGCGTACGAGGCCAACCGGGCCGACCGCAAGGCCCAGGAGCGGGAGCTCGCATCGCGCCAGGAGCGCGACGAGGATGCGGTCCTCGCCGCGTTCGAGGAGGCCAAGGCAGCCGGGGCGAAGCCATCGGCCTTGGCCAATATCGGGCTGCGACCAGAAACCGCGTTGGCCTCGGCGCGGGCGCGCACGTCCAAGAAGAACCCGGCGCCGGCCAGTGGCTCGGACGCGGTGAGCGCCATCGGCGACGCCACCCAGGGCGGTGCATCGTCGACCGGTGACACTCCGGCCCCGGTCGACGCAGACCGGTCACTGGCGGAGCAGAGCGCATGAGCGCCCCCACTCCGGCCCCGACCACCGGCGGCGGTGAGCCCGCTGCGGGCAGCCGGGTCACCGGTCTGGGGGAGCGGGCGACACGACTGGTCGATTCGATCGTCGCCACCGTCGCGACGCTGACCGACCCGGGCCATCCCGTCGACGCCGCGCTCGACGGAGCATTCGCCACCACCCTCGACACCTATCGCGCGGCGATCGCCATCGAATCGAGCACCGCCCGCACCGATGTGCCCAACGCCGCGGCCCGCGGCACCGCCGACGCAGCCCTGGACGGACTCGACATTCTCGCCGAGGCCTACTCGATCCGCGCCGCCGGCGGGCCCGGCAGCGCAGAGCTCCGCGACTACGCCGACTCCGAAATCCGGGCACTGGGCACGGTCAGTCGTGACGCACTGCTCGCCGAGCGCAGCTACGGCGACGTCGGTCTCTCACTGAGCAACCAGCACGCGTTGGCGGCCGCCGACGCAACGAACTATCTGCACGTGGCCCTGGGCACCCGCGATCAACTGGCCGCGATCTCCGAGGCCACCCACGCCCCGGTCCCCGTCATCGTCACCGACGCCCAGGCACGTGAGGTCGCCGAGCACGCCGCCGCCGGACCGTTCCTCGGCGCCGCCGCGACCGCGGCGTCGCGACCCGTGACGGCGCGTGATGCGCAGCGAACGGGGCGCCCGGTTGGTCACACTCTGGCGACCGGGTCAGCCATCGGGATGGACCCGAAGGGGTGGGCGCGATGACGTCACCGCATGAGCGCGACGGCAAGTTCTACGGTCCCAACGCCGATCCGTACACCCGTGACCCGTACCGCGATCCCTACTCCGGTGACCCGGTCGACAACCGTCGCGACGCCACCAGCTCGGGGCCGGAATCGACACGGGCGTGGTCGCAGACCAGCCCGCAGGCGACCCCGATCCGCGACTACAAACCGTTCCTCGACTCACCCGCCGATCGGGCCCGCGAGGCCCGCTCGCACATCAATCCCGGGATCGAGGTCGGCAAGTTCGTCGGCGGAACCGTCGCCATCGCCGTCATCGTCGCCCTGGCCACGTGGCTGATCCACGGTGTCGTCCTGGCCCGGATTTACGACGCGGTCCCCCTGAGCTACTGGACCACCCACGGGCTGGCGATCCCGTCGCCGCACACCGGGGCAGCGGTCGCGCTGAGCGTGGTGGCCACCGTTCTCGCGGCGCTGCTGCTGTGGGCGTTCATCCTCCTCACCCCCGCCCCGCGAGTGCTGTTCACCGCCACCGGACTGATCCTCACCGCGATCATCGCCGCGGTGACGGTGAGCGGCCCGTGGCAGACAAGCATCGGTCCGGCCACCGCCGCACTCGTGGTGGGCGTGGTCATCGTGTCGCTGGTTGCAAGGATCGGGGGACTCACCATCACCCGATACCGCGACTTCTAAGGGGCATGACCGATGACCGACAGCACGCAGTGGAGCCGGACCCGGCAATCGTTTTCCTGCCCCCAGGACCTCTGGGACACCTGCAAACTCGCCTGGACCGACGCACTCGACGACTACCCGGCGTGGACCGAATGGCTCGAGGCCGCCATCGCCGACGGTGTCGCCACCACGCGCGCCCGCACCGGCGGAGCACTGCGCACCGCACCCGCCCGCATCCCACCCGGCCGCCGGGAACCAGCACCGGCCGGCGCACCGACCCGGGCCCGTCGCTCGTTCACTTGTCGCCCCGACATCTGGTCCGATGCCCGCGACGCCTGGTGGACCGACCGCGAACAACACCCACAGCTCTCTGACTGGATTTGCGCGGCCCTGGCCGCGAAAGCCGCCACCCACACCACCGAAACGAGCCACAGGACACCACCACCATGAAGCGCAGCAAAGAGATCCCGCCGGCCAGCGCCGAACCCTGGAACACCGTCGCCGACCCGGTCACGACGCCCCCGGCGCCCGACCCCATTCCGGTCGAGTACCCCGGCGTCGGTGACGCACCGACAGTCGAAATGGCTCCGGTCACCGACGACGCACCGCTGCTCGACGACGCACCTGCCGACCGGGCCGCCGCACCCATCCAGCCCGCACCCGGTCGCCCCTCGCCGCGACGCAACGTCCGCAACGCGGCCCTGGCAATGGGCGGACTGGTCGTGCTGATCCTTGCTGTGGCGGTCACCGCGGCCGTCGTTCTGGGCGGCGTCGGCAGCGACGACACCACCCCGCGTGCCATCGCCCCCGAGCCCGACACCACCTCGGCGAGCGCGGCGCCGGCCGCCGCTCCGGTCGACCCGAATGCCGACTGCCCGTCGTCGACGAAAGGCAACGTGACCACCGGCCGCGACGCCGGCGACTTCTCCAGCGGCCCCGGGGTCATCAAGAAATACGACTACGCCTTCTACGTCGCCCGCTCCGGTACCGATGCCCGCGCCACCGGAGCACCCACGGCAAACATGGGCAAGCCCACCGACATTCAGACCACCATCAACCAGACCCCCACCGGGACGCGCCACTGCCTGCGCATCGTCGACTCCGGCGGCGGGTTGTTCGATGTGACGCTCACCGAAACCCCACCGGGGGGAGGTGCACCCACCATCTATCAGCAGCGTTTCCAGACCACCGTCATCGGCGGACGAACCCTGATCGCGCAGAACCTCCTCAACGTCCGCATCAGCTAGTCCCGACCTAGACCGGGGCGCATCGCGCCCGGTCCTCTTTTCCCAGCACACAACGAAAGGCGCTACCCCCATGTCGAAAACAGCCAGCCCCTGCCCCTACGACACCCCTGTGATCGGTCGGCACCGCCGCCGTCACCCCATCGACGGCACCGCGGTCGCCGCCGACGGAAACCACCGCGCGACACGCGTCATCGCACTCGGTGTTCTGGGCGCAATCGCCGCGGCCACCGTCGGCACCGCCGCCCCGGCGATGGCCGATCCGGGCGGGCAAGGCGGGTTCACCGCTCCCGGTACCGGGCAGGGCCAGGGTGGATTCACCGCACCCGGCGACGGCCAGGGCGGCTTCACCCCCGCACCGTCGACGCGGGGCTCAGCCATCCCGACCCTGCCCGAGGAGTCGGCCCCGATCGTGCAGGCCGCACCTGCCCCGGACACCGCTCCGGCGTTCTACGGCCCGACCGGCCCGGTGTACTACAGCCCGCCGACCACCTACTCCACGACCTACAACAACGAGCCGTCGGTCGTGCTGCACGCGCCGCGGCCCACTGCGCCGCCACGCACAATCCTGGCCCCGGTCGGCTACATCCGGATCGGTAACTACATCACCAAAAAGCCCGTCCAGCTCTCCAACGCCGACGCCGCGGCGATCAACCAGGACGCCGGCGTCGCCGAGGGCAAGATCGCGCAGTTCTGGGAATCAGTCGGACTTCCCAAGGACCAGGCCGCCCGCCGCGGTGCGGCCGCGGTTACCGGCGGCGCCGCCGGTGCCGCGATCGGGTTCACCGCTCTGGGTGTTCCGGCCGTAGTCATCGGCGGTGTCACCGGCGGGCTCATCGGCGCTGGCGTCGGCGCAGCGATTGGCGCGTTCGTCCCGCCGCAGCCGCTCAACGTCGGCACCGGCGCCCTCATCGGCGCGGGCAGCGGTGCCGCGATCGGCGTGGGCCTCGGCCTGGGTGTCGGTGTTCTCGGCGCCATCGGCGGCGGAATCATCGGCGCGGCCGTCGGCGATCAGGTCGGTGCCGGTGACCCCGGCGCAGACCCCAACGGCAAGACCGTCACCCCGGGCACCCAGAACGAGCGGCCCTACCGCGCCGATCCGCCCAACCCCAACGGCAACCAGTACGAGCTCCATGGCAACAACCTGCCCGGCGGCGGGAAGGTCGACTACGTCGTCAACAAGGCCGGCGACGTCTCCGGCAAGGCGAGTCTCGGCCCAGTGTCGATCCCGGTCAACATCAGCCACCAACAGGCCGACGCCCCCTACAAGGCGGCCGGGTTCCTGGCCCAGACGACCCGCGACACCGTCAGCAACGCCGTCGCCGACATCAGCCGCCAGGCAGAGAAGGCGTTCCCCGGTCTGCACGTCACCTTCCCGCAGTTGACTCCGCCCGCGAAGCGCTGAGCCTCACCGCACAACGGCGTGCTACGCGATCCCCGGCCCCTGTGGGGTGGCCGGGGATCGTCGCGTTCTAGGACCAATGTCCGCGCGGCGAATGGCGCACAAGGCAGTGTCCGAGCAGTCTGATATCACCAGAGACCACCACCAGCCGATGAGGAGATAGCCATGGTCGACGCGATCGACAACATGCTCGCCACCGCGAGCTTCGGTGCCGTGTTCGCCACCGTGTGGCTCACTCTCGGCGTCGTGACGTTCGGGTTCAGTGTCGCGGTCGGATACCTCATCCGCCGGCCACGGCCGGGCTATTGGCTGCCGCCGATCGGGCCCGGCTATGCGCCGCGATGGGTTGCGCCGAGGACCTGGAGCCCGATCCTGCTGCGCGCCGCGTTCGCCGCGGCGACGGTGATGTTCCTGCTGCTGCCGCTGTTTCTGCTGGCGGCGTTCGCCGGTGTCGCCGGCAACAGTGCCCGCCAGACACCGTCGACACCGAACCGGTGGTGACCGCCCTCTAACGACCCAACCCGCGCGGCCGATCCGGCCGTGACTGGGTCGATGACGTGTGCTCGCCGCCCCGACCCCGGTAGGGCTTGGAAACAAAAACCTCTCCGGACGGGCCGGCCATCGGGCCCGCGGCCGCCGTCTGGGCGCTGAACGTGTCCCCGGTTCCCCCGGCACGGCGGTGCATCATCATTGCCCGGAACAACCCGACAGCGCGGGCGGGATCTCGGGTGTCCTGGCTCGCAGCGAGAGACCCGGGCGCGGCGTCGCCCAGGCGCACAACGCCGGGCGCAAGCTCGGCGGCGAGAAACGATGAGTCGGTGGTGGCCATCGCGACATGGCGGGCGGCGTGCACCGCGGCGGCGTCGACGACGCGCCAGTCGATGTCCCACCCGGCGTCGTTGAGGTAGCGGTGAAAGAACACGCGCTGGCTTCGTGAGTTCCCGTCGACGAACGGATGCACACCGGTCAGCTCACCCCAGTGATGGGCGGCCGTCGCGATCGCGGTGTCGCGGTCGACGTGTGAGGGCCGGTCGGTGGTGATGCCGGTGAACACCCGGTCGAGTTCGTCGGCGAGGAACGCCGGCCGACAGTGCGCCATCCCCATCGCCTGGGTGTCGGTGGTGCGCAGCTGCCCGGCCCACGGGTAGACCTCGCGCAGGATGAAACCGTGAATCGCTTGCAGGTGCGGTAGATCGAATTGGCCGGCGATCAGCCCGGGGTGACGTTCGAGGTCGTCGACAGCGATCGCGGCCATGCGGCGTTCGAACCGAGCGAGCTCCTGGGCATCGGAAAGGCCGGGCAGATTCTCGGGAACCTGCCCGGCCTTGTCGTCGGGAGTCACGTAAGCGCGGACCCGTCAGCGGTGACGGTCGGCCTCGATCTCGGCCAGTATCCGCGCCCGCTCGTCGGCGACGGAGGTCTCACCGTTGTGACGTCGGCGCAGCGCGGCGACGTCGGAGGCGTCCAGAGGCATGCCGGCCATCTCGTGGCCAGCGGCGACAGCCGCGATGATCTGCTCGTCGGTCCGGGTGGTGGTGGCCATCGTCGATCGTCCTCCTACGTGGTTACCTCAGAATTCTACCTGTTCACGACCACCGCGGGGTGGCCGTGCAGTCACTTCCAGGTCGAGGGGATCTGCTGATAGAGCCCCTGGCTGCTGCCGCCGGTGCGGGGCGCTTCGGACCGCTCGCAGTGGGCAGGGTGGCTCGACCGGCCGCCCGACTCGACCACGGGGTCCAGGACCTCGCCGCCGAGGGCGACCGTGCCGACGGGATAGACGTAGCCGCAGTCCGGGCACGTGATCCGGGGAAGTGTCATCGGTGCGTCCTTCGCTGGTGTGCTCATGATGCGCGGCGCATCGTGTCGGGATGGGTCAAGCGTCGCCGTTCCGCGGCCGAGAGGCCACCCCAGACCCCGAACCGTTCGTCGGTGGCCAGCGCCCAGTCCAGGCACTCACCGGTCACAGGGCAGTCGGCGCAGATCCGTTTTGCTGCGGCGTCCCGCTCGCCGAGCTCGGGGAACCACAGATCTGGGTCGACCTGACGGCACAGGCCGTCGGCTTGCCAGTCGAGTTCGTCGCCAGCGGGATCGAACAGTGCGGTCATGGTGGTCTCTTCACTCGAATAGCGGCGGTTGCGCGGCGGCGGCCGCGGCGTCGGTGCGGGCGATGTAGTCGGCGATCCAGTCCTGGATCTCGGGCAGCGACACGTTGAATTCGTCGGCGACCGCGGCCAGCGGCAGCCCGTCGACTTTATGTAGCTGGTAGGCGAGGCGCTGACGGGATTCGTCGGTCTCGTGGGCGTACTCGGTGTCGGTCATGGTCATCGTCATCTCTCCACTTCGGTGAGGGCCTGGCGTCGGGTGAGCCAGTCGGATTCGGCGCGTTGTTGGTATCCGGTGAGCTGCGCCCAATGCTCGGCCAGCTCCTCGATCGGGGCCTCACGCCGGCGTTGGTCCATCGCGGTCAGCAGGGCGGTGTATCCGCGGCGGTACCAACCGTCGATGACGGCGATGGCGAGGTAGGGCACCTGGGCCGCCACGGCGATCGGCCGGTGGGTGGGTGCGACCAGGGCAAGCATGGTTTTCTGCGCGCTTCGGGCGCTGAGTTCACCCTGGCCACCGGTTGCCATCAACTGCGCATTGACCAGAGCGGGAGAGGGTGCGGCGTTGGTAGCGACGGCGTCGATCGCTGCGAAGATGCGTGCGTGCTGGGGAACCCAGAAGTGTTTGGTGTCGAGCTGTGCGGCAACGGCGCGCGCGATGGCCAGCGGGGCCCACATCAACGCCGACAACAGTTCTTGCTCGAGGTCGGTGGCAACGTCAATCTCGGCGCCGGGATCAGCTCCCAACGATCCAGCTGCGGTGTAGTCGTCCTCGAGGTCGTCGACGTCGACCGGCGGGATCTCCTCGACGGGCAACGCACTCAGCGCGGCGGTCATGTCGTCGTCACTCCTGTCGGGGTCCGGGTCGGTGGGGTCCATGGGGGGATTGTCAGGCTGCGGCGGTGCCGGTGGTGTCTTCGTGGGCGAACTGCTCGCAGATGCCGGCGGCGTGTTCGTGCTCGGCCGCGAGCTGTGGGTCACCTTCGGCGTGGGCCTGTTCGGCCCGGTCCCAGTGCCACGCTGCGCGCTGTTCGTAGTCAATTGCCATGACAGGTCAGTCCTTTCAGGCGGCCCGAGTGGTGGCGAGAGCCTTGATCGTGTCGGGCCGGAATCCGGACCAGTGGTCGTCGCCGGCCACCACCACCGGGGCCTGGAGGTAACCGAGGCTCATCACGTAGTCCCGTGCGGTGTCGTCGACGCTGATGTCGACGAGCTCGTAGCCGAGGCCGGCCTTGTCGAGGGCCTTCTTGGTGGCGTTGCACTGAACGCAGGCGGGCTTGGTGTAGACGGTGATCGTGGTGTCAGTCATTGGTCTGAGTCCTTTGCGATGAGAGTCGACTGGAATGCGTTGCTGTGCCTCTATTTTAGGCTATTAACCGTTGTGCCGCAACAGCTTTCGACATATTCGAGGTATCTATTTTGTTACGGTCTGCGCGCATTGTTGGTTGGTGTGGATAAACCATTGTTTGGTCATTTCCTGATAAACGGCCATGCACTTGGGTCGGTCGGAGGAGTCAAGTTGCGGAGGTGGGATAGGGCCGCGAAATAAGCTCTAAACGACGCGCAGCGGAGTGTGAGCGCGTGGGTCTATGTCGCCGGAGTCTGCTTGACGCCGGAGTGCCGGCCCATTGTGATGATCAGCCGATCAGGGGATGACGGACGTCGGCGACGCTGGCACAGTGGTGATGTGAGTCAGTCGATGGTGGTGGCGGTGCTGCGGGATCGCCTGGTCCCGTACGTGATCGCGGCCGCGTGCGTATTCGCGGTCCTGGTCGTCGGTTGGGGCGTAGCGACCGGCGGATGGTCACCGACCCTGGACGTGTGGATCCCGCTGGGGCTGTTCTCGGTGTGGATCGGTGTCGAGGTCGTCGAACGTCGGCGTTCGGACCGGGAGCGGGTGTCCGCCCGGTAGTTCGGGCGTGAAAAGCATGACGGTAGGCCCCCACCGTGTGGTGGGGGCCTTGCTGTCAGTGCTGGTGTTCGATCGGGTCGTGATCGCCCGGTCCTGACCAGTCGTGCCGTGCCGGTTCGATCGTTTCGAGGACTCCGGTCTCGGTGGTGAACGTTCCGTCGAACGGGACGTTGTGTCGGTAGATGGTGTAGGTCTTGATGTCGGAGAAGTTGTCGGTCATCGTCTGCCCTTTCGGTTGGTGGCGTTGTCGCCTGCCGATTGGGCTGGTCGGGGTGGGATGTCAACCCCGAAGAACGTAGGCACCGGAACCGAGTTCGGCTGCGAGCGCAGCGAGTACGGGTTGCCGGGCTCGGTGGAGCGCGTGGGCGTAGCGCAGCGGAGAACACGCGAGTGTGCCGGAGTGTGGGTTGACATCTCGGGGCCCTGACCAGCCACGCTGAGAAGGCGCGCGCCCCCTTGGTGACCACAGACGCGAAGCGCGGTGGCGGGTCGGCTCGATGCCGGCCCGCCACCGAATGCTCACCGCGACGTCGACGCCGGCCGGTGCCCGGAGAGTTTGTGGTAGCCGATGGTGTCGGTCCAGGAGCCGCCGACGATCGACGGGATGGACACGGTCTTGGCGTTCGCGCGGCGCACGGGATACCACTGCCGGCGGTAGCAGACCTGGTCACCCGGGGCGATGGTCTCGCGGCTGTAGTCGGTGGCCTGGCCTGCGGCGATCTGCTCAGCGCGGATCTCAGACCAGTAGGCGATGTCGTCGGCGCGGGCGGTCATCCGGGCGGTCAGGGTCTCGCGGTGCTCGCCGGTCGCGGGGTCGGTGACGGCGAGGACTTTCGTCCCGTCGCCCATGGTGAACGCGGTCCGGGTGTGTCCATCCAACTGGCGCTGGTCGGCGCGTTGGTCGGCCTCGAGTCCGTCGATGCGGTTTTTGACGGTGACGGGGTTGTAGCGGTGATCGGTCGCCCGGGTCGCGACGTCGGCACGACGGGCGGTCTCGACCGCGTCGCGTTCTGCGGTGACGGCGCGGCCCATCGCCCGGTGTGCTTTGTCGATGGCGTTGCGGTGCCGCGTTTCCGAGTGGTGCCCAACCTTGATCGGTTCCCCACCTGGGGGGGAGTGCTGCGGTCGCGGCGCGGTCGGCGTCCCATGCTGCATCGGCGTCCGCTCGACGTCGGTCGGCTTTCGCGGCGAGGGCGTCAGCTCGGTCCTCGGCGCGGGCGGCGCGGTCTGCTTCCACGGTCGCGGGGTCGCGGTGGGCGTTGTCGATGTCGAGCTCGACGTCGTGTCCGGCTGCCCGCAGGGCGTCGGCGGCCGCGTCGATCTTGGCGCGGTTGGGGTCGCGATCGCGGCTCCCGGCGATGCCCCATAGTCCGAGGGTGCGAAACCAACGGAAGCCGGCCGATTTGAGGATGGTGTTGGTGCCGTCGCCTCGGCTGGTGCCCTCGACGAGGGTTCCGGCGGCGGCGGTGTGGGTGATGGTGATCGTCATCGGTGATCGGCCTTCCTGGTGTCGGCAATGGTGGTGTGGACGTGGGCGTGGATGAGGTCGACCAGCTCGGCGATCGCGGCGAGGTCGCCTTCGATGACCACTCCGTCGCCGGTGGGGGTGCCGATGTAGAGGGCGTGGTCCTCGGCGATGCGCACGCCGATGTCGTGGGGCGCGGTCTCGCGGGTGACGACGCTGTAGCTCGCATCGGCGGGGGTGGTTCGTTCTCGGTGCAGGGACACGGTCAGTCTCCGATCGAGTGGAAGTCGTGGCGGCCGCAGTTCGGGCAGTCGACGGCGTTGCCCCATGCCTCGGCGGTCCACACGGTGTGGGTGGCGCAGTCGCGGCAATGGCCTTCGCGGCAGGCGGTGTCGCCGCACGGCGGGACGTAGCCTCCCCGCCCGGTGGTGGTGGTGGTGTCTGTCATCGGTGCAGCTCCTCGGGGGTGGTGTTCGCGGCCAGCAGGGCGCGCAGTCGGGCGAACTGTTCGTCGGTGATCGGCTCGGCCGGCGGATGCCGGTCGGGGTCGTTCTGGGCGGCGGTGTAGGTGTCGTGCCAGTCGCCGTGCCCGCAGGCGTAGCGGATGACGTTGGTTGTCATGGCTTCTGGTCCTTTCTCTAGACGGTGATCTCGGTCATGGCGGCCTCGCGGATCGCGGGGTCGTCCAAGGCCAGGCCGATGAGGGCGGCGCGGTCCTCGATCGACAGGTCGTCGAATGCCACGTCGCCGGGTCCGGCGATCTGGTCCCACACCAGGACTCCCGCTGCGAACGGGTCGGTTCCTCGGAAAACTGCCATGACTGGCTCCTCTCGTTACCGCCAATTTTTTTGCCCTTCTGGCAAGGGAGATAAAGACCGGCTAGGAGGACGGAGCACCACAGGGGAGCGGCGGCAGTTTCCACGCGAGGCGTAGCCGAGTGCGGGTGTGGACAGTGGTGTCGGTCCCGCCGGAGGCCGCGAACGCGCTGTTGTGCGTAGGACGACGCCGGTCAAAATCGGACGGCCAGAAGGGAAACAAACATCGCGTTTCAACAGTGCGACCGGTAGGGAGCTCCGATTCGGTGTGCGCAGCACACCGCCCGATAGAGCCGCGCGGCCGCCAGGCCGTTCCATCAAGCGCGGGGTCTGGGCCGCCCACGCTCTTAGACTCCCCGGTCGCGACACGACCACCAGCAGGCTGTGAGCTAGCGGTTCGATGTCCCCTATTTGGAGGATTCTGCACCGTCGCCCACTGGGCAATACTTGGCGAGTTCCATTGGCCTACAAAGGGAGAAGACGTGAATCGGTTGAGGATCGCGGTGATCGGGATCGTTCTGACTGGCATGGCAGCGTTTGGTGTGGTGACGACCGCGGCGCCGGCAGCGGCAGTCGGAACTTCGGTGATCAGTAGCAACTCCGGCGGCGCGAACCTGCGTGAGGGTGCCAATGCTGGCTCGCGATCGCTGGGGTATCTCCGCAACGGCACCAACGTGCAGATGCGGTGCTACACCGATGGCGGATCCGCCACCGGTAACTACACCTCCAACAGATGGTTCCTGGTCTGGACGACCGCTCTCGGCGCCACCGGCGGATACGTTCATTCGTCGTTGGTTGCCAATCAGACCGGCGTACCTCGCTGCTGATCGCATATCGCCGCCCGGCAGGGGTTACCGTGCCGGGCGGCGAGCGGCCTACGCCGCTGCGGTTTCCTCGTCGAGCTGGTCGAGGGCGTCGGCGAGGGTGTGCACGCACCCCAGGACGCGGGCGGCGGTCGCGGTGACCAGCTCGGCGTTCCCCTCGGCCCATCCGGTGATGTAGCCGATGGAGTAGGTGGTGGTGTCCAAACCCAGCAGGCCGGCCAGGACGTAGGCGACGGACTCGGCTTCTACCTCGACGGTTCCCCGGTGCATCTCGGCCCGGTCGATCCCATCGGCGGCGTGAAGCAGCGAGTGGGCGGCCTCGTGGATCAGGGTCTTTGCGGCCTGGGCGGGTTCGACGTCGGCGTCGACAACGATCCGGTGCGATCCATCGGTGGTGGTGTACCCGTTGGATTCGCCGGGGATCTGCTCGCGGGTCACGGTCCAGCCCTGGTCGGTGATCACCTGCTCTACGCGGTGGTAGATGCCGGTGGGGTCGTCCCCTGCCAGGCGGGTGGCGATGCCGTCGGGGGTGGCGGTCGGCTCGGCTCCCTCGATCGGGTCGGTCTGGTCCTTGGCGAATACCGACAGGATCGGGAACCGGGGGATACGGGTCTCGGTTTCGTCGCCGGTCGCGGGGTCGGTCTCGGTGACCTTCTTAGAACTGAATCCGAAGATGCGGATCGCTTTCTCGCCCTTGCGGACCTGGCGCCCCAACTCCTGCCATTTCCGGAATCCGGCGACCTCGGTCGCGGTCGGGCGCTGCGACATGATGAGCAGCGTGTTGTTGAGGCTGTAGGAGTGGAACGCGCCGATGTAGTCGAGGAACGCTCGCCACCCGTCGGATTCGGCCATGGTCTCGACCTGGGTCGCGATGGTGGCCTGCATCGCTGCGGCCCGCTCTGTGCGTTCTGCGACCTTGTCCGCGCCCGCGTTCCGTGTACCCATAACTTCTCGGCCTTCCGTTGTCCACCAATGTTTTTGCCCTGTGGCAAGGGAGATAAAGACCGGCTAGGAGGACAGAGCGCCACAAGACCGCAGGTCGCCCGTAGGGCCGCGAACGCGTTGTTGCGCGGCGGACGACGCCGGTCAAAATCGGACGGCCACAGGCAAAACCAAGCCGCTTGTCAGCGCCGCCGCAGGCGGCTCCGCGCGTGCGCTAGCACGCCCGCCCTCCCTGACCACCGCGGATCCGCCGGCCTATCGACCGGGCTGGCCAGCTCCGCCGTCACACCTGATCGGGCCAGCTGTGCGGGAGCGGCGTTTGTCCGGGAGGTCGCCGGTGTCGCGGCAGCTCTGGGGTTAGAAAACCTATCGGACGGATAGATTATCTATCCGCTACTGTCGATCGGAGCGATAGATCATCTATAACCGATATACGAAAGGTTTCACAATGACGGATGCGACGTACGACCACGACGGTGAGACGATCTTCATCTTCATCTCCGAGGACAACGGCAGAAAGCGGATTGACGCTGGTGAGGACGTTGCTGACGTAGTCCGCGGCGGCTGGTCATGCTCGCCAGATCGGGCTCTCGGCGTCGATCACCTCGTTGCGGTCGATCAGAGAGACAAGACGGTGATGCATGTCGCTCGCGCTGACTTCGATTTCTCGGAATCCCAACCGGGAAAACGGAAGTCGACGCGTGTCTACTTCACGCTGTCACCTGCTCCTGAGTTGGAAGCGTTGGTCGGCCTGCCCTCGCCGGTCGCTCAGGTTCGCAACCCTGTCGCGTACGCCAAAACCGACTGGCTGTTGTTTGGCGACGCCGCTCTCGACGTCGACGACGATGCGACTCGCGCGGTCATCGACGGCTGGGTTTTGTCGGTCGATGCTGACGGAACCGGTTACGTGACGGTCCCTCCGGGCGGGATGTTGGTGGTGGAGACGGCGGCGGCGTAGCCGCCGGCCGTGTCCGAGACAGATCAGTCCGGGCCGGCAGGCACGGTCCGCGTCGCGCAGCGACACCGCCAGCGGGCGAGGCCTGTTGGCGGCCGCCACGTGCGGCGGCTTGGTCGCACCATGGGCGGCGGTTAGCGTTGGCGGCATGAGTAGTTCTGTTGAGCGTGAGTTGCATCGTGCGGTGGTGGCTGCGGTGCCGGTTCCCTCGGCCGACGAGCTGGAAGTGTTGCTCGAGGCGGGATCGCCGCCAGCGATCCGTCCCGACCTCTCCTGGAAGGAAGCGCCGGACCTATAGGGCCGGTCACGGTGGGTATCGGCTCCCGCTTGTTCGGGGCCGATACCCACCACGTCCCGATCACATCGGGAACGGCGCTCCTAGTAGGCGAGTCGCGTCCTCCTGAGTGGGCATCAGTTCGGGTAGGGACTTGGGGGAGACTCCGACGCGCAACGACCGGTCGAGGAGAACCATAAGGCTCGGCGCGGTGAGGTGTTCCCGGTCGACGGTGTCGATGGCGATTCCTGCGGCGGCTCCGTTGCCTGCCTGGTAAAAGAACAGCGTCGCCAGGGTGAGGACGTTGGCGCGGGCGTCTCCGCGCAGGTGCGCAGCGGTGCGAGCCATGACCACTGCTGCGGTTCCAAGCTCGGCGGCTCCGAGCCGGATCATCGCGTCTCGCGCTTTGACGTCGGCGGCGATCAGGGCACCGAACCGTGCTGCGAGTTCCGGGCCGGGGTCGGTGTTGAGGCTGACCGTGGCGGCCATTTCCTGGGCGGTCCATTCGCGGTCGACGGTGTCGGCGTCGACGGTCTCGGCTTCGGTGGTGGTGGTGAACATACGGCCGAAGTCGGCGCGGGTGGCGGCGATCATCTGGCCGTTTTCCACGGCGGTGGCGGTGGTGAGTGCACTGAATCGGTGATCGCCGGTCATCCCGGTCTCGCCGGTCTGATAATCCACGTAGGTAGTCGGGTGCGCGCATGTCGAGACGTGCACCTGGTGCCGTGTCGTGACGCCCCGCAACGTCAGATTCACGGCCAGGTCTCCGAGCGCGCTGTCGGTGGTGTTCGCGCTAATTCCCACGAGGACCGCGCTGTCGGCACCGTTGTCCGCGATGATTTGGGCCAGCATCTTCGTGTCGCGACCGCTGCTGACCTCCGCAATGTCGTGGCGCATGGTGAACAGGGCCCGACCCTCGGCGAACACGAGAGCGACGATGGATTCTGTCGGGACGAACCCGAGCATGGCGGGGATTGCTGCGACGATTTCGGCGATGTTGTTCAGACGAACGGCCACGGTGAGACTCCCTCGAAACGGTGGCGAACCCGTTGTCCGCCAACTTTTTTGCCCTTCTGGCAAGGGAGATAAAGACCGGCATAGGAGGACAGAGCACAACAGGGGAGCCGACGGCAGTTTCCACCGAGCATCGCGAGGGGTCTGGAAAGTGGTGGCGGTCC
>NZ_JXYP01000027.1 GCF_000964005.1 Williamsia herbipolensis
CCTCCACCCCGCCCAGCACATCGACCCCGCCCAGCACGCCTTCGCAGCCGACCACACCGGTCGCCTCGACGCCCACCACGGCACCGAAGTTCGGGAGCAGCTGACCCGTACCCGTTCGGCAGAGAGGCTCCGGGGCGGGTCAGTCTGTCCCGGCGTCGAGTCGGCGGGCGAGCTCGGGTCCGATCACGCGCAACGAGGCGGCGTCGGCCATGCCGAGGTGATGGGTGTCGACATCGACCGTGGTGACCGTCCCAGCGACGTACGGTCGCCAACTCTCGCCCACCGCGGCCGGATCGTCCTTGTCGGCGGTGGCGACGACGACCAGCATCGAGCCGTCGAACACCTCGGGGCGGTGCTCCGCCGGCCCGGGACCGTATCCCGGCGCGGGATACGGCGAGACCCCCTTCGGGCAACCCCAGTACGAGCAGCCCCGGTACGGCCAGCAACCGCCGTATGGCCAACCCCAGTACGGGCAGGCGCCTTACGGTCAGGCGCAGTTCGGTGCGCCCGCTTTCGGTGCGCCACAGAACAACACGCTCGCGGTGGTCTCGCTGGTCACGGGCATACTGTCGATCCCCGCGCTGCTGCTCTGCTACCTCGGGGTGCCGCTGGCGATCGCGGCGCTCATCACCGGTTTCCTCGCCCGAGGTCAGATCACCCGTGAACTTGCGCGCTTCCGCGGTACCGGTCAGGCGACAGCCGGGATCATCTGCGGCGCCATCAGTCTCGTGTTGCTGGTGCTGCTGATCGTCCTCATCGTCGCGGTCGGTCTGAGCTCACCCACCGACTTCTGAGGTCGGTCGCGACACCGGTTCGCACGAACAGAACGACCCGCCACCGTGATCCGGTGGCGGGTCGTTCCGCTCTACGTGGGTCGTGATGCGAGAGGGCTTACTTGGCCTTCTCGAGGACCTCGACGAGGCGCCAGCGCTTGGTGGCACTCAGCGGGCGGGTCTCCATGAGGCGCACGCGGTCGCCGATGCCGGCGATCTCCTGCTCGTCATGGGCCTTCACCTTCGAGGTGGTGCGGATGATCTTGCCGTAGAGGGGATGCTTCACGCGGTCCTCGAGCTCGACCACGATCGTCTTCTGCATCTTGTCGCTCACGACATATCCGACCCGCACCTTGCGCTGTGCGCGCGGCTTCGTTTCGGGTGTTGTCACAGTGGTGTCCTTCTCGCTCATGCGTCGTCACCGACCGTCGCGTCGGAGTCCGGGCCGCCGGCGAGTCCGAGCTCGCGCTCACGCATCACGGTGTAGACGCGTGCGATCTCACGACGGACCAGCCGCAGACGGCGGTTGTTGTCGAGCTGTCCGGTCGCCATCTGGAAGCGCAGGTTGAACAGCTCTTCCTTTGACTCGCGGAGACGCTCGAGGAGTTCTGTGTCACCGAGCTCGCGGAGCTCGGCGGCAGCGATACCGAGTGCCATCAGAACGACTCCTCTCGTGTCACGATGCGGGTCTTGATGGGCAGCTTGTGCTGCGCGCGGCGCAGGGCCTCGCGAGCGGTGTGCTCATCGGGGTAGCTCATCTCGAACAGCACGCGACCGGGCTTGACCGGCGCGACCCACCACTCGGGCGAACCCTTACCGGAACCCATGCGGGTCTCGGCGGGCTTCTTGGTCAGCGGGCGGTCGGGGAAGATGTTGATCCACACCTTGCCGCCACGCTTGATGTGCCGGTTGATCGCGATACGTGCGGACTCGATCTGACGGTTGGTGATGTACGCGCTCTCCAGTGCCTGGATGCCGTAGTCACCGAACGTCACCTTGGTGCCGCCCTTGGCCTGCCCCTTGAGGCTGGGGTGGTGCTGCTTGCGGTGCTTGACCCGGCGTGGGATCAGCATGGGTCAGCCCTCCTGGTTCTCTGTCGGCGCCGTGGCGGTGTCGACCGCGACCGGGGCCTCGGTGGCGACCGCGGTGGCGGTGTCGGCCGCTGCGCGGCCGGCCTCGGTGCTCGTCGCGGTGGTGCCCGAGGCGCCACTGCGGCGCGGACGGGCCGGACGCTCACGACGGGGACGGTCGCCGGCCGGGGCCGACGCGGCGGTGAGCTCGCGCTTGCCGCCGACGATGTCGCCCTTGTAGATCCAGACCTTCACGCCGATGCGGCCGAAGGTGGTCTTGGCCTCGTACAGCCCGTAGTCGATGTCGGCACGCAGCGTGTGCAGGGGCACGCGGCCCTCGCGGTAGAACTCGCTGCGGCTCATCTCGGCACCGCCCAGACGACCCGAGCACTGCACCCGGATCCCCTTGACGTTGGGCTGACGCATGGCCGACTGGATCGCCTTGCGCATGGCGCGACGGAACGCGACGCGGTTCGAGAGCTGCTCGGCGACACCCTGTGCCACCAGCTGCGCCTCGGACTCGGCGTTCTTGACCTCGAGGATGTTGAGCTGCACCTGCTTGCCGGTCAGCTTCTCCAGGTCGCCACGGATCCGGTCGGCCTCGGCGCCGCGGCGACCGATGACGATGCCCGGACGGGCGGTGTGGATGTCGACGCGGACGCGGTCACGCGTGCGCTCGATCTCCACCTTGGCGATGCCGGCGCGCTCGAGGCCGGTGGCCAGGAGCTTGCGGATGGCGACATCCTCTTTCACGTAGTCCGCGTACTGCTTGTCGGCGTACCACCGCGACTTCCAGTCGGTGGTGATACCCAGACGGAAGCCGTGCGGGTTGATCTTCTGGCCCACTACTGAGCTCCCTTGCTTGTCTTCGCGGCGGCCTGCTGCGACACGGCCTTCTTGGGTGTCTTCGACCGGCTGCGACCCGACGGGGCCGAGGCGGTGACACTCTCGACGACCACGGTGATGTGGCTGGTGCGCTTGCGGATCCGGAACGCGCGCCCCTGGGCACGCGGACGGAAACGCTTCATCGTGGGGCCCTCGTCGGCGAAGGCCTGCGAGACGACCAGCGTGCGCCGGTCGAGTCCCAGGTTGTTCTCCGCGTTGGCCGCGGCACTCGCGACGACCTTGGCGACGGGCTCGCTCGCGGCCTGCGGCGCGAACAGCAGGATGTCGAGCGCCTCGTCGACGTTCTTGCCGCGGACGAGATCGATGACGCGGCGGGCCTTCATCGGCGTGACGCGAACGAACTTCGCGGTGGCCTTGGCCGTCGGGTTCAGAGTCTCCGGGCTCTTGGCTGCACTCATCGCCTCTTCGCCTTCCGGTCGTCCTTGATGTGTCCCTTGAACGTGCGCGTCGGTGCGAACTCACCGAGCTTGTGTCCGACCATCGAATCCGAGACGAACACCGGCACGTGCTTGCGACCGTCGTGGACGGCGAAGGTGTGACCGATGAAGTCCGGGATGATCGTCGAGCGGCGCGACCAGGTCTTGATGACCTGCTTGGTGCCCTTCTCGTTCTGGACGTCCACCTTCTTCAGGAGGTGGTCGTCGACGAACGGGCCTTTCTTCAGACTGCGTGGCATCTGCTACTCCCTCCTGCTTATCGCTTGTTCTTGCCGGTACGGCGGCGGCGGACGATCAACTGATCACTGGGCTTGTTGCGGCGGGTGCGGCCTTCCGGCTGTCCCCACGGGCTGACCGGGTGGCGACCACCGGAGGTCTTGCCCTCACCACCGCCGTGCGGGTGGTCGACCGGGTTCATGACGACACCACGGACGGTGGGGCGCTTGCCCTTCCAGCGCATACGGCCGGCCTTGCCCCAGTTGATGTTGCTCTGCTCGGCGTTGCCGACCTCGCCGACGGTGGCGCGGCAGCGCACGTCGACGCGACGGATCTCACCCGAGGGCATGCGCAGGGTGGCGTGTGCACCCTCCTTGCCCAGCAGCTGGATCGAGGCGCCGGCACTGCGGGCCATCTTCGCGCCACCACCGGGACGCAGTTCCACGGCGTGGATCTGGGTACCGGTCGGGATGTTGCGGAGCGGCAGGTTGTTGCCGGGCTTGATGTCGGCGGTTGCCCCCGACTCCACGACGTCGCCCTGGTTGAGCCCCTTCGGCGCGATGATGTAGCGCTTCTCGCCGTCGAGGTAGTGCAGGAGCGCGATGCGCGCGGTGCGGTTCGGGTCGTACTCGATGTGAGCGACCTTGGCGTTGACGCCGTCCTTGTCGTTGCGACGGAAGTCGATCAGTCGGTAGGCGCGCTTGTGCCCGCCACCCTTGTGCCGGGTGGTGATGCGTCCGTGCGCGTTACGACCGCCGCGACCGTGCAGCGGGCGGACGAGCGACTTCTCCGGGTGGTCACGGGTGACTTCGGCGAAGTCGGCGCCACTGGCGCCGCGGCGGCCCGGTGTCGTCGGCTTGTACTTACGAATGGCCATGAGTCTTCTTGTCCTCTACTTCTTCCCAGGGGTACCGGCGGCGTCAGCCGACCGGCCCTCCGAAGATCTCGATGGGCTTGCTGTCTGCGGTCAGCGTGACGATGGCGCGCTTGGTGTCCTTGCGCTTGCCGTAACCCGACCGGGTGCGCTTGCGCTTGCCCTGACGGTTGGCGGTGTTCACGCTCACGACCGAGACATCGAAGATCTTCTCGATGGCGATCTTGATCTGGGTCTTGTTGGACTCCGGGTGCACGATGAACGTGTACACGTTGTCCTCGATCAGTCCGTAGGACTTCTCCGAGATCACCGGCGCGAGGATGATGTCGCGCGGATCTGCCTCAACAGTCATCTCAGGCCTCCTTCTCGTCTGTCTTCACCGCGCGCGAGACGAACGCGTTGAGCGCCTCGACGCTGAACACGACCTCGTCGGAATCGAGCACGTCGTAGGTGTTGAGCTGATCGGGCGTGATCGGCAGCACGTACTGCAGGTTCGCGACCGACTTCCATGCCGCGGTGTCCTCGCGGCCGATGACGACCAGGAACTTGCGGCGATCCGACAGCGCCTCGAGGAACGTCCGCGCGGCCTTCGTCGACGGGTCCTGCCCGGCGACGAGTTCGGTGATCACGTGGATGCGCTCGTTGCGGGCCCGGTCCGAGAGGGCTCCGCGCAGGGCGGCGGCCTTCATCTTCTTGGGGGTGCGCTGGCTGTAGTCACGCGGCTTCGGGCCGTGCACGACGCCACCACCGGTGAACTGCGGGGCGCGGGTCGAGCCCTGACGGGCGCGGCCGGTTCCCTTCTGGCGGTACGGCTTCGCGCCACCGCCGGAGACCTCGGCGCGGGTCTTGGCCGAGTGGGTGCCCTGCCGTGCGGCGGCCTGCTGCGCGATGACCACCTGGTGCATCAGCGCGATGTTG
Organism: Williamsia herbipolensis; assembly: GCF_000964005.1. Classification (GTDB taxonomy): domain Bacteria; phylum Actinomycetota; class Actinomycetes; order Mycobacteriales; family Mycobacteriaceae; genus Williamsia_A; species Williamsia_A herbipolensis. The sequence continues at coordinate 5,195 of NZ_JXYP01000027.1, forward strand.
GCCGGCGCGTCGAAGATTTCGGCGGGGAGCTCGACGGTGCCGTCGGTCTTGCCGTCGGCGGTCTTGACGTCGAGGGTCAGCTTGGTGGCTGCGTCGCCCGTCGACTTCGTGGTGTTGACGCTCATACGGTCACACCGCCTTTCACTGCGTCGCGGACGATCACGACGCCGCCCTTGCGACCCGGGATCGCTCCCTTGATCAGCAGGAGGCCGGCCTCGGCATCGACCTTGTGCACGGTCAGGTTCTGGGTGGTGACGCGCTCGTTGCCCATGCGTCCGGCCATCCGCATGCCCTTGAACACGCGACCCGGGGTGGCGCAGCCACCGATCGAGCCGGGTGCGCGGTGCACGCGGTGGGCACCGTGGCTCGCGCCCAGGCCCTTGAAGCCGTGGCGCTTCATGACGCCCGCGAAGCCCTTGCCCTTCGAGGTGCCGGTCACGTCGACGACGGCGCCGTCGGCGAAGATCTCGGCGGTGAGCTCCTGGCCCACGGTGAAGGAGGACGCGTCGTCGACGCGGAGCTCGGCCAGGTGGCGGCGCGGCGTGACGCCGGCCTTTGCGAACTGTCCTGCGACCGGCTTGGTCACCTTCCGCGGATCGATCGCACCGAAGGCGAGCTGGACGGCGACGTAGCCGTCGGTCTCCTTCGTGCGGATCTGCGTGATCACGTTCGGTCCGGCCTTCACGACGGTCACCGGCACAACCCGGTTGTTCTCGTCGAAGACCTGGGTCATCCCGAGCTTGGTGCCCAGGATTCCCTTTCCGTTCTTCTGTGTCATATCTGTGTCAGTCCCTCTTCGGCGCTCTGGCTCGTCTACTGGATGTTGACGTCGACGCTGGCCGGCAGATCGATGCGCATCAGGGCGTCAACGGTCTTGGGCGTGGGGTCGAGGATGTCGATCAGACGCTTGTGCGTCCGCATCTCGAAGTGCTCGCGAGAGTCCTTGTACTTGTGCGGCGAACGAATCACGCAGTACACGTTCTTCTCGGTGGGCAACGGCACCGGGCCGACCACGCGAGCCCCGGTACGGGTCACGGTCTCCACGATCTTGCGCGCCGAAGCGTCGATCGCCTCATGGTCATAGGCCTTGAGCCTGATGCGGATCTTTTGTCCCGCCACGCTGTGTCCTCTTCCGTCTGGTGTCTAGTCGGCAGATCGCCGCGCGAGCGCGGCCACAGATGACCACCGCACGCAGGCGTCCTGCGCGCTACCGGCGAACCCTCGCCGGAGGTGATCGACACTGTTCATCTGTCGTTGTGCGTTCGACCCGTCACGACGTGCGTCGATACGGGCCTGGTCGAGCTGGCCGGGTGCGGATCTCTCCGACACCCGAGGTCGGGCGTGTCGTTTGCTCGAACACACGTGTTGCGACGTGTTCGAACCATTGCGTCATCTGCCGTGAACCTCACCGATCCGGCCACGCGGTGGCGCCGAGATCGGAAATCCGTGCTTGTCGAACGAGTGCGGTCCGATGCCCCGAGCAGTTCGTCTCCGCTTGCTCCGTCAGCCACACTCGCACCCGATCGAGGCCGCACGAGAGCGCGTACCCGATCAGGGCAACCCGAACAGTATGCAACAGATGCCGGTCGAGGCCAAATTGCCGCCCGTGGACGGACCACCCGGCGACAGCATGGTCTTCACAGAGTCTGCACATGATCTGCGCGGCATGTCGACAACCGGTCACCACCGTCTCAGCCATGGAGCCAGCGAGCTCGTCGCCCGCACCCGCGCGTTGCTGCGTCGGGCGGGGCGGTCGCCGCCGCGGCCGCGAATCTCACGCGCACCGAGTTAGACCTGCTCGCCACCCTCGCGCGCCATCCCGGTGCGGTCCTCAGTCGTGGGCAGCTGTTGGAGACGGTGTGGGGGTGGGCCGAGGCCGGCGAGACACGCACCGTCGACTCCCACATCCGCTCGCTGCGTCAGAAGGTGGGCGCACACCGTATCCGGACCGTGCACGGGGTCGGCTACGCGCTCGACGCCCGCCCCGACGCGACCGACCGACCGTGACGCCCGGCCTGCCTCGACCGCTCGACGCGATGTGCTCGTTCAAGTCCAAGACCGCCGTCGTGGTCGGCACCGCACTGTTCTCCTCGAGCGTGTCGTTCTGGGTGACCGCGAAGTGGCAGTTCCGCTACGCGCTGCTGATGGCTCTGGCCGCCGCGCTCGTGGTCACGTGGGTGCTCGCCCACGGCATGACCTCGACGCTGCGGGAGATGACCGGTGCGGTGCGGAGGATGTCGCAGGGCGACGACACCGGTCGCGTACGGGCCGGCGTGGCGACCCCGACCGCGAGACCCTCGACCTGGCGCTCGACCAGACCGAGCGGCTGGGGCGACTCATCACTGACCTCCTCGACCTCTCCGCGCGCGCTCCGCCCTCGACGGGGTCGACCTCACACCGACGCAGACGTGCCCACCACGGTGAGCGGTACGGTGTCGGCCATGACCGAGGCCTCCACCACCCCCCGCCCCGCCGGCACGAACCCGACCTACGCGCTGTGGCGCAGGCTGCCGCAGAACGCGATCGGTGCCGCGGTGTTCTCACTCGGCATGGTCGCGCGCGTCCCCTACTTCGGCACCATCGTCCCGTCGGTGAAGGAGCTCTCGCCGGGGCGCTGCGTCGTCACCGCGCCCAAATGGTTCGGCGTGCACAACCACATCGGCACCTTCCACGCCATCGCCGCCTGCAACCTCGCCGAGTGCGCCATGGGCATGCTGATGGAGGCCACCGTGCCCGACGGCCTGCGCTGGCTGCCCAAGGGCATGCAGTCGCAATACCTCGCGAAGGCGACCACCGGACTCCGCGCCGTGGCCACCCTCGACGGACCGATCGACCCCGCGACCATCGGCAGCGGAGCCGACGTCGTGGTCGCCATCGCCATCACCGACAAAGCCGGCCTCGAGGTCGTGCATTGTGAGATCACCTGCTGGGTGACCCCGAAGTAGCTTTCGCTTCACCCGGCGTCGGGCGGCCGGAGTTGCGACAATCGTCGTGTGTGCGGCGGGGTGGTCGTCGCGACGGGAGGAGCGCACATGCTGCCGGGACGAGGGCGCCACATCGTGTTGCTCGACGCGCTGTCGGCCATCCCGACGGGCCCCTCGCAGGCGAGCGTCCTCGACGGGTTGCGGCGGGTCATCCTCGACGGCGTAGCGGTACCGGGGTCACCGATCCCGGTCGGTGAGGTCGCGGGGGTCTTCGGCGTCAGTCCCATCCCGGTCCGCGAGGCGCTCAAGACGCTCGTCGGCGAGGGCCTCGTGGGGCACGAGACGAACGGCGGATACTTCGTCGCCCAGCTGACCGGCGACGAACTCCGCGAGATCTATTACGTGCGAGGCGTTCTCGAACGAGCGGCGCTGGGACGCGCGGTTGAGCGGGCGACCGCTGACGACCTCGACGCCGCACGCGCGGCCAACGATGCCCTCCTCGAGGCGACCATGACCGCGGATCTGCGCGCCTATCAGGTCAATTCGCGTCGCTTCCACCAGGCGCTGATCGCGCCGTGCGGAATGCACCGGCTCATCAACATGTTCGAGTCGACCTGGAACATCACCGAACCGTTCCAACTCATGCGGACCGCGACCCCGCAGATGCAGACCCGTCTGCACGCCGACCACGAGGCCATGATGACGGCGATGGCGCAGCGGGACACCGCCTCGTTGCTCGCCGCCGCCGGCGACCACCACGCACGACTAGAGACGATGATCGTCGGCAGCGCAGCAGATTCGGACATCGCCGACCCGCGGTGATGCCGCCCTTCCGGGCCGGCGAAAATATACTCTCGAAGTAACCCGTCAGAAATAACGCGGTCCTAATCTCAGTGGAATTCCACGAATCCAGGAGATGCCATGACCGACGTCGGGACAACGAATGCGGTGGTCGAACCGACGCGCACGAGCGCGGCCGGTGAGAGCGTCATCAAGATCGGCTACCACCAGAACCTCACCAACGAAGACCTCGCGCCGCTGAAGAAGCAGCACTGGACCTCCTACAACATCTTCGCGTTCTGGATGTCGGACGTGCACAGCGTCGGCGGCTACGTGTTCGCGGGAAGCCTTTTCGCACTGGGTATCTCGGCATGGCAGGTGCTCATCGCACTGCTCGTCGGCATCTTCATGGTGTACTTCCTCTGCAACCTCGTGGCCCGCCCCTCACAGCAGGCGGGTGTGCCCTACCCGGTGACCACCCGCATCGCGTTCGGCGTACGCGGCGCCAACCTCCCCGCCATCCTGCGCGGCCTCATCGCCGTCGCCTGGTACGGCATCCAGACCTACCTCGCGTCGGTCGCGTTCGGCCTGCTGGCCCTGAAGTTCTGGCCGTCGCTGGCGAAGTTCGACTCGGTCGGTGACTACGGCTTCCTCGGCCTGTCGCTGCTCGGATGGGGCGGGTTCGTCCTGATGTGGGTGCTGCAGGCAATCGTGTTCTGGAATGGCATGGAGACCATCCGCAAGTTCATCGACTTCTGCGGACCCGCGGTCTACGTCGTGATGGTGATCCTCGCCGGCTACCTGATCTACAAGGCCGGCTGGAGCAACGTGCACTTCGATCTCTCGTCGGGCCCCAACAAGAGCGGCTGGGCGTCGATCACGGCACTGATCAGCGCGATCGCCCTGGTGGTCTCCTACTTCTCCGGACCGATGCTGAACTTCGGCGACTTCTCCCGCTACGGACGCACCTTCGCCGACGTCAAGAAGGGCAACTTCCTCGGCCTGCCGGTGAACTTCCTGTTCTTCTCGATCCTCGTGGTCTGCACGGTCTCCGCCGGCGCCACAGTCATCGGCCGCGACACCGACGGCAACATCATCACCGACCCGGTGCACATCGTCGATCGCATCGACAACACCACCGCCGCGGTCCTGGGCGTGCTGACCTTCGCCATCGCGACCATCGGCATCAACATCGTCGCGAACTTCGTCTCCCCCGCGTTCGACTTCTCCAACGTGGCGCCGACGAAGATCACCTGGCGCATGGGCGGCATGATCGCCGCGATCGGTTCGGTGCTGATCACCCCGTGGAACCTGTTCAACAACCCCTCGGCCATCCACTACACACTCGACGCCCTCGGCGCGGTGATCGGACCGCTGTTCGGCGTGCTCATCGCCGACTTCTACCTGGTGAAGATGAAGCAGATCGTCGTCGACGACCTCTTCAGCATGTCGCCGACCGGGCGCTACTGGTTCCGCAGCGGCGTGAACCCGGTGGCCGTGATCGCCACCGTCGTCGCCGCAGCCGCGGGCATCGCGATCGTCATCGAGGGAACCACCTACATGGCGAGCTACACGTGGTTCGTCGGCGCCGGAATCGGCTTCGCGATGTACTGGCTGGGTATGCGCTTCGCGCCCGCGACGTTCATCTACGACAGCCCGCCCGCGCCGGTCGCCGAGGCCGCACCCGCCGCCGACGTCTCGGCCTGAGAGGCCAGACTGAGGTCATGCGGATCTGCCTGATCAACCCGAACACCACCACGTCGATGACCGATCTCATGGTCTCCGCGGCGATCGCAGCCGCCGGACCGGGCACCGAGATCGTCGGGGTCACCTCCTCGATGGGCCCGGCATCGATCGAGAGCCACTACGACGAGGCCCTCGCCGTGCCGGGTGTACTCGCGGCCATCACCGCCGATCGCGCCGCCGAGACCCCCTGTGACGCCTACGTGCTGGCGTGTTTCGGCGACCCGGGCCTCGACGCGGCCCGCGAGATCGCCGACGCGCCGGTGCTGGGCATCGCGCAGGCCGCCATGGCTCTGGCCGCCCTGGTCGGCGGGGGTTTCTCGGTGGTGACCACACTGTCGCGGACCATCGGTCGCGCCGACGAGCTGACCCATCGGTACGGGGTCGCCGGCCTGTGCCGCGGCCTGCACGCCTGCGACATCCCGGTGCTCGAACTCGAGACCGACCCCGACACCGAGGCCGTCCTCACCGATGCCTGCGCGCGGGCTCTCGCCGACGACGGTTCGGAGTCGGTCGTCCTGGGGTGCGGCGGGATGGCCGACCTGGCCGCACGCATCTCGGCGAAGATCGGGGCGCCGGTGATCGACGGTGTGGCGGCCGCGGTACGACTGGCCGAGGCCCTCGTCCCGGTCGCCGGATTCCCCGGGCCGGCCAGTGGCGAGTACTCGCGACCTCCCGCCAAGCAGTACACCGGGATGCTCGCGGGCTTCGAACGGTTGTGAGCCGTCAAGGTTTCTTCGTCTGTTCAGATGAAGATTGCTAATTTGCAACACTTACGGTGCGTATGTGCGAAAGACTGTGCAATATGTCGAAGTCTCTCCTTGTGACCGTTCCCGTATACGGCCAGATCGAGTACACCCACGCGCTGGTGGGAGACCTCGAGCAGGAAAAGGCCGATTATCTGATCGTCGACAACAAAGGTGACTACGAGCCGATCGGCGACGAACGGGTGGTCACGCCGGGTCACAACACCGGCTGGGCCGGCGGTTCCAACCTCGGTCTGCGGACGGCGTTCGTCGAGGGCTACGACGCCGCGATGACCCTGAACAACGACGTCCGGCTCTCGCACGGCTACTTCGACGGGCTGCTCGACGACCGCCTCCCCTCCGACGCGGGCGCGGTCGTGGGCCTCTACGACGACGCCGGCGCCCATCCGGCCCTGCTCGCCGACTACGAGGGACCGGCCGAGAACTACACACCGCGCGACGCCTACCGCCGACTCCCCGCCGTCGACGGCACGGCCCTGTTGCTCACCCGCGACGCGTTCGTGGCGACGGGCGGGCTCGACGAGCGCAGCTTCGGACGCTTCGGGTGGGGCGCCGATCTCGACCTGTGCATGCGGCTGCGCGCGGCGGGCTTCGGCATCTATGCGACCGAACGCAGCTTCCTCAACCACTTCGGTCGCAAGACCGCCGACGCCGTCGCCGGACGCCGCCGCTACCAGTTCTTCGGCGGCAAGGAGATGGCTCGCGGCCTCAAGAAGCTCTACGGCAACAAGTGGCGCAACGACGTCGTCACCCAGCGCTTCGAGGTCCGCAGTCTCGCCGACCACTCGGTCCTGCGCACCGAGACGCCCCGCATGGTCTTCAAGGCCGACCCGGTTCACGCCGGCGCCCACTGAGCCTCGTGATGCTCTGTCGTGTGTATGCGCGAACTTGCAGCATCCGATGCGAAATCGCTGTCCCAGCCCGCTCGGCCCGGAGATGATCGGTCTGTGAACAGGCGACTCCTGGTCTGTGTACCGGTTTTCGGCCAGATCGAGTACACGCATGCCCTCATCGGAGATCTCGACCGCGAGGACGTCGATTTCGTCATCATCGACAACCGAGGCGACTATCGGCCCCTCGGCGGCGAGCGGGTCGTCACACCCGGAACCAACCTGGGGCAGGCCGGCGGATCCAATCTGGGGTTCCGTACCGCCTTCTCCGAGGGTTATCAGAACGCGATGACGTTGAACAACGACACCCGTCTCTCGCCGGGCTACTTCGACGGATTGCTCGACCCGCGACTGCCCGATGACGCCGGGGCGGTGTGCGCCGTCTACGACGACCGGGGTGCGCATCCCGCGCTGCTGTCCGAACACACCGGGGATGCGGCCGACTACGCACCACGGGACGTCTACCGCGATCTCAAGGTCGTCGACGGCACCGGCCTCCTGCTGACCCGCGAGGCGTTCATCCGGATCGGGGAGCTCGACGAACGCTCCTTCGGCAGGTTCGCCTGGGGTGCCGATCTCGATCTGTGCATACGACTGCGCGCCGTGGGCATGTCCGTGGTCGCCACCGAACGCAGCTTCCTCAACCATTTCGGCAGAAAGACCGTGTCGGCGGAGATCGGCCGATCCCGCTACGGCTTCCGCGGCCTGGTCGGCATGTCCCGCGGACTCACCCGCGTCCACGGGCGTGGGTGGACCCACCAGACGAACACCACGTCGTTCGAGCGTTACGACCTCGACACCCACGAGCTCCTCGGCACCGACACCCCCCGCCGACTCCTCGAGGTCACCAAGCCTGCCGCCTGATCAGACCGAGGTCGTCCGGCCGGATGTCACATCACGCCCCGGCAACCATCCGATAGCGAATCGATGCACCGCTGTGCTCGTGGTGGGCAGCCCTCCCCCGGATCGGTAGCCTCGACCTCGGTTGGGGCTGATGTTGCTGGAGGTACTGATGAGGCGTGTGAGCCTCACGTTGGGACGTGTTTGCGTGGCCCGACTTGTCGTGATCGCCGTGCTGGCGATCGCGGCACCGCTCGGTGCGATGGGTCCCGCCGGCGCGGCCCCGGCCCCGGTGGAGCCCACGACCGGCGGGTACAACTCCCCCTCGTGTCGGCCCGCGCCTGCACATCCGCGCCCGGTGATCCTGGTGCACGGGACCTGGACCGATTCGGCGCAGACCTGGCAGACCCTCGCGCCGGCGCTCACCGGTCAGGGCTACTGCGTGTTCGCGATCGACTACGGCCGACATGCGGCCGGCAGCACCGAGAACCTCATGGACCTCGTGGGTGGCGACACCATCACGCGCTCGGCCACCACGCTGGCGCGCTTCGTCGACCGCGTACGGCGTGAGACGGGCAGCGCGCGCGTCGACATGGTCGGCCACTCGCAGGGCGCACTCGTCATCCGGCAATACCTGAAGTTCGACGGCGGCGCCCCGGGCGACCCCGCCCGCAACACCGTGAACACGGTGGTCACGCTGGCGGGGACCAACCACGGAACCACGTTCGACCTGAACCAGACCATCGGCGCCATCGGCGAGATGCTCGGGATCCCGGTGGTGCGCCTCGCCGCCACCACCGTCGGTCCGTCGTATGTCGAGCAGATGGTGGGGTCACCGTTCCTCGATCGGCTCAACGCCGGCGGTGACAGCCGACCCGGGATCCGGTATGTCGTGGTCGGCACCCGCGACGACACCGTGGTCACCCCGCCCGAACGCACCTTCCTGCGTGCCGGACCGGGCGCGACGGTCCGCAACACCTGGGTACAGGACGGCTGCGGGACGCGACAGGTCGACCACATGCAGATGACGAGCGACGCGCGCGCGGTGTGGATCGTGCTCGACGCACTCGACCCGAGCTATCGAGCGACGCACCCCGCGCCCTGCCGCTGACACCGCTGCGCACCGCCGTGCCGCCGCGGCCGCCGGTCCGGTCCGACGGTCAGCTCCGGTCGTCGTCGGGGCGGTCTCCCCCGGTGCGATCGGCGATCGCGCGCAGCGCCAGCATCCAGTGCTCGATCAGCTCGTCGAGGTCACCACGGTCGATGGCGTCGTCGAGGTAGGTCACCATCGCCCGCACGATCGGACCGTCGGGGGTGACGGTCGACAGCGACTGGATGTCGATCTCGGCCTGCGCGGGCATGCGGTTGCCACGGGCCAGGGCCTCGGGGTCGTGCACATCGAGCAGTTCCGGCCCGCGCATGTCGGGGAACCACGGCACCTCGTCGACATCTGCTGTGCCATCAGATCCGGGGCCATCAGATCCGGGGACGGCGCCGATGTAGTTGAAGACGACCTGCGGGTCGGCGAACCCACCGAGACGCTCGCGGCCCTCGGGGTCGAGGTGGCGCAGCATCCCGTACCCGATGCCGCGGTCGGGGTGCGCGGTCATCGCGGCGCGGGTGCGTGCGACGACCTTCTCGGCCACCTCGGGGCGATCGAAGATCTCCGGCAGGGCCAGTCCGTCGAGGTCGACGCGGGTGGGGAACATCGAGGTGAACCAGCCGACGGTGCGGGAGAGGTCGGCGCCGTCGACGACGACCTCCTCCCGGCCGTGACCCTCGAGGGTCAGCAGCGTCGAGGTGACGTCGTATCCGCGGTCCCGGCGCCAACCGACGACCGCGGTGGCGAGACCCGCGACGAGCAGGTCGGCCATCGTGGTGCCCTCTTGCCCCGGTTTCCCCTGAGCTGCCGGGAGACTCGCGGCGAGCGGGCCCACGATCTCGGCGGGCAGCACCAGCTCGGCGCGGGCGAGACGGTCGACGCGGTCGGTCGTGAGGTCGAGGCGCCGGGTGCCCAACGCCGGATCGGGTCCGTCGAGAACGGAGACCCAGTGGTCGAGTTCGGTGCGCCGCCCGGCGGCCGCGGCCTGTTGGCCGGCGCTCCACGTGATCCAGCTCGTACCGGCGTCGGGGAGGTCGACGGCGTGACCCGCCGACACCTGGCTACCCGCGACGGCGATGTCGGACTGCAGGATCCGCCACGACACCGCGTCGACGACGAGGTGGTGGGCGACCACGGCCAGCCGTCCCGTCTGTCCCTGCGACGCGGGGGCCAGCCACACCAGCCGCAGCATCGCACCGGCCTCGGGGTCGAGGTCGTCGATCGCGTCGGCGACGGCGCTGCGCAGGCGCGCGGTGTGGGCGTCACTGCCCGGCACCTCGCCGGCGGCCAGGTCGATCCGGGTGAGCGCGGCGGAGAGATCGACCGTGCCCGCCGCGCCGATCTCCAGTGTCCGCGACGCGATGTCGAGCCGTGAGCGCATCACGTCGTGTCGGTCGACGACGGCGGTCATCGCCGCGACGATCTGCTCGGGGGTCACCTCGGCGGGAACGGTGAACACCATCGGCATCACGAAGCGGCTGATGTCCCCACCACGCTCGAGGAGCTTCTCGATGACCGGCGTCAGCGGCGCCGAACCGGCATGCGCGTCAACACGATCGGCGGCCGTGCCCGATCCGTGCGTGGACGCGACGGCTGCGAGCGCGGCGATCGTGCGCTTCTCGAGCACATCCCGTGCGGTGAACCGGATCCCGGCCGAGCGCGCTCTGGTCACCAACTGCATCGCACCGATGCTGTCGCCGCCGATGTCGAAGAACGAGTCGTCGGCGCCGACGTCGGCGCCCAGGAGGTCCGCGACGATCCCGCACAGGATCGCCTCGGACTCAGTGGCCGGTGCCCGCCGCGCCACGTGCTCGATCTGCGGCAGCGGCAGTTCGCGGCGCGCGATCTTGCCCGAGCGCCCACGCGGGAACTCGTCGAGGACCACGATCACGTCGGGCACCATGTACGGCGGCAGCACCCGACCCGCGTGGTCCCGGACACCGACGGCGTCGACCTCGGCGTCGCCGTGGCCGATCACGTATCCGATGAGTCGGGTACGACCCTCGGTCTCGTGGGCGATCACCGCCGATTGCGCCACCGAATCGTGCTGCGCGAGAACGGTCTCGATCTCCTCGAGCTCGATGCGCAACCCGCGGACCTTCACCTGGAAGTCGACGCGTCCGACGTAGTCGAGGGTCCCGTCGGGCAGACGCCGCACCAGGTCGCCGGTCCTGTACATCTGCGCGCCCGCAGGACCGAACACACTGGGCACGAATCGTTCCGCGGTGAGGTCGGCGCGTCCGAGGTACCCACGGGCCAGTTGGTCGCCGGAGAGATACAGCTCGCCGACGGCGCCGAGCACACACGGGCGCAACCACCGGTCGAGGACCCAGCCCCGAGTGTTCCACACCGGTCGGCCGATCGGCACCACGTCGGTCGCCCCGGATGTCGTGGCCGTCGAGGTGGTACCGGCCGTGACGACCACAGCCGACGTCGCGTCTACGGTGACCTCGGTGGGCCCGTAGAGGTTGACGACCTGGGCACCCGAGGTCGACGCCACCTGCTGGGCCAGCGAGATCGGCAGGGCCTCACCACCGGAGAAGACCGTGCGCAGGCAGTCGAGGGAATCGGGTCCCGCGGATTCGGCGAAGACCGCCAGCACCGACGGGACGAACTGCACGACGGTGACGGCGTGGTCGGAGACGAGCGAGACGAGTTCGGTGGCGTCGGTGTGCGCACGCGGTCCGGCGATGACGGTGCGGGCACCGGCCAGTGCCGGCGCGAACATCTCCCACACCGAGGCGTCGAAGGTGAACGGCGTCTTGAGGAGGACGACGTCGTCGCGGCCGAGTCGGTATTCCTCGGCGATCCACCGCACCTGGTTGGCCAGGGCGCGCTGGGTGATCGCGACCCCCTTGGGTCGACCTGTCGATCCCGAGGTGAACAGGACATAGGCCAGCGATGCCGCGCGGACGCGGCCCCGCATCTCGGTCGGTTGGATCGGCGCGTCGGAGATGTGGCGCAGACCCGGTGCCGCGAGGTCGAGGCACGCGATCGGCGCCACGAGCGTACGGATGGCGGCGAGGCGACCGGCGTCGGTGACGACGCAGCGCACACCGGCTTCGGCGACGAGCGTGGTCATGCGGTCTGCGGGGGCGTCGACGTCGATGGGCAGGTACGCCGCACCGGCCTTGCCGACGCCGTAGACGGTGGCGACCTGCTCCAACGACCGCGGCATCGCCACGGCGACGAGGTCGTCGGGGCCCACGCCGTAGGCGATCAGCACGCGGGCACGGCGGTTGGCCATGGCGTCGAACTCGGCGAAGGTCACCGTCCGCTCACCGTCGGTGAACGCGACGTCGTCGGGCGTCTCGCGCACACGGCGGGCGAACATCTCGGTCACCGTCGCGTTACCGACCGCGACGGAGGTGTCGTTCCACGACTCGAGTTGTCCGGCGACCTCGTCGGCATCGAGCAGGTGCAGGTCGCGCACCGGGGTCGCGCCGGCGCGGGCGAAGGCGCGCAGCACCCGCAGTACCCGTTGTCCGAGATCGTCGGCCCGGTCGTGACCGATCAACGCGGGGATGTACTTCAGGGAGATCGACAGGTGCGGATCCGACTGCGCGAGAACGGTCATCGGGTAGTGCGAGGCGTCGTTGATCTGCGCGCCGTCGACCGACATGCCGTCGATCTGCGATCCGCTCTCCAGCGCCTCGCGGTCCACCGGATACGACTCGAACACCACGAGGGTGTCGAACAGCGCCGGTACCCCGAGGTCGCGCTGGATGGCCGGGAGCCCGATGTGGTGGGCCTCGAGGAGCCCGGCCTGTTCGGACTGCACGCGCTCGAGCAGACCGATCACCGTCTCGCGCTGGTCGAGGCGCACGCGCGCCGGGATGGTGTTGATGAACAGACCGAGCATCCCGCCGATGCCGGGCAGTTCGGGGGGACGACCCGACACCGTGACACCGAACACGACGTCGTCGGCGCCGGTGGAACGGGCCAGCACCAGGCCCCACGCGGTCTGCACCATCGTGTTCATGGTGAGTCCGCGCTCGCGGGACAGCTCGGCGAGGCCGGCCGCGGTCTCGGGGTCGATCGCGAGCGGGTACTCCACCGGGACGATGTCGTCGGGCCGCAGCTGCTCGGGGTCGGTCGGGCGTTCGACGAGCAGGGTCGGGCCCTCGAGGTCGGCGAGGGCGTGCCGCCACGAGGTCATCGCGGCCTCGGGGTCGCGACGCGACAACCACCGCAGGAAGTCGCGGTAGTCAGTGTCGGCCACGGGGAGATGGTCGACGCCGCCCATCGCGTAGAGCGCGAACAACTGCTGCAGCAGGATCGGTCCCGACCACCCGTCGAGCAGGATGTGGTGGTTGGTCATCGACAGTCGCGCCAACGGGATCCCGTCGGCACCGGCCGGCACCTGCAGCATGAGGAACCGCATGAGCGGCGGTGCCGACATGTCGAACCGGTCGAGGCGGTGGGCGCGCAGGAGTCGGTCGGCCTCGGCGTCGGCGTCGGGGTGGCCGGTGAGATCGACGACGCGCCACGGCACCTCGACCGCGTCGGCGATCGCGGTCACCGGGGTGCCGTCGCCGGCGGTGTGGAAGGCGCTGCGCAGCACCGGGTTGTGCGCGACGAGGGCACTGACCGCGGCACGCATCCGGTCGGCGTCGACGGGGCCGCGCAGTTCCAACACCACCTGCGCGGTGTAGATGTCGACGGCGTCGTCGCCGGCGAGTTGGGCGTGGTAGAGCAGACCGGCCTGCAGCGGGGCGAGCGGCCAGATGTCCTCGACACCACCGTGTGCGGCCTCGATGACGTCGATGTCGTTCTGCGACACCGGCACCAACGGGACGTCCGAGGGGGTCAACCCGCCGGCGTCGGCACTGTTCCCGTGGGTCGCGAGACCCGCCGCCGCACGCTTCCACTCGTCGGCCAGCGCCACGACCTCGTCGTGGTCGAGGAGGTCACCGGCGTAGGCGAACGACGCCGACAACCGCGGGCCGTCGGGGGTCTCGTCGGTGACGGCGTTTATCGTCAGCACCGCCGGGACCACCATGGCGTCGTCCATCGCACCGCCGAGGGGGCCGCCGTCGTCGGCCGCCTGCCACCCGAAGTCGGCGTCACCCGCGGCGGACTCGGTGCCGGATTCGTTGCGGCCCAGGTAGTTGAAGGCGATCTGCGGTTCGGGGCGGCTGCGGAGCGCGTCGGCCTCGGGTCCACCGAAGGTGGTGAGCAATCCGAAGCCGATGCCGTTGTCGGGCACCGACGCCAGCTGCTCCTTGACCGCCTTGAAGGCCGTGCCCGCGGCCGGGCCACCGGCGAGGGCGTCGTCGACGTCGATGCCGTCGAGATCGACCCGCACCGGGTACTTCGAGGTGAACCATCCGACCGTGCGGAACAAGTCGGCGCGCGCGCCGTCGGCGGTGTCGGCGACGACGTCCTCCTCGCGGCCGTGGCCCTCGAGTTCGATCAGCAGCGACGACGCGTCGACGCCCCGTGCCTGCCGCCGTCGCCGCACGGCCAGCGCCAGCGCGGTGAGCAGCGCGTCGTCGGTGCCGGCACGGTAGGTCGCGGCGACGCCGCTGAGCAGCGACCGCGTGACGTCGGCGTCGAATGCGACCTCGACACGGCGCAGTGTCGCCGCGACATCGCGCGCGGGATCCAGGGGCCGGTCACCGAGGTCCGGGTCGTCAGCGGCGGCGACGGCGGTCCAGTGGGGCAGTTCGTCGTGGCGGGTCGCCACGGCCGCGGGCAGGGCGTGGGCCCAGGTCCGCAACGACGTGCCGATCGGGCGGACGGCGTCGGATGGCGTGCCGTCCGGTCCCGTCAGTCCCCACGCCACGGCGAGGTCGGGCAGCAGGATCCGCCACGAGACGCCGTCGACGACCAGGTGATGGATGACGACGTAGAGACGTCCGCGCGCATCGGGTCCGAGCTCGTCGGCGGGGTCGAACCAGACGACCGAGATCATGCGACCGGCCGCCGGGTCGAGGCGGTCGATGGCGTGGGCCGCCGCGGCCTGCACCGTCGCGGTGAACGCGTCGGTGCCCGGCAGGTCGTCGACCACGACGCGGGTCAGGACGTCGCTCGCGACCACCGATCGCGCCGCCGGGATCTCGAGGCGGTCCTCGCCGTCGGCCTCGAGATCGTCTCCGACGAGCACCAGACGTGCCCGCAGCGCGTCGTGGCGGTCGAGGACCGCGTCGAGGGCCGCGAGGAGACGGTCGTGTCCGGGATCGGCGGGCAGGGTCAGGAACGTCGCCTGCGAGAAGGTGCGGTACTCCCCGCGGGTGTCGACGAGCCACCGCATGATCGGCGTCAACGGCAGCGATCCCACGCCGCCACCGTCGAGTTCGGGCAGCACCGCGTCGGCGGCCCCGCCCTCGGTGTCGACGATCGGCGCGAGTTCGGCGACCGTACGGCGGTCGAAGACGTCGCGCGGGGCGAAGGTGAGGCCGGCGCCGCGAGCCCGCGACACCAGTCCGATGGCCATGATCGAGTCGCCGCCGAGCGCGAAGAAAGAGTCGTCGACGCCGACCTCGGGCACGCCGAGCGTCTCGGCGAACAGCGCGCACAGGCGTTTCTCGACCTCCGAGACCGGGGCCCGGGAGGGACGGTCGGCCGCGACGAACGTCGGCGCCGGCAACGCCTTCCGGTCGAACTTGCCCGCCGGGGTCAGCGGGACGGTGTCGAGGACCACGATCGCCGTCGGCACCATGTGCGAAGGAAGACGCTGCGCGATCCGCGCGGTGAGATCGGCGGTGTCGACCTCACGCCCGTCGTGACCGTGGACGTAGGACACCAGCATGGTCTGGCCCGACACCGGGTGCGGCACACCGAGCGTCGTGGTGAACCCGATGTCGGGTTCGCGGCCGATGACGGCGTCGATCTCGCCGAGCTCGATGCGGAACCCGCGCACCTTCACCTGGAAGTCGCTGCGACCGTTGAACTCCAGTTCCCATCGGCCGTCGGCCCCGGCACGCCAGCGGACGAGGTCTCCGGTCCGGTACATTCGCGATCCGGGCGGGCCGAACGGGTCGGCGACGAACGACGCCGAGGTCTGCGTGGTCCGGGTCAGGTAGCCCAGGGCCACCGACGGGCCCGACACGTACAGCTCGCCGGGGACACCGGGCGGCACCAACTGCAGTCGATCGTCGAGGACGGCGGTCCGGACGCCGCTGATGGGTCCGCCGATGGTCAGCGGCAGCGCGGGGTCCATCGCGGCGCTACGTGTCGACCAGATCGTCGCCTCCGACGGCCCGTAGAGGTTGTACATCGAGCGCCCGACGGCCCAGCGCCGCACCAGATCCGGCGGGCAGGTGTCGCCGCCGACGCAGATGACGCGCAGCGCGTCGACGCCGTCGGTGGGCACGGTGGCCAGCGCCGCCGGGGTGACGAACGCGTGGGTCACGTGACGCTCGACGAGCAGGTGGGCCAGTTCGTCGCCGCCGAACATGTCGGCGGGCGCGATCACCTGGGTCGACGCCGCGGCCACGGCCAGCAGCATCTCGAGAACCGACGCGTCGAAGCTCGGCGAGGCGAAGTGCAGCACCGTCGAGTCCGGACCGAGGTCGAAGGTGTTCGTCATCTCCGCCACGACGTCGGCCAGCCCGCGATGGGGCACCGCGACACCCTTCGGGCGACCGGTGGACCCGGAGGTGAAGATGACGTACGCGGTCGCGTCCAGATGCGCGACGGTCGCCGGCGGACGCCGTGCGGCAGCGGTGTCGACTCCGTCACCGTCACCGATGTCGACTCCGTCGAGCGCGAGCCACTGCGCGGCGTCGGGCAGGCGGTCCCGCAACGCGTCGACCGTGAGGCCGATCCAGATGGCCGCGGCGTCGACCATGAAGCCGATGCGGTCGGCCGGATAGTTCGGGTCGATGGGCACCACGGCACCACCGGCCCGCACGATCGACCAGAACCCGACGACCGACTCGATCGAACGTCCGATCGCCAACCCCACCGGCGAGCCCGCGCGAACTCCCCGATCGTGGAGCACGGCAGCCAGATCGGTGATGCGACGGTCGAGTTCGCGATAGGTGAGCACCCGACCGCCGGCGACGACGGCGGTGCCGTCGGGGTTGGCCGCGATCGCGTCGTCGAGGATCTCACCGAACGTGCGCGACGGCGCCGCGGGAGTCCCCGTCATCGACGACAGCTGCGCGGTCCGCGCCGGCGACAGCAGGGCGATGTCGCCCACCGGCACGGTCGGGTCGCTCACCGCGGCCCGCAGGACCGCGACGAACCGCTCCGCCATCGCCTCGATGGTCTCGCGTTCGAACAGCGCTGTGGCGTAGGTGAACACCGCATCGAGCCCGCCGGGGGCGTCACCGGTCGGCGCGACCGTCAACTGCAGGTCGAACTTGGTCGTCGTGATGTCGGTGTCGAGTCCCGACACGGTGAGCCCGGGCAACTCGAACTCGGCGTCGCCCGCGGTGTTGCCAAAGGCCAGGACCACCTGGAACAGCGGCGAATACGCCGTGGTGCGTTCGGGTGCGAGCTTCTCCACCAGTCGCTCGAAGGGGATCTCGGTGTGGGTGAACGCCGCGATGTCGGTGCTGCGGATCCGGTCGAGCAGATCCCCGAATCCCTCGGCCGGGTCGATCTCGCTGCGCAGCACCAACGTGTTGACGAACATGCCGACGAGGTCGTCGAGATCGGCGTCGCCCCGACCGGCGATCGCGGTGCCGATGGCGACGTCGTCGGTGGTGCCCGATCGCGCGAGCAGCACCGCCAATGCGGCATGCACCACCATGAACAGCGTCGCACCGTGCGCTCCGGCCAATCGCGTCAGACCGGCGTGGGTCTCCGGGTCGACGGAGAACTCGACGTTCGCGCCGGCGGTGGAGGCGACCGCGGGCCGCGGGTGGTCGGTCGGCAGGTCGATCACATCGGGCAGACCGTCGAGATGCGTGGTCCAGTAGTCGATCTGGCGCGAGGCGAGGGATTCGGGATCGTCCTCCGAACCGAGCAGTTCGCGCTGCCACAGCGCGTAGTCGGCGTACTGGACGGGCAGCGACGGCCACCCGGGCGCCTCGCCGCCGCGACGAGCGCTGTAGGCGGTCATCACGTCGCGCGCCAGCGGCGTGACCGATGACCCGTCGCCGCTGATGTGGTGCACGACGACCACCAGGACGTGTTCGTCTCGACGCGGGGCGTCGGCATGCGCGTCGTGGGCCCCATTCGCGTCGGGGGTCCCATTCGCGTCGGCGCCGGATGCGACCGACAGCAACGCCATCCGCAGCGGCACCTGCGCGGCGACGTCGAAACCGGTCGAGACGAGACGGATCAGCTCGGTGTGCAGCGCGTCGTGGTCGGCGACCGACGCCACCGACAGCAGGGCCCGGGCGGCGGCGTCGTCGTGGTCGGCGATCGACTGGCGCGGGGCGCGGTCATTGCCGCCGATCTGCGCGTCGGCCGGGTAGTGCGTACGCAGGATCTCGTGTCGTGCGACGACATCTGCCACCGCGGCCCGCAACGCGTCGACGTCGAGATCGCCGACGAGCCGGATGACCGACGGGATGTTGTAGGCGGGCGAGGTGGTGTCGAACTGGTTGATGAACCACATGCGACTCTGGGCCGGCGACAACGGGATCTGCGCCGGGCGCGGTCCGGCGACGAGGCGCGGGCGGTCCGACGACGCGCTGCGTTCGGCGGCCGCGGCGACCCCGCCGACGGTCGGGTCGGTGAACAGGTCGCGCACCGTCAGGTCGGTTCCCAGCGCCGCGTTGATGCGTGCGATCGCCCGCGTCGCCGACAGCGAGTTGCCGCCGATGGCGAAGAAGCTGTCGTGGGCACCCACGGTCTCGACGCCGGTGAGGTCGGCGTAGAGACCGGCCACGATCTCCTCCACCGGTCCGCTCGGTCGCGTGTGGTCGGTACCACCGCGCAGGTCCGGCTCGGGCAGGGCGCGGCGGTCGAGTTTGCCGTTGATGTTGAGCGGCAACGACTCCAGGACCACCGTGACGGTCGGGACCATGTACGACGGCAGGTCGGCGGCGGCCGCGTCGAGGACGGAGCGCTCGTCGATGCTCGCCCCGGGTGCGGGCACCAGATAGGCGACGAGGTGTTCGCCCGACCGCGGGTCGCGGTGCACGGTGACGACGGCGCTGCGCACCGACGGTGCGGCACCCAGGACACGCTCGATCTCCTCGAGCTCGATGCGCAGTCCACGCACCTTCACCTGGAAGTCGCTGCGTCCCATGTAGACCAGGGTCGGGACGGGGTCGTCACCCACGCGGGCCCACCGCACGAGGTCGCCGGTGCGATACATCCGTGTGCCCGCCGGTCCGGACGGGTCGGCGACGAAGCGGTCGGCGGACAGGTCCGGACGGGCGAGGTATCCGCGGGCCAGCTGATCGCCGGCGAGGTACAGCTCACCGGTCACGCCGTCGGGAACCGGGTGCAACCGGTCGTCGAGGACGTGCACGCGGGTATTCCACTCGGGCCGACCGATTCCCACCACGGACTCGACGTGTGCGGGCACGGGCTGGTGGGTGACGCTGACTGCGGCCTCGGTCGGACCGTAGAGGTTGTGCACCCGCGCCGACGACACCGCGCGGAGCCGGTGGACGACGTCGGCGGTCAACGCCTCACCGATGCAGAGGATCTGGCGCAGCCCGGCGATCTGTTCGGGCCGCACGTCGGCGAGGAACGCCGCGAGCAGCGACGGCACGAACGTGGTCACGGTGACGCGGCGTCGCTCGATGAGGTCGGCGAGGACGGCGGGGTCGCGGTGCGCCGTCGGCCCGGCCACCACCAGGCGGACACCGGCGGTGACGGCCCACCAGAACTCCCACACCGACAGGTCGAAGGTGGCCTGGGTGCGCAGGAGCAGCGCGTCGTCGGAGGCGAGGCGGAACTCCACCGACAGCCAGTTGAGCTGGTTGACGATCGCCGAGTGCGGCACCGCGACACCCTTGGGTCGCCCGGTCGAGCCCGACGTGTAGATCACGTACGCGGTGTTCCACGGACGCAGTGTCTGCAGGCGTTCGGAGTCGTCGACCTCGGTCGCGGCGTAGGCACCGAGATCGACCTCGGCGAGATCGATGACGTCGGCGTGACCCGCGACCACCTCGGGGGTGCCCTCGGAGACCACCACCACCGACGGTGCGGCGTGGTCGAGGATGTAGGCCACGCGGTCGGCGGGATGGTCGGGGTCGATGGGCAGGTACGCACCGCCGGCGACGGTGACGGCGTACATCGCGACGACCAGGTCGATCGACCGGTGCATGGCCAGTCCGACGACGACCTCGGGACCGACCCCGTGATCGATGAGCGCACGGGCGAGGCGGTTGACGCGGGCGGCGAGCGCGGCGTGGTCGAGCGACCCGGTCTCGGAGTCCAGGGCCACCCGTGTCGGGTAGGCCGCGAACGACGACGCGAGGATGTCGGCGAGCGTGGTGGGGGCCAACACGACGGCGGTGTTGTTGCGGCCGTGCACGACATCCTCGATCTCGGCCGCCGACATCAGCGCCAGATCACCGACGGGGGTGGCAGGCGCCTCGAGGAGCGAGGTGAGCAGGGTGGTGAAACGCTCCGCCACCGCCCGCACGGTGTCGCGGTCGAAGAGGTCGTCGGCGAAGGTGAGGACTGCCTCGACCGCGGCCGGGGCGCCGTGCTCGTCGTACTCCGGCGACAGGATCAGGTGCAGGTCGAACTGCGCCACACCGTCGGGCAGCTCGACGGGTTCGATGCGCAGGCCGGCGAGCTCGAGCGCGGCGCGGTCGATGTTCTGGAACGACAGACCCACCTGGAAGATCGGGTGGCGCGCGGTGGACCGCACCGGGTTGATGACCTCGACGAGCCGCTCGAACGGGACGTCGGAGTGGCTGAACGCCTCCGCGTCACGGTCGCGGGTCGTCTCCAGCAGGCGGTCGAACGGTGTGGCGGGATCGACGTCGACGCGCAGGGCGAGGGTGTTGACGAACATGCCGATGACGCCGTCGAGTTCGCGTTCGGTGCGCCCGGCCATCGGTGTGCCGACGATGATGTCGCGACTGCGCGAGAGCCGTCCGAGCAACACCGCGAACGCGGTGTGGAACGCCATGAACGTGCTCGCGTTGTGGGTGCGGGCGAGGTCGGCCATGCGACGGTGGACGTCGGCGGGGACGGTGAACGCGTGCTGACTGCCGCGCAACGACTGCACGGGCGGTCGCGGACGGTCGACGGGCAGCTCGAGCTGATCGGGCAGCGCCGCGAGAGTCGTCTTCCAGAAGGCGATCTGGGCGCTGAGCAGGCTGGTCGGGTCGTCCTCGTCGCCCAGCAGCTCGCGCTGCCAGATCGCGAAGTCGGCGTACTGCACCGGGAGTCGATGCCACGCCGGTTCGGTCGCCTCGACGCGCGAGGCGTAGGCCAGGGCCAGATCGGTCACGAACGGCACCATCGACTCGCCGTCGGCGACCACGTGGTGCACGGCCATCGCCAGCACGTGCTGGTCGTCGGCGACGCGGAGCACGGTGATCCGGACGGGGACCGAGTCGGTGACGGTGAACCCGGCCGACAGGAACTCCCGCAAACGCTCCGGCACGTCGGCGATGTCGACGTCGGTGACGGACACGTCCGGGATCGCCTGCTCGGCGGGCAGGATCACCTGGTGCGGGCCGGCGGCGGAGTCGGGGTACACCGTCCGCAGCGACTCGTGCCGGGCGATGACGTCGCCGATCGCCGCCCGCAGGGCGTCGAGGTCGAGGTTCCCGCGCAGCGTGACCGCGGCCGGGATGTTGTACGCCGCCGACTCGGGGTCGAACTGGTTGAGGAACCACATGCGGGTCTGCGCCAGCGACAACGGGATCCGCTCCGGACGGGGCCGGGCGACGAGCGGCGGGCGGGCCGGTCGACCGACCTCGCCGGCAGCGAGGCGCTCGGCGAGCCCGGCGACGGTCGGCGCGGCGAACAGCTCACGGACCCCGATGGCGGTGTCGAGTGCGGCCGACGCGCGGCCGACGACCTTCGTCGCGCTCAGCGAGTTCCCGCCGAGGTCGAAGAAGCTGTCGTCGACGCCGACGGTGTCGACTCCGAGGACCTCGGCGAACACCTCCGCCAGGGTCTGCTCGACCGCGGTGCGCGGTGCCCGGTACTCCCGTTCGACGACGACGAACTCCGGTGCGGGCAGTGCACGTCGGTCGAGCTTGCCGATGGGGGTCAGCGGGATCTCGTCGAGCACGGTGATCACGGCGGGCACCATGTGCTGCGGCAATCGCGCCGCGACGGCCTCGCGCAGGGCGTCGGGATCCGGTGTCGTACCGGGCGCCCCGAGGACGTAGGACGCCAGCGCCGTCTGACCGTCGGGTCCGGTGGCGCCGATCGTCACGGCGTACTCGACGTCGGCGGAATCGGCGAGGGCACGGTCGATCTCACCGAGTTCGACGCGGAACCCGCGCACCTTCACCTGGAAGTCGCCGCGGCCCACGTATTCCAGCGAGGTGGCCGGCAGCGCGGGATCGATGCTCACCCGCACGAGGTCGCCGGTCCGGTACATCCGCGCGCCCGGGGCGCCGAAGGGATCGGCGACGAAGCGTTCGGCGGTGACGCCGGGGCGCTCGTGGTAGGCGCGGGCCAGGCCGGGGCCGGCGAGGTAGAGGTCACCGACGATGCCCTTGGGCACCAGGCGCATCCGGGCGTCGAGGACACGCACGCTCACCCCGCGCAGCGGTGACCCGATGGTCACACGATCCCCGGGGTGCAGACCGGGGGTGATGGTGGTGATGACGGTGGTCTCGGTGGGGCCGTAGGCGTTGCGCAGACGGCCCGTCCACCGGGCGGCGAGCTCGGGCGGACACACGTCACCGCCCACCACGACGGAGGTGACCTCGTCGAGCCCGCCGGGGTCGACGGTCATCAGCGCGGTGGGGGTCATGACGACCGTGGTCACCGATTCCGCGGCGATGAGTGCCGCGAGTTCGTCGCCGCCGAACACGTCCTGCGGCGCGACGACGAGGGTGGCGCCGGCGAAGAGCGCGGCGAGCAACTCGCCCACGGAGGTGTCGAAGCTCGGCGAGGCGACGTGGAGCACCCGCGAGTTCTCGTCGGTGTCGTAGTGTTCGCGGACGTCGGCGGCGAGGTTCGCCAGACCGGCGTGGGTGACGACGACGGCCTTCGGCGTCCCCGTCGAACCCGAGGTGTAGATCAGGTAGGCGGGGTGATCGGGTCGGAGCACCCCGGTGCGCTCGGCGTCGGTGACCGGCGCGGGGTCCAGATCGGCCGTGGCCGAGGCGATCTCGTCGAGATCACGCCATGCGACGGTGTCGGGGAGATCGGCGACGTCGGCGGCGACGGTGATTCCGAACAGCGCGCGGGAGTCGGTCAGCATGCCCGCGATGCGCTCGGCGGGGTACTCGGGTTTGATCGGCAGGTAGGCCGCACCGGTCTTGGCGATCGCGATCGTGCCCACCACCGACGACAGGCTGCGTCGCATCCCCAGCGCCACCACGGTCTCGGGACCCGCACCGTGCGAGATCAGGTCGCGGGCGACGCGATTGCACAGCTCGTCGAGTTCACGATGGGTCAGCGACGTGCCGTCGAAGGTGATCGCGGTGCGGTCGGGGTCGATGTGGGCACCGCGGGTCAACAGGTCGGGCAGCAGCGCGTCGGCAACCGGTTCGCCGCCGGTGAGGGCGAGCAGTTCACGTCGTTCCGACGGGCCGAGGATGTCGATGGCGCCGATCGTGGTCGTCGTGTCGTCGGCGATCGCGGTGAGGATCCGCAGAAATCGGTCGGCGAAGGTCGCGACGGTCGACTGGTCGAACAGGTCGGTGGCGTAGGTGAACATCGCCGGGGCCGCCTCGTCGGGCGGGGCGGAGTCGCCGACCGACAACTGCAGATCGAACTTGGCGACCTCGAACTCCGCCTCGACGACCTGCACGCGCAGATCGGGCAGCGTGAGATCGGGGGCCTCGTTGTTGTCGAACGACAGCGCCACGGTGAACAGCGGGTGGTGTGCCGTGGAGCGCGGGACGTCGAGCACCTCGACGATACGCTCGAACGGGATGTCGGCGTGCGCCATCGCGTCGACGTCGGCGGCACGCACCGCGGCGAGCATCTCGGCGGCATCGGCCTCGGGGTCGACCTCGGTGCGCAACACGACGGTGTTGACGAACATGCCCACGAGATCGTCGAGGGCCTCCTCGCCGCGACCGGCGACCGGGGTGCCGATCACGATGTCGCGCGACCCGGACAGGCGTTCGAGCAGGATCGCCAGCGCGGCGTGCAGGAGCATGAACAGGCTGACGTCGTGGGTGCGGGCCACGGTCGCCAGGCGGGCCCGCAGGTCGGCCTCGATCTCGAAACGGACCATGTCGCCGCGCAGCGACTGCACCGCCGGACGCGGCCGGTCGGTCGGCAGGTCGAGCGACTGCCCCACTCCGGCCAGGGTGATGCGCCAGTGCTCGATCTGCTGCGCGGCCACCGACGTCGGATCGGATTCGTCGCCGAGGAGGTCGCGCTGCCACAGCGAGAAGTCGGCGTACTGCACCGACAGTGGTGGCCGCGGCGCCACGGCACCCGACCGTCGCGACTCGTAGGCCACCACGAGATCCCGGAAGAGCGGGGCGAGCGACGACCCGTCGGCGCTGATGTGGTGGGCGACCACCATCAGCAGATGCTCCTCGGCGGCATCGGCCGGGGACGCCTCGCCGCGTCCGATGGTCATCAGCACGATGCGCACGGGGAAACCGGTGGTGACGTCGAAGCCTGCCACCGCCATGCGGGTGACCTCGTCGGTGACCGACTCGGGGGCGACGGTGGTCTCGGAGAAGATCTGCGGCAACGCGGAATCGGTCGGGTGGATGACCTGACGCGGGCCGTCGGCGGAGTCGGGGTGGGTGGTGCGCAGCGACTCGTGCCGCTCGAGGACGTCACCGACCGCCGTGCGCAGCGCGTCGAGGTCGAGGGTGCCGGTCAGCCGCAGCGGCAGCGGCAGGTTGTAGGCCGGTGACGAGGTGTCGAACTGGTTGATGAACCACATGCGCGCCTGTGCCGGCGACAGCGGGATGTGGTCCGGACGAGGGCGGGCGGCCAGGACCGGGCGCGTGGTGTTCCGGTCGCGGTCGCCGATCGCGGCGGCGAGTTCGGCCACCGTCGGGTGGTCGAAGACGTCGCGGACGCCGACCGACACCCCGAGTGCGGCCTGCACGCGCGCGGCCACCCGTGTGGCGCCGAGCGAGGTGCCGCCGATGTCGAAGAACGAGTCGTTCGCCCCGACCCGGTCGCGGCGGGCGATGTCGGCGAACACCTGCGCCACGGCGCGCTGCGCGTCGGTGCTCGGCTCGACGTAGGCGACCTCGGTGGAGGCGAAGTCGGGCACCGGGAGCGCGCGGCGGTCGAGTTTGCCGTTGGGGGTGAGCGGGAAGTGCGGCAGCACGATGATCGCCGCGGGCACCATGTATGCGGGCAGACGCCTGCGCAGGGTGGCCGCGACCGCGGTCACATCCGGCTCCGCGCCGCCGGTCCCGACGACGTAGGCGACGAGCTGCTGGTCGCCGGCCGCGTCCACCACCACGGCGACGGCGTCGGAGATCTCCCAATCGTCGAGGAGGGCCGCCTCGATCTCGGTCAGCTCGATGCGCAGCCCGCGCAGCTTCACCTGGAAGTCGGTGCGTCCGATGTAGTCGATCTCCCCGTCGGGACGCCGCCGCACGAGATCGCCGGTGCGGTACATCCGTTCGCCGGTCGCCGAGGTGATGTCGGCGACGAAGCGGTCGGCGGTGAGATCGGGTCGGCCGACGTAGGCGCGGGCCAGCTGCACACCGGTGATGTACAGCTCGCCGGCGACACTCGGCGGGACCGGGCGCAGACGTTCGTCGAGGACGTGGACGCCGGTGTTGGCGACCGGACGGCCGATCGGGACCGTCTCGGTGTCGGCCGCGGAGTAGTGGTGGTAGGTGACGTCGACCGCCGCCTCGGTCGGACCGTAGAGGTTGTCGACAGAGATCGAGGTCAGTGCGGCGAGCCGGGCCGCGACGGTCGGGGGCAGCGCCTCGCCGCTGGCGAACACGCGGCGCAGCGACGCGAGCCTGCGGTCCCCGCGATCGCGATCACCGAGCGCGGCGGTGAAGGCCGACAGCATCGACGGCACGAAATGCGCCACAGTGACGTCGTTCTCAGTGATCACGCGGGCGACCTCGGCGGGGTCGCGGTGGGCGTAGGGTGCGGCGATGACGAGTCGGGCACCGACCTGCAGCGGCCAGAAGAACTCCCACACCGACACGTCGAAGGTGGCCGGCGTCTTCTGCAGCACGGCGTCGGTGGCGTCCATCGGGTACTCGGCCTGCTTCCATCGCAGTCGGTTCACGATGGCGCGGTGGGTGATCGCGACGCCCTTGGGCCGCCCGGTGGACCCGCTGGTGTAGATCACGTACGCGGTGTTGTCGGCGTGCAGCGGACCTCGTCGGTCGGCATCGGTGACCACCGCGCCGGACACCCCGGACAGGTCGAGGGTGTCGACGGCGACAACCGTCCGACCCCCGTGACCCACCGCGTCAGCGCGCTCGACGGTCGTGGTGAGCACCAGCAGCGGATCGGCGCTGTCGAGGATGTAGGCGATCCGGTCGGCGGGGTGGTCGAGGTCGATCGGCACGTAGGCGCCACCGGCACCGACGATCGCGTACATCCCCACCAGGAGGTCGATCGATCGTCGCATCGCCAGTGCCACATGGACCTCGGGTCCGACGCCGACGTCGATGAGGTGCCGCGTCAACCGGTGCACGCGGTCGGCGAACTCGGCGTAGGTGAGTTCCTGCGGCGCGGACCCGACGGGCGCGAAACGCAGCGCGGGCGCGTCGGGGGTGCGTCCGACCTGTTCGACGAACAGATCGACGAGGGTGAGGTTGTCCTCGGCCGGCGCCTGCCCCGATTCGGCGATGACCGCGGCGAGCATGCCGGAGAACCGCTGCGCGAAGGCGTCGCCCGAGCCGTCGTCGAGCAGACCCGGCAGCAGCGTCGACAGCGCCACGGTGACCGCGGCCTCGGGACCGATGCCCACCGACCCCAGCGTGGCCGCCATCTCCGCCGATTTCGCCTGCAGTGCACCGTAGGTGACGTCGACACCGTTGTGCGACAACGCGATCCCGTCGGGGTTGATCCGTGCGGCCGTCGCGAGCAGCTGGTCGAGGGAGCGGGCATCGGTGTCGACGGGCCGCGCGTCGGCCGCCACCGGGTCGCCGGTGCTGGAGTCGGCCAGCTCGTTGCGTTCGGCCGCGGTGAGGATGTCGATGTCGCCGATGACGACGTTCTCGTCGTCGGCGACGGCGGTGAGGATGGTGAGGAACCGCTCGGCCATGGCCTCCACGGTGGTGTGGTCGAAGATGTCGACGGTGAAGTCGAGGACCGCCTCGATGCCGCGGCCACGACCGTCGGCGCCGAAACTCTCCGAGATGGTGAGGCCGAGATCGGACTTCGCGACCCGGATCGGCAGGTCGAGCGCACTCACCTCGAGCCCCGGGAGGGTGACGGTGGGGACCTCGATGTTCTGCATGGTCAGCGTGGCCTGCACCAGCGGGGCGTACTTCCGCGACCGGGCGGGGGCGAGGACCTCCACGACCTGTTCGAACGGCAGATCGGCGTTGCCGAAGGCCGCGAGGTCGGATTGTCGTGTGGCGGCGAGTGATTCGATGAAGGTCGCCGAGCTCGGCACCGTCGTGCGCAACACCAGCGTGTTGACGAACATGCCGACGAGTCCCTCGGTCGCCGAGGCGGTGCGACCGGCGATGGGTGTGCCGACGGCGACGTCGCCGGTGCCCGACATCCTCGACAGCAGGGCCGCGTATGCGGCGTGCAGGACCATGAACATGGTGGCGTCGTGCTCGCGCGCGAGCTGGGCGAGCCGTTGCTGGAGTTCGGCGCCGACGGTGAAGGTGACCTCGCCGCCCTCGATGGAACGGCGGTCGGTGCGGGGCCGGTCGGTGGGGATCGCCAGCAGCTCCGGCAGACCGGCGAGGTGTTCGCGCCAGAACGCGATCTGCCTGCTCGCCGGGGACTCCGGGTCGTTCTCGTCACCCATCACCGCGCGCTGCCAGATCGCGTAGTCGGCGTACTGCACCGACAGCGGGCGCAGGTGCGGGCGGTCCCCGGCGGCCCGAGCGGTGTAGGCCGACATCAGGTCGGTCGCCAGCGGCACCAGCGACGATCCGTCGGCGGCGATGTGGTGGATCACCAGGAGCAGCACGTGGTCGTCGTCGGACAGGCGGAACAGGCAGGCGCGCAACGGCGGTGCCGCGGTGACGTCGAACCCGGCCGAGGCGGTCGCGAGCGCGGCGGCGAGCAGGTCGTCCTCGCCGGCGACGTCGATGATCTCCAGGTCGGGGGTGTACTCGTCGACACCGAGGACCCGCTGGAACGGTTCGTCGTCGGAGTCGGGGTAGACCGTCCGCAGGATCTCCTGACGGGCCAGCAGATCGGCCAGCGCGGCGTGGAGCGCGTCGAGGTCGAGCGTGCCGCGCAGCCGGAGTCCGAGGGGGATGTTGTAGTCGGCGACGTCGGGGTTGAGGCGGTTGAGGAACCACATCCGCTGCTGCGCGAGCGACAGCGGCACCCGGTCGGGGCGGGGGCCCGCGGTGAGCGGGAGGGCGGTGATGCCGTCGGCGGTGTCCAGTGCGGCGACCGCGGCGGCGAGGTCGGCGACCGTGGACGACTCGAACAGGACCCGCACGCCGAGGCGCACGTCGAGGTTCTCGTTGATGCGCGCGATGACCCGGGTGGCGGCCAACGAGTTGCCGCCGAGATCGAAGAACGAGTCGTCGGCGCCCACGCGGTCGAGGTCGAGCACCTCGGCGAAGGCGTGCGCGATCGCGCGTTCCAGCGGCGTCTCGGGGTCACGGGCCGAGGTGGCGGCCGCGACGAACTCCGGCGTCGGCAGCACCCGCCGGTCCAGCTTCCCGGTCGGCGTCAGCGGGACCTCGTCGAGGACGGTCACCGCACTGGGCACCATGTACTGCGGCAGGAACCGCGCCGCGTACGAGGTCAGGTCGGCAGGCCCGACCGTCGAACCCGCCACCAGCGTCACGTAACTCGCCAGCGCCGTGCCACCGCCCGGTCCGCCGACGCCGAGCGTGGCGGCGAACTCGACCGCCGGGTGCGCGGCGAGCACGGAGTCGATCTCGCCGAGCTCGATGCGGAACCCGCGGACCTTCACCTGGTGATCCGAGCGCGACAGGTAGACGATCTCGAGACCTCGGTCGGCGGTGCGCACCCACCGGACGACGTCGCCGGTGCGGTACATCCGCTCGCCCGGCTCGGCCGGGTTGGCGACGAAACGTTCGGCGGTGAGTCCGGAGCGGTCGTGGTAGGCGCGGGCGACTCCCGGTCCACTGACGTAGAGCTCGCCCGGGACCCCGACGGGGACCGGCTGCAACCTCGCGTCGAGCACCAGTGCGCTGACGCCGGTGATCGGGCCGCCGATCGTGATCTGCTCGCCGGGCACGACCGGAGAGCTGATGTTGGTCATGATGGTGGCCTCGGTCGGACCGTAGCCGTTGTAGACGTTGCGCCCGGGTGCCCAGCGCGCGAACAGCTCTGCCGGCACGGCCTCGCCGCCGACGGCGATCTCGGTGAAGTCGGGCAACCCCTCCGGGTTCACCGACGCCAGCGCGGCCGGGGTGATGAAGGCGTGCGTGACGCGCTCGCGGGCCAACAGGTCGTGGAGTTCCTCGCCGCCGTAGACCGTGGTGGGGACGATGACCATCGTCGCCCCGACGCAGGTGGCGAGGAGCAGCTCGAGAACCGAGGCGTCGAAGCTCGGCGACGCGACGTGCAGGGTTCGCGAGGCGGGCGTGATGCGGTACCGGTCGGCGATCTCGGCAGCGTACGGCGCCATCCCCCGGTGGGTGAGCTCGGCGCCCTTGGGCTTCCCGGTGGTCCCCGAGGTGTAGATGATGTAGGCGCAGTTCTCCGGTCGCGGGGCCCGCAGCAGTTCCCCGGGACGGATCGGTGCATCGTCGTGCCGGTCGAAGGCGGGGTCGTCGATGTCGATCGACGCGACACCGTCGGGGAGCACGAGGTCGCCGTCGGCGGCCCGCGTGATCACCAGTCGCGCACCGGAATCGGTGAGCATGTGGGCGACGCGGTCGGCCGGGTAGTTCGGGTCGACGGGCACGAACGCGGCGCCGCTGCGCACCACTCCCCACACCCCGAGCACCGAGGAGATGCTGCGACCGATGGCGAGGGCGACCACGTCCTCGGTTCCGAGACCGCGATCGATGAGCTCGCGGGCGATCCGGTTCGAGCGTGCGTCGAGCTCGCGGTACGACATCGACTCCTCGCCGCACACCAGCGCCATGGCGTCGGGGTCGACGCGTGCGGCCTCGTCGAGGATCTCCGAGAGCAGACGCAGCGGCGGCGCGGGCCGGCCGCGCACAGGGGTGACCTCCGTGCGCTCGGCGGCGGTCATGATGGGGATCTCCCCCAGCGGTCTGCCCGCGGCGTCGGCGTCGACGAAGCCGGTGAGGATGGCGGTGAGCCGGGCACCCAGCGTGGCGGCGGTGCCCGCGTCGAAGATGTCGGTCGCGTAGCCCACGAAGCCGGTGACCCCGGCGGGGGCGCCGTCGTCGGTGAACTGTTCGCCGAGATCGATCGTCAGGTCGAACTTGCTGTACTCGGTGTCGATCGAGCCCAGCGCCACGCCGAGGCCGTCGATGTCGAGAGTGGTTGCCGCGGCGCCGTTCACACCGATCACGACCTGGAAGATCGGGGTGTGCGAGGCGGTGCGTGTCGGGGCCAGGGCATCGACGACACGCTCGAACGGGACGTCGCTGTGCCCGAATGCGTCGAGGTCGGTGTCACGCGCGGCGATCAACAGGTCGGCGACGGTCATCGCCGGGTCGACCTCGAGCCGCAGCGCGAGGGTGTTGACGAACATGCCGACCAGCGCGTCGAGTTCGGGACTCCCGCGGCCTCCGATCGGTGCGCCGACCACGATGTCGGTGTCGCCGCTGTGCCGTGCGAGCAGCGCGGCGAGGGCGGCGTGGAACACCATGAACCGCGACACCCCGTGGGAGTTGGCGGTCGCGACGATCGCGCGGTGCAGTTCCGGCGACAGCTCGAACATCTCGGTGGCCCCGATACCGGTGCGGCTCTGGCCTCGCGGGCGATCGGTGGGGATGCCGGTGATCTCCGGGGCGCCGGCGAGCACGGTGCGCCAGTGCTCGAGTTGCCGCGCGGCGATCGAGTCGGGATCGGTCTCGTCACCGAACGTCGCGGACTGCCAGATCGCGAAGTCGGTGTAGTGGGCGGCCAGCGGGGCGAGCGCAGGTCGGTCACCGCGCAGCCGGGCCTCGTAGGCGCCCAACAGGTCTACCGCGAGCGGCTGCATCGACAACCCGTCGGCGGCGATGTGGTGGATGACGAACACCAGGATGTGCTCGGGTGCCTCGTCGGGCCGGTCCTCGTTGAGGCGCCACAGCGCGGTGCGCACCGGGACGGTGGTCGTCACGTCGAAGCCGGGTCCCGCGAACTCGCGCAGGCGACCCCACAGCTCGTCGCGGCGGATCGAGTCGAGCCGCACCGGCGGCAGGGCGTCGATGGTGGGGACGACGACCTGATGCGGACCGTCGGCCGTCGAGGGGTAGATCGTGCGGAGCACACGCTGACGGTCGACGAGATCGACCAGCGCGGCGCTGAGTGCATCGATGTCGAGGTCGCCGGTGAACACGAACGTCAACGGGATGTTGTACGCGCCCGAGGTCGGGTCATAGGTGTTGATGAACCACAACCGCTGCTGCGCCAACGACAGTGGCACGGGCAGGGACTCGTCGTGGGCGATCGGCCGGAAGCGGGCGACCATCGCCGAACCGGACTCGCCCGAGTCGCGCCGCTGCGTGATCAGGCGGGCGAGCTGCGCGACGGTCTGCGCCTCGAACAGGTCGCGGATGCCGATCGCGACGCCGAGGGTGTCGTGGACGCGGACCGAGAGCTGCGCGGCCATCAGGGAGTTGCCGCCCAGTTCGAAGAACGAGCGCACGGTGCTGACGCGGTCGACGCCGAGCATGTCGCCGAACAGCCCGGCGACGATCTCCTCCACCGGGT
Source organism: Williamsia herbipolensis (assembly GCF_000964005.1). Lineage (GTDB taxonomy): Bacteria > Actinomycetota > Actinomycetes > Mycobacteriales > Mycobacteriaceae > Williamsia_A > Williamsia_A herbipolensis. Next base: position 37,206 of record NZ_JXYP01000027.1, read on the forward strand.
CGGTCGGCGCCACGTACTCGGCGTCGTCGGTGTCGGGGACCTCGATCTGCGCGAGCGCCGTCCGGTCGAGCTTGCCGTTGGCGTTGACCGGCATCTCGGGCACGGACACGAGGACCGCGGGGACCATGTACTCCGGCAGCACCGCCGTCAACGCGACGCGCGTCGCCTCGACGTCGACGACCGCGCCCGGGGCGGGGACGACGTAGCCGACGAGCCGGGCCCCGACACGGTGTTCGGCCACGAGAACCGCGGCGGAGGCGACCGTGTCGAGCGCCGTCAACGCCGTCTCGATCTCCCCGAGCTCGATGCGCAGTCCGTGCAGTTTGACCTGGAAGTCGGTGCGCCCCAAATAGTCCAGCTCGCCATCGGACCGCATCCGCACCAGGTCGCCGGTGCGGTACATCCGCTCGCCGGGCGCCACGGCGATCGTGGCGGGCGCGGCCAGGAACCGATCGGCGGACAGGTCGGCGCGGCCGAGATACCCACGCGCCAACTGCACGCCGAGCAGGTACAGCTCACCGGCCACCCCCGCGGGGACCTGGCGCAGACGACGGTCGAGAACCGCGACGCGGGTGTTGGCGACGGGCACGCCGATCGGGACGGTGACCTCGTCGGCGGGAACCCATTGGTGGTGGGTGACGTCCACGGCGGCCTCGGTGGGACCGTAGAGGTTGTGGATCTCGGCGGACGAGGCCTCGCTCATCGCGCGCGCGACATCGGCGCCCAGTGCCTCGCCGCTGGTGAAGACCAGACGCAGCGATCCCAATGCGGTCGGGTCGGTCCCGGTGACGAACACACCCAGCATCGAGGGCACGAAGTGGATGGTGGTGATCGACTCGGCGGCGATCAGACCGGTCAGGTAGGCGACGTCACGGTGGCCGCCGGGTTCGGCGACGACCAGACGCGCACCGATCTGCAACGGCCAGAAGAACTCCCACACCGACACGTCGAAGGTCGCGGGCGTCTTCTGCACGACGACGTCGTCGGGGGTCAGCCGGTAACGGTCCTGCATCCACCGTAGGCGGTTGACGATCGCGCGGTGGCTGACCGCCACGCCCTTGGGCATGCCGGTCGAACCGGAGGTGAAGATGACATACGCGATGTTGTCGGCGCGCAGCGGCGATGTCCGCTCGGTGTCGGTGATCGGCGTCGCCGACAGCGGTTCCAGATCGAGTGTGTCGATCGCGATCCGGGGGATGTCGGGTCCCGGCGCGTCGGCGTCGGGGGCGGGTGCGGCGGCGGGCAGCGGTGCGCCGGTCACGGTCAGCACGCACGCGGGACGGGAGGTGCGCAGGATGTGGGCGATGCGGGTCGGCGGGTGTTCGAGGTCGATCGGGACATACGCACCGCCGGCGGCGACCACGGCGTACATGCCCACGAGCAGGTCGACACTGCGGCCGATCGCGAGTCCAACGGTGACGTCGGGGCCGACGCCGTTCGAGATCAGGTGCCGCGCCAGTCGATTCGACCGTGCCGAGAACTCGGCGTAGGTGAGCGACTGCACACCCACGGTCTGAGCACCCACGGTCAGGGCGATCGCGTCGGGTGTCTCCCGGACGCGATCGGCGAAGATCTCCGCGAGCGTGTCCGACGAGTCCGGGGACCACGTGGACTCCGGCGTCACGGGCGCGACGTCACCGGCGGCCCGGCGCGCGGCGGTGTGCACCTCGTCGATCAGCTCGACGAGACTGCCGCCCGATCCCGGGGCGGCAGCGGCGGCCGCCGGGATCATCGTCGACAGCGCCACCGACAGCACCGCGTCGGGGCTCAGTCCGCCGGCCGCCATCGGCGCCAACGGCACGAGGCGCTCGGCGATGTCGGCGAAGGTGAAGCGGTCCTGGTCCTGTCCCGATCCGACGTCGATCGCGACCGTGTCCGGGTGCGCCACCGCCGCCGCAGCGATGAGGTCGAGCAGGTCGTCGCGGTCGGGTGCGACCGCGACCGGCCGTGCAGGAGTGGCGATCTCGGGTGTGGACGCCTCGATCGCGGGTGCGGTCGCGCCCCAGATGTCGATGTCGGCGACGGCCGCTCCGGTGTCGGCGATCATCGACCGCAGGGTCGAGGTGAACCGGTCGGCGAGGGTCCGAGCGGTCGACGGGTCGAACAGGTCGGTCGCGAAGGTCAGCGAGCCGGCCAGCGCGACCACACCCGACCCATCGGCGGCCATGACCTCGGACAGGTTGACCGCGATGTCGAACTGCGCTGTGCCGGTGAGGCTGTCGGCGTTGATCTCGGCGTCGAGACCGGCGAGCGAGAACCGCACCGGTTCGGTGTTCTGGAACGACAGCAGCACTTGGAAGACCGGGGAGTACGCGGCGGTGCGAGGGCGACCGAGCGCGTCGACGACGGCCTCGAAGGGCAGATCGGCATGGTCGAGGGCATCGAGGTCGACGGTGCGGACGCGGGTGAGGAAGTCGCCGACCGTCGCGGTCTCGTCGACGGTGACCCGCAGCGGCACGCTGTTGACGAAGACGCCGACGACGTCGGCGATCTCGGGGACACCGCGGCCGGCGACCGGGGTTCCGATGACCACGTCGTCGCTGCCTGTGGTGCGCGCCAGCATCGCCGTGAGAGCGGCGTGGACGACCATGAACACCGATGTGCCGGTGTCGCGGGCGACCGCGGCGACCGCGGCGTACGTGGTCTCGTCGATCGCGAAGTGCACGATGTCGCCGCGCAGGCTGCGCGTCGGCGGCCGCGGGCGGTCGAGCGGGAGGTCGATGATCTCGGGGCTGCCCGCCAGGGTGCCGCGCCAGAACTCGATCGAGCGTGCCGCCGTCGACCCGGGATCGCCGGCGTCACCGAGGGTGGCGCGGAACCACGCCGCGTAATCGACGTACTGCACCGGCAGATGCGCCCAGGCCGGCTCGTCACCGGTGGTGCGCGCGGCGTAGGCGGTCATCACGTCGCGTGCGAGTGGGGCCATCGACGAACCGTCGGCGCTGATGTGATGGACGACGACCACCACGTGCACGTCGTCGGGGGCGATCTCGAACATCGCGAACCGCACCGGGAACTCGTGCGTGAGGTCGAATCCGGTTGTCGCGGCTGCGGTGACGGCGGCCTCGACCGAGTCGGCGGTGACCGGCTGGGGGGTCAGGTCGATCTCGACCTCGTCGGCGTCGCGCACGTCCTGGTACGGCCCGGTGGCGGTCTCAGGGAAGATGGTGCGCAGCGTGCTGTGCCGTCCGACGACGTCGCGCGCGGCCGCGGCCAACGCCGATCGGTCGAGGGGTCCGCGCAGCTGCACGACCATGGCGATGTTGTAGGCCGCGCTCTGCGGGTCGATCCGGTTGAGCAGCCACATCTGCTGCTGGGTCGGGGACAGGACCGGGCGTGACGCCGCGAGACCGGGGCCCAGGGCCGGGAGGTCTCCGTGGCCTGAGGGAGTCGGTGCCGCGGACTCCGCGGCGGACCCGTCGTCCCCGAGGTGCGCGGCGAGCGACGCGACGGTCGGGTGGTCGAACAGTTCGCGGACCGCGACCCGACGACCGACCGCCGATCCGATCCGCGCGGCGGCCTTGGTCGCCAGCAGCGAGTTGCCGCCCACGTCGAAGAACGAGTCGGTGACACCGACCGCGGGCAACCCGACGACGTCGGCGACGATCTCGGCCAGCGTCCGCTCGAGATCGGTTCGGGGCTCGACGGATTCGGCGGCCAGCTCGGTCAGGTCGGGTGCGGGCAGTGCCGCGCGGTCGAGTTTGCCGGTGCGGGTGAGCGGGATGGTGTCGAGGGTGACGACGATCGACGGCACCATGTGCGGCGCCAGCCGGCCGGCCACGAAATCCTTCAGCGAGGCCGCGGTGACACCCTCGGCGTCGCCCGCGGGGACGACATAGGCGACGAGCGCGGTCGCGCCTGAGGGCAGAGCGGTGCCGACGGTGGTGGCGAACGTGATGTCGGGATGCGCGGCCAGCGCCGCGTCGATCTCGCCCAGTTCGATGCGGAACCCGCGGATCTTGACCTGGAAATCGCGACGCCCGACGTAGAACACCTCGAGGCCGGAGTCGGTGCGGACCCAGCGCACGACGTCGCCGGTGCGGTACATCCGATCGCCGGGGACACCGTGCGGGTTCGCGACGAACCGGTCGGCGGTCAGCCCCGGTCGCCGATGGTAACCTCGCGCGACGGCGGGACCCGAGAGGTAGAGCTCGCCGTCGACACCCTCGGCGACCGGCTGCAGGCGACGGTCGAGCACGAGGGAGGTGAGGCCGCGGACGGGGCGTCCGATGGTGATGTCGCGCCCGGGCTCCATGGGTCCGGCGATGTCGGCGAAACACGTTGCCTCGGTGGGGCCGTAGCCGTTGAACATGCGTCGACCGGGAGCCCAGCGCGCCGCGAGTTCCGGCAAGCAGGCCTCGCCGCCGACGACGACGGTCTCGAACTCGTCGAGGCCGTCGGGGTCGACCGACGCCAGCGCGGCCGGGGTCACGAAGCCGTGGGTGACGCCGTGGTCGGCGAGCAAATCGTGGAGCTCCTCGCCGCCGTAGATCTCCGAGGGCGCGATCACCATGGTCGACCCGTGTGCCAGGGCCAGCAGCATCTCCAGCACCGATGCGTCGAAGCTGGGCGACGCGAAATGCAGGGTGCGCGACGACGGTGTGAGGACGAAACGTTCGGACTGCTCGGCCATCAGCGCGGCGAGCCCACCGTGGGTGACCGCGACACCCTTCGGCAGTCCGGTCGTGCCCGACGTGTAGATCATGTAGGCGAGGTTCGTGACCGTCACCGGACGCAGACGGTCGGCATCGCGCACCGGAGCCGACGCACTCGCGTCCGTGACGCCTGGGACGTCGATGTCGAGCCACTCCACCGTCGTCGGGCGCACGTCGCGCCACGACGAGGTCGACAGGCCGTACACCGCACCGGAATCGGTGAGCATGTGTTCGATACGCGCTGTCGGATAGCGCATGTCGACGGGCAGGTACGCCGCGCCGGTCTTCGCGACAGCCCACAGTCCCAGGACGAACTCGACCGAACGGTTCATGCCGAGGGCCACGATCTGTTCGGTGCCGATGCCCTGCGCGATCAGACGGCGCGCGAGCGCGTCGGATCGGCGGTCGAGCTCGGCGTAGGTGATCGAGCCCGTCGGGGACACGACGGCATCGCGCGCACCACCGGCGGAGGCCGCGGCGGCCAGCAGATCGGGCAGCGGCGCGGGAGCCGGGAGACGATCGACGCTGCCGGCCTGCTGCAGGAGTCGGGTGCGGGTGTCGGCGTCGAGGACATCGACGTCGAGCACCCGCATCTCGCGGTCGTACGCGATCTGCTCGAGCACCGAGGTGAGCATCCCGAGGATGTCGGCCGCGCGATCGGCGTCGACCATCGACGGCAGGTACTTCACCGACAACCGCAGGTCCGGGTCGGTGATCGCGATGACGGTCAGCGGGTAGTGCGTCGCGTCGACCACGTCGGCGTCGGTGACGGTCATCCCGTCCACCGATGCCGCGGCGGCCAGTGCCTCACGGTCGAGCGGGTAGGACTCGTAGACCATCATCGTGTCGAACAGGACGTCGAGATCGACCGCGGCGGTGATGTCGGCGAGCCCGGCGGTGTGGTGGTCGAGGAGGTCGGCCTGCTCGTGGGCGACCCGCTTGCACAGGGCGGCGACGTCGTCGGAGTCGTGGATCGTGACGCGCACGGGCACGGTGTTGATGAACAGTCCGAGCATCGTCTCGACGCCGGGCACCTCGGGCGGGCGACCGGACACCGTGGTGCCGAACACGATGTCGTCGCGTCCCACGAGTCGGGCGAGGACGATCGCCCAGCTCACCTGCAGCATGGTGTTGAAGGTGATGCCGGTCTCGCGGGCGTGCTCGGTGAGTCGCTCGGTCACCTCCGCCGCGATCGTGATCTCGACCTGACCGGGGACCTCGATCTGACCGGGGCCCCCCGACACGCCGGTCGAGTGCGTGCCGCGGTCGCCGTCCCCGACGAGCAGTGTCGGTTCGTCGAACCCACCGAGCGCGGTCGACCACGCCGCGATCGACGCCGCGGTGTCCTGCGCCGCCAGCCACGAGAGGTAGGTCCGGTAGGCCGGTGGTGCGGGAAGGGCCCTCGCCTCGCCGCCTGCGGCGTAGAGGGTGAACAGGTCGCCCATGAACACCGGCATCGACCAGCCGTCGAGCAGGATGTGGTGATTGGTCGCGATCATGCGGAAACGGTTGTCGCCGAACGCGATCATGGCGAAGCGCAGCAGTGGGGGCGCCGCCATGTCGAAGGCGGTGACCCGATCGGTGTGCGCGATCTCGGCGGCACGGGCGGGGGCGTCGTCTCCGGCGCGGGAGAGGTCGTGGACCACGAACGCGACGGGCGCCGACGCGGAGACCACCGAGACGGGGGTCCCGTCGGCGGCGGTCACGAACCCCGTGCGCAGAGTGGGATGACGATCGACGAGAGCCTGCGCGCTGCGACGCATCCGGTCGACGTCGACGCCGGAGAGATCGAGGACCATCTGCGCGGTGTACAGGTCGACCGAACCGACCGACATCTCCGAGTGGAAGAGCAGTCCGGTCTGCAGGGGGGCCAGCGGCCACACGTCGACGACGTCGTAGCGCGCCTCGACGGAGTCGACGTCGGCCTGGGTGAGCGAGACGAGATCGAGGTCCGACGGTGTCAATCCGCCCGCGTCGGCCGACGCCGCGTGGCGTGCGACGGCCTCGAGTGCGCGGTGCCAGAGGTCGGCGAGCTCGTCGGCCTCCTCGTCGGTGAGGACACCGTCGGGGTGGTCGAGGGTGGCGTGCAGCTGGGGTCCCGCAGCGGTCTCGACGACCGAGGCGTTGATGTCGAGGGCATGGCGCACGGGCACATTCGCGCCCCGGCAGCCGCGCAGCGCCTGGTCACCCTCGGGTACCCAGGGGCCCGACGCGCCCGTTCCGGCGAGACGGCCGAGGTAGTTGACGCTGATCGACGGCTCGGGCGCCTCGGCGAGCACCTGCGCACCCTCGACGTCGAGATGACGCAGCAACCCGTACCCCACGCCGCGGCGCGGGACGGAGGCGAGCTGTTCCTTGACCGTCTTGACGGCCACCCCGGCGGCCTCTCCGCCGGAGAGCGCGGCCGCGACGTCGATCCCGGTGAGGTCCAGCGCGACGGGATAGACGGTGGTGAACCACCCGACGGTGCGCGACAGGTCCGAGCCGGCCAGCAACTCCTCCTCGCGGCCGTGCGCCTCCATGCTGACGAGGAACCGTCGCCCGGCGGCGGCATCGGGGCTCCGCCACGCGGAGACGGCCAGCGCCAGCGCCGCCAGCAGGCCGTCGTTCACACCGGCGTGGAAGGCCTGTGGCACCCGGGTCAGCAGGGTCTCGGTCAGCTCCGGGGTCAGGTGTAGTTCGCGGCGCTGCAGCGTGGCGACGACGTGACGTCGCGGATCGAGCGGCAGCGCAACGGAGTTGGGCCCCTCGGTCACCGCGCGCCAATGCGCGAGCTCGGACCGGATCGCCGGCGTCGCGGCCAGTTCGGTCATCCCCCGTGCCCACCGACGCATCGAGGTGCCCACCGGCGCGAGGTCGACGGAGACGCCCGCGCTGTGCTGCGCCCAGGCGGTCGCGAGGTCGGGCAGCAGGATGCGCCACGACACGCCGTCCACGACGAGATGGTGCAGCACGATGACCAGACGCCGTGCGCCGGTGTCGGATCCGGCCGCGAGCGACTGGGCCGTGTGGGACTGCATCAGGACGAACTGGGCGACGCGTCCGGCCTCCGGGTCGAGGGAGTCGGTGGCCGCGCGGACAGCGGCGTCGACGCCCGCGGCGAACGCGACGGTGCCGGGCTCGGCCATCACGTCGACGGTGGTGATCTCGGGCATGTCCATCTGCGCGGTCGCCTCGTCGACGACGTGGTGCCACCGCCCGTCGTCGTCGACCGACAACCGCGAGCGCAGGATGTCGTGACGGTCGACGACCGCGCGCACCGCGACCAGCAGGGTGTCGGGATCGTACGGCTCGGGCAGCGGCACCTCGACCGACTGGGCGAAGGGGCCGACCGATTCCGGGATCTCGGTCATCGACCGCACGATGGGCGTGAGGTCGACCTCGCCGACCGCCCCACCGGGCAGTTCCACGGCCGCGACGGCGTCGTCGTCGGTTCGGACGACCGCGGCGAGATCCCCGATCGTCTTGTGCTCGAACACCTGTCGGGAGGTGAAGTGCAGTCCGGCGGCACGGGCACGGGAGACAAGCTGGATCGACATGATGCTGTCGCCGCCGAGTCCGAAGAACGAGTCGTCGAGGCCGACACCGTCGCGACCGAGCAGATCCTCGACGAGGCCCACCACGGCGCGCTCGACATCGGTGGTCGGTGCCCGGAACGGCGCCGCGTGCGCCGAGAAGTCCGGTTCGGGCAACGCCTTCCGGTCGACCTTGCCGCTGGTGCCCAGCGGCATCTCCTCGAGCGTGACCACTGCATCGGGGACCATGTAGGCGGGAACGCGGCCGCGCACGGCTCCGACGACGGCCGCGGTGTCGACGGCCTGGCCCACCGCGGGGACCACGTAGGCGACCAGCCGTTGCCCCTGCGCGCTCTGGTGGACTGTCACGACGGTCTCGCGGACCCCGGGGGCGCCGAGCACGGCCGCCTCGATCTCGCCGAGCTCGATCCGCAGACCGCGGACCTTCACCTGGAAGTCACTGCGCCCCACGTAGTCCAGTGAACCGTCGGGTGTCCAGCGGACGAGGTCGCCGGTCCGGTACATCCGCGCCGGGCCCGGCTCGAACGGGCACGCCACGAATCGTCCGGAGGTCTGCACCGGGTCGCCGACATATCCCCGGGCCAGTTGCACGCCACCGAGATACAGCTCCCCCACCGCCCCCACCGGCACCGGGCGCAGCGCGCGGTCGAGCACCCACACCCGTGTGTTCCAGACAGGTCGGCCGATGGGCACCGAGTCGACGTCGTCGGCGGTGTGTCGGTGGTAGGTGACGTCGACGGCGGCCTCGGTGGGGCCGTAGAGGTTGTGCAGCGCGGCATCGGTGATGGCCGCAAGACGCCCGGCGACCGACGGCGTGAGGGCCTCGCCGCTCGCGAACACCGCGCGCAGACTGGTCAACGACTGCGCAGGCGCCGACTCGACGAACAACGCCAGCATCGAGGGCACGAAGTGCACCGCGGTGACGCCGCGGTCGGCGATGAGGCCGGCGAGGTACTCGGGGTCGCGGTGCCCGTCGGGCACGGCGATCGCCACCGAGGCGCCGACCTGCAGGGCCCACAACAGTTCCCACACCGACACGTCGAACGTGACCGGCGTCTTGTGCAGCACCACGTCGTCGCCGCCGAGGGGATACTCCGCCTGCATCCAGCGCAGCCGGTTGACGATGGCCCGATGGCTCACCGCGACACCCTTGGGCGCACCGGTGGAGCCGGAGGTGTAGATGACGTAGGCGGTGTTGTCGGGGTGCAGCGTGCCGTGTCGCTCGTCGGGCGACACCGGTGTGTCGGCGTGATCGTCGAGGTCCACCGCATCGACCTCGACGACGGTCGGGGTCTCGGGCAGTCCCTCGGGGACCACGAAACCCTCGGCGCGGGTGGTGAGCACGACCGGTGCGGCACTGCCGCGCAGGACCGCGGCCTGGCGCCCACCGGGGCTGTCGAGATCGATCGGGACATACGCGCCGCCGGCCTCGAGGACCGCGTGGACGGCGACGAAGAGGTCGAACGAACGGCGCATGGCGATCGCGACATGGCGATCGGGGCCGATCCCCAGCGCGATCAGATGACGGGCGAGGCGGGCGACGTCGGCGCCGAATTCGCCGTACGACCGTGTCTGCGCACCGAAGTGCAGGGCGGGTGCGTCGGGGGTGGCCCGCGCCTGACGGCGCCAGATGTCGCCGAGCACCTCGGACTCGACCGGGTGGTCGGTCGCGTTCCACTCGTCGGTGATCATCGCGATCTCGTCGGCCGAGCCGACGGTGATCTCGCCGACCGGTGTCGCACGGTCGCTGCCCAGCATCCGCTCGACGAGGTCGACGAAGCGGTCGAGATGCCGTCGCAGGTCGTCGTCGGAGTACAGGCGGGGGTTGGCCTCGAGGTCGAGGCGCAGGGCGTTCCCGTCGGCGCCGGGGTAGATGTTGACCGCGAGGTCCTCCACGGGGCCGGTCGTGAGGACGTGCATCTGCCCGACGGTCTCGCCGAGGTTCACCTCGGACTGGAACATCATGAGGTTGACCGACGGTCCGAAGAGCCCGCGTTCGCCGGTGCCCTGACCGATGTCGCGGCGCATGTCCTCGTGGCGATACAGCTGGCGGCGCAGTGCGCCGGTCAGCGCGGTCTGGGCGTCGGTGATCAACCGACCGATCGCCATGTCGTCGGACACCCCGACGCGCAGCGGGACCACGTTGGAGACCATGCCCGCCGCCGACCGCAACTTGGCGGTGTTCCGGGCCGACACCGGCAGGCTGAGGACCACGTCGTCGATGTCGGTCATCCGCGACAGGTAGGTCGCGAACGCGGCGATGACGGCCGGCGCCGCGCTCCCCGAGGACTCCGCGGCGGCGGCGTCGACCAGCTCACCCACGCGGCCGCGGAGCTCGACCGAGGCCAGGCGGGAGAACGCGCCGGGCGGTTCACGACGCGCCGCGAGCGACACGGCGCCGGGGAGTCCCGCGTTGCGTTCGGCCCAGTAGGCACGATCGTTCTCGAACCGCGTGGAGTCGCGGTAGGTGCGCTCCCCCTCGACGAGGTCGGTCAGGGACGCTCCCCGCCAGGTCGGGAGCTCGTCGCCGTCCAGACGGGCGGTGTAGATGGCAGCGACCCGGGCCAGCATCGCGGTGGCGCCGAACCCGTCGGTGGCGATGTGATGGGCGCGCCAGTACCAGAAGTGCCGATCGGGTCCGACGCGGATGAGGGCGCTGACGGTCAGGCGGTCGGTGAGGACGTCGATGGGACGGCTGTACTCCGCGCGCATCCACTCCAGTGCACGCTCGACGGCGTCGGGATGGTCGGAGAAGTCGAGACGGGAGATCGAGTCGTCGTGGTCGGCCTCGACGACCTGCATGGGCACGTCGCCGGTGTCGACGAGGCGGAGGAACCCGGACCCGGCCTCGCGGCCGGCGGCGTTCGACGCCGCGGTCAGGGCCTCGGCGTCGACCGGGCCGACGAGATCGACGTATTCGGCGATGTTGATCGGGATGGAACCGAGCGCCTGCTGGGCGAACCAGATCCCCCGCTGGGCCGCCGAGAGCTCGAACGCGCCTGCCGGCATCTGCGCCCGACCGTCGGAGCCACCCGCAACCAAGATTCTCGTGCTCCGATCCCGTCTGAAGGCCGCCGTGACATCCACCGGCGATGACTGCGGACTGTCATCCGCATCACCTCACGATGGTTTCACCAACGCACCTCGCCGGGCGTGGTGACACGCCTGACGTGGACGGGCGATTTCGCCGACTTCTCGAGCTGTCATCGCGGGTCGTCATGCCAGAATTCACGATGGCAAAACGACTTCCGATGTTACACGAGCATGAACGAGCGATGGAGTGGTGCCGACCCCGGACCGGGGTCGTGACAGGGCCGGGCGCTCAGGCTCCGGTGAGCCGGCTGGCGATCCCCCGCAGGTCGATCTCACTCGTCCGCATGGTGCGGACGGGGGTTGCGGCGGCGGCGATCTCGAGTTCGGCGAGGTCGGCCATGATGCGGGCGAAGGTACCGTCGACGACGGAGGCGACGGTGGCAGGATCCCGCTCGGTGGACAACGAGGGCATACCGGCGAAGACGGCGGCCACGATGGCGGCGCGGTCGTCCATCTGCTGGCTACGGGTGACCGGCACCATCAGTTCGATGGCGGCGTCGAGTTCCCGGTAGTTGAGCGACCGGTAGTGGTAACGGCACACGACCCGGTTGGGCGCGGACTCCGCGATTCGGCGAACCGTGCCGATCAGGTCCGAGGGGGCGATGCCGCGCGCCTCGACGAGATCGTGCTCCACGGTCGTTCCCCCCGACCGAACTGCTGCGAATGCCATCTTGAACCCCTGATTCCCGGTCACCGTGCTTGGTGTAGGGACACATTAACGGGTGGTGTGGGTCGCTGGGGTATCTGTTTCGTTACAGACTGGAACGGTAAACGCTGGTACTTCTCCACAAAAGGCGCTCTGAGCTGCACTTTCGCGTCTGAGAACGATGTCGATCGCGTTACATTGACAGGTGATCCGTGTCACATTCGAGCGCGATTCGTGTCCCGACACGGGCGTGTCGGCCGCCGGGCGAGGTGCCGGCGGGTGGAGATCACTGCGCCGAATCGGCCTCCATGGCCTCGATCAGGCTCTTGGGCCGCAGGTCGGTCCAGTGCTCGTTGACGTAGTCGAGGCACTCCGCACGCGACGCCTCGCCGAACACCTTGTCCCAGCCCGCGGGGATGTCGACGAAGGTGGGCCACAGGGAGTGCTGGTTCTCCGCGTTCACCAGCACGAAGAAGCGGCCGTTCTCGTCGTCGAAGGGATTGCTCATGGATGCGGTCCCACTCTCTGTCTGGTCGGAGCCGGCGCACCGGGCGCGGCGGACGGTTCTGAAGGGCTCGGGCGGTGTCGGGCGAACCCGGTCGGTCTCAGACGCGCTCGGCGCCCGCGAGGGCCACCGACGCCTGCACACGCAACGAGATCAATGTAGCGGCCAGGCCGGCCGGACCCGACAGGGCGAGGCCGGGCACGTTCATCATCAGGGCGACGGTGAGCGCGGAGTCGTCGATGACGTCCCCGCCCGACATCGCTCCGACGGCGCCGAACGCCGAGGTGGCCAGCTGACCGAAGGTGATGGTGAGACCGGGCTTGCAGATCGCGGGCTGTCCCGGGGCGATCGCCGCGGCCGCCCCGACGAGCTGACCCAGGGTGCGCGTGTCGTCGATCTGGCTGACACGGACGCGATCGGTGGTGCTCGCCTTCTGCGAACGAAGCTGCATCGCCACGTTGCTCTCCCATTCTCCCGCCGCGGGTCCGATCACCGGTCGTCGGTGGTCACACATCACGGTTGCCGATCTCCGCACGCGGGCCGATAAAAGCGTACCGGTAATCCCACGTCCCAAAACTAATCGGTCATGACTTTCTTTTTCCGATTTCGATATCGGCGAAATGTCACGGAGCGTTACACACCGCGCCGATCGCACGGAACACGTTCACCGGACGAATACACTCGCCACCGGGTCGGCGGGAGTCGACCCGGCGGGACGCCGTCGACCCCGCGTTCCCCGTCACTCCCCGACGACAGGACCACACATGCAGGGCAGCCAGTCCGGTGGATGGACCGCGTCCGGCGGCATCGACCACGCGGGGACGCGACCGAGTGTCGTCGCCGACGGTCTCGTGAAGCGGTTCGGCGACTTCACCGCCGTCGACGGCGTGTCGTTCGAGGTCGCCCCGGGAACGGTGCTCGGACTGCTCGGACCCAACGGCGCCGGCAAGACCACGACGGTGAACATGCTGGCCACCCTGCTGATACCCGACGCCGGATCGGCCCGCATCGCCGGTCACGACGTGGTGCACGACCGCGCCCAGGTGCGTCGCTCGATCATGTTGACCGGCCAGTTCGCGGCCCTCGACGAATCCCTGACCGGCCAGGAGAACCTCGTGCTCTTCGGCAGGCTGATGGGCCTGGACAAGAAGGCGGCCCGACTCCGCGCGGCGGAACTGCTCGAGGCGTTCAATCTCACCGAGGCAGCCGGGCGCCGCGTCGGCAAGTTCTCCGGCGGCATGCGGCGACGCATCGACATCGCCTGCGGACTCGTGGTCCGACCCGAGGTGGTGTTCCTCGACGAACCGACGACGGGGCTCGACCCGCGCAGCCGCCAGGACGTGTGGAACATCGTCACGAACCTCCGCGACCTGGGCATCACGACGCTGCTGACCACCCAGTACCTCGAGGAGGCCGACCTCCTCAGCGACAACATCGTGGTCATCGACAAGGGGCGGGTGATCGCCGAGGGCACCGCCGACGAGTTGAAGGAACGCGTCAGCGGGACCTTCTGCGAGGTCATCCCCAGCTATCCCGACGACATCGAGAAGATCACCGAACTGCTCGCCGACCTCGTCCCGCGCGACCAGATCCGCAGCGCCTCGGGCGGGACCGCGCTGACCGTCCCCGCGGTCCGCGGCACCGCGACCCTGGTCGAGATCGTCCGGCGTCTCGACGACGCCGAGATCGAACTGTCGGATGTCGGTCTGCGACGCCCGTCCCTCGACGACGTCTTCCTCAAGCTCACCGCGCCGGCGGACGCCGAGGCCCCGACACCCACGGGGGTCGCGTCGGAGCGCGAGGGGGCGCGGTGACGACCACGGCCCCACGGCCGCTGGTGATCGGCGGGCTCGCGGCCGGGACCATCAACCCGGTGGGCCAGACGCTGGCGCTCACCGAGCGATCGCTGCGCGGGATGCTCCGCCAGGGCGAATTCGTGCTGGGGATCGTCGCCCCGGTGATGTTGACCATTTGTTTCTACGTGCCGTTGCGCAGCATTTTCGACGCTTTTCCCGGTGTCAACTACGCACAGTTCCTGATGCCGGTCATCCTTTTGCAATCGGTGGGTTTCGTGGCGACCTCGGCGGCGATGCGCGCCGCCACCGACGGCAGCGCCGGCATCACCGACCGGCTGCGCAGCATGCCGGTCAACGCGGTGATCCCGATGTTCGCGCGCCTGGTCGCCAACGCGATCCTGCTGGTCATCTCGCTGTTCTGGGCGGTCGTCTCCGGTCTCGTCATCGGGTGGCGGCCCGAACACGGCCTCTTCTACATGGCCGGGTTCCTCGGGGTCGCCTTCGTCGTCGGCCTGCTGCTCGCACTCGGAGCCGACGCGATCGGCGTCGTCGCCAGCAACCCCGAGGCCACCAGCCAGGCCCTGGCACTCCCGCAGCTCATCCTCGGCATGCTCTCGACCGGGTTCGTGCCCGAGGCGTCGTTCCCCGAGTGGATCCGCCCGTTCGCGCGGAACCAGCCCATCTCGCAATTCACCGAGTTGATGCGGGCCTTCGACAACGGTCGCGTGACCTGGGATGTCGCGCAGGCACCGCTCATCTGGGCCGGCAGTGTCGCGGCACTCGCCGTCGCCGGCGGCGCGTACGTGATCGTGCGGGGTGCGCGCCGATGAACTGGGAGATCACCGGGACACCGTCGGGCGACGAGCCCACCACCCGTCTCCCGCGTCGGCCGCGCCACCGATCGCCCGGGCAGACCGACAACGACCACTGGTGGCGGTCGGAGAAACGACCGGTCTCGCGCAGGTCGGTCGACCCCGACGACACCGAGACCCGCCGCACCGACATGACGCCCGGTCGGCAGGTGCTGTTCCCGGGTACCGGGTCGATCCGCGCGGTGGTCGGTCCCTGGACGGTGCTGGCCCCCGAGTCGGCCGACCGGCCGACGACGCGGATCCCGGTGCGCGACCGCGGCACCACCGCCGTCGAGGACGCACCCACGACCCGTCTGCCCTCGGTCCGTCTGCCCACGGCACCGGCCGATCCGGCCGACGCCGTCGCGCCACGGGCCGCCGGTACCGGCAATCTGATGGTGACGCGCTTCCCCGAGGTGGGCCGCCACAGCGAACGCGGGTTGCGCGCGTGGTTCACCCACACCGGCATCCTCACCGGTCGACAGACCCTCGTCGTCCTCCGTGACCGGGTCACCCTGCTGCAGACCCTGCTGTTCCCGGCCCTGAGCATGATCATGTTCAAGGTCGTGCTCGGCGACGCCATCGGTCAGGCGACCGGGCAGAACAGTGCGTTCGGCACCGTGCCGCTGGTGGTCCTCGTCGGTGCGATGTTCGGTTCCATGGCCGGCGGCGTGCGGCTGACGACCGAACGCAAGTCCGGACTGCTCACCCGCCTCTATGTCCTCCCCGTCCACCGCGGAGCCGACTTCAGCTCCCGGATCGCGGCCGAACTCATGCGCATACTGGTCGGCACGGTGATCCTGACCCTGTTCGGGATGATCATCGGCTGGCGCTTCAACCAGGGCTTCGTGCCGGCGCTGGGCATCTTCGCGGTCGCGCTGCTCTACGGGGCCGCGTTCTTCACGATCGTGCTGGCGTTGGCGCTGTCGTCGTCGAACATCCCGCTCGTACCGATCCTGTCGCTGATCGCGAGCCTGTTCATGTTCTTCAACTCCGGCTTCTCCCCGGTCAGCGCCTACCCCGGAGTCCTGCAGCCGCTCGTCGCGAATCAGCCGATGACGTGCGCGATCGACACCATGCGCGCGCTGGCGATCGGTGGTCCGGTGACCGACAGCCTCATCAAGACGGTGCTGTGGGCCGTCGGCGGTCTCGTCGTGTTCGGCTATCCCGCACTCCGCGCCTACCGCCGGGCGGCCGTGTCGCGGGATTGACGACATTGACCTATCCGTTCGTCTGGGTAAACATGCACCTGTGTCTCACCCAGCGATCTCGGTGATCATCCCCGCCTACAACGAGGAAGCGGACATCGCGGCCTGCCTCGATGCACTGCTGGCCCAGGACGAACCCGTCGCCGAGGTCATCGTCATCGACAACAACTCCACCGACGACACCGCCGCGATCGTCGGCTCGTTCGTGCGGGAGTCCCCGACCGTCCGGCTGGTCACCGAGCACCAGCAGGGGGCACTGCACGCCGCCGCTCGAGGGGTGCGGGAGGCCACGGGTGAACTGGTCGCGAAGATCGACGCCGACACCGTCGTCACCCCTCAGTGGACCGCGGCGATCCGCCGCTTCTTCGAGGCGGTGCCGCCCACCGTCGCCGGCGGCAGCGGTCTGTGCTCCATGCACGACATGCCCGCCCAATGGCTCTTCCGGTCGGCGCAGGCCCGGTTCACCGAGAAACTCGAGGCCGGCATGCGTGAGGGGTCCATCACCGAGATGGCCGACACCTTCGGCGCGAACTGCGTGATGCGGGCGGCGGTGTGGGCCGACATCGCGGCCCACACCAGCACGCGAGACGACATCCAGGACGACCTCGACATCGGGATCACCGTGGTGAGCCGGGGATGGCAGCTCGCGTGGGTACCGGGCATGGACGCCCGGATCTCGGGCCGGCGGCTGTGCACGACCCCGGCCAGCTACTGGAAGTACACCGCGCGCACGCCACGCACCTTCCGCATGCACGGCAGGCGCAAGCAGTGGGCGGGATCATTGGTCGGCATCCAGTTCGCCCGACTCGCCCAGGCCCTGGCCTGGCCCGTGCTGGCGTTCTGGGATCCGCGTGAGCGCACCTTCGCCGTCACACCGCGTCGCGAGGAGCAGCGCGTTCTCCCCTGACGCGTGCTGCGCCGGCAGCGACGTCAGGCGCTGACGTCGAGGGAGGCGATCACCTTGACCGGTTCGATCCACACCACGAGTTCCCCGGGGACCCCGTTGCGCGCGCCGAACTCCTCGGCGCGGTCGGCACCCATGTAGCGACCGCCCGCCGCCGTGGCGATGCGTCGCACCTCGTCGAGGTCGTCGCTGATCTGCACTCGCCCCTGCACCTGGACGAAGGCGTACGGCGGCTCGGGGAGGTCGACGCAGAGCACCACACGCGGATCACGCTGCAGCGCCCGCCCTTTCGCCGTGTCGGCGCCGGTGTTGAAGGCGATGCGCAGGTCGGCCCCGCCGTCGTCAGCGGTGCGTTCGTCGAGCACGAACCACACCGGCGCGATGAGCGGACGTCCGTCGGATGCAGTGAATCCCAGCATGCCGGTACGGGTTCCGGTGGACAGGAACTCCCGGACCGCCGGGTCGCCTAGTGAGGTCACGATCCGACGATACCGCTGCGCGCCGAGAGCGGTTCGGCAATGGCGTCGGCGATCCGGGCCGCCATCATCATCGTCGTCGCGTGCGGTCCGCTCGACAGGGCGCCCGGGAGGATCGATCCGTCGACCACACGCAGACCCTCGACGCCGATCACCCCGCCGAGCGCGTCGGTGGCCGCACCCATCGGCATCGTGCCCCAGGCGTGGTGCGACGTCGCGAGCACCGGGTCGATCGTCACGCTGCCGTTCTCCACGAGGTCGGCGTGCGCAGCTCCCTCGAGCATCTCCACGACCCGGTGCGACCACCGCCGCATGCCGTCGCCCACGGCCTGGGCGGCGCCGATGTCGATACCGACGGCACCGTCGGCGTCGACGGTCAGGTGTCCGCTCGCCCCCGGGACCATGCCCGCCACCCCGACGGCCGGGCCCGAGCGCGCCACACCGGTGATGTGGTCGGCGAAATCAGCGTTGTAGCAGCGGATCTCGAAACCGTCCTCGGTGTGCAGAACGGTCGGGAGCAGGGGGAGGCCGGCGCGGGTGCGGGGCGCCGGGGTCCGTTCGCGGTAACGGACCAGGATCTCGCGGTGTTCACCCAGCGGGAAGGTCGACGGTGTCCGGCCGGCCGAGCGGGCGAGGAGCGTCGCGCTCGCCAGGGTGCCCGCGCAGAGGATCACCTCGTCGGCGGGGATCGTCTCTCCACCGGCGCGGACACCGGTCGCCGTGCCGTCGGACACCAGCACCTCGTCGACAGTGGTGTCGGCAACGATCCGTAGCGACGGTCGGGCGCGGACGGCGGCCGTGAGGAACGCCCGGTCGGCGGACACCCGTCGGACGCGGTCGGCGTTGACACGCACCCGGTTGACGCCGACGGTCGGCCATTCCGTGCCGACGAGGTCATATCCTGTTCTGTGCCAATATCTCTCGAAGGCCATGGCGCGCGGGTGGAGCTCGGTGTCGTCGACGCGGCGGACCGACATCACACCGCCGGACCCGCCGCCGTCGAGGATGCGGTGGAATCGCTCGACGGTGTCGATGTCCCACCAGCGTCGATCCCAGCCGTCGAGGTCGGCGCGGTGACCGCGCAGGAAGTAGCCGCCGTTGACGACCGACGACCCGCCCACCCCGGCGCCGCGGACGAGATCGAGACCGTCGACCGTGCGATACCGCCGCACGCGGTGCGCATCGGGTCCCACGGGGAGACGGGACACACGGAGGTCGGCGTCGGTCGGGGTGTCGCGGCCCGCCTCGACGAGGGTCACGAGAACGTGGTCACCGCGCGAGAGACGCTCGGCCACCACGCATCCGCAGCTGCCCGCACCGACCACCACGACACGACGCGGTGTCACGAGCGGCTCACGAATGCGATGGCGCGGCCCCCTCGGTGACCGCACGTCTCTCCGCGATCCGCCCGGACGTCGCGTGCCGCTCCGCGGCGTGGACGGATCCGATGACCGGTCGCAGCGCACCCGCCGCCCGTGCGGCGAGCACGCCCTCCCACAGACCGGCACCGTAGGCGAGGTCGTCGAGGCGTTTGAGGATCACGAACCGGGCGACACCGAGGCGCTGCACCGGGTCGGGGTTGAGCATCTCCGAGCGCACCCATTCGACGAGGCCGTCGGCGAGGGCGACGGCGAGCAGCACCTGACGGAACCGGGCCGAGAACACCGCGAGCACGACCGACAGCGGCCAGTAGTGCCGACACAGCGCCGAGGCGAACTGCAGGAACCCGAACCCCATCGACTGTGCGGTCAGCTTCGCCGCCACCGAGAACGCGTCGGGGACGTGCGACACCCGGCCGTGCAGACGTCGTCCGATGATCGCGATCATCGCCACCAGCAGGCCCAGCCCCCATCGCGAGCGGGTCAGCACGCCGAGTGCCGCCACGGCCATGGGGACCGTCATCACGATCGGCGCCGCGAGGGTGGGATGGCGATCGCTCAGCAGGGCCGCCCCGGTCCCGTAGAAGCGTCGGCGTCGCAGCGCCGGACCGAGCCGGTCGCGGTGATCGTGCGCCGCGACGGCGATGGGGTCGTACCGGATGACCCAGCCCGCAGACGTGATGCGCCAGCAGAGGTCGACGTCCTCGGCCACGTGCAGCGACTCGTCGAACCCGCCCGTCGAAACCTCACGGAACACGCTGCGGCGCACTATGATCGCAGCACTCGGCACGTACGGGACACGCGTACCCGGCGCCACCGCGCTCTCCCGACGCCCCATGTCGAGCGACGAGCACAGCGCCTCGTAGCGCGCCATCGGGCCGCCGTCGGGGGTCATCGCGACGATGCGTGGCGCCACCATCGCGACGCGGTCGTCGGAGAAATGCGCGAGAAGCTTGAACAGCCAACCGGATTCGGGGACGACGTCGGAGTCGACGAAGGCGATGAGATCGGTCTCGACGCGACGGGCCCCGTGGTTGCGCGCGGCCGCCGGACCGACGCTGCGATCGAGACGGAGGAGCTCGACCTCTTCCCCACGCCCCGCGTCGCCGACGACGACCGGTGTCGCGGAGCCGTCGTCGACGACGACGACACGGACCCCGACCAGTGCGGCGAGCAACCGATCGACCCCGGATTGGTTGTCGCGCACCGGGATGACCACGGTCACGTCCCCGGTGTCGGGCCCGAACATGGGCCGCGGATGGGCGACCCCGGCGTCGAGCAGACGACGACCCAGGGTCGCCGAGGAGGGACCCGAGACCACCAGTCGGCCGTCGGCATCGATCATGTCGACCGCCGCGGGGGACAGGGTCAGCAGGCGCATCGGGGATCCGCCCAGGAGGTGCCGGCGCGTTGCGGGGTTGACGACGGTGCCCAGGTCGAGCTGCACCTGGAACCCGTCGGGCAGTTCCTGCGGCGTGCGCACCGGCGCGTTCTCCGTCGCCTCCTCGGACCCGCCGTCGGCCGTGGCCTCGGGATCGGTCGCGTCGGTGTCGGCACCCTCGGTTCGACGGGTCATCGCAGGACGCCGTGTTCGTCGGGCGACCATCGACGTACCGCGTCGGCCAGTCGCGTCGCCATCGCGGCGAGGTGGGCGCGCCCGTCGTCGGGATGTCCACGCCGCGGGTCGCCGAGCACCCCGTTCGGGCTCACCGCACGCACACCCGATGATCGCAGGGTGGGCATGAGATCGGCGACGGCGGCGGTGGTGCCAACCGCGACGGCGTCCGATCGCACGGTCTCCGGCGAGATGTGCAGCAGGAGTGCGGTTTCGGTGGCACCGGCGTGCGCGTCGGCGCCGGCCACGGCGCACGGGAACCAGGCCGCGTCGCGCCCCTCGACCCGGAGCAGGCCGACCGCGTCGATCAGGGTGGCGACGTTGCCGCCGTGGCCGTTGACGAAGACGATGCGTGCGGCCCACCGGCAAGCGCTGCGGCCGTACTCGACGAGGACCTGTCGCAGCGCCTCGTGTCCGATGGAGATCGTGCCGGGGAAGTCCTCGTGCTCGCCGCTGGCGCCGTAGGCCAGCGCCGGGGCCAGCAGCGTCGGCCCGTCGTCGGCTCCGAGCGTGGCGCAGGCACCGTCGGCCACGGCACCGGCGATACGCGTGTCGGTGTCGAGGGGCAGATGCGGGCCGTGCTGCTCGACCGACCCGACAGGGACCACGAGCGTGACCTGCCGGTCGTCGAGTTCGGTCCAGGTCGCCGCGCCGAGCCCACCGGAGCAGATCATTCGGACAATGCTAGCCACCGCAAGCGCTTCTGAACACACGAAGCGGCGAACGCTTTTCACCCTTCCCGGCGTTTCGCGGACCGGCGCGCCGCGCCCGCGGGCAAACCACCCGGTGACAGCGATCACCGGGGCGACATGCGATGCTGGAAGCGACGGAGCGAGCGCTCGGTCAATCCATCGGCAACCGACGACGAGGTACTTCGATGAGTTCGAGTGAACAGCCGCGCGAGGAGCGACGCCAGGGCCCGGTGACGGGCATCCGGGTCGTGGAGTTCGCCGGCATCGGGCCCGGTCCGCACGCTGCGATGATGCTGGCCGATCTCGGGGCCGATGTGGTGCGTGTCCAACGGTCCGGGACGCTCCCCGCGCCGGGTCGCAACGCCGATCAGCTCCTGCGCGGGCGGTCGGCGGTCGTGGAGGCCGACCTCAAGTCGGCCGCCGACAAGACCGAGGTGATCCGACTCGTCGCCCGCGCCGACGTCCTCCTCGAGGGTTTCCGGCCCGGGGTGATGGAGCGCCTGGGCCTCGGACCCGACGACCTGCTCGCGGTGAACCCTCGACTCGTCTACGGCCGCATGACCGGCTGGGGTCAGGACGGCCCGATGGCCGACCGCGCCGGACACGACATCAACTACATCTCGATGACCGGCATGTTGCACGCGATCGGCCGGGCGGGTGAGCGGCCGGTGCCGCCGCTCAACCTCGTCGGCGATTTCGGCGGCGGGTCGATGTTCCTCGTGCAGGGCGTGCTGGCCGCGCTCGTCGAGCGTGGGGTCTCGGGTGCCGGACAGGTCGTCGACGCGGCGATGGTCGACGGCGCTTCGGTTCTGGGACAGATGATGTGGGCATTCCGCGGCACGGGTCTGTGGCGCGACGAGCGTGGCGTGAACATGCTCGACACCGGCGCACCCTGGTACGAGGTCTACGAGACCTCCGACGGGAAGTACATGGCCGTGGGTGCGATCGAGCCCCAGTTCTACGCGCAGTTGATCACCGGCCTCGGTCTCGAGGGGGCCGACATCCCCGACCAGAACGACATCGCCCGCTGGGACGAGCTGCGCGCGGTGTTCACCGAGACGTTCGCCTCGCGCACCCGGGACGACTGGGCGGCGGTCTTCGCGGGCACCGACGCCTGCACCACCCCGGTGCTCACCTTCGCCGAGGCCCCGGTCGACCCGCACATGGCCGCACGCGCGAACCTGCAGGAGTTGGACGGCGTGATGCAAGCCGCTCCCGCACCGCGCTTCTCGCGCACCGAGACCGGCGCACCGGTGGCGCCGGCGCGCACCGCGACCGAGCTCGCGAGCGTCTGGACCGACTGACCCGGAGCGGGACGGTCTAGATGTGATGTCCAGGGAGGTTGGTCAGTCGGGTGACTGGTGGCTGACCTCCGGTGGCGGAGTGGGCTCGGTGGTGATTGTAGAAGTGCAGCCAGCCCGGGAGCGCATGGTCGCGTTGTCCGG
>NZ_JXYP01000026.1 GCF_000964005.1 Williamsia herbipolensis
GCTCACGGGGGGTCGGTACGGGACGCTGGGCGGGGTTGCTCGCCCGGGGCGCCGCATCAATACCTGCGCGGGGGGTCGTATTCAACACGGTCGACACTCGGTTACCTCCTGGTCTGGGGTGTTCCGCGGGCGTCGCGACTCGGGCGAACGAGATGTCGCCCGAAAGGGATCGCGGTCGGCCACGGTCGGGGTCGGTGCCGCTGCTCGGCGGGGCCGGTGTCCGACCTCCGTGGTCGCGCAGACGTCTCACGAACGGGCGTGAGATCGATTGCATCGCAACGACACTTCTGGGGGGAGCGGCCTCACCTCCACAGGTCGGGCGATGGTGTTCGATCACCGCCGACGTGCACCACGCCGTCGGGCGCGGGCTGGTCGTGATCACCGGCCGGCACGATGCGTGACGTCGACGAGTGTGATTCCTCAACGTAGTCGCTGCGCCATGGTGTCGCCATGATTTGCGGGTCAACATTTCATCGAGTTTTCATGTCGTTTCGTTGACCTCACCGCGTGTCGTGCGGTGTGTCGCGCCGGACATGTCGCGTTCGGGCGCAGTCACCGATCGGCTCGGGACCCGGCTCAGGCGCCGGCGATCACGAGCACCGCATGGACCCCGACGCCGGCCGCGGCGAGCACCCGCAGCGATTCGGTCGCGGTGGCGCCGGTGGTGAGGACGTCGTCGAGCAGGACGACGGCGGTGTCGGGTGCCCGCAGCCGGGCGAGCGAGGCCCGACGCGCGGTGAGGGAGATCGCGTGGGCGAGGTTGTCGACGCGGTCGCGCGCGGACAGCCCGGCCGAGTCCTGCGCCCACATCGACGTGCGGAGTGCACCGACGACCGCGACCCGCGGGCCGAGGAGGTCGGCCGCGGCCCGCGCGATGGCGGTCACCGGATCGCCGCCGCGGCGACGTGCCGCCCACCAGCGCGTCGGTGCCGGCACCAGGATGAGCGAACCGGTCGTGCGCGGCAGTTCCGACCACACCGCCAGCCGGACGAGATCGCGCGCCACGGCCGCGCCGAGGATCGGCACCAGGTCACCCCGGCCGTGTTCCTTGAGCGCCAGGACAGCGCCTCGACACGGTCCGACGTAGCGGCCGACGGCCCAGGTGCTCACCGGCGGCGGTACGCGCGGGGTCAGTGCGACCGGATCGTCGCGCAGGGTCGCCTCGCACCGGTCGCACCATCGCGTGCCCGGGCGCGAGCAGCCACCGCAGTGCAGCGGCACCGCGAGATCGGCGGCGGCGTGGGCGACCGCGCGGCCACCGTCGAGCCAGGTGGACCATCGCGACATGGTTCGATCCTCGTCGCGCCGATCCGGCGGCCCTCTGCCGTCGGCCGCCGGCGCCGGGGGTTGTGCACAGATACACCCGGGACGACGTCAGGTCACACGATCCAGCGGGCCGCGGCCTCGTAGGTCGTCGCGGGGCCGCTGTTGAAGGCGATCGCCGCGGAAGGGGCGTGGCGCCGAACGAGATCCACCACGAGTTCGAGCACTCGACGTGGTCGTCGGAGTGTCGCAGTCCCCCGCCGATGGTGACGCACTCGAACGGGTGGGCCCGGAGCGCCTCGGTCACCACCGCCTCGATGTCGTCGCTGCCGTCGAGACCGAACAGGCACGTCGTCACCGCGACCCCGTGCTCGGCGAACGCGGCCAGACCGGCCTCGATCCCCTGCGCGACCGGCTCGGGATCCCACGATCCGCCGACCCGGTACGGGTCGAACCCGATCACCAGGACGCGGGGCGCGGGGCTGCTCACACGCGGACGGTACAGCGCGCGACGACGCCGACGAGAGCGATCACTGGGGCAGGACCGGGATGGCCTGCGACCCCATCGTCGGGGCGACCTCGTTCCAGTACTGGTCGGGTTGACCGTCGGTGCTGCCGAGTCGCAGGACGCCGCGGCTGTCGGCGGCGTAGAGCGTCGAACGATCCCCCACCACCGCCGTGACCGGCGGGGTCAAATTGCCGCTGAGCAGACCGACCGCAGGCGTCCCGTCGACGCTCACCTGCACGATCGGCGAGTCGGTGGTGCCTCGTGCCACGACCACGGTGTCACCCGACACCCAGTCGAGGGAGACGGCCTGGCCCCCGATGTTGAACGCGGCGTCGCGCGCACCGGTCAGCGCCTGCGTGTCGGCGCCGGTGGTCGAGATGACGGCGAGAATCGGTGTGCCGCCCACGATCACGGCGGCGCGAGCACCGTCGCGCGACACCTGGACCTCGGTGATGTCGCCGCGCGCCACGAGCGACAGTGCGCCGGTGTCGACGAGCCGCGGCGCCTGCAGGGCACCGGTGGCGTCACGCGACCACCGCTGCAGGCGGCCGTCGACGACGGCCCACACCGTGTCGTCGTCGGGACCGAACGACGGCCGCGAGATCGTGCGTCCCGACGCCACCGTCACCGGTGTCCCCCCGAGATCGCCGAGTTGCAGCTGCATCGCCGGCCCGCCCGCGGCGCCGCGGGTGACGGCCGCGACACGCTTGCCGTCCGACGACACCGACGCCGAGAGAACGGCGCCGGAGGTACCGAGCGGTCCCTCGACGGGGGTGAGACCGGTGCCCGTCACGCGATCGAGCGAGCCTGACCGGATGACCATGAGGCCCACCGAGGACTGCGCGGTGCCCGAGGGATCGAGCGACGCGACGTCGCCGGTGGTCCAGCCCGACGAGTACCGCTCGTTGAGCGGCGCGCCGTCGGCGTCGATGACGTAGGGACCGGGGACGTCGGCGCGATCGAGGGTCCAGACGACCTGCGCGGCGAGCAGGGTGCGGTCGCGGTCGGACAGCGAGCTCACCCCGGTCAGCTGCAACCGTTTGCCGCCGGATCCGAGGGTCTCGATCGATCCGCGCAGTGCCGCCGCGGATCCGAAGGCGGAGTCGACCGCGCGGGACAGCTCGTCGGAGGGGCCGGAGATCAGCATGTCGACCAGCTGGTCGCTGACGTCGTTGCCGGTGGAGTACAGCCACCGCGGATCGGCGACGAGCCGGTCACCCGACACCGACGGGAAGTAGACGTTGCGGGCGCGGTAGCTCGACACGAACTGGGTGCGGTCGACCATCGCCCCGGCGGGAAGCTGTCCGTCGATTCGCCACTGCCCGTCGACCAGTCGCATGGTCAGACGCGACTCCACCTTGCCGGTGGCGGGGATGAGATGACCGTTGGGCTGCAGGACGCCGGTGTTGTCGGCGATCAGTCGCGCGGTGAAGGTGTCGTCGGTGCGGCCGTCGGTCAACACGCTGATGGAGTCGAGGATCAGCGAGCCACCACGGTCGTCCCAGTTGTCCGACGCCGACGCCGTCAGGTACTGCCGGGCCGCCAGGTGACCCGAACCGGGGTTCGCCGAGGCCTTGAGGAAGTCGCGGACCAGGGCCTCGGGGCTCATCCCGGGTACCGGGCTCGGCACCGACACCGCCGGTGCCCGGCTGGGCAGCGTGCCGATCGGCTGCGGGCTCGAACTGGTCGGGATCGACACGCATCCGGCGCTCACGGTCACCGCGACGCAGATCGCGGCCAGCGCGGCGATCGGCGTGCGACGCCGACGTCGTGGGGCATCACTCACGGCCGGTGGCCTTCCGTGCACCGAGGGGCTTGAGCGGCAACGGACTTCCCAGCACCTTGTGCCCGCGCACCAACGGCAGCGTCAGCCGGAAGCTGGCGCCGGCGCCCGGTTCGCCCCACGCCTCCAGTCGACCGTTGTGCAGGCGCGCGTCCTCGATGCTGATGGCCAGGCCCAGCCCGGTGCCGCCGGATCGACGGAAACGCGAGGGGTCAGAGCGCCAGAACCGGTTGAAGACGAGCTTCTCCTCACCGGGCCGCAGACCGATGCCGCGGTCGCGGACGGTGATCGCCACCGCGTCGCCGTCGCTGCGCATCGTGAGCGTCACGGGCTTCTGTTCACCGTGGTCGATGGCGTTGGCCAGCAGGTTGCGCAGGATGCGTTCCACACGGCGCGGATCGATCTCGGCCATCACCGGTTCGGTGGGCAGATCGAGGACCAACGGGGTGTCGGTGTCGGCGGCGAGGTGTCGCACGGTGGCGAGCGCACCGTCGATGGGGATGCTCATGGGGATCTTCTCGGCGGCCAGTTCGGCGACGCCGGCGTCGTGGCGGGAGATCTCGAGGAGTTCACCGAGCAGCGTCTCGAAGCGGTCGAGCTCGCTGTTCATCAGCTCCACCGACCGCTTGTTCACCGGGTCGAGGTCGTCGCGCGACTCGTAGAGGACGTCGGCGGCCATCCGCACGGTGGTGAGCGGGGTGCGCAGTTCGTGGCTGACGTCGGAGGTGAACTGCCGTTGCAGTCCGCCGAACTCCTCGAGGCTGCTGATCTGTTTGGACAGGCTCTCGGCCATGTCGTTGAACGACATCGCCAGCCGGGCCATGTCGTCCTCGCCTCGCACCGGCATGCGCTCTTTGAGTCGACCGTCGGCGAACCGCACCGCGATCCGCGACGCCGACCGGACCGGGATCACCACCTGCCGCGACACCAGCATGGCGATGGCCGCCAGCAACACGATCAGCACCAGACCGCCGGTGAACAGGGTGCCGCGGACCAGCGAGACGGTGCTCTCCTCGTTGGTCAGGGGGAACACCAGGTACAGCTCGAGCCCGGCCACGCCGGTTGCCGTCGGTGTACCGATGATGAGCGCGGGTGACCGTTTGCCGCCGTTCTCGGCGACCGAGGAGTACCGATAGGCGATGCGGCCGCCGCGGACCATGGCGCGCAGGTTGTCGGGGATCTCGTCGGCCGGGCCGACCGACGCCGAGTCCTGGGGACCGGCGGGCACCAGCAGGACGGTGTCGAAGGTGCCGACCACTCCCGACGCCGGGGTGGTGCCGACGTCGCGGTCGGTGAGGATCGACCGGGTCTGCTGCAGACGGTTGGTGATCGAGGCGTTGGTGTCGCCGCCGGCGAGGTCGCGTTCGACCGAGGTGCGGGCCCGGTCGATCTCCTCGGTGGCCGCCCGCAGTTTCTGTTCGAGCAGCCGGTCGGTGATCTGGCTGGTCAGCACGAAACCCAGGATCAGCAGCACCACGAGCGAGAGCACCATGGTCGACACGACCACCCGCAGCTGCAGCGATCGACGCCAGAGACGTCCGGTGACCCGGCCGGCCGCCGACCACCGGCGCAGGAAACGCGGGAAGGTCGGGTTGATGCGGCGACGGCCGCGCCCCATGCGGGCCGGTCGGGAGGGGTGTGTACGGATCACGGCGGGCCGGCCTTGTAGCCGACCCCCCTCACCGTGAGCACGACCTCGGGATTCTCCGGGTCGAGCTCGACCTTGGCGCGCAGGCGCTGGACGTGGACGTTGACCAACCGGGTGTCGGCGGGATGCCGGTAGCCCCAGACCTGCTCGAGGAGCACGTCGCGGGTGAACACCTGGCGGGGTTTGCGGGCGAGCGCGACCAGCAGGTCGAACTCCAACGGCGTCAACGAGATCGGGTTGCCGTCACGGGTCACCTTGTGCGCGGGGACGTCGATCTCGATCGGGCCGATGGACAGCAGTTCGGCGGGCTCGTCGTCGGTGCGGCGCAGCCGGGCGCGCACGCGGGCGACGAGTTCCTTCGGCTTGAACGGCTTCACCATGTAGTCGTCGGCGCCGGATTCGAGGCCGAGGACGACATCCACGGTGTCGCTCTTCGCGGTGAGCATCACGATGGGGACGCCGGAATCGGCACGCAGGACGCGGCACACATCGATGCCGTTCATCCCGGGCAACATCAGGTCGAGCAGCACCAGATCGGGCCGGATCTCGCGGACCGCGGCCAGCGCCTGGGTGCCGTCACCGACGACGAACGGTTCGAAGCCCTCACCGCGCAGCACGATCGTGAGCATCTCGGCGAGCGCCGCGTCGTCGTCGACGACGAGAATCCTGGGCTTCATGACACCCATGGTGACATTGCGACCGGTGAACCGGCGGGTGGCGCGCCGACGCCCACCGGTCCTCTGACCGGCACATCGCCACACGTCGCCGACGGCGCGCCCGTGTGCAGATGAGCGCAATTGCCGTGTGCGGCTGGCTAGCATCGGCGGTGTGGGAGTTCTCATCGCGGTGGAAGGGCTCGACGGCGCCGGCAAGCGCACGCTTGTCGACGGGTTGACCCAACGGTGGACCGCGACGGGTCACCGCGTGGCGACGATGGCGTTCCCCCGCTACGGGGAGTCGGTCCACGCCGACATCGCCGCGGAGGCGTTGCACGGCGAGCACGGCGACCTCCGGTCGAGCCCCTACGCGATGGCGATGCTGTTCGCCCTGGACCGACGCGGCGCCGCCGGGCTGATCCGGGAACGTCTCGCCGGGTGCGACGTCCTGCTCCTCGACCGTTATGTCGCCTCGAACGCCGCCTACACCGCCGCGCGGTGCGAGCAGGACGCCGACGGGGAGGCCGTCGCCTGGGTGGCCGAGGTCGAGTACCACCGGTTCGGTCTGCCCGTCCCCGACCACCATCTGCTCATCGACGTCACCGCCGAGGTCGCAATGGGTCGCGCACGCTCACGCGCCGACCTGGACTCGTCGCGCGCCCGCGACGCCTACGAACGCGACGGCTCACTGCAGAACCGCGTCGACGAGCTGTATCGCGCTCTGGCACAGCGTGACTGGATGTCGCCGTGGACGGTGGTCGACAACGCAGGCGCGCTCGCCATCGCCGACGACCTCCTCACCGAGTAGACGTCGCCCCCTGCTCGGTGCCCCGCACGAGGAACGGGTAGCGCTCGGACACCGACGCCGAGAACAACGCCTTCGCTGTACGCTATAAAGCCCGTGCGACCAAGCGTCGAACAACAATTGACGAGTCGCTTGCTCCGGCTTGCAGGAGTAGCTCCGAGTAGGCGTTTTCGTGTCCGCGCTTACGCGCTTGCAGTGCCGCGTCCGTGGCTGTGAGGCGTACGCGGATATGAGCCGCCGCATATTGGTCTGCCAAGCGCGCCCACGCCAGCTCGACAAGGCTCTTCTGCGTTATTTGACTTGTGAGACGTGCCGCTAGAGCAACCACACGCGAATCAGGGTCAAAAACTGCGCCTAAAAGGAGATTATCAAGAACTGCGTCGGAATCCTCATGCAGATCGACTCGCTTAGTCTCGAATTGGTTCAGAGCAATTATCCGCACCTGCACGTCAGGATCTCGAACCGCGAAGGCGAGTTGGTCGATTTGCGATCGACGGTCTTGGGAGACTCGTAGGCGAAGACCGGCCAAGGCAGCGTTCATTGCACGCAGATCGTCTCGACCCGTCCAACTTCTATCGACAATCGACAAATCGCTTCGGTCGCGAATGAGTTCCGTTGGGGGGGTACGGATTCCTGTGACGCCCTCATCTAACAACCAGACTAGTGCCTGACATGCATCAATCACGTCAGTTGCCGACGAGTAAGCAGAGGCTAAAGTAGCTTCGACGGCCTCCAGCCCGCGCGGCGTCACTCGACCCAGCGCCATGGCAGCCTGCGCGATCTGCTTCGAGCTGCTGGAGCCGAAAGAGGACCATCTACCTTCTTGATTTGCTTGAACCTCGTCGACATGTCGCGAAATAACTTCCTCTTCTAGATCCTCGATCAAAGCGACGTTCGCGAGGTCCGGAAAGTTCAGGGCGACTACCGCACTTGCCTCTCGCGGCTGCGCCGCAACGATAAATTTTTTGAGATCATCGTCGTCGTCACGTGACGACGCCCGAATCGCAGCAAGGCACAAAAATGCGTCCGTCAACGAGGCGTCGGGGTCAGATTCAGCCGAGCGAATCGCATCCATCAGCGCGTCAACCAACACGTCAGACGCTGGTCTCCCGACATCTTCAACATCCGCTGGTACGAGTCGTCGGCAGACCGCACCTCTCACTTCTGGGCTAAGGCTGACGAATCTTTCCACCCACAATTGCGGACTGTACGAGATTAAGCGAGCGAAAGTTTGCAAGCTTTCTTGATCGGGATGTAATTGAGTTGCGGTTTCGTCGTCGCCGCTACTTATCCAACGCAATTCAAGGTGACTGGAGTCGATCCAATCTTTCGCCAGGTCGAACGGCAGCACGTCCCACAATTGCGAGCAAACTTTCTGCCACGTAGTCCGAGAAACTCTCCGACCATTCAACAAGTCGGATTGGATGAATTCTCGCGCCGTATCCTCATCAAAAATGGCTTCGTTTGAACTTAGAAGCCGCTCAATGTCGCGCCCTCCGCCAGCGATCCAATTTACGATCGCCGCCTTGGTTTCAGACTGGCTACGCGAGTCGAGTAATCCGACACTCGCCATAGTCAGCATCACTCGCTTGTAAACCCAGTAAGCGCCGGCCCAGTCCGCCTGAAGCTGGGCAGCGAGAAGTTCCCGCGGCAACGCTGACTGTCCGCTGCCGAATGTTCTCGTGAAAGGACTACGAAACTTCTCGCGGGCTGAGTCCAATACAAACTTGGTGGACACGGAACCGACGACATCAAGAATGTCGTCGTAACGAACGCTCGGCGATGTCAGGCGTTTGAAGTAGATATACTCATTTTGCCCAAAATCTCCACCTACTCCTCCGATCGCCTTCTTCAAGTCGCCGGTAGCCCGCCTGAAGGCGAGAACGTAGAATTCGCTCGCGGCGTCGATTCCGGAGCTTTCGAGAATTCGAAATGCAATCAACATCAAAAGGCGTGCGATCGTGTCCCGGTCGAGAGACCGCTCTTCCAGCACCAGACGCTTGTAGCAGTCGCGTGCCCGAGCCTCTGTCGGTTCCAGCCACAATTCGGTCTGTAGGAGCAGCGCGCGGACGAAACCGCTCTTACCGCCGTCGGCATTTTGGCGCGAACGAAAGTATTCGGCAGCCTCTCCGCGTCCCTCCATCAATGCGGTCCGCAGCGTTTCTCCAACGAGAAATAGCGCCGAACCATCATCGGTCAGTGGTTCGACTTCGCGAAAGCCCGCCCATTCCGGTCGTTGAGACTCCAGATGCGCGGGGTGTAGCTTCAGCACTGCTGAAAAATGCTTTGCTCCCGGCATCCCCGACTTGTCGAGATACCGTAAGTCTCCCCTAATCGCGGCGCGAAGAACTTTCTGATCCGAACTGAGACTAGCGGGACTCACTGTAGGCGCCCCTCTCTTCACTGGAATCCTGGCTGGCCAAATCAATCAACACGCGGGATAGAACCCCAACTATTGCACCAATGGCGTCTAGACTCGTGTGCGCCTTTTCCCAACGAATATCGTTCGACCGTTCGTCCATTTTTTGGTGAAGCCACTTGACATCACGGCGCCTAGACTTTGGCGGCGGTGGAGAAATCCAAATCACTGCGACCTGCGCTTTATCGCCGTCGAGGGCTTCTTCCAGTTCCTCTCGAGTTCCATCGCGCAGATCGCCATGCAACAACACTAGGACTAAGTGCGAATTGGCCGCATCATACCGAAACTCACGATTCCCATCTCCACCTGTTCGACGTGGCGCTGCAGCCTCCCATCGACGGATCTGTAAACGAAAGCGCTTGCCAGCGTCGACTGCCTGATCAGTCATCCTTTTTGCGAGACTGTCGACCAGATCGCGATAAGGCTGCATGTCACTGCCGGACGATATGAAAATTTGAGCTTCGGCGGTTTCGAGTGGCGCGCTTATGAGATAGCCGGAGGTTCGGGGTGGGTTTAAAACCGACAGCCCAGGCGATGAAGACTGCACTTCATCTGCCTGGGCTGCGATTTGATTCGCCATGAAGAGGTTCTACCCTAAACGGCTGAAGAAAGCGCGGAACTCAGTACCGGTAGTGGTCCGGCTTGTACGGGCCCTCGACGTCGACGTTGATGTACTCGGCCTGCTCCTTGGTGAGCTTGGTGAGCGTGCCACCGAGTGCTTCGACGTGGATCTTGGCGACCTTCTCGTCGAGGTGCTTGGGCAGGCGGTAGACCTCGTTGTCGTACTCGTCGTTCTTGGTCCAGACCTCGATCTGCGCGATGACCTGGTTCGAGAAGCTGTTGCTCATCACGAACGACGGGTGACCGGTGGCGTTGCCGAGGTTGAGCAGACGACCCTCCGAGAGCACGATGATCGACTTGCCGTTGTCGAAGATCCACTGATCGACCTGCGGCTTCACCACGACGCGCTTGGCGCCGGAGCTCTCGAGGCCGGCCATGTCGATCTCGTTGTCGAAGTGGCCGATGTTGCCCAGGATCGCCTTGTCCTTCATCTGGCGCATGTGATCGAGGGTGATGATGCCCAGGTTGCCGGTGGAGGTGATCACGATGTCGGCCTTGCCGATGGCGTCCTCGACGGTGACGACGTCGTAGCCGTCCATGAGCGCCTGCAGCGCGTTGATCGGGTCGATCTCGGTGACCTGGACGCGGGCGCCCTGGCCGGCGAGCGACTCGGCGCAGCCCTTGCCCACGTCGCCGTAGCCGGCGATCAGGACCTTCTTGCCGCCGATGAGGACGTCGGTGGCGCGGTTGATGCCGTCGATCAGCGAGTGGCGGGTGCCGTACTTGTTGTCGAACT
This sequence comes from Williamsia herbipolensis, assembly GCF_000964005.1. Lineage (GTDB taxonomy): Bacteria > Actinomycetota > Actinomycetes > Mycobacteriales > Mycobacteriaceae > Williamsia_A > Williamsia_A herbipolensis. The sequence continues at coordinate 10,440 of NZ_JXYP01000026.1, forward strand.
TGCTCTTGGTGACCGAGTCATTGACGTTGATGGCCGGGAACGCGAGCTCGCCGGCGGCGGCGAACTGGTACAGGCGCAGCACGCCGGTGGTGGTCTCCTCGGTGACACCCTTGACCGACTCCGCGATGGTCGACCACTTGGTCTTGTCGGTCTCGAAGCGCTCACGCAGCTGGTTGAGGAAGATCGTGTACTCGGCGGAGTCGTTGTCCTCGACCGGCGGGACGACGCCGGCCTTCTCGAACTGCGCGCCGCGCAGCACCATCATGGTGGCGTCGCCACCGTCGTCGAGGATCATGTTGCAGGGCTCGCTCGGCCAGGTGAGCATCTGCTCGGCGCACCACCAGTACTCCTCCAGGCTCTCGCCCTTCCACGCGAACACCGGGATGCCCTTGGGCTCCTCGGGGGTGCCGTGCGGGCCGACGACGATGGCCGCGGCGGCGTGGTCCTGGGTGGAGAAGATGTTGCACGACGCCCAGCGCACCTCGGCACCGAGCGAGGTCAGCGTCTCGATCAGCACCGCGGTCTGCGTGGTCATGTGCAGCGACCCGGAGATGCGGGCACCCTTGAGCGGCTGCACATCGGCGTATTCACGACGCAGCTCCATCAGGCCGGGCATCTCGGCCTCGGCGAGGTCGATCTCCAGCCGGCCGTACGCGGCGAGCGACAGGTCCGCGACCTTGAAGTCGATCCCGCCGAGATTGTCCGCACTGAGGCTTGTCTGCACCGATGTCATCTATCACTCCTGGTTGGCGATCGGACCGGTCGGGCCCGAGTGTCACGTATGAGGCTAACGAACTCGCCGCTCAAGCGCGAAAAACGGCCGGTGAACGACCGGTTTCGCCGGTGATGATGACCGCGGACGGCCGACGGCCCTGTGAATCCCCACAACCGCGGGCCGCTGTCCGCGCGACCGCCCGGCCGAGCCGAGCCCGGACCGATCAGCCGGGAGGCGACTTCGACAGCGCCTGCGAGTCGACCGACGCCACCTCTCCCCGCTCGCGCCGGCCGACCATCGAATGCCGTCGGCTGTAGAGGAAGTAGAACGCGACACCGATCACCATCCAGATGACGAAACGGATCCAGGTGAGCGCCGAGAGGTTCAGCATCAGCCACACACACGACACGATCGCGAGGATCGGGATGACCGGCATCCACGGCACGGTGAAGCCGCGCGACAGGTCCGGTCGTGTGCGTCGCAGCACGAGGACGCCCGCGGCGACGACGACGAACGCGAACAGCGTGCCGACGTTGACCATCTCCTCGAGCTTGTTGATCGGGAAGAACGCCGCGACGACCGCGACCACGCCACCGACGATGAGCTGGATGCGCGCCGGCGTACCGAACTTGCTGGTCTTCGACAGACCACGCGGCAGCAGACCGTCACGGGCCATCGCGAACAGCACCCGCGACTGGCCGAGCATCAGGACCATGACCACTGTCGTGAGACCCGCCAGGGCACCGATCGAGATCGCCTTCTCGGCCCAGGTGATGCCGTTCAGGCCGAATGCGTAGGCGAGGTTCTTGGCCTCACCGTTGCCGGCCGACGTCGCGAGGTCCTTGTAGCTGACCATGCCGGTGACCACGATCGTCACGAGGACGTAGAGGACGGTCACGATGCCCAGCGAGAACAGGATGCCGCGCGGCACGTCGCGCTTGGGGTCCTTGGTCTCCTCGGCCGTGGTCGCGACCACGTCGAAGCCGATGAAGGCGAAGAACACGATCGACGCCGCGGCGAGCAGTCCGTACCAGCCGTAGTTGGAGTCGCCGCCGCCGGTCATGAGCGAGAACAGCGTCGACTCGACCGAACTCCCGCCGCTCTCGGTCGGCTCGGACTTCGGGATGAACGGGCCGTAGTTCGAGGTCTTGATGTAGAAGAACCCGACGACGATCACCAGCAGGACCACGGTGACCTTGATCGCGGTGATGACCGCGCTGACGCCCGACGACAACTTCGTGCCCAGCACCAACAGCGCGGTGATGGCCACGACGATCAGCAGTGCGCCCCAGTCGACGTCGAGTCCACCGATCTCGGCGGTGCCCCCGGAGAATCCGAACACCGTGCCGAGGTAACTCGACCACCCCTTCGACACCACGGCCGCGCCGACGGCGAACTCGAGGATCAGGTCCCAGCCGAGGATCCAGGCGAGGAACTCACCGAACGTCGCGTAGCCGAAGGTGTAGGCCGATCCGGCGACCGGCACCGTCGAGGCGAACTCCGCGTAGCAGAGCGCGGCGAGACCGCAGGCGATCGCGGCCATGATGAACGAGACGGAGATGGCGGGCCCGGCCTTGTCGCCCGCGGTCGACGCGGTGATGGTGAAGATGCCGGCACCGATGACGACCGAGACACCGAAGACGGTGAGGTCCCACCACGAAAGACTCTTCTTCAGCTGCGAACCGGGTTCGTCGGTGTCGGCCATGGACTGCTCGACCGACTTGGTCCGGGTGAGGGAGTGTCGCAGTGACCGCGACGGCTGGGAGGACTGCGATCGCGTCACGACGATCTCCTGACGATAGTGCGAGCGAGAAGGGTGCGAAACGGACGGGACATGGTGCCGACGACATTGCCATGCCGAGCCCTCGCGGTGTCAGTTTCCGCGGTCGATATCGGGTTCCAGATAGATAACGCGCGCGATCGGCAGCGATGACCGGATGCGCGCCTCGGCGGAGTTGATGGTGTCGGCGATGGTCACCGCGGTCGCCCCGGCGGGGATGCCCAGCTTGGCCGCGACGAGCAACTCGTCGGGGCCGAGGTACTGCGTCTTCATGTGGATGACGCGATCGATGCCGGGTTCGGCCTCCAACGCCGCGAACAGCGCGGTCTCGTCGGCGGCGGTGGCGCCCTCGCCGATGAGCAGGCTGTGCATCTCGACGATGAGGATGACCGCGATGACGCCCAGCAGGATGCCGATGGCGAGGGTCCCGATGCCGTCCCAGACCGGGTCACCGGTCAGCGTCGCGAGTCCGACACCGCCGAGGGCGAACGCGAGGCCGATGAGCGCGCCGGTGTCCTCGAGCAGGACCACCGGTAGCTCGGGATTGCGGGAGTTGCGGATGAACCGCCACCACGACGCCGAGCCCTTCAGCGGCTTCGATTCACCGAAGGCGGTCCGAAAGCTGTAGCCCTCCAGACAGATCGCGACCGCCAGGATGATGACGGCCACGATCGGCGACTCGAGTTCGTGCGGGTGCACGATCTTCTCGTACCCCTCGTAGATCGCGAACAGCGAGCCGAGTGTGAACAGCACCATCGCCACGACGAACGAGTAGAAGTAGCGACTGCGGCCGTATCCGAAGGGGTGCAGCCGATCGGCCTTCTTGGCGGCCTCGCGCTGTCCGAGCAGGAGCAGTCCCTGGTTGGACGTGTCGGCCACGGAGTGCACCGCCTCGGCGAGCATCGACGACGAGCCGGTGACGGCGAAACCCACGAACTTCGCGACCGCGATCCCCGCATTGGCGGCCAGCGCCGCCACGATCGCCTTCTTCGAACCCTCTGCCGACATCGACGTCCCTCCTGCGCACAGCGGACGCGCCCGCCCGTGGTGGCCGCCGCGACATGGGATGACCCTACTGCCGCGCGACGACCTGTCTTCCTACACCGAGGGTGTGCGGTAGTAAACTGGCGGTCGCCTGTACGCGGAGCACGCTTCGCGGTACGGGCAGGGGAGGAACCGTGCGACGCGGTCGTCGAAGCCGACGGCGGCGTCGCCGATGACCGCACGACTTAGGGGATGTCCGTTGAGCTACGACAAGAGTGCTATCTCGTCGACCCCGCCGTGGCTGCAGCAGCCGCCGCGGGATGACGCCGGTACCGATGACCCGGCCGCACGCGCCGCCGGGCGTCACACCGATCACGAACCGAACGACGACGCCGACGCAGCGGCCGCGGTGGGGCGCGGCACCGGTCACCGACCCCCGCCGCCCTCGTGGCTGGCCGGGTCGCCCGACCCCACACCCGCCCAAGATGCGCGCACCGACGGCGACGTCGCCGACGCGACGCGGTGGGTCACCACACCGGCGCCGCAGCCGCAGGTGCCCGGCGGCCACGACCGTCACGACGGGGGGCCCACCGAGGGCACTGCTCCCCCGCAGCCCGATCCGGGAGTCGCGCCGGCTCAGGGCTTCGGCCCCCCACCGGGGGCACCGACCCAGCCGCCGTCGACCCCGCCGCCGTGGGCCGCACCCGACGCCGACCGGGGAACCGCGCAGACGCCACCCGCCCCGTGGGGCCAGACCTTCGCGCCCCCGCAATTCGCGGGACCGCCGCAGCAGTTCGACGGACCCCCGCACCAGGACGGGCCACCACCGTTCCAGGGACCCCCTGCGCAGTTCGGTGGACCGCAGCAGTTCGAGACGCCCCAGCAGTTCGAGGCACCGCAGCAGTTCGAGACGCCCCAGCAGTTCGAGGCACCGCAGCAGTTCGGTGCCCCGGCGCCGTTCGACGGGCCACCACCGTTCCAGGGCGCGCCCCCGCAGTTCGGTGGGCAGCCCCGGTTCGACCCGGCCCCGCCACCTGGTTCGCAGCATTTCGACGGCCCCGCGCCGTACCAGGGCCCACCGCAGCAGGCCGATCACCAGCCCCGGTCCGGGCCGCCACAGCAGTTCGACTCGCCCCGACAGTTCGAGGCACCCCAGCAGGGTCCGGCGCCCGAGCCACCCGCCAACCCGTGGCCCGCACCACCGGTGACGAACGGTGGGCCGCCCCCGATCAGTCCGGCGTCGGATCCCTTCGCCGCGCCGGGAGGCTTCGCACCCTCCGGTCCCCCGCCGGGGTACGCCCCACCCGGTTACGCGCCCAACGGGTACGGCGCGCCGCAGACCGATCATCACCCGAACGGTCACGGCCAGCCCGCTCCGTCCGGATACGGCCAGTCCGGCTTCACCCACACCACTCCCGGCGACGGCCCGTACCCGCCCGCGAACGGCACCGCGTCCCTCGATCAGGTCGCACTGCTGCGCAAGGCGCGGCGCGCGCCGAACAGCGGATGGCGTCGTGCGGTGCACCGGATGTCGGCGGGTGCGATCAACCCGGGTGACTCCCCCGACGATCTCATCCACAACCAGCTCATCGAGCGGGTCAACCGCCCGGTGCGCGGCGATTACCGGATCGCGGTGCTGTCGCTCAAGGGCGGTGTCGGCAAGACGACGACCACCGTAGGTCTCGGTTCGGTGTTCGCGTCGCTGCGCGGCGATCGTGTGATCGCGGTCGACGCCAACCCCGACCTGGGAACCCTGGCGCAGCGCATCCCGCAGCAGACACGGTCGACGGTGCGCGATCTGCTCGCCGACAACTCGATCTACCGCTACAGCGACGTGCGCGCGCACACCTCGCAGGCGCCGAGCCGCCTCGAGGTGCTCGCCTCCGAACGCGACCCCGCGGTCGCCGAGGCGTTCAGCGAGGACGACTACCGCGGCGTGATGAAGGTGTTGCAGCGCTTCTACAACATAATCATCACCGATTGCGGTACGGGACTGAGCCATTCGGCGATGAACGGCGTCCTCGACCTCGCCAACGCGCTGATCCTGGTGAGTTCGCCGGCCATCGACGGTGCGCGCAGCGCCGGGGCCACCCTCGACTGGTTGCAGGCCCACGGCTACGGCCACCTCGTCAGCCGCGCGGTCGTGGTGCTGAGCTCGTCGCGCTCGGGTGCGTCGACGATCGACACCAACCAGCTGAGCCAGCACTTCCTCACCCGCTGCCGGGCGGTGCAGTCGATCCCGTTCGACGACCACCTGGCCGAGGGCGCCGAGGTCGATCTGGACCTGTTGGGCAAGGGCGCCCACCGGGCGTTCGTCGAGTTGGCGGCCACGGTGGCCGACGATTTCTCGGCGACCAACCTGCGACGCGCGGAGCCCTACCTGCGCTAGCGGCTCGACGGAGAGGTCAGCGGCCGGCGTCGACGGTGACGTCGGCCGCTTCGCCGGGCGTCGGCTGCGGCGACGAGGCATCGGCCCGGCGAGCGCGGCGACGCAGCACGGCGCGGCGGACGAGATGAGCCGACAGCGGGATGACCACGGTGCAGGCCGAGGCCAGGATCATCCAGTCGATGTTGTCGGCGATGAACGAGACGTTGCCGAGCAGGTAGCCGAGCACGATGATGCCCGCACCCCAGAACGCGCTCCCGAGCACGCTGAACAAGGTGAACGCCGCCCACCGCATGCCGGTGAACCCGGCCAGCAGGGGGACGAGAGTCCGCACGACGCCGATGAAGCGACCGAAGAACACGGTCAGGGCGCCGTATCGGTCGAAGAAGCGACGGGTGCGGTCGACGGGTTCGGGCCCGATGAACCGCATGACCCGGCCCTGCATCACGCCCTCGCCGAGCCGGCGACCGATGAAGAAGCCGCACTGATCGCCCAGAGCCGCCGCGATCGGCACCACCACGCACGGCAGCCACAGCGGGGCATACGGATCGGGCGCGGCGGCGAGGATGCCGGCGGTGAACAGCAGCGAGTCACCGGGAAAGACGAACCCGATGAGCAACCCGGTCTCAAAGAACACCAGGACGCACAGGCCGATCAGGCCGCCCGTCGCCAGGAAGGAGTCCACGTCGAACGGGTTCACGTCCACCGACGATACGCACGCCCACACGCACTCCCCGGGCCGCGAGAGCGGTTTCACCGCCCGACCATCGGGAGTTCACCGCGTGTCCATCGGAGCCGAAACGACGCATGGGTCGGCGAAGTGACCGAACCTGCGGTTTACTCGAAACACCCCGCCGCACACACCGTGCTCCACGCCCGAACACCACGTGCTCCACACCCGAGAGGTCGTCGATGCAGCCCAGGAACCGAATCGTGACGCGCAAGCGGCGGTCGCCGCTGCGTCCGGTCCCGACGCGGGCGCAGACACAGCGGGTCGAATACCGCACTATCCACGGCTACCGCCGCGCCTACCGCACCGCAGGCAGCGGTCCGGCGGTCCTGCTCATCCACGGCATCGGCGACAACTCCTCGGCCTGGACCGAGGTGATCGACCTGCTCGCGCCGCACTTCACCGTCATCGCACCCGATCTGCTCGGCCACGGTCTCTCGGACAAGCCCCGCGCCGATTACTCGGTCGCCGCCTACGCCAACGGCATGCGCGATCTGATGTCGGTGCTGGGCGTGCGTCGGGTGACGGTGATCGGGCACTCTCTCGGCGGTGGTGTCGCGATGCAGTTCTGCTACCAGTTCCCCGACCTGGTGGAGCGACTCGTCCTGGTCGCCGCGGGCGGCGTGACCCGCGACGTCAGTCCTCTCCTGCGGGTTCTCGCCCTGCCCGGCGTACACCAGGTGATAGCCGGGCTGCGCATGCCCGGACTGTTGCCGGCCGCGCAGGCGGTGGGACGCCTCGCCCTCCTCGGGGCCGTCGTCGCCCGCGTACAGACGCTGCCCGCACCCACCGCGGTGCGGTCACAACTGCACGACGCGACCGAGGTGATGCGGATCGTCAACGGTCTCGTCGACCCGACCGCGCACGCCGCGTTCATGCGGACGCTGCGCGCGGTGGTCGACTGGCGTGGACAGGTCGTCACCATGCTCGACCGGTGCTACCTCACCGAGCGGTTGCCGGTGCTCCTGGTGTGGGGCACCGCCGACACCGTGATCCCCTACGAGCACGCGCTTCTCGCGCACTCGGCGATGCCGCACTCCCTGCTCGAGACCTTCGAGGGCGCAGGCCATTTCCCGTACCACGATGATCCCGATCGATTCGTCTCCGCGGTGGAGGCGTTCATCGCCGGGACCACGCCGATGGTGCACGACTCGAACGAGTGGAGCCGCCTGCTGGCGCAGGGTCCCGTCGACGACGACCTCACCGGCGGCGTCGCGGTCCAGATGGCCGTCCTCGACGCGATGGCCGACGAGCGCAGCGCCACATGAGCGATCGCGACGCCGACAGGGACGAGATCGACTGGGATCCGTGGTGGGACAGCCCGGAGTTCCCGCCACGGGCGCCGCGCGGCTCGAGTGGTTATGCGCTGCCCGGGCTGGCCGGTGTCGACGACCCCTGGGCCCCGTGGGGACGGGATCCGGCGACCGGTACGCCGCTGTCGTCGCGGTCGAAGCGCACCGCGGGACTCCTGCAGCTCACGCTCGGCGGTTTCGGTGCTGGTCGGTTCTACCTGGGGCACATGGTGATCGGGGTCTCGCAGCTGCTCAGCCTGATCCTGGCCTGGTATCTCGCGCTGACCTACCCGCTGGGCGTCTACGCCCTCCTGGGACTGGCCACCTGGACGCTCGTCGACTCCATCACGATGCTCTCCGGCGGCACCCGCGACGCCCACGGTCTGGTGCTACGCCCCTGACCGGGTCACTCTGACCGGACGTCGTCGCCTCGCGCATCGCCGCAGCACCCGACGGCATCGCGGACGTCACGGGTGACCGCGCCGCGCGCCGCCCACTGATCCGGCGGCGGGTAGTCGACCCCGACCAACGTCAGACCGCACGCCGGGGCCACCGGTACCGCGCTCGCACGCGAGGTCTCCTCGAGCAGACCGGCGCACCATTGCACCGAACGCCTGCCCTCTCCGACGGTGGCGACGGCCCCGACGAGCGAACGCACCATCGACCAGCAGAAGGCATCGGCGCTCACCTCGGCCACGGCGATGCCGGCCTCGTCCCGGCTCCACGAGAACCGTTGCAGGTCACGGACAGTGGTGGCGCCGTCGCGGCGTTTGCAGAACGCCGCGAAATCGTGCAGGCCAATCAACGTCGCACTGGCGTCGTTCATCGCCGACACGTCGAGCTGACGCGACCACGTGGCGGTGTCGCGCGCGGCCACCGGCTCGGCGCCCCACGCGGCATCGGTCAGTCGGTACCGGTAGTGCCGGCGCAGGGCCGCGAACCGGGCGTCGAAATCGGTCGACACCACGGTTGCCGCCTTGATACGGACGTCGGCGGGCAACATGCGGGCGGTGCGGCGGACCAGCTGTGCCGGGTCGTTCTGCAGAGATCGGGTGTCGAGCGCGGCCGCCGCGACGTCGCAGTGCGCGACCTGTCCGGTCGCGTGGACGCCGGCGTCGGTGCGGCCGGCCACGGTCAACACGACGGGTTCACGCAGGATCACCGACAGCACCGCCTCGATCTCACCGCACACCGTGCGCTGACCCGGCTGGCGCGCCCACCCCGCGAAATCGGTTCCGTCGTAACCAATGTCGAATCGCAGTCGGAGGCGATCGGCTGCAGCGCCGACGACGAACCCGCCGCTGACCATGTCAACGGCGGGTTCATCGGGATACATCATGTGTGAGCGATCAGCTCACTTGTCGTCGGCAGGCTTCTCGTCCGACTTCTCGTCAGCAGCCTTGCCGTCCTGGATCTCCGCGGCGCTCTCGGCCCACGACTCCTCGGTGGTGCCCTCGGCGACGGCGTCGGCGTTCTCGACCGCCGCGTCGTCGGCGTCGGCCTCGACCTGTGCCACCACGTTGTTGTCGTCGGCGGCAGCGGCCTCGGCAGCCGGGGTCGCGGCCTTCTGCGACGCGGCCACACGGGTCGCGCGGCTGGCCTCACTCGACGCGGTGGCGCCGGTGACGAGCTCGATCACGGCCATAGGGGCGTTGTCGCCCTTGCGCGGCAGTGTCTTGATGATGCGGGTGTAGCCGCCCTCACGCTCGGCGAACGACGGACCGATCTCGGCGAACAGCTTGTGGACGACGTCCTTGTCACGGATGTCCTTGAGCACCTCGCGACGGTGGGCCAGGTTGCCCGCCTTCGCGTGGGTGATCAGCTTCTCCGCGTACGGACGCAGACGCTTGGCCTTCGACTCCGTGGTGGTGATCCGCTCGTGCTCGAAGAGCGACGTGGCCAGGTTGGCCAGCATCGCCTTCTGGTGCGAGGCCGAACCGCCGAGGCGGCGCCCCTTTGTGGGCTTGGGCATTGATATCTCCTGTAGGTCCGGTCTCCGCGCGTCACGCGCAGACCGAGAAAAGTGGGTTAGAGCTGCTCGGTCTCTGCGTAGTCTTCGCCGGAGTCCGCGTCGCCGAAGGCGGCGGGATCCGACCAGGTGCCGGTGGCGGCGTCGTATCCGGCGACCTGCGACGGATCGAAGCTGGCCGGGCTGTCCTTGAGTGCGAGGCCGAGCGCGTGCAGCTTGACCTTCACCTCGTCGATCGACTTCTGACCGAAGTTGCGGATGTCCAGGAGGTCGGACTCGGTGCGGGCGACGAGCTCACCCACGGTGTGCACACCCTCACGCTTGAGGCAGTTGTACGACCGGACGGTCAGCTCCAGATCCTCGATCGGGAGGCTGAACGACGCGATGTGGTCGGCCTCGGCGGGCGACGGGCCGATCTCGATGCCCTCCGCCTCGACGTTGAGCTCACGAGCCAGACCGAACAGCTCCACCAGGGTCTTGCCGGCCGAGGCCAGCGCATCCCGTGCGGTGATGGAGTTCTTGGTCTCCACGTCGAGCACCAGACGGTCGAAGTCGGTGCGCTGCTCGACACGGGTGGCCTCGACCTTGTAGGTCACCTTGAGGACCGGCGAGTAGATCGAGTCGACCGGGATGCGGCCGATCTCGGCGCCGGACGCCTTGTTCTGCACGGCGGGGACGTAACCACGACCACGCTCGACGACGAGCTCGACCTCGAGCTTGCCCTTGTCGTTCAGGGTCGCGATGTGCAGATCGGGGTTGTGCACGGTGACACCGGCCGGGGGCACGATGTCGGCACCGGTGACAGCACCCGGTCCCTGCTTGCGCACGTACATGGTGACCGGCTCGTCCTCTTCGGAGCTCACCACGAGGCCCTTGAGGTTGAGGATGATGTCGGTGACATCCTCCTTGACCCCGGGGACGGTGGTGAACTCGTGGAGCACACCGTCGATGCGGATGCTGGTGACCGCTGCGCCGGGGATCGACGACAGCAGCGTGCGCCGCAGCGAGTTGCCGAGGGTGTAGCCGAAACCGGGCTCGAGGGGCTCGATGACGAACTTCGAGCGATCCTCGGCGACGATCTCCTCGGAGAGTGTGGGTCGCTGTGAGATGAGCATGGGTGTTTCCTCCTGTGTGGACGACCGCTATATGACGCCCTCGCGGATGCCGGGCGGCGGTGTGCCGCCCGGCGGGTCAGGTCGAACCGACCTGTTGCAAACGGTGAGGTCTCCGACCTCGTGTTACTTCGAGTAGTACTCGACGATGAGCTGCTCGGTGAGCGGCACGTCGATCTGCGCACGCGACGGAACCGAGTGCACCAGGATGCGCAGGGTCGACGGGACGACCTGCAGCCAGCCCGGCACCACCCGATCGCCCTGGATCTCGCGGGCGATCTGGAACGGCACGGTCTGCAGCGACTTCGGGCGGACGTCGACGATGTCGTACTGCGACACCCGGTAGCTGGGCACGTCGACCTTCACACCGTTGACGGTGAGGTGGCCGTGGGTGACCATCTGACGCGCCTGACGGCGGGTCCGCGCGAGGCCCGCGCGGTACACGACGTTGTCGAGACGGGTCTCGAGGATGGCGAGCAACTCGTCACCGGTCTTGCCGTTGCGACGGTTGGCCTCTTCGTAGTAGCGACGGAACTGCTTCTCCATCACGCCGTAGGTGAAGCGGGCCTTCTGCTTCTCCTGCAGCTGCATCAGGTATTCGCTCTCCTTGATGCGCGCGCGGCCGTGCTGGCCCGGCGGGTAGGGGCGACGTTCGAATGCCTGGTCTCCGCCGATGAGGTCGACGCGCAGACGGCGCGACTTCTTGGTTGCGGGTCCGGTATAGCGAGCCATTGTTTTTCCTTAACCTTTCCCGCTTAGACGCGGCGCCGCTTGGGCGGGCGGCAGCCGTTGTGGGGGGCGGGGGTGACGTCGGAGATCGTGCCCACCTCGAGGCCGGCGGCCTGAAGCGAACGGATCGCGGTCTCTCGGCCCGAACCCGGGCCCTTCACGAAGACGTCGACCTTCTTGACGCCGTTCTCCTGGGCCTTGCGGGCGGCGTTCTCGGCAGCGAGCTGCGCGGCGAACGGGGTGCTCTTACGCGAACCCTTGAAGCCGACGTGGCCCGAGGACGCCCATGAGATGACGTTTCCGGCCGGGTCGGTGATCGACACGATCGTGTTGTTGAACGTGGACTTGATGTGCGCCTGCCCGAGCGGGACGTTCTTCTTCTCGCGGCGACGCGACGTGCCCTTCTTGGGGCCCGCGGTACGTGACTTGGGGGGCATTACTTCTTCTTCCCGGCGATGGTCTTCTTGGGTCCCTTACGGGTGCGGGCGTTGGTCTTGGTGCGCTGTCCACGGACGGGCAGACCTCGGCGATGCCGGATCCCCTGGTAGCAGCCGATCTCGATCTTGCGACGGATATCGCCCTGCACCTCGCGACGCAGGTCACCCTCGACCTTCACCGAGGCCTCGATGTACTCGCGAAGCTTCGCGACATCGGCGTCGGTCAGGTCCTTGGCGCGCAGGTCCGGGCTGAGCCCGGTGCCGGCCAAGATCTCCTTGGAAGTGGTACGACCCACCCCGTAGATGTAGGTCAGTGCGATCTCCAAGCGCTTCTCGCGCGGGAGATCGACACCAGAAACACGTGCCATCTGGCATTCCTTTTCGTTTCGAAGGTCTGCTCCCAGTCCGTCCCCGCGAGTCGAAATTCGGGGCTCCGGCCTTCGTTCCGGAGGTGGGCGAGGGCGCATATGCCCTTGCTGGTGCTGGAAGTTTCATGGTGGTGCTCGATATTCAGTTGTTCGTACTCAAGCGATCTGTGATGCGACGCGGTGGTCGTATCGAGTGCAGATCAGCCCTGACGCTGCTTGTGGCGCAGGTTGTCGCAGATCACCATGACCCGGCCGTTGCGGCGGATCACCTTGCACTTCTCACAGATCGGCTTGACGCTCGGGTTGACCTTCACGTCGTTGTGCCTCTCGGTGGTGGGGTTCCTCGGGCACGCCGCAGCGAGCCGTCGGGGGTGGTGCCACCCGGGTGGATACCCGGGAAGTCGCTACTTGTAGCGGTAAACGATCCGACCGCGGGCGAGATCGTAGGGCGAGAGCTCCACGACCACGCGGTCCTCGGGCAGGATGCGGATGTAGTGCTGCCGCATCTTGCCGCTGATGTGCGCGAGCACCTTGTGACCGTTCTCCAGCTCGATGCGGAACATCGCATTCGGCAGGGGCTCGACCACGCGGCCTTCGACCTCGATGGCGCCGTCTTTCTTGGCCATGTCCTCCACAATCTCTGCCGCCGCACGAGGCGACGACATCTCGTTTACCGTGTCGGTACGCACGTCGGCCGGTGATGTGAGCGAGACTGCTGATCACCGAGCCGATTCGCCGGAACCGAGTCCACTGTCGACAACCTGTGGACACGGCAGTACCGGCGCGAAGCGCACCAGCGATCTACCTTACGCTCTCTGCGCGCGCCCCTCCAAATCGCAGGTCAGCCCGCGGGCAGCAACTCCAGGACATCGGTGATGTCGTCGGCACCGAGCACCTGGATCGCGACATGGTCGGCGCCGGCCGCGAGATGCGCGTCGACCTTGGCACGCACGGCGTCGGCGTCGCCGTGGGCGACCAGGTCGTCGATGAGGGCGTCGCTCCCGCCGTTGTCGATGTCGGCGTCGGTGTAGCCGAGTCGCTTGAGGTTGGCCACGTAATTGCGCAGGTGCAGGTAGGGGTTCTCCACCGGCGGGCGACCGATCTCGCGGGCGGTGACCGCGTCGGTCTCGAGCACGATCTTCTGTTCGGGTGCGAGGAACGCGGCGTCGCCCATCTGCTCGCGCGCGTACCGCGTGTGGTCGGGGGTCGTCAGGTACGGGTGGGCGCCCAGCGACCGGTCGGCGGCCAGGCGCAGCATCTTCGGTCCCAGCGCGGCGAGCACGCGACGCTCGACGGGCAGTCCGTTCGCGTCGAGGACCTCGAGGTAGTCGACCATCGAGTCGTACGGCGAGGCGTACTCCTGCGTTGCCTCGCGGTGGCCGACACCCACACCCAGGTAGAACCGGCCCGGGAAGTCCTTGTCGAGGTCGGCGAACTCCCTCGCGATGGCCGCGGGGTCGGTGTTCCAGATGTTGGTGATGCCGGTGGCCACCCGGATGCCCGACGTCGCCTCGAGCAGGCGCCGTGCGGGGGTCAGCGACGTCGGCGACCCGCCCAGCCAGATGGTGCCGTAGCCGAGTTGCTCGATGCGCCCGGCCTGATCGCCGGTGACCCCGGAGAAGGGGGCCCAGATGCCATGGGTGCCGAACGCGTGTCTGCCGGTCGCTGTGGTCATGTCATCACTCAACCCCGGGTCGGGTCGTTTGCTTCCGTCGCCGGCGTCGGGTCAACCGACGTGCAGGTGGGCGACGAGCACCTTCGGCGACGTGACCAGTGCGGCGTCGAGTGCGGTGGCCAGATCGGTCGACAACGCGTGGGCGTCGCCGGCCTCGGTCCCGTCGGCGAGGACCACCAGCAGATCGTCGACCGAACTCATCACGTGCACCCAGTCGGCGATGAGGGTCGCGGCCCGCTCGTGGGGTCGCGCGTCGATGATCACCAGGTCGACCAGCGGGTGCGCGGTCTGCCAGCACCGGCGCAGCTCCTGATGATCGGCACCGGCGGGACACACGTGCACCGCACGGACCATCCGACCGAAGCACCGTGCGCGCACGATGGCCTCGTGGCACGGCGCCGCGACGTCGTCGACGGGGACGACCACCACCCCGCGCGCCGACAGCGCGATGTCGGAGGTGCAGGTCGGACGGATGCGCTGCGCGGTGGTCACGGTCTCACCATCACCCCCGGCCCCGGGCGGGCGCCAGGATCTGAACGGGATCCTGACGCGGGGCCGCGCGATCTTGACGCGATCGGAGATGTCGACACGGGCTAGCGTCGGTTCCCATGCGCGCAGTGGTGACACGGGTGACGGCGGCACACGTCGAGGTCGACGATCAGATCGTCGGACGGCTCGACCTCGAGGGCGGCGCCCAGGGACTGGTGGTACTGGTGGGCGTCACCCACGACGACACCGACGACACCGCGAACGCGCTGGCCGACAAGGTCTGGCGGCTGCGCATCCTCGACGGCGAACGGTCGGCGGCCGACCTCGACGCCCCGATACTCGTGATCAGTCAGTTCACCCTGTACGCGAACGTGACGAAGGGGCGTCGACCATCGTGGAACGCCGCGGCCCCGGGCGCGGTGGCCGAGCCCGTCGTCGACCGATTCGCGACCGCTTTGTCCGATCTCGGCGCTACGGTGGCCACCGGCCGGTTCGGTGCCCACATGCGCGTGCACAGCGTCAACGACGGACCGGTGACCATCCAGATCGAGATGTGAGGTCCCGTGTGTCGACGATCTACTACACCGCATCGAGCCTGGACGGCTTCATCGTCGACGACGACGGCAGCCTCGACTGGCTGACCTCGCGCGACATCGACACCGACGGGTTCGGCGGCTACACGCCGTTCATCGCCGGCGTCGGCGCGATCGTGATGGGTGCGACGACGTATGAGTGGGTGGTCGAGCACGAGGACGGCGCATGGCCGTATGAGATGCCAGCGTGGGTCGTGACGCACCGACCCGAGATCGTCCGCCGCGATCACGATGGCGTGCAGGCGTTCTCCGGCGCGGTCACCGACCTGCATCCCCGTCTACTCGAGGCCGCTGGGGAGAACAACGTGTGGGTGGTCGGCGGCGGCGACCTCGCCGCGCAATACGTCGCGGCGGGTCTCATCGACGAGATGTGGGTGCACTTCGCACCCTGCACGCTCGGCTCCGGGCGCCCGGTGTTGCCGGTGCGATCGGAGTGGACACTGGCCGGCACCGGACGCAACCGCCACTTCGTCGGGGCACGGTGGCTACGGGCCTGAGCGCGCGAAGCTGGATCTACGAAGTGGGGTCGGGCCGCGGGGTGAGGATGCGCGGGCCGTTCTCGGTGACCGCGACGGTGTGCTCCCAGTGGGCGGCACGCGAGCCGTCGTCGGTGACGATGGTCCAGTCGTCGTCGAGGACCGAGGTCTCGACGGTGCCGAGGGTCAGCATCGGTTCGATGGCCAGCGTGCTGCCGACCACGAGCCCGGGGCCGCGGTTGGGCTTGCCCTCGTTGGCGAGGAACGGCTCCATGTGCATCTGCGTGCCGATGCCGTGTCCGCCGTAGCCGGCGACGATGCCGAACGGGCGGCCGTGGGTCTTCTCGGCCTCGCGCGTGGCGACCTCGATCGCGTGGGAGACGTCGGTGAGCTTGTTGCCCGGGATCATCGCGGCGACACCGGCGAGCATCGACGTACGCGTCGCCTCGCTGAGCGCCGCGTCGGCCTCACTGAGGTCGCCGACGCCGAACGTCCACGCCGAATCGCCGTGCCAGCCGTCGAGGATCGCGCCGCAGTCGATCGACACCAGATCGCCCTCGGCGAGCACGATGTCCTTCGAGGGGATGCCGTGCACGACGACGTCGTTCACCGAGCTGCAGATCGAGCCGGGGAACCCGTGATAGCCCTTGAATGACGGGACCGCGTTCGCCTCGCGGATGACGGTCTCGGCGATCTCGTCGAGCTCGAGTGTGCTGACGCCCACCTTCGCGGCCTCACGGACCGCGACGAGCGCCTGTCCGACGATCCGGCCGGCCGCCTCCATGGCGTCGAGCTCACCGGCGGACTTGAACGGTACGACCTTCTGTTTGCGCAGACCCATGGCGTCGTGACTCAGGGGTTGAGCGCGCGCAGCACACGCTGGTGGACCTCGCCCACGTCACCGATCGCGTCGATGACGGTGACCTGCTCGCCGTAGTAGTCGAGCAGCGGCGAGGTCTCCTTGAGGTAGACCTGCATGCGGTTGCGGATGACGTCCTCGGTGTCGTCGGCGCGACCGCGGGCGAGCATGCGCTCGACCACGACGTCCTCGTCGACCTCGAACGACAGCACGGCGTCGAGCTTCGAGCCCGCGTCGTCGAGGATCTGACCGAGGGCGTCGGCCTGCTCGGTCGAGCGGGGAAACCCGTCGAGGATGAAGCCACCCGTGGCGTCGGGCTCGGCGACCCGGGCACGCACCATGTCGACAGTGATCTCCGACGGCACCAGGTTGCCGGCGTCGAGGTATTTCTTGGCCTCGATGCCGACCGGCGTGCCCTCGGTGATGTTCGCGCGGAACAGATCACCGGTGGAGATGTGCGGGATGCCGAGGCTCTCCGAGAGCATCTCGGCCTGCGTTCCCTTGCCGGCGCCGGGAGGGCCCAGGATCACGAGTCTCACTTCAGGAACCCTTCGTACTTGCGCTGCATCAGCTGGCTGTTGATCTGCTTCACGGTGTCGAGTCCGACACCGACCATGATCAACACCGCGGTGCCACCGAACGGCAGGTTCTGCACACCGCCGCTGTTGCCGATCTCGAGGAACAGGTTGGGCAGGACCGCGATCACGCCCAGGTAGATGGAGCCGGGCAGCGTGATGCGGCTGAGCACGTAACCGAGGTAGTCGGCCGTGGGCTGGCCCGGACGGATGCCCGGGATGAAGCCGCCGTACTTCTTCATCTCGTCGGCACGTTCCTGCGGGTTGAACGTCACCGCCACGTAGAAGTACGTGAAGAAGATGATCATCAGGAAGTACACGGCGATGTAGACGCCGTTGCTGGGGTTGACCAGGTAGGTCTGGATCAGCCGCTGCCACGTGGGCTGCTCACCGGTGCTGCTCTGCGTGAGCTGCACGATCAGGTTGGGCAGGTACAGCAGCGACGACGCGAAGATGACGGGGATGACGCCGGCCTGGTTCACCTTCAACGGCAGATAGGTCGAGGACCCGCCGTACATCTTCCGGCCGACCATGCGTTTGGCGTACTGCACGGGTATTCGGCGTTGACCCTGTTCGATGAACACCACGCCCGCGATGATGGCCAGGGCCGCGACGAGCACCAGCGCGAACACGAGGCCGCCACGGGTGTCGAGGATCTGCTTGCCCTCGGCGGGGATGCGTGCGGCGATGCCGGCGAAAATCATCAGCGACATGCCGTTGCCGATGCCGCGCTCGGTGATCAGCTCGCCGAACCACATGACGACACAGGCGCCCGCGGTCATGACGAGCACGATGATGATGAGGCCGAAGATCGACTTGTCGCGCAGGATCTCGCTGCCGGTGGAACAGTCACGGAGCAGATCGCCACGATCGGCCAGGGCCACGATGCCGGTCGACTGCAGCAGCGCCAGCGCCACCGTGAGGTAGCGGGTGTACTGCGTCATCTTGGCCTGGCCGGACTGGCCTTCCTTGCGCAACTGCTCGAACCGGGGGATCACCACGGTGAGGAGCTGCACGATGATGCTGGCGGTGATGTACGGCATGATGCCGATCGCGAACACCGACAGCTGCAGGAGAGCGCCGCCGGAGAACATGTTGATCAGCGAGTAGATGCCGGCCGAATCGCCGCGCGAGACCTCGTCGAGGCAGGAACGCACCTGGCGGTAGTCGACACCGGGTGAAGGGATGGTCGCGCCCAGGCGGTACAGGATGATGATCCCGATGACGAAGAGGATCTTCCGTCTCAGGTCCTGTGTCCGGATGGCCGAGACAAAGGCGGAACGCACTAATTCCTCCTGCCGAACGAGCACGCGCCTGCCTGCGGCATCACGCCGGAGCCACGGGAAACCGTGGTCGACGCAGTCGCACAGGGGTGATCAGTCGTTATGGTCGGCCGAACTCCTTGCGCGGGGCGCGAGGACGATCGGCGGTGATCACGGTGGTCTCCGTTCCGGCCCCGAACGAGTCGGGTGTCGGGCGGTGACCGGACAACTCTTGAACTCTAACAGTGGTCCCCGTGGTGCCCGTCTGAACGTCGGACACCACGGGAGACCTCGGTGTCACAGCACCGTGGTGCTGCCACCTGCTGCGCTGATCTTCTCGGTTGCCGAGGAGGAGAACTTGTTGGCGGTGACCTGCACGGCAACCGACAGGTCGCCGTCGCCGAGGACCTTGACCAACTCGTTCTTGCGGACCGCACCCTTGGCGACGAGGTCGTCGACGCCGATGGTGCCCCCCTCGGGGAACAGCCGCGCAATGTCACCGAGGTTCACGACCTGGTACTCGACGCGGTTGCGGTTGGTGAAGCCCTTGAGCTTGGGCAGCCGCATGTGGATCGGCATCTGCCCGCCCTCGAAGGCGGCCGGGACGTTCTTGCGCGCTTTGGTGCCCTTGGTGCCGCGACCGGCGGTCTTACCCTTGGATCCCTCACCGCGACCGACGCGTGTCTTCTCGGTCTTCGCACCCGGAGCGGGGCGAAGGTGGTGGAGCTTGATGGTCATCACTAAACCTCTTCGACTGTCACGAGGTGGCGCACCACGTTGATGAGGCCGCGGTTGGCCGGGGTGTCCTCGCGGGTGACGGTCTGACGGATCTTCCTCAGTCCGAGGGTCCGCAGGCTGTCACGCTGGTTGCTCTTGGTTCCGACCGTGCCCTTGATCTGGGTGATCTTCAGCTCTGCCATGTCGGTCACACTCCCTGTCCGGCGCGCGCCCGCAGCATGCCCGCGGGTGCGACGTCTTCGATGGGCAGGCCGCGGCGGGCCGCGACCTCTTCGGGACGCTGCAGCATCTTCAGTGCGGCCACGGTGGCGTGGACGACGTTGATGGCGTTGTCACTGCCGAGGCTCTTGGCGAGGACGTCGTGGACGCCCGCGCACTCGAGCACGGCACGCACCGCGCCGCCGGCGATCACACCGGTACCGGGCGAGGCCGGACGCAGCATGACGACACCGGCAGCCGCCTCACCCTGGACCGGGTGGGTGACGGTGGAGCCGATCAGCGGGACGCGGAAGAAGTTCTTCTGAGCCTCTTCGACGCCCTTCTGGATGGCGGCCGGGACCTCTTTGGCCTTGCCGTAGCCGACGCCGACCATGCCCTGGCCGTCACCGACGACCACGAGGGCGGTGAAGGAGAACCGACGTCCACCCTTCACGACCTTGGAGACGCGGTTGATGGCGACGACGCGCTCGAGCCGGTTCTTGTCCTGCTCGCGTCCGCCGCGCTGGCCGTCGCGGCCACCGCCACGACGGTCGCCGCCGCCACCGCGACGGTCGCCGCCGCCTCGGTTGTCGGCTGCGCCCGCGGTCGCGGGTGCGTTCGGATCGGTGCTGGTGGCGGGTCCGGTTCCGCCGTCACGCCGTTGACGTCCCGGCATCAGATGGTCCTTCCGTGTGCACTGTGAGTGCTGGTGTGTGTGGTGGTCATCAGAACTGCAGGCCTCCCTCGCGGGCGGCGTCGGCGAGTGCCGCGATCCGTCCGTGGTAGTCGTGCCCGCCACGGTCGAAGACGACCGTCTCGACACCTGCGGCCTTGGCGCGGGCGGCGATCAGCTCGCCGACCTTGCGGCTCTGCGCCGACTTGTCGCCACCGGCACTGCGCACGTCGGCCTCGATCGTCGACGCGGCGGCAAGGGTGTTGCCGGCCAGGTCGTCGATCAGCTGGACGTGGATGTGCCGCGACGACCGCTTGACCACGAGACGCGGTCGCTGCGGGGTGCCGCTGATCTTCTTGCGCAGCCGGAAGTGGCGACGGCTCGTGGACCGACGGCGGCGGGTCGACACATCTTTGCCGACCGGCACGCGCTTGGTGGTGGTGCTGGTTTCAGTCATGTCACTTACCCGTCTTTCCGACCTTGCGGCGGATCTGCTCACCCTCGTAGCGGATGCCCTTGCCCTTGTAGGGGTCCGGACGCCGCAGGCGGCGAATGTTGGCCGAGATCTGCCCGACCTGCTGCTTGTCGATGCCCGAGACCGAGAACTTGGTCGGGGACTCCACCGCGAAGGTGATGCCCTCGGGGGCCTCGATCGGCACCGGATGGCTGTAACCGAGGGCGAACTCGAGGTCCTTGCCCTTCAGCTGCACGCGGTAGCCGACACCGAAGATCTCCATCTTCGTGGTGTAGCCCTGGGTCACACCGGTGACCAGGTTCGCCACCAGGGTGCGGCTCAGGCCATGCAGCGAGCGGTTGCGGCGCTCGTCGTTGGGGCGGGTCACCACGATGGTGCCGTCCTCGTTGGCGATCGAGATGGGCTCGGCCACGGTCAGCGAGAGCTCACCCTTGGGGCCCTTGACCGAGACGGCCTGCCCATCGATCTTCACGTCGACTCCGGCCGGGATGGCGACCGGGTTCTTTCCAATACGCGACATTGTGTTGGCCCCTTACCAGACGTAGGCGAGGACTTCGCCGCCGACGCCCTGGTTGGCTGCCTGGCGATCGGTCAGCAGGCCCGAGGACGTGGAGATGATGGCCACGCCGAGGCCGCCGAGCACCTTCGGCATGTTGGTGGACTTTGCGTAGACCCGCAGTCCGGGCTTGGAGACGCGGCGCAGGCCGGCGATGCTCCGCTCACGGCTGGGGCCGTACTTGAGGGTGACGACGAGGCTCTTGCCCACCGCCGCGTCCTCGGTACGGAACTCGGTGATGTAGCCCTCGCGCTTGAGGATCTCGGCGATGTTCACCTTGATCTTCGACGACGGCAGGGTCACCTCGTCATGGAACGCCGAGTTGGCGTTACGCAGACGTGTCAAGAAGTCTGCGATCGGATCAGTCATGGTCATGAGTGACCGTCAACCTTTCTCGTGGCGGTTCCCATGCAGCACGCGCGTGTCGGTTCCGTCGTCGCCCTCGGGGCGCCCGGCGGCCTCTCACGTCACGTCGTGGGCCTGCTACGAAGCGTGTTGTGCATGTCCTCACCGGCGATCGCCGGTGAGGGGTGGTACCCCGGTGGTGCGTGAGCACCACCGGCACTTTCGAGCTGTGACCTTCGAAAATTGTGTGGTCACCTCGGACGGTGGCGGGCACGCGAGAGCGCGCCCGAGTCCGGGCAACCGTTCTAGTGTAGGGATCGGCGCCGACCACGCCAAATCGCACGTCAGGACTAGAACACGGTACGCCGGGTCGGCACGACGTCGATGTTCTCGTGGGCGCCGATCCGGACGACGCTGTCGAGCATCGCGGTCATCCGGCGGGTGAGCTCGGCGTCGTCTCCCCCGCTGCCGTAGAACGCGTGGAGGTCGCGGGCCGCGGCGAGGGGGAACAGTTCCTCCACGACGGCGTCGACCTGTTCGGTGTCGGCGGTGATCGATCGCACCACGATGTTCTGGATGTAGCCGGAGGTGGCCTGGGTGGCGATCGCGACCGGCGTGTGGTCGTCGAGCCAGCGGCGGAGCCACTCGTCGCGGTCGACCGACGCCGGTCGTCGCAGGAAGGCGACGTTCGCCATCGCGTCGGCCGGTTCCCCGTCGGGTGTCGGCGGCGGTTCGATCGGCCGACGTTCCACGACCTCCCACCCGACGACGCGGTCGGTGCGGCCGGCGAGAACGTCGGCCACCGGCGTCGGGTCGGAGTCGGACCACACGCTCACCACGGCGTCGATCGGCGGCGTGAGGGTCGACAGCGTCATCGCGCCGTCGAGTTCCGGCGTGCCCCCGATGTTGATCTGCAGCCGCGTCGCACCCGCCGCCCGCAGCGCCGCGCGGGTTTCGGTATCGGTCAGGAGCCCACCGAGTCCGCTGCCCCACACCGCGTAGATCAGCTTGGCCATGGCCTGAACCTACGGAGATCGTCCGAGCAGCGGGCCGTTGTGGGCAACACAACCACGGCGTCGCACCGTTCGGACGATCTCCGCGCTGGATGCCGACAACAGCCGATCTGTGGACAACCCGATCCGAACCGGCTGCCGGACGGTTCGATTCGTCGGTGGCCGATGGTCCGCTCGAGCTCCCCGAATGAAGGAGACCGACATGACCGACTCGCAACCGACCGTGCCCGGAATGCCCCGCTGGCACGACGATCCCGTGGTGCGCGACACGATCAGCCGCATCCGGAACTTCGGCCTGGCGGTCACCGTGGTCGAAGGTCTGTGTGCAACGCACGCGAAGGATCCGGACGCTCGCGCCGCCGCGTGTCCGTATGCGTACACCAGTGGCCGGTCGCTCATCGGCGAGCCGGAACTCGCGGTGTACGGCCTCGGCGCCGAGGACGCCGTCGAGGTGCTCTGCGATGTCACCGAAGAACTCGACGTGCGGTCGTGGAAGCGCCTGGTGGCCGAGAAGACCGAGATCTACACCGAGAGCGTCGACCTCGCGGCGACACTCGTCGAGGCCGTCGACACCACCGATCTCCGCGTGCACCGTGCGCTCTTCCCGAACAGTCCTGTGCTGCAGGTGGTGTGGCCCGACGATCACGGGTTCTATCCCTGGGAGCAGCGGTATTCGCTGCGGCCGGCCGACCAGTACCTGAAGGGGGTCGAGGGATTCGCGCGTGACGTCGGCTCACGCGTCATCTCGAGGGCGACCGGCCCCAACCGCGCGCAGCGGCGCAAGAAAAAGCGCTGACGCAGCGTATCGCCGCGGAGAGTGTCGGCGATGCGGGCCGTCGTGGTCGTCATGGACACGACGGCCCGCCCGTCGGACGATCCCGGTCACCGGATGCGATGACGGCGGGGGCGTGTGATGGCGAGGATGTCGCCGACGGTGTCGTCCCACTCGTAGACGACGTCCTCGTACGTCAACCGCATCTTCAGCCACCCTCGCACCAGGGCACACCGGTCGCGGCGCCGATCATTGCGGTAATTGGCCATGCTGGTGTGGTGCGCCTTGCTGTCGCACTCGATGAGCAGCTTGCCCACCCGCAGGTCGACGCGCCCGACGCCCTCGATCCGAGGCTGCACGATCACCGAGAACCCCATCGCCCGCAATCGGACCCAGACCAACGACTCGGTTCCCGATTCCGCACGGGCCTCACAACGGTCCAGCAACCCGCGGCCCTGCGGTCCGAGTTCGGCAACGATGTCGGCGCGATCTGCGAGACGCAGGTGCAAGACCGAGTCGCAGGCCGCGATCCAGTCCTCGGCGCTCATGCATCGCACGGCGCAGCCCACGGCGATCGAGACCGGGTCGACCGCGGTGACTGTCGGTCGCGGTGATCCGACGCCCTTGCAGCCGGGCCGCACCCCGTCCTGGAGCGCCTTGCTCCGACGAACATGGAGTGCGGGATATCCGGGCGCCGTCCACACCCCCTGAAACGCGAGCGCCGACACGCATCCGAGCACTCCGCCCGACGACACCGCCTCCACCACGCTCGGATCCGCGTCGGGGCGGGCGTACCAGCCCGAACGGAGGCGGAAGAGATCACCATCGGCCACCGCACGACGAAGCCGGTTCTCCGATGCGCCCACCGCCAGCAGCTCAGCCGTCGTGAACACCCCGTGGTCCATGACAGTACGACGGGGCGCGTCAACAATCGGATCCACCGAGATCGTCCGATTCGAGGCAGGGTGCGGCCGTCGTGTCCACGACGCCCCTGATTCCGGACGATTACCGCGAGGCACCGACGACAAAGGCCCGAGTCCTCGTGGACTCGGGCCTTCGTCGGTCGATCAGTGGTGCGTGTCTACCGGTGGTGCGGTGTCACCAGCTCGACTTCTGCACACCGGGCAGCTCGCCGGCGTGCGCCATCTCGCGCAGGCAGATTCGGCACAGGCCGAACTTGCGGTACACCGAGTGCGGGCGGCCGCAGCGGTTGCACCGGGTGTAGCCGCGGACCTTGAACTTCGGCTTCGCGTTGGCCTTGTTGACCAGAGCCTTCTTTGCCATGTCAGTTGTCCTTCACGCTGTTGTCTTTGAACGGGAACCCGAGGTGACGGAGCAGCGCGCGGCCTTCGTCGTCGAGGGTTGCCGTGGTGACCACCGTGATGTCCATACCGCGGGGCCGGTCGATGTTGTCGATGTTGATCTCGTGGAACATCGACTGCTCGTTGAGACCGAACGTGTAGTTGCCGTTGCCGTCGAACTGACGGTCCGACAGGCCACGGAAGTCGCGGATACGGGGAAGCGCGATCGACACGAGCCGGTCGAGGAACTCCCACATGCGGTCGCCACGCAGCGTGACGCGCGCGCCGATGGGCATGCCCTCGCGCAGCTTGAACTGTGCGATCGACTTGCGGGCCTTGCGGATCTCCGGCTTCTGACCGGTTATCAGCTCGAGGTCCTTGACCGCGCCGTTGATCAGCTTGGCGTCACGGGCGGCGTCGCCGACACCCATGTTCACCACGACCTTGACCACGCCGGGGATCTGCATGACGTTGTCGTACTTGAACTCGTCGTTCAGCGCGTCCTTGATCTCGGCGCGGTAGCGCGCCTTGAGACGGGGCTGCACCTTGTTCTCGGTGGTGGTCATGTCAGATGTCCTTCCCGTTCTTGCGGGAAATGCGCACGCGCTTGCCGGTCTCGTCGTCCGTGCGGTAGCCGATGCGTGTCGGGGTCCCGTCGGCGTCGACGACCATCACGTTCGAGACGTGGATGGGGGCCTCGGTCACGACGATGCCACCGGACGAGGCGCCGCGCTCGGACTGCGCTGCGGAGGTGTGCTTCTTGATGCGGTTGACGCCCTCGACGAGGACCTTGCTGCGCGTGGGGTAGGACTCGATGACCTTGCCCTTCGCGCCCTTGTCCTTGCCCGAGATGACGATCACGGTGTCGCCCTTGTGAACCTTCATGTCAGAGCACCTCCGGGGCCAGCGAGACGATCTTCATGAAGCGCTTGTCGCGCAGCTCGCGGCCCACGGGGCCGAAGATGCGGGTTCCACGCGGATCGCTTTCGTTCTTGAGAATGACGGCGGCGTTCTCGTCGAAGCGGATGTAGGAACCATCCGCGCGACGGCGCTCCTTGGTGGTGCGGACGATGACGGCCTTGACGACCTCGCCGCGCTTGACGTTGCCGCCGGGGATCGCGTCCTTGACGGTGGCGACGATGACGTCGCCGATGCCGGCGTACCGGCGAGACGAGCCTCCGAGCACACGGATGCACAAGATTTCCTTGGCACCGGTGTTGTCGGCGACCCGCAGGCGTGACTCCTGCTGGATCACTGTTTGATCTCCTCAGACCTGGTGGGTGTGTACGCCGGATTCCGACCCGACGCACGCGGTCCGTTGCCACCGTTCGCACGCCTGACCACGGCCGATGAGGGCCGCGAAGGGTTCGCGCTCGGGTTCGCGACACAACCGTGCCGCAGGCAACCGGTCAAGTGTAGGTGAACCTGCAGCTCGCGAACAAATCCCTCTCACCCCGCCCGGCCTGGTCGGCACATATGATTCGCCCAGCGAAAGATTCCGGTACGTCGACCGAGAGGCCACCTGTGTACCCCGATCATCCCCGCACCCCCGACGCGTCCGATGCCACCCCGGCTGCGGTCCCGGCACTCGAGACCCGCGAGCTCACCAAGGTGTACGGCACCGCGACGGCGATGTACGATGGACAGGTCGCGGTGTCCGGGGTGAGCCTGGCCATCCCGCGCGGATCGCTCTACGGGCTGGTCGGTGCGAACGGCGCGGGGAAGACGACGTGGCTGTCGATGGCCACCGGTCTGCTGCGTCCGTCGCACGGGTCGGCGTTCCTCGACGGACACGACGTGTGGGCCGATCCGGTCGCCGCCCGTGGCCGCGTCGGACTGCTCCCCGACGGCCCCACGATGTCCGAGGCGCTGCCCGGCCACGTGGCCCTGCGTCACGTCGGGGTGTTGCAGGGACTCGCGACCGATGTCGCCGACGCCCGCGCAGCCGACCTGATGGCCGTCTTCGACATCGCCGCCAGCGCCGACAAACCTGTCAGCTCGTACTCGGCGGGCATGAAGAAGAAGATCGGCCTCGCCGCCGCACTCATCCACTCCCCGCGGCTGCTGGTCCTCGACGAGCCGCTCGAGGCGGTCGACCCGGTCTCGGCGGTCACCATCCGCGAGATCCTGCAACGCTTCACCGCCACCGGCGGCACGGTGGTGCTCTCGAGCCACTCGATGACTCTGATCGAACAGATCTGCACGCACGTCGCGATCCTCGACAAGGGGCGACTGGTCACCGCGGGCGAGACCGCCGCAGTGCGTGCGGGCACGAGCCTCGAATCGATCCTCGTCGACACGGTGAACAAATCCGCGGCGGACGGTGCGGACACCGCTGCGCCCGGACTCGACTGGCTCGACGGCGGGAACGGCGTCCGATGAGCACCGACACGTCACGGCCGGCCTCGGACCCGGTGTCGCGCCCGACCCGCGACACCGTCGCCGCGCTGCTTGATCTCGACCGCGCCATCCGCGGCGCCTCGCCCACGCCCGTCGCGCTGCGGATCCTGGTGGGCGCGTTTGCCTTCCTGCTACTGGTCGCGATGGTGGGGCTCACGATGGCCACCGACGCCGGTGCGCCCCGCCGCACCACCGCGGCCCTGTGTGCACTCGTCGTGATCGGGGCGCTCGCGATCGCACCGCTCATCGCGAGTCGACCGGCCGGTGTCGCGCCGACCGATGTCCGACATCTGCCGGTGTCGGCCGACGCGCTGCGCACCGCATCGGGACGGGCGATGCTGCGCGGCCCCGGGCTCTGGTTCGCGATCGTCGCGCTGTTGCTCGTACCGCTCGCGCTCGCCACCGGACCCGACCTCGACGTGGCCGCGATCGTCGTCGCCGTCGTCGCGATCCCACCCACCGCGGCGATCGGAGTGATCGGTTCGCGGTTGGTGGGACTGACCTATGCGCAGGCCATGCGATCGCAGACCGGACGCATCGTGGCCACCGTGACCAGTGTCGTGGCGGTGGCGGCGGTCTACGTCGTGTATCTGCTCCTGTCGCAGGGCGCCATCGATCCACGCAACCAGGCGCTGCAGGTGACCGCGCGCGTGCTGCCGACCGGCTGGCCCGTCGTGGCCGGCGAGTCGGTCACCTCAGGTCGGTGGTGGCTCGCGGTGGTGGTCGTCGGAGGCCTCGCCCTCCTGGCCGGCGGCCTCTACGTGACGTGGTCACGACGGATCGATCAGGCGATGTACTCCGACGCGGTCTCGGCGGCGACCAGCGAGCGGCGCGGCGGCGCCCCTCGACGGGTCACCGCGTCACCGACAGTGCTCGTCTTGCGCACCGAGGCCCGCATGCTCGTCACCGATCCCCAGCGGCTCGGACTCGCCATCCTGCCGTTGGCGTTCATCGTGATCGGTGTGGTGCTGATGCTCTCGGGCACCGACGCCTACGGCATGCAGTTCGGCGCACCGCTCGTGGTGTTCATGTGTGGGTCGATGCTGGCCAACACCTTCGGGCTCGACCGGTGGGCGTTCGCGGTGTTGATCACGGCTCCCTCGGCCGCGGCCCTGGTCATCCGCGCCCGCATGACACTGGCGGCATCGCTGGCCCTGACCGTCGGCATCGTCGGCACCGTCGTCGCGCGCATCGTGCGTCACACCGACCCGGCCACCTGGCCGGTCGCGGTGTCGGTCATCGTCGGCGGCGCGGCGACCGCGGCATCGGTCGCGGCGCTGTTGCCCGCCCTCGCCCCGTACCGGGTGCCGCCGGGTTCGTCGATCTCGTCGATGAACTCGCGCGGCTCGATGTCGGGGGCCAGTGTGCGCTGGTCCCTGGCCGCCATTCCCGCCATGGCTCTCATCTGTGCCCCGGGCATCGCGATCGGACTACTGCTCCCGACGCCGCTGTCGTACCTCGCGGTGGTGGTCGAGGTGGTCGTCGCGACACCTCTGCTGGCCTGGGCGCATCGACGTGCGGTCACCCTCGTCGCCGAGCGCGGACCGGAGATCCTCGCGGCGGTCACCGCCACCGCCCCGGTCGCCGCCGACGCCTGAGCGTCAGCCGATCACACGAATGGCGCACGAATCGGACATCGCCGCCGTCACCTGAGGGCTACGGTCACCTCTCGCGTGGTGACGCCACGCCTGACGAGAAGTGAGCGCGCCCATGACCTTCACCCGCACCATCCGTGTCGTCCTCATCGCCGGCGTCCTCGCCCTCGGCGGCGTGATGGGCGTGGCCCCCACCTCGGCGCAGACGTACTCCAATTGCGCCGCGCTCAATGCCGACTACCCGCACGGCGTCGGCAAACCCGGCGCCGTCGACTCCACCTCGGGCAGGCCGGTGTCGAACTTCGAGATCGACGCGTCCGTGTACTCCGACAACACCAGTCGCGACCGCGACAACGACGGCATCGCCTGCGAGAAGAAGTAGCGCGACAGCCGTCGCCGATTCACCCGACCCACCGGGTGGGGATTCTGTAAGACTGGTCGCCGTGATGGGGAACCGATCGTGACCGCGCTCGCCCGCGGTGAGAACCGTCCGCTGCCGGCCGCGGCGGTGGCCGTCACCGTCACGTCGGCGAACTCCGTCGACGTCTCGGCCCTGCTGCTCGGCGAGAACGGGAAGGTCCGCTCCGACGCCGATCTGGTGTTCTTCAACAACCCCGTCGGGCCGGGCGTCGAGTACCGCCATGGTCGCGGCGCGGGCGACATCGTCGCCGTCGACACCGCCGCGCTGCCCGCCGACGTGAGCACCGTCGTCGTGACCGCGAGCCTCGACGGTTCGGGTCCGGCCACCTTCGCCGGCGCCGGGGAGATCACCGCGACGGTGACCTCGGGCGGCGAACCACTCACCTTCGCGATGTCGGGCCTCACCACCGAGGCCGCTCTGGTCTGTGTGGAGATATACCGCCGCAACGACGCCTGGAAGGTCCGCGCCGTGGGCCAGGGCTACGACGACGGCCTCGCCGGCATCGCGACCGCCTTCGGCATCGACATCGATGACGAACCCGCGCCACCGCCCACCCCACCCGCGGCGCAGCCGGCGGCACCGACGCCGGTTGCCGCGCCGGTCTCCCCACCGCCTGCCGCACCCACGCCATCACCCGCCCCATCCATGGGCTCGAACCCCGGAGGACCTCCCATGCAGAGCGAACTGTTCGCACCCCAGTACGCCGAGGCCAGCGCGCCGGGCATCCAGAAGCAGGGCAGCAAGATGTGCAAGGTCGCCCTCAACGGGGACGTCATGGCACGGACCGGATCGATGGTCGCCTACCAGGGCGACCTGAAGTTCGAGGCCCTCGGATCCGGCGGCATCGGCAACATGATCCGACAGCGACTCTCCGGCGAGGGCGTGCCGCTGATGAAGGTCGTCGGACGCGGAGATCTGTTCCTCGCCAACGCATCCACCGATGTCCACCTCATCGATCTCGACGGCACCGACGGCCTCACCATCAACGGGGCCAACGTCCTCGCCTTCGAGTCGACGCTGTCGTACAACATCGCGCGGGTGCAGGGCGCGGCGATGGCCAGCAACGCCGGCCTGTTCAACTGCGTGTTCACCGGCCGCGGACGGATCGCGATCACCACCGACGGGACGCCGGTGGTGCTCAACGTCGACCAGCCGACCTACGCCGATCCCCAGGCCGCGGTGGCGTGGTCGTCGAGCCTGCGCACCGGGGTCAAGCAGAACGACTCGTTCAACCTCGGCACGCTCATCGGTCGCAGCACCGGCGAGCGGTTCACGCTCTCGTTCTCCGGCCAGGGCTTCGTCATCGTGCAGCCCTCGGAGCTCCCGCCGGGCGGGATGATCGGCGGCACCGGCGCCGGTGAGCAGTCGGGGGTCGGCGGCGCGCTCGGCGGACTGCTCGGCCGCTGAGGCGCCCACCGCAACGAGGCCGGGCACCCGACAGGCACCCGGCCCCGCGCACG
This sequence comes from Williamsia herbipolensis, assembly GCF_000964005.1. Classification (GTDB taxonomy): domain Bacteria; phylum Actinomycetota; class Actinomycetes; order Mycobacteriales; family Mycobacteriaceae; genus Williamsia_A; species Williamsia_A herbipolensis. The sequence continues at coordinate 40,818 of NZ_JXYP01000026.1, forward strand.
GAGGATGCGCGACCTAGAAGGCCAGCGGCACCCAGAAGCCGAAGAACCAGAAGCCCCAACCGTGGTGGTCGGCGCGGAACTGCGGGGTCACGCGTTGTCCGCGGAACTCGAACGGTCGGGTGTCGGGTCGACGGACCGGTCCCGGGGCCACCATCGGCCGTGACGGCGACGCGTAGCCGATCTGCTCGTGGTTCTGTGTCTGTTGATGGCTCGCGACCGCGGTCGGTGCCGCCGACGCGACCCCCGCACCGGCACCCAACGACGCCAGTCCGATACCGCCCGCGGCCACCGTGCCGATCAGGATCTTCTTGATACGCATCGCGTTCCACCCACCTTCGTTGTCGTGTCGCGTCGTCCGACGGTCTCGCCGGGCGACAACCACGAAGCTACGAATCGACGCTGGCAGTTCCCTGGCGCAGGACCTGCCGATTGCCTGTACGCCGATGTCATCCGCGACGCGACGCGGGCTGTGAAGCGCCGAACTCCCTCGAACTGTCGAAAAATTCGCGATGATGGAGATTCGCGATGATGAACAACGAATGCAGACCGGTCCGTCGGAGAGGTCGTGCGGGGTGCGTCTCGTCGCCTACGGCGCCGCCGCGGTCGTCGCCCTCGTGCTGGCCGTGTTCGTGGTGCGATTCATCTGGCAGCGACCCCAGCGTGGGCTTCTGCTGCTCGCCGCCCTCACCCCGTTGAGCGGGCTGCTCGTGATCGCGCCCGTGCCCGGGGTCGCGGCCGCGTGGAAGGAGGCGCTCCTCGCGGTGACCCTGGTGTGCGCCTTCGCCCGGCGCGGCGTCCGCCGCACCTCACCGCCGGTGCACATCCCCTACTGGCCGGCGATCGTCGTGTTCGTCGCCTTCGGACTCGTCTCGGCGCTCGTGGTCTACGGACCGATCGGACTGGTCGGCGCCAAGGTGACGTTCTTCTACCTGCTGGTCCTGGTGGTGCTGTGGTGGGCGCCGTTCGACACCCGTGACCGCGACCACCTCGTCACCGTCCTGATGGTCATGTGCGTCGTGACCTGCGCGGTCGGTATTTTCCAGCAGATCGTCGGACCGGCCCGGCTCGTGCAGTTCGGCTACGACTTCGGCACCCAGGTGCGCACCAGCGGGCCCCTGTTCCGCACGTTCAACCAGCCGTTCGGGTTCGGGCTGTACGTGATGGTCGGGCGGCTGGTCAATGGCGCGGTGGCGCTGGCCGAACCCCGTCGACGCCGCAACCGGATCGTCCTCTGGCTCGCGCCGGTGATGGCCGTGGTGATGGCGACATCGGTCGTCCGCGCGGCGATTCTCGATCTTCTCGTCGGATCATCTGGCTCGCCGTGATCCGGTTCCGATACCTGTTCGCGCCCCTCGGGGCACTGCTGGCGGTGGCGGTGGCGGCGTTCGCGTTCCTGCCGGCGTCGACGACGTCGGTGTTCTTCTCCTCCAGCAGCCTCGGTCAACGCGGGGCCGGGTGGAGCGAGATCATCTCCAGCATCCTGGTGCACCCACTGGGACGCGGCCTGGGCTCGAGCGGTGCTGCCGCCGACCGCATCTCGACGGCCCAGGGCCAGTCACCGCAGACGGTCACGGCGTCGGCAGGCGGACTGACGCAGTCAACGTCGGCGAACTATCAGCCCGACAACTACTACATCAAGACGCTGCTCGAACTCGGACCGATCGGGCTGTGGGCCTTCCTCGCGGTGGTCCTCACCGCGCTGGTGTGGTGCGTGCAGTCCGCGCGTCGATTGCCCGGCCGCGACGGGGCGTTGGCGCTCGGGGTCAGCGCGTCGATCGTGGCGGCGATGGCCGCGAGCCTCGTCGCGACCTACTTCGAGATCTTTCCGCTCGACCTTCATTTTTGGCTTCTCCTGGGAGTGGTGGGATGCGCAACAGCACAGCAGGATTCACGTTCGGCGCGCTCGCACTCCGACCGGGCGGAAGTGGTGTCCAGACCTACATCCGCGAGCTCCTGAGGCACATGCCCGACCTGCTCGCCCCGACACCGACCACCGCACTCATCCAGTCCGACGCGGTGGCCGAGCTGCCCCGCGGGATGGCGGCGGTCACGCGCCCGGTGTCCGACGGCGCCCGACGTGCCGTCTACGGCGCCGCCCCGATGCGGGCGTCGGTCTTCCACGGTCTCGACGTCGACCTGCCGCTGGCCGGACCGTCGACGACCGTCGCGACGGTGCACGACCTGTCGGTGATCAACATGCCGTCGGCGTCGAGCCGGTTCCGCGCCGCCGGCGAGAACGTGCTCGTCCGCCGTTCGCTGCGCCGGGCCGACGTCCTCATCGCGGTGTCGGCGTTCACCGCCGAGCGCATCCACGCGGTCACCGGCCGCGACGCGCACGTGGTGGAACTCGCCCCCGCGGGCTGGGCCCGACCGCCGTCGCAGGCCGACGTGGACCGTGTGCGTGCGGCGCATCGGCTGCCCGAGAAGTTCGTCCTGCAGGGCACGGTCGAGCCGCGCAAGAACGTGGCCCTGGTCGTGGCGGTGGCCGACGAACTGGGGATCCCCTGCGTCCTCGCGGGCGCCCGGTCGACCGGACCCGACGCGCCCGCCTCGGCGATCGGGCTCGGATACGTCGACGTCGCCGACCTCCCCGCGCTGTACGCCGCGGCCACGGTGACCGCGTACGCGTCGTACTACGAGGGGTACGGCCTGCCACCGGTCGAGGCCATGGCATGCAGTGCCGCGGTCGTCGCGAGCGCGGTCGGCGCGCTCCCCGAGGTGGTCGGCGGCGGCGCGCGTCTCGTGGCCACCGACGACGTCGCCGACTGGGTCGCCGCCATGGCGCCACTGGTGCACGACCCGTCGGCCCGCACCGAGCTGAGCCGCGCCGCGACATCGGTGATGGCGTCGGTGACGTGGGAACGCACCGCCCGCGCGACGGTGGACGTATACCGGGCGGAGGGGATCTGCCCATGAGAGCGAGATCCCGGTGAGCACGGGATCGGCCGACCGGGTGGCGACCCCGCCCCCCGATCCGCATGTCGTCACACCGGAGCCGACGAATCCCGGCTCGGCGCAGGGCGCGGCCTCGGACGGTCGGGCCGCGGCGAAGGCGATGGGCGCGATGCTCGCCAGTCGTGTCGTGATCGCCGCCCTCGGGTGGACCGGCAGCGTGATCATCGCCCGCATCCTCTCGCCGGAGGCGTGGGGTCACTACACGTTCGTCTTCGCGCTGCTCGGACTGATGGCGATCTTCACCGATCTCGGCGTGGGGCGCGCGGTGATGGCGCGGCTCATCGTCGACGACCCCGACGAGGTCGCACGCACCGCATCGGCCTTCATCGCGCTGCGGCTGCTGCTCGGTCTCGGCGGGTACGCCATCGCCCTGATCTGCGTGGTCGCGCTGGGCTACCCCGGCGAGGTCATCCGCGCGACCGCGGTCGCGGGCCTCGTCGTCGTGGTCGCGACCCCCGGCCACGCCCTGACCGTCGTGTTCCAGAGCCGCCACCGACTCCTGCTCTCGGCGATGGCCGAGAGTCTCGGACAGACAGTGCAACTGGCCCTCACCATCGCCGCCGCCCTGTTCGCGCCCTACCTGCTGCTGTTCGTGTTGGCGCCGGTCGTCAACGAGGTCCTCGCCCTGGTGATCAAGGCGGTGGGGATCAGCCGGCGCGACGGCGGGCTGCGGCCGTCGCGGCACGTCGAGTTCGCCCGGTGGCGGCCGATGCTGCTCGACGCCGCGCCGCTCGCCATCGGTTTCGCCCTCACCGTGGCCCTGCAGAAGGTGGACATGCTGTTGCTGAGCATCCTCGACACGTTCGACGCGGTCGGCGTGTACGGCATCGGCTACAAGTTCTCCGACATCCTCGACACCTTCGTGCTGGCCGCCGCCGGTCCGGTCGCGACGTTGTTGGAGGCGGCGTGGCCGCACGAACCCGGGGTGTTCCGGCGCCGCTGCCGCGGGGCGGCCGCCGCGTTCGGTGCGGGCGGTGCGGTCGCGGTGGCGGCGTTCTGGCCGTCGGCGCCACAGGTGATCGGTCTGCTCTACGGCGAACGCTTCGTGGTCGGCGCGTTCGCCGCGCGCATGCTCGTGCTCGGGGCGACCTTCAACGCATTGATCGTGCTGGGCATCTACCTGCTGGCCTCGGCAGGTCAGGCCCGTAGCTACCCCCTGGTCGCCTTCGGCGGACTGGTGCTCAACGTCGTGATGAACGTGATCCTCATCCCGCGCATGTCCTACGACGGCGCGGCGATCGCGACCGTCGCCACGCTGGGGTCGGTCCTCGTGGTGCTGTGGATCGTGATCGTGCGGACGTTGCCGATCGTCGGGTTGTTCCCACTCGGGTCGGTGCTGACCCTCGCCGCGGTCACGGCCCTCGCGTGCGCCGTCGGGACGCCGGCCGCGAGGATCATCCCGTGGCCGGTGGTGTCAGTGTCGACGGCGCTCGTCGTCACCCTCGTGGCCCTGCCCCTGGTCCGCGCGTCCGCGCGGGCACCCGGCCGACACGCCAAGGTGCACGGGGTGACGTCATGACCGAGTCGACGACGAAGCCGTCGGTGGGACGCGTCGTCTTCGTCGCGCACTCCGGGCAGGTGTCGGGGGCCGAGAAGGTGATGCTCGACCTCGCGCGACAGGCGTTGCGCGACGGCCACGACGTCACCGTGGCGTGCCCCGCGGGCCCGCTCGTCGACCGCCTCCCGCCGACGGTCGAGCACCTGGCCATCGACCACCTCGGACTCACCGGCGAGAGCGGCGCGGCGCGGATCGCCGGTGGCGCGCGGCTGGTCGCCCGCTGGTTCCGCACGGGCCGTCGACTGCGCGCGGCGGCCGCCGAGCCGGGTGTCGCCGTCGTCGTGAACTCCCTGAACGCGTTGCCGGCGGCGCGGATCGCCGCCGGCCCGCGCGGGGTGTCGTGGCTGGTCCACGACACCGTCATCACCGGACGTCAACGGGGCGTGATCCGCCTCGCCCGTGGCGGGATCCGTCGCGCGGTGGCGGTGTCCGATGCGACGGCCCGACCGCTGCGGGCGCTACACCTACCGGTCGTCGTCCGGCACAACGGCGTCACGTGGCCCGTCGACGCCCTGCCCGAGGTCCTGCACACCCCGCCCGTGGTGGGGATGTTGGCGCTGCTCACCCCGTGGAAGGGACACCGCGTGCTGCTCGACGCCGTCGCCGAGCTGCCCGGGGTGCGGGTCGAGTTCGCCGGCGGCCACTTCCCCGGCGACGTCGACCACGTTGCCGCGCTGCGGGCACGCGCCGCAGAGCCCGATCTCGACGGCCGCGTGGAGTTCCTCGGCCACCTCGACCTGTGTGAGGCGCTGCGCCGATTCGACATCGTCTCGGCGAGCGTCGAACCCGAGGCCGGCCCGCTCTCGGTGCTCGAGGCGATGGCCTACGGCAGGCCCGTGATCGGCACCGACCACGGCGGCACCACCGAGTTCCTCGCCGACGACGCCGGTGTGCTCGTGCCGCCGTGCGACCCCGTCGCGATGGCGCGCGCGATCTCCCAGGTCCTCTCCGATCCCACGCTGCGGGCCGACGTCGTCGCCGGCGCACGCCGTCGGGTGGCGCAGCATCACGACCTGTCGGTCACGGTGCCGGCCATGCTCGGGGCGCTGATCGCGCGACCGCACGCGAGATTCACCTCCGGCCGCGGTGTGGCGGTTCGGCGTTCTCCGGCGTCGAGCATCGTTATGCTTGGCAAATTTTCGGTTTGAAATACTGCACCGCGCGACGACCTGAAGGAGTCCAACGGTGACCGTCGAGTCCGCGACGACCCATCGCGACGCACCCCGGGCATTCCATCGTCACGGTCTTCGTCGACGTCATCGCCGCCTCGGCGGCCGTGGCCCTCGGCTCGCTCTGGGCCTACGCCACACAGGACCAGCGCCCTCCGCTGTGGTCGGTGTGGCTGTTCGTCCCCGCGATGATCAAGACGTTCGCGATGCAGCAGATGTATCGCAAACAGCTGCGCCGCAACTTCCTCGACGAGCTCCCGCGTGTGCAGACGACCCTGGCCGTCGCCGCGGTCCTCACCCTCGGCTTCATCGTCACGTTCCTCACCCAAGCCTCCCAGACCGGCGCCACGACGACCAAGGTATGGGTCTGCGCAGTCGTCCTCGTCACCGGCGGTCGGCTCGCACGGGTCGTGATCCAGCGCAACCTGCGCATCCGGTACGGGTCCCTCGCAACGACTCTCGTCGTCGGAGACGGGCTGATGGCGCACCAACTCTTCCTCCGCATGCGCGAGATGCCCGAGTACGGCCTCCGGCCGGTGGGGATCCTCGCCGCGACCCCCCTGCGGCTCACCGGTGACGTCGCGACAGATGAACCCGACTCCTACGGCGTGCCCCGACTCGGCCCTCCGCAGGCCATCGCCGACGCGATCGCGGCGACCCACGCCGAGGAGGTCGTCGTCGCGGCCGAGGACATCGACGACGACGAGCTCGCCCGCGTCGTCCGCGCGGCGCACCGACGCGGTATCCGTGCGTGGGTGCTGCCCCGCGCGCACGACGCCGTCGGGGCCCGGGCACGCATCGATCATCTCGGCGGCGTGCCCCTGCTGATCCTCCCCCGCGTCAACCCGCGCAGTTGGCAGTTCGCGGTGAAGCACACCGTCGATCGCGTGGCCGCGACACTCGGACTCCTTCTCATCTCCCCGCTCTTCCTCACCCTAATGCTGCTGGTCAAGCTGAGCTCACCCGGCCCGATCTTCTTCTCGCAGGACCGCGTGGGGCGCAACGGAAAGGTGTTCGGCTGCCTCAAGTTCCGATCGATGCGCCCACCGACCGAGGCCGACGCCGCGTTCGAGCTCACCGCCGGTGCCGCACCGGCGGGGTCGAGGGCGTGGACCGACGGACCAAGATCGGCAGGATCATGCGATCGACGTCGATGGACGAACTGCCCCAGCTGATCAACGTCGCGCGCGGGGACATGAGCCTTGTCGGCCCGCGTCCCGAACGCCCCGAGTTCGTCGAACTGTTCGACATGCAGATCCGCCGCTACGGTGAACGCCACCGCGTGAAGGCCGGCGTCACCGGTTGGGCTCAGGTCCACGGCCTGCGGGGCCAGACCTCGATCGCCGACCGCGCCGAGTGGGACAACTACTACATCGAGAACTGGTCGATCCTCCTCGACCTGAAGATCCTCGCCCTCACCGTGTTGACCTTCCTGCATCGCGCGGAGTGACATCGCCCGGGCCGGACGGGAACGGCGGCGGTCGGTCCGGTCGCACCCCGTAGGCTCGGCAATCGTGAGTGTGCGCGCAGGAATCGTGGTGACCGGGACCGAGGTGCTGACCGGACGGGTGGCCGACGCGAACGGTCCGTGGCTGGCCAGACAATTGGGCGACGCGGGAATCGAGCTGGCCCACATCACCGTCTGCGGCGACCGACCCGCCGACATGGAGGCGCAGCTGAGGTTCCTCGCCGACGACGGTGTCGACCTGATCCTCACCAGCGGCGGACTCGGTCCCACCGCCGACGACCTGACCGTCGAGATCGTCGCCCGCTTCACCGGACGCGAACTCGTCCTCGAGACCGCGCTCGAGGAGACCATCGGCGCCGTCGTGAACCGCTGGATGGCGGCGCGCGGCGACACGACCGGACTCGACTCCGTCGCCGCGGCGACGCGCAAACAGGCGATGATCCCCGCCGGCGCGCAGTGGGTCACCCCGACCGGCACCGCTCCCGGCGTCGTCGTGTCCGGCACCGACACCCTCCCGACCGTGGTGGTGCTGCCCGGTCCGCCGCCGGAACTGCAGGCGATGTGGCCCGCGGTCGTCGAGGTGCCCGCGGTGGCCGCGATCCTGGCCTCGGCCCCGCAGCAGCGCCAGGAGACCGTCCGCATGATCGGCCTCCCCGAGTCCGAGCTCGCCGTCACGTTGCGGACCGCCGAGTCGACCATCTCCGGGTTCGACCGCCTCGAGATCACCACCTGCCTGCGCCGCGCCGAACTCGAGATCGTCACCCGCATCGACACCGGCGCCGACGACGCCTACGCCGCGCTGCTCGACCTGCTGCAGGCCGAACACGGTCGCGCGATCTTCTCCGTCGACGGGTCCACCGTCGACGACCAGGTCGCCGGGCTGCTCTCGGGCCGCCTCGTCGCCACGGCCGAATCGTGCACCGCGGGACTGGTCGCCGGGCGCCTCACCGATCGCGCGGGGTCCTCGGCGTACGTGGTCGGCGGCGCCGTCGCCTACTCCAACGAGATCAAGACCGAGGTCCTCGGCGTCGATGCCGATCTCATCGCCGCACACGGCGCAGTGTCCGAACAGGTCGCCGCGGCCATGGCGACCGGCGCGCTCCGGCGATTCGGCGTCGACACCGCGATCTCGACCACCGGCATCGCCGGACCCGGGGGCGGTACGCCCGAGAAGCCCGTGGGCACCGTGTGTTTCGGGATCGCGCTGGGTGACGGCACCGTGGTGACCCGCACCCTCGTGCTGCCGGGGTCGCGAGCCGACGTCCGCAACCGCTCCACCAGCGTCGCCCTCCACCTCCTCCGGCAGGTGCTCACCGCGCAGTCCTGATCAGCGGCACCGGAACGCAACCTGAGCGTCCTGACTGCGTGGAAACGGCCATCGAGTGTGCCGGCGACGATGCGCTGACCGTGCCGATCAGCTCCACCGTATCGACGAACTCCTCCAGCAGGATTCGCCAGACACCGACAAGCCACCACCGGTCCTCGATGTCGGACACAAGCTCGCCGACCATGCGCGGACGAGGTAACGAAACGCTCTCGGATCGGCTCAGCTTTGGTCACTGACGCGGTGGCGCCGCGTGACTGGTGTGACTATTGCGTTCGTTCGAGAAGGTTGTGGCCTGCGTGTCCGGGGGGACTGGTCGCAACCTCTGCAGTAGACGCCCACGCAGCCGCACTGGAGAGGTCCCCCCGATGTCCACTGCACGACCCGCTCGTACTCGCCGTTCTTTCGTCGCCCGCGCCGCCGTTGTCGTGGCCTTGACCGTATGCGCCGCAACCGTTCTCGTACCCACTGCGCACACCGCTGCTCCCGCGGCATGCCAGGGATCGGCCGCCAAGGGGCGCGTCGGGGTGTCGCCCGGCGCGGGCATCCTCGGCCTCAACGACTCCGACCTCACCCGTGAGCTCACCGCTGCCCGCGACGCCGGCGTCGGACTCGTTCGCGTCGACGTCGACTGGTCGGTGATCGAACCGCAGCGCGGAACCCGTACGTGGACAGCCCTCGACCGCGTCGTCAACAAGATCACCAGTCTCGGGATGTGCCCGACAGGCGTGGTCGCCTACACGCCGCGGTGGGCGCAGAACTCTGCCGACAACCCCACCGACAGCCATTTCCGGCCCGCCGACCCGGCGACCTTCGCCGCCTTCGCCAGAGACGCCGCCATCCACTACCAGAACTCGATCGGGGTCTGGGAGATCTGGAATGAGCCGAACCTCAACATCTTCTACAAGCCCGCACCGGACACCGCCGGTTACGGCCGATTGCTGGCCGCGGCCTCGGCGGCAATTCGGACGCTGTCACCGGCGCCCACGGTGATCAGCGGCGGCCTCGCGCCGGCCGTCGACAACGGCCGAGACATCGCACCGTTGACCTTCCTCAAGGCGCTCTACACCTCGAACCTGAAGAACTCGTTCGACGCGGTCGCGGTCCACCCCTACACCTTCCCCGCGTTGCCCAACGATCCATCGACCCGCTCCTACAGCACCTTTCAGCGAATGTGGGACATGCACGACTTCATGACCGCCAACGGCGACGGCGGCAAACTCCTCTGGATGACCGAATCGGGCGCCCCCACCGGCACCAACTTGGTTGCGGTGAGCGAGGACGTGCAGGCGCAGACGATCCAGATCCTGCTCGCCTCGGCACGCGACACCGCCTGGGTGGGCCCTGCGTTCATCTACAACATCCGCGACACCGGGACGAACACCAACGACATCGAGCAGAACTTCGGGCTCCTGCGGAACAACTTCACGCCGAAGAAGTCCTACCAGACGGTCAAGGACTTCACGGCCGCGAGCACTCCCCCGTCCACCTCGACACCCCCGTCCACCTCCACCA
>NZ_JXYP01000011.1 GCF_000964005.1 Williamsia herbipolensis
CAAGGGTCAGGGGCGGGGGTCGGTGGGGAGGAGGCCGTGGAGGACGACGTCATGGCGGCGGCCGTCGGTGCCGAGGCGCACCGATCGGAGCACGCCCTCCTCGACGAACCCGCACCGCGCGGCTACCCGGCACGACGCCGGGTTGTCGGCGTCGGCGTTCAACGCGATGCGCTGGGCGCCGATCGACCACGAGTAGTCGACGAGCAACACCGTCGCGCGGGTGGCGATCCCGTGTCCGCGCGCCCACGGCGACACCATGTACCCGATCTCGGTGACGGCCGACTCCTCGTCGCGGATGCGCAGGCCGCAGGTACCGATCAGCGCATCGTCGGCGTCGGCGATGGCCACCTCGAACCCCGGCCACACCTTCGATGCCGACGCGTCGACGAACTCGACCGCGTCGGCGCGGGTGTACGGGCTCGGGATCGAGGTGAACGCCGCCGAATCGGGGTCGAGGGAGGTGGCCATCACCGCATCGACGTCGTCGACCTCGAGGGGCCGCAGGGTGATCACGCCGTCGGTGAGGATCGGGATGGTGCGCGGCCAGTCCATCAGCCCACCGCCCCGTCGCCGTGCCCGAGCGATCGCATCAGGTCGGTCATGATCGCCCCCCGCGCACCGGTGGCGTTCTCGTGCCGCGCATCGACGCGCATCAGCGCGCTCACCGGGATACGCAGTCGCCCTTCACGTTCTCGTAGTCGGGCGATCGCCGATCCGGGCGGCTCGTCGTAGAGCACCGTCCACGCGTCGGGCTGGTTGATCAGTTCCAGGGTCGCGGTGTGGTCGGCGGGCACGGGTGGGCCGTAGCGCGGCGTGAGACCGACGTCGGCGAACGCGTCGCGGATCACGGTGTGCAGCAACACCTGCTGCTTCTGCGGCGGCATGATCAGCGGGTGGCGCGCCAGGTCGGCCAACGCGACATCGGCGGTGCCGGCGAGCGGATGCTTCTCCGACATGGCCACCGTCAGCTCTTCCACCCACAGTTGTGACACGTGCAGGCGGCTGTCGACGATGGTGCCACGGATGAGTGCGATGTCGACGTCGCCGGACACCACGGCATCGACCCGCTGCTGGAAACTCTTGATGACGAATTCGATCTCGACGCCCGGGTGACGTTCGCGAACCGCGGCGATGGCGGCCAACGACCGCCGCGCGAAGGTCATGTTGGCCGCCAGTCGAACCCGCGAGCCGGGATCACGTACGGCCGCGTACGCGCGGTTCTCGAGGTCGATGATCTGGCGCGCGATGGGCAGGAGACGTTCCCCGGCCTCGGTCACGCTGACCGCACGGGTCGACCGTTCGAGCAGGGTGGCCCCGAGGTCGCGTTCGAGGCGGGCGATCTGATGACTGATCGCCGACTGCGAGATGAACGTCCGCTGCGCGGCGCGACTGAAGCTCAGCTCGTCGCACACGGCGACGAAATAGGTGAGCTGGCGCAGTTCCATTCGGGCCTCCGGGTGTCGTCCCCTGGGAACGTTACCGCCATTCATGAGTGATCGCGATGAGTTCCATCTGAGAAACGCGCGTGACGACGGGATCAAACCGCAGCACCATGGATGTTGGTCATGAGTAGAAGTGATCGGAAAGCGAGGGAGAACGAGATGCGTACAGACGATGCGACCTACTACGACGTGGTGATCGTCGGTTCGGGCTTCGGCGGACTGGCCGCAGCGCGCCGACTGCGCGGTCGCGGCAAGAGCGCCCTGCTGATCTCGAGCACCCCCGAATACCTCTTCCAGCCCCTGCTCTACCAGGTGGCGACCGGTGTCCTGCACCGCGACGACATCGCGCCCCGCACCGACGCACTGCTGCGCCGGCACCGCGACGTCGAGGTCGTCGAGGGCGAGGTCACCGCGGTCGACGCGATGCCCGCCGTCCTCACCTACCGCGCCGACGGACGTGACCACCGCGTCCGCTACGGCTCGCTGATCGCCGCGACCGGTGCCGCGCAGAGCTACTTCGGGCGCGACGAGTACGCCGATCGCACCTTCGCCCTCAAGACCATCGACGACGCCACCCGTCTGCGCGCGCACCTGCGCGCATGCTTCAACGCTCCCGCTCAGGACACCGCGGCCACCACGTTCGTCGTGGTCGGTGCGGGTGCGACCGGTGTCGAGGTCGCCGGGCAGATCGCCGAGTTGGCGCGCCGGCACGAACACCGCGAGGTGGCCATCACCGTGGTCGAGGGACTCGACGAGGTGCTGCCCGCGTTCGGCGGCGGGCTGAGCGACTACACCCGCGCATCGTTGGAGAAGGCCGGCGTCGAGGTGCTCACCGGATCGATGGTCACCGACATCGCCGACGGCGTCGTCACCATCGACGTCCACGACGGCGCCGCGACCCGCAAGATCACCACCGACACCGTCGTGTGGTCGGCCGGCGTCGCCGCGAGCGGCTTCGCCGGAGTCCTGGCCGAGGCGACCGGGTGCGACACCGACCGCGCCGGACGCCTGCTCGTCAACGACGATCTCACCGTCGGCGGCGTCGCCAACATCTACGCCATCGGCGACATGACATCGCTGCACGACTACCCCGGCCAGAGCCCGGTCGCCATGCAGCAGGGGCGCCACGCCGTCGACATCATCACGCGCAAGCTCTACCCCGGCAGCGCGTTCCACTACCTCGACAAGGGGTCGATGTCGATCATCAGCCGCGGACGCGCGGTCGCGAAGCTGACCGAGCGGATCACCTTCCGCGGCCTGCTCGCCTTCGGCGCCTGGCTCGCGGTGCACCTCTACTACCTCGCGGGCATGGGCAACCGGGCGAAGGCGGTCGTCGCCTGGATCCGGTCGTTCCTCGGCACCGCCCGCCCGGGCTTCGCCGAGGTGACCCGCACGCCGCAGGAGCACCGCGAACGCATCGCCGGCTGACCGGATCGGTCAGAGGCGCACGGCCTCGGTGGTGAGGTCGCCGCCGGCGTCACCGGTGTTGACGACACCCCGAGGTTCGATGAGCAGCGCCCGCACCTCGTTGTCGGCGCGGGGGCAGTGTTCGACACCGCGCGGGACGACGAACAGTTCGCCGGCCTCCACCACGACGTCGCGGTCACGCATCTGGATCGTGAGCGTGCCCTCGACGACGAGGAACAACTCGTCGGTGTCGTCGTGGCTGTGCCACACGAAGTCGCCCTCGATCTTGACGACCTTCACGTCGTAGTCGTTGAGCTGGGCGGCGATCTTCGGCGACCACGTCTCGGACAACTGGCCGAAGGCGGCGGCGAGGGTCACAACAGAGCTGGATGCCATGACACGAGGATGCCACCGAGGTGGCGATCAGGTCAGCCGCCGAACAGCAGATACAGCCCGAGGAACGTGTAGCCGACCATCGTCAGCATCAACGCGAGCTGGCCGGTGAGCCGGTGGCGGCGGGGAAGAAGTCGCAGTGACGCGTCGTGTGCCGCGACCACGGCGGCGATGTGGCCGCCGACGACGAACACGAGCTTGAGCGTCGACGACACCGTGGGGTGCGACGACAGCACGTACTCGGGGTGGATGTCGCCCAACCACAACACGTTCCAGCCGCGGTCGAGGGGATCGGCGAGCGAGGCGAACACCAGCTGGCTGCGCTCGACGATGTAGTTCAGGTAGTGGGCGAGGATGTACCCGACCACGATCGGGATGAGCGTGTGCGTCATCTGCACCGGCAGGCGTCGCCGCTGCTGGGGCGTCACGCCGCCGGTGGCGCGGGTCGACGCCCAGAACGTCACCGCCACCACCGCGATGAAACCGGCGAGCGTCACCGTCGACACCACCGATGCGATCGCGGTGCCCTCGCCGAGATCGTCGATGGTGCGCTGCCACACCGGGAACGACGAGAAGCTGTCGAACGCCGTCGAACCCAGCAGCACCGCCATCACCGCGAGCATGCCGGGTCGTTCGGGCAGCGTCGACAGATGCGCCAGCGGATTGCCCATCACGATCCGGCCCGAGTCGTCACGCCAGAACGGTGCGATGCGTGACGCGACGACGCCGTAGGTCTCGAACGGGTCGGCGCGGGCGAACCACCGCGTGCCGGTGAGCAGCCCACCGACGGCCATGGCCACGACGTACACCACCAACCAGATCCGGATGCCGATCAGCGCATCGGGATCGGGCGAGGCGAGCTCCAGCCACACGAACGCGGCGAGCCCGACCGCGGCGGGCCGGTGCCCCCACGACTCCGGGTATGCGCGCCGCGCCGTCGCACCGATCGGCAGGGTCGAGAGCAGCCGTGTCACGGTCCGGACCGGCGAGATGACCCGCCACACCGGTCCGATCAGCACCGACAGGACCACCAGCCCGACCCACAGCAGCACGTAGAAGACGCCGGGGAGCGGGTTGATCTCGGGATCGTCGCTGCCCGCGACGGCCGCCAGCGCGACCCACACCGTGAACAGCAGCGCGAACCCGGCAACGACCGCACGCACGCCGCGCGAGTCGACCAGTCGCGTCACCGCCGCCGGCAGCCCGATGCCCGAGGTCCGCGGATCCAATCGCGTTGTTTTCCAGGCGAAGGCGACGATCGCGAACGACGCCGTCAACGCCCAGGCACCACCGATCGGGGCGTAGGTGTAGGGCAGCGGAAGGTATTCCGCACCCAGCCCATGCGCCAGGATCGTGCTCTGGCTCAATGCCGTTCGGCCGGATCGTTGTCGGCGGGATCGACACCGGGTGAGTCGATCCCCGCAGAGTCGACGTCGGCCGGGGAGTCGGTCTCGATGTCCTCGTCGTCGCCGCGCCGTCGATCCCGCACCGCGATGAACACGATCACGCCGACCAGCAGGACGGCGGGGACGAACGCGGGCAGCGCCAACAGCAGCGAATGCGACGCCAGCGTCGTCGTGGTCGTCACGGGCGCGGCCCCACCTTCGGCCGCTCGCTCGTCGAGCGCACCGGGGTGGCGTCGTTGCGGTTGATGCGCGCGGCACCCCACGCCATCGCGGTGATCAGCAGCAACGAGCAGACCCCGACGACCAGCGATGCCGCACCGTAGAGCCAGCTGGGGTAGTCGAAGGTGCGCTCGCGCTGCAGGATCGTGATCTCGCGGACGAAGTCGCGGGTCATCCTCGGTTCCGCCGGCACCTCCTCGGCGCCGATGCCCGGGTCGGCGGGCAGATACACCGGGACCGCGGTCATGGTGGTCCCGTCCTGGACGCGCAGCAACGTCTTCCACGAGCCCGACGTCGGCACCGACCGTGTCGAGCGGTACAGCCCGGGCCCGATCTTCTCCAGCGGGTCGATGATGAGCCCGCGGGACTTGTCGAGACCGCCCTGCCAGGCCAGCATGGTCACCCACTCGGGGTCGTCGCTCACCAGATCCTTGGGCGTGATCGCGACGACGGCGGTGGCGCGGGTCTCGCCGTCCACACTCGGAGCCGGGCTCAAGGTGATGGTGGCACTGGCGTTCTCGGGCACCGTGGTCCGCAGACCGTTGGCCACGGCGCCGCCGATCACGAGCACGGTGACCGCGACGGCGACGGTCGCCCACCCCGGTCGCGGCAGGCGTTCGCCGGTGAGGATGATGCCGAGAAGCGCACCGCAGAGTCCCATCCCGACGGCGACCGGGATCGCCATGGCGAGCGCCTCGGGCCACATGCCGACCGGCCACGGGTAGTGGTACACCGCGTCGATCCAGAGCGATTCGAGGTACAGGCCCGCGGTGGCGATGCCGAGGCCGCCGACGACGCCGAACCACACCGGCTTGCGGATGAGGGGTGTGAGAGCGAGGAGCTCGATCACCACGGCCGGGCCGAGGTAGAGAGCGAAGACGTTGATCGGTGCGCCGAGGCCGGGGCCGACGACGAGCGCGACGACGCCCCGGATGACGGCGGCGAACACCGCGGCGATCAGAGCGGCGCCACGGCCCAGGGTGATCCGGGCGGCGATCAGCGCGAAGGCGGCCGCGCCGGCGATCATCATGGGCTGCAACACGAGTCGGAACTGCTCGATGCCGAAGTCGTACTCGATCTGGAACACCGACAGTCCGATGAGCAGGCCACCGAAGGCCAGACACCGGGTCAGCCACATGCCGCGTCCGTCGGCCGGGGCGTCGTCGCCCATGGCGGCGCGGCCCTCGCGCTCGAGGAGCAGCACGCCGATCAGCGACATGCCGGCGCCGCCGATGAGCATGAGGTGGGTGGGACCCCACAGGGTGACGTCCTGGCCGAAGATGCGATGCCAGATGTCGTCGAGGGGGAACCCGATCAGCGCGTACAGGCCGGAGCCCGCGAGCAGGATGCCGCCGACCGGTGCGTGCCAGGTGCGGGTGATGCGGACCGCGGCGCGGCCGGGCTTGTCGTACGGCAGGAAGATCGACAGCATTCCCGCGATGAACAGCAGGAACAGGCCGACGAGGATGAAGTAGTGCGCAGGGTTGGCGAGCGGTCCGGCGTCGCGGCCCTTGCCCACGTGCAGGCTCACGTCCCACAGGAACCCGAACAACGCGCAGATGATCGTGGAGACGAACAGGAACACGGGCAGCGCGGCCCACGGCGGTCGGTTGAGGCGACGTCCGGCCCACTCGCCCAGCGACGTCAGCCAGGTGATCTGACGGGTCCGGTGGCGCCACCCGATCCACAGCAGCGCCACCGAGACCACGGCCGCCGCGACACTCATACCGAAAACCTGGTCGAGGGCCGCGCCGCCACCCTCGGAGCCCTCGACCGCGAGAACCGCATCAACCGGTGTTGTCATGGTCTCAGTATTGAACAACCGCCGTTGTCATGTCCATGAAATCGTGCGTTTCGGGTGAACCACCCTCACCCGTCGACGGGTGTGAGGTCCTCCTGGGGTGTCTGACCTGCCTCGACACGCGCCGCGTGGAAGTCCTTCGAGCGGATGAGGAACGCTGCGCTCACCGCCGCGATCCCGGCGATGCACGCCGCGATCAGCAGGATCAGGTCGAGCGCGTCGGCATATCCGCGTCCTGCGCGTTCGGCGACCATCGCCCGCAGCGGCGCGGGGACGGAGTCGATGACCTGGGCGGCGGCGCCGTTGGCGACGGCGTCACCGATCTCGCGGCCCTTGTCGGCGAGCGGGGTGCCGGCCAGTGCCGACTGCACGTTGTCGCTCAGGCGCGAGGCGAGCAGGCTGCCGAGCAGCGCGACACCGGTGGCGATGCCGATCTGACGGAACGTCGAGTTCATGCCCGAGGCCATGCCGGCGCGTGCCTGCTCGACCACCCCGACGGCGGTCGAGGCCAGCGGCACGTTGATCAGACCGGTACCGACGCCGGCGACGATGAAGCCCGGGATGAACTGGGTCCAGCCGCCGGTGGGGTCGGTGCCGCGCATGAGCAGCAGGCCGATGCCCACGAGGATGAAGCCGGGCGTGATGAGCCACCGCGCGGGGACCTTGTCCGAGAGGCGACCGGCGACGGCGGCTGACACGAAGACCAGTCCGGAGAACGGCAGGAAGTACAGACCCGCCTGCAACGCCGAGTAGCCCATGGTGCCCTGCAGGTAGATCACGATGTAGGTCAGCAGCGAGAACATCGAGGCCGAGATGGCCCACGCGGCGATGAGTCCTCCGGTGAAGGTGGGTACACGGAACAGCGACGCGTCGACCATCGGTTCGGCGACGGTGCGCTCGACCACGGCGAACGCGATCAACAGCACGGCGGCGGCGATCAGCGAACCGGAGACCTGCAGCGAACCCCACCCGTCGGCGTGGCTGCGGATGAGCCCGAAGACCAGGAACGCCAGTGCGGCACTGAAGGTCACGCAGCCGAGCCAGTCGATCTTGTGGGTGCCCGGGGCCTTCGACTCGTCGACGCCGACGATGGTGATGACGAGCGCGATGATGCCGACCGGTATGTTGACGAAGAAGATCCAGTGCCACGACAGACCGGTGGTGAGAACGCCGCCGAGGACCGGGCCGACCGCGACCGAGACGCCGGTGACCGCACCGAAGACGCCGAACGCGATGCCACGCTCCCGCGGCGCGAACGCCTGGGCGAGCAGGGCCAGGGCGGTGGCGAACATGATCGCGCCGCCGACGCCCTGGGCGAGTCGGGCGATGATCAGCGTGAGGATGTTCGGCGCGAGTCCGCACGCCAGCGAGCCGACGGTGAAGACGACGATGCCGGTGGCGAACACCAGTCGGCGGCCGACGATGTCGGCGATGGTGCCCGAGGTCAGCAGCAGCGCGGCCAGCGACAACGCGTAGGCGTCGACGACCCACTGCAGGTCGGACAGGTTCGAGTCCAGGTCCCTCTGGATGTCGGGCAGCGCGACGTTCACGATCGTGACGTCGAGCAGGAGCATGAAGACGCCGGTGCATACGGCGGTCAGGGTCAGCCACTTACGGGCCATGGTGCCTCCAGATCGAATGCGAGCTCAGGAGATGGTCGCACATTCTGAGTGCGCACTCAACAATTGACAATCGGTGGGTAGTGTGGCCCCATGGCGCGACGTGGAAGGCCACCGGCGATCGGACGAGAGGAAGTGTTGTCGTCCGCGCTCGAGGTGCTGCGCGAACGCGGTGTCGCACGGTTGACCACACGCGAGGTCGCTTCGCGCGCAGGGGTTTCCGAGGGCTCGATCTTCTATCACTTCCGTGATCGGCAGGGTCTGCTCACCGCGGTGTTCGACGAGGCGCTGCGGCCGCTGTTCGCCTTCAGGAACGACATGGATCCCACCGTGGTCGGTGAGCTCGAGGACGTGCGGGCGGTGCTCGAGCAGTACGTCGCGGCCGTGCACACCTTCCTCGACGACGGCCTCGAACTGCTGGTCGCCGCACACGGGGACGCCGGTCTACGAGACGAGGTGGGGGCGGTGGTGACGGCCAACGACTTCGGTCCGCATCGCGGTGTCGCCGCGATGGGCGAGTACTTCGGAGCGCTGCAGGAGGCGGGGATCATCACCTCCGACGTCGACACCGGCGCCGCGGCCTACCTGATGGTCAGCGCGACGTTCCTGCGTTCGGCCCAACCCAAGCTCTTCGGCCATTCCCACGGCATCCCGCCGATGTCCGACGTCATCGACGTCGTGCTACGCATGCTGGGCGCCCCAGCGCGCGAGAGCCGGTCGGTCTAGCCGAGGACCTTCTCGGTCTTCGCGTACCCGCTCTCGACGCCGTCCTTGTACGGGCGCCACCAGTCGGCGTTCTCGCGATACCAGTCGATCGTCGCGGTGAGACCGGCGGTGAAATCGACATACCTTGGCGCCCAACCGAGTTCGGTACGCAGCCGGGTGGAGTCGATGGCGTAGCGCATGTCGTGGCCGGGGCGGTCGGTGACGTGGTCGTAGGCGTCGGCGGGCTCGCCCAGGACGGTCAGGATCGACTCGACGACGGTCTTGTTGTCGGTCTCGCCGTCGGCGCCGATCAGGTAGGTCTCGCCGACCGTGCCGCGCTCGATGATGGTCCACACGGCGTCGTTGTGATCGTCGACGTGGATCCAGTCGCGCACGTTCGTCCCCGCGCCGTAGAGCTTCGGCCGCAGGCCGCTCAACACGTTCGTGATCTGCCGCGGGATGAACTTCTCGACGTGTTGGTACGGCCCGTAGTTGTTCGAGCAGTTCGACAGCGTCGCGTGGATCCCGAACGAGCGCACCCAGGCGCGGACCAGCAGGTCGCTGCCGGCTTTCGTGGAGCTGTACGGGCTCGACGGGTTGTAGGGCGTCGACTCGGTGAACCGTGCGGGGTCGTCGAGTTCGAGGTCGCCGTAGACCTCGTCGGTGCTGATGTGGTGGTACCGGGTGCCGTGGCGGCGGACCGACTCCAGCAGCGTGTAGGTCCCGACGAGGTTGGTGTGCACGAACGCCGAGGGGTCGGCCAGCGAGTTGTCGTTGTGCGACTCGGCGGCGAAGTGCACCACCAGATCGGTCGCGGCGACGAGCGGATCGACCACCGCGGCGTCGGCGACGTCGCCCTCGACCAGGGTGATGCGATCGGCGACCGGTGCCAGCGTCGCCGGGTTGGCCGCATAGGTGAGCTTGTCGAGCACGGTGATCTCGACGTCGGGACGCTGTTCAACGGTGCGCAACACGAAGTTGGCGCCGATGAAACCTGCCCCGCCGGTGACCAGAACACGCATCAGGTGGCTCCTTCCCTCGAGGGCGAAGACTACCGGCCCCGTAGCGCGGTCGCGTGACTCACGCGTGTGTGCGCGGTGCAATAGTGTGGCGCCATGCGGGGAATCATCCTGGCCGGTGGCACCGGTTCACGACTCCATCCGATCACTCTCGGCGTCAGCAAGCAGCTGGTGCCGGTCTACGACAAACCGATGATCTACTACCCGTTGTCGACGTTGATGCTGGCCGGTATCCGCGACATCCTGGTGATCACCACTCCCGGTGACGCGGCGGCTTTTTCGCATCTGCTCGGTGACGGATCGCAGTTCGGCATCTCGATCACCTACGCCGTGCAACCGTCGCCCGACGGCCTGGCGCAGGCCTTCGTGCTCGGGGCCGACCACATCGGAAACGATTCCGTCGCACTGGTTCTGGGTGACAACATCTTCTACGGACCCGGCCTCGGCGATCAGCTGATGCGCTATACCGATGTCGACGGCGGATCGATCTTCGCCTACTGGGTGGCCGAGCCGAGCGCCTACGGCGTCGTCGATTTCGACGCCGACGGCAAAGCGATTGCGCTGCAGGAGAAACCGGTGAACCCCCGATCGAACTACGCGATCCCGGGTCTGTACTTCTACGACAACGACGTGATCGAGATCGCGCGGTCGCTGACGCCCAGCCCGCGCGGTGAATTGGAGATCACCGATGTCAACGCGACCTATCTCGAACGCGAGAAGCTGTCGGTGCACGTTCTGCCCCGCGGGACGGCGTGGCTCGACACCGGTACCTTCGACTCGCTGCAGGACGCCGGAAATTTCGTACGAACGGTCGAACAACGGCAGGGCCTCAAGATCGCGGTGCCCGAGGAGATCGCGTGGCGTCGCGGCTTCATCGACGAGGACGGACTGCGGCGCAGGGCCGAGACCCTGATGAAGTCGGGGTACGGCGCCTACCTGCTGACCATCCTGGAACAGGGGAGCTGACATGCGCGTGCGACCGCTGACGATCGCCGGGTCGTGGGAACTGACGCCGGTGCAGCACGGTGACCCGCGCGGGGTGTTCCTCGAGGCGTTCAAGGCGCCCGTCCTCGCCGAGCTGATCGGCCACGATTTCACCCTCGCGCAGGTCAACATCTCGGTGTCGGCGGCCGGGGTGCTGCGCGGCATCCACTACGCCGACACCCCGCCCGGGCAGGCCAAGTACGTCACGTGTCCCCGGGGCGCGATCCTCGACGTCGTGGTCGACATCCGTGAGGGGTCGCCCACGTTCGGTCAGTGGGACAGCGTCGTCCTCGACGACGTCGACCGACGCGCGATCTATCTCTCGGAGGGGCTCGGGCACGCGTTCTGCTCCCTCGAGGACGACTCGACGGTCTCGTACTTCTGCTCGACCGGCTACAACCCGGGCGGCGAACACGGCATCCACCCACTCGACCCCGATGTCGGGATCGACTGGCCCGCGGTGGGTCGCGACGGTGCGCCGCTGGAGTACTCGCTGTCGGACAAGGACACCGCCGCGCCGACGTTGGCCCGGGCCCGCGCCGATGGTGCGTTGCCCCGCCTCGACGACGTCGAGAGGTACCTGCGCGGTCTCGCCGCCCGCGACGCCTGACCCGCGCCGCGCGTGGTCAGCCGGCCTGACCGTAGAGGTGATCGGCGTGCAGGCGCAGGACCAGTCGACGGTCGGCGACCATGGCGCGCCGGTAGTCGTCCCAGTCGGGGTGCTCGCCGCCGATCGCGCGGTACAACTCGACGAGTTCTTCGGTCGCGTCGTCGTCGGGGGCCTGCGCCACGGCACTGAGCTCGGCGGGCCCGTCGGCCACGGCGTACGACCACCCGTCGGGGCTGCTCACGTGCAGCGCCGCCCGCGGGTCGCGCCGCAGGTTCGCGGTCTTGGCGCGGCCGTCGGTGATCGAGACCCGCAGGATCTCGGTGCGGGCATCGAAGGCGTAGTTGACCGTCGACAGCTGCGGACGGCCGTCGCGGCGGATCGTCGCGAGCACGCCCTGGTCGTGGGAGCGGATCAGATCGATGAGTGCAGATCGCGATGCCATGGGTGGACTATGACGGCCGCGGGTCCCGGCGACAACCCCCTCGAGGGCGACGTCGCTAGGGTGGAGAGATGAGTGACGACGTCGAGAGCATCTCCGAGGGTTCGGACAACGAGTACAGCTACGATTCCGACGACCAGCTGCAGCCCGAGGACACCCTCGTGGACCGCGGTGTCGACGACATCCTCGACGAGGGCATCTCCCCGCCGGAGAAGCCGAGCAAGGCAATGCGTTACGGGGTCACCGCGGAGGATCAGCGTGAGGGCGAGTCCCTCGAGGAGCACCTCGCCGAAGAAGTCCCCGATCCCGCCGCCGAGGTGACCTTCCACGAGGACAGCGCCCCCGAGCCCGCGGTTCCCGCCGACGAGGACCTCAGTGACGCCGTCGACGAGATCGACGAATTCGACAACGAGGTCGGCGACGACCGCGCAGGCCGACTCGTCTCGCCCGACGAGGGCGTCAACCCGCACACCACCCACCAGGCCGTCGGCTCCGACGCCGGCATCGACGGCGCCGGGGCATCGGCCGAGGAGGCCGCCGTGCACACCGTCCCCGAGGGTCAGATCCCCTGAGTCAGCGCTGTTCGGGGAAGGCGGGCAACGCCTTCTGCCGCAGCCACTTCTGCCACAGCGGCGTGAGCGGGGTGTCGCTGTGGCGGGCGGCGAGGGCCGTGAAGTCGTCGGTGCTCACCGAGCTGTAGCGGTACTCGCGCGTCCACTCCTTGAGCAGGGCGAAGAACGCGTCGTCGCCCACCGTGGCGCGCAGCGCGTGCAGGGTGAGTGCGCCTCGTTTGTAGACGCGGTCGTCGAACATCTTCTCGGGGCCGGGATCGCCGATCACGATGTCCTTGCGCGACGTCGCGAGCTGCCGATGATGCCGGCGGGCCAGGTTGTCGGCGGTGTCGTCCCCGGCGTACTCGGCCCACAGCCACTCGCTGTAGCAGGCGAACCCCTCGTGCAACCAGATGTCCTGCCATCGGGCCAGGGTCAGCGAATTGCCGAACCACTGGTGGGCGAGTTCGTGGGCGACGAGGCGTTCCGACCCGCCGTTGCCGTCGCAGTGGTTCGCGCCGAATGTCGACATCCCCTGGGCCTCGATCGGGATCTCGAGGTTGTCGTCGGTGACCACCACGGTGTACCCGGGGAACGGATACGGCCCGAACATGTCGCAGAACGCCGTCATCATCTGTTCCTGGCGCGCGAAGTCGGATTCGAAGCCGCTGCGCAGCCGCTCGGGCAGCACCGCGTGGATCTTCACCGGTTTGGTCGCCAGGGTCTTCCGCACGTACGGCCCGATGGAGATGGTCGCGAGGTAGGTCGCCATCGGTTCCACCTGCTCGTAGACCCACGTCGTCATCGCGGCCTTGTTGCGCTTGCGCTGCAGGGTCCCGTTCGCGATCGCGTGGTACGGCGACTCGGTGGTGATGGCGATCCGATACGAGGCCTTCGACGACGGATGGTCGTCGCACGGGAACCACGACGCCGCGCCGTTGGGCTGGTTGGCACACAGTGCACCCTCGGTGAGTTCCTCGAAACCGACCTCGCCCCACGGCCCACGGATCGGCTTGGGTGAGCCCGAGTACTTGATCACCACGGTCATCGACGCGCCCGGCGGCGCCGGCGTCGCCGGGGTGATCGACAGTTTGTTGGACCGCTGGCTGTAGCGCGACGCCCGCTTGCCGTTCACCGAGACCCGCGACACCGACAGTGACGTCGCGAGGTCGAGCGAGAAGCGTCCGAGGTGGTTGATGGCGGTCGCGGTGATCGTGGCGGTGCCGGTCAGGCGGTTGCTGGCCACCTTGTACTCGAGCTCGAGGTCGTACCGACTGACCCGGTATCCGAGGTTGCCGTTCTTGGGCAGGTAGGGATCGATCCCGTCGGTGGGGTCACCGAGTAACGGACCCCCACCCGAAGAACTGCTGTCCGGCACCAAACCTCCACTCGCACATGTGTGTCGTGCGCCCCCGGCGCCCACGATCGTGAAATGAGGTTACCCGGCCACCTGTGGGGTCCGCTCCGGTAGCGTTCGCCCCGGAGCCGGCGAATCGGACATCAGGAGGAACGGTCATGGGCGCATCGAGAAGTCTCACATCGCTGATCGCACGGGTGATCCTGGGCATCATCTTCATCATGCACGGCTGGCAGAAGCTGCACACCAACGGAATCGCCGCCACGCAAAAGGGATTCGCGGCCATGGACGCGCCGTTCCCCGAGTTCAGTGCCCACTACGCGACCTGGGTCGAGTTCGTCGGCGGCATCCTGCTGATCCTGGGCGTCCTCGTGCCGCTGGTGTCGATCCTGCTCATCATCGACATGATCGGCGCGATCTTCGTCGCCCACGTCGACAAGGGGTTCTGGAACTACGACGGCGGATACGAGTTCCCGCTGGCCCTGATCGCGGCGCTCATCGCCGTCGGTCTGGTCAACACCGGCAGGACAGGTGTCGACGGATACGTCATGAGCCGTCGGGGCCGCGCCAACACCTGATCGTCATGCCTTCTCGCTCCAGGGCGCGATGGGGTTGCCCTGCCAGCGGGTGAAGTCGGGGACCACGTCGCCGCGCATCACCAGCGACGCGGGGCCGACGGTCGCCGCGTCGCCGAGGCCGGCCGCCGGTAGCGCGACGCAGTGCGGTCCGAGCGTGGCACCGTTGCCGAGGGTCACGCGGTCCATGGCCATCACGCGATCGTGGAACAGGTGGGTCTGCACCACGCAGCCGCGTTGGATGGTGGCGCCGTCGCCGAGGGTCACCAGATCGGCCTCGGGAAGCCAATAGGTCTCGCACCACACGCCGCGACCGATCTTCGCGCCGAGCAGCCGCAGCCACACGTTGAGGATCGGGGTGCCGGTGGCGGCGTTGGCGAACCACGGGGCCGCGACAGTCTCGACGAACGCGTCCGACAGCTCGTTGCGCCACACGAAGGAACTCCACAGTGGGTGTTCGCCCACCGCGATCCGGCCCACCACCAGCCACTTCGCGGCGGCCGCGATACAGCATGCGGCGGCGCCGGCGACCAGCAGCATCAGGCCGCTGACCAGGCCGGCGAGCCAGAAGTTCGATTGCGAGGCGATGTACTGCAGGCCGATGAGGACGAACAGTCCGAGGCCGAAGGAGATCATCACCGGGATCAACCGCATCGTCTCGACGATCGCGCGCGCGATCTTGAGCTTCCGCGGTGGGTCGAAGGTGCGGCTGGTGTCGGTCTGGGCGACGGCGCGCCGCAGACGCACCGGCGGGCTACCCAGCCAGCTCGATCCCGACTTCGCCTTGTCCGGCGTCGCCGACAGCACCGCGACGAGGCTGTTCTTCGGGACCTTGCGTCCCGGACCGGTCATGCCCGAGTTGCCGAGGAAGGCGCGCTTCCCGATCTTCGCCTCGTCGATGTGCATCCAGCCGCCACCGAGTTCGTAGCTGGCCACCATGGTGTCGTCGGCGAGGAAGGCCCCGTCGCCGACCGAGGTGAACTTGGGGATCACGAGGGCGGTGCTGATCTCGGTGCCCGTCCCGATGTCGGCGCCGAGCAACCGGAACCACGCGGGTGTCAGCAGGCTCGCGTAGAGCGGGAACAGGTAGGTCCGCGCGGAGTCCATCAACCGTTCGGTGGCCCACACCTGCCAGCCGACCCGCGAGCGCACCGGGTGGTACCCGACGGACATGCCGATGGACAGCAGGCGCACACCGATCGCGGTGATCGCCGCGAACACGAGCAGGCTCACGACGGTGGCCGCGGGAAGCAACGCCAGCGATCGCAGGGCCACGTCGCGCAGACGGTCGGCGCGCGCCGCCCAGGTGCCGATCACCGCCAGGCCCGCGGCCAGGGCGATCAGCGGGATGCCCGCCAACAGGATGGAGCTGATGCCGTACACCGGCACCCACCAGCTGGCGCGCGGCGGTCGTTCCGCCGGCCACGGGGTGGTGGCCTTACCGGTCTTCACCGCGGGCGATCCGGCCCAGTGCTGACGCGCCTTCACCTTGCCGAGCACCGCCGATCCCGGCGCGACGACGGCGTCGCGGCCGATGCGGGTGCCGGGCAGGAGCGTCGAGCGGCTGCCGACGGTGGCGCGCTCGGCGATCTCGATGTCGCCGATGTGGACCACGTCGCCGTCGATCCACCAGCCGGCCAGGTCGACCTCGGGTTCCACCGAGCAGCCCTCGCCGAGCGAGATCATCCCGGTCACCGGGGGAAGTGAGTGCAGATCGACACCGGAGGCGATGTCGGCGCCCAGCGCCCGGGCGAAGTAGATCATCCACGGTGCGCCGGCCAGGTTCGATGCGCCGCTGGCCTCGGTGAGGCGTTCGGCGACCCAGAGCCGCAGGTGCACCGATCCGCCGCGCGGGTAGGTTCCCGGCGTCACCCCCGCGAGCAGCAGCCGACAGCCGACGGTGGCGATCACCATGCGGCCCAACGGGGTGATGAACACTATGAACGCGGCGAGCAGCACCCACCAGTTCACCGAGATGAGCCACGGCACGTCGGTGAACTCGGCGGCGACGTTGTTCGCGACCCCGAGCCACGTCGCCCACTGCAGACCGGTGAGGGTCGTCAGCGGGATCGACAGCAGGATCTGCGCGATGCCGGTGATGCGCGGTGTCGGGCGCACCTCGCGGGGCTCGGCGACGATGCCGGGGTTGAGGTCGTCGAGCATCCCGGCGAGTGACCCCAACCGTGGGTGGTCGTAGAGATCGGCGACGGTCACCTCGGGGTAGCGCTCGCGCAGCGCTGTCACCAGCTGCGCGGCGGCGAGGGAACTGCCGCCCTCGCTGAAGAAGTCCGCCTTCTCGTCGACGATGGCCACGCCGAGCACCGCGGTCCACAGGTCGGCGACCCACTGCGCGGTCGGGCCGAGGTCGGCGCGGTCGGCGTCGCCGGTCGTGCCGGGGAGCGGCCAGGGCAGCGCGTTGCGGTCGACCTTGCCCGAGGTGCGGGTGGGCAGTTCGTCGACGAGCGCGAGCCGGGGGACCATCGCCGCGGGGAGTTGTTCGGCGAGGATCTCGTGCGCCCGCGTCACATCGAAAGTGGGATCGGTCGAGGCGAGGTAGCCGACGAGCACCGAGTTGCCGGCGGCGGTCTTGCGGACCGCTGCCGCCGCGCCGCCGACACCCGGAAGGTTCTGCAGCGCGGTGTCGATCTCGCCGAGTTCGATGCGGCGCCCGCCGACCTTCACCTGGTCGTCGGCGCGGCCGGCGAAGATCAGCCCCTCGGCCTCCAGACGGACCAGATCGCCGCTGCGGTAGGCGCGGTCCCAGCCGAGAGTGGGCATGGCCGAGTACTTCTCGGCGTCCTTGGCCGGATCGAGATAGCGGGCCAGCCCCACACCGCCGATGACGAGTTCGCCGGTCTCGCCCTCGGCGACCGGGTTGCCGGTGGCGTCGACGACCGCGAGATCCCATCCGCACAGGGGGAGTCCGATGCGGACCGGTCCCTGGCCGGTCAGCGGTGCGGCACATGCGACGACGGTGGCCTCGGTGGGGCCGTAGGTGTTCCACACCTCGCGGCCCGGGACGGCCAGGCGCTCACCGAGTTCCGGTGGGCACGCCTCGCCACCGAAGATCAGCAGTCGGACCGCCTCGAGCGCCTCGGCGGGCCACAGGGCGGCCAGCGTGGGGACCGTGGAGACCACGGTGATGTCGCGGGCGACCAACCACGGACCGAGATCCATGCCGCTGCGCACCAGGGCTCGGGGCGCCGGGACGAGGCAGCCGCCGTGGCGCCACGCGAGCCACATCTCCTCACACGAGGCGTCGAACGCGACCGACAGCCCCGCCAGCACGCGATCCCCCGGACCGATCGGGTCGTCGACGAGGAACATGTCGGCCTCGGCGTCGACGAACGCGGCGGCGTTGCGGTGGGTGACCGCGACACCCTTCGGGGTGCCGGTCGACCCCGAGGTGAAGATGATCCAGGCGTCGTCGTCGGGTGTCGGGGCCATCGACGACGCCGACGCCGGCACCTCGACGGTGTCGCGGTTGCGCACCGACGCGGTGCGGTGCAGTCCCGACTTGTCGATGACCGCGGCGACCTGGGCCTCGCCGAACACGAGCTGAGCGCGCTCATCGGGGTCGTCGACATCGACCGGGACGTAGGCGGCGCCGGCGGCGAGCGTCGACAGTATCGCGAGGTAGAGCTCGCGGGAGCCCGACGGCATCCGGATGCCGACCCGATCGCCGCGCCCGATGTTCTGCTGCGCCATCCACCGGGCACCGTCGTCGACCGCCTCGATCAGTTCGGCGTAGCCCAGCGACACCTCGCCGTCGTCGATGGCGGGTGCGTCCGGGTGGCGACGAGCGGTCTCGGTGAGGATGTCGATCAGCGTGCGGGCGTCGCCGGCCTGCGACGACAACAGGTACTGCGGCGGGATCGGGTGGGTCACCGACGTCCTTTCCGGCTGTGGTCACGGCCCTGTCGGGCGATGACAGTCTGGCAGCCCCCGACCGGAGAGATGCGGTGAGGTCGGCCACGCCGACGGCCGTGTCGGCGGGGAACTTCGAGCGCGATCAGACGACGACCTCGGACGGTGGGTGTTACGTTCGGTCACAGAGACAAGCGTCACGCAATCCGACGTCACCGTTCGTTCATCGAGCGTCTGCGTCCCGTTCGACTGCATGCGTTCCGACAAGAAGGGGCGGTCACGTGCGTGTCGAGACCCACCGGAGGAGGCCCCCGTGCCGGTGATCACCCACACCCGCCCCAGCCGCGGATCCAAGCCGATCTGGGTGGGCTCCCGTCTCGTCCTCAAGCCACTCCTGCGGCTGTGGCCGGTGACCCCCTCGGGGTTGCGGCTGCTCTACCTCATCGACCGTGCCGCGGCCCGCGGCCCCAAGCCGCGCGGCGTGGTGAGTGAGCAGATGGAACTCGCCGGCCGCCCGGTCGAGATGTCGGTGCCCGCGGGACCGAGTCGCCGCGACAGCGACACCGCCCTGCTCTATCTGCACGGCGGCGCGTTCATCACCTGCGGCCTCGCGACCCATCGTGTGGTCGCCGGCCGCATGGCCCGCGTCACCGGTCTCCCGGTGTTCTCCCTCGCCTACCGCCAACTGCCCGAGGCCGGTGTGGGGACGTCGGTGCACGACGCCTACTACGCCTACCGCGAGCTGCTCCTCGAGCGCGGATACCGCCACGTGGTGGTCGCGGGCGACTCCGCCGGGGGATTCCTGGCCGCGAAGATCGGCGAGTACGCCCACCGCGATGGGCTGTCCATGCCCGCGGCCTACGTGGGGTTCTCGCCGCTGCTCGATCTCGACCTCGCGAACAATCCCGATCGCAGCAGCCGCAGCGACGCCTACCTCCCGATGTCGAAGATGGCCGAGCTGACCCCGATGTTCGACCAGGGTCCGATCGGGCTCGACGGTGTCCGCCGCATCGCGGCTCTCTCGCCCCGGTCGATCCCGCCGCTGCTCATCACGTGCGCGCAGGACGAGATGCTCGAACCCGACATCATCGAACTCGTCGAATCCCTCGACGCCGCAGGTGCGACGGCGGTCGCCCACAGCTTCTCGTGGCAGGTGCACGCGTTCCCGGCCATCTCGGGCAAGCATCGTGAGGCGCTCGAGGCGATCGCGTTGGCCGGCGACTTCGTGCGCGAGGCGCTGCACAGCGCCAAGCAGGGCGACGCCTCGGCCGAGAAGATGCACGGCCAGGCCGGTTAGCTCCGCTCGGTCAGGTCTGGTGTGGGGCACGCCGTTCGCGGCGGGCCTGGGCTCGGCACTTCGCCGAGCAGTATCGGACGTCGTCCCACTGGCCGCGTGCGGCCCAGCGCTTGCGGTTGTCGAACGGTCGACCGCAGACCTCACAGGCCTTGCTCTCCCGCCAGTCCGCGGAGTCGCCTCGCTGCCTACCCATCGCTCCATTCTGCGCCCACAGTTTCCGGGCCGACACTTTCCGGGCCGACGGTCGACTCGATGGCCGAGATGCGGCGGAGGTCGTCGAAGCGCACGATGACGGTCCCGTCGGCGCAGCGGAGCTCGTAGCAGTCGGCGTCGGCGCGGTCGAGCACGATGCCCTCGCGACGGGCGGCGTAGGAATGGACCGCGAGAACGTGGTCGGTCATCATCCCCGAGCTCAGCCCCTCGGTCAGCGTGCGGTTCACCGACAGGCTCCGCGCCGGCGGCAACGCGAAGTCGGCGTCGTTGCGCAAGATGAACGTCGCCTGGTCGTCGGCGGACTCGCCGAACGACCGGAACCAGACCGGCGCCGGGTCGAGCGACAGCGCCTGGGTGAGCAACACGTACTGCGTGGCGACATCGGTGCGGACGGGCAGCCCCTGCGCCGCGCGGGCCTCGGCGTCGAGTGGCTGCAGCGCTGTGGTCAGTTCCGCGATCCCGAGTTGCTCGCCGTTGCCGTGGACCGTGTTGGCGATCGCGACCACCGGCTCGGCGAACTGGTTGATGTTGTGCCACCCCCACATCCACGATCCGTCCGCCGAGGTCGACCCGACGAAGCTCGGCGCGAAACGCGCCGGGGGATCGGTGTGGAAGGTGAAGGTCGGAGGTTCGGTGAGATCGCCCTCCCAGGCCACGCCGCCGAACCGTTCGGCGAACAGCACCTGCGACTCGAAGGCCAGCAGGACGATGTGATCGACGAGTTGGGCGACCACGTCACCCTCGACATCGATCCAGAAGTTGGGCTCGAGATCGGCCACCGTTCTCCCCCTCGGTGAATGCGTGTTCGGAACGAACCCTATCGACCCCTCGGACGTCGGGCGCGGGGCTAGCCTGGGAGACATGACCGCTCAATCCGTCACCGAACTCATCGCGCTCGACGATCTCCTCGACGCCGACGAACGCGAGATCCGCGACACCGTCCGCCGCTTCGGCGAGGAGAAGCTGCGTCCGCACGTGGCCGGCTGGTTCGAGGACGCGAAGCTGCCGGTGCGCGAGCTCGCGGGACAGCTCGGCGAGCTCGGACTGTTCGGGATGCACCTCACCGGCTACGGCTGTGCCGGCTTGTCGGCGACCACCTACGGCCTGGCCTGCCAGGAACTCGAGGCCGTCGACTCGGGTCTGCGCAGCTTCGTCTCCGTTCAGGGCTCGCTGGCCATGTTCGCGCTGCACGCCTTCGGCAGCGACGAGCACAAGGACGAGTGGCTGCCGAAGATGGCCGCGGGCGAGGCCATCGGCTGCTTCGGGCTCACCGAGGCCGACTACGGGTCGAACCCCGGCGGCATGCGCACCAACGCCAAGCGTGACGGCGACGACTGGGTGCTCAACGGGTCGAAGATGTGGATCACCAACGGGTCGGTCGCCGACGTCGCCGTCGTGTGGGCGCGCACCGACCTCGACGAGGGTGCCCGCGGCATCCGCGGATTCGTCATCCCCACCGACACCCCCGGGTTCAGCGCCCCCGAGATCACGAAGAAGATGTCGCTGCGCGCGTCGGTCACGTCCGAACTCTTCCTCGAGGACGTGCGCCTGCCGGCGTCGGCGATGCTGCCGGGCGTGCAGGGACTCAAGGGCCCGCTCAGCTGTCTCAACGAGGCGCGCTTCGGGATCGTGTTCGGTGCGCTCGGCGCCGCCCGCGACTGCCTCGAGACGGCGCTGTCGTACGCCGCCGATCGCGACGTGTTCGACAAGCCGCTCTCGAGCTACCAGCTCACCCAGGCCAAGCTCGCCGACATGGCGCTCGAACTCGGCAAGGGGCAGCTCCTCGCGGTGCACCTCGGGCGTCGCAAGGACCGCGGCGAGATCCGGCCCGAGCAGATCAGCGTCGGCAAGCTCAACAACGTGCGCGAGTCGATCAAGATCGCCCGGGAATGCCGAACCATCCTCGGCGCCAACGGCATCACCCTTGAGTACCCGGTGATCCGCCACATCAGCAACCTCGAGTCGGTGCTCACCTACGAGGGCACCAGCGAGATGCATCAGCTCACCGTCGGCAAGGCGCTGACCGGGTACGACGCCTTCCGCTGACCGAGTCGGACATGTCGGTTCGTTAGGCTGTCGCGCATGGAACAGGGCATGCGTACGTTCTCCAAGAGCCTGACCGTGCTCGGGTCGATCCTGCTGATCGGCTGCGTCGGCTACCTCATGGTCGGGTGGTTCTCCGACGAGCGGTGGGGCTGGGTCGCGATCGGCGTCATCGTGATCGCCGCGAACCTCGGTGTGCTGTTCGTCCAGCTCAAGCCCACCCCGAAGCCCCGCGACTGGACCGTCGACGAGGTGCGGACACTGATCGAGCCGGTGCACGGCGAGATGGCCCAGATCCGCACCCTGCGCCGCGCCGACAAGGGTCTGCCGCTGGCCAAGGCGGTCGAACTCGTCGCCCAGGCCCGGATCGGCTCCTAGCGCACGATCTCGTCGGCCACCCATCGCGCGACACCGTCGGGATAGGGCGCGGGCAGCCCGAGCGTGACGTGGTCGAAGCCCGCGGCGACGGCCTCGGCCACCGCCTCGCGGGTGGCGCCGGGGTCGTCATACGACACCCCGAGGTGGATCGACCGGCTGATCGACGCGGGATCCCGCCCGATCCCGGCGCAGTAGCCGTCGAGCAGTGCACTCCGCTCGGTCACGTCGTCGATGTCGCCGCCGGGGATGTTCCACATGTCGGCGTGCTGGGCGACCAGACGCAGCACGGCCTTCGAGCGGCCGCCGATCATGATCGGCGGTCCGGGTCGCTGCACCGGCTTCGGGTTCCCGAACGCGCCGGTGACGTCGACGTGGTCACCATGGAAATCGAACGGTTCGGATTCGGTCCAGAGCTTCCGGATCACCGTCAGCGACTCCTCCAGACCGGCGACCGCGCCGGTGGCGTCGAGGTACGGCAGACCGTGGGCGTCGTACTCGCGTCGCGCCATCGGCACGCTCGGTCGCGAACCGGCCCCGATCCCGAAGATCAGCCTCCCGCCGGACACCACGTCGACCGTCGTCGCGATCTTGGCCAGGATCGCCGGCGGCCGAATCCGGTTGCTGGTCACCAGGAGCCCGAGCCGCAGCCGTTCGGTCTGCGCGGCCATCGCCGACAGCAACGTCCAGCCCTCGAAGATCGGGCCATCGGGGTCGCCGCCGATCGGCATGAGGTGATCGAAGAGCCACGCGTCGGAAATCTCCTCGACGCCGTCGGCCTCCTGCCACACCCGCACCAGGTCGGCGTAGTCGACGTTCTGTGGGGGAGTGACGATCCCGAAGCGTGTCACCTCAGCGCCGCCGCAGCGACGCGTCGAGGATCGCCGGCGGGGTGTCGAACTTCTCGTCCGGCGCCAGGTCGACACCGGGGGCGACGATCTCGTCGATGGCGTCGAGAACATCGGCCGACAGTTCGGTGTCACCCGCGGCGAGTTGAGAGGTCAGGTGCTCGAGCGTGCGCGGTCCGATGATCGCGCTGGTCACGCCGGGATGTGTGGTCACGAATCCGAGTGCGAGCTGGATCAGTGTCAGTCCGGCCTCGTCGGCGAGTGCGACGAGCTTCTCGACGGCGTCGAGCTTCGCCTTGTTCGCGGGAGCGTCGGGTCCGAAACGCTCGGGCATGAGCTTTGCGCGGTTCGAGGTGTTCTCCTGCCCCGCGCGGATGGCGCCGGAGAGGAAGCCGCCGGCGAGCGGACTCCACACCAGCACCCCCATCCCGTACTCCTCGGTGACGGGAAGGACGTGGGATTCGATGCCGCGCTGCAGGATCGAGTAGGGCGGTTGCTCGGTGGTGAAGCGACTCAGGTGGTTCTCGCGAGCGGCCCACTGCGCCTGCACGATCCGGTACGCGGGGTAGGTCGACGAGCCGAAGTAGCGGATCTTGCCCGCGCGCTGCAGGTCGGTCAACGCCGAGAGCGTCTCCTCGTCGCTGGTCTGCGGGTCCCAGCGATGGATCTGATAGAGATCCACGTGGTCGACGTCGAGGCGTCGCAGGCTGTTCTCCAGCTCGGCGACGATCCAGCGGCGGGAGCTACCGCGGTGGTTGCGCTCGTCTCCCATCGGGTTGAACACCTTGGTGGCCAACACGATGTCGTCGCGGCGCCCCGCGATGGCCTTGCCGACCATCTCCTCCGACTCGCCCTGGCTGTACATGTCGGCGGTGTCGATGAGATTGATGCCGCCGTCGAGGGCGGCATCGACGATCGCGGTCGCGTCGTCCTGCGTGGTGTGGCCGATGGCGCCGAAGTTCATGGCGCCGAGCGAGAGGGTGCTGACCTGGACGCCGGTGCGGCCGAGAGTGCGGTACTTCATGAGGACCCCTGATCTGAGCTATCGTGAACGGAAGCGGAACGTGGTTCCGATTCAAAGATACGGAACACTGTTCCGCTTGTCGAGAGGGGATGCTGCCGTGGTCGAGGCCACCCCGTCACCGACGCGGAAACGGGCCGATGCCCGGCGCAACGCCGAGACACTGCTCGATGCCGCCGCGGCCGCATTCGTGACCGGCGGTGTCGCCGTCCCGGTGCGCGAGATCGCCGCCGTCGCCGGCGTGGGGGTGGGCACCATCTACCGCCATTTCCCGACCCGCGCGGACCTGATCGTGGCCGTGTACCGCCACCAGGTCGACGCCTGCGCGGCGGCCGGACCGGAACTGTTGGCGCGCACCGAGTCCGCGCACGCTGCGCTGGCGTCGTGGATCGACCTGTTCGTCGACTTCCTGGTCACCAAGCACGGCCTCGCCGAGGCGCTGCAGTCCACTGACCCCACCTTCGAGGCCCTGCACTCCTACTTTCTCGACAACCTCGTCCCGGTGTGTGCCGACATCGTCGACGCCGCCGCGCGGGCCGGCGAGATCCGATCCGACGTGCGCCCGATCGACCTGATGCGGGCCGTGGGCAACCTCTGCATCGGTGCCGGGTCGGACACCCAGTACGACGCGCGACGCATGGTCGGAGTTCTCGTTGCGGGCCTGCGGGTGCAGCCGGGCCGCTGACGCCCGCCGGGGTGGGTCAGGCCGCGGCGCGTTCCACGGCCAGCAGGCTGTTGGCGTGGTGCTCCTCGCGATAGGCCCTCGCTCCGCCGTTCGCACCGAACAGGCGTTTGCTCCACACGAGCCAGACCACCGCGGCCACGTTGACCGCGAACAGCAGGACGCGCAGCACGGTGACCTTCTCGGTGAGCTCGTAGATCTCGACGGGCAGGAACACGCTGGTCGCGACGACGGCGAAGTACTCACCCCACCGCTTCATCAGCCACAGTCCGGTCGCCTCGATGAGCTGGGAGACGCCGTAGACAACGATGGCGACCCCGATCCACACGAGCGTGGTGGAGCTCAGGGAGAAGCTCTTCTCGACGAGCCTGATGACCTTCGAGTCGTCGATGTTCCACCCGAGCTGGTTGGCGAGGGGACGCAGCAGCGGCAGCTCGGTGTCGAAGGCGTGGCGGGCCGACTCGCGACTGTCGCGGAAGCGGATGACCGCGCCACCCGCGATCAGCAGCACGATGGCGCGCAGCAGTCGCTCGACGGCGAGCAGTCGCAGCACCACCCGGTCGCGCGCGGCCTTGCCGCCGGCGATGTCGGGTGCCTCGTCGGCCGGTCCCCGGCCGTGTGGCTCGCCGACCGCGAAGTCACCGCAGCGCAGGCACCGCCAGGCGTCGCCGGCCGCGGTCGTCGCCGTCAGTCGTGATCGCAGCCCGGGGTGGTCGGTGGGCTCGTACGTGGCGTGTCCGTGTCGGCTGCACGCACGCAGTGACCAGTCCATCGATGCCGCCGCCTCCCCTCGGAAGAAATGTGCCCACACCATAAGCGGTCGCTGTAAGAGCGGAGTGACCATGCGATCTTTGTCCGATTCGAGCGACGGCCGGGTGAATGGACGGCGTTTCACTGGGCTCGAGCGCGCGTCTGAGGCAAGATTCGACGCGGCACGTCGGTTGATGTGCCGTCGACGCAGACCGCTCGTCTGCCCGGGTCGAGGAGACCACCATGACCGGCTTCGACCGCCACGACATCAGCCGTCGGACCCTGTTCAAGGGGGCGGGAGCGCTCGGAGCGGCGGCCGCTGTCGGCGCGGTGAGCAGCAAGAACACCCCTGTCGCGTTCGCCGATCCGGCCGCCGGGTCGCGCGCGGTGTCGATCGCGGGCACCACCCTCGACACCGTCGGCGTCCCCGCCGCGACCGGACCGAAGTCGTACCGCCGCCTGGTCGCCGGCCCCGCGTGGCCGCTGGTGGTCCGAGGAGAACTGGCCACACCCAAGGCGGGTCGAGACGGTCGACGGACGGGACTCGCGTCGATCGTGCAGACCACCGACGTCCACATCGTCGACGCCGAGAGCCCGGTGCGCGCGGAGTTCGTGCACCAGTACAACGGCTCGGCGTTCCGGCCCCACGAAAAGCTCGGTGCCGCGGCGACCATCAATCTGGTGCAGCGGATCAACGACCTGAAATCGGCCCCGTTCAGTGGGCGCAAGTTCGACTGTGTGGTGTCGACCGGCGACAACACCGACAACCACGAGTTCGTCGAACTCGGGTGGTTCCTCACGCTGTTCAGCGGTGGAACCCTGGCGCAGTCCACCGGTGACCTCACCCGGTACGAGGGCGTGCAGGTGTGGGGTTCCGAGCTGTACTGGCAGCCGGAGTCGGCGGTGAACGACCTGTACAAGCAGAAGGGGTTCCCGCAGATCCCCGGGTTGCTCGCCTCGAGCATCAAGCCCGTCACGAGCCCCGGTCTCGACACCCGCTGGTACAGCGTGTTCGGCAACCACGACGACAGCGTGCAGGGCACCCTGCCGAGTGGGATCGGGGCGCTCGACGCGCTCTACACCGGTTCCATCAAGCCGGATCTGCCGCTGCGTCAGACCGAGGTCGCGCGGATCGCCGATGCCTTCGACAACCGACCGGTCGACGCCGCCCGCATGCTCGCCGCGCAGGCGGTCAGCGGGCCGATCCGCACCATCACCCCCGACCCGCGTCGGCGCCCGTTCACGCCGAGGCAGTACATCGCCGAGCATTTCAAGGACCGCTACACCGGTCCCGGGCCGGTCGGTCACGGATTCGCCCGGGATGCAGCCGAATCCGGCATCACCTACTACTCGTTCGAGATCGCTCCCGGCGTCGTCGGCATCTCGATGGACACCACCAACCACGCGGGATTCACCGACGGGTCGATCGGGCAGGGCCAGCTCGACTGGATGCAGCGACTGTTCACCCGCGACCGCACCACCCTGTTCGTGGCGTTCAGCCACCACACGAGCGACACGATGGAGCTGCCGATCCCCGATCCGGAGCGGCCACTCGAGCGTCGCGCCACCGGGCCACAACTGATCGACTTCTTCCACCGCTTCCCGAACGTGATCGCGTGGGTCAACGGTCACACCCACACGAACAAGATCACCCCGCACCGCGGATCGACTCCCGCGCAGAGCTTCTGGGAGATCAACACCGCCTCGCACATCGACTTCCCGCAGAACGCCCGAGTGATCGAGGTCTGCGACAACGCCGACGGCACCCTGTCGCTGTTCTGCACCCTCATCGAATCGGCCGCGCCCTACTCGGTCGACTACTCCGACCACTCGGTGACGGGGTTGGGCTCGATGTACCGCGAATTCTCCTACAACGACACCGGTTACGAGGCCAAGCGTCTCGGCACCTCGGTCGACCACAACGTGGAACTGTTGCTCCCCAAGCCTTTCTGACCGTCGACGCGGCGAAACTCTGCACGGAGCGGGTCGGCATGGACCATACGTCCACGCCGGGTCCCTGCTTGCAGACTTTCGCCGTCTGCCGCTGAGATCCCTCATCCGGCGACCAGGCACCCACCGTCCGCGAGTAGCAGGCGGCCGACACCTGGCCGCCTACACGAGCAGCAGCACCGCGGCGACCACCATGGCGACGGAGGTGAGGCCGTGGATGGCCAGCGCGGAGGTGGTGGATCCGCGATTGCTCAGGACGATGGCGGCGTCCCCGGTGGGGATGATCGCGAGCACCAGCATCAGCCACCCGAGCTGGGCCGGAGCGAGGAAGATCCACACGATCGGGGCGATCCCGCTGGTCACGTCGCGGACGCCCTTGACCTGCCACCACCCGCGGGCGTCCTCGCTCGGGTAGGTCCGCAGGCCGAATCCTGCCGCGTTCTTCTCGTTCTTCGTCAGGTAGGCCAGGCCGATACCGATGATGCCGAGTGCACCGATCCAGGTGAGGGCGAGTCCGATGAGGTGTGCCACGACGGTTCCTAT
Source organism: Williamsia herbipolensis (assembly GCF_000964005.1). Lineage (GTDB taxonomy): Bacteria > Actinomycetota > Actinomycetes > Mycobacteriales > Mycobacteriaceae > Williamsia_A > Williamsia_A herbipolensis. Next base: position 28,117 of record NZ_JXYP01000011.1, read on the forward strand.
CCACGGTTGGAGATCTATCAGTGATAGATCATTGCTAGGAAAGCTATCACTGTTAGATTCAGCTCGTGGCACGACAGGACAGAAAGATTCGGGAGCGCGCCGAACGGGAAGCCCGCATCATCGAATGCGCGGCCGACATCGCCGAGCGCGAGGGGTGGGCCGCGGTCACCACGCGCCGCCTGGCCGACGAGATCGAATACAGCCCTCCGGTCCTCTACGGGCATTTCCCCAGCGGTCGCGCCGGCATCGTCGACGCGGTCGCGGTCCGTGGATTCGCGCAGATGGCACAGATGTTGGCCGCCGAACCCGACGCCGGACTCGATCGACGGCGCGGGGTGATCGAGCGCTACCTCGAATTCGCCGCCACGAACCCCGCGACCTACACGGCGATGTTCTCGATGCCGATCCTTGCCGAATTCGCCGCCACCACAACACCGCCGGAGCTCCTCGATGCGTTCGCGACCATCGCCGACGTGGTGGGGGACGGCCCGTCGCGCGACGCGCGGGCCGAGGTCCTGTGGAGCGCACTGCACGGTCTCGCGACGCTCGCGCGCGACGGCCGCCTCCCGTCCGACACCCGCGATGCGCGCGTCGACGCGCTTGTCTCGATGCTCGGCTGAACGTGTGCGCAACGGTTCATCATTGACTTAATGACTACACAGTCATTAGTGTCCTCGGCATGACCACACGTGACATCCGCAACCAGACGATGCTCCCGATCATCGGCACACTGGTGCGTGCCTACGTCGTGATCGCGGTCCTGACGGTGGTCGCGCTGGCGATCCTGTCGGCGGTGGCGCCCGATCAGGCCCCTCGGGACGCGTGGGTCCACGCGGTCGTCGTCGTCGTGTTCGCCGCGCTGCTGCCGCTGCGACTGCGGTCGGCACAGCGGGGGAGCGTGGCGGCCCTCCGCGCCGTCGGGATCATCGCGGCGGTGCTGTTCCTGGCCAACGTCATCGAGGCGATGATCCCGGACTTCGCCCCGGGATGGATGCGCATCGAGATGATCGTGATCGCGTTGGTGATGCTCGGGATCATCGGATCCGTTGTGCGGGAACGCGTGTGACGGTCACTCCCACCCCACGTCGACGCCTGAGCCCCGACGCGCGCAAGGAGCAACTCGAGCGCGCGGCGATCGACCTGATCGGCCGCGACGGCCTGCCCGCGACGACCGCAGAGGCGATCGCGGAGGAGGCCGGGGTGTCGAAGGGTCTGCTGTGGCGGTATTACGAGAACCTCGACGCACTGCTGGTGGCCGCCGCGCGTCGCGCCTTCGTCGCCCTCGAGAAGGCGGTGTCGGTCGATGTCGATCTCGACGCCCCCGCGGCGACACTGTTCACCGCGGCCATCCACCGCGCCGCCGGTCTGCCGACCACCCACCCCGCCGAACTGCGGACCGTCCGCCAGGTCGGTGCGGCCTTCGCGACGGCCGATGGCGACCCTGCCGAGCGAGCCGCCGAATACGCTGCGCTTCACCGCCGTCAGGCCGAGCTGCTGCGACGCTGTCAGGAACGCGGCGACATCCGGCCCGACCTCGATGTCGCCCTGCTCGCGGTCACCTATCAGGGCATGGTCGACACCATGCTCGACCACCTCGACGCCGACCCGACCCTCGACCCCGCCGCGTACGCCGACCACGTCGCGGAGGTGTTCCTCGGTGGCGTTCGCGCTCCGCTTGCGTAGTCGCGCTCCGCTTGTACGTGGAGCGCGACCGGAGAAGTGGAGCGTGGAGTCAGACTGTGACGTCAGCGGGTTGCTGATCGGCGAACTGGGTGCGGTAGAGCTCGGAGTAGCGACCACCCGAGGCCAACAGGGTGAGGTGGGTACCGCGCTCGATGATGCGCCCGTCCTCGAGGACGAGGATCTGTTGCGCGGCGCGGACGGTGGACAGCCGGTGGGCGATCACGATCGACGTCCGGTCGACCAGGGCCTCCGAGAGCGCCTCCTGTACAGCGGCTTCCGACGTCGAATCGAGGTGGGCGGTCGCCTCGTCGAGGATCACCACGGCCGGTTCGGCCAGCAGGAGACGCGCGATCGTGAGGCGCTGACGTTCACCACCGGAGAGCCGGTATCCGCGTTCGCCGACGACGGTGTCGAGCTGACCGGGCAGCGACCGCACCAACTCCTCGAGCCGGGCGCGCCGCAGCGCGGCCCAGATGTCGTCTTCGGTGGCGTCGGGAGCGGCGAGCATCAGATTGGAGCGCACGGTGTCGTGGAACAGGTGTCCGTCCTGCGTGACGAGACCGACCGCGCGATGCAGCGACGCCGACGTCACGTCACGCACGTCGATGTCGTTGACCGTGACGGCGCCGGAGTCGACGTCGTAGAGCCGGGTGGCGAGCTGGGCGATGGTCGACTTACCGGCGCCCGAGCTGCCGACGAGGGCGACCATCGAACCGGCGGGCACCTCGAACGACACATCGTGGATCACCTCGACGCCGCCACGGTTGTCCAGTTGCGCAACCTCTTCCAGCGACGCCAGCGACACCTTGTCGGCCGATGGGTACGCGAACCGGACGCCGTCGAAACGCATCGACACCGGTCCGCGGGGCAACTCGCGCGCGTCGGGCTTGTCGGCGATGAGGGGTACGAGATCGGTCACCTCGAAGACGCGCTCGAAACTGACCAGGGCGCTCATGATCTCGACACGGGCGTTGGCCAGCGCCGTGAGCGGCGCGTACATCCGTGTCAGCAGCAGGGCGAGTGACACCACCGATCCGGCGTTCAGGTGTCCGTGCACGGCGAGATAGCCGCCGACGCCATAGACCAGCGCGAGCGCCAGCGCCGACACCAGCGTCAGCATGGTGACGAACACGGCCTGCAGCACCGCGCGCCGCACCCCGATGCCGCGCACATTGGCTGCGCGGGCGGCGAATTCGCGCGACTCCTCGTCGGGGCGGCCGAACAGCTTCACGAGGGTGGCGCCGGGCGCGGAGAAGCGCTCGGTCATCTGGGTCGACATCATCGCGTTGTATTCGGCGGCCTCACGCGACAGTGCCGCCATCTGCGCGCCCATGCGTCGGGCGGGGACCACGAACAGCGGCAACAACACCAACGCCAACAGGGTGATCTGCCACGAGATGAACAGCATCACGGTCATGGTCAGGATGAGCGTCACGAGGTTCGACACGACGCCCGACAGCGTGTCGCTGAACGCGCGTTGCGCGCCGATCACGTCGTTGTTGAGACGGCTGACCAGCGCTCCGGTGCGGGTCCGCATGAAGAACGCGATCGGCATCGTCTGCACGTGGTCGAACACCGTGCGCCGCAGATCGAGGATCAGGCCCTCGCCGATCGTCGCCGACAACCACCGCACGAGCAGTCCGACGCCCGCCTCCACCAGCGCGATGACGGCGATCGCGACCGACAGCCACACGATCACCGACGTGTGGCCGTTGCCCGTGATCTGGTTGACGACACGGCCGGCGAGCAGGGGGGTGGCGACGGTGAGAATCGCGGTCGCGATGCTCAACACGAGGAAGACGGCGATGCGGGTGCGGTGCGGACGGGCGAACCGACCGATCCGTCGCATGGTGCGACGCCGCTCATCCTTCGGCAGTCGCGACTTCTTCTCCGACCGCGACATCGAGCGGTACAGCGAGTTGTACGCGACGGATTCCATGGACATCATTTGAGCGTAAGACATCAACCAATGTTCAGGTCAACGGAAGCCTGCCCCGTTCGCGCTCAGAGGAATCCGACGGGCTTCCGCCCGGCCCCGACGGCCGGTGTGGGGTCGGTACCGATGCCCCGGGCCAGCAGTTCGGCGTAGACGTCGCGAAAGTCGGTCGTGACCTTGAGATCGCCGTCGTCGAGATCGGTGAGACTCGGTTCGTCGCCGTAGAAGCCACCGCGCACCGGGGCGCCGGCGATGAACACCGGGCCCGCGGTGCCGTGATCGGTGCCCTCGGAGGCGTTCGCCCGCACCCGTCGGCCGAACTCGGAGTACGCCATCACCACGACGTCACGCCCGCGCGGATCGGTGCGCATGTCGGCCAGGAATCCCGACAGTGCGGCATCGAGCTCGCCGAGCAGCTTCTGCTGCGTGCCGCGTTCGTCGGCGTGGGTGTCGAACCCACCCAGCTGCACCGAGTACACGCGCGTCGCGACCCCCGCCTTCACGCACCGGCCGACGACGGCGAGCTGATCGGCGAGCGACTGACCCCCGTGGCCACGCCCGCCCGTCCCGCCGCGCGACGACGAGCCGCCCAGCAGCGGGGAGAAGGTGCCCGAGGCGACCTTCTCGGCCGCGTATGACGCACACACCATCGACTCGGCCGCCGAATCCGATGCCGACCGTGCGCCGAGAGACGCCAGGGTCGCGACCGACGCCGCGGCCAGCGGGGTACCCGAGGTGTTGAGGGCCGCGGCGGTGGCGCGCTCACCGACGGCCAACGGCGGCAGCACCGACCCCACGTTCACCGCCCGCAGAGGGTCGTCGCCCGTCGCGTCGAGCCACCGGCCGATCCACCCCGTGTGCACGGGTTCCGAGGGCGACGCGGTCTGCCAGATGTCCATGGACCGGAAGTGGCTGTGATCGGGCTTCGGGTAGCCGACACCACGCACGATCGCGAGCGACCCCGCACCCCACAGGTCGTGCAACCCCGTCATCGCGGGATTGAGGCCGAGCTGTCCATCGAGATGGAGGACATCGTCCTCGGCGTAGGCGAGCTCGGGCCGGGCGTCGTGATAGGCGTTGTCGGAGTAGGGGATGACCGTGTTGATGCCGTCGTTGCCGCCGTAGAGCGTGACGATCACGACCACCCCGTCGCCGTCCGCGCGCGGATGCTCCACGGCCGTCGCGGTCAGCTCCTCGACCGACCACGCGGTCGCGCCACCCGCGACGCCGAGCGCGGCCACCACCGACGAGCCGATGAGAAATCTCCGTCGATCGACCTGCATCCGTGGGCCTTTCATGCGGTGAGGTATTCGGGACTGTTGAGGCCGATCGCGGTCAGCGCGGGAGGGTGGCCGACGGCGGTCCGCAGCACCGACGCGGTCCGGTCCGACCATCTCCCGACCCCGAGCAGGTGTCCCAGGGCGTCGATCCGGTCGCGCGGTGCGGCGTCGATGACCACCGCCGGTGTCGCGTGTGCGGCGAATCGGGTCGCCACGCCGAAGCGGGTCTCGGCGCCGGCCGTCGAGAGCCACGCCTGCCCCGCGGGCCATCCCCCGACGCTCGGGGGGAAGAACGGCAACTGCCCGAGGGTGCGCAGTGCGGAGGTCATCATCGTGATCTGCTGCGGCGTGACCTGCGGGGTGAGGGCGCGCGCGAGCCCGACCATCCACTCGACGGGGGACATCACGATCGACGTGCCGGATGTGGTGAACGCGGGATCGGTCACGATGGCCGTGACCAGGGCACGCAGGTCGCGTCGGGGGCCGTAGGCGTCGGTGAGGCGGCGCAGCGTGTCGGGCGGCGGCGGGGCGTCACTCGCGAGCTGTCGCCACATGCTCGTCGCGACGTACCCCGACGACGCCGGGTGGCCGAGCACGGCGTCGCAGAACGACGACGCGTCGAGGTCGCCGGTGACGCCGAGCACCGTCTTCGTGCCGGTGTCGTGCGCGCGGGTCCGCAGGGCAGTGGCCCCATCGGTGGTGGTGCGCCACCCGGTGAGCGCCCGGGCGCCCTCACGGACGTCGGTCTCGGTGTAGCCGTTGCCGTGGCCGAGGGCGAACAACTCCATGAACTCGCGCGCCAGGTTCTCGTTGGGGGCCGACTTCGTGTTCTGTGCACCGTCGAGCCACCGCAGCATCGCCGCGTCGGTCAGCATCGCGTACGCGAGCGGCCGGAACTCGCCCAGCCCCATCGACCGCAGCTTCTCGTTCTGCGCCAACATCGCCGAGGCGTCACGCACCTTCTGCGCCGAGGTCGCGAAGTGGTTGTGCCAGACGAACGTGAGTTTCTCGGGGGCGGGATTGTGCACCGACACCATCCGGCGCAGCCACCACGCGGTCAGTTCCGACTGCTGATCGGCGCGCTCGGAATTCACCTGCTTGCGCATCGCGGCCGAGACCGCTCGCCCCGGCGCGGCGATCGCATCGAGACGGGGCGCGGGGGTGGCTATCGCCCCCGGGTCGGCCGCCGGCGGGGCGGCCAACACATCGGCGACCCATCGGTGTACTCCCCGGGCGACGGCCGCGTCGACCTCTATGCCGGTCGCGCCGAAACCGAGTCGGCGCACCACGCGCGCGGCGCTCACCCAGGCTGTGGTGTCGGTCATGCGGCCAGTCTGTGGTCGCACCGAACGAATCGGGAAGGCTCGCGGCCCGACCTTAAGAAGGTCTTCAGCTCCGCGGTCTCCTCCGTCCCTAGCGTGGTCGGCATGACAGAGCCACACGACCCGCACCAGCCGGAACAGCAGCCGCCGACCGAGAGGTTCGACGCGCCCGCGCCGCCCGCGTTCCCACCATCAGCCGGGACGCCGCCGTCCGCGCAACAGCCCCCGCAGCGGGCCTCCTGGTTCTCGGGGACGCGTCGGACCGCGATCGTGACCGGTGTCGCCGGACTGGTGGTCGGTGGTGTGATCGGCGGCAGCATCGGGTGGGCGGCGACCGGCAACGACGACTCCGCGCACACGAACTCGGCGTATTCACGTCAGATGTCGAACGGTGAGGGTGGCGAGAACCAGACCGCACCGGCCAAGCGGCACGCCCGCGGCGCGGTGGCGGGGACCATCACCGCCATCAACGGGTCGTCGTGGACGATCTCGGGCCGCGGTGGACGCACGTGGGAGGTGACCATCGGGCAGAACACGACATTCGGTACGGCGAAGGCGCCTGCGCAGCAAGCGGACTTCCACGTCGGTGACCGCGTCGCGGTCGTGGGCAAGGCGACCGGGGGCACGGACGACTCGGGCACCATCGACGCCACCCGCATCGCCAAGAGGAATGCCCCCGCGGCGTCGTCGACCGCACCGAGCGCCTCGGCGACACCGGGCGCGACGAGCCAACCGAGCTGACGGCCGCACCGACCGGGGCATCATGGACTGATGGGTTCGTCGGTTCTGCTCGTGGAGGACTCGACGTCGATCCGTGTGGCCATCACGGCCGCGCTGACCGATGCCGGGCACTCGGTGCTGGCCCGGGGCGACGGTGCGCGTTTCGAACTCGACCTGGCCGAGTTCCGGCCCGATGTGGTGTTGCTCGACGTCATGCTGCCCGGTTCGGACGGGTTCGCGTTGCTCGAGATCGTCCGACGCCGCAGCGACGCCTGCATCGTGATGGTGACCGCGCGTGACACCGTCGCCGACCGACTGCACGGCCTCACCGAGGGCGCCGACGACTACGTGATCAAGCCGTTCGAGATGGCCGAGCTCGTCGCCCGGGTCCACGCGGTCCTGCGCCGGCGCGGGCGGGGCGCCTCGATCGTCCACGTCGACGACCTGGTGATCGACCCCGACGCCGCCGTCGTGGTGCGCGGTGGGACACCGATCGCGTTGACCGCGACGGAGTTCCGCATGTTGGTGGTGTTGGCACAGCGACGGGGTCGGGTGCTCACCAAGACCCAGATCCTCACGGCGGTATGGGGTTACGAGCATTACGACCCCAACCTGGTCGAGGTGCACATGAGTGCCCTGCGCAGGAAGCTGGAGGAGCACGGACCGCGTCTGCTCCACACCGAACGAGGCCGGGGATACACCCTCGACAGTGCCCGGCCGATGAGGTCGTCGTGACCGAGACCTCGCCGTTGCGGACGCGGTCGTTGCGTTTCCGCGTCACCGCCATCTGTCTCGGTGTCCTGTCCGTCGTCCTGATCGCCGTGATCGTCACCACGGCAACGCTGTTCACCGCGGTCTCCCACCGCGACGTGAACACCCTGTTGACCGACCGGATCGCCTACGCGCGTCAGCTGGCGCGCACCGCGACCGGACCCGAGGCGTTCCTCACCCGTATCGACGGCCGCTCGGTACGTGCTCAGCTGATCCTCGCCGACGGCTCCGTGGTGGGCCGGCCGCTCTCGCCCGGCGAGAGCGAGGAACGACGCGTGGTGCGGTTGCGCGGAGGGCGCGCGTGGACCCGGGGCGCCGAACTCACCCTGTCGGTCGACAACCGCCTCCTCGACCGACTGCAGTCCCGCCTGCTGTGGGGCATGGCGATCGCCGGGATCGTCGCCCTCCTGCTCACCGCGGCGCTGCTGTGGTTCGCGGTCCGCTACGCGTTGGCCCCGCTCGACGCGATGACGGGTCTCGCCCGGTCGATCACCCGCGGCCATCGCGGACGACGGCTGTCCCCGCAACGTCGTGACACCGAACTCGGTCGCACCGCAGCGGCATTCGACGACATGCTCGACTCGCTGGAGGGTGCGGAGGCGCGCGAACGCGCCGCGCAGCAATCGGTGCGACGGTTCGTCGCCGACGCCGCGCACGAGCTGCGCACCCCCATCGCCGGGGTGGCGGCCATCGCCGAGACGCTGTTGCAGTCCGATCGCGACACCCCCGTCGAGGATCGCGAACAGCTGTGTCTGCTGCTGGTCCAGGAGACCCGTCGCGCCGGTCGACTGGTCGACGACATGGTCGACATGGCACGCATCGACGCCGGGTTGACGCTGAGCCCGTCGCCCACCGAGCTGCGCTCGCTGGTCGCCGATCAGGTCGCCCGTGTCTCGGTGATCCACCCCGACATCGCGGTCACCGTGCGGGGCGATGCGACGCCGCTGGTGGCCGACGCCGGACGCATCAGCCAGGTGGTGGCCAATCTGGTCGACAACGCCTGTCAGGCGACGCCGCCCGGTGGCGCGGTCACCGCGTCGGTGTACGCCACGCCGGGGTTGGCGCACCTCGAGGTCGCCGACACCGGACCCGGCGTCGCCCCGGCCGACCGCGAGCGGATCTTCGAACGGATGGTCCGGCTCGACGCCTCACGCGATCGCCGGTCGGGGGGTTCGGGGCTGGGGCTCGCGCTGGCACGCGGCCTCGCCCGCTCGCACGGTGGGGATCTCGTCCTCGTCGATCCGCCGCCGGGTCTCGACGGCGCGGTCTTCCGCCTCGACCTGCCGCTGTCTCCCGCGCGGTGACCGCTACCTCAGCAGCGGCAGGAACGCCTCGGCGATGACGCGGTGGCCGGTGGGATTGGCGTGGATGTCCTTGTACTGCGTGCATCCCCACGTCCACTGACAGATCCGGGCGACGTTCTTCGGGAGCGGCCCGAAGCCGTCGACGGGAACCTGTGTGAGGACGTCGTTGTTGGAGAACGCGTTCAGCACGTCGGCGGTGGCGAACCCGTTGGCGCTGTTCGCCGAGCGGATGGTGTCGGAGAACAGGTTGTCGGCCGCCGCGGTGCCCTGGGCCAACACCTTGCCCTGCGCACTGTCGAGCCACCGCCGCAGCGGCGGCGTGTAGTAGTTCATGCCCACGTAGCGCGGACCGGCACCGCCTGCGGTGCGCAGCCGCCCGTCGATGGTCGACAGGTTGGTGCCGACCGTCTGCAGTGCGCCGCCGATGCAGCCGACGTCGGGGATCCCCAGCGCGGAGGAACCGGTGGTGACCGACCCGTTGAGGCAGCGGTAGAGGTCGTTGGCGCCGATGTCCAGGGTCACGAACTTCACGCGCGCCCGGTTCGCGGCGATGAAACGGGTCGCCTGATCGAGCTGCGACGACGCCCCGGCGTAGGTGCACCGTCCGCCGTTGATCATCGTCGCGGTCGTCTCGCCGCTGCAGCCCAACCGCACGTGCACGAGGTTCGGGTCGGAGACCTTGAGGGCGTCGTAGATGCGGTCGGTGTAGGAGACCGGTTCGTCGGTGTTCGTGTCCGGTTGGTAGCCGGCGGCCAAGGAGTCGCCCAGCGACACGTAGTAGGTCGCGGTCGGTGACGGATCGGGCAGCGGTCCCGGTGCGGCCCACGCCGGCGTGGTGACCAGTGCCGCGAGCGTCAGTGCGGCCGCTCCGACCGCTGCGAGCATCCGTGTGCGCATGAAGAACCTCTCGATACCGATGTGTCCTCCGAACGGGGGACGCCGGTTCGATTCGTACCACGGAAGGTGTTGGCCGGATGAATCTTTCATCGCATCGAGACCGCACCTATGTCCCACCGAAACTCTGGCGCTAGGTTGAATGGTACGTAAGTCGCCTCATGGCGATCCCTCGGACAGGAGCACAGCGATGGCGCAGCAACTGAGACTCGGTTACAAGGCATCGGCCGAGCAGTTCGATCCCCGTGAGCTCGTGGAGATCGCGGTCTCCGCCGAGGAACACGGCATGGACTCGGTCGCCGTCAGCGACCACTTCCAGCCGTGGCGCCACAACGGTGGCCACGCGCCGTTCTCGCTGGCCTGGATGGCCGCGGTCGGTGAGCGCACCAAGCGCGTGCAGATCGGCACCTCGGTGATGACGCCGACCTTCCGCTACAACCCCGCGGTCATCGCGCAGGCCTTCGCGTCGATGGCCTGCATGTACCCCGACCGCATCATGCTCGGCGTCGGCACCGGAGAGGCCCTCAACGAGTACGCCACCGGGTTCACAGGCGAGTGGCCGGAGTTCAAGGAACGCTTCGCCCGGTTGCGCGAGGCCATCGCGCTGATGCGCGAGCTGTGGACCGGCGAGCAGGTCGATTTCGACGGCGAGTACTACTCCACCCAGGGCGCCTACATGTACGACATCCCGGAGAGGCCCGTCCCGGTGTACGTCGCGGCCGGCGGCCCGGTGGTCGCCCGCTACGCCGGACGCGCGGGCGACGGTTTCATCTGCACCTCGGGCAAGGGGATGGAGCTCTACACCGAGAAGCTGCTGCCCGCGGTCGCCGAGGGCGCTGGCAAGGCCGAGCGCGACGTCGCCGACATCGACAAGATGATCGAGATCAAGATCTCCTACGACCCCGACCCGGAGTTGGCGCTCGAGAACACCCGGTTCTGGGCGCCCCTGTCGCTGACACAGGAGCAGAAGCACAGCGTCAACAGCTCGACGGAGATGGAACGTCTCGCCGACGAACTCCCGATCGAGCAGGTCGCCAAGCGGTGGATCGTCGCCTCCGACCCCGACGAGGCCGTCGAGCAGGTCAAGCAGTACACCGACGCCGGGCTCAACCACCTCGTGTTCCACGCACCGGGTCACGATCAGCAGCGGTTCCTCACCAACTTCCAGACCGATCTCGAGCCGCGACTGCGCAAGCTGGGCTGAGCACCTGCTCTCGGCGTGTGTCGAGCTCGTCACAGAGCGGGCGGCCACGGTCGACGCGGACGGTTGCGGTCCCTAGCCTGGGAGGCTCACAACCGTTCGAGTCAATGCCGACTCCACAGGGGCCCGCTCTCGCGAGCTGTGCGCCCCGATCTCCACAGGAGCCGTGACACATGTCGATTCTTCCTCTGCTCATCGTGATCCAGGCCTTCGTGCTGTCGACGTGGTCGATGGTGGTGCTGACCGCCTACCTCGTCACCCGCGACGACGATCACGCCTACGAATCCCTCGATCTCACCGCGGCCAACGTGGCGGGTGCCCGCACCCGGTAGCTGCCCGGCGAGCGATGAGTTCTGCCCTCGGATCGGGTCGGACACGGTGACACCACCGCACCGATCCGAGGAGATCCACCGATGACCGAGTTCGCCACCACCACCCTCGGCGACACCGTCGCGTTCGACCGACACGGCCCCTCCGAGCGCTCCGCCGGTCTCGCCGTCGTGTTCGTCGCCGGCGCGGGCCCGCATCGTGCGGGCGATCCGATCACCACCGCCACCGCCGCGTTGCTCGCCGACAGGGGTGTCGCGTCGATCGTCCACGACCGCCTGGGCCGCAACGAGAGCCCCGCCGACGGGGTCATCACCCTGGAGAGGGAGCTGGCGGCCGTCGCGGCGATGATCACCGCCGTCGGTGGTTCCGCGGTGCTGTGCGGCCACTCGTCGGGATGCGCGATCGCCATCGAGGCCGCGCGCGCCGGTCTCCCGGTCACCGGACTGGTGCTCTGGGAGGCCCCGTTCATGCACTCGGGCGACGAGACCCGTGAATGGATCGACGAGTTCGAACGCCGCCTCGACGCCGGCGACCGCGACGGCGCGCAGCGGCAGTACATGAAGGACATGCCGGCCGAGTTCATCGACCGCGCGCAGGAGGACGGCATCTGGCCCGCGGTGATCGCGCAGGTCGAGAGCCTCCGCCCCGACGGACGTGCGCTGGTCGCGGTCGCCGCCGAACCGCTCACCTCGATCCTCGGCCCGGTGGGGGTCCCGGTGCTCGCGGTCGTAGGCACGGAGACGTTCCCGGGCATGGCCGAGGCGGCCGAGGCGATCGCGGCGGCGGCCGACGATGGGCGCGCCGAACGTGTCACCGGGGCGCACCACTCGTGGGACCCCGAGACGATGGCCGAACGTCTCGCCCTGTTCGTGGGCGGCAGCTGAGGAAACCCGTTTGTCGGCGCGGGGTCTCCTCGCGCAGGCTGTCCCCGTGAACCGTCGACTGGACCCCGCGACCCTTCCCGTTCTCGCAGCCGTCGTGACGGTGCTGCTGTGGTCGTCGTCGTTCGTGGTCATCCGCTCGGTCGGTGACCACTTCTCGCCCGGCGGACTGGCCTTCGGGCGCCTCGCCGTCGGATTCATCGGTCTGGCGGTCATTGCCCTGCGGTATCGCCGGCCGCTGCCGCGCGGGCGGGCGCTGGTGTTGGTGATCGGGTACGGCGTCGCGTGGTTCGGCGGGTACACCGTGCTGCTCAACTGGGCCGAGCAACATCTCGACGCCGGCACCGCGGCGCTACTGGTCAACTTCGCGCCGATCATCGTCGCGGTGTTCGCGGGCCTGTTCATGGCCGAGGGTTTCCCGCGGCCGCTGGTGGTCGGCATGGTGATCGCCTTCGCCGGCGTCCTGCTCATCGCGTTCGGGGGCAGCGGCGGCAGCGGCTCCAACGACACCCTCGGCATCGCACTCGGACTGGTGACGGCCGTGCTCTACGCCGCAGGGGTCCTCATGCAGAAGGTCGCGCTGCGCTCGGTCGACGCCATCACCGCCACCTGGGTCGGATGCCTCGCCGGCCTCCTGGTGACCGTCCCGTTCGCACCGCAGGCCGTCGGCGAGATCGCCGACGCCTCGGCCGGCCAGATCGCGGGCATGGTGTTCCTCGGTATCGGTCCCACGGCGATCGCCTTCACCACATGGGCCTACGCGCTCACCCGCACCGACGCCGGGAAGATGGCCGCCACCACCCTCACCGTCCCGGCCATCGCGATTCTCCTGTCGTGGGTGACCCTCGGCGAGGTGCCGACGCTGCTCGGACTGGTGGGCGGCGCGATGTGCCTCACCGGCGTCGCCATCTCGCGACGACGTGCGCGTACCGCCTAACGTCTCCAGTCATGGATCGCGAGCGCATGGTCGACGTGGCGGTGTCGGTGGTGTCGCGTTTCGGCGCGCAGGCCCTGAACCTGACCTCGGTGGCCCGGCACGCCGGCGTCGGACGCGCGACGGCCTACCGCATGTTCGGAGGTCGGGACGAACTGCTCGCCGCGATCGTCGACCGGGAGGTGTCGGTGCTGCACGAGCGGATGGACAGCTGGATGCTGGCCGTCGATGATCCGCACGACAAGGTCCACACCCTCGTCACGAAGACGCTGACCTACATCCGCGAGCACGAGGCGCTGCAGTACCTCCTGCGCAACGAGCCCGGCGAACTGGTGTCGACGCTGGTCGCGAGCGGGCCCGACCGCGCGACCGACACCACGATCATCGGCGTGATCGTGCAACGCTGCCTACCCGACCTCGACGCCCAGCCCGCCCTCGCCGGCGCGCTGCACCCCGACGGTCGCGGGGCATCGGAGTTCGCGGCGCGGGTCGTGTACTCGCACATGCTCGTCCCGGGGAGTTCGATGACCGACGATCAGGTCGCCGACCTCGTCTGCCGGGCCGTGCTGGGTGGATAGGGTGGGGCCGTGGCCCATCTGACCCGTGACGACAGTGTGTTCGTGCTCCACCTCGGCGACGAGGGCGGTGGTGACGACGAGAACGTCTTCGGACCGCCGCAGGTCGAGGCCATCAACGCACTCCTCGACGAGGTCGAGGCCAGCGAGGGTCCGACCGCGCTGGTCACCACGAACGAGGGCAAGTTCTACTCGACCGGCCTCGACACGGGGTGGGTGCTCACCCACGTCGACGAGGTCGACCCCTACATCCAGAGCGTGCAGGAACTGCTCGCACGCATCCTCGTGTTCCCGATGCCGACCGTCGCCGCCGTCGCCGGTCACGCCTTCGGCGGTGGCGCGTTGTTCGCCCTCGCCCACGACCATGTCGTTATGCGGTCCGACCGCGGCTACATCTGCATGCCCGGTGTCACCATCGGCGCGAGCTACGCCCCGGGCAGCGTGATGCTCGTCGGCGACAAGGTGCCCGCCCGGGTGAACCACGAGATGCTCGTGACCGGCAAGCGGTACGGCGGTCAGCAGGCCCACGATCTCGGGATCGTCGATGCCGCAGCCACTCTCGACGACGTGCTGCCCACAGCGCTGGCCTACGCCCACGCGAACAAGCACACCCGCGGCCGCACCATCGGCGAGATCAAGGCCTCGATGTACGCGCGTACCGCCGCCGGCCTGCGGGCCACCGTCAGCGGTGTCGGTGGCCAGGCCGCCATCGCCGAGAGCTGAGTTCCCGGCTGGGATATGCCACCCAGCGGCTCGGCATCGTCCCCACGGCGATGCCGGTCCGCTCAGTGGCCTTTCTCAGTCATCTCGCTGAGGGCCTTGAGGTTGAGGAGTTGCCGGCGCGCCATCAGGAGGTCGCCGACCGAGACCAGGGGTGCGATGAGGCGGCCGCGGGCCATCACGATCTTGAGGAGCAGTCGGGTGTGCTCGCCGGTCGGCACCAGCACGTACGACATCACCGCACCGGCGATCTCGCCGGTGAGTGCCTCGTTCGGTACCACGTCGAGGATCTGGCCGAGCGGTCGTCCGCCGCAGGACATGAAGTGTTCTCCGACAGCCGGTTCCGGTAGGTCCCTCAACTCGGCGGGCGAACGCCGACCGAGATTGTCGACCCAGTCGTAGGAGTAGGGCGCGAGACGGAGTTGACCGATCCACGGCCACACGCGGTCGGGGGTCGCGTGGACGGTCACACCACGCCACGCCTGCAGCACCGGCCGCGACACGATGTCGTCGCAGGGGAATCGACGCGAGGTCTCCGCGGTGTCGACGCCCCACCGGTCTGCGATCATCACCCGTTCCTACCAGTGCGCGAGGGGTGAGGGGCTCCCAGGGACCTCCCAGCATCCGCCCAGCCGCAGAGGAGACAGAACGGACATCGTGAGGAACGTACCGATCGGCGCCCTGCCGATCGGAGCTACCCACGGAGGCATCATGACCACCCTCGTCGACCGGGCGCGACCGCCCGCCGATCCGGACCCCGATGGTGGTCGCCATCGGATCGTCCACGACACCCCGCAGAGCACCCGCTCGCGCCTGCTGACCCGCGCGCCGCTACCGGTGCTGCTGGTGGTGACCGCGGTGCTCTACCTGTGGAACCTGTCGATGAACGGCTACGCCAACAGCTTCTACGCCGCGGCGGCACAGGCCGGCGGCACCAGCTGGAAGGCGTGGTTCTTCGGCTCGCTCGACGCACAGAACTTCATCACCGTCGACAAACCCCCGGCGTCGCTGTGGGTCACCGGGCTCTCGGTGCGCATCTTCGGGATGAACAGCTGGGCCGTCCTCGTGCCGCAGGCACTCATGGGGGTCCTCGCGGTGTTCCTGCTGTACGCGACGGTGAAGCGCACGGTGTCGAACCCGCGCCACGGCCAGGTCGCGGGTCTCATCGCCGGTACGGTGCTGGCGTTCACGCCGGCCGCCGCGCTGATGTTCCGCTTCAACAACCCCGACGCCCTGTTGGTGTTGCTCATGGTCGCCGCCGGGTACTGCCTGATCCGCGCGATCGCCGCGGGATCGGGGAAATGGCTGGCGCTGGTTGGCATCGCGCTGGGCTTCGCGTTCCTCACCAAGATGCTGCAGGGCCTCCTGGTGCTGCCCGCCTTCGGTCTCGCGTACCTGGTCCTCGCGAACACCGGGTGGCTCAGGCGGATCGGGCATCTCCTGCTCGCGACGGTGTCGCTGATCGCCGGCGCCGGCTGGTGGGTCCTCGTCGTCGCACTGTGGCCGGCCGGGTCGCGCCCCTACATCGGCGGATCCACCGACAACACGGTGATGAACCTCGTGCTCGGCTACAACGGCCTCGGCCGCATCTTCGGCGCCAGCGGCGGCGGAGGTGGCGGCATGGGCGGGAACGGTGCCGCCGGTTCGAGTTTCGGTGGCGCCACCGGCCTGAACCGACTGTTCGGCTCCGAGATGGGCTACGAGATCTCGTGGCTGCTCCCGGTCGCGCTGTTCGTGATCGTCTTCGGCGCCTACCTCGTGGTGCGGCAGTTCATCCGGGTGCGGGAGACCGATCGTCTCTCGCGCACCGAGAAGGCGGGCCTGGTCATGTGGGGCGGCTGGCTCATCGTCACCGGTCTGATCTTCAGCTTCATGAGCGGCACCATCCACCCGTACTACACCGTGGCCCTCGCCCCGGCGATCGGTGCGCTCGTCGGTCTCGGCGGCGTCTACGCCTGGCGGCTGCGGGACCGGTGGGACGGCCGGATCGCTTTGGGCGCCATGATCGCCCTGGCCGCAGGCTGGTCGATCGTGCTCCTGAATCGAGCCGACTTCGGACCGGTGTGGACCCGCTACCTGATCGGCGCGGTCGCGGTCATCACGGTCCTCGTGATCGTGGTCGGCGGGAAACTCGGATTGCGCAAGGCGGTGGCCACGGCGGTCCTCGTCGGCGCGCTCGCCGGGTTCAGCGCCTCGGCGGCCTTCGGTATCGCCACGGCGGCAACCGAACACACCGGATCGATCCCCACCGCGGTGCAGACCGCCGACTCCTCGGGCGGCATGGGCGGGCCCGGCGGTGGTGGCCCCGGTGGTGGCGCGGGCGGCACCAGCGGCCAGCGGCCCTCGGGTGCCCCGGGTGGCACCGCAACCCAGACGCAGGTGCAGGGGCAGTCACAGACCCCGACGTCCACGCAGCGCGCCGGCGGGATGGGTGGCGGCATGGGGGGTTCGACGAGCACCGAACTGACCACGCTCCTCAAGGCCACGACCACGAAGTGGGCTGCGGCGACCAACGGTTCGCAGTCGGCCTCGGGAATCGAGATCGCCAGTGGTACATCGGTGATGGCCATCGGCGGCTGGAGTGGTGACCCCACCCCGACGCTGGCGCAGTTCATCCAGTACGTGAAGGACGGCAAGATCGGTTACTACATCGGCAGCGGTCAGGGCGGTGGTCCGGGCGGATCGAGTTCGAGTGCCACCGAGATCTCCACCTGGGTGGCCGAGCACTACACCGCCACCACGGTCGGTGGGCAGACGGTCTACAAGCTCACCTGAGCGATCCGGTACGACGTGCGGCGCCGGTGGTCACCTCCGTGACCACCGGCGTCTGTCGCTTCTCAACGCCTGTTGTGTTCAGGGGCGCCCCGTGTTTGACTGCAAACTGATCGATTCATCAGAATTGATCGGGCCGTAGGGGATGCTCATGGATGTCACACGCCGCCAGGCGATCACCGCGTTGGCCGCCGGTGGGGTGGTCGCCGGCCTCGCGCACGGGGCGTCGGCGGCGGTGGCCGATCCCGGCCCCACGGGTTCGGGCCGGTACCGCATCGACCTGCACTCGCACTTCCTCCCGCCGCGTTATCGGTCGGCCTTGCAGGCGAGCGGATACACACTGCGGTCCTTCGTCCCCGTGCCGTCGTGGTCGCCGGCCGAGGCATTGGCGTTCATGGACGCTCACGGGATCGGTACCCAGGTGCTGTCGATCTCCGACCCGGGGGTGAACTTCCTCCCGGCCGCGCAGGCCCGCGCGATGAACCGGTACTGCAACGACTACCTCGCCGACCTGATCGCGCGGTACCCCACCCGTTTCGGCGGATTCGCGTTCCTCCCCCTGCCCGACGTCGCCGCGTCGCTGGCCGAGATCACCCACGCCCTCGACGTCCGCGAGCTCGACGGTGTCGCGCTGCTCAGCAACTACAAAGGCATCTATCTCGGCGACACCCGCTTCGAGCCCGTGATGGCCGCCTTGAACGCACGCTCGGCCTTCGTGTTCGTGCATCCGGCCGAACTCGCCCCGAGCAACCGGCCGGAGCTGCCGTTCCCCGCGTTCTACGAGGAATACCCCTTCGACACGACCCGCGCGGCGGCGCTGCTCATGGCCACCGGCACCATCGACCGCTACCCGAACATCCGGTTCTCCCTCGCCCACGCAGGCGGCTGCGTGCCGTTCCTCTCGCAACGACTGTCCACGCCGCGCCAGGCGTTCCCCTCCGCGCCGCGCGTCTCGGTGTTCGGCACCGACGAGAAGATCCGGAACTTCTTCTACGACACCTCGCTGTCGTCGTCACCGGCCGCGATGCGCAGCGTGCTGGAGGTGACCGGCATCGACCACATCGTCTTCGGGTCCGACTGGCCGTTCAGCGCACTGACCTACCGGGGACAGACCGGTGCCGATCCGGCGCCCGCGCTCGCCGAGGTGTTCGATCCACAGCAGCGCTACCGCATCGAACGACTCAACGCGCTGGCACAATTGCCCCGATTGGCATCGCGTCTGTCGTGAACTGAGGTGGAGGAGGGTCAGTGCGACCACCGACGAGGGCACCGGAGAACCGCACCGACCGACGCCGCGCCAAGACGCGCCAGGCCCTCATCGACGCCGCGCGCACGCTCATCGCCGACGGACGCGCCGCGACCGCGAGCATCGCCGACATCACCGCCACCGCCGACGTCGGCTTCGGGACCTTCTACAACCACTTCGACGACAAGAAGTCGCTGTTCGACGCGGCGATCGACCAGATTCTCGAGGCGCTCGGCGACCACCTCGACACCGTCGCCGACCGCACCGCCGACCCCGCCGACGCCTTCGCCACGTCGTTCCGGCACGCGGGGCGACTGGCCATCGCGCACCGGCAGACCGCCGAGATCATCGACTCCTATGGCTTCGTCCTGATGGAGTCGCCGACCGGGCTGGGTCCCCGTGCCCACCGCGACCTGTCCGCCGCGGTCGACGCCGAACGCCTGCAGATCGACAACGTCGACCTGGCCACCGCGATCACCGGCGGCCACCTGCTCGCGCTGGTCCACGCCTGGCTCGCCGATCCGACCTCGGTCACCGAGGCCGATGTCGACGCGTCGGTCGAGACTCTGCTGCGGTCGTTCGGGATGCCTGCGGCGGCCGCCCGCCGGTTGGCCCATCGCACCCTCGAACCACTCGGATGAGTGCCGATAGGCTGAGCGGCATGGCCGCAGGCAGTCCGACCTCGAGCAGCATCTACATCGCCTCACCCGAGGGCGACACCGGGAAATCGACGATCGCGCTGGGGACGCTGCACCTGCTGGCCGCCACCGGCGGTCGCGTCGGCGTGTTCCGACCGATCTCGCGGGCCGCGGCCGGAGAGCGCGACTACATCCTCGACCTGCTGATGGAACACGACTCGGCCGACCTGTCCTACGAGGACTGCATCGGCGTCACCTACGAGCAGGTGCACTCCGATCCCGAGGCGACGCTCGCCGAGATCGTCGACCGTTTCCACGCGGTGGAGGAGCAGTGCGATTCGGTGCTCGTCATCGGGTCGGATTTCACCGACGTCGCGAGTCCCTCGGAGCTGAGCTTCAACGCGCGGATCGCCGCGAACCTGGGCACGCCGATGGTGTTGGCGCTCAAGGCCGCCGACCGCACACCCGACGAGGTGCTCGCGCTCGCCGAACTCTGCCTGGCCGAGGTGCGCGGAGCCCATGCCCAGGCTGCGGCCTTGATCGCGAACCGGTGTGCGCCCGATCTCCTCGCCGAGGTCAAGTCGACCCTCGAGACCACCGGCCTGCCCGCATGGGCGCTGCCCGAGGACCCGGTGTTGGTCGCACCGACGATGAACGAACTGATGGCCGCCCTCGACGGCGAGCTCTACAGTGGCGATCCCGAACTCCTCGACCGCGAGGCGATGAGTGTGATGGTGGGCGGCATGACCGCCGAGCACATCCTCGAGCGCCTCACCGACGGTGTCGCGGTGATCACCCCCGCCGATCGGTCCGACGTCCTGCTCGCACTGGTGACCGCCAATGCGGCACAGGGTTTCCCGAAGTTGTCGGGCATCATCATGAACGGCGGGATCAAACCGCACCCGATGATCTCGTCGCTGGTGGAGGGACTGAAGCCGGCGCTGCCGATCATCACCTGTGAGCAGGGGACCTACGAGACCGCGCGTACCGCCGCGCTGGCCCGGGGCCGGGTCGGCGTCGAGTCGGTCCGCAAGATCGACGCGGCGCTCACGCTGATGGAGGAGCACGTCGACTCCGAATCGCTGCTGGAGAAGCTGCGGCTCTCGGCGCCGACGGTGGTGACGCCACAGATGTTCGAGTACCAGCTGATCTCGCGCGCGAAGTCCGATCGCAAACGGATCGTGCTGCCCGAGGGCGACGACGACCGGGTTCTCCGTGCGGCGGGCCGTCTGCTGCGCCGTGGCGTCGCCGATCTCACGCTGCTCGGTGACGTCGACGACGTGCGTTCGCGCGCACAGGAACTCGGCGTCGATCTCGACGCGGCCGAGGTGATCGACCCGACCACCTCGGATCTGCTCGAGCGCTTCGCCGACTCCTACGCGGAGCTCCGCAAGCACAAGGGCATGGACGTGGCCCGCGCGCTGCAGGTCGTCCGCGACGTCTCGTACTTCGGCACGATGATGGTGCACGAGGGGATCGTCGACGGCATGGTGTCGGGCGCGAAACACACCACCGCACACACCATCCGGCCGGCGTTCGAGATCATCAAGACGCTCGAGGGTGTCTCGACGGTGTCGAGCGTGTTCTTCATGTGCCTCGCCGACCGCGTGCTCGCCGACGGGGATTGCGCGATCGTGCCCGACCCGACCGCCGAGCAGCTCGCCGACATCGCCATCTCCTCGGCCGCCACCGCCGAACAGTTCGGCATCGAGACCCGCGTCGCGCTGCTCTCGTACTCGACGGGTGAATCGGGCTCGGGTGCCGACGTCGACAAGGTCCGCACGGCCACCGAACTCGTGCGGGACCGCGCGCCGGAACTGTTGGTGGAGGGCCCGATCCAGTACGACGCCGCCGTGGAGCCGTCGGTTGCGCAGAGCAAGATGCCCGACTCGAAGGTCGCCGGGCAGGCCACGGTGCTCGTGTTCCCCGATCTGAACACCGGCAACAACACCTACAAGGCGGTGCAGCGCAGCGCGAACGCCGTGGCCATCGGTCCGGTGCTGCAGGGGTTGCGCAAACCCATCAACGACCTCTCCCGGGGAGCGCTGGTGTCCGACATCGTCAACACCGTCGCAATCACCGCGATCCAGGCGCAGGCCCTGTGATGACGGACGCTGGGCTGACGGGCGACGCCACAGGCGCTGTCCTGGTCCTCAACTCCGGTTCGTCGTCGCTGAAATACCAGCTGGTGCATCCCGATTCGGGCGAGGTCGTCGCGTCCGGTCTGGTCGAGCGCATCGGCTCGGAGACCGCGGCGGCCGAACACGAACAGAACGGTGACACCCGCAGGTTCGACGGCCCGATCGCCGACCACCACGAGGCGTTGGCGAAGGCGCTGGACCTGTTCGCCGAGGCCGGTACCGATCTGGCGTCGAGCGGCCTGCAGGCGGTCGGGCACCGGGTGGTCCACGGCGGCCAGGAGTTCTCCGAACCCGTGCTGGTGAGCGACGAGGTGATCGAGACCATCGACGACCTGTCGGGACTGGCGCCCCTGCACAACCCGGTGAACCTGATGGGCATCACCGCGATCCGCGCACTGCTGCCCGACGTCCCCGGCGTCTGCGTGTTCGACACCGCCTTCTTCCACCACCTCCCCGCCCCGGCCGCCACCTACGCGATCGACCGCGACGTCGCCGCCGAGCACCACATCCGTCGCTACGGCTTCCACGGCACGTCCCACGAATACGTGAGCGGCGCCGCCGCACAGTTCCTGGGCGCCGATCCCACCGACCTCCAGCAGATCATCCTGCACCTCGGCAACGGGGCCTCGGCCTCGGCGGTGCGCGGTGGACGCCCGATCGACACCTCGATGGGCCTCACCCCGCTCGAGGGTCTGGTGATGGGAACCCGCAGTGGCGACATCGATCCCGCCATCGTGATGTACCTACGGCGGGTGTCCGACATGGACATCGACGACATCGACCACATGCTCAACTCCGGCTCCGGACTCAAGGGCCTGTGCGGCGAGAACGACTTCCGCACGATCACCTCGATGGTCGCCGACGGTGACGAGGCCGCGCAGCTCGCCTACGACGTCTACATCCACCGTCTCCGTCGGTACATCGGTGCGTACATGGTCGATCTCGGTCGCGTCGACGCCATCGTGTTCACCGCGGGTGTCGGGGAGAACGCGCCCACGGTCCGCCGAGATGCACTGGCCGGGCTCGAGCAATACGGCATCGCCGTCGACGACGAGGCCAACGTCGTGCGGTCGCGTGCGGCGCGCCGCATCTCCACCGCCGACTCGGAGGTGGCGGTGCTGGTGGTCCCCACCAACGAGGAACTGGCGATCGCCCGGAAGGCCGCAGCGGTGGTCGCCGGCGCCTGAGCGTCAGTTCCGGACGACGATCTCCTGCGCGGTGCGGGTGATGAGGCCCGCGCGTTCGAAGTCGTCGAGCCACCCGGTCATCGGCCATCGGCCCCACCGTCGATGGAACACCGAGGCGTTCACGACGATGTCGTCGAGGTGTTCGACCGGCGGCCGCGACACGGGATGGTGCTGGTGGTGGGCGTGCGCGCCGCCGACCCATGAGATTCCGATGCCGGCCACGGCGGCCACGGCGGCGAAATCGGTGTCCTCCCCGCCGTATCCGCGGTAGTCCTCGCAGAAGCCACCGACCCGTCGCCACGTCTGCGGGGTCACCGCGAACGACAGCGACCAGAACAGGTCCGGATCGTCACCGGCGACCACGACGCCGTCGGGTGGGTTCGGTCGAGCCGGGTGCGGGTCGGTCGCGGCGGTCAGTTCAGCGGTGGTCCAGGGGGATTCGCGAGGCGGAAGGTAGGTGACGGGCCCACACATCAGGGTGTCGGGGTGGTCGGCGGCGGCGGAGGCGTAGCGCGCGAGGAGGTCCGGTGTCGGGATGCAGTCGACGTCGAGGAACACCAGCAGCTCGGCCCCGGCGTCGATCGCGGTCGCGGCACCGCGATTGCGTGCGGTCGCCAGGGGCAGGCGGTGATCGTCGGTGCCGACGGTGACCAGGGTCGTCGGCACGGGGTTCTCGTCGAGCACAGCGCCCACCGTCGGATCACCCATGGCGACCACCACGTGCACGGCGGCCGGCGGCATCGCCTCGGCGAGACCGGCGCGTTGGGCCCGCAGGTGGCCGTGTCGACCCGAGACCACCGTCACCACAGCCACTCTCGTCATCGTGCGCGCCCACTCGCCGATGCGAGTTCGGAGATCACCGTGGCGGCACGCTCGGCCGCACCGTCGGTCTGCAGGCGCTTCCAGCGCGTCGCGTCGACGGTGGCGGCCTGTGCAAGCAGGCGGGGCCACGCCTGTGGTGCCGGCCAGGACGGCGTCGTGACCGCGATCCGACCGCGGGACAACGCATCGGCGGTCGCCATCTGTTCGTCGAAGGGACGCTCCTGCGGGATGACGATCGCCGGGGTGGCGGCACAGGCGACGTCGGCCACGGCGTTCTGACCGGCGTGGGTGACCACCACCGAGGCACCGGTGAGCAGTGGCCACACATCCTCGACCCACGACCCCGGGCCCGCGAACCGCCATCGGTGGTCGGGACAAGCCTGTGCCGCGGCCTCGACGGCCCGGGTGTCGACCGCCGAGCCGCCGGCGCCGCCGAGCACGAGGACGGTCGGTTCGGTGGCAGCCGCGTCCGGATCACGGGTGCGGTCGGCGAAGCGACTGATCGACCCGACGTGGTGGGTCTTGTCGGCGAACGGGTGAAGGTGGGCTGGGTCGTAGACGTCGCGAGACCACGGCGCGACGATGCGATCGGCCATCCGGTGGGCGAGGTCGTGTGGGCCGTCGGTGCGGTCACCGGGCATGGCCATCACGACCACCGGGACGCCCATGAGACGCACGAACACCGCGATCTCGACCGACACGTCCACCACCACCACCGACGGCCGCGCCCGGGCGATCCATGCGGCCACGGCCGCCATGCGGTCGGTGAGGCCGTCGACCCCGGTCGGCGCCCAGTGCAGGGTGTCGTGCGCGGTCGGATCCGCGACCGTGTCGACGAGCCGGGGACCGAGCGGATCGGCGGGGACGTCGAGCGGCAGATCGAGCCAGTCGACCGCCGGATGATCGGCCGGCGGACGCCGCGACGACAGCACGGTGACCGGTTCCTCGAGGGCACCGGCGATCGACGCCGACCGGGTCATGTGCCCGACCCCGTGGTGGTGCACGTAGTAGCCGATCACGCGGAGCGTCGACTCAGCATCGCGGCCGGGTGAGCATGCCGTCGTAGAGGTGCAGGTACTCGTCGACCATCCGCGTCTCCGAGCACACATCCTCGGCTCGGCGACGCGCGTCGGCCCGCGACAGCCCCGCGGCCTGGGTGAGCGCCGCGGCGAGCGAAGCCACGTCGTCGGGCCGGGCGAGCCGTCCCGACGAGGGGTCGATGATCTCGGGGATCCCGCCGCGGTCGAACGCGGCCACAGGTGTGCCGCACGACAGCGCCTCGGCCACGACCAACCCGTACGGCTCGTCCCACACCGGTGTCACCAGCGCGACGGCCGACCGGCCGACGAGATCGGCCAGGTCCCGTCGGTGCAGGTGGCCGACGTACTCCACGTCGTGTCCCAGCCGCGGGGCGATCTCGTCGGCGTAGTAGCGGTCGTCCCAGATGGGACCGGCGATGCGGATGGGCATCCCCGCCGCGCGCGCGGCGTCGATGGCGAGGTGCGGCCCCTTCTCCGGGACCAACCGTCCCGACCACACGGCGTGATCGCCGCCGGGGCCCACCGGCCACCGGTCGGTGGCGATGCCGTTGAACACGACGTCGACCGTGCCGGCCACCGGCTCCCACTGTCGCGCCGTGTACCGGCTGACCGCCGCGAACGAGGTCGTGATGCCGCGGGAGACGGCGATCGCCGACTCCAACCACGCGAACGGCGGGGTGTGCAGTGTCGTCAACATGGGGATGTCGAGCATCCGCGACATGGCGATGGGGAGGTAGTGCAGGCTGTGGTTGTGCACGAGATCGTATGTCGTGCTGCCGGTCTCGGCGAGTTCGAGCATCAGTGAGAGGTAGGCGTGATGCTCGTTCACCATGTGTTCGGGGGTCGTCGGATCGGCCTTCGAGATCGCGGAGAGCTCGAGCGTCCGCACCCGGAGCATGCCCGAGGCTATGTCGGTGGCCGATCCGTCGGCGGCGAACAGCGTGACCTCGTGCCCCAGGGCGGTCAGCGCCGTCGCCCACTGGTGGATGTGGGCCTCGAGCCCGCCTGCGAACGGTTCGGAGATGGGGTGACTCGACGACCCGATCAGTGCGATCCGCAGCGGTCTGTCGGTGGGCCGGTCGCCGTTCGCGAGATCCGAGGAGCGCAGCGGGGTGAGAACGCCGGTCATGAGGCACGCGCCGCGACGTCGGTGCGGATGTGGCGCAGTGCCCTGCGGTAGACGGCGTCGTGGGCCGCGGCGACGGCGTCGCGTTCGGACACGCGGTCCGAGCGGGTGGCCTTCGGCGGATGGTCCCGCAACAGGTACGTCGAGCGCACGGCGCGTTCGAGACTGCCGACGTCGAAACGGTCGGGACCGAAACCGAACTGCGTGACCGGGCGTTGGTCGCCGTGGTGGCCGCAGTCGCCGATGATGACCGCGGTGCCGACGTCGAAGCACGCCTCGAGCCATCCCGAATGCGTGCCGAAGCGGTAGGGGAGCACCGACACATCGATCACGGAGAGGTAGTGCCACAGGTCGTCGTCGCTGAAACGCGGGTGGACACGCAGGTCCACGCCGGGCCGACCGGACATCGCCAGCAGATCGCCGGCGCGCGGATGGTCCGCGTCGTCGATGTCGATGCGCAGCGTGACGTCGCCACCGCTGTCGTTCATGCTCGTCACCGTGCGCACGAGGGTGTCGACGACCGCGCCGGGGTCGAGATTGGCGCGAAAGCTCTTGGCGTGCAGCCCGATCACGAAGCCGTCGTGGGCGGTGCGCGGCGCACCGACACGGTCGAGCGGGGCGACATGCGGGTGCGCGATCACGGTGGGGCGTCGTCCCCACCGCTGCTCGATCTCGTCGGCCGCGCCACGGGTGAGGGTGATGAGTTCGTCGACGCCGGGGATCAGCACGTCGAGGCATGCGCGATGTGCCGCGTCGTCGCGGAAGTGGGGATTGTGCAGGTCGTGCGCGGTGAACACGACCGGCTTGCCCGCCGCGTGCACGGTGTCGAGGACCGCCCGCAGGGACGCGGGTGTGGCGGTGTCGAAACCGAAATGCAAGTGCAGCAGGTCGAAGGAGTCGACATGGTCGGCGAGCCATCGTGGTTCGAGCAGACGCGGCGGCCACCAGCGGATGTCACCGGGCCCCGCATCCGCCGGACGCGGGTCGGGGAGTCGGTGGACGGCTGTGTCGACAACAGAGTCGGACAGCGAATCGAGATGTGCCACATAGGGATGCGCGGTGGGCACCGAGGCGACACGGATGGGGTCAGGAGGGGACGACGAAACCGATGGGATCAGGGTCAAATTTTCTCCGAGCGCGGCAGACGTTACAAAGGGGGGAGGGTCACACCCGGCCCGACTGCTCGAGAGGGAGAAGAAACGTGCTTCTCGACAATAGCCCCTCCCCCCGTCAGGCCCCACCCCGGTGACGAACGAACACGATCCGCGAACGATCCACTACGGCGATTTCTACGGGGTGTCGCAGGCCCCGGGGCCTGAGGACCCGCGCCCGCTGTGGGTGGTGTGGGGCAACTGCCAGGCCGAGGCGCTGCGGGTTCTCCTCGACACGGTCGCCGATCGGGCGTTCGTGACGTGCCGGGTCCCGCCGGTGCACGAACTCACCGGCGATGACATTCCTCACGTGCAGGCGCTGCTCGCCCGGGCTCGGGTGGTGCTCTCGCAGCCTGTGCGCTCGGGATATCGAGATCTGCCGATCGGCACCGACGACCTCACCCGGTGGCTGCCCACCGATGCGGTACGCCTCCGGTGGCCGGTCATCCGCTACGGCGGCCTCTACCCCTTCCAGGTCATCGTGCGTGATCCCGCCGCCCCGTCGGTGTCGCCCCCGGTGGTCCCGTACCACGACCTGCGCACGCTGTTCGGCCGCGACGACGTCGAGGTGACCCCGGAACAGATCCGCACCGCGGCGCGGTGGAGCGTCGAACAGCTCGCCGCCCGAGAGGCGCGGCACTGCGATGTCGGCGTCTCCGACACGCTCCTCGGCCTCGGGGCGGCAGCCGCACACACCGTCAACCACCCGGGCAACCCTGTCCTCGCGACGGTCGCCACGCGTCTGCTGTCGGCGGCCGGTCACCCCGGCACTCCCGGTGATCCGGGGCGCACCCTGCTGGGTGGTGTGCGGTCGCCGCTGGAGGAGCGGGTGATCGAGGCCCTGGGTCTCGACGCCGCACCGCGCGAGACGTGGACCGTGGAGGGACGATCCGTCACGAGCGCACACGTGCACGCCGAGCAGGCCGCGTTCTACGCCGAGCACCTCACGTACATCGAATCCGCACGCACCCGCTACGCGGAACTGCTCGAGATCCTCGGGATGGCAGCGTGATTTGCGCCGGCGAGTCCGTGACGCATCTTCTCGTCGGGCCACCCGAACACGGAGTGGTCCGCTACGGCACGGCGGTGCACGCCGCCCTCGCCGCCGACGACCCGGCCGCCGACGACCCGGCCGGCCACGCCCTGGTGGCCGTCCCCGCGGTCGACTCCAGGACCGTGGAGAGTGTCTGCACACCAACGGGTCCCGGGCTGGTGCATCTGCAGTTCACCGACCGACTGTTCGGTGCGTCGGCTCCCGAAGCCGCCGACGCCGCGACCGGCCTGGTCACCGCGCTGCACGATCGGGGCGCACGGGTCACCGCCACCCTGCACGACCTCCCGCAACCGTCCGACGGCACCGGTTTCACGCGTCGCGTCGAGTGCTACCGCCGGGTCGCCGCCGCCCTCGATGCGGTCGTCGTGTCCAGCGACCACGAGAGTGCGCTGTACACAGATCATCTCGGACTGCAGTCCCCTCCCGAGGTGATCCCGCTGATGGTCGAGACCCTCGTGGTTCCGCCCGGCGCCGCCGAGCCCTCGGCCGGGACGGTATCGGTGGGTGTGCTCGGTTTCCTCTACCCGGGCAAGGGACACATCGAGACCCTGCGAGCCATGGACGATCTCGACGCGGACATCGCGTTCGTGGCGCTCGGGGCGCCGTCCCCCGGACACGACGACCTCGTCCACGAGCTCGAGGCGCATGCGACGGCCGTCGGGCGACCGCTGGAGGTGACGGGTTTCCTCGACGACGCCGAGTTGTACCGACGCATGGCGACGATCACCGTCCCCGTGGCGCATCATCGACACATGTCGGCGTCGGCCTCCGTGAACACCTGGCGATCGTTGCGACGTGCGCCGCTCGTGCCGCGCACCCGCTACACCGAGGAGATGGCGACCCGGTCCCCGGGCACGTTGCTCGTCTACGCCGACGCCGACCTCCCGGCGACGATCGCTGCGGCACTCGACGATCCGTCACGCACCCGCATCGGGGACGACATCGCCGTCCATCCGACACCCGCAGAGGTCGCCGCCGCCCATCGCGTCGTGTTCGAGCGGGTGTGCCGATGACCGCGGACCGGGTGTTCCGCTGCGTCGACGGGACGGTGGTCGTCGCCGACAACCGATGGGATCTCGTCGCCGACGATCCGACGCCGGTCCGCTCGATCAGCGTCGTCATCCCGTACTACGAGCAACCCGCCCAGCTGCACCGCGTGTTGACCGCCCTCGATGCCCAGACCATCGGCACCGACCGGGTCGAGGTGATCGTCGCCGACGACGGGTCGACGCACCCGCCCGACGTGCGCGGCCACACCGTCGACGTGACCGTGGTCCGCCAGGCCGACAACGGATTCCGTGCCGCCGCGGCCCGCAACCTCGGCGCGCGCGCATCGAGCGGCGAGGTGCTGTGCTTCCTCGACGCCGACACCGTGCCCGAGCCCGACTACCTCGAGTACGCCGTGCGGCTGCCGTCGGTGATGCCCGATGCCCTCGTGGTGGGGCGCCGTCGCCACGCCGACTTCTCCACCGACCCGCCGACCGAGCTCACCGAACCGCAGTGGCTCGTCGACGCCTACGGCTGGACCGAGAACCTGCTGCGCCCCGGCTGGACCGGGTATCGCTACGTGATCAGCGCGGTGATGACCTGCAGCCGTGCGCTGTTCGACGAGGTGGGCGGGTTCGACGAGTTGTTCACCCGCTACGGCGGCGAGGACTGGGAACTGGCGAACCGGATGACGATGGCCGGCGCCGTACTGGCCCACGAGCCGCGGGCGGTGGCGTGGCACGACGGCCCGGACTGGGCCGAGCGCGACGCCGCGCGGCGAACCGACGCGAAGAACGGCGAGGCGTTGAGCCTGATGCCGGTCATCACCGAACCGGCCGCGCGCACCGCCGGTCTGCACCACGAGGTGCCCGATGTGGCGGCGAGGGTCTCGACCGAGGGTCACAGTCCGGCGTCGCTGTATCGGACGATCGCGTCGATCGTGCGAACCGGCGACGTCGCGGTGTGGTTGGTCGGCGAGGACGGCGAGAGCATGCACGACGTTCTGGCGCTGCAGGATTCACGGATCCGTCGCGGCGTGCCCGGGCGCCACGTCCTCGACCGGTGTCGATTCGTCGCCGACGTGACCGGGCGGGTGGTGTTCGGTGACACCACCCTCCATGCGGTGACCTCTTCACTCGGGCCCGGTGGTGCGGGTGTCGTCGACGTCGCCTTCGGTGATGCCCCCGCCGCCGTGCGGGTGTCGACGACACGAGCTCTCCGCCGTGCGCAGCGCCACCTCGCTCGCCTGGAGATGACGCAGGACGAGGCGACCGCCGCGCTGTTCGGGCATTTCACCGTCGCCGCTCACGACGTGGATGTCGCGGTCGTGCCCGAGGAGCCCTGGCTGAGCTGGTAGTCAGAACAGGGTGTGCGGGCGGATCAGGTTCGCGAGATCAACGAGGTTGAAACGCTGTTTGCGGTCGACGGTCGATCGGGCGAGGCGCCGGAGTGACCGTTCGAGTCCGGCCCGCAGGCCGTGTTCGGTGAACGGGAACCCCAGCAGTGAGATGTTCGGCGACGCCTTGTCGGGGTGGGCGTTCACCCAGCCGAGTGCGGTGCCCAACACCATGATCGACAGGCGCGGCTTGCGCGGCTCGGTGTCGGGCATCGCGGCCAGTCGGCGGGCCGCCTCACGCAGCTGGTCGCCGGTGACCTGCTCGGGGTCACGTCCGTGGACCAGCGCCAGCACCGTGGTGCACGACGCGGTGTTGAAGTGGCGGCTGGTGGCGGGGACGTCGTCGAGTGCCTTCACCGACTCCTCGATCTCGCCTGCGGTGAACAACATCCGGGCCACACCGAACGCGGCGGTGACGATACCGCGGTCGGTCTGCCACAGCGTCGTGTACTCGCGCAGCGCCACCTCGTCCCAGTGTTCTATCGCCGCAGCACGTTCGGGGTCGGCGGTGGCCGTGCCGCCGCGGCGCGACCCGGGATCGGAACCCTCGCTGCGCAACCAGCGTCCGATGAGTTCGGCGGTCGCGGCGACGGCCAGCTTCGGGGCGATCTCGCCGGGCATGGCCGCGAGCACCGTCGAGAACCGTTCGTGCGCGACCTCGGGCTCCCCGTTGATCAACGCGCACAATCCGAGGAACCACTCGATGCGCCAGGAGTGCTGGTGGTGCCGCGAGGTGATGTCGAGCAAGCCGAGCGCGGTGTCGACGTCGCCGAGTTCGATGTAGGCGCGGGCCTCGGCGAGGTCGACCTCCAGCGACGGATGGTCGTCGCCGGGGTCGGTGCCGATCAACGACGACAGGCCGTCCTGCTTCGCGCTGCGGATCGTGTCGAGGGTCTGGTTGGGTTCCGAGAGTGCTGCCGAGGTGAGAAGCCCGGCGGCGGGGTCGGTCTGGTCGACGAGCGGCACGGGCAGCGCCGCGGCGATGTCGTCGGGGTCGAGGAAGGTCTCGGAGTTGATGGGATCGAAGAACCCGTCGACCGGGCCGAGCAGGAGGTCGGTGCCGAAGGTGGTGCGCTGCGGGGTGAACACCGTCGACAGCGCCGGACGGGGCACACCGGTGGAGCGGGCGACGATCTCGCGGAGCACCGACAGCATCTGCGTCGCCATCTCGTCGGTCGACGAGAACCGTTGTGTCGGGTCGGGATCGGTCGAGCGTTGCAGCAGCCGGTGGAACGACTCGTTGTCGGCGAGGATCTGCGCGTCCTCGGGGGAGGGGAGGCCGTCGATGTAGCGGCCGTTCTCCATCGGCATCGGCAGGGTGAGGACGGCGAGCGTGCGTCCGATGCTGTAGATGTCGGTGACGATCTGCGGGCCGGTCTTCACGATCTCCGGGGCCTGGAATCCCGGTGTGCCGTAGAGGTGTCCGTATCCGTTGATGGGCGAGACCGCCCCGAGATCGATCATCTTGACCTCGTCGCCGCCGATCATGATGTTCTCGGGTTTGACGTCGTTGAACACCAGCCCCACCGAGTGCAGGTACCCCAGCGCACCCATCACCTCCAGCAGGTAGGCGATGGCGTGGGAGATCGGGAGGTGCTTGCGGTGGGAGGAGTCGCCGTCGACGGTGGTGAGGCTCTTGAGCGTCGCACCGCCGACGTACTCCATCACGATGTAGCCGAACGTGCGCCCCGAGGTGTCGAGGTGTTCGACGAAGTTGAAGATCTTGACGATGTTCGGGTGCGACACCGACGCCAGGAACTGTCGCTCGGCGAAGGCGACGGCCTGGGCCTCGGCGTCGTTGGAGTTCAGCAGGCCCTTGAGGACGACCGCGCGATCGGACACGTTGCGGTCGAAGGCGAGATAGATCCACCCGAGACCGCCGTGGGCGATGGCGCCGGTGATCTCGTACTGGTCGGCCACCATCGTGCCCGGCGTCAGGCCGGGGGTGAACGAGTAGTGCGCGCCGCAGTGGGGGCAGTCGCCGTTGAGAGGTCCCTCGCCGGGCCCCGACGACCGACCGAGGGGGCGACCGCACTGCCAGCAGTCCCGCTTGCCCTCCGGGATCACCGGATCGGACATCACCGCATCCTCGGGCTCGATGTCACGGACCCAGGTGACGTCGACGAGCCCGGCGCCGAGCCGACGTCGCTTGCGCGTCACCCGACTGGTCAGGGCCTGGAGCGCGGGCGGGACGCGGGTTCCGGCGTCGTCGGTGGTGGCCTCGGTACCCGGACCGCCGATGGGGGTGGCCGCCTGGGTCGCCTGCGTGCCGACGTCGGGGACCGCTGCCTGAGTCGCCTGCGTACCCACCTCGAGCTCCGCGGCCTGGGTGGCGACCTCGATGTCGACGGCCTGGGTCGCGACCTCGGCGGCGTCGTCGGTCCCTGCGTCGGTGCCGACGTCAGAGGCCGGCGCGCTGCCGCGTGCGTCGGTCTCGGCCATCGTGGTTCACCTCCGAAGGGGTCACGTCGATCGTGGTCAGTCGCGGTAGAGCGGCTGGGGCGGGTAGTACAGCGGTCCGAGGATGGAGAGCCACCGAGTGTAGATCTCGTACCAGGTGCCGTCGGCGCGGATCTGGTCGAGCACGCCGTTGACGAATCGCACGAGATCGGGCTGGTCCTTGTTGACCCCGATGCCGTAGGGTTCCTCGCCCAGGCTCGCCCCGACGACATGGACGTAGGGGTCCTGCGCGGCGAGTCCGGCGAGGATCGCGTCGTCGGTGGACACCGCGTCGACCCCGCCTTGCTGCAGCACCACCAGACAATCGGCCCACGTCGACACCGACGCGACGCGCACGCTGGGCACCCGTTGCTGCAGTCGCGCGATGGAGGTGGTGCCGCGGGCAGCGCAGACACGCTTGTTCGCGAGGTCGTCGATGCCGTTGATCGATGACCCGCGTAGCGCCAGGATGCGTTGTGACGCCTCGTAGTACACCGTCGAGAACGCGATGTCCTGCAGTCGGTCGCAGGTGATGCTCAGTGTCTTGACCACGAGATCGACCTCGCGGTTCTGCAGCGCCGAGATCCGTTCGTTGGAGTTGAGTATCCGGTACTCGATGCGGTTGGGGTCACCGAAGATGGCGAGAGCGATCTGCTTGGCGATGTCGACGTCGAAGCCCTCGATGTCACCGCTGATCGGGTCCCGGAAGCTGAACAGGTTCGAGCCGACGTCGAGCCCGACGATGAGCCGTCCGCGCGCGAAGATGCCCTCCATCGCCGAGCCGGTGGGCATCCGCCCGACCGGTGGCATTGGGCCGGGCCGCAGGCTGCCCGTCTCGCAGGAGGCCTGATCGGGGACCTCCTCACGCGGGGCGTCGGTCGTGAGCCCGGGGGGTGTCGGGATGGTCCCCGAGGCCGAGGGGGGTGCGTCGTCGGGGGCGGGCACGCGCAGACATGCCGACGCGGTGAGCGCGACGACGGCGAGGAGGAGCACGGCGAGCAGTCGCCGGCGGGACGTCATCGGTACTCCCGGATGCGCGGGGTCATGCCCAGCGCCGAGGTCGCCGCGGCCAGCAGGCCGAGCACCAGGGCTCCGCTGCCCACGTATCCGATGACGACGCGAGCGGTGTTGATGTCGTCGCGGAAGGCGGTCCGGGTACGCGTGATGCCGTCGATGAGTGCGCGGTCGAGGGTCATGTAGGCCTGCGCGGCGCCGTTCGCGGTGTTGCCGACGGCCATCGCGGTCGCGCCGTTGAAGTCGCCGGCGTTGGACCGCTCGATGGTCGCGGCGTGTGCGGTCTGCCATGTCGACAGTGCCGCCAATGCGCGCTGCACCGATTCGCGAGCGTCGGTGTCGTCATCGTCGTCGGTGTCGGCGAGATAGGAGTTGAGGGTGGCCGCGATCCGGCCGTTCGCGCTCACGAACTGGTTCTGCAGCGTGGCCTCGTCGCCGCGGCGCACCAGCGACAACGTCTCCGCCGATCTGGCCTGCTGGGTGAGGATGCGCGCGGAGGTGAGGTCGCGCAGCGGCTGGGCGCCGCGCGTCTCGGCGCTGTTGGTCGCCGACACCGACAACAGGCTGCCGACGAGCACCCACAGGGCGGCGACGACGGTGAACCCGATCGCGAGCAGCAGACCCAGGTTGAGACGGCGACGGGTCCGTCGGGCCAGGTACTGGTGGGTGGCGATCAGCGCGACGAGCAGAACGGCCAGCGCGGCGTAGACCCCCCACGGCGGATCGGTGAAGCGGTTCTGCGGATCGCTGATCGCCGTCGAACGCGCGGCGTAGAGCCGCTGGGCCGCGGGCAGGATCGTGGTCTGCATGAGGTTCGAGGCCTCGCCGAGGTAGGCCGATCCGACCGGGTTCCCCAGTCGGTTGTTGGTGCGGGCCGATTCGACGAGACCGGTGTAGACGGGTAGTTGCTCGGCGAGCGAGTTGAGGTCGTCGCGGACGGTGGTGTTCTCCTCGGCCGTCCCGCTGGCCGCCTGGATCAGGGCCTGGGATGCCGTCGCGATGGCCGCCGAGTAGCGGCTGCGGAGGGCGGCAGGTTCGAGTCCGCCGGAGATGAAGGCCGCGTTCGCCGACGCGTCGGCGATGGACAGGTCGCTGTAGAGCACCTGTGACGACTCGGCGATCGGCTCGGTGTCGGAGATGGTCTGGGCCAGCGCCGCGGTCCGGTTGTCGAGAGAGGTCGACGCATACCAGCCGGTCGCGATCGCGCCGATCACCAGGATGACCGCGATGAGGAAGAGCTTGCCGGGACTGGTGCCCGCGAGTTGGCGGATGGTGGCCAGCGGTGATCGCGCCTGATCGCGCGCCAGGGCCATCAGTTCGCGTCGTTCGGCGCGCGCCCCGCGGGAGGTGAGCGAGCCGCGTCGCTCGGTGCGGCGTCCGCCTCGCCGGGTCCGGAGCAGTCCGCCGGGCCGGGTCGCGGCGGGCCCGGAGCCGTCGGGTCGGGAGTCGACGGATTCCGATGGCCCGCGGATCAGCCGGGAGCGCAGGGACGCCGCGTCGCCGGTCACTGGTGGGTCCCTTCCGTGCGGACGGTGCAGATGTACCTGTCCGACTCTAATCGCGCAGCGCCTGCCCATGTCCGCAACTCCGACGCCGTCACCTCATCTCGGTACGGTTGTGACAGTGCGGCGACCTGCAGGTCGCCCGGGGAGAGAGACGAGGTTCGACAGTGCGAGGCGACGGTGACGGGTGGGTCTTCGAGTCCGACGGCGCCCGACACTGGGGTCTGCACGGCGCGGCGGGACTGTTGCTGCGGGCTCCCCTCGACGACGGATCGGTCGGCATCCTGCTGCAGCACCGTGCGTTGTGGTCGCACCAGGGAGGTACCTGGGGACTGCCCGGCGGAGCCCGCGACTCCCACGAGTCCGCCCGCGACACCGCGGTGCGGGAGGCCGGCGAGGAGGCCGGCATCTCCCACGACGACCTCACCGTCCGCGACGAGGTGCTGACCCACCAGGCCGCCAGTGGCTGGACCTATCACACGGTGATCGCCGACGTCAGCGCCCCGCTGGAGACCGTCGCCAACGTCGAGTCGTCGGAGCTGCGGTGGGTCGCCGAGCACGTCGTCGACGAACTCCCGCTGCACCCCTCGTTCGCCCAGGCCTGGCCGGCCCTGCGGACCCACATCACCACCGAACTCCCCGAACTGGGCTGATCTCGCAGGTCAGCCAACTGCGGGCTCAGTCCCGTCGGCCCGCCTCTGATCACCGCAGTCGATTGGCCGCGGCGATCATCGCGCCGACGCCGGCGAGCGCCGGATCGGCCGCGATGCCCATGCCCCAGGCCCGACGGCCGTCGATGTCGCATTCGACGAAGGTCACGGTGTCGCCGCAGACCGATTGCTGATGCAGGCCGGTGATCTCGATCGCGACGCCGAGCGAGTGCAACATCGCCGTTGCCGCGCCCAGTGGTCCGACGGCGGTGGCGTCGACGGCGCAGATACGGTCGCCGACGGCGAGCGTGGCGCGGAAGTCGACGAGGTCGTCGTGGGCGGCGACGGCCGACCATGTGCCCAGGCGGATCGATCCGGACACGGCGTGGCCTGCGCAGAAATCGCGCCAGTCGAGGGTCTCGGCCGATGCGCGCAGAGCCCGCGGCAGGGGAGTGGCGAACCGGTTCGACGCCGGCTCGAAGGATGTGGATGTGGTGGCGAACATGAGTGGTCTCTCAGGAAAGAAGGAGGACCGAGAAGACGAGCGCAGAGCGACCCCGCAGCGGGGGGTCGGTCGGATCAGACCCCGCTGCGGCGGGCTACGAGAAGAATGCGCGTCATGATTCGCCGAGAGTAGATCAGGTGCTGGCGTCGTGGCAACGCCCGATCGCCGGATGCCGCCCGATTCGCGCTCCGCGGAGCGCGGTCGACAAGGGTTTGTCGGTGGGTCCCGATATCCTTGCCGCAGTTGATAACTGCAGGTCATCCGGGGGGAACATGACGGTCACAGCGATCGCGTCGAAGCAATCCGATCTGTTCGATCAGTCCAGTCCGGGCGGTCTGTCGGATGCCGCGCTCACCGAACGCGTCGTGGGGTACGCCGGGCAGATCGCGTCGCTGACCGCGCGGTTCCTCGACCTGCTCGTCGAGTTCGACACGCGCGGGGTGTGGAGCGGTGAGGGCGTGCGGTCGTGTGCGCACTGGTTGTCGTGGCGCACCGGGTTGTCGCTGCGCGCCGCGCAGGAACATCTCCGCATCGCCCACGCCCTGCACGAGCTGCCACAGATGCACGCCGCGTTCGCCGAGGGCCGGTTGTCGTACTCGAAGGTCCGCGCCCTGACCCGCGTCGCGACTCCCGACCGCGAAGAAGAACTGGTCACCGTCGCGTTGTCGGCGACAGCGGCGCAGGTCGAACGGATCGTGCGGTCGGTCAGCCACATCGACCGACGCGAGAACGACGTCGACACCGGTCGTGTCGAGTCGAGTGCGCGGTGGCAGTGGAACGACGACGGCACACTCGCGGTCACGATGCGGCTCTCGCCGCTCGATGGTGCCCGGTTCCTCGCCGGGGTCGTGCGCAGCGAATACGAACGCATCCGCACCGCCGACGACCCCGATCTACCGCTCCCCAAGACCGCGCCCGACGCTCCGCGGAGCGCGGCAGGCTCGGCGGATCTGTGGCGTCACGTGCCGTCGAACATCGCCGACGCCGTCGTCGCGATGGCCGACACCATGGCCACGGTGACCGAGATGCCCATCTACGCACCCGGTGCGGAGATCGTCATCCACACCGACGCCGCCGACGCGGGAGCCGAACCGCATCTCGATGCCGGGCCGGCGATATCGGAGGCGGAAGTCGACGAGGCGTCCTGCGGTGGTTCGCGACGTACCGTCACCCACCGCCGCGGACGCAAGAACGTCGTGTTGCGGTGGGGCCGTAAACGACGACTCCCCACGCACACCCTGCTGCGGCTGGTCTCTGACCGTGATCGTGGATGCCGCCATCCCGCGTGTGGCCGCACACGTCATCTGCACGCCCATCATGTGCGGTTCTGGCGCGACGGCGGCACCACCGACCCCGACAACCTGATCATGTTGTGTTCCACCCACCACCGGGCACTACACAACGGCGAGTTCACCATCCGCGCCGTCGGCGATCAGCAGTTCACGTTCCACCACCCCAGCGGCACCGCCATCGACACCGCACCCACGATCACCGTGCCCACCGGTTGGCGACCTGACTCGACGATCGCTGCCGACGCGATAGAACCTGTCGGCGGCGGACCACTCGACCTCGGCTACACCCTCGAAGTCCTCTACGCGGCCTGGGAATGGCGCACCGGACAACAGGCCGGACCCATCGCCGCCTGACCGCGCTCCGCGGAGCGCGGTCGACTGTGTCAGCGGCCGGAGGTGACCAGGGAACGCAGACGCGCAGCCGCGGCGCGGGGGTCGGGAGCAGCGGTGATGGCCCGGACGACGACGATCCGGCGCGCCCCCGCGGCGACCACCTGGGCGACGCGTGTCTCGTCGATGCCGCCGATGGCGAACCACGGCAACCGGGTGGTGCGGCCGGCCGTGGTCTCGACGAGTCCGAGGCCCGCGGCGGGTCGGCCGGGTTTGGTCGGGGTCGGCCAGCAGGGGCCGGTGCAGAAGTAGTCGATGTCGGGATCGGCGTCGGCCGCGGCCGCTTGCGTCGCGTCGTGGGTGGAGCGACCGATGACGGTCTCGCGCCCGACGATCGCACGGGCGGCGGCGGGTGGGAGGTCGTCCTGTCCGAGATGCAGCACATCGGCCGAGGCGGTCGCGGCGATGTCGGCGCGATCGTTGACCGCGAGCAGCGCCCCGTGCCGCCTGGTCAGGGTCGCCAGCTCACCCAGCAGGTCGATCTCCCGGGCGGCCTCGAGCGTCCCCAACTGCTGTTCACCCGGGGACCCCTTGTCGCGCAGCTGCACGATGTCGACGCCGCCGGCGAGGGCGGCGTCGACGAAACCCATCAGGTCGCCGCGTTCACGACGGGCGTCGGTGCAGAGGTAGAGCCGGGCGTCGGCCAGTCTCGCGCGCGTGTCCACCCGCTCGACCCTAGAGGTCGGCTCGCCGGCGGACGACCACCGCGGCGTAGGGTCGAGGGCACACACACGGGGGCCCGAGGGATGAATCGGGCTGAGATCGCGGCTCACCGCCGCCGACCGTCGCACCTGATCCGGGTAATGCCGGCGAAGGAAGGGAGTGGATTGCGTGAGCGCACGTCTGGCCGTCGTCGGCGGTGGTGTCATCGGGTCGATGATCGCCTGGCGCGCGGCCTGGAACGGTTGGCGGACAACGCTGCACGCCCCCGACATCGACGGCGCAGGCACCTCGGTTGCCGGTGGGATGCTCGGCTGCGCGGGAGAGGGTCGGCCCGGCGAGGACGCGCTCCTCGAGTTCGCACTCGCCGCACGTGACCGGTGGCCCGCACTGCTGGCCGACCTCGAGGGGTCCGGCGTCGACACCGCCGACATCATGGTCGCCGCCGACACCCTCCTGGTTGCCGCCGACAGCTCCGACTCCGGGCACCTGCGCGCCGTGATCGATCACCTCGCCGCCTTCGACATGCGACCCGAGCCGGTCGACCGGAACCGGATGCGTTCGGCGGCAGCGATGTTGGGATCGGGAGTGCGCCGCGGGTACCTGGCGTCGGGTGAGGGTGCCGTCGACAATCGCGCCCTGCTGGCCGCGGTGCGGTGCGGTGCGCACAGTGCGGGGGTCACCGTGACGACCGAGAAGGTCTGCCGCATCGACGATCTCGACGCCGACCAGGTCGTCGTGGCCACGGGTTCCTGGGCGCCCGACCTCATCGAGGGCGTACCCGTCACCGCCGAGAAGGGCGAGATCCTCCGGTTGTCGCGGCCGCCGTCCGCGCCACCACCGCCCGACGTCGTGGTGCGCGCCCGATGGCGTGGCCGGTCGGTGTACGTCGTCCCGCGACGCGACGGCGTCGTGGTGGGAGCGACCCAGTACGAGACCGGCGACCGCGCCGACACCGCACCTCGCGTGGGCGGGGTGAGCGACCTGTTGATCGACGCCACCGAACTCATGCCGGGCCTCGCCGAGTACCGCGTCGTCGAGATCGGCTCGGGGCTGCGCCCCACCACACCGGACGGGTTGCCGCTGGTGGGACGGTGCGACGACCGCACCGTCGTCGCGGTCGGGCACGGACGCAACGGCATCCTCACCGCACCGTTGACCGCCGAGATCGTCGCCGACCTGCTCGACGCCGCACCATCGCCGCCGACGTCACCGTGGGTGGCCCGCCTGGACCCCCGGAGGTTCGCATGACCGAGAACGCGCAGGTGTCGATCCGTGTGAACGGCACCGACCGCGACCTCCCCGCAGGTATCACCGCGGCTCGACTACTGGCCACACTCGGACTGCCCGAGCGGGGTGTCGCCGTCGCCGTCGACGACGCGGTGCATCCGCGCTCGGCCTGGGACCGACCGTTGCCCGCCGGCGCGCGTGTCGAGATCCTCACGGCGGTGCAGGGTGGCTGACATGGGCGCTGGTCTCGCGACAGCAGGCCTTGCCATCGGCGGGCACCGGTACTCCTCGCGACTGATCATGGGTACCGGCGGCGCCGCGAATCTCGATGTGCTGGAACGCTCTCTGGTCGCCTCGGGTACCGAACTGACCACCGTGGCGATGCGTCGCGCCGACGCCGGCGGCGGAACGGGCGTCATCGACCTGCTGCGACGGCTGCACATCGCGGTGTTGCCCAACACCGCAGGCTGCCGCACCGCCGCCGAGGCGGTGCTCACCGCGCAGCTCGCGCGCGAGGCCCTCGAGACCGATCTCGTGAAACTCGAGATCCACGGCGACGACCGCACCCTGCTGCCCGACCCGGTGGAGTTGCTCGACGCCGCCGACACCCTCGTCGACGACGGTTTCACCGTGCTCGCCTACACCAGCGACGATCCGATCGTCGCCGCCCGACTCCGCGACGCCGGCGTCGCGGCGGTGATGCCGCTCGGGTCGCCGATCGGCACCGGACTCGGGATCGCCAATCCGCACAACATCGAGATGATCGTGGCGTCGGCCGCGACACCGGTCATCCTCGACGCCGGGGTGGGCACGGCCAGCGACGCGGCGCTCGCGATGGAACTGGGCTGCGACGGGGTGTTGCTGGCGTCGGCGGTCAACCGCGCCGACGACCCGCCGATGATGGCGCAGGCCATGGCCGCGGCGGTGCACGGCGGCTTCCTGGCACGCCGTGCCGGACGCATCCCGCGCCGCTTCTGGGCCCAGGCATCGTCCCCCGCGCGGGACTGAAAACGCCG
Organism: Williamsia herbipolensis; assembly: GCF_000964005.1. Taxonomy (GTDB): domain Bacteria; phylum Actinomycetota; class Actinomycetes; order Mycobacteriales; family Mycobacteriaceae; genus Williamsia_A; species Williamsia_A herbipolensis. The sequence continues at coordinate 68,926 of NZ_JXYP01000011.1, forward strand.
GGCGACGTCAGACGGCGGTGTCTCGCGTCTGCTTGGCCAGGTACATGGCCCGGTCGGCGTCGCGCACGAGGTCCTCGGGAGCGGCGTCGCGTGACGACGCCACCCCAACGCTGATGGTCAGCGGTCCCGATGCGCCGGTGTCGGCGCTCTGGATCCGCCTCGTCATCTCCGCCACATCGGGTCCGTCCGTGCGGGTGAGGATCGCGAACTCGTCCCCGCCGTAGCGCGCGACGATGTCACCGGGTCCGGCGATGAGGGTCAACGCCGTGGCGACCGCTCGCAGGTACTCGTCGCCGACCGCATGTCCGCGGGTGTCGTTCACCGACTTGAAGCGGTCGACGTCGCAGAACAGCACGGTCACCTCGGGTCCGCCGGCGCGGGCGTCGTCGAGGGCCGCGCCGAGCAGTTCGGTGAAACGGGTGCGGTTGAGCAGGCCGGTCAGCGGATCGGAGATGGCCCTACGGAAGAGGTCGGCCTCGGCGATCTTGCGGGTGGTGACGTCGTGGAGTTGTTCGAGGACCGCCGACGGGCTGCCGTCGAAGCTGTGCAACACCACCGACGTCGCGTCGACCCACACACTCGAGCCGTCGGCGCGCAGGAGCCTGGCCTCGTACGCCGACCCGTCGCCCCCCGCGGTGATCGCGGCCTCGACGACGAGGCGGTCGTCGGCGTGGACGCGGTCGAGAAGTGTGGTGCCGATCAGGTCGTCGTCGGTGACGCCGAGCATGGCCTGCAGGGCGGAGTTGATCCGGCGCACACGCCCGTCGACGTCGCGCAACGCCATCCCGATGGGCGACGACGCCATCACGGTGTGAAAGACCTCGACTGCCGCGTCGCGGGCCTGCTCGGCCTCGATGCGTGCGGTCACCTCGCGAAACGACGACTGCAACTGATGGGGTCGGCCACGCCGGTCCCGGATGAGCTGCCCGATGACCTCGGCCCACAACATCGCACCGTCGGCGCGCCACATGCGGACGGTGACCGTGACGGGGTCGGACCCGTCGAGCAGCGCGGCCAGGGTCGCGTCGGCCAGGTCGACGTCGTCGTCGTGGACGAGCTCGAAGACGTTCGTGCCGAGCAGTTCCGCGGGCGGACGGCCGAAGACGCGACCGGCCGCCGGCGACGCCCACAACCAGGTGCCGTCCAGGCCGTGGATGCCGACGACCTCGTGGGACCGCTCGGTGATCATGCGGAACGTGCGCTCGGATTGGGCCAGACGCAGCTCGGCCGCGCGGGGACCGTCGATGACGGAGAAACATGACAGCACGGCACCGGGCGGTCGCGGCTCGTCGTGCGGGAGCATGTGGGTGTCGACGCGAAGCCACGTGTGTTCGCCGGCCGCGTCGCTGCCGCGTTGCACGCCGAGCAGCACCCCGGACTGGGGTCGACCGGTGCGCAGGGTGGTGTTCGCCGGCAGTTCGTCGCCCGCCACCGGATCGCCGTCGGCGGTGATCGCCGACCAGCGCTGGTCGACGATCGTGCGTCCCAGCAGTTGCTCGACGGTCAGCCCGAGGATGGATGCGGCGGTCGGGGTGCCGGCGACGAACCTCCCGTCGGCGCCGCTGATGATGACGCCGAACTCGGTGACCGGAACACGACCCAGGACGCGCGCGGCCATCGACTCGAGCTCGGAGTTCGTCCACGAGGCCTGCCCGGGGGTGGCCGGAGAACCGGGTGATGTCACTGCGCTGTCTCCGCCTTTCCCGCAACCGAACACCGCCCCGAACCGCACGTCGACGATACCGTCCTCAGCCACCTCGCCCCGACGATTCTCCGACCTTCGACGCCCGCGCCGTCGCGGTTTGTCAATCCATCGACCGATCCGCCGGGATGGTCCGACTGGCATAGTCCGAGGGGTGATCAACGTTCAAGGACTGACCAAGACCTACGGGGCCACCCGTGCGGTCGACGACCTCACGTTCGAGGTGAAACCCGGCATGGTCACCGGCTTCCTGGGCCCCAACGGCGCGGGCAAGTCGACCACCATGCGGATGATGCTCGGACTCGACAACCCGACCTCGGGCACCGCCACCATCAACGGCCGCCCGTACCGCGAACTCACCGATCCGCTCCGCCAGGTCGGTGCCCTGCTCGACGCGAAGTGGGTGCACCCGAACCGTTCGGCACGCTCGCACCTGCGGTGGATGGCCGCGGCCAGCGGTGTACCCGTCAGCCGGGTCGACCAGGTGCTCGAGGACGTCGGGCTCACCGCCGTCGCGGGCAAGAAGGCCGGCGGGTTCTCCCTCGGCATGTCCCAGCGCCTCGGACTCGCGGGTGCGCTTCTCGGCGACCCCGGCGTCCTGCTGTTCGACGAGCCGGTCAACGGTCTCGATCCCGAGGGCATCGTGTGGATCCGCAAGTTCATGCGGGCACTGGCCACCCAGGGCCGCACGGTGCTCGTGTCGAGCCACCTCCTGACCGAGATGTCGCTCACCGCTGATCATCTCGTGGTGATCGGTCAGGGACGTCTGATGGCCGACTGCTCGGTCAAGGAGTTCACCAGCCAGGCCCAGCGCATCGTCACCGTCCGCAGTCCGCAGCTGCCGCAGCTGCACACCGCGCTCGTCGCCCAGGGCCTCGCGCCCGCACCGGCCGCCGACGGCTCGTCGGCGATGACCGTCCCCGACGTCACGACCGACCAGATCGGCGAGATCGCCGCGGCGAACTCGATCGTGCTGCACGAGCTCTCGGGCAGCACCGCCTCCCTCGAGGAGGTGTTCATGGCCCTGACCGCGAGTTCCGTGCAGTACAGCGGGGCGAAGAACACCGCACCGGGATCGGGCGCGCCGACGAACTTCCCCGGAGGACAGCAGTGATCACCAACGCCATCAACGCCGAGCGCATCAAGCTCCTGAGCACCAAGTCGCCGTACTGGTGCGTCGGGATCGTGGTGGTCCTCGGCATCCTCATCGCGGTCCTGGTCGGCTTCGCCGACTCGTCACTGAGCGCGTCCGAACCTCTGCTCGGGGCACCGGGATATCTCATCGGTGTCACCCAGTTCGGCGTGCTGGTCCTCATGATCATGGCCGTCCTCGCGGTGACCAGCGAGTACCGGTTCGGGACCATCCGCACCACGTTCCAGGCCATCCCCGCCCGCTCGAGCGTCATGTACGCCAAGGCTGTCGTCTACGGCGGCGTGTCCTTCGTGGTGACCCTCGTCCTCGCGTTCGTGGCCGTCCCGCTCGGCAAAGCGCTGGCCGGTGACCGGTCGAGTCAGGTCGATCTGCTGGGCGGTGACGCCGTGCGCCAGTACTGGGGCGTGCCGGTGTACATGGCGCTGTGCGTGCTGATCGGCCTCGGTGTCGGCGCGATCGTGCAGCAGAGCGCGGGCGCGATCGTCATCGTCCTCATCTGGCCGCTCGCACTGGAGCTCATCCTCTCGAGCATCCCGAAGGTGAAGGTCGTCGCGCCCTACCTGCCGTTCAACAACGCCAGTCGGTTCCTCGCGGGCGGTTCCGACGTCAACGGCGGCGGCAGCATCGACTACCCGTGGAACGACTACGGCTCGCTGATCTACTTCGCCGTGTGGGCGATCGGCCTGTTCGCGGTCGGCATCGTCCTGACGAACCGACGCGACGCCTGAGCTCTCGCGCTCCCTGCTCGACTACGGACCGGCGACCCGCCACAGCGGGTTGACCGGTCCGTGGCCTTTCCCGAGGGGATAGGACCAGCGGATCGACTCGCTCACCCACGCCTTGGCGAAGGTGGCGGCGTCGGGCACCGACATCCCGTGTGCGAGCGCCGAACACATCGCCGAGGCGAGGGTGTCGCCGGCGCCGTGATCGTGCGGGGTGTCGATGCGCACGTGCTCGAACTCGAGGAATTCGGTCCCGTCGTAGAGGATGTCGGCGCTGCGCGGGCTGCTGCGCAGATGACCGCCCTTCACCATCGCCCACTGCGCGCCCATCTCGTGCAGCACGACCGCGGCCTGCCGCTGGGTGTCGCCGTCGACGACGTCGATGCCGGTGATCAGCCGGACCTCGTCGAGGTTCGGGGTGACCACGGTCGCGATCGGGATGAGCCGGTCACGCAGGGTGTCCATCGCCTCGGGTGCCAGCAGCTGGTGACCGTGCATCGACGCGCACACCGGGTCGACGACCAGGGGGATGGCGCGGTCGCGGCCCAGTCCCACCTCGGCCGCGACGTCGACGATGGCGTCGATGATCGCGCCGTTGGCGAGCATCCCGGTCTTCATCGCCTGCACGCCGATGTCGGTGACCACCGCGCGGATCTGCCCGGCCACGACCTCCGGGGGGATGGTGTGCACCGCGCTCACACCGAGCGAGTTCTGCACGGTGACCGCGGTGACCGCGACGCACCCGTGCACCCCGGACAGGGCGAAGGTCCGCAGGTCGGCGGCCACCCCGGCGCCGCCACCGGAATCGGTGCCCGCGATCGTCATCGCTCGGACCGGGGTGGCGCCCAGGGGCGCCGACGGCAACAGGTTCATCGGTCCATCATCCCCGGGCCGTGGCGGGATCGCCGTCACGTGGCGGTGGCCGGGGTGATGTCGAGATAGACCTGCTTGCCCGCCGCGACGAACTCCCGCGACTTCTCGTCCATCTTCGCCGCGAGCATCGCGTCGATGTCGGCCTGGGTCTCGAGGTTGTTGTCCTCGGCGTACTGCCGCACATCCGCCGAGATCCGCATGGAACAGAACTTCGGTCCGCACATCGAGCAGAAGTGCGCGGTCTTGGCGGGCTCGGCCGGCAGGGTCTCGTCGTGGTACTCGACGGCGGTGTCGGGATCGAGCGACAGGTTGAACTGGTCGTTCCAGCGGAACTCGAAGCGCGCCTTCGACAACGCGTCGTCACGCTCCTGCGCTCGCGGGTGCTCCTTGGCGAGGTCGGCGGCGTGGGCGGCGATCTTGTAGGTGATCACCCCCACCTTCACGTCGTCCCGATCCGGCAGTCCCAGATGCTCTTTGGGGGTGACATAGCAGAGCATCGCGGTGCCGGCCTGGGCGATCATCGCGGCGCCGATGGCGGAGGTGATGTGGTCGTAGGCGGGCGCGATGTCCGTCGCGAGCGGGCCCAGTGTGTAGAACGGGGCCTCCTCGCACCACTCCTCCTCGAGCCGCACGTTCTCGACGATCTTGTGCATCGGCACGTGCCCCGGGCCCTCGATCATCACCTGCACACCATGCGATTTCGCGATCTTCGTCAGCTCACCGAGGGTACGCAGCTCGGCGAACTGCGCCTCGTCGTTGGCGTCGGCGATCGATCCCGGGCGCAGACCGTCACCGAGGGAGAAGGTGATGTCGTAGCGGGCGAAGATCTCGCAGAGCTCGGAGAAGTGGGTGTAGAGGAACGACTCCTCGTGATGGGCGAGGCACCACGCGGCCATGATCGATCCGCCGCGAGAGACGATGCCGGTGACGCGTTTGGCGGTCAACGGCACGTAGCGCAGCAGCACGCCGGCGTGCACGGTCATGTAGTCGACACCCTGTTCGGCCTGCTCGATCACGGTGTCGCGGTACATCTCCCACGTGAGCTTCGTGGCGTCGCCCTTGCATTTCTCGAGCGCCTGGTAGATCGGGACGGTGCCGACGGGCACCGGCGAGTTGCGCATGATCCATTCGCGGGTGAGGTGGATGTCGTCGCCGGTCGACAGATCCATGATGGTGTCGGCGCCCCAGCGGGTGGCCCACACCATCTTCTCGACCTCCTCGGCGACCGATGACGTGACCGCCGAGTTGCCGATGTTGGCGTTGACCTTCACCGCGAAGGCCTTGCCGATGATCATCGGCTCGGACTCGGGGTGGCGGTGGTTGGCGGGGATGACCGCCCGCCCGCGGGCGACCTCCGAGCGGACCAGTTCGACGTCGACACCCTCGCGGGCGGCGATGAACCGCATCTCCGGGGTCACGAGACCCGCACGTGCCCAGGCCAACTGGGTCGCGGCGCCGTCGATGGCCTCGGGTCGCTGCCAGGTGTCGCGGGTCGTGGGCAGTCCGCGGTCGAGGTCGATGGACGCGTCGGTGTCGGTGTACGGACCCGACGTGTCGTAGAGGTCGAGGTGGTCGCCGGTGGACAGGTGCACGCGACGGAACGGCACGGCCATGCCGTCGACGTCGCGCAGGTGCTTGGAGCTACCCCGGATGGGACCGGTGGTGATGGCGGCAGAATCGTGCATCGAGTTCATCTCCCTACGCCGGCATTACCCGGACAGGTTCGGTCGGTCGGCGGCCGCCTGCCGCCATCTCAGCCCTCGGTTCGCGAGAGCCCCCGTGCGTTTTCGGTTGTGTGGTCGTGCGTCGAGCACATGCATCGCGGTGCTCACCGGCAACCGTACGCGATCGTTGCGGTGCTGTGATCGGCTCCAACGCCCTCGACTCGATGTGGTTACGAGTGCCTGAACCTTGGAAAAACTACGCCACCGTAGGTACGAGCCGATGTACTGTGATGGCTGTCACATTCGAGAGGAGGTCGCTGATGCAGGTCCGTCGTAAGAAGAAGCCACCGCAGTCGGCGCAATCGATCCTGCACCAGATCTCCGAGGTGGTGCACAACGCCGACCGCGACCGGTTCGAGCTGTACGTCGCGGGCGACCTCGTCGGTGTCCTCGGCTATCAGGTCGACCAGGTCGACGGTCAACGCGTGATGACGGTGCTCCACACCGTCCTCTACGACGAGTTCACCGGGCACGGTCTGGCCTCGCGTCTCACCACCGGCGCGTTGCAGTACGTCGTCGACACGGGCGCGAAAGTGCGTCCCATCTGCACGTTCACCCGCCACTACCTGGCCACGCACCCCGGCGTCGCACCCATCGCCGCCTAACCGACGGCGCTTCCGGCCTTTAGTTAGGTTACCCTCGCCTCACTGACACTGAGGAAGAGGGAGCAACCATGGGTGAATCCACGACGGCGTCGCCGTCCAAGGGATGGCAGGGCGCGGTCCTCAAGCTGTTCGGCGCCACCGACTTCACGATCACCGTGACCGGGTCGGAGGTCGTCACCGACTCCTACGTCCGGGTGTTCTTCACCGGGGGCGGACTGCTCGAGAAGACGCCCGTCCACCCCACGATGTGGGTGCGGTTGTGGTTCGAGGCCGACGGCAGCCTGCACCAGCGTGGCTACACCCTCGTCGATCCCGACCCCGCATCCGACAGCTTCGCCATCGAGTTCGCGGTCCACGAGGGCACCGCCGCGCGATGGGCCCAACACGTGACGGCCGGCGAGACCATCAACGCGACCGTGATGGGCTCGAAGTTCGCCTACCCCGATCCGGCGCCCGCGGGCTGGTTCCTCGCCGGCGACGCCGCATCGCTCGCCGCGATCAACTCCCTGCTCGACGCGATCTCCGCCTCGGCCGCACCCGAGGTGCCGGTGACGCTGTGGTTCGAGTACCAGCACGCGAGCGACCGCGATCTGCCGTTGCGCGCCCGTCCCGGCGACACCGTGCACTGGATCCCGCGCGGCAACGGGTCGGCGGTGGTCGACGCCGTCCGCGCGGCCGCGACGCCGTCGCCCGATCACCACGGGTGGTTGGCACTGGAGGCCGCGGCCACCCGCGCCGTCACGTCGATCCTCAAGAAGGACTTCTCGCTCGGTCGGAAGTCGGTGACCTCGATGGCCTACTGGACCGAGGGCAAGTCCGCGGGCTGATCCCCGTCGAGTGCATACCCGTCGAGCGCGCGCCGGAGTGCGGCCTTGTCGATCTTGCCGACCGCGGTCACCGGCAGCGACGAGCGCGAACACACCGTGTCGGGCAGCTTGAACGTCGCCAACCCACGCTCGGCGAGGAAGCCGCGGACCTCGCCGAGCGACGGTGCCGCCGAGGGGGCGACCGCGGCCGAGATCACCAACACAGCGCAGATGCGTTCCCCCAGAGCGTCATCGGGCAGGCCGACCACCGCAGCCTGTGCGACGGCGGGGTGGGCGAGGAGGTGTTCCTCGATGTCGTCGGCGGCCACGTTCTCACCCGCGCGCACGATGGTGTCCTTGATACGGCCGGTGACGGCGAGATGTCCCGACGGCAGGCGTCGGACGCGGTCACCCGAGCGATAGAAACCATCCGCGGTGAACGACCGCGCGTTGTGTTCCTCGGCGCGGTAGTACCCGCGGATCGTGTACGGCCCGCGGGTGAGCAGTTCCCCCTCGACACCGTCGGCGACGTCGTGCCCGTCGGGGTCGACGACGCGCACCTCGTCGAGCTCCGACATCGGCGCACCCTGCGACTCGTGGACCAACGCACGGGGATCGGTGAGGCGGGTGTAACAGATCAGCCCCTCCGCCATCCCGAACACCTGCTGGACCACGTCGCCGAGAGCGGCGTCGATCGCGACGGCGTCGGGGTGGGCCAGCTTCGCCCCGCCCACCTGCAGCAGCCGAAGCGACGACAGGTCGGCGGGCTCCCACTCGGTGGCCGCGCACCACACCTGGGCGAGCGCAGGGACCAGCGCGGTCACGGTCACGCCGTGGCGTTCGATGATGTCGAAGGTGTTGTCGGGACTGGGGTTGTCGGTGAACACGGTGTGCGCGCCGACGGTGAGGGCGCCGAACAGGCCCGGGCAACACAGGGGGAAGTTGTGGGCGCCCGGCAGTGCCACGAGGTAGACGTCGCGAGCGATGAGTTCGGCGATCTCGGCGGACCGTCGGGCGTTGTAGCGGTAGTCGGCGTGGGTGCGCGCGATGAGTTTCGGCAGTCCGGTGGTCCCGCCCGACACCAGGAACAGCGCGGGCAACTGTGGATCGACCGCCCCGGTGCCGTCATGGCTCGGCAGGCTCGCCGGGTCGGCGTCGGGCGGGGCGGGGTGGGAACCGCCGCCCTCGACGAACACCGCGGCGACCGCGGGGACGCGGTCGGACAACGCCGACGCGATCGCCGGTGCGTCGCCGACGTAGGCGACCGCGCCCGCGGTCTCGGCGAGGTGTGCGAGCTCGGTGACGCGGTGGGCGGGCAGCGACATCACCGGGGCGAGACCCGCGCGCAGCAGACCGAGGAGGTTGACGGCGAAAGCGGCAGAGTTGTTCTGGTGCAGGATGACCGGTGCGCCGGGCGTGAGACCGGCACCGAGGAACCCGGCAGCACGACGACGGGCTGCTTTGGCCAGCACGGCGTAGGTGAGGCTGCGGTCGGGGTCGCTGACCGCGGGAGCATGCGGGGTACGCGTGGCGGCGTCTTCGAGCAGGCCCCACAGCGGTGCATCGTCCACGACGCCGGCGGCGCGATACCGCTGCAGGGCGTCGGGGTCGTGGGGGACGAAGCCGGTCGCGAGATGTGCCGTGGGGGTGGGTGTGGGCTGGGCCATGACGACATTCAATCACGACTACGTTAGGGTAGCCTTTCCATACTCGGTGGCTCGTCGATCCGGGCCCACATGACTCCAGGGAAGCAGACTCATGTCGTTGACCTTCGACGCCGCACCACTCGACACCCCCACTCTCGACCATTCCGGTGAGGCCGCACGGGTGATCGCCGCGTGGGCGGCGGCAGGGGAGTTCGGCGACCACGTCGCGTACGAACGCGATCGACGGTGGACCTTCGCGGCCGGTGTGCGATCACGGATCGTGCTCACCCGCAACGAGATCCGCATACAGGACGGCGAACACGAGTCGACCGAGACGTGGACCGGCGAGCCGGCAGACGCACTGCGGAAGGCGGTGTCGTCACTGCCCACGGGCGGCGACTGGCGCGTCTACGGCTGGGTGGGCTTCGACTTCTGTGCGGCCCGGCACGGCCTGCTCGACCATGTCGCCGCCGACGCTGTCCTGGCGCATCTGATCGTCCCGGAGTTCGAGGCCCACGTCGACGCCGACGGCATCGACACCGGCACCGCCGATCCCACCCGCGCCGGCCGCCTGCGCGAACTGGCCCGGGCCGCAGCCGATCCCGCGGGGAGCCACGAGGTCGACGTCGACACCGACACCGACGACTACCGCGGCCGGGTCGCGACATCGATCGGCGAGATCGCGGCCGGCCGCTACCACAAGGTCATCATGTCGCGGGAGGTGTCGATACCCTTCGCCGTCGACATCCCGGCCACCTACGCACGCGGCCGTGCCGCGAACACCCCGGCGCGATCGTTCCTGCTGTCGCTCGGCGGGTTGTCCGCGGCCGGGTTCAGCCCGGAACTCGTCGTCGCCGTCGATGCCGAGGGGGTCGTGGTCACCGAACCGCTGGCGGGGACCCGTGCCCTCGGCGAATCGGCCGAGGCCGATCTGGCTGCGCGCGACGACCTGCTGTCGGACGGCAAGGAGATCGCCGAGCACGCGATGTCGGTGCGGGCGTGCGTCGACGAGATCGCCTCGGTGTCGCGCTCCGGCTCGACCACGGTCGACGAGTTCATGGAGGTGCGCCGCCGCGGCAGCGTGCAGCACCTCGCCTCGACGGTCAGCGGCCGCCTCGACGCCGGCGTCACCGCGTGGGACGCACTCGCCGTGTTGTTCCCGTCGATCACCGCGTCCGGCATCCCGAAAGCCCCGGCTCTCGAGGCGATCTACCGTCTCGAACCCACCTCGCGGGGGCTGTACTCCGGTGCGGTGATGACCGCCTCGTCGACCGGGGAGCTCGAGGCCACGCTCGCCCTGCGCACCATCTTCGCCGACTCGGAGCATGCCTGGCTGCGGGCGGGAGCCGGGATCGTCGCCGCCTCGACACCGGACCGCGAGTTCACCGAGACCTGCGAGAAACTCCGCAGTGTCGCCCCCTACGTGGTGCCCGCCCGGTGACGGCCGATTCCGGGGCTCGCGACATCCCTGCGGTCACCGTCACCGACCTGGTGAAGACCTACGGCGGGGTGCGGGCGCTGAGCGGCATCTCGTTCACCGCCGCGCGCGGCGAGGTGCTCGGACTGCTGGGCCCCAACGGGAGCGGTAAGACGACGACGGTGTCGGTGCTGTCGACCCTGCAGCGGCCGACGACCGGGACCGCGCGGATCTGTGGTCGCGACGTCGTCGACGACGCGGGCCGCGTGCGCGAGTTGATCTCGCTCGCCGGCCAATACGCCTCGGTCGATCCCGGACTCACCACCGCGGAGAACCTGGCGGTGTTCGGTCGACTCACCGGACTGCGTGGCCGGCGCCTGGCGCACCGCATCGACGAACTGGTCGAGCAGTTCGACCTCGCCGCTGTCCGCGGACGGCGGGTGGGGCAGCTCTCGGGTGGGATGCGCCGCCGTGTCGACATCGCCGGCGCCCTGGTCACACGACCGGAGGTGGTGTTCCTGGACGAGCCGACAACGGGTCTCGATCCGCGCAGCCGTGCCGCGGTGTGGGACACCGTCGCCGGGCTCCGCGACGCCGGCATCACGGTGGTGCTCACCACGCAGTACCTCGAGGAGGCCGACCGCCTCGCCGACCGCATCGTGCTGCTCGACCGCGGCGCGGTGGTGGCGACGGGGACTCCCGGACAGCTGAAGTCCAGCGTCGGGGGTGCGGTCTGCGAGATCACCGTCGCCGACGGCGAGAACGCCCTCCGCGCAACCGCTCTGCTCGCCGGGTTCGAGCTCATCGACGTCGAGGAGAACCCGGCGGCCCCGTCCTCCGAACCGGGGCAGACGCGGCTCGTCGTGCGCGCGCCCGAGGGCGTGGGCACGGTCGGCGAGGTCATCGCCCGACTCGACGGCGTCGCCGACGACGGGCACCGTGTCGAGGTCATCGACATCGGTCTCCGGCGCCCGTCGCTCGACGAGGTGTTCCTCCAACTCACCGACACCCCGGCATGACCGCTGTCCTCGACCGCTCGTCGGTCGGACTGGTGTCGGCGTCGACGACGTTGGCGGGTCGGAAGATCCGTGCGGCCGTCCGCTCCGGCGACGCGACGTTCGCGCTGTTGAGCCCGGCTGTCTTCTTCGTCTGCTTCTATACCCCGCTGCACCGTCGATTCGAGGCCGGCGGCGGCGACTACGCCCAGTTCCTCACCCCGCTGATCCTGGTGCAGGCCGGGCTGTTCGCCGCCATTGCCGCCACCGAGTCGGCGGGAGCCGACGCACGCGCCGGGACGCGGATGCGGATGATGTCGATGCCGATCTCCCGCCTCGCGCCGGTCGTGGCGCGCATGACGTGGGTGTCGGTGCGGATGGTGATGTCGATCGCCGCGGGTGTGGCGATCGGTGTGGCGCTCGGGTTCCGATTCGACGGATCACCCACCGACACTGCGCTGTTCGTGTTCCTGCTCGTCGTGTTCGCGGTCTCGGTCAGCCTGCTCACCGACGCGGTGGGCACCGTCGTCACCGGATCGGCCGCGATCGCCGGCGTCCTGATGATCCCCCAACTCGTGCTGGTGATGGCCTCGACCGGGCTGGTGCCCGCCGAGGGCTTCCCGGGATGGGCACAACCTTTTGTGCGCAACCAACCGGTGTCGGTGCTCACCGAGGTGCTGCGCGATCTCGCGTCGGGACGTCACGTCGATGGCGTCGCGGTCACCGCGTGGTCGGTGGGGCTGTTCGCGGCCGGCGTGCTCGCCGTCACCGTCGCCGGCCGACGACAGTTCCACCGATGACCGCGGGACACGCTGCGGCGCAGAGCACACCGACCCGCGCCTCGGTGGGCGTCGGACGTCAGGCGGTGGTGCACGCGTCGGCGCTGTTGCGCACGTGGTCGCGTGACCCGGGCATCGTGGTGCAGGCGGTGGTGTTCCCCGTCTTCCTGTTGCTGATGTTCCACCTCGTGCTCGGCAAGACCATCACCTCGATGGGCAGCGGCGACAGCATCGTCGGCACCACCGGGCTCGTCGCGCTCGTCGGCGCGCTCTACGGGACCGTCGCGGCCGCACTCACCGTGATCGCCGACCGCGATTCTGGAGTCCTCGCGCGCCTGTGGACCCTGCCCGTGCACCGCTCGGGCTTTCTCGCCGGACGCCTGCTCGCCGAGGCCGTGCGCACCGCGATCGGGACGGTGGTCCTGTTCGCCGTCGCGATGACGATGGGGTTCGGTTTCGATCAGGGGATCGCCGCCGCAGTCGGTGCCCTCGCCGTCCCGGTGGTGTTCGGTGTGGGCGTGGCCATCCCGGTGATCGCGCTGGCGACCGTCGCCGCAGGACGCGAGGTGGTGCAGCTGCTCGGAGGCGCGTTCCTTTTCCTGCTGTTCTTCACCACCGGGTTCGCCCCGCTCACCGAATACCCGGGGTGGATCCGTCCCGTGGTCGCCCACCAACCGATGAGTCCGGCGATCGACGCCATCGCGGGTCTCACCGACGGCGGACCCATCGCGGTCCCGCTGGCGACGACCCTCGCCTGGGCGCTCGGGTTCGCGATCGTGTTCGGACCGCTGGCGATGCGTGGCTACCGACGCGCTGCCGCAGGGCCGCGATGACCCGAAACCCTCCGTCACGCACTGCCACAACGACCGAATCGTCCCCGCCACCCGAGGAGCATCACCCATGACCGACCGCACCACCGACCGCGTGCACAGCGAACTCCGCGACATCCTCGCGAACGACCTCGACCTGTCCCCGGAACACGTCACAGGCTCCGCGCGTCTCGTCGACGACCTCGGGCTCGACTCCGTCGCCGTCGCGATCGGGGTCGTGGCCATCGAAGAACGGCTCGGTGTCGCGCTCACCGAACGCGAGATCTTCGAGAGTGCCTCGGTGGCCGATCTGGAGCAGGTCATCCGATCGCGCCTGACCGTGGCCGGCCGATGACCGAGACCCGTGACACGACCGAGGCCGTCGACACCGCTGACGTCACGGAGGCCCTCGCCGGCCCCACCGAGTACGGACCGCCCGACTTCACCTACCTCCACATGGACACCGCATCGCGGCCGATGCACTGGTCGATGGTTCTCGAGATCGCCGGTGGTGACACGCTGTTGGGCATCGGCGAGATCCGCGACCGTGTGCGGTCGCGTGTCGGGCGCTACGACGTCTTCGGTGTCGGGGTGAGTGGTGGGCGGTGGCGTCGCCCCGAGATCGTCAGGACACCCGCCGACGCGATCGACATCGACCGCCACGTCGAGGCCGTCGAGGTCGCCGACCCGATGGCGCGTGACCGGGCGATCGCCGAGCTGTGTGCGACCCACCTCCGACGTCCGGATCCGTTCTGGCACATCACGCTGATGACGATCGTCGACTCGGGCGAACAGCTGATGGTGCTGCGCGTGCACCACAGCCTGTCCGACGGTCTGGCGGGCGCCGCGTTCGCGGCGCTGCTCGCCGACGGGACCCCCGAACAGCTCGCCGAGTTCGACCGTTTCGCGACCAGCCCCCGTTTCCGTGTGGGCGACATCGATCCCCAGGTGCTGGCCGACGCCCGCGCCGCACACGACGAACAGTGGAAGGCGGGTCGGTCCGGTCGCGGCTGGCCCGCTCTCACGAAGTCGGGTCGCCGCGAGATCGCGACGGTGTCGGTGTCGACCCGGGACCTCCGTCGTGTGGCGAAACGTCATGGGGCGACAGTGCACGAGTTCGTCCTGGGTGCGGTCGGCGCGACCCTCAGCGCGCATCCGCCGTCGGAGAACGGCCCCGAGACGATCCGGGTGACCCTGCCCGCCACACTCGACCCCACGTTCCGACACACCGGCAACGCGGTGTCGGTGACCCTGCTCAACCTCGCGGGTAGCGACACCGATCTCGATCGTCAGATCGATCGGAGTCGAGAGCAGTTGTCGCTGATCGAATCCCGCCGTGCGGCGCTCGCGCTCGCCGCGACCGGGCATCCGTCGCCGCCCTGGCCGGTGATGCGGGCGATCGTCGGCGCCTCGATGTCGCGGATGGCGCCCGACATCCACATCGGCGTGAATCCCGGCTTCTCCCGGGTGCGGTCGGTCCTGGGTCGGCGGATCGTCGCGCTCACACCGCTGTCGCCGCTGGGCGGGTACTCGTTCTCGGTGACGTCGCTGATCCTCGGCGACCGCACCACCTTCGGCATCGTCACCGATCCGCAGGCTCTCCCCGGTTACGCAGCCCGCTTCGCCGCCGCGTTCGACGAGGTCCTCACCACCCCCTGACCCGCCAGTTGGGCACGTAACGCCCGCAGTTGGGCACCTGAAGACGCCAGTTGGGCACGTAACGCAGCCAGTTGGGCACCGACGCGCTCGCGCTGCCCAACTACGGTCATCAGGTGCCCAACTGCGGGCTTTAGGTGCCCAACTGCGGGCTTTAGGTGCCCACCTGCGGGGCGGCGTCGACGACCTCGTCGTCGTCGGGGCCGAAGGTGGTGAACGCGGTGTGGCCGGGGAGGCGGTAGACCTCCCGACCGGTGACCGCGTTGAGGATCCGGGCGTTGCGGACCGCCCCGATGTCGAGGTTCGGCGACGACACCCCGTGACTGTGCTCCTCGGCGTTCGCGACGAACAGGCGACGCTCGAGGCGCTCGCGCATCACCACCGAGTGGTCGTTGTCGATGACCGGGCGGCCCCGCGAATCCCGCTCCATCAGCCCGTCGAGGGGATCGAGGAACGCCGTGCTGCGCGGTCGATAGCCGGTGGCCGCGACGACGAGATCGGCGGTGTGGGCGATGGTCGCGCCGGTGTCGTCGTGGCGGGCATGGATGCGGAGACGCTCGTCGGGCTGCGCCTCGAGACCGGTGACCGACACCCCCACGCGCAACTGCACCGCGGGTAGCTTGCCGGCGAGCTGGCGGCGGTAGAGCAGATCGTGGAGACGTTCGAGGGTGTCGGCCGAGATGCCCTTGTGGAACTGCCAGTGTCCCGCGCGTACGGTGTCGCGTGTCTGTTCGGGCAACGAGTGGAAGTAGTCCATGTACGCCGGCGTCGTCATCTCCAGCGACAGCTTCGTGAAGTCGAGCGGGGCGAACCACCCGGTGCGGGTCCACCACCGGACGGCGGGTCCGCCGCCGAGGTTCGCCTCGAGCAGGTCGACCACGATCTCGGCGCCCGACTGGCCCGACCCGATGACGGTCACCGCCTCGGCGGCGTGGGCGCGGGCCCGGTGATTCAGGTACTCGCCGCTGTGGATCAGCGACGGGGATCGCGCCTCGCCCGTCGAGAGCGATGGGGGCAGATGCGGTTCGGTACCGACACCGCACACCACGTGGGCCGCGTGGATGGTCGTTCGTTGTCCCCCGGAGGTCACGATCACACGGAACGAGTCGGTCTCGGGGTCGAAGTGCACCTCGGAGACCGAGGTGTCCCAGCGCAGTGATCCCAGTCGCTCGACGACCCACAGCAGATACGCCTCGTACTCGATGCGTGTGGGGAAGAAGTTCTCGCGCACGAGGAACGGGTAGAGGCGGTCGACGTCGGCGAGGTAGGCCAGGAACGACAGCGGGTGCGTCGGCTCGACCAGAGAGACGAGGTCGGACAGGAAACTGACCTGCAGCGTCGCGTCGTCGAACATCAGCCCGGGATGCCACCGGAACTCCGGGCGTGCGTCGACGACGAGCAGGTCGAGGTCGTCGACAGTGGACGCCAGGGCGGCGAGCCCCAGGTTGAACGGACCGCATCCGATCGCGAGAACGTCGACGCTGCGGGGGAACTCAGTGCTCATGGGATGCCTCCAGCGCATCTGCATCAGTGGACAGGGCACGGGTGTTCTCGGCTTCGACCTCCAGCGCCACGCGGATGATGTCGTCGAAGAGCGCGTCGATGTCGGCCTCGTGGGCCTCGGGATTGAGCAGGGTCAGCTTGAGGCAGACCTGTGGCCGGTCGGCGCCGGCGGTCACCACACGGGTGCGGCCGATGAGCGCCGCCCCGGACCGGATGAGTCGGCGGCGGAGCTCGGCGTTCACGGCGTCGAGATCGGCGCAGCGGTAACGGAACACGACCGTCGTGAGGGTCACCGGGGCGATCAGCTCGAGGTGGGGTTCGGTCGCGATCCGTTGCTCGGCGTGCCGTGCGAGCTCGTGGCATCGGTCCAGCATCGATCCCAGCCCGAGCCTGCCGTAGGCGAGGAACGTCGCGGCCACCTTCAGAACATCCGGCCGCCGGGTGGTCTGCAGGGTCTGTCCCAGCAGGCCGCCGTAGCCGGCCTCGATGTCGTCGGTGGGGTTGAGATACGACACCGACCGGTCGACCGCGGCGAAACGCCCGGAGTCGGCGAGCAGCAACACGCTCGCCGCGGCGGGCTGCCACCCGATCTTGTGGAGATCCAGCGTGATCGAGTCGGCGCGGTCGATGCCCTCGACCAGCCCGGCGAGCCGATCGGAGAACAGCGACCCGAAACCGTATGCGGCGTCGACGTGCAACCACACGCCGTGTCGACGGGCGATGGCGGCGATCTCCGGTAGCGGGTCGACGGTGCCGAAATCGGTGGTCCCCGCCGTGGCGACCACGGCGACCGGGGTCCGGTCACCGGCGGCGGCGAGAGCGGCCTCCAGCGCTGCGGGCAGCATGCGGTGGTCGTCGTCGACGTCGATGCCGACCACCGCGGACTCACCGAGCCCCAGTGCGGCGCAGGCGCGATGGATGGAGAAGTGCGCGATCCGCGAGCAGAACACGACCGGACGGGGCAGCGCGCCGGTGCCGTCGGTGCGGGTGTCGAGACCGAGTGCCGAGGCCGCGTGATCGCGGGCGATCAACAACGCCAGCAGGTTCGAGTACGAACCCCCCGGACCGAACACGCCGCCCGCGCCCGCCCCGAGTCCGGCGAGGTCGGCCAGCGCCGCGATCATCCACTGCTCGATCGCCAGGGTCGCCGGACCCGAATCGTAGGTGTCGAGCGAGGCGTTGGTGGCACCGGCGAGGGCGTCGGCGACGACCGCGACCGTGAGCGGTGGTGGCTGCAGATGCGCCGCGGTGCGGGTGTGGGTGAGGTCGAGTCCGTGGCGCGCGACGAGGTCACCGAGGCGGGCCAGCGCCTGCGATTCTCCGACACCGGCCGACGGGATCACCCGCGGACCGAGGGCGGAGTCGACCTCGTCGAGGACGTCGCCCGGCAGTCCGTGAGGCAACGGGGCGCCGTGGTGGGCGGTGTCGGAGACCGATTCGGCCATGCGGATGAGATCGGCTCCGACCTGCGCCCACCCCCGACCGGGGGAGGCGAAACGCGATCGCCGCGTCGGCAACTCGGGGAACGCACACGCCGCGCGCACCGCGTCGACGAGGTCGGCGAGAGTCGAGTCGAGGTTGTCGGGCAGTTCGGCGAGGAGACCCATCGCGACGGCCGGCGCGCGCTGCGTCACCTCGGCCTCAGGGATGTCGGTGCGATGGTCGATCTCGAGATGTATTCCATCGTCGGTGATCTCGAAGGCGTAACTCAGCGGGTATCCGCCGACGCCGGTCGACACCGACCGGTAGTCGACGCCGCTCCCCGTCTCCGTGACACCACGTACCGGCGCGCTGCGGACCGAGGCCATCACGTCGGCGACAGGGAATCGCCCGCCGCGGGCGCGGAGCGCGGTGAGCAGGGTGCCGTAGTCGATCGATGCGAACTCCATGGACGAGTAGATCGCCGACATCATGCGGCGCAACGACTCGCGCACCGACGCCGTCGGGTCGACGGTGCATCGGATCGGCACGACGGTGCCGCAGTAGCCGACCTCGCGGGGATCCTCGTCGGAGCGTCGGTTCTCGCTGGGGACCAGCATCACGAGATCGTCAGCGCCGGTGAGCGAGTGCGCGGCCAGGGCGCACACCCCGATCATGAGCGCGTTCGATGTCGCGCCCACCTCGCGGGCGACCTCGCCGAGTGCGGCGACCACCGCGGGGTCCAGTGCGCGCCGGTCGCGCGTCACCGCACCCTCGTCGAGCGGCGTGATCCAGCTCTGTTCGGCCGACTCCGTGGGCAGGGCCCCGGTCAGCGGATGGCGGATGTCGTCGGCCGCCCAGGTCGACAGGGCATGGCGCAGTGCGTCGTCGACCTGCGGTGCCGCCCGGTCCGCGGCGACACCGGCGACCGGGGTGACGGCGGATGTGCCGGTGACGAGGGGCCCCAACAGCGCCGGCCACGAGGTTCCGTCGACGGCGATGTGGTGGACGACGAGGATCACCGTGCACGTTCCGTCGGGCGCCACGGTGAGGCGCGCGCGGGCCGGCACCTCTTCGGCCAGTCGGAACGGCCGGCGGGTGAGTGAGGTCTCGTCCACATCGCCGGGGGCCGCGGCGCCCTCGGCGTGCGCGGGCCACTCCCAGACGGTGTCGGGCACCGACCATCCGCCCTCGACATCGGCGGATTCCCGTCGCACGACACCCTCGTCGTCGACGATGACCGACGACAGGACCGGGCTGCGCAGCGTCTCCTGCAGGGCGGTGACCACCTCGTCGGTGCTGCGGCCATCGGTGAATGTCAGCACCAGACCGATGTTGTGCGAGACGGAGTCGGGGTCGAGCTGGTGGATCCGCCACATCCGCCGCTCGGCGACACCGAGCTCGCCGTGCAGCCGTGGCGACGGATCGTGTGCGGCGTCAGGGGTCGGGGGTGTACCCGTGGCCGATCCTCCGGCGTCGACACCGGCGAGGCGTCGTCGCATCAGCTCGAGTCGTGATTCGTCCAATACGCTCACGCGTCCTCCATCATCAGGTGGTCGGTCGTTGCGGTCGTGTCGTCGCCCAGCGCGGTGATGGTCGACAGCCGGTCCCAGGAATCGACGACGGGATACAGATCGCCGCGCGCCCATCGGTGCGACTGGTTCTCGTACGTCGGATGGCGCGGGTCGCCGGAGGCGCCGAGGGGGACCACCCATCGACTCGCGGAACGGTCGGCGAGATCCCACACGAACCGCGCGGCCGAACCGACGCTGCAGGCGTGGCTGAAACCGATGGCGCTGCCGTTGGCGAACACCGTCTCGGCGTCGCCGCCGAGTGCATGCGGGTGGGGGCGCAGCCGCGCGGACAGCGCGGGGTGGGCCGTCGTCGCTCCGACGAGGTCGAATCCGTGGATCGGGGTGAGCACGTGCACGTCACCCCACGTGGGGATGTCGTCGAGGTGTTCGAGCCCGGAGGCGACGGCGTCGACGGCCTCGCGCAGGATGGCGCCGACGTCGGCCCCGAGTCCACCCGCGTGCGCGATCACCGATTCCAGCGCCGCCGACACGCGGGGCAAGGAGACGAACCACGGGTCGAACACCGCGGGGAACACGTGCCTCGTCGCCAACGGCTGCAGGGCGGGTGACCGGATCAGTCCGCGGACGAGATGGGCACGGATCTCGGCGAACACGTAGGCCTGCGTGCTGTCGACCGCCATCGATCGGTCCCACCCGTCGAGGCGGGCGACCAGCCGTCGTGCGCGCTCGTCGAGTCCGTCGATCTCGTCGACGAGTCGCAGCACGATGTCCCGCGCGTCGAGCACGTCGTCGCGATGGATGCGTTCGGCATCGGCGACGCTGTGGTGCGCCTTGGCCTCGAGAAGGGCTGCGATCCGGTCGGCGCGATCGGCGCGGACGCATTCGGTGGTGACCGGCTGGAGTGGCGCGGTGGTCATGCGCTGGTTGGCGATGACGGAGAACGACGTGACGTCGGGTGACTCCGCTCCGTCGTGCACGGACGTCGTGCGCATCCCCGTCCACCGGTGGCGGTCGGTCCACCCTGGCACCGGCAGCCAGTAGTTCTCCGGGGTGCGTTCGGGCATCGCCCCCACGAGGTGCGCGACCAGGCGACCGCTCGTGTCGCCGATGACGACGCGGTTGACCGGCTCCACCCAGTCACGCAGGGCGCGTTCGACACCCGCGATCGACGTCGCGAACAGCAGGTCGATGAACGGGTCGGCGGTCGTGGTGTCGTGGTGCAGGATCGGGGTGCGCAGGCTCAGTGCGATGGGTGCGTCGGGTCCGCCGACGATCACCGATCCGTGTGTGGTCTCGATGATCTCGACCGGTACCGGTTCGGCGTCGCGCACCGTGATCGATTCGGTCCATGTGGTGACCGCGACGTCGCCGTGCGGGCCCCGCGCGGTCACCGATCCGTCGCGGCGCGAGAGGTGTTCGATGTAGACGTCCTGGTGGTCGCCCATCGCGTTGGTGATGCCCCACGCGACCGGACCCGCGTGGGCGAAGTGCGGCACCCCCGGGACCCCGGCGAACGCGAACCCGACAACGTCGAATTCCGGTGACGCGAGGTGGGTCTGGAGGTAGATCCCGGGGAGTTCGAGGAAGCGGTGCGGGTCGCCGGCGATCTGCGGTGTCCCGCTCGCCGAGCGTGCGGCGGCGATGCCCCACGCGTTGCTGCCGCTGATCGCGTCGCTGAGCGGCGTGGGTCCGGGAGGCTCGGTCCCGATGGCGCCGGCGGCGAACTCGGCGAGCACGGTCTCGACGAAGGCCGCGTCGGGCAGCGGCGGATCGAAGGGGTCATCCGGGTCGGGGGCGGCCGGACTCTCGAAGTCGAACAGGCGCAGCGCATCCGTGCCGAGATGGGTGCAGGCGTGCACCCTCCACAGCTTGGTGAGGAAGCGGCCGAACAGGATGTTGTGGGTGATGAACACCGCGATCGGTGTCCACGGTCGCCAGGGCAGCGGCCGGTGGTCGAGCTCGGTGAGCTCGAGCGCCTCGGCGGTCGCCAGTGTGCTGTTGACCCCGTCGACATACGCGCCGAACAGTTCTCGTGTCCGGACCGACGAGCGGGCGAGGATCGTGCGTGCGGCACGGTCGATCCCGGCGCGCCGGGCGAACTCGTCCCAGCCGATGGCGTCGGCGCCGAAGACCTCGGCGGTGCGACCCTCCGACCGGAGCCGGAGGAACTCGATCTGCCAGGCGCGGTCCATCCCGCAGGCCTGTCCCTGTCCGTAGAGGGCCCCGCGTGCGGAATCGGCACGGATGTGCGGGATCCCCCATGCGTCGCGGAGGATCTCGACACCCTGGGCGTCGCAGGGAGCGGTCACGGATGCTCCCGGGTCGGCGAGGGGGCGAACCGGGCGATCGGGTTGACGAGGCGGTGGTCGGTGTCGAGGAGTGCGGCGTAGGAGTCGCCGAGATCGACCATGCGGCGGCTGTTGCCGAGCTGCAGCCGGTTCATGTGGATCGCACCGAAGTCGGGTGCGAACAGATGCCACCGGGCGAAGCGGTCGGCGAGCTCGGGGTGGGCGGTGATGTACTCGGTCACGCTGTCGGCGACGGCCGTCCAGAACGACATGTCGTCGCAGAGACCGGCCTGGTGCAGGATGCCCGCGAGTGGGCGGAGGAAATCGTCGAAGACGTCGGACAGGATGCCGAGATTGCCGATGGCGTCGTCGGTGTGCACGACCGCGCGTCGGCACGACTCGGGTAACCCGGGGGCGTCGTCACCGATGGTGACCTCCTCGCCGATGTCCTTGAGGATCGCCCGCACGGGCACGCCGCCGTCGAGCACGAGGATGAGGTTCTCGCCGTGCGGTGAGAACTTCAGCCGGTGGCGGTAGAGGAGATGGATGATCGGGTGGAGGTAGGCCCGCAGGTAGCGCGAGAGCCATTCCGTGGCAAGCAGTCCCGAGCGGCGGATGAGCGCTCCCACCAACGGATCGCCCCGGTGGTCGACGTGGAGCAACGCGGCCATCGTCATGAGCTGCTCGTGCTCGGCGACGAGTCCGACGGGGCTCTGTCGCCACAGCGCCGACATCAGTTTGCGGTACTCCGAACCGGGCGTGGTGACGCTCTGCAGCACAGGGTTGCGGTAGCCGATCGCGACGACCTCGAACAGCATGGCGAAGCCGAGTTCCCGGAGGTGTTCGTCGTCGCCGACCCGGTCGCGCACCCAGTCGTTGATCAGGGGTGTGGTGCGCATGTAGTCGGCCGACATCCCGCGGGTGAAGCCCATGTTGGTGATCGACAGTGCGAGCTTGACGTAGTGCCGACGGTTGTCGGTGGCGTTGAACAGTGTCCGGATCGACTGCTGCGGCCGATGGAGGTCGTCACCCTCCCCGACGAACACCAGTGTCCCGTCGGCGAGTTCCCGCGCGAACACACGTGTCACCTTCTCGTTCCACTGCCACGGGTGCACGGGGAGGTAGAGGTGGTCGGCGGGCTCGAGTCCTCGCGCGAGCAGGACCGCGTCGAAGCGAGCGAGGGTCGCCGCGCCCAGTTCGTCGACCAGGATGTCCCGGTGGTCGTGATCGGTCATCGCCGCGACATCGCAGTGTTCCCGCGGTGCGGCGACCCACACGAGGCGACAGTGTTCGCCGCGCTCGGGCGCATAACGGGCGACGTCGGTGGAGCTGAACCCGATACGGCCGGCGTTGGCGACGATGCAGGGATGCCCTTCGGTCATCGTCTGCTCGATGGTCTGGAAGTCCGCGCAGGCCAGGTCGGCGGCCGGGATGCGCAGGTGCTCGGGTCGATCGGCACCCAGACCGAGCGTGTTCACGAACTCCTCGAGATATGCCGGAACGGCGTCGGGATCGATCCCGAGGCGTTCACGCAGGTCGAGCAGGACGGCGACGGGGTCGACGGGAACCTCGGTGCCGTCGACGAGGCGGCGGATCGAGGGCTCGTCGATCACCCAGTTGTCGAGGAGGAGCACCTCGGCGCGGAAGACGTACTCGGTGCGCTGGTCGTCGGACAGCACCAGGTACATCGAGCCGGGACCCGAGGTGTCCCGATCGTCGGTGTGATCGGGGTCGGCGCCCATCGGGATCGGGTGGATGATCTGTTCGTGGGCGAACTCGGCCAGCACCTTGCGGGCCATACGCCGCCCGTACACCGTCGCCATGTCGGCACGACCGTCGGCCACCGGCGACACTGTCGAGGTCACGAGTCGCCCGACTCGGTCGCCGCGAAATCGTCTGCCGTGCAGTAGCTCAGACGCGCCATCTTTGCACCGACCGGGTGATCGCCCTCGACGCGGAACCCCACCAGCTCGTTGAGTCGGTGCACGGCGGTGTTGCGGACGTCGGGCTCGACCACGACACGTCGCGCCTCGGCCTCGCCGAACGCGGTCCGCATGATGTGGCGCATGACCGACGCGGTGAAGCCCGCCACCGGTGCATCGGTCGGCGCGACGAGCAGGTGCATCCCGATGTCCCCGGGCTCGTGGACGTACCCGGTACCGGCGTCGGCGAGTTCGCTCGTCCGTGGCTCGTAGAGTTCGAACAGGAACTGCGGGTCGCCGTCCACGATGCCGAGTCGCATACCGAAACCGCCTGCGTCTGCGTGGGTGATCAGCGCGACCACCTCCGCTCGGGTGGCGCTCGCCATGTCCCAGAAGTGCGACTTGGGATGGGTGAGCCAGCGGTGCACGAGGTCGACGTCGGTGTCGAGATCGATGCGGCGATGGGTGATCGCCGGGCTCGTCCGGCCCAGTTCGGAGGCGACCTCGCCGGCGGAGAGACCCAGCACGTCGAGCATGACCTCGGCGACCTCGGTGATCGACGCACCGTGCAGCTCGTCCAGTCGTGTCGCGAGACCGGCGACCGTCCGGTGGGTGAAGATGTCGGCGACGGTCACCGACGCCGTGGCGCCGGGAACCGCGAGCCATCGGCGGATCTGCGCCACGAAACGGGTCGCGAGCACCGAATCGCCCCCCAGGGCTACGAATTCGTCGGTGACACCGATCGGTCGCGTGTCGAGGATGGTCTCGAGCACCGTCACGAGGGCCTTCTCGACCGGCATACGCGGGGCGATCGACTCCGCCGACCCGGCATCGCCGAACTCGGCGGCGACGCGGGCGCGGTCGAGCTTGCCGTTGGGCGTCAACGGCAGTCGGTCGGCGACGGTGATCGACCGCGGGATCATGTGCGCGGGGAGCAGATCGCGCAGCGCGTCGGCGAGATCCGTGGGTTCCGGCGTCTCCGCTGCCCCGATGGTGACCGCGGCGCGCAGGTCACGTCCGTCGGTCCAGGCGACCGCGGCCGACACCGGCCCCAGTCGCAGGAGTGCGGCCTCGACCTCGCCGAGCTCGACGCGATGGCCGCGGATCTTCACCATGTGGTCGTCGCGGCCGAGGAAGTCGAGGAACGCCCCCGGCAGATAGCGCGCGACGTCGCCCGTCCGGTACCACCGCACACCGTCGACCTCGACGAACCTCTCGGCGGTGCGGTCGGGGTCGCCGCGATAGCCCGCGGCCACACCGTCGCCGCCGATCCACAACTCACCCGGTACGAAATCAGGTCGGTCGCGGCCGATGGCGTCGACGACCCGGCAGCGCACGCCGCGCAACGGCGTGCCGTACGGGACGAAACCGGTGTGGTCCCCGACGTCGGCCAGTGCGCAGACGGTCGAGTGGATCGCCGTCTCGGTGGTGCCGCCGAGGCCCGCGACACCGACCCCGGGCACCTGCTCGGCGATGCGACGCAGATTCGCGACCTCCACCCGGTCGCCGCCGGTGAGCACCACCCGCAGCGACGCGGGCATGTCGGAGATGTCGAGGAGCATCCCGAGAACCGTGGGGACGCAGTTGAGTACGGTGACCGACTGCTCGTGTAGGGTGCGGGCCCACGAATCGACGCGCGTGGTGGGGTCGTCGTCACCGACGACGACCGCACCACCGACGGCGAGCAGGGCGAAGATGTCGAACACCGACAGGTCGAACTCCAGCGACGACACCATGAGGGCGCGATCGGTGGCGTCGAGTCGGTAGCGATCGGTCAGGTCGGTCAGCGTGGCCACCGCGGCGCGATGGGGGACCTCGACACCCTTGGGTGTGCCGGTCGACCCCGAGGTGAACAGGATGTAGGCGAGCGAGTCGGGACCGCTCGTGTCGTCGGCGGGCTCGAGGGGCGGGTCGGATGCGGTGTCGTCGAACACGACGACGGCGAGCGCGGTGTCGGTCACGCGGTCGGCCCGGTCGGTGAGCACCGCCGCAGGGGTCGCGACCGCGACGATGCGGTCGCGGCGGTCGTCGGGCTGCGACGGGGAGATCGGGACGTAGGTGGCGCCGGCGGCGAGAACCCCGACGGCCGCGACGATCTGAGCGGCACTCTTGGGCATCGTGACCACGACGGTGTCGCCGGCTCCGACACCGGCGGCGCGCAGTGCTCCCGCCACCCGTCGGGCGCGGTCGGCGAGTTCACCGTGCGTCCAGGTGGATTCGCCGTCGATGAGTGCCGGGGTGTCGGCGCGGTGGGTGGCGAGGTCGAGCAGGCGGCGGTGCAGTGTGCCGTCGAAGGTGTCGGTGACGGGCAGCGGATGCTCTACGGCGCGCCGCTCGGCGATCACCTCGGCCGGGACACTCGAGGGTGCCGGCCGCTCCCAGTCACCAGCGATCAGCAGGTCGAGCAGTGCGACGTAGTGGTCGAACATCGATTGCGCGACAGCGGGATCGAGATCGGAGGCGCGGACATCCCAGTTCACCAGCAACCCGCCGTCGATCTCGGTGACCTGAGCGTCGAGAAGGACCTGCGGGCCCTGCGACACGATCCACGTGGGCGTGCCGAACACCTCGGTCACGGCGGGGGAGAACAATTCGCCGAGGCCGAGTGCGCTCGTGAACACCACCGGCGACACCACCGGTTCCCCGCGGCGGCGGCTGAGGTCGCGCAACACGTCGAGTCCGCTCACGGTGCCGTGCGCCGCGGCGTCGTGCATCGCCGCGCGCATGTCCACGGCGCGTTCGGCGAGCGTGCGGGGCGCCGTGAGATCGACGGCGACGACAAGGGATGACGTGAAGTCGCCGACCACCCGTTCGACGTCGGGGTGGGTGGCGTCGCGATCGAAGAGGGGAACCGTCAGCAGGAAGCGAGACGTGGCCGAGTGTGTCCCGACGGCCTCGGCGAACACGGCGGCGACCGCGGTCGCCGGTGTCACGCCTCGCGAATGTGCGTGGGTCTCGAGACGCTCGCGGTCGGCCGCGTCGATCACGTGGTGCAGTCGCACCGTCGCAGCCGTGCCCGCCGGGGTCGACGCCGGGCCGGTCGGGTCGGTACGCGGCAGCTCCGGTGGTCCGGGGAGGTCGTCGAGACGCGCCTGCCACCAGGCGATGTCGGCGTCGCGGGCGGGCCGTGACGTGCGCTCCGCCGACAGGGTGCGGAAGTCGGTACGCAGCGGGGTCAACTGCTCGCCGCGGTACAGGCGGGCCAGGTCGTCGACGAGGACGCGGAAGCTCATGGCGTCGGCGGCGATCATGTCGACATCGAGATGCACACGGGTGCGACCGCGGGGCAGCAGCGTGAGATCGGTACGGACCACCTGACCGTCCTCGACCGGCAGCATCGCGTGCGTGTTCTGGTGCCGCTGCTGCGCGAGGAACTCCTCGACCGCCTGATCGGACCGACGGCGCAGATCGTGCACGCGCACCGTGTCCGGGTGAGCCGATCCGACCCGCTGGGTGCCGTCGGGGGCCACGGCCACCCGCGTCATCGGATGGCGTTCGAGAAGCGCGGCGACCGCCCCGCGGAACCGCTCGGGATCAATTGCCGCGCCGTCGAACTCGACGTACAGATGTGCGGCGACGCCACCCAGGTCGTGGCTGTCGGAACGACCCACCCAATAGGCGTGCTGCATGGGCGCCAGCGGGAACGACGGGTCGTCGTCAGCGGCCGTATCGGCTCGCTGCTCGTCCGCGGGCTGGGCTGCGGCCGCCTGTCCGGCGAGCAGGCGCGACCACGCGTCGATGGTCGGTTCCTGCGCCAGACGCGCGAAGTCGATGTCGTGCCCGCGCTTGCGCCAGTGACCCGCGAGCCGCATCATCCGCAGCGAGTCGAGACCCTGGGCGATGAGGTCGCCGTGCGGATCGAGATCGGCCGGATCGACGCCGAGCGCCTGCCCGACCGTCGACACCACGTCTGCCGACACCTCGTGCGTCGGCACCGCTGTATCGACCACCATGTTGACTCCCCTTCGTTGCCGGCTTCCGTCGAACTTAGGTTAGGTTAGGCTTAATATACAAACGGTGGGGACGTGGAGAGGTGTAGGCCGATGTCAGTCGCTCCGACCGAGCACGAAGTGGCACAACGCGATTGGTACGACAACGACAGCTCTCGCACGAACTGGGCTGAGGTGATCGATGCGTCGATCAGTGCGAGC
The DNA here is from genome assembly GCF_000964005.1 of Williamsia herbipolensis. Lineage (GTDB taxonomy): Bacteria > Actinomycetota > Actinomycetes > Mycobacteriales > Mycobacteriaceae > Williamsia_A > Williamsia_A herbipolensis. The sequence goes on from NZ_JXYP01000011.1 coordinate 96,631, forward strand.
GACGCCGTGTTGTCGGTCTTCGACACGGCCACCGAGCGGTGGGTGCAGCGTCCGTGGCGCGTGGTTCGCGAGCGCGCGATCGAGATCGCGTCCTGGATCGACGCCACCCGCGGCGGTCGTTCGACGGGCGCGGCCATAGGTCTCGTCGGCGATCCCGGTCCCGACCTGGTCGCCGCGGTACACGCCGCATGGCTGTCGGGGTCGGCCGTCTCGATCCTGCCCGGACCGGTGCGTGGCGCCGACGACGCGCGGTGGGCGGTCGCGACCGCGGCGCGTTTCGCCGGCGTCGGGGTCGACATCGTGCTGGGGTCCGGAGCACAGCTCGAGGCGTTGACCGCGGTCGACTGTGCGCTGCACATCGACCACGTCGACCTCGTCGGTGTCGGCATCGACACCGACGCTCTTCGCCCGGTCGGCCTCGTCGGCGACGCCGCGGCCATCCTGCAGGGCACGGCCGGGTCCACCGGTGACCCGAAGACGGCGGTCCTCACCGCCGAGGCGGTCGCGACGAACACCGCGGCCCTGGTCGATCGCCTGCGCCTCGATGCCGCCGACGACATCGGTCTGAGCTGGTTGCCGCTCTACCACGACATGGGGCTCACGTTCCTGGTCGCGGGGATGTCCACCGGGATCCCGCTGTGGCTCGCGCCGAACTCGGCGTTCGCCGCGTCGCCGTTCCGGTGGCCGCAGTGGCTCACCGATTCCGGCGCCACGGTCACTGCGGCGCCGAACTTCGCCTACGACATCGTCGGTCGGTACGGGACGCTTCTGGCGGGCGCCGATCTGTCACGCCTGCGGGTCGCGCTCAGCGGCGGCGAACCCATCGACCCCGACGCTTTCGACCGCTTCCTCGATCGGGCGGCGGCGGTCGGATTCGATCCGGCTGCCGCGACACCGGCGTACGGGATGGCCGAATCGGTCTGCGCGGTCACGGTTCCGGCGCCGGGGGAGGGTGCTCGCTACGACCGGGTGACCGTCCGCGGTGACGACGGGACGACCATCGAGAGGCGGTATCCGCTGCTCGGCGAACCGCTGGAGGGCATGGAGATCCGCGTCGTGCCCGCCGACGTCGCGGTTCCCACGATCGAGGGACGCGATGTCGGGGCGGTCGAGATCCGGGGCACGTCGATGATGGCCGGTTACCTCGGGCATCCGCTGATCGAACCCGGCACCTGGTTCCCCACCGGCGACCTCGGATACCTCGTCGACGGCCGCCTCGTCATCTGCGGTCGGACGAAGGAGATCGTCATCGTCGCCGGTCGCAACCTGTTCCCGGTGGAGATCGAGCGCGCGGCCGCCGGTGTCGAGGGCGTCAGGCGCGGAGGGGTGGTGGCCGTGTCGCGGGCGTCGGGTCGACCCGGTCTCGTGATCGTCGCCGAGACCCGCACCACGGGAGACGCAGTGGGCCAGATGCGGTCCGCGGTGATGTCGGCCGTCGCCTCCGACTGTGGCGTGGTCCCCAGCGACGTGGTCTTCGTCGCACCCGGATCGGTACCACGGACCACCTCGGGCAAACTCCGCCGCCTCGCGACCCGCGACCTCGTCGAATCGGGGGCGTGGTCGTGACCGTCGTCGCGCCCACCGACACCTACCGGGAACTGCTCGACCGGGTCTTCGACGACGAGGTACGCGGCTGCGTCGACGAGGCCGAGGCCACTGCACACTTCCCGCGCCCGCTGATCGAGAAGCTGGGCGCTGCAGGGGTGTTCGCCGAGAAATGGGGTGACGCGACTACCCCCGACATCGGCAAGCTCGTGGCGTTGTCGTTCGCGCTCGGCGGGCTGGGGTCGGCCGGGATCGGGGTCGGGGTGAGTCTGCACGACTCGGCCATCGCGATCCTGCGTCGGTTCGGTGGCCGTTCGGAGACGCTGCGCGCGGTCGCGGAGGCGGCCATCGCCGGCGAGGCGGTGCTGTGTCTCGCCGCGTCGGAATCGTCGGGCGGCTCGGACCTGCAGATCGCGCAGACCTCGATCACGCCGCAGGACAGCGGCTTCGGAGTCCGTGGGCACAAGAAGTTCGTGTCGTTGTCGCCGATCGCCGATCACATCCTGGTGGTCGCACGGGACACCTCGGCCGACGGTTCGGCGGCCCACGGCAACGTCGCACTCGTCCTGGTGCCCACCCGCGATGTCACGGTGCACGCGCCGTGGGACAAGGCCGGTGCCGCACCACTCGACACCGCGTCGGTCGAGATCGACACCTGGGTACCCGCAGACCACCTCATCGGTCGCCCGGGGACGGGCCTGGCCATGGTGAGTTGGGGACTGGCCCACGAACGACTCTCGATCGCCGGGCAGGTCGCCGCCGCGTGCGAGATGGTGCTGGGTGTCACGGTCGCCCGGATGCAGGACCGGACGCAGTTCGGGAACACGCTCTTCGAGCACCAGGCCCTGCGGCTGCGGGTGGCGGATCTGCATGCGCGCGTGGAGATGCTGCGGTGGTCACTGCACGGCGTCGCGGCGGCGGGCCGTCTCGACGTGCGCACCGCCTCGGCGCTGAAGGTGACCGCCGCGCGTCTGGGCGAAGAGGTCATGGGGGAGTGCATGCACATCTTCGGCGGCTCGGGGTATCTGCTCGACGAGACGCCGCTCGCCCGATGGTGGCGGGACATGAAGCTGGCCAGGGTCGGTGGCGGCGCCGACGAGGTTCTGTGGGAGCTGGTCGCCGCCGGCATGCGGCCCGACGTGGACGGCTACCGCCGTTTCGCCGACTCGATCAGCTGACGTCACCGTTTGGTGATTGAGGTTAGCCTCACCTATATTCTGACCACACCGTGGACGACTGCGTCCACCACGCCACGAGGAGACCACACGACATGACCCAGGGCGACCCCTATTCGGTTGACTCCCACGGGACCGACCCCCGCGACACCGCGGTGACGCCGTCGAAGCGGACCTCCTCGGTGAACCTGCCCACCGTGCTCGCATCTGCCGGTGTCGCCGCTGTGGTCTCGGCCGTCATTGTCACCATCGGCGTGGTGGGACTGGTCATCTCGGGCGACATCGACGGTGAGCCGAGCGCGTCGGCGCAGACGCCGACTGTCGTCAATCTCGGTGCCGCGCAGTCCGCTTTGACCCAGCAGCCCGTCGCGCAGGCGGCCCCCACCTCGGCCGCTGCGACCGCAGCGGCCGCCCCGGCTGCCGAGCAGGTCCCCGAGAGCGGCGGTGGCGCGGGCGCAGGCAGCGCTCCGGTCGCGACCGCCACCACCGGCCCGGCGCCCATCGCCGCGCAGCCCACCGCGCCCCAGCAGGCCGCCACACCGGTTGCGCCCCAGGCACTCACCGCCGGCCAGCTCAACACCAAGGTGCGCATCCTGATGAACACCGGGGCATCCCGCTCCACGCGTGCCGATGAATTGCAGTCCGGCGCGCGGGGTCTCGGCTCGGTCGACGGCGTGGCCAACCTCCTGCGCGTGAGCGGAGCGGGCTTCACCTACCGGATCATCGACCCGATCACCGTCAACGGCACCACCCTGAACGCCACCCTGCAGATGACGCTGGTCGGCCAGGGGTCGAAGACCCAGGCGCTGTCGTGGGTGTGGACCGACGGCAAGTGGAAGCTGTCGAACTCCAGCACATGCGCCGTCGCCGGTCTCGCCCTGCTGCCCTGCACGGTCTGACCGTCGCGTGTCCGCGACCGCCGCACACCACCTCTCGAGGAGAACGATGACATCACGACGCCGCATGACGGCCCTGACAGTCGCGCTGATCGGCGCACTCACGCTGGGGATGTCGGCCTGTAGCGCACCGGCGGAGAACGACGACGCCTCCGGTTCGGTCGCGCCGGTCACGATCAACACCTCGGCCGGGTCGGTCACCATCGACTCGATCCCGAAGCGGATCGTCGCGATCGGTGACCAGTGGACCGACGCCGTCGCGGCGTTCGGGGTGACCCCGGCCGCCTACGGCACCACCGCGCAGATGCAGGGCGGATCGGTGTCGCCGTGGGTGAAGGACAAGCTGGGGTCGGCGAAGCAGATCAACCTCTCCGGTGACCGCGTGTCGCAGATCGCGGCGGCCGATCCCGACCTGATCCTCCTCCCCGGGTTCGGGGTCGAGTCGGCGGAGATCGGCAAGCTCAAGGCGATCGCCCCCACGATCCCCAGCATCACCGGCGCGCAGATCGATCCGTGGCAGGACCAGATCACCCTGCTCGGCACCATCCTGCGGCAGAAGGACAAGGCCACCGAGATCATCGACGGTGTGCAGGGTCAGGTGACCGAGCTGAAGAAGGCCGACCCCGGTCTCGCGGGCAAGACCTTCACCTTCGCCTACCTGTACTCGGCCGATCAGATCCAGGTGTTCGGCGACCCCAAGGACGGTGCAGCGACACTGTTCGCCGATCTCGGACTGACCATCCCGCAGCGACTGCAGACCCTCGCCGCACAACAGAAGATGCCGCGGTTCCCGATCAGCACCGAGAACATCCCCGAGCTGAACTCCGACCTGCTGGTGGTCGCGGCCTCGTCGCCACAGCTCGCGGCGACGCTGAAAGACCTTCCGGGCTACGGACAGCTCGACTCGGTGAAGCGCAACGCGGTCGCCCAACTCGACCTCACGGCCATCACCGCGCTCAATCTCCCGTCGGCGCTGTCGATCCCGTATGCCCTGGACAAGCTGAAGCCGGCACTCGCCGCGGCGGCGGCCTGACGCCGCTTCCGCGCGTCGTCAGTCCAGGTCGACGATCACCGGTGCGTGGTCGCTGGCGCCCTTGCCCTTTCGTTCCTGGCGGTCGATCTCGGCCCCGGTGACGCGGGCCGCCAGGGCCGGGGAACACAACGCGAAGTCGATGCGCATGCCCTCGCGACGGGCGAAGCGCAGCTGGGTGTAGTCCCAGTAGGTGAACACCCCGGGCCCCGGGGTGAACGGGCGGACCACATCGGCGAACCCGGCGTCGACGACCGCATCGAACGCGGCGCGTTCGCGCGGCGAGGTGTGGGTCTTATCGGCGAAATAGGCGGTGTCCCAGACATCGTCGTCGGTGGGCGCGATGTTCCAGTCGCCGGTCAACGCGATCTGCGCCTGCGGGTTGTCGGCGAGCCACGCGGCGCCGGCGGTGCGCAGCGCCTCGAGCCAGGCCAGTTTGTACTCGTAGTGCGGATCGGTCAGGTCCCGGCCGTTGGGGACATACAGACTCCACACCCGCACCCCACCGCACGTGGCGCCGATCGCACGCGCCTCGATCACCTTCTCGGCGTCGGCCTTGCCGAAGGCGGGCTGGCCGTCGAAACCGCGGGCCACGTCATCGATGCCGACGCGTGAGGCGATGGCCACGCCGTTCCACTGGTTGTGGCCGAGCGTCGCGAGGTCGTAGCCCGCGGCCGCGAAACCCATCGCCGGGAACTGTTCGTCGGTGCACTTGGTCTCCTGGATGGCCAGGACGTCGATGTCGTGACGTTCGATCCAGTCGACCACCCGTTCGCTGCGGGCCCGGATCGAGTTCACATTCCACGTCGCGATACGCACGCCTGCGAACGCTACGCGTCGCCGGTCGGGCAGACCCCGGCGAGGTTCAGCCGGTCGCAGCCCGGGGCGCGAGGATGTATCCCATGCCCGGCACGTGTCGGATCCACGTCCACCGTGTGGTGAACGGTCCGCCCGGCCCGTTCATGTCGTACATGTGCAGCCACGTAGACCCACCGATGCGGCGGAGCGCGTCGACCCACCCGACGTGGCCGTATCGGCTCGCCCCCTGCACGCCCGGCGGGAACACGACCATCGCGAACGGGCGCGGGGCGGCCGATGTCGACCAGCCGGTGGCCCGGGCGTTGCGATACCAGTCGGCGGCGTTGCCCGCGAGCGCGGCGTAGCGACCGGAGTAGGCGCGGAACTTCTCCATCGCGCCCCAGGTGCACTGGCCCGGTGCACCGGTGTTGTAGGAGATCGTCTGTCCCACAGCGCGACCGGAGACGACGGTGGCGGGTGCCGCCGACACCGGGGCGGCGGCGACAGCGGCGGGCGCGACCGAGACGACCAGCGCGAGGAGGACGCCGAACAGGCGCGAACGCAGCATCAAGGGCGTGACCTTCGGTTCAGCCGACCCCGAACCGGACGTCTGACGTGGCAGGTGCCGCGACGAAATGTAACGGAACGGTCGCGGTCGTGTCCACGAAATCGCGGACGCAGGATGCGCCGGGCGATCCGCCCCGGGCGATCAGTTCGGGGCGTTGCCGGTGAGTCGGTAGGTCTTCGAGGTGCCGTTCTCGTCGGTCACGGTGACGGTGCCGAAGGCCTTCTTGGTGACGTCGCCGAGCACGACGGTCACCTGCTCACCGACCACCGAACCCTGTGCACAGTTCGGTTCGCACACCTTGCGCACCTCGGTGCCGCTGCCGACCGCTTCGCGCGCACCCCATCGGGTCCACTGCATGTTGGTCAGCGAGACGGCGTTGTCGCCGCAGTAGATGGAGGTGATCTCGGTGGGCCGCACCTGCGGGTTGCCCGCGCAGTCGTACACGGCGGCGTCGCGGCCGTTGCCTGCGGTCTCCGACGCGGTCGACGATGCGGAATCCTCGGTCGACGGCTCCTCGGTGGTGGTGGTGGTCTCCTCGGTCGTGGTGGTCTCGTCGGTGGTGCTGGGGGTGACGGTGACCGTCTCGGTCGTCGGTGTCGACGACGTCGATGCGCTCGCGGCGGTCGGGGAGTCGCTCGAGCCCGAGGTCGCGATGAGGATCGCCGCGATCACGATCGCGACCGCGGCGACGGCGGAGATCGCCAACAGGATCGTGGTCCGGCGGGACGAGGGATCGGGTCCGGCGGCGGGGTCGGATCCGGGTTCGTCAGGCTGGGGATCGTGGGGTCCGGGTGTGAAGGGCTCAGTCATGGCCGTCCAAGGATAGGGGACGTGTCTGAGAGGCCCCGGGCGTCGTTCCGGTGGACAGGTGTCGCGGGTCGCCCTAGCGTTCCCCGTACGTTCCCCACGGAAGGAGCCGCGATGCCGTTGTACGGATTCCGCTGTGACCAGGGATGTGGCGACACCGAGCGTGCGTATTCGATGGCGTCGGTGCCCGATCGGATCGACTGTCCGGACTGTGGTGCGGTTGCCCGTCGACGATTCGACTCGATCGCGGTGAGCCACCGGGGCTCGGTGGCGATGCGATTGCACGACGCCACCGCCGCGACCGCGCAGTCGCCGCGGGTCACCTCGTCGATATCTGCGACGAACTCCGGTCGCGGCCGGCGGCCGGTGTCGACCGATCCGCGTCATCGACGCCTGCCCCGCCCCTGACCTCCTCGAGAACCTTCACGAGATCGGAAACCGCATGCCCGAGTTGATCTTCCCGTTGGATTCCACCAAGCCGTTCACGGCACAGGAGAAGGTCGGGCACAACCGATGGCATCCCGACATCCCCGCCGCGGTGACCGTCAAGGCCGGCGACTCGTTCCGGGTGCACTGCCGCGAATGGTTCGACGGCGCCATCGTCAACGACGACTCCGCCGACGACATCCGCGACGCCCCGTTGGCCGGTGTCCACGTACTCTCGGGACCCATCGCGGTGGAGGGCGCGAAACCCGGCGATCTGCTCATCGTCGACATCCTCGACATCGGGCCCATTCCCCAGGAGGACTCCGGGCCGCTGGCGGGCCAGGGGTGGGGCTACACCGGCATCTTCCCGACCCTCAACGGCGGCGGGTTCCTCACCGAGCAGTTCCCCGACGCCTACAAGGCGATCTGGGATTTCAGCGGCCAGAAGACGACGTCGCGGCACGTCCCGCACGTCGAGTTCACCGGCATCGTGCACCCCGGACTGATGGGTACGGCGCCCTCGAGAGACCTGCTGAGCACGTGGAACACGCGTGAGGCCGCGCTCATCGCGACCGATCCCGATCGCGTCCCGCCGCTGGCGTTACCGCCCCTCCCGGACAGCGCGATCCTCGGGTCGCTCACCGGCGAGGAGTTCGACACCGTCGCCGCCGAGGGCGCGCGGACCGCCCCGCCGCGGGAGAACGGCGGCAACCAGGACATCAAGAACCTGACCAAGGGCAGCCGGATCTTCTACCCCGTGTTCGTCGACGGCGCGAACCTGTCGGTGGGCGATCTCCATTTCTCGCAGGGCGACGGTGAGATCACCTTCTGCGGTGCGATCGAGATGGGCGGGTTCATCGACCTGCGCGTGGAGATCCTCCGTGACGGCATGAGCACCTACGGCGTCAGCGAGAACGCGATCTTCATGCCCGGCAACACCGATCCGCAGTACTCGGAGTTCCTCGCGTTCTCCGGGACGTCGGTCACCCTCGACGGTGAACAGCGCTACCTCGACTCCCATCTGGCGTACCAGCGGGCGTGTCTGCACGCCATCGACTACCTCACGAAGTTCGGCTACTCGCCGGAGCAGGCCTACCTCCTGCTCGGCGCCGCGCCGATCGAGGGTCGACTCTCGGGAGTCGTCGACATCCCGAATGCCTGTGCAACCGTCTACATCCCGACGGCCATCTTCGATTTCCCGATCGCACCGAGCGCGTCCGGTCCGTTCCAGATCGATCCCGGTATCGGAGCCCCGCACTCGGCCTTCTGACCGGTCTCAGCCCGGCTTCTTGTCCGGTCCTCCGGGTCCACCGGCAGGGCCACCCGCGCCGGGACCGGGTTTCGTGTCGTCCTGCTTCTTCTGCTGACCGGGCGGCTCTTTCGGTCCTGCCGGGGCGGGTGCCTGTTCGGTCGTCGGGGGAGTCTGCGTGGTGGTGGTCGTCGTCGTCTCGGACGTCGTGGGCGTCGTGGGCGGCGAAGACGGGACACCCGACGTCACCGCCGGCACCGGCTGGTCGTCACCTCGGCACGACACCCCGATCGCCAGCACGACGACAAGGATCGCGAGCAGCGCGGCGACCGCGACGAGGACACGGGTGCGCCGCGTGCGCTGCTCCTCGGCCGGCGACGGCATCTGCAGGGTCATCGTTGTGAGCCTACGACGGCGTCACCGCTCGAACCGGGCGCCCTCCGGTCGGATTGTCGGTCCTCGAGCCATGTGTCCAGACGCCACAGATGGGAGAATTACGTGATGGCGAGAGGACTGACGTGGCGCCCCCGGCGGCCGAAGGACTTGCGCTGGCTCTGGGTGGTCGGCGTCGTACTCGTCATCGTCGGGGCCGCACTCAACGAAGGACCGAGCGGAGACATGCAAGGCTTGTCGACGCCCCCGGTCTCGAGGGACGTGGTGGCGACGCAGGGATCGCCTGCGGTGGCTGTGGACGACCCGCCCGGGCGCGAATGTGACGTCGCCGGAGGTGCGTCGAAAAGAACGTGACCTGCCGCGGGGCCCGGTTCTAGGGTTCAACCATGCATCCGCCCGCCACCCCGGAGTACTTCCACGTGTCGTCGTCGGTGAACCGCGCCTCGATTACCGAGCACGGCCTCGACGTGGCGCGGATGGGAGCGGCACGAGGCATCGCGGGAAGCCGTGAGCCGGAGGAGCACGGGTGCTTCGTCGCATGCGGTGCATTCGAGCGGGACTGGTTCGTGCGCATGAACAACACCGGAGGACCCGTCGACGTCTGGCGGATTCATCCCCTCGACCCCGACCGCCTGGTCACCCATCGACATGGGCACCGATATGTGCCCGGTGCCATCTCGGTCGACCAGATTTCGCTGCACGAGTCCGACATCCCGCCGTACGTTCGCCACTGACGCGCGGAGTTCGCACGTCAGTGGCGCTGTTCGCGCGCTGTGGCACCGTTCGCATGCCGCCGGCAGGGTGCGAACGACCCGACAGCGTGCGAACGGTGCACGAGCGTGCGAACGCGCAACCAGGCGGGGGAGAAAAGTTCAGAACGGTGAACGAAACATGCCCGAAAAGCCGATATCACCCGTAGTTCTCACAACGGGTCTAGCGTCCGGTCATGACGATCGACAAGTCCGCCCCGCCGGTGTCCGCGGCGCCGAAAGGTGCAGGTGCCGAGAGTGATTACCTCGAGAAACGACAGCTGAAGAAAGGGACCGCGGGCTGGGTCCTGCTCGCCGGTCTCGGCGTCAGCTACGTCATCTCCGGCGACTACGCCGGATGGAACGGCGGACTCGGTGAGGGCGGTTTCGGTGGGCTGCTCATCGCCGCGATCATCATCGCCGCGATGTATCTCGCGATGGTGCTAGGCATGGCCGAGATGTCCTCGGCGCTGCCGGCCGCGGGCGGCGGCTACACCTTCGCGCGCCGCGCGATGGGCCCCTGGGGCGGATTTGCCACCGGCACCGCGATTCTCATCGAATACGCGATCGCGCCGGCTGCCATCGCCACGTTCATCGGCGCCTACGTCGAATCGCTGAACCTGTTCGGCATCACCGACGGGTGGTGGGTGTACCTCGTCGCATACGCGATCTTCATCGGGGTGCACCTCGTGGGCGCGGGCGAGGCCCTCAAGGCCATGTTCGTCATCACCGGCATCGCGCTGGTCGGACTCGTCGTCTTCGCCGTGGCGGCCGCGGGCATGTTCGACGCGTCGAATCTGACCAACATCGCCGCCGACCCCGACGCCGCCGGGTCGTCGAGCTTCCTGCCGAACGGCTACCTCGGTATCTGGTCGGCCATCCCCTTCGCGATCTGGTTCTTCCTCGCCGTCGAGGGTGTGCCGCTCGCCGCCGAGGAGGCCGAGAACCCCGAGCGCAACGTCCCGCGCGGCATCATCGTCGCGATGCTGATGCTGGTGGTCACCGGTGCGGTGGTGCTTGTGCTCGCGACCGGCGCGATGGGCGCCGACGAGATCTCCGGCTCGGGCAACCCGCTGGTCGAGGCGCTCGGCGACGGTACCGCCGCCACGGTCGTCAACTACATCGGCCTGGCCGGACTGGTCGCCAGCTTCTTCTCGATCATCTACGCCTACTCGCGCCAGACGTTCGCGCTGTCGCGCGCCGGGTATCTCCCGACGTCGCTGTCGCTGACCAACAACCGCAAGGCGCCGGTGTGGGCGCTGATCATCCCGGGCGTGATCGGGTTCGGACTCACCTTCATCGGTGAGGGTGCGATGTTGCTGAACATGGCCGTGTTCGGCGCCGCGCTGAGCTATGTGTTGATGATGATCAGCCACATCGTGTTGCGCGTCCGCGAGCCCGACATGCCGCGCCCGTACCGCACCCCCGGCGGCATCGTGACCACTGGGTTCGCACTGGTCATCGCGATCGCGGCGGTCATCGCCACCTTCCTCGTCGACACCACCGCCGCGCTGTGGACACTCGGGGCGTTCGCCGCGTTCATGGCCTACTTCGGTCTCTACAGCCGACGACATTTGGTGGCGGGATCCCCCGACGAGGAGTTCGCCCTGCTGGCCGACGACGAGGTGGCGTGAGGGGTGTCGACCCATCGGCAGACGCTCGGCGGCACCACCTTCACCTTCGACTCGCTCATCGAGCTGCTCGCCAAGGCCACGCCGCGGCGTAGTGGGGACGAGCTCGCCGGATGCGCGGCGCAGACCGACCTCGAACGCGCCGCCGCGCAGTGGGCGCTCGCCGACGTCGCGCTGACCACCTTCCTCGAGGATCTCGTGATGCCCTACGAGACCGACGAGGTGACGCGGCTCATCATCGACACCCACGACACCGCGGCGTTCGCCCCGATCGCGTCGATGACCGTCGGCCAACTGCGCGACCACCTGCTGTCGGTCGCGAGCGCACCCGACGCCGCGAGGACGCTCGCGGCCCTCGGACCGGGACTCACCCCGGAGATGGTCGCCGCGGTGAGCAAGCTGATGCGCAACCAGGACCTCATCGCCGTCGCGAAAGCGTGCCGCGTGACCACGGCATTCCGCACGACCATCGGGTTGCCGGGCACGCTGACGACCCGGCTGCAGCCCAACCACCCGACCGACGACCCGCTCGGTATCGCCGCGGCCACCCTCGACGGTCTGCTGCTCGGCTGCGGCGACGCGGTCATCGGCATCAACCCCGCGACCGATTCCCCGCAGGCCACCTCTGACCTGCTGCACCTGCTCGACGACATTCGCGTCCGGTACGCGATCCCCGTCCAGTCGTGCGTGCTGTCGCACGTCACCACCACGATCGGGCTGATCGAGGCCGGTGCCCCCGTCGACCTGGTCTTCCAGTCGGTCGCGGGCACGGAGGGCGCCAACCGGGGTTTCGGTGTCGATCTCGCCGTGCTGCGCGAGGGCAACGAGGCGGGGAAGTCGTTGCGGCGCGGCACCGTCGGCGACAACGTGATGTACCTCGAGACCGGGCAGGGCTCGGCGCTCTCGGCGGGCGCGCACATCGGTACGGGCGGCAGGCCGGTCGATCAGCAGACACTCGAGGTGCGTGCCTATGCCGTTGCGCGCGAACTCGATCCGCTGCTCGTCAACACCGTGGTCGGATTCATCGGGCCCGAGTACCTCTTCGACGGCAAGCAGATCATCCGCGCGGGGCTCGAGGACCACTTCTGCGGCAAACTCCTCGGACTGCCGATGGGTGTCGACGTCTGCTACACCAACCACGCCGAGGCCGATCAAGACGACATGGACACCCTGCTCACGCTTCTCGGCGCGGCCGGTGTGCCGTTCGTGATCACCGTCCCCGGAGCCGACGACGTCATGCTCGGGTACCAGAGCCTGTCGTTCCACGACGCCCTCTACGCACGCCGCGTCCTCGGGTTGCGGCCGGCACCCGAGTTCGAGGCCTGGCTCGATTCGGTCGGCATGCTCGACGCGGGGGGTCGCATCCTCGACCTCGCCCCCGAGGCGTCGCCGCTGCGTGCCCTCACCGACGCCACGGCGGCCCACTCGTGAGCGATCTCTGGGACATGCTGCGCGAGAACACCGCCGCCCGTATCGGTCTCGGACGGGCGGGCGATTCGCTGCCCACGGCGCGGGTGCTGGAGTTCGCGGCCGCGCACGCCGCGGCCCGCGATGCCGTGCACCATCCGCTCGACGTCGAGGGTCTCGTGGCGGCGATCGCACCGATCGGACTCGGCACGCCCGAGGTCGTCGCCAGTCGGGCGGTCGACCGCAGTGAGTACCTCCGTCGCCCCGACTTCGGACGTACGCCCGGCGACGACTTCTCGGTGGCCACCGCGGACGCCGACATCGGCATCGTCCTCGCCGACGGGCTCTCGCCGATCGCCCTCACCGAACACGCCGTCGGGGTGGTGACCGCGATCAAGGACGTTCTCGCACCCACGTATTCGATCGCCACACCGGTGATCGCCACCCAGGCGCGTGTCGCGCTCGGCGACCACATCGGCGCCGCCCAGAAGGTCGGGACGCTCATCGTCGTGATCGGGGAGCGGCCGGGGTTGTCGGTCGCCGACAGCGTCGGGATCTACCTCACCCACCTGCCGCGACCCGGACGTGCCGATTCCGAACGCAACTGCATCTCCAACATCCACCCGCCCGGAGGCCAGAGCTATGTCGGTGCGGCGCGTGTGGTGGCCGCGTTGGTGGAAGGTGCCCGTGCACTGGGCCGTAGCGGTGTCGACCTGAAGGACACCAGCCGCACCCTCACCACCTGACCGGCGAGCGGGCGTGTCGCGGACGATCCCATAGGCGTCTGTCGGGTGGCTCACAGGAAGCACCCAGGGTCGGCGCACACGATGGTTCTCATCAGCCAACCACCACCGACACAGGAGTCGACGATGATCGCCACCACTTCTCTCACCGGTCTCGACACCGACATCACCGTGTCGGTGACCGAACCCGCCACCCTCGGATCCGCTCGACGGGAGGTCGCGCGTCACGCCGAGAACATCGACCTCACCGTCAACCGCCGCCGCGCCTCGGCCGAGATCCACGCGGTCGATCTGGCGGCGGGCACCCCGGTGATGGTGAGCGTGGTGTTCGAACAGATCCTCACCGACGCCCTGTTTCACGCCGATCTCACCGGCGGTGCGACACAGGCGGTTCGGCGCAGCTCCGTCCCCGATTACCGCCACCTGCCGCACCTGCGGTTCACGACCGACGGCCCGCTGCCCGTCGTCGTGCGGACCGTCTCGCCCATCCCGGCCTGGCACCGACCACGACTGGGCGACGGCTGCGTGACCGTTCCGGCTGACGTCCGGATCGAATTGCTCACGGCCGGGCACGCTTTCCTGGCCGACATGGCCGCACACCTGGTCGCCGAACGCCTCGGCTGCGGGGTGATGGTGGCCGTGGGCGGCGTGGCCGCGTCCGCGGGACATCCCCCGCTCGGCGGATGGCATGTCGCGAGCGCACCGGCGATCGGCGAACTCGAACTCCCGCAGGGACATGCGATGGCCACGGTGTCGGCGGCCGACATCGCGGCACTGCCACGCGGCCCCTTCGACCCGCGGCCCGTCTCGGGCGTCACGTCGGCGACGGTCGTCGCCGACCATGCCGGCACCGCGCAGGCCGCCGCCACGCTCATGCACACCGATCCGACGCGGGCGCGTGCCTGGATCCTGGAGGAACAGATGTCGGCGTGGTCGGTCGACCGCGACGGCACGGTCGACGAATTCGGTTCGCTCGCAGCGCGACTCCACGCTCACGCGGCCTGACCCCGATCGCCATCCGTCCGATCGATGCGAACGGCTGCCCGATCGGCGTCAGTACGCCTGATCGACGGGGGTCAGAGGGGGAGGTAACCGTAGGTGTGGTGTCGGATGAAGCCGAGGCGGCGGTAGAGACGGATGGCCGCGGTGTTGGTCGTCTCGACCTGGAGATAGGCCTGCTCGGCGCCGAACTCGCGACCCCACGTCAGCAGTCGGTCGATCACGGCGGTCCCGACACCGCTCCCGCGTAGCCGCGGGTCGGTCCACAGGCAGGTGATGCCGTTCCAGGCGGCGCCGCGCGATCCGGCGTCGAACGACTCGTCGGTGGTCACCGCGCCGCGGCCGATCGCGACGATCTCATCCGCATCGGTCACCGACGCGAACCCCAGTGAGCCGTCCATCGACTCGGTCACCACCCGTCGCACCAGCTCCGGTGACCCGACCCGGTCCGCACTCCCCAGGTACGCGTGTATCCACGCGTCGGACGGGGTGTCGGTCATCGTGATCTCGACATCGCGCCGGACGCTCATCGTCTCGGCCGAGCGGACCATCGCGATCGCCTCGATCTCGAACCGATCCCGGTCGACGTGGACCGACGGGATGAGCCTCTCCACCACAGCGCATCGCGCGGAGAGATCGCGGTCGGCGTAGAACGCCGACAACGCTTCCGTCACAGTGCCGTCGAGGGTCGCGCCCCGGTCCAGTGGCACCGCCGAATTGGCGCGCCGACTGAACCCGCCGCCGGCGCGCACGAACCACCCGCCGATCGTCGTCGACTCGAGCCCGGGCCACCCGCGGGCGGCGGCCCTCTCGAGCGCGCGAATCTCGGAGTTGCGCACGGGGCGATCCGACAGCACCCGCACCGACATCACCAGATCGGCGGGGACCAGGACGATCTCGCCGTCGCGATCGACCGCCCACGCGCCGTCGTCGGGCGTGGCCACGAGCACGCCGGTCACGTCACTCGCCGTCGCCGACGGGTCGCGCCGCCAGTCGCCGGGTGCGCCCTCGCCCTTGCGGAAACGGACGACGACGCGATCGCCCGGGTTCATCCGTCAGAGGTCATTCGTCGTCGGGGTCGTCGTCGTCGTGACCGAACGGATCCGGACCCTCGCCCGGCGTCCACGTGAGTCCGGGCTCACCCCATCCGTTGCGCTTGATCGCCTTCTTCGCGGCGCGGGCGTTGCGCCCCACGAGGACGTCGACGTACAGGAACCCGTCGAGATGCCCCGTCTCGTGTTGCAGCATCCGCGCGAAGAACCCGGTGCCCTCCACGACGACCTCGGCACCCGTGCGGTCGACCCCGGTGACCCGCGCCCAGTCGGCGCGGCCGGTGGGGAACTGCTCACCCGGCACAGACAGGCAGCCCTCGTCGTCGTCGTCCGGATCGGGCATCGTCTCGGGGATCTCCGAGGTCTCGAGCACCGGGTTGATGATCTCGCCGCGCTCGCGGTCGGTGGACCGTGTCTCGCCGGCCGGGCAGTCGAACACGAAGAACCGCCGACCCACCCCGACCTGATTGGCCGCCAGTCCCACACCGTGGGCGGCGTCCATCGTCTCGTACATGTCGTCGAGCAGCGCGACGACATCGGCGGGCGGCCGACCGTCGGCGTCGAGTTCCACCGGCTCGGTCGGTCGGTGGAGCACCGGCTCACCGACGATGCAGATGGGAAGAATTGCCATGCGGCATAGATTACTCGGCACGCCGAACCCGAAATCCCCATGACTTTCGTGGTTAGATGTTCAACGAACCACACCGATGTAATTCGACCGGTCCGATCGTCGATGCGGGCATTGTTCGCAGGTCACGCGGTGTGTAAGCAGGAAAGACCTCGAGGGAGCGAGATGGACGGCGCAACTGCGCGTAGTCAGAAGGGGTCGGGCCCGGTCGGTACCGGCGAACAGTCTGACACCCCGGGCACCCCCACAACCGGATCCGACGCGAATGTCGTCGGGGCCGACGGCCTCACACGCCGCGAACACGACATCCTCGCCTTCGAGAGGCAGTGGTGGAAGTACGCCGGCGCCAAGGAGGAGGCCATCAAGGAGCTCTTCGGGCTCTCGGCCACGCGGTACTACCAGGTCCTCAATGCCCTGGTCGACCGGCCCGAATCGCTGGCCGTCGACCCGATGCTGGTGAAGCGGCTGCGTCGTCTGCGTGCCAGCAGGCAGAAGGCGCGCGCCGCCCGACGCCTCGGCTTCGAGATCACCTGATTCCTCGATCCGAGGAGTCCCGGACCGCGATGAGGCACCCGACGACCGTAGAGTGGCGGCCGTGATGGCCCCCGAATCTGACAACACGCGGTTGCCGCTGCGCGCCGGGGCGATGCTGCTGTTCTCGATCGCGGTGGTCTGCATCGGGTTGGGCTGGCATTCCGCGGTCACCACCACCAGCAGTCCCGAGGCCGACCTGCGCGCCGCCGCGTCGAGCGCGTCGGAGACCCCGTCGTCGTCCGCGGCGGTGTCGTCCTCGGCAGCGGCCGGCGCACCGGCGAGCGGCACGAGCTCGTCCACCTCGGCCTCGGCGTCGAGTCCCCTTGTGTGCGTCTACAACGCGGGGTCGCAGTCGGGCCTGGCGGTGGAGGTCACCGACACCCTCAAGGCCAAGGGCTACCGCACCAGCGCGCCCGGCAACCTGCAGTCGGCGAGCATCACCGAGAACACCGTCTTCTACACCCCGGCGTTGCGTGACGAGGCCGAGAAGGTCGTCGCCGACCTCGACAACGGTGCGACCGCAGATCCCCGCCCCTCGGCCTTCACTCAGTGTCGCGGCGGGATCGCGGTCGTCGTCATCACCCGGTGACACCGGGCCCGTGATCGCCGTCGGGCGACGAGCGGGCGGCGGGACCCCGCACGGTGCACGCCGGATATGATTCCCACCGACGCGCCCGCCCCGCGCCCGATCACAACAAGGGAGACCTTCCGCGATGATGTTCCAGCCGACCCTCCGCCACGCCGGTGTGCGCCGCGCACTCGTGCTCGCCGCCTCCACGGTCGCCGCCGGAGCAGTCCTCACCGCGTGCAGCCCGGGCGAGGAGCCCAGCTCGCAGCAGGGCACCACGCCCGCCGTCGTCACCGGTGACCAGGCCCCGAACAACCTCGGCATCAACGAGCGGGAGGCCGGCTCGTCGCCGACCGAGTCGGGCAACGCCGAGCCGTCGGGCTCGGGTCTCACCGCGTCGCTGATCAGCCCCGGAGGCGCGCGCGTCGGCGAGGCCACCTTCTCGAACGAGGGCTCGGCGGTCCGTGTCGACGTGAAGGTCACCTCCGGCATCACCCCCGGCTTCCACGGCCTGCACATCCACGCGGTGGGCAAGTGCGAGAACAACTCCGTCGCGCCCACCGGCGGCGCCCCGGGTGCGTTCCTGTCCGCCGGCGGCCACTTCCAGGTCGACGGCCGCACCGGTCACCCCGCGAGCGGCGACCTCGTGTCGATCAACGTCACCGGCGCGGGCACCGGTGAGACGGTCACCACCACCAGCGCCTTCACCCTCAGCCAGATCGTCGGCAAGTCGATCATGATCCACTCCGGCCCCGACAACTTCGCCAACATCCCCACGCGCTACGCGCCCGCCCCCGACCAGGAGACGCTCTCGACCGGTGACGCCGGCACGCGCGTCGCCTGCGGAGTCATCGAACAGGGGTGATCGCCCCCATCGAGTTCCGGGGTTCGCCCGCACCGACGCTGGGTGTCGAGTGGGAATTCGCCCTGGTCGACAAGACCACCGGTGAGCTCTCCAATTCGGCTGCGGCACTGTTCGATCGGGTCGTCGACCTCGCGGATTCGACGCTGGACAACCGGATCCACCAGGAGTTGCTCCGCAACACCGTGGAACTGGTGACCGGTGTCTGTACCACCACCGGCGAGGCCATGGCCGATCTGCGCCACACCCTCGGCGTGGTGCGGGCCATCGCCGACGACATCGGTGTCGATCTCTTCGGTGCCGGCACCCATCCCTACAGCGAGTGGTCGACCCAGCAGCTCACCGAGTCACCGCGCTACGCCGAGCTGATCGAACGCACCCAGTGGTGGGGACGTCAGATGCTCATCTGGGGCGTGCACGTGCACGTCGGCATCGACCGCCGCGACAAGGTGCTCCCGGTGGTGAACGCGCTGCTCGCGTACTACCCACACCTGTTGGCGCTGTCGGCGTCGTCGCCGATGTGGGCGGGCACCGACACCGGCTACGCGAGCAACCGCGCCATGATGTTCCAGCAGTTGCCGACGGCCGGTCTGCCGTTCCAATTCTCCGAGTGGGCCGATTTCGAGGCGTTCGTCGCCGACCAGAAGACCACCGGCATCATCGACGACATCAACGAGGTGCGGTGGGACATCCGTCCCTCGCCCCGACTCGGCACCGTCGAGGTCCGGGTGTGCGACGGCGTCTCGACGGTCGCCGAACTCGAGGCGCTCGTGGCACTCATCCACTGCCTCGTGGTCGACATCGACGACCGCCTCACCGCCGGTACGCTGCCGCGGGAGATGGCGCCGTGGCTGGTGCAGGAGAACAAGTGGCGCGCAGCGCGATACGGCCTCGACGCGGTCATCATCCAGGATGCCGACTGCAACGAGAGACTCGTGACCGACGACCTCGCCGACATCCTCACCCGGCTCGAACCCGTCGCGCGACGGCTCGACTGCGTCGCCGAACTCGCTTCGGTCTCGTCGATCATCGACGGCCGGGGCTCGTATCAGCGCCAGCGCGCGGTGTTCGCGCAGACCGGTGACATGCGCGACGTGGTGACCGCGGTGGTCAACGAACTCGGCCGCTGAGCCGAGTCGGTCAGACGGTCGGTCGGGTCGCCTGCTGCTCGAGGTCGCGAGCGAGCAACGCGATGTGTGCCCGCGAGATGCCCTCGGGGAGAGCCAGATCGATACCGGTGGTCTGGGTGATGCGGCGCAGTCGATAATCGACGGTGTTCGGGTGGATGTGCATCCGCCGCCCGGTGCCCTTGCGGTTGAGCCCGGTGTCGAGGTGCACCCGCAGCGTCTCGAGGAGCTCGGGGTGGTTGTCGAGCGGCTCGAGGGTCGAGGCGAGATGATCGCGCGCCGGACCGGGACGGGTGATCTGGTACTCGATGAGCAGGTCCTGCATCTCGTAGAGACCCGGCGGGCGGCGGATGGCGCGCACCAGATCCATGAGCTCATGGCTCTCCGAGGCGAGCTCGGGGATGCGGTCGGTGGTGCCGATCGAGTGCGTCGCGATGATCGGCGCCTCGGCCACGGCCGAGAGGTCCTCGAGCAGCTCACCGGTCAGCACCGGCATGTCGGTGTCGGCGGGGATCAGCACGGTGCCACCGTTGTTGCTCAGCAGCGTCAGCGCCCGGGAGTTGAAGGTGGTCGCCAGCGACGACTGGACGCGACGCAGCTTGCGGCGCGCGGCGATCTTGGTGTTCACCCGCGGGTCGAGCTCGTCGGGATGGGGCGCGATGGTCATCGACACCACCTGGTAGCTCTGCGCCACCGGCAGTCCGGTCTGGCGCGCCACCGACGACGCCGTGTGCCCCGACAGCAGCGCCGACATCAGCGTCTGCGTCGCCGACTGGTGCTGACCGGCGACGAGGCGCTGCTCCTCCACGTACGCGGTGGCGACGGTGACGGTGAACGTGTCGAGCAGCTTCATCACGAGGCGGAAACCGGAGACCAGGTCGGCGAGGTCGTCGCCGCCGGCCTTCGCGGCGATCAGGTCGAAACCGATCTTGATGCCCTCGTGGTAGGTGTGGATGATCGTGTCGAGCGGCACGCCCTCGCGGGCCCACTGCGCGGCGGCCTCGCGGAGCTGTGCGAGCTGCTCCTCGCCGGGCGGACGCTGCTCGTCGAGGATCTCGATGGCCATGCGCAGACAGGTCTGGGTGACGGCGGTGACGTCACCGTGCAGCTGCTCGCCCGGGAGCGTCCCGCACGGCGCCACGTTGTCGGCGAAGTGCCCGACCAGTTGGGTCGCCAATTTGTTGATGTCCGACAGCGACCGCGATGCGGGAAGGCCCGCCACGGTGATGGTCGGACCCGGCGCGCGATCCCCCGACGCGGCCGTGGTGTCCAGATCGGTGCTCGGTGTCGACATGATCAGTGGTACTCCCCGCTCCTTCACACGCACCCCCATAGCCACGTGCGATTCATTTCGTGAGGTGAACAGTAACGCATGTTGAGGGGCCCCGGAAGTGTGCAGCTACACAAGTTACACATCCTCACGATCTGCTACGCAGATCGGGCATTCCGAGGGGTGCGTACCGTCTGAGCACCGACGATGTCCATGCCGATCGGTACGGCCGAACCGGTCAGTCCGACGAGCCGGAGTCCGCGTCGGAACGCCGCATCAGATCGTCGCGCACCCGCTGCTCCTGATACGCGAGTCGCCCGATCCGGTGGGCGACGACCGGTGCGGTGATGAGGGCGAACAACCCCGACAGCACCAGCATCCCGAAGTCGACACTCCCGGCGAGACGGATCATCGCGGCGATCAGGATGAGCAACAGCCCGAACGTCTGCGGCTTCGTCGTCGCGTGCATACGCGTCATCGTGTCGGGGAAGCGGAGCACACCGATCGACGCGGTGAACGCCAACACCGACCCGGTCAACACCAGGATCGCCACCACCACATCCGTGATCACCGTCGGACCTCCGGACTCGTCATCGCCCTCGGACCTCCGGCGCCGCTCACCGTCGGACCTCCGGTCCGGCACTGGGCTCGCCGGTCACCGGATGCACCCGCACGACGTCGTCGCGGACGCGGAACCGAGCGATCGCCACCGACCCCACGAAGCTGAGCAACGACAGCGCGACGATGGCGGGCACCACGGTGGAGTCGAGGCTGTAGGCCGCCCAGCCGGCGAGGCTGCACATGGCCAGCGCGACCACCGTGTCGAGGGCGACGAGCCGGTCGAGGGTGTTGGGGCCCACCAACACCCGGATCATGGTGATCACCGCCGACGCCAGCAGCAGGATCGCCGCGATGATCCAGACGATCGTCATCGCCGGTCTCCCTTCGCCTCGGGCACGGAGCCCCTCGTCTCGTGCGGGTCGCTGCGGACGGGAGCCGCGCCGTGGAACTCGTCGTCGAGACCGTGGTACGGACTCGGATGCCATTCACTGTCCCGCTCGAAGGCCCGGATGAACAACCGTTCGACGGTCTCCATCTGCCGGTAGAACGCGCGCACCTTCTTCTCACTGCTCACGTCGATCAGGTGGACGTAGAGCAGGCGACGGCGATGGTCGATCTCGACGACCATCGTGCCGGGCACCAGGTTGATGTAGTCGACCGCCAGCGTCAGCACCATGTCGGACTTGATCGCCAACCGCGTCCGCAGCACCGCCGACAGCGGTGGGCGACGCGGTCGGACCGCGAGCCACGCGACCTCGGCGCTCGACACGAAGAAGTCGCGGATCAGGTAGGCCACGAGCAACACGACCGTGGCGGGGTGGATACGTCCCTCCACGGGCACCCGCGGCAGAGGTAGCAACACCAGGATCACCACCGCGACCGCGACACCGCCGAGGATGTTCGCCCACGAGATGGTGCCCCACAGGAGCACCCACACGAACGTGAGCCACCCGATGGTCCACAGGCGGACCGCGATCTCACGGCCGTCGCCACCCAGCCACGACAGCAGGTGCACCCGCGACTTCGCCCACACCACCGCCTTCGTGAGATGCCATGCGACGCTGAAGAACGACACCCGCCACGCGTGGTGCAGCCGCCCGTAGACCGGACCCTTCGTCGGGATCGGCCCCATCTCCCGCCGGGGTTCGTCCGTCATCGGGAACCTCCCAGCACGGCGTCGAGATAGAGACTGGAGTCGGTCAGCTCGGCCGCGGCATCGTTGGTGAAGTCGAAGATCGGCCCGGCCCACACGGTCAACGCGACACCGGCGACCACCATCAGCATCGTCGGGACCACCATGCCGATCGGCATGCGTCCCACGTCGGCACGATCACCGAACGCGATGTCACCCTCTTCTTCGACCAGCGCCGAGGGGCCGGTGTCGGCGAGATCGCCCTCGGGGGCGTCGGCCCGCGGACGCCAGAACGCCTTTGTCCACACCCGCGCCATCACGTACAGCGTGAGGAGGCTGGTGACGACCGACCCGGCGACGAGCAGCCACGCCAGCACACTGCCGTCCTGCGTACCCGCCTCGATCAACGCGACCTTGCCGATGAACCCCGAGAACGGCGGGATGCCGCCGAGGTTCAGCGCAGGGATGAGGAACAGCCCGGCCAGCAGCGGACTGGCGGCCAGGCCACCGAGGCGACGCAGCGACGCCGAGCCCGCCTGACGTTCGATGAGACCCACCACAAGGAACAGCGTTGTCTGCACGAGGATGTGGTGCGCGACGTAGTAGATGGCACCGGACAACCCGAAGCGTGACGACAGGGCGATGCCGAAGATCATGTAACCGATGTGGCTGACCAGCGTGAACGACAGCAGTCGTTTGATGTCGGCCTGGGCGATGGCACCGAAGATGCCGACCAGCATCGTCAACAGACCGGCCACCAGCAGCACCGTGTCCATCGAGCCGCCGGGGAACAGCAGGGTGTGCGCCCGGATGATGGCGTACACACCCACCTTCGTGAGCAACCCGGCGAACACCGCGGTCACCGGGGCCGGGGCCGTCGGGTAGGAGTCGGGCAGCCACGTCGACAGCGGGAACACCGCCGCCTTGATCCCGAACGCCACCAACAACACCGCGTACAGCGCGCCCTTCGTCCCGTCGGGGATGTCCTGCAGCCGGACCGCCATCTGCGCGAGGTTGAGCGTGCCGGTCGCCGCGTACGCGAAGCCGATACCCGCCAGGAAGATCAGCGACGACACCATCGACACCAACACGTACGACACACCCGCCCGCACGCGGTCGGCACTCGCGCCGAGGGTGAGCAGCACGAAGCTCGCCGCCAGCAACACCTCGAACGACACGTACAGGTTGAACAGGTCGCCGGCGAGGAACGCGTTGCAGACACCCGCGGTCAGCGCGAGGTAGGTGGGCAGGAAGATCGAGACCGGCTGCTCGGTGGTGCCGTCGCGGATACCCTGCCCGACGGCGTAGAGCACGACGCACAGCAGCACCACCGTCGACACCACCAGCATCAGCGCCGAGAGCTGATCGGCGACGAGCGTGATGCCCAACGGGCCGTTCGTGTAGCCCTTGCCGTCCCAACCGCCGACGTGCAGCGCGTAGGTGCCGTACTTGTCGGTGAGATACAGCAGCAGACACGAGGCGACGAAGGCCGCGCCGATCGCGGTGACGGCCACGGCACGCTGGATCCGGGGACTGCGACCCATCACCAGGGTGAGCGCCGCGCCGGCCAGGGGCAGCAGCGTCGGGATGATGGTCAGCGTCGCGAACCAGCTGGTGTCGATGGTCATCGCCGATCACCCGCTTCGGGCGAGCCGTCATCTGTCACACGCGATTCCGGCGAGCCGTCATCTGTCACACGCGATTCTGGCGAGCCGTCATCTGCCGCATCCGGCGCGATGTCCTCGGCAGCGACACCGGCCAGGTCCGGGTCGTCGGGGATGAGGTCGTCGTTGGAATCGTCGTCGGCCTCGTCCTCGGGCATCAGGTCGGCCTCGATGCGCCGACGCTTGCGCTCACGGATCTCCTCTGCCGACAACGGGGTGCCGTCGTCGTCGAACATGTCGCCGGACCGGGTGTCGACACCGGTGACGGGGTCGTCGCTGCGGTCACGGTCGGGGGCCTCCGACAGTGACTGCTTCTTCACCTTGAGATCCTCGGGGTCGTCGTCGACCTCGTCGTCGGTGTTGATCACGAACGACCGGTAGGCGAGGGCCAGCACGAAGGCGGCGATGCCCATCGTGATGACGATCGCGGTGAGCACCATGCCCTGGGCCAGCGGGTCGGCGTCGGCGGTGCGGCGATCCGACGAGCGCCCGTAGATCGGTGGGTTGCCCTCGCGTCCGGCGATCGTGATGATCAGCAGGTTCAGGCCGTTGCCGACGAGCAATAGCCCCAACAACATCCGGATGAGGCTGCGCTCGAGCAGCAGGTAGACACCGCACGCGGCGAGGAGCCCGGCAACGATGAGCAGTCCGAGGTTGATGGTCACGGGCGTGCCCCCATCCCGG
Source organism: Williamsia herbipolensis (assembly GCF_000964005.1). Classification (GTDB taxonomy): domain Bacteria; phylum Actinomycetota; class Actinomycetes; order Mycobacteriales; family Mycobacteriaceae; genus Williamsia_A; species Williamsia_A herbipolensis. The sequence continues at coordinate 121,129 of NZ_JXYP01000011.1, forward strand.
TCGCATCGGCCCCGGCCGACGCGCGCGCCGCGGTGGTCGAGGTCTCCTCGATGTCGAGACGCGCGCCGAGACTGCGCAACACGTCGAGCACCAGTCCGACGACGATGAGATACACGCCGAGATCGAAGAACAGCGCGGTGACGAGCTTGATGTCGCCGAGGACGGGCAATGTGAGCTCGATCGTCGCCGACGACAGCGCCGGCGCACCGGCGAACACCGACGCCAACGCCGTACCCACCGACAGCGCCAGGCCCAGCCCGAGGATGCGACCGGCGTCGACGGGGATGGCCTCGCCGAGCTCGTATCGCCCGCCGGCGAGATAGCGCAGCACCAGCGCCATACCCATGGTGAGGCCGCCCGCGAATCCACCGCCGGGCGCGTTGTGGCCGGCGAAGAAGAAGTAGATCGAGGCGACGACCATGGTCGGGAAGATCAGCCGCGTCGTCGCCTCCAACACCATCGAGCGATGCCGCGGATCGCGGAGCTCGCTGCCTCGCAGCCAGGTGGTGCGGGCGGTGGGCATGTCGTCGACGGCGTCGGGATCGGCGCCGTGGAACCGGGCGGCGTCGGCGACGCGCGGTGCGGCACCGAACCGACGGTGACGGAACACCATCGACGCGACACCGGTCGCCGCGACCAGCAGCACCGACACCTCGCCGAGGGTGTCCCAGGCGCGGATGTCGACCAGCAGCACGTTGACCGCGTTGGCGCCGTTGCCCAACTCGTAGGCGGCCTTCGGCAGATCGTCGGCGACCGGGGTGGTGGTGCGCGCGCCCGCCGCGTAGAGACCGATCACCACCAACAGCGCACCGAACGCGAGACCGATGAGCGCCCGCAGGGGCTTGAACCCGGTGGAGTGCCGCGCCTCGGCCTCGGCGGGCAGCTTGCGCAAGACCAGCACGAAGATCACCAGGGTCAGCGTCTCGACGAGGAACTGGGTGAGCGCGAGGTCGGGGGCGCCGTAGAAGGCGAAGATCATGCCGCATCCGTACCCGGTGACGCCGACGACGAGCGCCGCGGCGAGTCGGTTGCGCAGCACCGTGGTGGCGATCGCCGCGGCGACCATGATCCCGCCGATGACCACCTGGGCGAACGAGTCGAAACCGTTGATGTCGAGGCGGTTTCGCGCGCCGATCAGCAGTGCGACGGTGGGTACCACGATGGTGGTGACCATGATGACGCCCTGGGTCAGCGGCAGCGATCCGCGCTGGGTGACGCGGGTCAGCGCCAACGACACCGTGTCGGCGCCGCGCAGTACCGCGTCGTAGATGCGGTCGGCGTTGCCCAGTGGCGGAGTGTGGAAGCCCAGGCGGCGGCGACGTCGGCGCAGCACCACGAACGTCCCGACACCACCGACGATGACGATCACAGTCAACAGCAACGGCAGCGTGAACCCGTGCCACAGCGCGAGGTGCTCGAGTTCGTGTCCGTTCGCGGGCAGCGTCCGGGCGTAGGGCTCGAACAGCGACCCGAGCGGACCCGCGACGAACCCGGCCGCGACGCCGAGCGCGGCGAGGATGCCCGCGGGAGCGATGAACGCGACCGACGGGTGATGCATGCGGGCCACCGCGGCACTGGGTTCACGGCGGACCTTGCGGCCGAACGCCCCCCAGAGGAATCGGGTGGTGTAGGCCATCGTGAGGATCGACCCGACCACGACCACCGCCGTCGACACCGAACCCTGCCAGCCGTCGAACCCGTCGACGTCCAGCAGTGAGGTGAGTGCGGCCTCCTTACCGACGAACCCGAGGGTGATCGGCAATCCCGCCATGCTCGCCGAGGCGACCGCGGCGATCACCGCCAGTGACGGCGCCGTGCTGCCCAGGCGGGCGAGTTTGCGGACGTCGCGGGTGCCGGTCGAGTGGTCGATGACGCCGACGACCATGAACAGCGACGCCTTGAACAGGGCGTGTGCGACGAGCATCGCGACGCCGGCCAGCGCGACGTTCGCGTCGCCGGTGCCGACGAGCACCATGAGGAAGCCGAGCTGCGACACCGTGCCGAACGCCAGGATCAGCTTCAGGTCGAACTCGCGCAGCGATCGCCATCCGCCCAGCACCATCGTCAGCATCCCCAGGCCGACGACCGAGATCTGCCAGGCCATGAGGTCGCCGAACCCGGGGGCGAGCCGCGCCACGAGGAAGATGCCGGCCTTCACCATCGCCGCTGCGTGCAGGTAGGCGCTGACGGGTGTGGGTGCGGCCATGGCGCCGGGCAGCCAGAAGTGGAACGGGACGATGGCGGATTTGCTGAGCGCGCCGATGAGGACCAAGACGACCGCGACGGTGACCGCCGTGCCGGTCGGGGGGTTCGCGATCACGTCGGAGAGCAGGTAGCTGCCGGCCCGCTCACCGAGGATGACGATGCCCGCGAGCATGGCCAGTCCGCCGGCGGTGGTGACCAGCAGGGCCTGGGTGGCGGCACGGCGCGACGTCGCGCGCTGGGCGTAGAAGCCGACCAGCAGGAACGACAGGACGGTCGTCGCCTCCCAGAAGATGTAGAGCACGATCATGTTGTCGCTGACCACGAGCCCGAACATCGCGCCGGTGAACGCGACCATCTGCGCGCCGAACCCCGCCACACGCCGGCGGATCCGGGGTCCCGATGGGTCGCTGTCGTTGTCGAAGTACTCCGCGCAGTAGCAGAGGACGAGTGCGCCGACGCCGAGTACGAGGATCGACATGATCGCCGAGAGGGTGTCCATCCGCAGATCGATGTCCATCTGCAACGCCGGGACCCAGCGGATCGACTCCAGGCGTGGTGAACCACCGGCGCGCGGCCACTCGACGATGACCCCGACCATCGCCGCCGCGGGGGCTGCTGCGAGCAGGTAGAAGCCACGGCGGCCGAGCCAGGAGATGATCGCGGGCGCGGCGAGAGCCGTGAGGACCAGCGCGATCAGGGTCGCGATCAACAGGCACTCCGTCGTTCGATGGGCGGGGTGTCACGCGACGGCCGATGGTGCTGCTGGGCGGTCGCGTTCTCCCATCTTACCGGCGGCGCGAGCACCGGTGCCGTTCGGGGGATGCGGCCCGCGATAGGGTTCCAGCGGCGAAGAGGACGGCCGACCGACCCGGCGGCACGTGGAGTGAAGGACGTGGTTGCAGGTGACAGGCCCGGATCATCGGAGGCGGCGGCGCGGTACGGCGGCGCGGTGGGTGGCGATGGTGATGATGCTCGTCGCGGCGGTGCTGCTGGCCGGATGCGGGTCGGGCTCGTCGTCGCAGGCGGACAGTTCCACGGCCGGCGCGCTGCAGTTGCCCGCGGACTTCCCGCGTGCCGACGTCCCGCTCATCGAGGGCGCGCTGTTGTCCGCGGGCGGCTCCGCCGGCGAGGGCTGGAACCTCACCGTGCAGGGCTCCTCGACCATCACCGCCGCACTCGACGCCGGCGTGAAGAAGCTGACCGATGCCGGGTACCGCGAGGTCCAGCGCAGCACCGACGGCGGCAACCAGGTAGTGGTGTTGACCTCGACACGGTCGTCGACCACCTACACCGTGGAGGTGGGCAGTGTCGCGGGCGCCGCGGGCGGACCGAACTCGGTGTTCTACCAGGTCTCCCGGAGCTGAGCTCGCGCGCGGCCACAGCGATCTGACAGGGGATGTGAGGTCGCCCAACAGTTCTCGTCGATAGAAACGGTCGTACCCGACGCCGTGTCGGGTATCCGATCGCGAACGCGCCGATGTGCGCGTCGCCCGACGAGAAGGTGATCTCGACGATGACCAGTCCCTCCGTTGCCCCGACCGTGCACGACGTTCCCCCGCCACCGCACCCGGCGATCGCCGCCGAGCGGCCGTCGTTCGGCGCGTCCCTGGGCAGCCGCAGCACCGAGTTCAAGAACGCCCTGATCGCCGGTGGTGTCGGCATCGCCGTGGCGTTCATGGCCGCCGGTTTCGGCCTCGGCTTCTGGGCCGGTGACTCCGGCTCGTCGACGACCGCACCCCAGCAGGGGTTCTCTCAGCAGGGACCGGGCCAGATGGGCTCGACCCAGGGTGGTTCGACCCAAGGGGGTTCGACACAGGGGGGTTCGACCCAAGGGGGTCCGACACAGGGCGGTCCGATGGGCGGCATGACCCCGGGTGGCCAGATGGGTCAGGGCCAGACAGGTTCGGGCCAGACCGGCACCGGCACCGCGGGCACGACGACGAGCTGAGACGGGTCAGCGCCGCTCGGGGCGGCGCAGGCCGAGCCGGGCCTGCGACTTCTGCGGCCGACTGCGGTCGATCGCGCGCATGGCCCGGCGTTCGGCGCGGCGCTCCTTGGGTGCCTGATCCCACGTGTGCGGACGCGACGCGATCCAGCGTTGGGTGCGCCAGGCGAACGGGATGTGGACCAGATACGCCGCGATCACCAGGAACATCAGCAGATACGGGAACGTGACGAGCAGTGCCGCACAGATCGCGACCAGGATGAGCAGGCCCACGACCGCGCGCGGCGGGATCGAGTAGGTCTTCAGCGACGCGGTCGGGATACGGCTCACCGCCAGCGCGGCGGTCAGCATCATCCAGGTCCCCACGGCGGCGAGCGAGGTCCACCAACCGGTGCCGAACTGCTGCTCGGCGGCCACCGGCAGCAGCGCGATGAGTGCGGCGGCCGGTGCGGGCACGCCGACGAAGTAGTTCTTGGTGTACTCGGGGACGTCATCGTCGTCGTCGATGATGTTGAACCGCGCCAACCGGAGCACCACCGCGCACACGAAGATCAGCGCGAGCACCCAGCCGGCGTCCTGCCCACGCAGCAGCAACAGGTACAGCGTGAGTGCCGGGGCCACACCGAAGTTGATGGCGTCGGCGAGCGAGTCGAGTTCGGCGCCGATCTTCGTGGTGGCGCCGAGCAGTCGCGCGATGCGTCCGTCGATGCCGTCGAGAAGGGCTGAGGCCGCGATCATCCCGACCGCGAGATCGACGCGGCCGTCGAGGGCGAACCGTGCCGCCGACAGGCCCGCGCAGATCGCGAGCACGGTCAGCGCCGACGGGACCAGCAGGCGGCCGCCGCCGAGATCGGGGACACGGGAGCGGTTGTGCGCCACGGACTGTCGGAGGGTGCGACGCCGACCCGTGGTGCCCCGTCCCGCCCCCCGGCGTCCGGTGGGGCGGCGCGGGGACCGCACCGACGTCCGCCGGGCGTCGATCACGTCAGGCTCGCGAGAACGGTCTCGGCGCCCACGGCTCGCTGACCGGGCAGCACCAGCGGCGTCACACCCTCGGGGAGGTAGACGTCGACACGCGAGCCGAACCGGATGAGGCCGTAGGTGGCGCCGAGGGTCAGTGTGTCGCCGGGGCGCGCCTCGCAGACGATGCGGCGCGCGATGAGCCCGGCGATCTGCACGACACCCACGTCGACGCCGAAGGCGGTGCGGATGCGCATCGACGTGCGTTCGTTGTCCGTGCTGGCCGCGGGGAGGTCGGCCGACAGGAAACGACCGGGCGTGTGGGTCACCGACACCACCTCGCCGGCGATCGGCACCCGCTGCACGTGGACGTCGAGAACGCTGAGGAAGGTCGAGACACGGGGCAGGGGACGGTCGCCGAGGCCGAGTTCGGCCGGGGGCACCGCGGTGTCGACCAGCGTGATCTCGCCGTCCGCGGGGGCGACGACCGCGCCGGTCGTCGTCGGTGGCACGCGGGCGGGGTGGCGGAAGAAGGTCGCCGACGCCAGGGCGAGCGCGGTGGCGGGGCGGCGGATCCACCGGTGTCGGCGCGCGACGAGCGCCACCGCGGCCGGCCCGGCGACGAAGGGGATGCCTGCCGGGTGCATCGGGGGGACCGTGTGGCGGATGAGTTCGACGACGTGGGCGACGCCGCTGGTGTGCTCGGTGAGAACGCCGTCGACGGGCGGCGCGGCGATGCCGTCGGTCTCGAGGAGATGCGGCTCGGGCCGATAGATCGCGTCGACCGCGTGTGTCCGGCCGGGAGTGCGGGGCCGTCTCGCCACGTCCGCTGCTCCGTCCCTCGACAGTGTGTGATGGTGCGTGCCCGTGTGCGCCGGGCCTGTGTGCCGGCGTGCGCCGGACGCGCTCAGGATAGCCGAGGGCGCCCCGGCGCCCCGCGCCCCACGGGCAGGTGCGCCGCGGGTCAGGAGTCGAGCAGGATCACCTCGACCGTGCTGCCCGCCGCGACGTCGGCGGCGTCGGCCGGGATGTCGATGAGGGCGTTCGCCGAGGCCAGGAAGCGGAGATGGTGCGACGACGGAGGCCCGATGGGCTGCACCGCCGCGGCCCCGTCGGGGTCGACGGAGACCACGCCCCGGCGGAACTGCTCTTTGCCCCGCGGAGATCGCATGTCGTCGGTGAGTCGTGCACGACGGCGGACGCGGGCGGCGGGGAGACCCATCGATGCCCGTAGCGGCGGACGCACGAAGATCTCGAACGACACCTGCGCGCTCACCGGGTTGCCCGGCAGCGTCACGATCGGCACACCCGGGGAGTCGGCGGTGTCGCGGTCCGCACGGTAGGTGCCGCACCCCTGCGGCATCCCGGGCTGCATCGCGACCTTCACGAACTCGACGCCGTGACCGGAGAGTGCGTCCTTCACCACCTCGTACGCGCCGGCGCTGACCCCTCCGGAGGTCAGGATCAGATCGACGCGCCCGGCGGGGCCGTCGCCGCGCACCATCGCGTCGAGACGCGCACGGAACTGCTCGACGTCGTCGGGGACGAAATGTACCGGCGTCGCCCGCCCACCGGCCTCGCGCACCGCCGCGCACAGCATCGCGCCGTTGCTCTCGTAGATCTGGCCGTGCTCGAGATCGACGCCGGGCGCCATCAGTTCCGAGCCCGTGGACAGCACCACGACGTGGAACGGTGCGTGCACCGGAACCTGTCCGACACCGAGGGCCGCGAGCAGTCCGACCTGGGACGCGTGCAGCACGGTCCCGGCGGTGAGAGCGGTGTCGCCGGCGGCGATGTCGGAGCCCGCACGTCGGATGCTGGTGCCCTCGGCGACCGGTGCGGCGATCGCGACCTGCTCGACGCCGCCGTCGGTGGCCTCCACCGCGACCACGGCGTCGGCACCGTCGGGCAGCGGTGCGCCGGTCATGATGCGGTGGGCCGTGTCCGGGTCGAGTCGCAGGCGATCGGTCCGCCCGGCGTAGATGTCCTCGGTCACCACCAGTCGTGTCGGGGTGTCGGCGGAGGACCCGGCGACCTCGGCGGCGCGTACGGCGTAGCCGTCCATCGCCGAGTTGTCGAAGCCGGGCAGGCTGACCGCGGCGCGCACGTCGTCGACGACCGCGCGTCCGAGGGCGTCGGCGATGGCCACCGATTCGATCGGCGTGGGGGAGAACAGGTCGGCGACGATCCGCGCGTGGTCGGCGACCGACCGCAGCGTCGCGGGGTCCTCGAGGTGCTGGTGCCCGTGCCCGTGGTGGTCGCCGGCGCCCGCGGTCACGACGGGTACGCCGCGAGGAACAGCGCCTCCGACAGCGCGGTGCGGCGGATCTCGTCGGGGTCGACGCTCTCGTCGGGAGCGTGGATGCGGCACCGGGGTTCCTCCACCCCGAGCAGCGCGATCTCGGCCTCGGGGCAGATCTCGGCGAGCACCGTGCACAGCGGGATGGAGCCGCCCTGGCCGGAGTGCGCGACCTCGGCGCCGTAGGCCGTCGCCATGGCCGCGGTGAGTGCGCGGTAACCGGGGCCGTCGGTGGAGGCGGCGAACGGCGCCCCGACCGCCTCGGGGTCGATCGTCACTCTCGCGTTCCACGGGATGGCGCGACGCAGATGGGCCTCGAGGGCGTCGCGGGCCGTCGTCGGATCGATGCCCGGTGGCACGCGCAGGTTGAGCACGGCGGATGCGGTGGGCACGATCGCCGCCGCGCAGTTCGCCGTCGACGGTGCGTCGAGGCCGATCACGGTGACCGCCGGGCGCGCCCACACCATGTCGGCCGGCGCGCCCGAGCCGATCACGTCGACGCCGTCGAGAACCGTTGCGTCGGAAGCGAAGACGTCGCGGTCGTACGGCACGCCCGACCAGGTCTGGTCGGCAGTGAGCCCGTCGATGGTGGTGTTGCCGTCGGCGTCGCGCAGGCTCGCCAGTCCGGCGATCAGCGCGGCGAGGGCGTCGGGGGCGGCACCGCCGAACTGGCCGGAGTGCACGTCGGAGGCCAGCGTGGACACGGTGACCTTGAGGTTCGCGACGCCGCGCAGGCTGGTCGTGAGTGTCGGTGCGCCGACGGCGACGTTGCCGGTGTCGGCGATGAGGATCATGTCGGCGGCGAACAGTTCAGGTCGCTCGCGGGCCAGGTGGTCGAGGCCCTCACCCCCGGCCTCCTCCGAACCCTCGATGACGACGCGGATCCCGCAGCCCAGCGCATCGAGGCCGGGGTGTGCTGCGAGTGCCCGCAGCGCGGTGAGGTGGGCGACGACATTTCCCTTGCAGTCGGCCGCGCCGCGACCGAACCATCGGCCGTCGCGGTCGGTGAGCGTGAACGGCGGTGAGTTCCAGAGACCCTCGTCGCCGGCGGGCTGGACGTCGTGGTGGCTGTAGAGCAACACCGTCGGGGACCCGTCCGGGCCGGGCCGGTGCCCGATGACCGCCGAACTGCCGTCGGAGGTCACGATCGATTCGCACGCGACACCCACCTCGGCGAACTCCGCGGTCACCCAGTCCGCGGCCCCGGCGCACGCGTCGCGGTGCGACGGTGAGCCGTGCACCGACGCATACGACACCAATTCGGCGAGATCGGAACGCGCCGCGGCCATCAGCTCATCGGTGACACCGACTGCCTCGACGTCGGCGGGGGGACGGTTCGTGGGGTGGTCGGCCATGTTTTCAGCATGCCATCCCCACGTGCTGCGACCCCCCGCGGTGACGACTAGCTTGAGAACACATGACAATCGGGCTGCTGCTGGACATCGACGGGGTACTGGTCACCTCGTGGCGTCCGCTGCCGGGCGCGGTCGACGCGCTGGCCGCGCTGCGCGAACGCGATGTCCCGCGGATGTTCCTGACCAACACGACGTCGCGATCGCGTGCCGAGATCGCGGAGGCGTTGAGCGACTGCGGGTTCGCCGTCGACCCCGAGGAGATCCTGAGCGCCGCCCGACTGACCGGTGAGTACCTGCGGGCGAACCATGCGGGCAAGCGGGCGTGGGTGCTCAACAAGGGCGCCATCGCCGCCGACCTGACCGGCGTGGAGGTGGTGACCGATCCCGACGCCGCCCCCGAGGTCGTCGTACTCGGCGGCGCGGGACCCGAGTTCACCCACGAGGCGATGTCGCGGGTCCTGGAGTTCATGATCGCCGGGGTGCCGGTGATCGCGATGCACCGCTCGATGACGTGGTCGACCGAGCAGGGTGTCCGCATCGACACCGGTGTCTACCTCGAGGGCCTCGAGAAGGCCGCCGGCACCACCATCCGGGCCATCGGCAAGCCGTCGCCGATCGGGTTCCGTGCCGCGGTGGAGATGATGGGACTCGAGCCGACCTCGGTCGTCATGGTCGGCGACGACATGCACAACGACGTCCTCGGCGCCCAGGCCTCGGCGATGATCGGGGTGCTGGTGCGCACCGGCAAGTTCCGGGCGACGGCCCTCGAGAAGTTGCAGGCCGACGAGTTCGGACCGGTGCCCGACCACGTGATCGATTCCGTCGCCGATCTGCCCGCACTGCTCGACCGGTTGGGTCGCTGACCGCCGGATCGACTCCGCAGCGCTCACGGAGAGCGAAACCCGGCGATCGACGGCGGGCGTCTCCTACGCTGTCGCGGGAACGGTGCCGACTTCCCGGCGCCGACCGCCACGAGAGGGATGGGTCAGATGAGCGGATTCAAGGACAAGTTCGACAAGGCCTTCGAGGACAAGCCGATCGACGAGCTCGCCGACGCGCCGGTGGACGCCCTGCAGGGGGTCAGCCCGCGGCACGCCGAACTCCTCAAGGAGGCGTTCAACATCACGATGGTCAAGGACCTCGGCACCAACAAGTACTTCCTGTGGGCAGGCGGTGTCGAAGCTCGCCGAGTGAGATGAGCTGACGGATCGCCTCGAGGCCGTCGCCGGCACGCGTGGCCCGGACACCGTTTCTCAGCCGCGTTCGGCGGCGGCCTTGATCTTCGCGAGGGTCTCGCGCATGCCCTCGGCGAGTTCGTCGTCGAACGGCTCGGTACCGCCCATGAACTTGCCGATGAGGAACGCCGATGCGGCGGTCGTCTTGCCGTTCTTCGCGACCCGGCGTTCGGTCAGCGTTACCCCGCGGTCGGTGGGGGTGATCTCGAATCCCCACTCGGTGCGGTTCTCGGTGATCCGGTAGGCGATCTGACGATCGGGCTCGAAGCGCGTGACGGTGGCGGTCGTCGGCCACACCAGCAGTCCGCGCTTGTTGACGTTGATGGTCTTCGCGCCGAGTCGGGTCCTCCCGCCACGCACGATCACCTTGCGGCACTGCGGACTCCACTCACCCATGCGGGCGAGGTCGGAGACGATCGACCACACCTTCTCGGGGGTGGCCTCGATGTCGGTCGAGGTCTCGATCAGCGGTGCTGCCATGGGTTGTCTCCTGGTGGTGGACGTGTCGATGCGTGAAGTGGGAGTCTATCGGCCCCGACGTTCACGCCGAGGTCTCGGCCGGGCCCATCGACACGCGGCCGGTGCCGATACCGGCGAGGGTCCCGCCGTCGACGAGCAGGTCGACACCGCTGATGAAACTCGCCTTCGTGGTGTCGAGGAGGAAGTCCGCGGCGGCGGCCACGTCCTCGGCGGTCCCGAACCGGCCGGCCGCGTTGTCGGTCACCATCGACTTGTACGCGTCGTGGGCGAACTCGGCCTCGTACTCGTCCCACCCCATCGGGGTGGCCACCACCCCGGGGCTGATCGAGTTGACCCGCGCGCCGCGATCGCCCCACCGCGGCGCCTGGGCCTGCACGCAGATCTGGTTGGCGCGCTTGGCGTATCCGTAGGTCATCGCCCGCGCGAGGTCGGCGGGGACATCGGGCATCGACAGCAGCCCGACCCCCGCGAGGTCCTCGGCCGGTGCCGTCGCGAACGTCGCGGCGGTCGCGGAGTCCACGGCGTCGCGGAAGATGTGGCCGGCGATGCTGGCGATGTAGACCCCCGCGCCGCCGGGTGCGATGACCTCGCCGAACTCGTCGAGCGAGATGGCCATCCCCACCAGGTCGACGGCCGCGATCCGCTCGGCCGAGGCCTGTGCGGGCGACAGGCCCGCCGTATGTGCGACCGCGGTCACCGGGCCCAGCCCGGCGGCGAACTCCGCGAGATCGCGCACCGACCCGCGGTCGCTGACATCGACCGCGTGGTCGCGCACGTCGTGGCCCTGGCGGCGCATGGCCGAGGCCAACGCCTGCAGACGGGCGTCGTCGTGGTCGGCGAGGACCACCGGACGACCGGACCCCAGACGACGCGCGATGGCCTCGCCCATCCCACCGACGCCGACCACCACCAACACATCACCGATCATCCGGTCAGAATAGACACCTGTCTGGACGATCGTCCGCAAATGCGGCGATCGGTGACGTCAGATCAGCGTGAGCATGTCGTGATCGGCGACAGTCTCCGACAGGGCGCGCAGGTGATCGTCGGACCCACCGAGGGTGTGGGCGATCGCGGTCAGGCGGCTCACCACGTGACCCACGGGGTACTCGGCGGTGAGGCCGATGCCGCCGTGGAGCTGGATGGTCTCCTGGCCGATGAGACGCGCCGAGTGGCAGATCTGCAGCTTCGCGCGTGATGCGGTCGCCGGGTCGACGTCGTCGTCGGCGAGACGCATCGTCGCGTAGGTGCTGATGCTGCGCGCCAGCTCGAGCTCGACGTACATGTTCGACGCGCGATGGGTGAGTGCCTGGAACGTCTTGAGCGGCACGCCGAACTGCTTGCGCGACTTCAGGTATTCGGTGGTCTGGTTCAGGGCCTGCTCCATGGCGCCGACGGCCTCGGCGCACAGGAGGGTCTGGGTGACGACCTCGGTCTTCGTGATCACCGCGGCGGCGTCCTCGACCGGCAGTGCGGTCGCGGCCGCACCGTCGAAGGTGACCCGGGCGGCGCGACGCCGGTCGTGGGTGCGCAGCGCGGTGCGGGTCACGCCTTTGGCGTCGGCGTCGACGAGGAACAGCGCGGGCGCGCCGTCGAGCGTGGCGGTGACGACGAACTTACCGGCGACGTCGCCGGCGAGCACGGGGCTCTTGGTGCCGGTCAGGGTGTAGCTGTCGCCGGAGGCGGTGGCGGTGGTCGCCAGTGCTGCGGTGGGCCACCGGTCGCCGGGCTCGTCATGGGCGTAGGCGAGCACCAGCCCGCCCTCGGCGACCGCGCCGACGATCTCGCCGCGCAGGGCGTCGTCGGTGACCGCGGCGATCGCCACACCCGGCGTCGCCATGCCGGTGATGAACGGCTCCGGGGCCAGCGACCGTCCGAATTCGCCGGCCACGACCGCGGTCTCGGCGAAACCGGCGCCCGCGCCGCCGTCGTCCTCGGTGAACGGGAGGCCGAGGATGCCGATCTCGGCGAGCGAGCTCCAGACCTTCTCGCTCCAGCCGCGGTCGGTCTCGGCGACCTCGCGGAGCTTCTCGACGTCGTAGGCGCGGCCGAGCACCTCACGCGCGGTGTCGCGCAGGAGCGACTGCTCCTCGGTGAGTTCGAAATCCATGGGGGAGTGACCCTTTCGTGGGTACAGAAAAGATGTGTGGGGTGCGGTGGACAGGTCTCTACAGACCCAGGATCCCCGAGGCGATGATGGTGCGCTGCACCTCCGACGATCCGCCGTAGATCGACACCTTGCGGGTGTTGAGGTACGTCGGCATGGCGAGGTGTGCCCACTCGGCGTCGTCGAGGGCGGGGTCGAAGACGGTCAGGGCGTCGGTACCGGCCAGGTCGGTCATGAGCTCGGTGACCTCCTGGGTGAGCTCGCTGCCGCGGAGCTTCAACACCGACGACACCGGGTTCGGCTTGCCGTCGCCGTCGGAGGCGACCACGCGCAGCTGGGTGAGTTCCAGTGCCAGCAGGGCGTTCTCGAGTTCGACGAAGCGGGCGCGGGTGAACGGGTCGTCGAGCAGGGAGCCGTTCGGGGTCGGGATCGACGCCGCGATCTCCTTGGCCCGGGCGAGACGGATCTTGTTGTACGAGACGCGGGCGATGCCACCGCGCTCGTTCGACAGCAGGAACTTCGCGTAGCTCCAGCCGGCGTTCTCCTCGCCGACGAGGTTCTCCACCGGGACGCGGACGTCGGTGAACCAGACCTCGTTGACCTCGTGGCCGCCGTCGATGAGCTGGATCGGACGCCGCTCGATACCCTCGGAGTTCATGTCGATGAGCAGGAAGCTGATGCCGGCCTGCTTCTTCGGTGCATCGGGATCGGTGCGCACCAGGCAGAAGATCCAGTCGGCGTACTGCGCCAACGTGGTCCAGGTCTTCTGGCCGTTGACGATGTAGTGGTCACCGTCGCGGACGGCCTTCGTCTTCAACGACGCGAGGTCCGAGCCGGCCTCGGGCTCGGAGAAGCCCTGGCACCACCAGATGTCGAGGTTCGCCGTCGCGGGCAGGAAGCGGTCCTTGATCTCCTGCGAACCGAACTGCGCGATGACCGGTCCGACCATCGCGGCGTTGAACGCCAACGGTTCGGGCACGGCGGCGAGGTTCATCTGGTCCTGCCAGATGTGGCGCTGCACCGGGGTCCAGTCCTTGCCGCCGTCGGCGACGGGCCAGTTCGGGACCGCGATGCCCTCCTCGTTGAGGATGCGCATCGTGGTGACGATGTCGTCGGGGAAGTTCAGATTTCCCGCAGCCGAGCGTTCGCGGATCTCTTTGGGGATCTTCGTGGTGAAGAGCGTCCGCATCTCATCGCGAAAGTCCGCTTCTTCGGGGGTGAGGGCGAGGTGCATAGCTCCTTATTACTCCCACTTCGGCCCGGGACGTCAACGCAGGTGGCCTCCATGCGGACACCGGGACACGATCGCCGCCGCCGTTATCGCTTCGTGATCTTTCGAGACCTTCTCGTGATGTCGCGGGAGCGGTCGGCGAGATGTCTTCTTGACATCGTCCGTTGTGACGGTGATCCACGACGGATTCCGCAGGACAGAGAGCAGGACCGCCATGAGTGCCGCCACCACGGAGACCTCCCGCCCCACCCGCCGGCGTTCCATCGGGGCCGGATCGGGTGTACTCCTCGTCCTGACCGTCGTGGTCATCGCCGCGCTGGTGACCTTCGTGCTGCAGAACACCGACAAGGTGAGCGTGAAGTTCCTGGCCTGGCAGCTCGATCTCGGGCTGGGGCTGGCGCTGCTCATCGGTGCGGCGGTCGGCGCCGTCCTCGCCTGGCTGATCTCGGGCTCGATCCGTGCGCGCCGAGCGCTGAAGTGATCCCGCTCCTGGCGCGGCGCTACATCTACCGCTACCTGCTGGTGGCGTTCGCGCTGCCGCTCGTCGCCCGGCTCAGCCTGTCAGCGGGCGCCCGACTCGAACGCCGCAAGGGCCGCCGCACCATCGTCTCGCGCATCCTGACCGGCGTCGGTCGCTTCTCGCGCAAGCGGGTGACCAAGGCCGTCGACAAGGGCGTCGTCACGCCCAAGGCCGCCGAGCGCGCCCGCGCCTGACGGTCCGTCGTCGGTCGGGAGTTCGCCGCGGTCGCGCAACACCACAGCGGCGATCGCGGCCGCGGCGATCAGCGACACGATGAAGATCGCGTAGCCCACCGCGGTCGCGCGCAGGCCCACGTGGCCGGTGACGACGCCGGCGATCACCGCGGGAACGCTGAACGCGGTGTAGCAGACGGCGAACACCGCCGCGAACACCTGCGCGCGCTGCGAGGGCGCACTGACGCGCGCCATCTCCGACATGATGCCCAGGAGCGTGGTGCCGAAACCGATTCCGGCGAGGATCGATCCGATCACGTACACCGGTGCCGACTCGGCCAGGACCGCCGACATCGAGATCAGCACCCCGCCGGCGAGAGCGCTGTACCCGACGACGAGCTTCATCGTGGTCGACGCGCGGGAGGCGACGGTCGACGCGAGGGCGGCGCTGCCGAAGAAGGCGCACAGGATCGCGCCACCGGTCGCGTGGTTGGCGACACCGAGGATCTGCGCGGTGATCGACGAGCCCAGCGACAGGTAGAGCCCACCGAGCGACCACGTGGCGAGCATCGCCGGGACCGCCGAGAAGAACACCGGACGCACGTCGGCAGGCACGGCGATACTCGGTGAGATCGTCCCCAGCGCATGTGAACTCGACTCGAAGCCGAGGAGCGGCGAGGTCTCGGGCAGGAACGCGATCGTGGTGAGCAGGACAGCCAGGGCGACGATCAGGACGACGTAGACGATCACCCGCGGCAGCGGCGCGTACTCCACCAGCACGCCGGCGAGCACCACGCCCGTCGCGAGCCCGAGGGGCGGGGTGGCCGTGCTGACCATCGACCCCAGATGTGGTGTCGGGGCGAGGTCGACGAGGGCGGCACTCACGGTGCCGACCAGTGCGCCGGTCGCGAGCCCCTGCAGGACCCGGGCGGCGATCAGCATCGCGACACCGTCGGCGGTCAGGAACACCACCATGCTCACGATCAGCAGGACGATGGCGCCGGCGAGGACGGGACGTCGACCGATGTGGTCGGAGATCGATCCGACGGTGAGCAGCGTTCCCACCAGCGCGAGCACGTACACCGCGAACACGATGGTCAGGGTGAAGGCCGAGAACCCGAACAGCTGCTGATAGACGGGGTAAAGCGGCGACGGCGCGGCCGAGGCCAACAGCACCACCGTCGAGGTCAGGCCGACCAGCCAGAAGGCCACCGACCGCGGGATCTGTCGCTGCATGTCGCTACTCCTCGCTTAAAGCAGTGATTGTTGCTTTTGAGAAGGTAGCACCGTGTTCCGACTTAAAGCCAGTCGATTTGCAATAATGGCAGACATGACTCCCACGCGCACCTCTGCCCGACGGCCCGGCGGCCGCAGCGCACGCGTGCAGGCCGACGTCTACGCGGCGGTCGGCGCGCTGGTCAGCGAGGGTCATCGCGACACGATGACCGTCCCGCAGGTCGCCGAACGCGCCGGGGTGAACCCCACCAGCATCTATCGCCGCTGGGGCGGGGTGGCCACGCTCCTCGAGGAGGTCGCGGTCGCCGCGCTGACCGGCGACGAGCCCATGCCCGACACAGGCGCCATCCGCGGCGATCTCGAGGCGTGGGCGGGCATCATCGTCGCCGACATCACCCGACCCGAGCGCATCGTCTACCTCCGCGCGATGGTCAGTGCCCGCCAGGGCACCCCGGGTGAGTGCCCGTGCTGGGAGACCCGAGACGAGCAGGCCGGACAGATGCTGGCCCGCGCCGCCGAACGCGGCGAGGCCGTGCCGACCGTCGCGCAGGTGCTCAACCACGTCGTGGCGCCGCTGTACCACCACGTCGTGTTCGGGCTCCACGCCGACGAGGCCTTCGCGCACTCCCTCGTCGCCGACGTCCTCGCGATGGCGCCGGCGCGCGTGCTCGCGCACTAGCCTGCGGCTCAGTCGTTCCCGCTGTCCGCGGTGACCTCGGTGATGTCGGACAGGAACCGGAGGACCACCTCGCGTTCGTCGTCGGGGAGGGCGCGGCAGACGTCGTCGATGCGGCTGATCGTCGCACTCCACGCCGCGTGCGTGGCCTGCCGCGCGGCAGGGGTCTCGACCACCGACACCCGGCGTCGGTCGACGGTGTCGCGGACCCGCCGGACGTGTCCGGCGCGTTCGAGTCGGTCCACCAGGACGGTGGCCGAGGCCGACCGGATACCGAGGTGTGCGGCCAGCTCCGCCACTCCCATCGGTCCGCGCTGTGCGAGCGCGGCGATCGCCGCCATGTCGTTGGGGTTCATCCCCATCCGGTCGGCCATGCGCCCGACCAGCTCCCGCGACGCGCCGACCATGTCGCGGACGGCCACGGTCGCGGGGTCGAGGTCCCCGTAGGAGGAGTCCCCGCCGGTCGAGGTGTCGCGGGTGGGCATGGGGGACATCCCACCATCGGGCGAGTGCATAGTCAATATGGTGATTCGACAAACTGATTGCTAGATTGTCTACATATATTCGCACTGCGAGGGAGAACGACATGACCGATCGACGAGCACACGAGGGTGACCGACCGCGAGTCCTGGTGACCGGGGGCAGTGTCGGAGGGCCGGCGCAGGCGTGGGCCCTGCAGCGGGCGGGTTTCGCGGTGACGCTCGTCGAACGGGCGCCGCGTCCCCGCGAGGCCGGACAGAACATCGACATCCGCGACGCCGGTCACGCGGTGCTGCGCGCAATGGGATCCGCGACGATGTGAAAGCGGCCTCCACCGGCGAGGTGGGTATCCGCTACCTCGATCACCGCGGCGAGCCCTACGCCGAGCTGCCCGCCCTCGAGGGAGCCGACGGGCCGACCGCCGAGCTGGAGATCCTGCGCGGGAAGCTCTCCGAGATCCTGATGGGACTCACGGAGGGAACGGTCGAGCACCGGTTCGGGACGCACGTCGTCGCGCTCGACGACCGGCCCGGGGACGGGGTCGACGTCGCGTTCGCCGACGGCACCCGCGAGCACTTCGACCTGGTCGTGGTGGCCGAGGGGCGCAACTCCACGACGCGCGACCTCGTGTTCGGCGACGAGGTGGGCACGATCAGCCGTGGCCTCTACATCGCCTACGGCACGATCGCCCGGACCGCCGCCGACGACGACTGGTGGCGCTGGATGACCGCGCGGGACAGCCGCATGGTCGGCCTCCGCCCGGACAACACGGGCACGATCCGAGCGAACCTCGGTTTCCTGGCGCCGGATCTCGGCCTCGACCGTCTCGGTCACGCCGCGCAGATGACGGTGCTGCGCAACCGTTTCGCCGACGTCGGGTGGGAGACCGACCGCATCCTCGACGGCTTCGAGGCCGCGCCGGAGGAGTTCTACATGGAACGCACCGACAAGGTGGTGATGCCGACCTACTCCCGAGGACGGGTCATCGTCGTCGGCGACGCGGCGTGGGCGGGCGGCCCCACCGGTATGGGGACGACGCTCGCGCTGGTGGGCGCCTACGTCCTCGCCGGCGAACTCGACGCGGCCCGCACCGGCGACGTGATCGACCATCGCCGCGCTTTCACCGCATACGAACGGATCATCCGCCCGTACGCGGAGTCGGTCCAGACCCCGTCGTCGGGCAACTCCCGCATGGTGATGCCGCGGACGACGCGCGGCCTGCGGGTGCTGCGAGCCGTGCACACCCTGCTCGCGCGACCCGCGGTGCGTTCGCGGGTCGAGCACCGTCTGCTCTCGCGGGCGGGCAAGGATTTCGTGTTGCCGAGTTACCCGATCTACGCCGACGCGCCGGTCACTGCCGGACGGGGTGTCGGCTGAGGATCGAGACCCGGTTGAACGCGTTGATGGCGATGGCGACCCAGATGACCGCCGAGACCTGGTCGTCGGTGAGCGTGGCGCGGGCCCGTTCGTAGTGGATCTCCGCCACGTCGTGCAGCGGCAGGGTCGTCACCGTCTCCGCCAGCAGCAGTGCCGCGCGCTCGGTCTCGTCGAACAGCTCGGTCTCGCGCCAGGCGGGCAGTGTCGCGATGCGCCCCACGGTCTCGCCGGCGGCGATCGCGCGGCGCGAGTGCAACTCCAGGCAGAACGCGCATCCGTTGATCTGCGACACCCGCAGGTTGATCAGCTCCACCAGGATGCGCGGGAGATCGGCGCCGTGTGCCGTGTCCGACACCGCGGCGGCGACCCCACCCAGTGCCCGGTACGCCTCGGGGGACTGCTTGTCGATGTAGATGTGCGGGAGGTCCATCGCGACTCCTGTAGGTGGCTCGGTGGGCGTACGCCGCAGGTGGGATCACCGGCGTATCGTTCACTCACGCATCAACATAGACGCGGCGTGAGCGAGCGGATGGGACGGCGATGAGCAATCTCGAAGAGCACCCGGTGTCTCAGGAGTGCGTGGCCGACCCGCGCGGCGGCGTCGAGGTCATCACCGCGCGCGAGGTGCCGTTGGGCGGTCCGCGCGCGATGCGTGTCCGTCGGACGCTGCCGCAGCGACAACGGTCGCTGATCGGGGCGTGGTGCTTCATCGACCACTACGGCCCCGAGGACGTGTCGACATCGGCCGGCATGGACGTGGCGCCGCACCCCCACACCGGTCTGCAGACCGTCAGCTGGTTGTTCACCGGCGAGATCGAGCACCACGACTCCGCGGGCGTCCACGCGATGGTGCGCCCCGGTGAGCTCAACCTCATGTCCGCCGGTCACGGCATCAGCCACTCCGAGGTGTCCACCCCGGACACGACGATCCTCCACGGGGCGCAGCTGTGGCTGGCACTGCCCGATGCCGTGCGCGACGACGACCACGGCTTCGACCACTTCGCCCCCGAACCGGTCACCGCCGGCGACGCGCAGATGCGGGTGTTCCTCGGCGACGTGGGGATGCGGGTCGGCGACGAGCGCGTGCGGGCGGACTCACCGGTGCGGACCGCGACCGCACTGGTCGGCGCGGAGATCGTGCTGCCCGCGCACACCACCGTGACGCTCGAGGTCGCTCCGACGCACGAACACGGCGTGTTGAGCGACCGGGGTGACATCGCCGTCGAGAACGAGTCGCTCGCGGTCGGCGAACTCGGGTTCGTCGGCGTCGGGTCGCCGACCGTCGTCGTCGCCAACCGATCCGACACGTCGGGTCGGGTACTGCTCGTCGGGGGCGAGCCGTTCACCGAGGAGATCATCATGTGGTGGAACTTCGTCGGACGCACCCACGACGAGATCGCCTCCTATCGTGCGCAGTGGGAGGCCGGCGACGTCCGATTCGGGACCGTCGAGGGATACCGTGGGCCGCACCCGCGTATCCCGGCTCCCGAGATGCCGACCACCACGCTGCGCCCGCGCGCCAACCCGGCGCCGCACGCCGGCTCCACGAGAGGCCGATGACCATGCCGACCGACAAGACCGGCGCCCGGGCCGAGATCGCCGACAACCCGGCGATGCAGCGATTCGAGATCTCCGTCGACACCGGCGACGGCACCGGCTCCGTGGTGGGCTTCGCGCTGTACCGCGACCGCACCGACGATTCCGGCCGCGCGCAGCGGGTCTTCTTCCACACCGAGGTCGACGACGCCTTCGGCGGTCGTGGACTGGGGACGTTGCTGGTCCGCGGCGCGCTGGAGGCCATGCGCGACAACGGAACCCGCGTGGTGCCGGGGTGTCCGCTGTTCGCCGCCTACCTGCGCAAGCATGACGACTTCGCCGACATCGTCGACCGCCCCACCCAGCAGATCATGGACGACCTGCGCGAGCAGACCGCCTGAGGACTCAGGCCTCGACCCGGGGCCGCACGTCCGCGAGACCGAGATGGTGTCGCAGGGTGGTGCCGGTGTAGTCCTCACGGTGCACGCCGCGTTCCTGGAGCAGCGGGACCACCTCGTCGGCGAACCGGTCGAGGCCCCCGGGGGTGAGGTGGGGGACGAGGATGAAGCCGTCGCACGCGTCGGCCTCGACGAACTCGATCATGGTGTCCGCGACGGTCTCTGCCGAGCCGATGAACGACTGCCGACCGGTCACCTCCACGATCAGCTCGCGCGTCGTGAGCTTCTTCGCCTCGGCCAACTGCCGCCATTCCGCCGCGACGTCTCGCGGATCGCGGTGGATGCGCACGCTGGCCCGCCCCTTCGCGACGGTGTTCTCGCCCGGGATGGGATCGACGGCCGGCAGCGGGCCGTCGGGATCGTGGTCGGAGAGATCCCGGTTCCACAGTTGCTCGAGGAATTTGATCGCGGTCTGACCGCTGACCTGCGCCAGGCGCACCTCGTGGGCGAGATCGGCGGCGTCGGCGTCGGTGTCACCGATCACGAACGTCGTCGCGGGCAGGATCAGCAGGTCGTCGGGCTCGCGACCGAAGCGCGCGAGCCTGCCCTTCACGTCGGCGTAGAACTGTTGCCCCGCATCGAGGGTCCCGTGCCGGGAGAAGATCGCGTCGGCGGTCTCGGCCGCGAAGTCACGGCCCTCCTCGGAATCGCCCGCCTGGAAGATGACCGGGTGTCCCTGCGGACTGCGCGGCACCGAGAACCGGCCGGTGATGTCGAACTGGCTGCTCGCGTACGAGAACGCGCCCGCGTCGGGTCGTCGGAGGAACCGGCCCGTGGCCTTGTCGGCGACGATGTCGCCGTCGTCCCACGAATCCCACAGTCGCTGTGCGGCATCGAGGAACTCGCGCGCGCGGGTGTAGCGGGCGTCCTTGGCGAGATAACCCCCGCGACGGAAGTTCTGGCCGGTGAACTCGTCCCACGACGTGACCACGTTCCACGCCGCCCGGCCGTTGGTGAGGTGATCGAGGCTCGCGAACTGCCGCGCGACCTCGACCGGCTCGTTGAACGTCGAGTTGATGGTGCCGGTGAGGCCGAGGTGGCTGGTCACCTCGGCGAGTGCGGCGAGAACGGTGAACGTGTCCGGGCGGCCCACGACGTCGAGGTCGTAGATCTGGTCGTTCTGCTCGCGCAGCCGCAACCCCTCGGCGAGGAACAGGAAGTCGAACTTGGCGCGTTCGGCGGTCCGCGCGAAGTGGACGAACGACTCGATGTCGATGTGGCTGCCGGCCGCGGGATCGCTCCACACCGTGGTGTTGTTGACGCCGGGGAAGTGCGCGGCGAGATGTACCTGACGGCGGCGATTCTTCTCGGGGGTGCTCATGCTGTCACCAGTCCTGCGTAGCGGTTGGCGGGGCGGGGGAGTCGGAGATGCCCGCGGAGGGTCTCCTCGGAGTAGTGCGTGCGGAACAGGGTGCGTCGCTGCAGTTCCGGGACCACGCCGGCCACGATCGCCTCGAGGTCCAGGGGCACGGCGCCCGGTCGCAGGCGGACACCGACCACCCCGGTCTCGGGGTCGACGAGCTCGGCGATCCGGTCGGCGACGTCGGCGGGAGTGCCGACGACCACCGCGGCGTCGTCGGTGAACTCGGTGCCGAGCCACTCGTCGAGTCGATCGCGGTGCGCCCGGGCCTGCGCGCGGGTGTCGCCGAGGAACACGGTCAGATCGGCCAGCACGCGCACGGCGTCGTCGCGGCCGGCCTCGACGCGGGCCCGGTCGATCTCGGCGACGATGCCGCGCGCGTCGGCGACGTCGGTGGGGGTCACGAACGCGAGGTCGGCCGAGCTGCCCACGAAGCGGTGCACGTCGCCGGTGTGGCTCAGCGCCGCGATGATCGGTTGGCCCTGCGGCGGTCGCGGCGTGATCGACGGTCCGCGCACCGAGAAGAACGCACCCCGGAAATCGATGTAGTGCAGCTTGTCCCGGTCGATGAAACGGCCGGTCGCGACGTCGCGGATCTCCGCGTCGTCCTCCCAGCTGTCCCACAGGCGGCGCAGGACCTCCGCGTGATCGGCGGCCTCGGCGAGCAGGTCGGGGACGGGTTCGGCGCCGGGGCGGCGTCCGAACAGCGCGGTGTCGCCCGCGTGGTGCGAGATCCGCAGGCGGACTCCCGCCCGACCGTGCGACGCGTGGTCGAGGCTCGCGATGGCCTTCGAGACGTGGAACGGCTCGGTGTGGGTGGTGACCGCCGTCGGGATCAGTCCGACGTGATCGGTCGCGAGGGCGACGCGGGCGGCGACTAGCGTCGAGTCCAGATGTCCGACCGCGAGATCCACGCGCCCGTCGGCGGTGGCGGCCGGACCCGAGGAGGAGTCCGAGAGGGAGAACGAGTCCTCGATGGTCACCAGGTCGAGCAGCCCCTGCTCGGCGAGACGCACCTGATCGATCCAGTACCGCGCGCTCACCAACTCGGTGGGGCGGGCCGAGTCGAGACGCCAGGCGGCCGGGTGTCGTCCCGCGCCACCCAGCGCGACGCCGACATGGATCGATTGCTCGGGGCTCGCGGACACGCGGACCTCACCTCCTGGTAGCGGTTGTCGTCGGGTCAACTCCAGGGTGCTGGTGACGATTCCGTTCGCGCGGAGAACAAATCACGGTGAACGCAACCGTCGCGAGATCGGCCGCGACGGCGCTCACTGGATCCATGTCTGTCTCCATCGGTGTCCTGCGTCCGTCGTGGCTGACGCGGTTGCGAGCGGTCGACCTGCTCTCGGCCGCCGCAGCGCTCAACCCCGACGCACACTCGGTGTGGCCGTCGTCGCGAGCCGCCCTGGCAACGCGGACCGACGGGGTCCCGGGAATCGACGAGCGATGACCGCCATCCCGTTGTCGGTGCTGGACCTGTCGCCGATCTCGCAGGGGGGCACCCCGGCCGACGCGCTGCGGAACTCGGTGCGCCTGGCGCAGCACGCGGAGAGCCTGGGCTACAAGCGTTTCTGGCTCGCCGAACACCACTTCGTCGCCGTGGCCAGCTCGTCGCCGCCGACGGCGATCGCGCTCGTCACCGCGGCGACCGACCGCATCCGCGTGGGGGCCGCGGCCGTTCAGATCGGGTTCCACACGCCGGTGTCGGTGGTGGAGGCGTTCGGCACCATCGACGCCCTGCACCCGGGACGCCTCGACCTCGGAATCGGGCGGTCGGGTCAGCGTCGCGCCGAGGCCACCGCGGGATCAGCGCCACCGCGTCCGCCGACCGTGACCGACGATCGGCTCGTCGACGGGGTGCTGGTGCCCCGGCCCTTCTCCGCGGCGAAACAGCTCGGGTCGCCTCGGATGGCCGCGGCGGCGACCGCTCTGCTGCCGCCACCGGCGCAGCAACCCGATTTCGCCGGGGCCGTCGACGACGTCCTCGCGCTGCTCGCCGGCACCTTCGAGGTCGGGGGCGAGCACTTCTCGGCGGTGCCCGGTGAGCACGCCGAGGTCGAGGTGTGGGTGTTCGGCAGCAGTCGGGGCCAGAGCGCCGAGGTGGCCGGCCGACGCGGTCTGCCGTTCGTCGCGAGCTACCACATCACCCCCTCGACGGCCCTCGACGCGGTCGCGGCCTACCGCGAGGCCTTCGTGCCGTCGGAGACCCTCGCCGAGCCCTACGTCGTGGTGTCGGCCGATGTCGTCGTCGCCGACGACGACGCCACCGCCCGCGAACTCGCCTCGAGCTTCGGGCCGTGGGTCCACAGCATCCGCGCCGGTGGTGGCGCCGTGCCCTATCCCGACCCCGCGGTCACCGAACCGCTCACCGAGGCCCAGCAGGCCGTCGTCGACGACCGCGTGCGCACCCAGTTCGTCGGCGACGCGCCCTCGGTCGCCGACGGTCTCCGCACCCTCGCCGCCGCCACCGGCGCCGATGAACTCGTCGTCACCAGCGTCACCCACGGCTTCGACGACCGCCTCCGCTCCCACGAGCTCCTCGCCAAGGAGTGGGGTCTGGCCTGAACATGACTGATATGTCGCTCTGAGCGGGCAGGCGTCGCATGTGGGGCGATGCCGTGCAGCAGAGAGGAACATCTCAGTCACCGCCGGTGGTCACCGCGTCGTACGAGGGTCAGGATCGCGGCTTCGGTGGCAGACCAGTCGTGGACGATCTGCCGATAACTCAGTCGCAGCGGGAGGTAGCCCAGCTCGATCAGCGTTCGATCTCGTGCCCGGTCGTTCTCGTATCGCTCGATCCCGGTGTGGTACTCGCGGCTGTCGCATTCGACGACCAGGCGATCCCCAACGAGTAGATCCACGAAACCGACGCCCGCGATGCGGGGCTGGGGGGTGACGGAGATGTTCCGCGAACGCAGCCGGAGACGCACCATCGTCTCCGTCCCCGACTGCGCGCCGCCGTCACATCGGTCGACCAGGGCACGGGTGCGTGCAGGGGCGGGTGCCAGGGCGGACGTGATCTCCTTGATGGTGGCGTGTCGGGAGTTCAGCGCCGAGTCGCACACCACGACGAGCCCTTCGGCGTCGAGGCTCCGCGCGGCGTAGGCGAGCGAGCACAGCAGATCGTCGACGGCGGCCGTCGGTGGCGGGATGGATCCGTGCACGCGGCATCCCGACGCGAGCCGGACCTTCCGATGGGCGGGCCGCATGTGCAGCTTCTTCTCGTGCTCAGGAACCCATAGTCCGTGTCGTCGAAGGGCGGAGACACACGTGAGAATCCCGCCCGCCGAGACGGCCTCGACCACCATCGGGTCGGCGTGGGGCGCGGCGAACCATCCGGGGCGTAGGCGACGGATCGTGCCGCGGCGCACGAGTCGCCGGATCTCGGGATCGCCCACATCCAGGTCCGCCAGCTGCTGCCGGGAGACGACGCCGCGCGATGCGCGGACCACCGGGTCGAGATCGGACATGACGAGCAGTGTCGGCGGCCCCGGGCGCCGAACCCCGTTCCGAGCGCGGTGACGGGCCGGTTCTGGGGACTCCCGCCGATCTGTGCACAGGCCGGTGACTGAGATGTGCCTGTTTCGTGCGCGCGATCGCTCACGTGGCGTTGGCGTGCACGAGAGCGGCACATCTCAGTCGATTCCCCGAGGGGCTTGGGCTGCGTGGATGCGGTGATCGGGCCGGATTTCACGTGGCCATGGCGGCTTTGCGGAATCGTTTCTCCCGACGTCGCGTCACCCGTCGCCGCGACCTTGCACTCGCCATGGGCGAGTGCTAAAAAGGCAGTTGGCACTCTCGAACCGGGAGTGCCAGGTCGGAACGGTGAGATCGGGTCTTCACTGACACCCCCGGTCGTCCGTCGCGGGCACCGAGTCCGGCCAACGAACTTCAGTGTCACCCCCTATCGGAGGATCACTTCGCATGGCCAAGCAAATCGCGTTCGACGAAGAGGCCCGTCGCGGCCTCGAGCGGGGTCTCAACAGCCTCGCCGACGCCGTCAAGGTGACGTTGGGACCCAAGGGTCGCAACGTCGTTCTGGAGAAGAAGTGGGGCGCCCCCACCATCACCAATGACGGTGTGTCCATCGCCAAGGAGATCGAGCTCGAGGATCCCTACGAGAAGATCGGTGCCGAGCTCGTCAAGGAGGTCGCCAAGAAGACCGACGACGTCGCAGGCGACGGCACCACCACCGCCACCGTTCTCGCCCAGGCGCTCGTGCGTGAGGGCCTGCGCAACGTCGCGGCCGGCGCCAACCCGCTGGGCCTCAAGCGCGGCATCGAGAAGGCCGTCGAGGCCGTCACCGAGTCGCTGCTGAAGTCCGCCAAGGAGATCGACACCAAGGAGCAGATCGCTGCCACCGCCGGTATCTCCGCGGGCGACCCGTCCATCGGCGAGCTCATCGCCGAGGCCATGGACAAGGTCGGCAAGGAAGGCGTCATCACGGTCGAGGAGTCCAACACCTTCGGCCTGCAGCTCGAGCTCACCGAGGGCATGCGCTTCGACAAGGGCTACATCTCGGGCTACTTCGTGACCGACGCCGATCGTCAGGAAGCGGTCCTCGAGGATCCCTACATCCTGCTGGTCTCGGGCAAGGTCTCGACCGTCAAGGACCTGCTGCCGCTGCTGGAGAAGGTCATCCAGGCCGGCAAGCCGCTGCTGATCATCGCCGAGGACATCGAGGGCGAAGCGCTCTCGACCCTGGTGGTCAACAAGATCCGTGGCACCTTCAAGTCGGTCGCCGTGAAGGCCCCCGGCTTCGGTGACCGTCGCAAGGCCATGCTGGCCGACATCGCCATCCTCACCGGTGGCGAGGTCATCAGCGAAGAGGTCGGCCTCTCGCTCGAGGGCGCGGGCATCGAGCTGCTCGGTACCGCGCGCAAGGTCGTCGTCACCAAGGACGAGACCACCATCGTCGAGGGCGCGGGCGATTCCGACGCCATCGCCGGTCGTGTCTCGCAGATCCGTGGCGAGATCGAGAACAGCGACTCCGACTACGACCGCGAGAAGCTGCAGGAGCGTCTGGCCAAGCTGGCCGGCGGCGTCGCGGTCATCAAGGCCGGCGCTGCGACCGAGGTCGAGCTCAAGGAGCGCAAGCACCGCATCGAAGATGCCGTGCGCAACGCCAAGGCCGCCGTCGAGGAGGGCATCGTCGCCGGTGGTGGCGTGGCCCTGCTGCAGTCGGAGCCGGCCATCGACGGTCTGTCGCTCGAGGGTGACGAGGCCACCGGTGCCAACATCGTGCGCGTCGCGCTCGAGGCCCCGGCCAAGCAGATCGCGTTCAACGCGGGCCTCGAGCCCGGTGTCGTCGCCGACAAGATCCGCAACAGCCCGCTGGGCACCGGCCTCAACGCCGGCACCGGCGTGTACGAGGATCTCCTCGCCGCAGGCATCAACGACCCGGTGAAGGTCACCCGCTCGGCGCTGCAGAACGCAGCCTCGATCGCGGCCCTGTTCCTCACCACCGAGGCCGTTGTCGCCGACAAGCCGGAGAAGAACCCGGCCCCGGCGATGCCGGGTGGCGACGAGATGGGCGGGATGGGATTCTGATCCCCCCCGTCTGACTCGACAGACAGTCTGACTCATCAGACACAACCGAAGGCCGGTCACCGTTCGCGGTGGCCGGCTTTCGGCGTTCCTGCGACCGTTTCGCCCCTACGCGACCGTCGCAACGGTCGCGTCAGGCGGGAACGGTCGCAGGAACGCGCTGAGTCGTCTCTGAACCCACATCACGAGGGCGCGCAGGAGAACCCCGGCGAGCAGCAGCACTGGGGTGGTGATGATGCCGAGGCCGTAGATCAGAAATCCCGACAGGAGCGAGACGAGTGCAGCGGTGACCTTGATCGTCGTCACCGATGTCGACGTCTCGTAGATCCCGAGCAGACCACCGGTCAGCAGCGACGCCGACGATGCCCCGAAACCCCCGAGCCACAGCGTCATCCCGGCCGCGTATGCCAGGTCGGCGGGAGGCCCGAAGCGGATCAGGAAGCCGAAGATCACTCCGATGAAGGCAATCAGGTGCGTCGCGTAGTACCAGCGAACGATGCGCCGCCGCCGTCGCTCGTCGATGATGCGCTCATGCCGAACTGCGTTCATGCACTCGACTACACGCTTGTCGGCGCCGAAACGGAATACGACATCGGTCACATGTGCAGTACGGCACAGAGGCGACGAATCAGCGGCTGAGGTTGTCGCGGGGCGCCGCCACCGAGAGCCCGACGTCGCGCGCCGCGTCGGCCAACCGCCGGTCGTAACAACAGAAGTCCGTCACCACACCGTCGAAGGCGTCGCGGGCCGTCGCCAGGTGGATGGCGTCGAGCGATCGCAGCAGGGGATCGGTGAACGCGGCCGCCGCTCGCCGTACGTCGTTGTCGATCTCGTGACAGGCGACGCGGTCGAGGAGTGCGAAAGCGGAACCGACGAAGGTGGATTCGCCGAACCGTCGCGCAGCTCGCACGAGCTCGATCTCGAGCAATGCCGACGACACCAATCCCTTGTCGGACGCGTTGATCCATTCGGTGAGGCTGCGCGACTCCGGCTCGCGGCGGATCAGCTTCACCGCGGCCGAGGTGTCGAGGTAGATCATCAGTAGCGTTCGTCCTCGCGCATCTCGCGCAGCAGGTCGGAGGAGTCGTCGTGCATGGGTCCGGTGGGCCCGGGCAGGGGTCCGGACTGTGTCGCCGGGACGACTTTGCCCGCGCCGATGAGATCGGTGAGCGGGTGCGGCGATGGGGGCGCGAGCACGGCGACAACGACACCGCGCTCGGTGATCTCGATCTGCTCACCGGACTTCACTCGCGCCAGCACGGCCGCAGTCTGTTGATTCAGCTCGCGCACGGGAACGGTGGTCACGAGATCAATCGTAGTACTTCTTGTACTACGAATCGATGACGCCTCCAGTAGGGCGCTACGCCTTTCGGGTCGATTCAGTGGGCGTGGCGATCGGTTGGGGCGTTCACGGAGTGCGGAGTCGCCGCACTCCCGCTGAAGTGGACGCTGTCGGCGATGCCCGAAGCCCAGATGGTGTCGCTACCAAGCATGCCGACTTCCTCCGCGACTCAGGTTTGTCGTTCATTCGTCCTACATATCCGCCTCATGCCGCGTGTTTGTCGGTGGCAGACGATTGAATGTCTCGCATCGTGTCCGTTTCAGGGGAGATGCCGTGCTGAGTCGACAAGTGTTGTCAGCGTGGGCGAAGTCCGATCGCGACTCCGATGACTGGCTGTCGTTGGTCCGGCATTCTGAGGATGCTGTGGAGGTCGCCGGCTTCCTCTGGGATGACTGGCTTCCGCCAGCAACGCAGCGGACACTGTCCGGCTCCATGTCTTACGAGCAAGGACGGACACTGGCGCAGTTCCTGGCCGGTGTTCACGACGTCGGCAAACTCAGCCCGGCGTTCGCTATGCAGGTCACCAGCCTGTGCGGACCGATGCGAGACGCCGGTCTTGTCGATTTTCCGGCGATGTCTGTTCGGCCCGGAGTGGTTCCGCACGCAGCTGTCAGTCATCTCGCACTGGAATCGTTCCTGAGGGAAGCCGGCGCCAACCGCGCGATTGCACGGTCCTATGCCTGCGTGGTTGGTGGCCACCACGGAGTCGCGCCCACCCTTGCGACAGTGGGCAGATCTGCTGTTGACGAGTACCGCTGTCATCACGGCACCGGCGAATGGGGGCGAGCGCGGGCGGAACTGATCGATCACGTTCTCGATCGGATCGAAGCGCGTGACGCTCTCGCCACAGTCTGGTCGCGCACCCCGTTGACCGTTGAGCAGCAAATCCTGTGGACCGGGTTCGTCATCATGGCCGACTGGATCGCGAGCAACACCGAGCTCTTCCCGCTGTCCGGTGAGGGGAGTGCGCAGGGACGCGGTCACACCGGGTGGGAAGCGCTCGACCTGCCTGCTCCGTGGCAGGCCAGTCCACTTGCGGATCTTGCCGACCTCCTCCGACAGCGATTCGCTCTCCCTGCCGACGCCGTTCCGAACGCCATGCAGTCGGCGGTCGTCCAGGCCGCTCATGACATGACCGAACCCGGCCTCATCGTGGTGGAGGCGACGATGGGCTCAGGCAAGACCGAAGCCGCCCTCGGCGCCGCGGAGCACTTGGCCGCGAAGTTCGGCCTCGGCGGCGTGATGATCGCCTTGCCCACCATGGCCACGTCGAACGCGATGTTCGCGCGAGTACGCACGTGGTTGACGAATCAGGCCCCGGACTCGACGCTCGCCGTCAAACTCGCCCATGGAAAAGCTCACCTGAACGAGGAGTTCCAGGCCCTCTCGTCACGGAGCCGTGTGGCGCACGTCGACATCGACGGTCCCGCGCCGGCTAGAGGTGACTGCCATGCAGAAGTGATTGCACACCAATGGTTTCGGGGTCGCAAACGGTCGATGCTGGCCGGCTTCGTTGTCGGTACCATCGACCAGCTCTTGTTCGCCGGTCTCAAGGCGAAGCACGTCGTCCTGCGCCACCTCGCGCTGGTGAACAAGGTCGTGATCATCGACGAGGTCCACGCCGCAGACGATTACATGCGGACCTACCTCCTCCAGGTTCTCGAATGGCTCGGCGCCTACCGCGTTCCCGTCATCATGCTGTCCGCCACCCTCCCTGGTGACCAGCGCTCTCAACTCGTCGAGGCGTACGAACGCGGCCGCGGCGTCAGATCGTCGGATGAAGTCGAGATCAGCGGCAACATCGGATATCCCGTCGTGACGACCGCGGCGACGCACCGCACGGTGACTCCTGTCCCCACCGAGCGCGCCTCGTCTGTTGCGGTCGAACGTATCGGTGACGAGTACGGCGAACTCATCGGCCTGCTCGAGGAGGCATTAAGTGCCGGCGGGTGCGTGGCCATCGTCCGCAACACTGTTGGCCGAGCACAGGAGTGTGCGCGTGTTCTGCGTGAGCGTTTCGGGACTGACGTCATGCTCGTGCACTCGAGATTCGTGGCGCAGCATCGAGCCGCGCTGGAGCGACACCTCGTTGACCGCCTCGGCCGCGGTGGCGATCGCCCCGAATGCCTCATCGTGGTGGCGACGCAGGTGATCGAACAGTCCCTCGACGTTGACTTCGACCTTTTCGTCACCGACCTCGCGCCCGTCGACCTGGTGTTCCAGCGCATGGGCCGCCTGCATCGACACGAGCGTGAGCGCCCGCCTGCTTTGCGTGAACCACGCGTGGTTCTCACCGGAGTTCTCGACTGGGCTGCAGCGCCCCCCGACATCGGGGCCGGTCACGCCAACATCTACGGCACATCGCTGCTGCTGCGTGCAGCGGCAGTCCTAGAAGGGCGCGCCACCCTGACGATCCCGACTGATATTCCCGTGCTCGTCCAGGCGGCCTACGCGCCGAAATGCGCTGTTCCGCAGAGGTGGGAGGCGGAGGTTGCGTTGGCAGATTCCGCCCACGGACTCCAGGTCAACAAGCAGCGAGAACGAGCGAGAACGTGGACGCTGACGAGACCGTCTTTCGAACCCGTCCTGATCGACTGGCTCGAGGCCAACGTGGCCGACGCCGACACCCCACGCGGGTACGCGCGGGTGCGCGATTCCGATGAGGGAATCGAGGTGCTCATCACTCGTCGCGTCGATGATGAGGTCTTCCTCCTGCCGCAGTGCGGCGGTGAACGCATCGAGGTGTTCACCGAGCCGACCGCAGCCCAAGCCCGTCGGATCCTTAACTCGTCCGTCCCTCTACCGCGGCAGATGTGCAGCCCGGGCCGAGCTGGTGAGCGCGCCGTCATCGACAGGACGATCGAAGAATTGGAGCAGCGGATGTATCCCGGGTGGGAGGGATCCAGCTGGCTGGCAGGCGAACTCGTCGTCGAACTGGACGAGAACAATCGAACGACTGTTGGTGATTTCGACCTGAGGTACGACGACCTCGAAGGTGTCGTCGTGACGAAAAGGGGGTAGAAGATGACGACGTTCAATCTTGTCGACGAACCATGGATCATCGTGTTCGCGCGCGACGGCAGCATCGCCGAGCGCTCCATTCGCGATGTTCTGATCGGCGCCGATGATGTGGCGTCCGTCGGGGGTGACATCCCCACGCAACAGTTCGCGGTCACCCGACTACTACTGGCCATCGTCCGCCGCGCCGTCGACTGGACCGCGGATCCGTTGCAGAGATGGTCGGAACTCTGGTCCGCAGGCGTGTTGCCGCGCAACGAGATCATTGCCTACCTCGACAGCGTGCGAGACCGCTTCGACTTGTGTGATCCCGAGCGACCCTTCTATCAGGTCCCGGACTTTCAGAACGCGAAAGGGGAAATGAAGCCGGTGACGCTCATGATCAGTGACGTGCCGGCGGGCCATTCCTACTTCACCACGCGTGCCGGGTCGGGTGCGACCCACCTGGCGCTGGCGGAGACTGCGCGGTGGGTCGTTCACACCCAGGCCTATGACACGTCGGGAATCAAGACCGGTGATCCCCGTGATCCGCGCTCGAAAGGCGGTAAGGGCTATCCGATCGGTATCGCTTGGTGTGGACAGCTGGGCGGGATCCTGGCCGAGTCAAAAAATCTGGCCCGGACGTTGCTCCTGAATATGCCGCTTCGGACATCGACCACTTCTTTGGTCGTTGACGGTGATCTTCCCTGTTGGGAGCGTGAACATCTCGGAGTATGTGCTCGTGAAGAGGCAGCCCCTTCAGGTCCGATCGACTTGCTCACCTGGCAGAGCCGCCGCATCAAGGTTGCGTTCGACGGCGACCGCGCCACCGGTGTGCTTGTCGGCAACGGCGATCCACTGGAACCGTTCGCCCAGCTACGCGCCGAACACCTCACGGGATGGCGGTTCAGCGAGCAGCAATCCAAGAAGCGTGGCGGCGAAACGTTCTACCCGCGCACTTTCGACGCTGACAGGTCGGTGTGGGAAGGGTTCGAGAACCTTTTGCTGGATGCGAACGGGGATGGCATTCGAGGCCGTACTGCCACTGTCTTCGAGTGGCTTGACCTCCTCGTCGATCAGGAGATCATCGACACGTCGCTTGTCGTGATCCCGCACGTTTTCGGAATGCGCTACGACACGCAATCGAGTGTCATCGGGGCATCGATCGACGATCGAATCGCACTGCGTGTGGCCAACTTCGGGCGTGATGGGTGTCGGCGCGTCGCCGTGGAGGCTGCAAGGGTCGCGGTACGAGTCGCTGGCGTGATCGGAACGCTGTCCCGCGACCTCACTCGGGCGGCCGGTGGCGAGGGCGATTCCGATTCAGCGTCTGCTCGAACGGAGTTCCTGTCACGTCTCGATGTTCCCTTTCGCTCGTGGCTCCTCGAGCTCGGTATCGGCGACATCGAGGAGCACCTGATCCTGTGGCACAGGCTCGTTCATCGAGCGGCCGTCACCAGCGGTACCACTCTCATCGAGAGCGCAGGGCGGCCCGCATTCGTCGGACGAACAGTCGTCGGTCGAGACCGCAAGCCCCTTTGGCTCGATGCCCCCCGCTGTGAGCAGTTCTTTCGTGCCGCCCTCAACCGCGAGGCGCCTGGCGCGTTCAATCACGAGAAAGAGAGTGCAGATGTCGGCTGAAGCGGCGCCACGCGCGCGTAGATACTCAGAGCTCGGGGATGCAGTGCGTGCAGCCGTTGCAAGTCTCCAGCGTGGATACCTTTCCGACGCCAAGGAACCGTGGGCTACCGCCGCATTGGCTCGTCTGCGACAGGCGACGAGCCGACCCCCAGGATCCGCGCCGGACGTGTGGGAGTACACGATCGGCGTCGTCCCGAAACATCTTCAGGGCCGATCTGACGAACCCTCCGCGCATGAGTGGGCAGCGCACATCGCGATGACATTCTTCGCGCTACACCAGCAGGGTCGGGTCGACGGGATGACGCGGCCCGGCGGAACTCTGGGATCGGCTGCCCGACGTCTGGTGACCGGACCGGATCTCGAGGAGTCGATCCGCCGACGCTTTCAAGCGGTGGCGCTGGCCGAGACTCGGCAGGGCGTCGTCCACCATCTGCGTGCGCTGATCGGACTCCTGCGCGCAAAGGGCGTTCCGCTCGACTACGGGCGCCTCGCTGACGATCTCGTCGACATGTTCTCGGGTCGAGGAGACCGTGTTCGCCTTCGGTGGGGGCGTGACTTCCGCCGCATCGACCAGACACCTGTCGTAACCGATCTCGACACCAAGGAGTGAGCCCAATGTTCATCGATATCCACATCCTGCAATCGGTACCGCCCAGCAACATCAATCGTGATGACACCGGGAGCCCGAAGACAGCGATCTACGGAGGCGTACGCCGCGCGCGTGTTTCGAGCCAGTCATGGAAGCGTGCGACTCGCAAGCGTTTCAACGACACGCTCGACAAGTCCGAGATCGGCTTTCGGACCAAGCGTCTGTCCGAGCTGCTGGGTGAGCGCATCCGCGAGCGTGTCGAGGGTCTCGAGCCCGAATCCGCATACGCGCTTGCATCGTCGGTGTTCAAGGCGGCCGGTAAGGGCATCAAGATGGAACCACCCAAAGTGGACAAGAAGGCCCCTGCGAAACCGGACGAGTCGAAGTACCTCGTCTTTCTCAGTGCAGCGCAGCTGGAGTCCTTGGCGGACCTGGCCGCTGCAGCACACCGCGAGGGTGCGGAACTCGACAAGAAGCGCGTGAAAGAGGTCTTCACCGCGGACAACAGCATCGACGTCGCACTATTCGGTCGGATGATCGCTGATGACGCCGAACTCAACGTCGACGCGAGCGTCCAGGTCGCCCACGCCATCAGTGTCCACGCCGTGGAGCAGGAGTTCGACTACTTCACCGCCGTCGACGATTTCGGCGAGGCTAACCAGGAGCCGGGCGCCGGGATGATCGGGACCATCGAGTTCTCGTCGTCGACTCTCTATCGCTTCGCGACCATCAATGTCGCGGGCCTCGAGAAGAATCTCGGTGACCGAGCCGCGACTGCGCGAGCCGCCGCTGCGTTCGTCGACTTCTTCGTTCGATCGATGCCGTCGGGCAAGGCCAACACGTTCGCGAACTTCACCCTCCCCGAGGTCGTCATGATCAATATCCGCGAGGATCAACCGGTCAGTCTGGTTGGTGCATTCGAGGATTCGATTGCGACAGGTGCAGAGCACGGCGGTATCCCGTCGCGCGCAGCAGCCAAGCTGGCACGCCACGATGCGGAGATCGCCGAAGCGTATGGTTCGGCGAGTGCGTGTTTCTTCACGAGCGCGGGTGTCTCCGCTGAGACGTTGGCCGGCCGGGGTGAGGCAATCGCTTTCTCGAATCTGGTTCAGCAGGTGAGCAACACTGTTTCCGCCTGGGATCCGGCCGGATGAGCACCCTGGTGGTCTGTCTCGCCGGACCGATGCAGGCGTGGGGGGCATCGTCGCGTTTCACGAAGAGGGACACGCGGCGCGAACCGACGAAGAGCGGCGTCATCGGGCTGCTGGCGGCAGCTCAGGGGGTCAGGCGAACCGACTCCATTGAGCACCTCCTCGGTCTGCGATTCGGTGTTCGCGTCGACCGGGACGGGGTTTTGATGCGGGATTTTCAGACTGCTCGCTCGCTTGACGAGAAGAAGACGATGCCCTTGTCGATCAGGTATTACCTTGCCGACGCCATCTTCGTCGCGGGTGTCGAGGGGCCTTCCGAGCTGATCGATACCCTGGCCGATGCCCTTCGGCGGCCGGTATTCCCGCTCTTTCTCGGGCGGCGATCGTGTCCGCCGAGCCGGCCGCTGCTGATGGCTGTGGCCGATGACGGCCTTGATGCAGTGCTTGCCTCGACCCCGTGGCAAGCGCCGCCGACCTACAGGCGCCGGCAAGCGCGCGAAGTCCGCCTGCGGACAATTGTCGACGGGGTCCCAGGGGTCGGCCCCACCGTTCGCGACGTACCAATCAGTTTCGATCCGCGTCGGCGCGAGTACGGCTGGCGGACAACCGAGGAATCGTTCGTGACGATGCCAAACCCAGATGGCCATGGCAACAGTATTTCTCATGATCCGATGTCGCTGCTCGGAGGTGCTTGACATGCCCCACCTCACGCGAATGCCGATCAACCGCCGTCGCCGCGGCGGAGCTAAACTGCTTGCCTCACCGCAAGCCATGCACGCCGCGGTGGCCGCCGCGTTCCCACCCGACGCACCTACAGCAGCTGGGTCCGAGCGCTTGTTGTGGCGGGTCGACAGCCCGTCCGCCGACACGCATCACCTGTACGTGGTCAGCCCCATGGAACCCGACCTCAGTCACGTCGTCGAACAGGCCGGGTGGCAGACGGGTGAGATGTGGCAGACGCGTGACTACGCGCCTGTACTCGACGCCATCCAGGCCGGGCAACGGTACCGATTCAGGCTCCGAGCGAATCCGGTGTACAGCGGACGATCGTCGCCGGACGAGCAGACATCCTTGCGTGCGCATCGCTCGGTCAAACACCAGGAATCATGGCTTGAGTCACGGGCACATGGAGGCGGGTTTCGCATCCCGGACGGGAGTCGTGACGATGCGCTTCTTCGCGTCGTCGACCGGGGAGTCATGCGTTTTGGCAAGCGGGGCGGCGCTGTCACCATCGGTCACGCCACCTTCGAGGGCGTGCTGGAGGTGGTGGATCCGGACTCGCTGCGGCACAGCCTCGTTGCGGGAATCGGGCGAGCCAAGGCCTACGGCTGCGGCCTCCTGACCCTCGCTCCGTTGGTAACTCCGCGGTCATGAATGTGCCAGGCCCGCCACCTGTCCGGCCGACCGAGCTGGTCCGTGCGTCAGAGAGAGTGTCGTTCATCTACTTGGAGAGATGCACGGTGCATCGGGATGGCAACGCATTGACGGCGACAGACGAGCACGGGGTAGTTCACATTCCCACGGCGACGATCGGTGCGTTGCTCCTTGGTCCCGGCACGCGAGTGACTCATCAGGCGATGGTCCTCATGGCGGAGTCGGGATCGTCGACAGTGTGGGTGGGCGAACAAGGCGTGCGCTACTACGCGCACGGCCGACCTCTGGGGCGGACCAGTCGCCTTCTCGACGCGCAAGCACGAGCAGTGTCCAATCGCGATCTCAGGATCGGCGTTGCGCGCGCGATGTATTCGATGCGCTTCCCTGATGAGGACACCAGCGGATTCACGATGCAGCAGTTACGCG
The DNA here is from genome assembly GCF_000964005.1 of Williamsia herbipolensis. Taxonomy (GTDB): domain Bacteria; phylum Actinomycetota; class Actinomycetes; order Mycobacteriales; family Mycobacteriaceae; genus Williamsia_A; species Williamsia_A herbipolensis. Next base: position 157,832 of record NZ_JXYP01000011.1, read on the forward strand.
GGAAGGAAGGTGCCCGCGTGCGGAAGATCTACCGTGAGCATGCGCAGCGCACAGGAGTCGAGTGGACTCGACGCGACTACGACCCGAACGATTTCGCTGCGGGTGACGACGTGAACCGTGCTCTGTCCGCGGCGACGACATGCCTCTACGGAGCCGCACACGCGATGATCGTCGCTCTGGGCTGTTCGCCTGGGCTCGGTTTCGTCCACACAGGGCACGACCGCTCCTTCGTCTACGACATCGCCGACTTGTACAAGGCCGAGATCGCGATCCCCGTTGCCTTCGACGTGGCGTCCGAGGAAGTCGAGGACATTCCCGCGGTTGTCCGCCGCCGAGTGAGGGACGTCATCTATCAGTCCAAGCTGTTGCCGCGGTGCGCTGAAGACATCAAAGCGCTGCTCTTACCAGGGTCGGACGACCTCGACACTTACGAAGCCGACGTCGTGTATCTCTGGGACGACCGCGGTCCTGCAATTGCGAGCGGTCAAAGCCATTCCACCCAAGAGGATTTCGAGGTGCCATGGTAGTTCTCATCGTCACCGCGTGCCCAGCTGGCCTGCGTGGCCACCTGACCCGGTGGCTGCTCGAGATCAGTCCCGGCGTCTTTGTCGGGGTGTTGTCCAGGCGCGTCCGCGATCTGCTGTGGGAGCGGGTGGAAGAGCTCGTCAAAGACGGCCGCGCGATCATGGTGTCGAGCGCGCGCAATGAGCAGCGATTGGATTTTCGAGTACATCGATACGACTGGGAGCCCGTGGATGTCGACGGAGTTCGGGTTGTACGGCGGCCTCACACAGGCGAGGCTCTTGCTTCGGCTGCAAAGCCCCGTGCCGGCCGAAGTAAGGCGAGCCGGTACCGCGCGGCGCGTCGTACCCGGCGAGGTGAGAATTCGAGAGAGTCCGATTGATTTCGGAGATGATGAGCAGCGAAGGGCCAGCTCAACAAGTGTGCTCCCCGCGAACGCGGGGATGAGCCCTACCCTGAACTCGCATGAGGTTGATCAGGATCGTGCTCCCCGCGAACGCGGGGATGAGCCTTGACACACCGCGTCGGCGCATGGTTTTTGATCGTGCTCCCCGCGAACGCGGGGATGAGCCCGAGCCGGCAATTGAGTCCGCAGCTATTCCGCGGTGCTCCCCGCGAACGCGGGGATGAGCCCAGCTCGCACACGCATGGCGTGACGGACCTGACGTGCTCCCCGCGAACGCGGGGATGAGCCCACGATCCGGCAACGGGGTGCGCTGCACGGTACGTGCTCCCCGCGAACGCGGGGATGAGCCCGTCGCGGCCGGAGCACCCGACAAGCGGGCAATGTGCTCCCCGCGAACGCGGGGATGAGCCCCCCTACTACGCGCGATGGGTTCAGGCGCTGAAGTGCTCCCCGCGAACGCGGGGATGAGCCCGGATTCCGGCATCAGACCTCCCGCACATCCGCGTGCTCCCCGCGAACGCGGGGATGAGCCCTTGACGCCCGTAAGCGATCCGTCCTGAATCTTGTGCTCCCCGCGAACGCGGGGATGAGCCCGGGCGTGAGGTCAACCGCTGCTGTCGTCGTCAGTGCTCCCCGCGAACGCGGGGATGAGCCCTGGGTTCTCGATCCTGGTTTCAACGGTGATCCGTGCTCCCCGCGAACGCGGGGATGAGCCCGCATCCAGTCGTACGCCGGCTTCGCACGAGACGTGCTCCCCGCGAACGCGGGGATGAGCCCGGTGAACAGGTATCCGCTATGGGCGTGAATAAGTGCTCCCCGCGAACGCGGGGATGAGCCCCGTTCGTCAACGACGACTGCCCAGGACGACACGTGCTCCCCGCGAACGCGGGGATGAGCCCCACGCCAGGATCGTTCCCTGAAGGAACGGCATGTGCTCCCCGCGAACGCGGGGATGAGCCCCGAAACATCCAAATCGGCCCTCGCGTCGCTGGGTGCTCCCCGCGAACGCGGGGATGAGCCCGGCCAGTGGGGACGCAAGTTCGACCCTGTCGGGTGCTCCCCGCGAACGCGGGGATGAGCCCGACACCAACACCGCGTCGAGCTTCGAGTCAGTGTGCTCCCCGCGAACGCGGGGATGAGCCCAGACGCGAGGCGTCGATGTAGGTGGCGCGGTACGTGCTCCCCGCGAACGCGGGGATGAGCCCGACTCGACAGGAGACTGATCCATGGGACAGACGTGCTCCCCGCGAACGCGGGGATGAGCCCACACGGTGGCGCTCGCAACCGCTCCGGGCCGCGTGCTCCCCGCGAACGCGGGGATGAGCCCAAACATCCCGAAAAGTTGGCGCCCGTGCGGCAGTGCTCCCCGCGAACGCGGGGATGAGCCACTGGCCGTTCGCGAAGAAGCGCCTCACCGAGATCGTGCTCCCCGCGAACGCGGGGATGAGCCCGTCTACACCGTGCGTCTGGCGGACAACAGCGAGTGCTCCCCGCGAACGCGGGGATGAGCCCAACTCGACGTCGACGCCGGACTCGCTGATCGTGTGCTCCCCGCGAACGCGGGGATGAGCCCGGGGAGGGGACGCGCCCGACTTCCCGGAACGGTGCTCCCCGCGAACGCGGGGATGAGCCCAGCCCCCACGCGGACACCACATTGGGTGCCGTGTGCTCCCCGCGAACGCGGGGATGAGCCCGCCGCGGTGTTCAACCACATCGGGAAGCCGAAGTGCTCCCCGCGAACGCGGGGATGAGCCCTCATCACGCAAGGACGGACAGATGCCCGCCGGGTGCTCCCCGCGAACGCGGGGATGAGCCCCCGCCGCCTGGAGGGCTGCACTCCTCCAGGCGGTGCTCCCCGCGAACGCGGGGATGAGCCCTCCCAGCATCTCGGTGGCGTCCTTGAGCTCGTGTGCTCCCCGCGAACGCGGGGATGAGCCCACGGCCCCCTACGACGGTGGAGTGGAGTACTGGTGCTCCCCGCGAACGCGGGGATGAGCCCAGGCTGATCATCGTGTACATCAGTGCCCTACCGTGCTCCCCGCGAACGCGGGGATGAGCCCTCGACCTGGCCCTCCACCTTCCCGGTGCCTGGGTGCTCCCCGCGAACGCGGGGATGAGCCCCAAGTATCAGGAGGCGGAGGACGCCAAGAAGTGTGCTCCCCGCGAACGCGGGGATGAGCCCGCGGACTCCGGGTCGTCGTCGAGGAGCATTTCGTGCTCCCGCGAACGCGGGGATGAGCCCCGCTAGGAGGTCCGTTATGCCCGCTGACGTGGGTGCTCCCCGCGAACGCGGGGATGAGCCCCATACGAAGATTGCCGCTCAGATGCTGAGTGCGTGCTCCCCGCGAACGCGGGGATGAGCCCCGGCACGGCCCACGTGCTGTCGCCACGCAGGAGTGCTCCCCTCGAACGCGGGGATGAGCCCTGCGGGTTGATGCTTTGCAGCATCAAGCGCATGTGCTCCCCGCGAACGCGGGGATGAGCCCGAAATACCACCGATTACTCGCGCATCCGTAAGGTGCTCCCCGCGAACGCGGGGATGAGCCCGGACCAGCGGGACAACCCCGGCGCCGTGCGGCGTGCTCCCCGCGAACGCGGGGATGAGCCCCAATTCCTGTTGGCCTGCAACGGTGATTCGTGGTGCTCCCCGCGAACGCGGGGATGAGCCCCGCTGGTGCGGGCCGTTGTCGCCGAGCACGAAGTGCTCCCCGCGAACGCGGGGATGAGCCCGAATCGGAGGAGTGACCGCATGAGCAAGGTAAGTGCTCCCCGCGAACGCGGGGATGAGCCCCGGACCGAAGCGACGCGTCTGTCTCAGTACGGGTGCTCCCCGCGAACGCGGGGATGAGCCCATAGGTCTGCTCCGGGGTGGAGAGGGCGCGCGGTGGTCCCCGCGAACGCGGGGATGAGCCCGGTCCGCTTGCACTTCATGGCGATCGGGCCGCGTGCTCCCCGCGAACGCGGGGATGAGCCCAAGGGGATCGACCTGATCCTCGAGACGATCATGTGCTCCCCGCGAACGCGGGGATGAGCCCCGGCGCGAAGTAGGAATACAGCAACGGTCCGTGTGCTCCCCGCGAACGCGGGATGAGCCCCCACTCGGCGTGGGCGGCGGGTACAGCCTCAAGTGCTCCCCGCGAACGCGGGGATGAGCCCCACGCCGCGGGCTCGGTGAGGTTGTTTATCAAGGGCTCCCCGCGAACGCGGGGATGAGCCCACGGAGAGGTGAATGCTGGTGAATGCTGCGATGTGCTCCCCGCGAACGCGGGGATGAGCCCCGGCTGTCCCTGTAGGCCCGACCTGCGATGCGGTGCTCCCCGCGAACGCGGGGATGAGCCCCCGGCACACCTCGAGTTGGGCACGCACGCCGAGTGCTCCCCGCGAACGCGGGGATAAGCCCTAGGCCCGGTTGAGGGTAGCGGCGGGGTCAGAGTGCTCCCCGCGAACGCGGGGATGAGCCCAAGTCGAGCATGGCGACGGCGCAGTTGACGATGTGCTCCCAGCGAACGCGGGGATGACCCCCGACCGACGACTGGGGCTGGTCGTCCGACCGCGTGCTCCCCGCGATCGCGGGGGTGAGCCCGGCTCGCAGCACGGGTTCTACGTGCACGGCGCGTGCTCCCCGCGAACGCGGGAATAGGCCCAGGGCGCCGATCCCGAACGACCCGTAGGTGACGTGCTCCCCGCGAACACGGGGATGAGCCCACCCAGGCCGCCTACCGCCAGGACCTATGGGCGTGCTCCCCGCGAACGCGGGGATGAGCCCGCGACCTTCGACAACGCCGAGGCCGCGCAATGGTGATCCCCGCGAACGCGGGGATGAGCCCTCGACGACGGTGGGGAAGGAGTTTCCAACCGAGTGCTCCCCGCGAACGCGGGGGATGAGCCCCATCGACCACACGCTTGAGTCGTCCAGGTTGAGTGCTCCCCGCGAACGCGGGGATGAGCCCCGACTACGGTGCGGTTCATGCGATCAGACGACGTGCTCCCCGCGAACGCGGGGATGAGCCCTACAGCTACACAGTGCAGGCGCTTGATGCTGCGTGCTCCCCGCGAACGCGGGGATGAGCCGGAGGTCAGCGGCCGGTACACCCAGCTGGCCAAGTGCTCCCCGCGAACGCGGGGATGAGCCCTCAAGCTCAAGCACCCCATCGGATCGAAGGTGGTGCTCCCCGCGAACGCGGGGATGAGCCCACGCTGATCGGCACGGCCTTCTCGAGAGATGAGTGCTCCCCGCGAACGCGGGGATGAGCCCGGCGAGTCGCTGACCGACGTCGTGCGTCGTGCGTGATCCCTGCGAACGCGGGGATGCGCCCGAGTTCTTCGGGCAGGCGACCAACGGCGGTGCGTGTTCGCCGCGAACGCGGGGATAAGCGCCCGGTCACGGCGCTGCTGCGATCCTCAACGGGTCCTCCCCGAGCACGCGGGCATGAGCCCGGGGCTGACGGACATCCGCCTGTCCAGCTGACCGTCCCGGGAATTTAGCTGTCAGCCGCGCACTGCGTATGTCTTCGTTTGATCTCGACGACTACTTGGCGGCACGTGCCCCGCTGGGTTCCTCGTCCACCGGAGGCCGCAGGTTCGCCCTGCCCGACCGCGGGCTGCAGGTGATGAGCTCCGACGACACCGTCATCGTTGCCCGCCGACGCGCGTGCCCACGGGCCGCAACGCCACCGTCCGGCTCGGCGACGTCCAGGTGGAGCTGGTGCAGTGGGACGAGACCTGAGGTCTCAGGCCGCGCGTGCAGCCGCCGGCGCGGTGATCCCGCGACGGTCGAGGATCGGGCGGACGCCCTCGGCGAAGTGATAGGCCTCCTCGAGATGCGGATAACCCGAGAGGATGAACTCGGTGAACCCGGCGTCGTGGTACTCGCCGATGAGGTTCGCGACCTCCTCGTGTGACCCGACGAGCGCGGTGCCCGCCCCGCCACGGACGAGGCCGACGCCCGCCCACAGGTTCGGGTAGATCTCGAGGGAATCGGTGCGACCGCCGTGCAGTGCGGCCATCCGGCGCTGACCCTCCGACTGCGACGACGAGTGCAGCTGATGGGCATTGGCGATCTGGTCGGCCGGGAGCTCGTCGAGCAGCTTCTGTGCGACCGCCCAGGCCTCGGCCGAGGTGTCGCGGCTGATGGTGTGCAGCCGGATCCCGTATCGGAGGCGCCGTCCCTCGGCGTCGGCCAGGGCACGCACGCGGTCGATCTTCGCCTTCGCGTCCGCCGGTGGTTCACCCCACGTGAGGTAGGTCTGCACGCGGCGCGCTGCGACGGCCAGGGCCGGATCCGACGATCCGCCGAACCAGAACTCCGGCACCGGGTCCGGTGCCCGCGACACCCTCGCGTCGGCGACGCGGTAGAACTCGCCGGAATGATCGACCGACTCCTGCGTCCAGATGCGGTGTACGAGGTCGAGGAACTCGTCGGTGCGTGCGTAGCGGCGGTCGTGATCGACCCAGTCGCCGAAGCGGCGCTGCTCGGCGTCGTCGCCGCCGGTCACGATGTTCAGCAGCAACCGACCCTCCGACATCCGCTGCAGGGTCGCCGCCTGCTGGGCGGCGAGCGTCGGTGGCGTCAACCCGGGCCGGAACGCGACGAGGAACTTGAGCCGACGGGTCGCCTGCAGCAGGGCCGCGGTGGTCAACCATGCGTCCTCACACCACGTTCCGGTCGGGGTGAGGACACCCTCGTAGTCGAGACGGTCGGCGGCCTGGGCCACCTCGGTGAGGTAGCGCAGGCTCGGCGGCCGGAAACCGGCGGGCTCCACCCGATGCGACGACGCGTGCGACGCACCGACGATCGAGCGTCCGTCGCCGGCGGTGGGCAGGAACCAGAAGACACGTGCGCTCATCGTGTGGCCGCCTTCACGGTGGCGTCGAAACGGGTGTCGACGAAGTCGGAGAACGGCTTGCCGGCCGGGATCTGCTTCGCCGCGACGAAGGCGTCGTACAGCTTCTGCTCGGAATCGATCACCGTCTGATCGAGGGGGATGGCCGGCCGCAGGCTGCGTCGTTGCGCCTGCTCGCCGGCGACGGGGTCGATCTTCACCGCTGCCGAGTACTTCGCCGACCACTCCTCGGGGTTGGCCTGCGCCCACGCGGACGCCTTGGCCAGTCGGGACACGAGATCGGCCAGTGCGGTGTTCTTCGCCGGGTCGTCGAGGGCCTGCTGCGAGGCGATGCCGAAGCCGTAGCCGTTGGCGACACCCTGCGCGGTGGTCAGGGTCCGCGCGCCGGTCTGCTGCTGCGCGAGGGCGGTGAACGGATCCCAGATGGCCCACGCATCGACCTGGCCCGCGGTGAACGCGGTCAGCGCGTCAGCCGGTTGGAGGGGGACGAGCGTGACGTCGGCGGGGGTCAAGCCGGCCTTCGTCAGCTGGAGCAGCAGGTGCCCGTGGGCCGAACTGCCCTTGCCGAAGGCGATCCGCTTGCCGCGCAGATCGGCGACGCTGCGCGCGGTCGAGGTCTTCGGCACCAGGATCTGATCTCCGCTCGCGTCGTTGGTGTACGCGCTCACGACCTTGATGCGGGCGTTCGCGGCGGCGCCGAAGATGGGCGGGGTGTTGCCCGTGACGGCGAAATCGATGCGCCCCGCGGTCGCCGCCTCCACCTGCGGTGGACCGGAGGTGAAGGTGGAGAACGACACCCGGTACGGGGTGCCGGTCAGCTGCCCTGACGCCTCCAGCAGGGCCTGGGTACCGCCCTTCTGATCACCGACGTCCAGGGTGACCGAGGACAGTCGACTCGCGTCGACGGTCGACGGCGCGGCGGCCGACACGGTGTCGGATTCGCGCGAGACGCATCCGGCGAGCGCGGTGGCGCCGACGACGAGGGTCAGCAGCGACGCCGCGACACGGCGCGATCGGGGACGAGAAGCGAACAGCATGAGTGCCTTTCCGGTGGTACAGAACAGATCAGTGCACGCCGAGGGCGTCGAGAAGGTGCGCCCGCAGCGCCGAGAAGCCGGGGGTCCCGCGGTCGCGGGGGCGGGGGAGGTCGACCTCGACGCGATCGGCGATCGCGCCGTCGTCGAGCACGAGAACCCGGTCGGCCAGTGCCACCGCCTCGTCGACGTCGTGCGTGACCAGCAGGACCCCGAGGTCGTGTCGTCGCCACAGGTCGAGGAGCAGCGACTGCATCGACAGCCGGGTGAGGGCGTCGAGGGCGCCGAAAGGTTCGTCGAGCAGCAGGAGTTCGGGTTCGCCCACCAGTGCGCGGGCCAGGGCGGCCCGCTGCGCCTGCCCGCCGGAGAGCGTGGCGGGCCAGGCGTCGAACTTGTCGTCGAGGCCGACCTCGACGAGCGTGGCCTCGGCGGCGCGCAGGGCCGGGGCCCCGGTGACCCGCGAGGGGTTGAGTCCGTAGGAGACGTTGTCGACCACGCTGCGCCACGGGAACAAGCGGGGTTCCTGAAACGCGACAGCCGGGCGACCCGCGACGTGGGTGTCGCCGGTGTGGTCGTCGGACAGGCCGGCGAGGACACGCAGGATGGTGGACTTACCGGATCCCGAACGCCCCACGAGCACAACGATCTCGCCCCGGGCGACGGTGAGATCCACCCCGCGCAGGACCTGATGATCGCCGTACCACTTGTCGACGCCGCGCAGCGATGCGACGGCGGTGTCGGTGGCCGTCACCGGTCGCCCTGGTAACGCAGTGCGCGGGCCTCGAGGATGCGCACGATGCCGTCGGTGATGATGCCGAGCAACGCGTAGACGACGAGTCCGAAGATGATGGTGTCGATCCGCAGGAAATCACGGGCCTGATTGATGATGAAACCGAGCCCTGCGTCGGAGTTGACCTGTTCGGCGACGATCAGCGTCAGCCACGCGATGGCCAGCGACTGTCGGAACCCGACGAGCAGCTGGGGGGCGATGCTGGGCAGGATGACCCGCGAGAAGCGTTGGCGCCATGAGAATCCGAGCACCGTGGCCGTCTCGAGATGGCGGCGGTCGATCTGGCGGATCGCAGACGATGTGTTGAGGTAGAGCGGGAACGCGACACCGAGCGCGACGAGCAGGATCTTCGGGGTCTCGCCGATGCCGAACCAGATGATGAACAGTGGGATCAGGCCCAGGTGGGGCAGTGCCCGCAGCATCTGCAGGGGCGGGTCGACGGTCGCCTCGGCGACCCGGGACAGTCCGACGACGGCGCCGAGCGCGACACCGATCAGGCCGCCCAGCACGAGACCCTCGACCACCCGTGTGCCCGACACCACCAGCGCATCGGCCAGTTCGCCGTTGCGCACGAGTTCGGCTCCGGCGTCGGCGATCAGCGACGGCGCGGGCAGGATCCGTTCGGGGATGATCCGCAGCGCGCTGCCGATCTGCCAGAGGACGAGCAGACGGCGACAGCACACGGATGACGGTCCAGCGGTGTCGTCGCCACCGGGATGACGGCACCCGGCTCGTCTCGGGAGGCGCGACGTGCGCGGCGGTGGTGGGTGCCACCGGCGTCTCGATGCGCGCGTACGAAGTGACCATCGGCGAGGTCCTCTGCTGGAGTCGTGACCGACACCGATCGGTGCCGTGGACCCGACGGTCACAAACATTCGGACATCGAGCGACGGTTCCCGTCAGCCTGGGTCGATCTGCTGCCGAGACTTGCCACCCGTCGGGTCGGGTCGCTAGGGAATGCGTCGCGCCCATGGGCGCCGATCACGACGCCTGTGCTCCCACGGCGCCGACGACCGCGGAATCCCGGCTCGCACGTCGTGGTTGAGACCGGTATGAGCAACCCCATCGCCGTCGAGATCTGGTCGGACATCGCGTGCCCGTGGTGCTACATCGGCAAACGCCGGTTCGAGGCCGGACTCGCCGCGTTCGAGGGGCGGGACGACGTGACGGTGACCTACCGGAGTTACGAGCTCGCGCCCGACACACCGACCGACTTCGACGGCTCCGAGGTCGATTTCCTGGTCGGGCACAAGGGGATGTCGTCCGCGCAGGTCGAGCAGATGCTCGACGAGATGACGCAGCTCGCGGCGGTCGAGGGACTGGCGTACGACTTCGACGCGCTGCACCACACCAACACCCGACTCGCCCATCGCACACTGCATCTCGCACGGACCGTGGGACGCCAACGCGAGTTGGCCGAGCGGTTGTTCGCGGCGTACTTCACCGAGGGGCGCCACCTGGGCCGCCCTGAGGAGCTCGCCGATCTCGCCGCGGAGGTCGGTCTCGACCGCGCGTCGGTGCTCGAGGCGCTGGCCGGCGACGACTTCGTCGACGAGGTCGACGCCGACATCGCGCAGGCGCGCGCCCACGGCATCGCCGGTGTCCCGTTCTTCGTCCTCGACGGCCGCTACGGCATCTCCGGCGCCCAGCCCGCCCCGGCGTTCACCTCCGCGCTCGAGCAGGTCGTCGCCGACCGGCGGGATCAGCCCACGCGCGCCTGACCCCGTCCGAGGGTGAGGTGGTGCGTTCTCCGCGTGTTCATCTCGATGTAGTTGGCGAGGCTAAAGTTCGCGACCATGCGTCTGACCCGCCTCACCCCGCCCCTCGTCCTGGCGCTCGTGACCGCCCTCGCCGCCGCCGCGATCGCCGCGGCCTCGCCTTCCCCGCCCTCGCCCGCCCCGACCTCGACCGGGACGACCATCGGCGCGATCCAGGGACCGGGGTTCACCTCGCCGCTGGTCGGGCAGAAGGTCTCCGGGGTACCCGGGGTGGTGGCGGCGATCCGGACCGGATCCCCCCGCGGCTTCTGGATGCAGTCGGCCACACCCGACCGTGATGATCGTGCTCGTGACCGCTCGACCTCCGACGGCATCTTCGTGTTCACCGGGTCGGCCGCGCCGACCGTGAGGCCGGGCGACGCGGTCACCGCCGCGGCGACCGTGACCGAGTACCGCGCGGCGGCGAACGTCACCGACCTCAGCGTCACCGAGCTGACGTCGCCGACGGTGACGGTGGTGTCATCGGGCAACGCGCTCCCCGCCCCGGTGGTCATCTCGCCGACCGCGGTCCCGTCGCGCTTCGCGCCCCCGGTGTCGGGCGACATCGAGCAGATCCGCCGCGCGGTGCCCACCCGATCGGCCCAGGAGTTCTGGGAATCGCACGAGGGCGAGCGCGTGTCGGTGCCGGCGCCACGGATCATCGCCCCGAGCAACACCTACGGCGACGTCTACATCACCTCGAAGCCGAACGCGGACCGGACGATCCACGGTGGCGCGCTGCTGTCGAGCTATGACCTGCCCACCGGTCGGGTCAAGGTCACCGCCCTCGACGGCGCGAAGCCCCGGATGAACGTGGGTGACCGGTTCGCGGGCCCCGTCGTCGGCCCGGTGGACTGGTCGAGCTTCGGCGGTTTCGTGATCGACGTGCCGAGCCTTCCCGCGGTCGTCTCCGGCGGACTGACCCCGACGGTGGCGTCGAAGCCCGACGCCGCCGACCTGTCGGTGGCGACCTACAACGTCGAGAACCTCGCCCCGCGCGACCCGCAGAGCAAGTACTCCGCGCTCGCCCGCGGCATCGTCACCAATCTCGCGAGCCCCGACGTGGTGGCCGTCGAAGAGGTGCAGGACAACTCGGGCGCCACCGACGACGGCACCACCGCCGCGAACACCACGATCTCGACCCTCGTGGACGCGATCGCCGCCGCGGGCGGTCCGCGATACGACCACCGCGACGTCGACCCGACCAACGACGCCGACGGTGGCCAGCCGGGCGGCAACATCCGAACGGTGTTCCTGTTCAACCCGTCTCGCGTAGCGTTCGTCGACCGCGGTACGGCGACGGCCACCACCGCGACGACCCCGCAGCGTAGTGCGAGCGGGGGTGCCGAGCTCGCGGTGTCACCGGGCCGGATTGCTCCGACCGACCCGGCGTGGGCGAACAGTCGCAAACCCCTTGTCGGGCAGTTCGTGTTCCGGGGTCGCACGGTGTTCGTGGTGGGAAACCATTTCGCCTCCAAGGGCGGTGACCAGTCGGCCGACGGCCGGTTCCAGCCGCCCGCACGCAGTTCCGAGACCCAGCGACTCGCCCAGGCGCGCGTCGAGAACGCATGGATCCGGAGCCTCCAGGCGATCGACCGGCGCGCCTCGATCGTGATCGCCGGGGACCTGAACGACTACCAGTTCAGTCCCGCCGTCCGCACCCTCACCGGGGGCGGGACGGGTCTCGTCGACCTGATCGGCACCCTGCCGCGCGAGCAGCAGTACACCTACGTCTACTCCGGGGTGTCGCAGGTGCTCGACCACATCATCGTCAGCGCCGACCTGCGCGCCCGGGCGCGGTACGAGGTCATCCACCTCAACGCGGAGTTCGCCGGCCAGACCTCCGACCACGATCCGCAGGTGGTGCACGTCCGCCCGTAGCGTGCGGAGGGCGGCAGAGCGACACCGTCGCCCGTAGCGTGCGGAGGGCGGCAGAGCGACACCGTCGCCCGTAGCGTGCGGAGGGCGGCCCCGCGACACCGCCGTCCGTAGGATCGGGTGATGGTCACCGCGTTGCTGATAGCCGACGTCCAGAACGATTTCACCGAGGGCGGCGCGCTCGGTGTGACGGGCGGAGCCGCGGTCGCTCGCCGGGTCACCGAGTACCTCGCAGGTGAGGCCGATTACGACTTCGTGGTCGCTTCACGCGACTGGCACGACTCCGACAACGACAACGGTGGCCACTTCGCGACCGCGGAGGCCCCCGACTTCGAGAACACATGGCCGGTGCACTGCGTGGCGGGGACCGAGGGTGCTCAGTACCACCCGGATTTCGTCGCCGACGCCGTCGACATCCACGTCCGCAAGGGCCAGGGGATCCCGGCGTACTCGATGTTCGAGGGATCCACCGACGACGGCTCCGCACTGGTGAACGTGTTGCGGGCGTGGGGCGTCACCGATGTCGACGTGGCGGGTATCGCCACGGACTACTGCGTGCGCGCCTCGGCCCTCGACGCCGTTGCGGCCGGGTTCCGTGTCCGCCTGCTGACCGATCTGATCGCGGGGATCTCGCCGGAGACGTCCGCGGCGGCGATCGACGAGATGGCCGATTTCGGCGTGACCGTGGTCTGAGGCGCGTTCACCGCACCGTCGCGACCACGAAGATCCGTCGGAACGGGAAGAACGTGCTGCCGTCGGCGCGGCGTGGGTACGCCGTCGACAGCTGCGGGGCCAGGTCGGCGCGGAACGCCTCCCAGGCGTCGTCGTCGAGGGCCGACCGGACCGGCGTCAATGCGGTGCCGGTGACCCAGTCGAGCACCGGGTTGTCACCGGTGAGCTGTTGGGCGTAGGTGGTCTCCCAGGCGTCGACGACGCAGCCGGCGTCGGTGAGCAGCGATGCGTAGCCGGTCGGGTCGTCGACGGTGTCGCCGCCGCGGAAGTCGATCTGCGACAGCGCATCCCGCCAGCGCGGTGAGGTCGCGACGGACCGGATGATGCGATGGGACGGGAACTCGAAGTTGCCCGGGACCTGAAAGGCCAGCTGCGCCCCGGGGTGCAGCGCTCGGGCCCAGCTGCGAAGCAGATCGCGGTGTTCGGGAACCCACTGCAGGGTCGCGTTGGAGATGATGACGTCGGTGTCGGGTGCGGGCCGCCAGTCACGGACATCCTGCAGATGCGCGTCGATGCCGCGCTCGCGTGCGGCGGCCACCATCTCCGGTGAGTTGTCGGTCGCCTCGATGACGGCATCCGGCCACCGCGCCGCGAGTCCCGCGGTGAGATTGCCGGGGCCACAACCGAGATCGACGATGCGACGCGGTCGCTCGGCGTCGATGCGCGCCAGGAGTTCTCCGTAGGGACGTCCCCGGTGATCGGCGAAAGCGAGGTAGTGCTCCGGGTTCCACATGTCAGCCTCCCGTCAAAACAGTACGCTCGTACTGTGAGTCAAACAGTACGCCCATACTGTTTGGCTGGGCAAGGGTCTCCCGGTCGGGTCGGTGACGTCCGGGGCGTCGACGCCGCTCTGGGATCTCACCTGTCGCGGGACGAGCGCCGTTGATCAGTGAGGGAGCGCGGTGATCGACGCGTGGGCGCGGGAGTCGCCGCCGACCGAGAGCCAGATGAGGATCCCGCCGGCGGTGGGTGCGGTCGTGATGCGCACGTCCTCGCCGAAGGTGATCGGCTTGTTGTACTCGATCACCAGGCGGTAGGGGTTGCTCAGCAGGTCGGGGTGATCGGGGAACACCTCGCGCAGCGCCTGGAGGTACACCGAGTTGTTCACGTGGTCGAGCCGATCGGTGTCGGCGTGGCGCAGCACGAACCGCTGATCGGACTCGTTCGCCAGCGGGGTGTTCAGCCACGCCTTCCAGCGCAGACGGTGGTTGTCGGTGGTGGTGGCCAGCATGTCGAAGAACGTGTCCTCGAGGCGGCCCGGCGACTGGGTCTCCATGTTCATGTTGATCCAGAAGCCCTCGGTCTCGATGAGGCCGCCGTTGTCGCTCGTGACGCGCACGCGCATGTTGCACCAGCGCGGCGAGATGCCCGAGCACCAGCGCGACAGGTGGACCTCGTCGGGCCAGGTGATCGGGCGGATCACGTCGATGACGGTGCGGCGCACGATCCAGAACTTGTGGGTCTCGAAGGCGCCGGCGTCGACGAGGTGCTGCGCCCCGGCCTCCTGCAGGTATCGGGCGATGCCGTCGACGCTGAGTCCCTCGAACTGGTCGATGTCGGCGCTCGACAGCGGCCACCCGGTATTGAAGACGTACCCCTCGGTGGGGCGATCGGTCAGTGGGGTTGCCACGAGCGGCTCGGTCGTCGACATCAGGCGGCCAGCGCGGTGATCGACGCGTGCGAACGGGATTCACCGTCGACCGACAACCACAGGAGCAGTCCGTCGTCGATGGGCGCGGTCGTCAAATGGACCTCCTGGCCGTACATGATCGGCTTGTTGAACTCGACCACGAGGCGGTGGGGTGCGGTGACGAGTTCGGCGACCTCGGGGGCGACCTCCGCCACGGCCTGCCAGTAGATCGCGTTCGTGACGTGCCCGAAACGGTCGGTGTCGCTGCGGCGGATCTGGAAGGTGCGTGTCGACTCGGTGGGGAGTGGTTCGGTCAGCATGGGTTTCCAGCGTAGGCGGGTGTTGTCGGTGGTCGTCGACAGGCGTGAGATCACGTAGTCGCTCATCCGGCCGATGCCCTCGGTCTCGATGTTGATGTTCAGCCAGAACCCGACGGTCTCGACCCGCCCTCCGTGGTCGCCGACGATCTGCACCCGCATGTCGCACCACCGTGACGACAACCCCGAACACCAGCGCGACACGGTCACCGTGTTCGGCCAGCTGATCGGTTCGATCATGTCGATCACGGTGCGTCGGGCGATCCAGAACTCGTGGTCGCCGAGCGCGTTGCCGTCGGCGAGGTGCAGGGCGCCGGCCTCCTGTAGGTAGCGGGCGGCCGAGTCGTAGCCCAGGATCTCGTTCTCGTTCATGTCGCTGGTGCGCACCGGCCACTGCGTGGTGAACACGTATCCCTCCGACGGGAGGGGGTCGAGGGTCAGGGCGGACAGCGCAGCGCTGGGCGACGACATGGGCGGATACCCCCGGATCGGAAGACGTGTGGACCTCGGGTGCGAACGTACCGCGCGGGCGGTCGCCGCGACGGCGGGAACGCCCCGCAGATCACGCCGTCGGTGCTGGTGGTCGTCGCGACCAGCACGATGGTGTTCCTGTGACGGCTGGGGTGGCGCGGGAGTAGATTCACCAGTCATGTCTGGGTTGGGTGCGGCGGTGCGCGGATGACGCCGGTCTATCGCGCCGCACTGGGCTCGGAGTTCACCAAGCTGCACCCGAACATCCAGTGGCGGTACGGCGTCGATTCGACGTCGGGCGTCGCGCAGGTGACGAGCGGGATCGTCGAGTCGGTGTTCTGCACGTCCAAGCTGACGCCCCCGGTGCTGCGCTTCTTCCGTAAACGCAACGTGATGCCGACGACCACGAGCCGCCTCGTGCCGTTCTTCATGGACAACTACTGCTACGTCGACGAGCGCGGTCGCGAATCGCTCGCCGTCATCCGACGGTTCGCGTACTCCAACGGCGAGCAGCGGTTGCACTCGCTTCTCGTGAACGGGTCCTCGGGCCTGGTCGACTACTTCGGCGACGGGCCCGATCTGTTGATCCCGCTGAACCCCCGCGTCGGTCCGGGTGGGTCGCTGATTCTGGAGAGCGAGCCGATGCGGATGCTCAGCCGCGGACTGCGGATGGGCATGCGCGGGCTGTTCGCGACGTCGATGCGGTACGTCGAGGAGTGGGACGACGACGAGCAGCGATTCCGGCTCGACGCGACGGTCCGCAACGTGACCCTCGGCGAGATCATGCACTTCCGTGGATGGTTCACCGCGAGTGATCGCCCGTGCACGATTCACGACATTCCCGACGAGGCCTGGCCGCTGCGCCTCGAGGAGACGGAATAGGCGATGGCCGACGGTGGTGATCGGCCACGCGGTCGTGGTCCGGTCGGGTACCTTCGCTGCCATGGCAGTCAGCGGTAACACCGAATTCGATGTCGACGTCGCACCGTCGGTGATCATGGAGATCCTGCTCGATGTGGAGGCGCTGCCCGAGTGGTCGGGCCCGCACAAGAGCGCCGAGATCCTCGAGGAGCACTCCGACGGCAGCCCCAAGCGGGTGAAGGTCGCGGTCACGATGGCCGGCATCACCGACAACGAGGTCCTCGACTACACCTGGACCGAGAACAGCTGCACGTGGGAACTGGTCGAGAGCGACCAATTGTCCTCGCAGAAGGGCACCTACACGGTCACCGAGAAAGACGGTGGGTCGCATGTGGCGTTCGAACTCGAGGCGGATCTCAAGATCAAGATGCCCGGTCTCATCGTGAAGCAGGCCCAGAAGAAGGCCGTCGAGACGGCGAAGAAGGGTCTCACCGCCGAGGCGAAGCGTCGCAGTTCCTGACGGGCGAAGCGTTGCAGTTCCTGACGGGCGGTCTCGCGCGGAGTTCGTGACCTGATCGATGCACGGCGCTGCCGGTGCGCACGGCGTGTCGGCGAGTACGGTTGGCGCGTGCGAGTCGGTGGCCGCCGGGATCGCGAGTTTCGAGAAGATCAGTTGAGGTTCAGCATGTTTCGGGTTGGTTCACGGATGGCAGTGCGCACGGTTGCAGCAGGATTCGTCGGCGCGTGCGCCGTGGGCACGATGTCGCTCGTCGGCACCGGGGGCGCCTCGGCGGCGCCGCTGGTGTGCGACGCGGCCAACAACGGTCAGGTGAATCGTGTTGTCGGCGCCGGTAGTTGTGGTGCACGCGCCCAGGGCGTGGCGACGGCGCACGCCGAGGATCGCTCCGGTGCGGGCACCGCGGTGGCCTCGTCGCTCACCTACGGTCGCGCGAACGCGCTCAACACGGCGCCCGGTTCGACTGCTCTGGCCGGTGCGCGCAGCGGCGGCACGAGTTACTCGTTCAGCGTCGGACCCGGCGGTCTCTCGGTCGCCCAGGCCCGTACCGGCGGCACGTCGGTCTCCGTGGCCGGAATCGGTGGCGCGGCGTACTCCGGCGAGGGTGGCGTCCGATGCAGCGGCGGCGCGGCGGCGGCCTACGACAGCACCACCGGCACCTTCTGCTTCGGGACGGGTCGCACGTACTTCACCAACGTGCGCTGACACAGCCTCGCGGCGACGCCCGCCGTTCACCTTCATGTCACGTTGCGGTCCGACCGCCGTTCTAATCTCGGCGGGTGACCGAACTGCGCGACGCCGTCGACCTGAGCACGTCCATCGGACGTGAGGAGCTGGCCCATGTGGTCGACCTCGCGGACACGTCGGGTTTCACCGTCGACGACTCCGACGACGACGATCCCCGCCTGATCCTGCGTAGCGACCACTCCGTCGTCGACACCTGGCGGGAGGGGTACCCGTACGACGAGCGGATGACGCGCGGCGACTACGAACTCGAGAAGCGGCTGCTGCAGATCGAGCTGCTCAAGCTGCAGAACTGGGCGAAGGACACCGGCGCCCGGGTGGTCATCCTGTTCGAGGGCCGCGACGCCGCGGGTAAGGGCGGCACCATCAAGCGCTTCATGGAGCACCTGAACCCGCGCGGCGCCCGGGTGGTCGCGTTGGAGAAGCCGTCCGAGCGCGAGTCGACGCAGTGGTACTTCCAGCGCTACGTGTCGCACCTGCCGGCCGCCGGCGAGATCGTGCTGTTCGACCGCTCCTGGTACAACCGCACCGGCGTCGAGCGGGTGATGGGTTTCGCGACCGACGCCCAGCACGCTCGGTTCGTCCGACAGGTCCCGCTGTTCGAGAAGATGCTCATCGACGACGGCGTCCACCTCGTGAAGTTCTGGTTCTCGGTGACCGCGCTCGAGCAGCGCACCCGGTTCGCGATCCGGCAGGTCGACCCGGTGCGGCAGTGGAAGCTGTCGCCGATGGATCTCGCCTCGCTCGACAAGTGGGACGACTACACCGCGGCCAAGGAGGAGATGTTCTCCCACACCGACACCGATCACGCGCCGTGGACCGTGGTGAAGAGCAACGACAAGAAGCGCGCCCGCGTGAACGCCATGCGCCACGTGCTGAACCTCTTCGACTACTCCGGGAAGGATGCCGAGGTCGTCGGCACCCCCGACCCGCTGATCGTGGGACGCGCGCGCGACCTGCTGGGGGAGTAGCGGCACCCGCTGGGGCGGGATCGGTAGCGTGGGGCGCGTGCGGACTTTTGGTGCGGGACTGGCGACCCTGATCGCGATCAGCGCGATGGTGGGGGCGTTGCCGTCGTTGTGGGTGCACTATCGCGTGGTCGACCGGGAGGGGTTCACGTCGTTCGTGTCGCCGATGGCGCACGATCGGCAGATCCAGGATCTGATGGCCGACGAGATCGCCGCGCAGATCTCCGATCAGACCGGTGGGACGCTCAGCGCCACGCTGGTGCGCCCCGCGACCGGGGCCTACACACGTAGTGATCAGTTCGTCGCCGACTTCGCTGATGTGCTGGGCCAGCAGCATGATTGGCTGTTCACCGAGCCCACCACCGATGCCGAACGCAACGGCGTCCTCACCCTCGATCTCACCGAGATGGTGAACCGCGCGATCCGGGACTTCGGCATCAGCGGTGTACGCGTCACCCAGCCCGTCGAGATCCCGCTGAGCGAGTCGCGCCGCAGCGGCCTCGAGGCCGGTCGGTACGCGACAGCGGGGGACCAGGTCACGCGCATCGCCTTCGTCGCCGCGGGCATCGCGGCGGTGTTCGCGCTGCTCGCGCTGATCCTGGCCCGTCGGCGCGGGTTCACCCTCGCTGCGCTCGGTGTGGGTGCGGTGATCGCCGGTGCGGTCAGCTGGGTGCTCGGCGTGTTCGCCCGGGGTCGCGCGGACGACGAGGTCGCCGGCGCCCAGAGTTCGGCCAAACAGATAGCGCGCATCGTCATCGACTCCTCCATCGACGACCTGCACCACACCTCCCTGATCGTCGGTGGCGTCGGCGTCGCCGCGATCGCCGTCGGCATCCTGGTCTCCCTCACCCTCGAGCGCTCCCGCCGCTGACCAGGTCCAGCCGGTTACGCCGACCGTGTCGATTGTGCTGACTGTGCGACGCAAGCCAAAGTTGCTGACTGTGTGGAAACGGTCGTCGACTGTCCTGGCGGTACTGACTGTGTGGAAACGGTCGTCGAGTGTGCTGACAGCTCACCGCACGCCGAGAACGAGACAACGCACACTCGGCGTCCGGCTTCCGCACCGTCAGCGGCAGTAGAACGCAACCCCGCACCCGAAATGCGATCACGTGCAACAACATTCACGATAATCAACCTCCCATCCCTCGAACACGCGTGCTAGAATAGACGTACAATCACACCTGGGGAGGAGCGTCACCGTGAACGAACTCGTAGCGGATTACGCTGCCCTGGAGCAGATCTTGGACAAGATCGCTGCATCCGACTCCACAGCGTGCGACGAGGAGACCGTCGCCGAATTGGCGATCCGCCACGAACACGCCATCCGCCGAATGGAATCCATCGGCAATCAGCGCATCCTCGAGGTCTCCGATCGCGACGCCCACCGGACCGTGGGATGCGTGACCGTCACCGAGTTCCTCCAGACCAAGCTGCGCATCACCCACCCCAAAAAGCGCCTCGACATGGTCCGATCGCTCGAACCCATGCGCGCGATGACCGGCGAGAAACTGCCACCGGTATGCCCGAACAGCGCCCGCGAGTTGGCGGCCGGAACCATCGGAGCCGACCATGTCCACGCAATCCTCGACGTGTTGAAGAAGATCCCGTCAGCGGTCGGTGCCGAACAGCGGGCGTTCGCCGAACAGACTCTCGCCGAGTTCGCGACGACGTTGACGCCGAAAGAGATCGGCGCCGCCGGTGTGCGGATCCTGGCGCATCTCGACCCCGACGGGCAACTGACCGACGACCGTGATCGCGCCAGGAATCGGAAACTGAACCTCGGGTGCCAGGACTCGCAGTTGATGTCGAAGCTGACAGCGACGCTCGATCCGATCACGCGTGCTCTGTTTGATGTGGTGTTGGCGAAGTGGGCTGCGCCCGGCATGAACAACCCCGACGACGACCAGTCACCCGAAGGTGACCATGAGGACGCGAACCCCGAGCTGCTGAAGGAAGCAGCCGACCGCGACTGCCGCTCGCAGAGTCAGCGGAACCACGACGCATTCAAAGCTTTACTCGATGCCGCGGTCAACGGCGGCCTCCTCGGTGGGTCGCACCGGGGGTTGCCGCCACAGATCATCGTGTCCATCACCGACGCACAACTCCGTGAGCATGCTGGTGTCGCACGCACCGCGACCGGCAGTGACCTCCCGATCAGCGACGTGATCAAACTGGCCACCGACGCACAGCCCCACCTCGCCGTGTTCGACGATGTCACAGGCGAACCGTTGTTCTTCGGCCGCGGTCGGCGTCTCGCGTCGCAGGCGCAGCGGTTGATGGCCTTCGCCCAGTACAAGGGCTGCAGCAAGGACGACTGCACGACACCGTTCGCGCACACCGAAATGCACCACGCGGAGACCGATTGGGCCGACGGCGGACACACCGACTCGCCACACATGGCTCCCGCGTGCGGACGCCACAACCGGGCCGTCGGTGCTGAACCCCACCAGTGGGCGACGGAGAAGATCACCGACGGCCCCGACCGCGGCCGCTATGGCTGGCGTCGTAACACCGACCCACCGGAGACGCTTCGCGCCAATCAATTGCACCGGATCGACGAACTTTTCGAGCGATACCGGAACCTGCCTGATGATGTCCCGGCGCCGAAACGGTGCTTCGACATCACCTGGCCCGGGGTTCTGATGTACCCGGCTGCTTAGTGGGTGGTCGCGTTCAACTGCCGCTGACTGTGCGGAAAGCCTTCGTCGAGTGTGCGTTGTTCTTCTCGCCGGTCACTGAGCGCTGTCAGCACACTCGACTCGACTTTCCACACACTCAGCCGTACCACTCGACTTGGCTTTCCACACACTCAGCCCTGCGTGCTGCGGGAACCGACCGTCTGCCGGAGGAACTCGTAGGCCAGAGCCGACTTGAAGGCCGACTGTTTGTTGTCGGCCGCGCCGCCGTGGCCGCCCTCGATGTTCTCGTAGTACCTCACGCGATGGCCCAGTTCCTCCATGCGCGCGGTGAACTTGCGGGCGTGACCCGGGTGCACACGATCGTCGCGGGTGGAGGTCGTCATCAGCAGGTCGGGATACCGCGCACCGGCGACGATCCGCTGGTACGGCGAGTAGGTCGACAGGAACTCCCACTCCGCGGGGTCGTCGGGGTTGCCGTACTCGGCCACCCACGACGCGCCCGCGAGCAGCAGGTGGTAGCGCTTCATGTCGAGCAGCGGTACCTGACACACGATGGCGCCGAACAACTCCGGGTATCTCGTCACCATCACACCCATCAGCAGTCCGCCGTTCGACCCGCCCTGTGCGGCCAAGCGATCCGGTGAGGTGAGCCCGCGTGTGACGAGGTCCTTCGCCACCGACGAGAAGTCCTCGAACACCAGGTGACGGCCGGCCTTGAGTGCCTGGGTGTGCCACGACGGGCCGTACTCGCCGCCGCCGCGGATGTTCGCGATGACGTAGATCCCGCCCCGCGTGATCCAGCTCCGCGCGGAGATCGCCGCATAGCCCGGCGTCATCGAGTTCTCGAATCCGCCGTAGCCGTAGAGCAGCGTCGGCCCGTCGGTGACGTCGTCGCGCTTCACCACGAAGTACGGCACCGACGTGCCGTCGTCGGAAGTCGCGAAATGCTGCGTCGCGGAGATGCCGTCGGCGTCGAAATGGGCCGGACTCTGCTTGAGCGGAGCCACACCGTCGACGGTGGTGCCGTGCAGCAGGGTCGGCGGAGTGGTGAAGCTGCTCGCCGACAGGAAGATCTCGTCACCGACGTCGGGATCGGTGTCGAGGACGGAGATCGTCGCCAGCGCCGGCAACCCCGCGAGGTCGGCGCGCGCCCAGTCGCCGAGCGTCAACAGATGGACCTCGGTCTGCACGTCGTGCAGCGTCACGAGCACCAGGTGCGACGCGGTCGCCCGCACATCCTGGAGGCTGGTGTGCGCGTCGGGGGCGAACAACACCCGCCCCGACGACTCCTCGCCGGCGAGGAACCGCGGGTAGTCGAAGACCACGAGAGTGCCTGCCGGATGGGTGGTCTCGCCCGTCGTCCAGTCCGAACGGGTCAGCACGAACAGCCAGTCGTGCCGGATCACGGTGTGGGCGTCGTCGGGCACGGCGATCTCGATCAGCTCGCCGTCGCGCACCTCATAGGTGACCTGATGGAAGAAGTCGACGGCCCGCACCAGGAAGTCGCGCTCCCAGCCGGGTGTCGCGTCGTGGCTGATCTGCACCGCGACATCCGAGCGTTCCCCGGCGAACACCGTCTGCGCCTCGGCCAGCGGTGTCCCGCGGGTCCAGCGCTTGGCGATACGGGGGTACCCCGACTCGGTCAGCGACGACACGCCGTCGGCGTCGGGGCCGAAATCGGTTCCCACGAAGATGGTGTCGCGGTCGATCCACCCGACGTCGGACTTCTCCTCGGGCAGCGCGAACCCGCGCTCGGGCCCATCGGGATCGACCCAGGTGCGTGACACGAGGTCGAACTCGCGGACGACGGCGGCATCGGCGCCGCCGCGCGACAACGACACCAACGCGCGCTCGTGATCGGGTCGCAGGACGGCCGCGCCCTGCCACACCCAGTTCTCGTCCTCGGCCGCGGCGACGGCGTCGAGATCGATCAGCACGTCCCAGTCGGGGCGGTCGGTGCGATACGACTCGAGCGTGGTGCGACGCCACAGCCCACGGGTGTTGGTGGCGTCGCGCCAGTAGTTGTAGAGGTGCTCACCGCGCCTGCGCACGTAGGGGATGCGGTCGTCGGTGTCGAGGATCTCCAGCGCCGAGGCCTGGAGCTCGGCGAAACGCTCGCCACCGGTGAGTTCGTCGA
Source organism: Williamsia herbipolensis (assembly GCF_000964005.1). Lineage (GTDB taxonomy): Bacteria > Actinomycetota > Actinomycetes > Mycobacteriales > Mycobacteriaceae > Williamsia_A > Williamsia_A herbipolensis. The sequence continues at coordinate 181,078 of NZ_JXYP01000011.1, forward strand.
GCGTGGGCTGGTTGTGTTCGCGCACCCACGCCAGCGACTGTTCGCCGGTGACCTCCTCGAGCCAGAGGTACGGATCGTCGGGGTTGCTCGCCGTGTCGGTCACCCACCCGATTGTGTCAGGCGCCCGATCAGCGGAACCGATCGCGCAGCGTGGCATCGGTCTCCCACCACAGGGCGGGCGGTGCGTCGGCATCGGCGCGATCACCGGCGTCGTCACCCGCGGGCACCGACGTCGCCGACGGAGGACGCCCCGCATCGATCTGCGCGTCGATCTCGGCGTCGATCTCCAGGGCTCGGCGGGTCTGCTCGGTGCGGAACCGACTCATCAGGGTCAGCAGGAACGGCAGGCCCACCACGTCGCCGAGGACCCACAGGATGCCCGCTCCGATGATCTGATCGGTGCGCAGCGACGGACCCCATGTGCGGTCGAGGGCGGCGTACCAGCCGTGCGCGATGTCGCCTCCCTGCCAGATGACGACCCCGAGCAGGCCGTCGCCGATCGTCTCGACCAGCGTGATCAGCAGCGACAGGGCCTGGGGGAACCGGCGCGGCACCGGGTCGACCTGCAACCGCGACCAGAAGTATCCGAAGCCGATCACCACGAACAGCAGGCGGGTGACGATGTCGAGGGCCGTACCGCGCAGCACCGCGGAGTACCAGCCGGTGAGGTAGAACAGCCACGGCGTGATCAGCACCGCGGCCGAGGTGACCGCCGGATAGGTCAGCACCCGCGCGCCCCTCGATGCCATCGCCGCGTCGAACCGCCGCCTGCCGCGCGGCCCCAGAGCATCGCGCGCGACCGTGAGCGGCATCCCCGCGGCCAGCCCGAACGGCACGATCAGCAGCAGGATCACCACCTGCAGCGCGCGCACCCAGAACAGCACATCGGCGTACGCCCCGACGAAACTCGCCGTCGAGACCACCCACACGCCGACACCCATCACGGTGAACACCGCGCCCCGACCCGCCGACACCGTCGACCGCCGCCACGCCCACCAGTACGCGGCAAGCACGACAAGGCAGACACCGAGCGTGACGACATCGAGATGACCTGTGGTCAGGGCGGATTCGACGGTCAGCGGACGGTGGACGACAGACATCGTCGGAGTATGTTCCCGGGCGCGGCCGGCCCACAACCTCGGCGACCGAAGCGCGGAGAATGTCGGCTCCTCGACCGGGCCCTTGCGCCGTGCGCGAACTTGTGCCGGTCGGCCTGCGTGGGCCGATGCAGGCAACGTAGGCTGGCGCCCGTGGCTGAACACTTTGACACAGTTGTCCTCGGCGCAGGTCCGGGAGGGTACGTCGCCGCGATCCGGTGCGCCCAGCTCGGGCAGAAAGTCGCCGTCATCGAAGAGAAGTACTGGGGCGGTGTGTGCCTCAACGTCGGGTGCATCCCGTCGAAGGCGTTGCTGCGCAACGCCGAGCTCGCCCACATCTTCCATTCACAGGCGAAGACCTTCGGCATCTCCGGTGAGGTGACCTTCGATTTCGGCGCGGCCTACGACCGCAGCCGCAAGGTCTCCGAGGGGATCGTCAAGGGCGTCCACTTCCTGATGAAGAAGAACAAGATCACCGAGATCGACGGCTACGGGGTGTTCACCGGCCCGAAGGCGATCACGGTGGGCGACGATCGCGAGGTCACGTTCGACAACGTCATCATCGACACCGGCTCCTACGTCAAGCTGCTGCCCGGTGTGGAACTGTCCGACAACGTCGTGACCTACGAGTCGCAGATCCTCACCCGCGAGCTCCCGGAGTCGATCGCGATCGTCGGTGCCGGCGCCATCGGCATGGAGTTCGGCTACGTGCTGGCCAACTACGGCGTCGACGTGACCATCATCGAGTTCCTCGACCGCGTGCTGCCCAACGAGGACAAGGACTCCTCGAAGGAGCTGGCCAAGCAGTACAAGAAGCTCGGCGTGAAGATCCTGACCTCGACCAAGGTGAACAAGGTCGACGATCAGGGGTCGAAGGTCGTCGTCAGCTACACCGACGCCAAGGGCAACGACAGCGACCTCACGGTCGACAAGGTGATGATGTCGGTCGGGTTCGCGCCGCGGGTCGAGGGCTTCGGCCTCGACAAGACCGGTGTCGAGCTGACCGAGCGCGGTGCCATCGCGATCGACGAGTACATGCGCACCAATGTCGACGGCATCTACGCGATCGGTGACGTCACCGCCAAGCTGATGCTCGCGCACGTCGCCGAGGCGCAGGGCGTGGTCGCCGCCGAGACCATCTCCGGCGCCGAGACGATGCCGCTGGGCGATTACCGGATGATGCCGCGCGCGACGTTCTGTCAGCCGCAGGTCGCCTCGTTCGGTCTCACCGAGGAGCAGGCCAAGGACGAGGGCTACGACGTGAAGGTCACCACCTTCCCGTTCACCGCCAACGGCAAGGCGCAGGGACTCGGCGAGCCCGCGGGCTTCGTCAAGCTCATCACCGACACCACCCACGACGAGCTCATCGGTGGACACCTGGTGGGCGACAACGTGTCCGAGATGCTCCCCGAGCTGACCCTGGCCCAGAAGTGGGATCTCACCGCGCACGAACTCGCGCGCAACGTGCACACGCACCCCACCCTGTCGGAGGCTATGCAGGAGACGTTCCACGGCGCCGTCGGGCACATGATCAACCTGTAGATCGTCACCCTCGGTGGACGGTGAGCTGACCAGGGAGTGGGAACCGCCCTGGCCGCTCGACATCCGCCGCACCCTCGCGCTGCACCGTCGTGGAAGTGGCGACCCGTCGTTCCGCTTCGCGCCCGACGGCTCGGTCTGGAAGACCAGCCACACCCCCGACGGTCCCGGCACGATGGCCATCACCCGACGCTCGGGTGTGGTGACCGGGCACGGCTGGGGCCCGGGGGCGGCGTGGCTGCTCGAGCACCTGCCGTCGCTGCTCGGTGCGGAGGATGATCCGTCGGCGCTGATCGCTCGCGACGCGGTTGTCGCCGTCCTCCAGCGGCAGGCGGAGCACGCGGGCGTACGGCTGGGGCGCACCGACCGCGTGTGGGAGGCGCTGGTGCCGGCCATCCTCGAGCAGAAGGTGCTCGGGCGTGAGGCGTGGCGTGCCTGGCGATACCTGGTGCGGCGCTTCGGTGAACCGGCACCCGGCCCCGCCGACGGACCGTCGGCGGACATGAGAGTGCCACCCCCGCAGCGGGACTGGGCCGACATCCCCAGCTGGGAATGGCATCGCAGCGGGATCGAACCGGTGCGCATGCGCACCATCCGCGGCGCCACGGCCCTGGACGTCGAACGTCACCACACCAAGCTCACGCTGCTGCGCGGCGTGGGTCGGTGGACCGAATCGGAGGTGCGGTGCCGCGCGCTGGGCGATCCCGATGTGGTGCCCGTGGGCGACTACCACGTGTGCAAGACCGTGGGCCAGACCCTCATCGGAGAACCGGTCGACGACGAGGGGATGCTCGAACTGCTCGAACCCTATGCCGGACAGCGCTATCGCGTCGTGCGCCTCATCGAGCTGTACGGCACCCGCCCGGAACGGCGCGGCCCTCGCATGTCGGTGCGGGACTACCGGTCGTTCTGACGCGGCCGGTCAGGCTCACTCGAATCCGGAGGACACCGGCGGTTCCCGGACGTCGTCGCCCGCGCTGCGGAGCCGACGCAGCGAGAACGACTCCGTCGACGGGTCCCAGGCGCGGGTGATCGGGAGTCGGGCGGTGTTGAGCACGGCCTGGGCGACGACGATGACCGTGGTGAGGCGGGCCAGGCCGCGTTTGCCGTGCAGACGATAGGTGCGCGGGATACACAGGGCGTACCGCAGGAAATCGCGCGGGCCCGACAGGAGCCGACGCCCCGACACCCCCGCCGCCATCCCGGGGACGAGGGCGACGACCCAGCCCGCGGCCTTCAGGTTCAGGCTCAGATCGAGGTCCTCGTAGACGTCGCGTCGGTAGGAGACAGCGTCTTTGACCGTGTCCCACGCAGCTGTCCGCAACGCGGTGTTCGCTCCGCTGACCTGCACTATCGAGACTGGTGCACCGTCTACCGACGCACGGGCGGCGCGGTCGTCGTGGTCACGGGCGCGTTTGCGGTACCAGCCCTGGTGTGGCAGGTCGTAGATCACCGCGGGGCCGGTACCCGCGCCGACCTCGGGGTGTCGTGCGAACATCGTCTCGATCGCATCGGCCCAGCCCGGCGACACGCGGGTGTCGGCGTCGATGCCCGCGATGACGTCCCCGGTCGCGGCGTTGAAGCCCGCGTATCGCGCGTGCGACAGACCCGGCACCGGTTCGGCCAGCAGCCGGATGGCCGGATGGTCGCGCGCCATCTCGGTGACGATCTGCGCGGTCGCGTCGGTGCTGTTGTTGTCGACCACGATGATCTCGCCGACCGCCGGCCCCTGATCGAGGACGCAGCCGATGCAGTGCGCGATCGTGCGCTCTTCGTCGAGGGCGGGTATCACCACGGATATCGCCATGACTCAGACGGTACGTCCGCGCGACGCAGGAACCCGGGAGGTCAGTGCGCCGCGCCCGCCGCGTCGAAGGCCAGGATCGCCGACTGGGTCTGGGCGATGGAACGCGGACGGCTGAGGTCGAGCCCGATGGCCTCGGACACCTTCGTCATGCGGTTGTCGACGGTGTTCGGGTGGATCGACAGACGTCGCGCCGTCTCGCGTCGGTTCAGTCCGCAGGACATGTGGATCCGCAACGTCTCGAGCAGCTGCGCGTTGTCCTCCAGCGGGCGGATCATCGCCGCGAGCCGGTCGCGGGCGGGCCCGGGGCGGGTGACCTGGTACTCGATGACGAGATCGGCGAGGCCGTACAAGCCCGGGGGCTTGCCGATCGCGCGCGCGAGTTCGAGCAGTTCGTCGGCCTCGGCCGCGAGGCGCGGGACCTCGGTGGGGCCACCGACGACCGACGTGCACGTCACGTCGGCGCCCATCGCCCCGCGCAGCGCCTCGACCGTGTCGGTGTCGACGGCGTCGTCGGGTCGGTACAGCGGGACGATCACCGTGCCGCCGCGCGCCCCGAGTAGGCACAGTGCCCGATCACCGAGGACGTCGGCGACCACCGTGCGCAGGCGTCGCCACGTGGGGGCATCGGCGTCGGCGACGAGGGCCAGCACCTGGTAGCGCTCGGCGGGCGCGACACCGAACTCCGCGGACTGGTGGACGTGCATCCGCCCGGCCAGCACCTCGGTGACGAACGATTCGCGCGGCGAGTCGGTGGGCGGCGTGAGTTCGTGGTCGGCCTCGGCGACGAACGCCCTGGTCACGATGGAGATCACGCGTCCGCGGATGTCGATGAGCAGCGACAGGGCACGAAGCGTCTGCGCGCGGTCGACACCGTCGTCGGAGGCTGCGTCCGGGGAGGGGGCGCCGTCCGGCTCGGTCACGGCGCGCACGACGGTGTCGAAGGCGCTGCCGACGACCGACAGGATCGCCGACAGGTCGATGCCGTCACGCGTCCACATGGCGACCGCGGAGGCGATCGTCTGCGCGATGTCGTCGTCGGCGACCGCGGGCTCGAACTCCTCGGCATCGGCGACGGCGGCCATCGCCGCGGCCGCGATAGCGGACTCGAGGTGACCCGGGGTGTGGGCGGGGGCAGGCGTGCGACGCGAACCGACCAACGTCATCGCGGCGCAGGAGATGCGGACACCCAGGTGCTTGATGTCGGCGTCGATCCCGGTGGCACCGTTGCGGCCGCGCAACAGTTCTCGCACCGCGAAGCCGATCGCGGCCAGCGGACGTGCGTCGGGCCGCGCGAACGCGGTCGTCGTGGGTGTGTGTGCGTACATGTGGCTGCCCCTCCCGCATCAGTGCCCTCCCCGGCACGGGGACACGCTAACGCAGGACAGGTCGGCTCATGGCCGAATCGTCACATCGATTGTTGACACGTTCACATGTCAGATGGCTTGCGGGCGGTCACGAACTGGCCCTGGCCGGTGATCGTCTGCTCGATGTCGGTGAGGCCCGCCGCGGCGAGGCGGTCGGTGATCTCGTCGCGGTCGAAGATGCGGAACCCGGTCGCGCGGTTGAGCAGGCCGGTCCCGGGGACCGAGGTCAGACGCGTCCGCACGGTCGTGAACACGACGACCTCGCCGCCGGGCGCGACCACCCGCGCGAGCTCGTCGATCACGGCCATCGGGTCGGTGATCAGGTAGAGCGCGGCGAGGCAGGCGACGGTGTCGAAGGTGTTGTCGAAGAACGGCAGTGCGTGGGCGTCACCACGGACGTACGCCACCTGCGGACCGGTGTTGTCGAGTACGGCACGACCGAGCATCGGGGCCGAGAAGTCGAGCCCGACGGCGAGGCCCGCGCGGTCGAGGCCGGTGCCGAAACGCCGCGTGTAGTTGCCCGGGCCGCAGGCCACGTCGAGGATCATCCGGTCACCGGGACGGCTCAGCCGTGCGGTGAGCTGCTTGTCGAAGGCGGCGGTGGAGGTGCCGCCCAGGCTGAACAGACGCGTGAACACCGGTCGCCACGCGCGTTCGTACACCTCGGCGAACACCGGGTTCTGCATCATCCGCAGGCTCAGCGACTGGGCCGTCTCGGGTGGGGGCAGCACGTCGAGGTAGCCCGAGGACTCGTCGCGCACGGGCACCGTCAGCAGCGCGCGGACCCGGTCGGCGGCCGAACCGATCGGCCGAGGTGTCATCGGTCGCGCTCGATGCGCAGGGTCCCGATCGTGGTGGCCAACGAGTCGTACTGGTTGACCAGCATGACCAGGCCGATCTGCTGTTTCGGCGTGAGGTGTCCCCGCAGCGCGTCCCAGTTGTGGTCGGAGATGTCGCGGTCGCCCACCAGTTCGTCGACGGCGGTGAGGATCGCGCGTTCGCGTTCGCCGAAGCCCGCGTCGGGACCCTCCATGATCCGTTCGGCCAGCGCGCGGTCGATGCCGGCACGCTTGCCCATGCGCAGATGGTGGTCGAGTTCGTAGGCGCACTGCCGGAGGTGGGCGGTGCGGATGATGACCATCTCGGTCTCCTTGCGCGACAGCGGCCCGAACGGCATGAGGCGACCGGAGTAGTGCAGCCATCCCCGGAACAGTCCGCCGGTGCGGCCGAGGGTGGAGAAGATGTGCATGTCGCTCACCCCCTGGGTGCGCGCCGCGGCGCGGCAGAACACCCAGTTGAACGGACCGAGTTGACGGAGATTGCCCGGGGCCACGCGAGGTTGGGTCACGCGTCCGAGGTTAGAGGGTCAGTCGATGAGATAGGGCGAGATGGTGCTGCGGTGCTCGTCGATCTGCAGGGTCGCGCCGAGTGCCGGGAATGCGCGCTGTGCGCAGTTCACGCGTTCGCACACCCGACAGCCCGCGCCGATCGGTGTCACCTGGGCCTGCGGACCGATCTCGAGCCCGTCGGAGTACACGAGCCGACCCGCATGGCGCAGTTCGCATCCCAGTCCGATGGCGAAGGTCTTGCCGGGCTGGCCGTAGCGCGCGGCGCGTCGCTCCACCGTGCGGGCAACCCAGAGGTAGGTGCGGCCGTCGGGCATCTGGGCGATCTGCGTGAGGATCTTGCCGGGGGAGGCGAAGGTCTCGTAGACGTTCCACAGCGGGCACGTGCCTCCGCTGGAGGAGAAGTGGAAACCCGTCGCCGACTGCCGTTTGGACATGTTGCCCGCGCGGTCGACCCGCACGAACGAGAACGGGATGCCGCGCAGGTTCGGCCGCTGCAGCGTCGACAGCCGGTGACAGATCGTCTCGTAGGACACCTGGTAGAACGCCGACAGTCGCTCGATGTCGTAGCGGAAATCCTCTGCTGCGCCGTGGAACTGGGAGTAGGGGAGCACAGCGGCGGCCGCGAAGTAGTTGGCCAGCCCCAGTCGGGCGAGGCTGCGGGCCTCGTCGTTGGTGAAGTTGCCCTCGTCGGCCAGCTTGTCGAGCAGGTCGCCGTACTCGAGGTAGGCCAGTTCGGCGGCGAGCTTGAACGTGCGCTGGCCACCGGAGAGGTGGCGGGAGATCTCGAGCCGTCGGGTGCGGGGGTCGAGGCGGTGCATGAGGGTGTCGCCCATGTCGACCCGCCGGACGATCTCGACGCCGTGCACCGTCTCGAGGCGGTTGTGGATCTCGCGGCGGACGTCGCCGGAGTGCATGCGCATCCGGGTGGCCATGTCCTCGGCCGCGACATCGAGCTCGTGCAGGTAGTTGTGGCGTTGGTAGAAGTAGTCGCGCACCTCCTCGTGGGGTGCGGTGATCGACCCGCGCATGCTGCCGTCGACGCGGTCGTCGGTGGCGGCGGCGAGTTGATCGGTGGCGATCCGGTAGCGCCGGTGCAGGTTCACCATCGCGCGGGCGAGATCGGGATGCGATCGCACCATCTCCGCGACGTCGGCGGTGTCGGTGTCGGCATCGAGATCGGGGTCGCCGAGCACCTCACGCATCTCGGCGATCAGCCGCACGTTGTCCTGCGAGCTGAAGAACTCCGCGTCGACGCCGAACACCTCGGTGATGCGGGCCAGCACCGAGTCGGTCAGCGGGCGGACGTCGTGCTCGATCTGGTTCAGATACGACGGCGAGATCGACAGTGTCCCGGCGAGCGCCACCTGCGACAGTCCGCGTTGCGACCGCAGCGCGCGTAGTCGGGACCCCACGAAGGTCTTGCCCCCGCGGTCGGTGTCGCCGCTCCGGTCCGGATCGCGGCCGGCAGTGGATGTGATCATGGTCACCACCTTCCTCTCGTCGCGGCGACGACCGCCGACGGCGGCGTGCGCAGCCCGCCGTGTCGATCGGACCGGTCGTGCGACAAAAACGCAGTACGGGCGTACTTTTTGCCCCGGGCGCCCGGCGGACTTCGCAGATCCATCTTCGCAGAGTTTGCAAATCTGTCACCTGTTGTGGCTCAGATTGGCACATCCAAGGTGTGGACCAGCACGTTTGGTGTGTGGCACCCTCGGTGCAGGCGGCGCCCTCGGGCGGCTCACCGGTTGCGAATCCGATCGGCGCAGAGCTGCACGAATCGCCGGGTACTCACACAGTCCCGGTGCCCCCGAACGGCGCACGGCGCCACCGGACAAGACCAAGTAGACGAAGTCGATGAAAGTGAAGTGGGCATGAGCAACACCGGAAAGCCGAGGACCACCGCGGAGATCCAGCAGGATTGGGACACCAATCCCCGCTGGAAGGGCATCACCCGCGAGTACACCGCCGAGCAGGTTTCCGAGCTCCAGGGCTCGGTCGTCGAGCAGAACACCCTCGCCAAGCGTGGCGCCGAGATCCTCTGGGACGGCGTGAACGGCGTCAACGGCGACGAGTACATCAACGCGCTCGGTGCACTCACCGGCAACATGGCCGTGCAGCAGGTGCGCGCCGGCCTCAAGGCCATCTACCTCTCGGGTTGGCAGGTCGCCGGTGACGCGAACCTGTCGGGCCACACCTACCCCGACCAGTCGCTCTACCCGGCCAACTCGGTGCCGTCGGTGGTCCGCCGCATCAACAACGCGATGCTGCGCGCCGACGAGATCGCCAAGGTCGAGGGCGACAACGCCGTCGACAACTGGGTCGTCCCGATCGTCGCCGACGGTGAGGCCGGCTTCGGTGGCGCGCTCAACGTCTACGAGCTGCAGAAGGCCATGATCGCCGCGGGTGCCGCCGGCACCCACTGGGAGGATCAGCTCGCCTCGGAGAAGAAGTGCGGCCACCTCGGTGGCAAGGTGCTCATCCCCACCCAGCAGCACATCCGCACGCTGACCTCGGCGCGCCTCGCGGCCGACGTCTCCGACACCCCGACCGTCGTCATCGCGCGTACCGACGCCGAGGCCGCCACCCTCATCACCTCCGATGTGGACGACCGTGACAAGCCGTTCCTCGACGGCAGCCGCACGGCCGAGGGCTTCTACGGCGTGAAGAAGGGCATCGAGCCCTGCATCGCCCGTGCGAAGGCCTACGCCCCGTACTCCGACCTCATCTGGATGGAGACCGGCAAGCCCGACCTGGAGCTCGCGAAGAAGTTCGCCGAGGCCGTCAAGGCCGACTTCCCCGACCAGCTGCTGGCCTACAACTGCAGCCCGTCGTTCAACTGGAAGCAGCACCTCGACGACGAGACCATCGCCAAGTTCCAGAACGAGCTCGGCGCCATGGGCTTCAAGTTCCAGTTCATCACCCTGGCCGGCTTCCACGCCCTCAACTACTCGATGTTCGATCTGGCCCACGGCTACGCCCGCAACCAGATGACCGCCTACGTCGAGCTGCAGGAGCGCGAGTTCGCCGCCGAGGAGCGCGGTTACACCGCCACCAAGCACCAGCGTGAGGTCGGTGCCGGTTACTTCGACCGCATCGCCACCACCGTCGACCCCAACACGTCGACCGCTGCGCTGAAGGGCTCCACCGAAGAGGGCCAGTTCCACTGAGCTAGCCCGCCACTCCGGAACTTCTCGCGACCAGTCAGGCGGCCCGCAGCGTCAGCTGCGGGCCGTCTGTCTTTCTGGTGATCAAGTTCAACCGTCCCCGAGCAGAGTTACCCCCATCTCGCCAATTCTCGTGTTGCGCGGGTCAACCACAGGAGTCACGGTGAGTGAGCCAGTGTCGCGGATCGGTGTCATCGGTTCGGGTCAGATGGGGGCCGGTATCGCCGAGGTGTGCGCCCGCGCCGGCACCGACGTCCTCGTGCACGACACCACCCGCGACCGCGTCGTCGGCGGTCGCACGCGCATCCTCGAATCCCTCGACCGCGGCGTGAGCAGCGGTGCGCTGACCGAACGCGAGCGCGAACAGGCCTGCGGCCGGCTGCGATTCACCACCGATCTCGACGAGTTCGCCGATCGTCAGATGGTGTGCGAGGCCGTCGTGGAGGACGAGTCGGTGAAGTCGGCGCTGTTCACCGCGCTCGACGCGATCGTCACCGACCCCGACGCCGTGCTCGCCTCGACGACCTCGTCGATCCCCATCACACGACTGGGCGCGGCGACCACCGACGGCCACCGTGTGATCGGCCTGCACTTCTTCCACCCCGTGTCGGTGCTGCCGCTGGTGGAGCTCGTCACCACCTCGAGCACGGCCGACGTGATCGCAGCGCGAGCCGAGCTGTTCGCCTCGGATGTGTTGGGCAAGCAGGTCATCCGTTCCGAGGACCGCTCCGGCTTCGTGGTCAACGCGCTGCTCGTCCCGTACCTCCTCTCGGCGATCCGCATGGTGGAGAACGGGCTCGTGACGGCCGAGGACGTGGACCGGGCGATGATGCTCGGCTGCGCGCACCCGATGGGCCCGATCAAACTGGCCGACCTCGTGGGCCTCGACACCGTGAAGGCCATCGCCGACACCCTCTTCGCCGAGTACGCCGAACCGCTCTACGCGCCGCCACCGCTGCTGCTGAGCATGGTCGACGCCGGCCGCCTCGGCCAGAAGTCCGGACGCGGCTTCTACCGCTACCCCGCAACCGCACAGGCGTAGCAGTTCGTCCCGCTGAGCGGGACGAACTGCTACCGATGCCCTGCTTGCAGCCGACTCACAGGGTGCGTCCAGGCTCGACGACGGTGTCGCGGCCAGGGTGGACGACATGATGATGCGACGGATGGTCGACATCCTGCGCTCGGCGCTGGTGTCGGTGACCTGGCTGGCGTTGCTGCTGGTGACCACGGTGCTGCAGCGGACCGCCGCCCCGGAGCGGGTCGCGGCGTGGCTGGCCGCGTCGTCGACCGACATCTCCCACCTGGTGTCCGATCCGGTCGCGGTGCTCCTCTCCAGCCTGACGTGGCTCGACGGCGCCTACTGGCTGCCCTACGCCGTGATGTTCGCGGTCGTCGTGATCGCGATGGAACGCCGACTGGGCGTCCGACGCTGGGCCGCACTGGGTCTCGCCGGACACATCGTCGGCACCGGCGTGAGTCAGGGCGCGCTGTGGGTGGCGATCGCGGTCGGCGCGACGTCCTCGTCGCAGATGTCGATGCGCGACATCGGGGTCAGCTACGCGATCTTCGCGTTCGTCGGCGGCGCGGCGCAGTTCGTCGAACCGCAGTGGCGACGGGCGTTCGCGACGACCGTCGTGGCGCTGGCGGGGGTCACCCTCGTCGTCGACCCCTCGGTGACGACGCTCGGGCACCTCGTGGCGATCACCACCGGGCTGCTGCTCGGTCCGGTGATCGTCGGTCCGCAGGTGGTCGGTCCGGGTGGTGCGGGCGCTCAGGTCTGCGCGAGCCGCTTCTTCTCGTGCTCGACGTCGAAATCGGGGGCGGGCCACTCGAGGTCGAGGCGCTCGAGGGCCTCGATCATCAGCTCCGTGACAGCAAGGCGCGCATACCATTTACGGTCGGCGGGCACGATGTGCCAGGGCGCGGTGTCGACATCGGTCTCGTCGAACACCACCTGATACGCCTCCTGGTACGCCGGCCAGTACTGGCGTTCGTCGATGTCGCCGGGGTTGTACTTCCAGTACTTGTCGGGCCGGTCGAGGCGCTCGGCCAGCCGCTCGCGCTGGGCGTCGGTCGAGATGTGCAGCATCACCTTGACGACGGTGGTGCCGGCCGCGACGAGGTCGGCCTCGAAGTCGTTGATGATCGCGTAGCGGGTGGACCACTCGGATTCCGGGACGAGATCGTGCACACGGACGGCCAGCACGTCCTCGTAGTGCGAGCGGTCGAACACGCCGATCCGGCCCGCCGCAGGCAGTTTGGCGCGGATCCGCCAGAGGAAATCGTGGGCGAGTTCCTCATCGGTGGGCTTGCCGAACGACGCGTGCGACACCCCCTGCGGGTCGACCATGCCCATGACGTGTTTGACGATGCCGCCCTTGCCCGCGGTGTCCATCCCCTGAAGCACCAACAGGATCGATCGCGGGTCGCCGCTGCGTCCGTGCGCGTAGAGCCGCTCCTGCAGCCCGGCGAGAAGCGCGCCACGGGCTTTCAGCGCCGCCTTGCCCGCGGATTTGTCGCCGTCGAACCCCGGCGTCGAGCGCTGGTCGATGCCGCTCAGCGGTCCCTGCGCGCGGGCGCGCAGGAGGGTGGGCGCCGAGGCGATGGCGGGATGGCCCGAGCCGGACTCGTCAGAAGGGGACACGGGGTCAACCTACCGGCCCGAACAGTCCGCCACCGCCGAATGCCGCACGGTGCGAGTCGGGTACGACGCCGTCGTCGTTGGCCAGCCCGTACTCGCGGCCGAGCTCGGCGGTCACCAGCGTCGCACCACTGCGCGCCGACAGGTCGGGGTCGCGGGCGAGGGCGTCGACGACACGGCCGACGAACGTGGGGTCCTCGGCGCGCTCGAGAGAGAACCCGGCGAAGTCGTTGACACCCAACGACATCAGCAGCTCGGTGCGGACCAGTCCCGGCCACAGGCTCACCGCGCTGACGCCGGTCCCGGTCAACTCGTGCGCCATGTCGGAGGTCATCTTGTCCAGACCGGTCTTGCTCATCCCGTAGAGCACCGAGTGCAGGTGCCCGCGCGACCCGAACGACGAGATACTCGCGATGAGACCCGAACCGGCGTCGACCATGCGCCGCGCCGCGTGCACCGAGGCGACATAGTGCGCACGGAGTCCGACCCCGATCAGGGTGTCCCAGTCGGAGATCGGGCGTTCGAAGAACTTCTCGGAGAAACCGCCGAAGCCACGCGGCGCCGCCCAGACGTTGTTGATCAACAGGTCGAGACGCCCGTGGTCACCGTCGATGCGCTCGAACAGTTCTGCCACCGCGTCGTCGTCGGTGTGGTCGCAGCTGATCGCCTGTGCCGTCCCGCCGGCCGCGGTGATCTCGGCGGCCACACGACCGAGCCGGTCGTCGGGTCCGACACCGCCGCGGGCGGTGAGACACACCGTCCACCCCGCCTCGCCGAGAGCCCGCGCGACACCACGACCCACGCCGCGGCTCGCGCCGGTCACCAGTGCGACCGGCGGCGTCACCGGTCGACGTCGTCGGGGAGCTGCGCGAACGGTGGCGCGCTCACCCCGCGCACCACGTGCCCGCCGAAGGCGTCCTCCGCCGAGAGCGTGCCCTCGCCGGCGCCGTGCGGCGTGCTGATGCGTACCTCGGTGCCCTCGGCGACCGGCGGATCGGCAGGATCCGACACCGCCGCCAGTCCGCGGATCCGTCCCTGCCACTGGTAGCGACCGGCGATGGGATCGAAGTGGCCGATCAGTTGGACGTTCGTCTCCACCGGGCGCCGTCCGCCCACGGTGATCGTCGCCGGACCGGTGTAGCCACCCGCGTCGTCATCATGGCCGTCTGCGGGTTCGTGATCGCTCATGGCGTCACTGTAGGGAGTCAGGTCGCGGTCGTCGACGGTGCGACGCCGAACTCCGGCAGCGGGTGCTCCCGGGAGTTGAACACCGCCGCCGACCCGCCGACCTCGGCGATGCCGACGAACGATGTCCACACCAGCATCGTGAGGTGGTCGATGAGCTGTTCCTGGCTCAGGGTGCGCTCGACCATCCACCAGTGGGTGGCGAGCTGCACGCCGCCGACGAGGGCGTACGCCCAGGTTTCGAAGCCGGAGGTGTCGAGACCTCGGTGGCTGAGCCGCTCGTTCATCGCGAACGCGACGACCTGCGCGATCAGCTTCTCCGAATCGGCGAGAACCGTGGGGCTGGAGAACTTCGAGCTGGTCACGAAGGTGTAGATCTGGGTCTCGTCGGCGATGGTCTGCACGTAGATGGAGATCACCGCGCGCGTCATCGTGAACTCGTCGACGTCGTCGATCAGCGCCTCGGTGAGCCGCGGCAGCAGGGTCACCTCGATGAACCGCACCATCGCGGCGGTGTTCAGATCGTTCTTGTCGGTGAAGTACCGGTAGAGGACGGTCTTCGAGACGCCGATGTGCGAGGCGATCTCGTACTTGCCGATGTCGGCGCCGAGGGCGCGCACTGCGGTGAGGGTGCCGTCGACGAGCTCGGCGCGCCGCTCCTCCTTGTGCTGCTGCCACCGCTGCTTGCGACCGTCGGGCTTGCCGTCGGGGATGTCGTCGGCGGCGCCCCGCAGCGCGGCCTCGAGCCCTTTCGTCGCGTTCGCGGCGGCCACGACGGCGGCACGGGCCGCCGCGGCGGTGGTCTGGCGAGCGGGCATACGCCCACAGTATCCCCGCCGGTGGGCGCCGGATCACCGCAGCTCGTCCGGCGCGGGCGCGGGAGTCGGAATCGGGTAAGACTGGTCAGGTGAATTCGATGTCGACGGCGCAGCGCACCGATCCCGCGCCTGCCCCCAGCGCCGCCCCCACCGGTATGTCCGGCTTCGACGCCGCCGACGCCGACCGCAAGCGCGCCCTGCGCAAGATGAAAGTGGTCGCGACCGGGCTGCTGGTCTTCGCCGCCGGTGTGTACCTGCTGACCCGCTGGATCGAGAGCCGCGACGGCGCCGACGCCGCCGGCTGGGTCGCCTACGTGCGCGCGGCCTCGGAGGCGGGCATGGTGGGCGCGCTCGCCGACTGGTTCGCCGTCACCGCACTGTTCCGCCAGCCACTGGGCCTGCCCATCCCACACACCGCCCTGATCCGCCGCAAGAAGGACCAGATCGGCGACCAGCTCGGCGGATTCGTCGAGCAGAACTTCATGACGCCCTCGGTGATCGAGGGACAGGTCGAGAAGATCCATCTGCCGCAGCGGGTCTCGCGATGGCTGGCCGATCCGCGCAACTCCGATCGCATCAGCGAGGAGGCGTCACGCGCCATCGGACTGGCGGGGGAGATGCTGGCCGACGAGGACGTCGAACAGTTCATCGTCGCGGGGATGCGGTGGATGGCCGAACCGCAGTGGGGACCGCCCGCCGGTCGCGTGCTCGAGCAGCTGATCGAGGAGAACAGGCTCGCGCCGATCATCGCGATGCTGTGCGACCGCGCGCACGACTGGGCGCTCGACAGCCAGGGCCTCATCGATCGGGTGATCGACAAGGACGGCCCCGCCTGGGCGCCGAAGTTCCTCAACGCCGTTGTCGGTGAACGGATCCACCGCGAACTCGTCGACTTCACCAACAAGGTCCGCTCCGATCCCGACCACGAGGTGCGGCGGGCGATGAACCAGTTCCTGGAGAACTTCGCCCAGGATCTGCAGCACGACAAGGCCACCATCGAGCGGCTCGAGGAGATCAAGGCCGAGTTCATTGGTCGCGACGAGGTGGCCGGTGCGGCGTCGTCGGCGTGGAAGGCCGCGAAAGCCGTTCTCGAACAGGCGCTCGACGATCCCGACAGCACGTTGCGCGCGACGCTCGCCGACGCGGTCATCAAGGTCGCCACGCGCGTCAGCAACGACGAGGCGTTGCAGGCCAAGATGAACTTCTGGACCGTGCGGGTCGCACGCCACGTCGCGGCCAATTACGCGACCGAGATCGTCTCGGTGATCACCGAGACCGTGCGCGGGTGGGACGCCGAGGAAACCAGCCGCAAGATCGAGCTCCAGGTGGGTCGCGATCTGCAGTTCATCCGCATCAACGGCACTGTCGTCGGCTCGCTCGCCGGCCTCGCGATCTACTCGATCTCGGTGCTGCTCTTCGGCTGACGCCCCCGGCACACCCTCTCTCCGTGTGGTATCGGCCACTATCGGGGCCAAAAATTAGCTGAGTGCTTGCATTTGCTAGCACTCGGTGCGAATACTGGTTTACGGAGACTCAAGGAGGTACCGATGAACTCTGAATCGGTCGATCCACCGGAGAACACAACGCCTCTCGTGGATGCCGAGGACGCAGCGACTCGAGCAGTCGAGAACGTTGTGAACGCCGCACAGGACATCGGTGCGTTCATCAGGTCTCAGCGGGTTGCTGCGGAAGTCTCGGTTCGGCAGTTGGCCGAACGGGCCGGAGTCAGCAATCCGTATCTGAGCCAGATCGAACGAGGACTGCGCAAACCGTCGGCAGATGTGTTGGCGCAGATCGCGAAAGGTCTGCGTGTGTCGGCGGAAGTGCTGTACGTCCGCGCAGGCATTCTCGAAGAACGTGCGGCCAGCCCGGTACGCGACGCGCTGCTGGCCGACTCACAGATCAGCGAGCGACAGAAACAGATGTTGCTCGAGATCTACGAGTCGTTCCGCAAGGAGAACGGCGTCCCAGCCGCTCCGTAGTCCCAGTTGCTCGACAGTCGCGTCGGTTCACCATCGCATCACCCATGAAGGAGACACCAATGAGCAAGAACGACAAGCTTTTCTCGACCCCGATCTACGCCGCGGTCGGCGTGGGCGACCTTGCCCTCCAGCAGGTGAACGAGGTCCTCACCCAGCTCCGTGAGCGCACCGAGGCCGCCACCGAGACCGCCCAGGCGCGCATCGAGGAGACCCGCGAGCGCCTCACCGAGACCCGCGAGCGCATCAACGCACTCCCCGAGGAGGTGCCTGCCGGTATCGACGACCTGCGCACCCGTTTCACCCCCGAAGAGCTCCGCAAGGTCGCCGAGGCCTACATCGAGGTCGCGACCGGCATCTACAACTCGCTCGCCGAGCGCGGCGAGGAGACCGTCGAGCGTCTGCGCACCCAGCCCGAGTTCCAGGAGAACGTCTCGAAGGCCGAGAAGGTCTACAACGACGCCGTCGACCTGACCGAGGACGCCCTGGGCACCATCTCCTCGCAGACCCGGGCCGTGGGTGAGCGCGCCGCGAAGCTCGCCAACCTCGCCTCGGGCAAGGCCGCCGGTGCCGCCGGCACCGTCGAGGCCAAGGCGCGTGGCCGCAAGGACTCGCCCGCCAAGGTCCTCGAGGAGCTGAAGGAGCCGGCCGCGAAGCCCGCCGCCAAGAAGGCCCCGGCCAAGAAGGCCCCCGCGAAGAAGGCCCCGGCCAAGAAGGCCCCCGCGAAGAAGGCTCCCGCCAAGAAGGCCGCCTCGAAGTAAGGCCCTCCACCGCCAGACCCGGACGCCCCCGACGGACCACGGTTCGTCGGGGGCGTCCGTGCGTTCGCGGGCCGCGACCGGTGTCGGTGATGCCCGGATAGGATCGGGGCCATGAGCATCCTCGCCTACGGACAGAGCCTCATCGTCCTGATCCTCACGATCGTCGGCGGAGCCGCCGCGATCGTCGCACTCGTCCACGCCGCGATCCAGCGTCCCGACGCCTTCCCGGCCGTCGATCGGCAGTCGAAGGTGATCTGGGTCGGCATCCTGGTGCTCGCGAGCCTGTTCATCTGGTTCTTCGGGCTGCTGGGTCTGTTCGGCATCATCGGCATCGTCGCGGTGCTGGTCTACCTCGTCGACGTCCGGCCCCGCGTCGACGCGATCCAGAACAAGCGCTGGTTCCGCAAGGTCTGATCCCGTCCGGCGCCCGTTGGTGCCATCGCGTGGCGTGACAATATTCGTTGTCTCAATACCTTGACAACGGTAGGTGTCATATCGCATCGTTGATTGACAAGGACTTTGTCGTCAACCGAGGGCAGAACCGCCTTCGACAGGAGCCCACGATGACCATCGCAGCCGAGCCCCTCACCCGATTCGATCGCGTGCAGGACCGCCAGGACACCGCGCGGAGACTCTTGGCCTCGTCGGCGCGGAAGTCCTACGACCCGCTGATCGAGGTCGACTGGGACGCCCCGATCGACCACGAGAGCTTCTACGGCATGACCCCCGAGTGGTGCAGCCTCTACGGCACCGAGATGTGGGATCAGATGACCGAGGCCCAGCGCATCACGCTCACCGAGCACGAGGCCGCGAGCATCAGCGCGACCGGAATCTGGTTCGAGATCATCCTCATGCAGATGCTCATCCGCGACGCCTACAAGCAGGATCCGGCGTCGCCGCACTTCCAGTTCGCGCTCACCGAGATCGCCGACGAGTGCCGGCACTCGACGATGTTCGCCAAGGCCGCCGAGCACTTCGGCATCCCGAACTACGAGCGCCCGAAGTGGATCAACTTCCTGTCGCGCCCGTTCAAGGCGCTGGCGTCGGGATCGCTGGCCTTCGGTGGGACCCTGGCCGCCGAGGAGATCCTCGACATGATGCAGCGGGACTTCATGAAGGACCCGCGCGTGCAGCCGGTCACCCGCACCGTCAGCAAGATCCACGTGCTCGAAGAGGCCCGCCACATCCGCTTCGCCCGCGAGGAGACGGTGCGCATCGCGGCCGACATGAGCCCGATCCGCCGCCACCTGACGCGCCTCATGCTCGCGATCACCGTCTACATGGTGGTGTTCTGCCTCGTGAACCCGAAGGTCTACGAGGCTGCAGGCCTCGACAAGAAGGCCGCGAAGAAGGCCGCCCGCACCAACACCTACTACAACGACCGAAAGCGCAACGGATGCGCCAAGACGGTGTCGTTCCTCGACGAGTGCGGTCTCATCGGCGGACCCGGGAAGTACCTGCTGCGCCGCGGCGCGATCATCTAGCACGACCGACGAGGTACGGGAACACTGCGCGGATAGACTCGCCGCGTGGCTGAATACCGGATCAACGAGCTCGCCGAGGTGTCGGGTGTCAGCGTGCGCAACATCCGGGTCTACCAGGATCGCGGGTTGTTGCCGTCGCCGAAGATCAAGGGGCGCACAGGGTGGTACTCGCAGGAGCACCTCGTCCGGTTGAACCTGATCTCGCGACTGCTCGAACGCGGCTACACCTTCGCGACGATCAGCGAGCTGCTGCAGGCGGCGCACTACGGGATGAAGGTGGAGCACGTGCTCCACGGCACCCCGAAGTCGGGCCGGTGGCGCACCTTCAAACGCGCGGCCACCATCACGCTGACCGAACTGCGCCGGACACTCGGTGCCGACGAACGCACGATCGCGATGAGTCAGAAGCTGGGTCTGCTCGCCAAGGAGGGGGCGCAGTACGCGATCAAGAGCCCCGAGCTGCTCGAGGGTGCCGAGGTGCTGGTGAAGGCCGGCATCGACCTGGAGTCGTTGCTCCGCAAGTGGGAACGCGTCCAGAACGACATCGACGACATCGCCGACAACTTCGTCGCGATCATCACCGACAAGTACTTCGGCGACGACGGCCGCCTGCTCGACATGGAGGAGACCGACGTCGCCAAGGTCGCCCATCTGATCGGTGCGGTCCGCCCGATGGCCCACGAGATCGTGGAGTCCGCGTTCCGGCGCTCACTCGACGTGAAGATCTCGCAGGCACTCGGCGAGGCCTCGGAGATCTTCGACAACGACCGCGGTCTGGACACCGATCCGCTCAGCGGGTCCGCCTGAGCGCCACCCCCAGCCCGACCGATGGCCGTTCGGGCACGCATCGGAGAGGTTCACACACATGACGAGGACGCATCGGCCGATACGCGAGGTGGCCCGATCGCATCGAGTGCTCACCGGGTCCGCCATCGCCGGCGGTGTCGCGGTCGGTGGGGCCGGGCTCGCGGTGGGGACCATCCTGGGCGCTCTGGTGCGCACCGCCCTGACCGGGCCCGCGCCGATCGACGACGGCCCCGACGCGCTGCTCGCCGAACCGGCCATGACGCCCGAGCGCATCGACGTCCGCGCCTCCGACGGTAACCCGATCAACGTGCTCGCCTACGGTCCGCCCGACGGCGACCTGCTCGTGATGGCCCACGGATGGACCTGCAACACGCGGCACTGGTACGCCCAGATCAACGCCTTCGCCGCCGACCACCGCGTGGTGGTCTACGACCAACGCGGCCACGGCAAGACCCCGCTCGGTCGCACCAAGCTCAGCACCGCGTTGCTCGGGTCGGACCTCGAAGCGGTGCTGCGCGCGGTGGTCCCCGACGGGCGTCGTGCGCTGATCGCCGGGCACAGCATGGGCGGGATGTCGGTGCTGGCGTGGGCGAAACACCACCCGGCGAGCGTCGACCGTTTCGCGCGCGTCGTGGTGCTGACCTCCACCGCCGCGGTCGAGGTGGTGCAGAACCTCGCGGTGGTGCCCGAAGGCCTGCCGCGGTTCACGCGCCCGTTCGAGCACGCCGTCGGCCGGCTCGTCGCCACCACGCCCGCGCCGCTGCCGCACACCACTGCCTCACCCAAGGTCGCGCAGTACATCGCGCTCAACACCCAGGCGAAGCTCTCGCACGTCGAGTTCTGCGACCACATGATCAGCGAGTGCCCGGCCCGTGCGCGTGCGCGCTGGGGTTCGGCGCTGCTCGACCTCGACGTCTGGCAGGGCGTCATCAACCTCACGGTGCCGACCGCGGTGGTCGTGGGCACCGACGACCGCCTCACCCCGCGCAAGCACTCCGACGCCATCGCGTCCACGCTCAAGGCCGCCGGGCATCTGCAGGAGTACCTGGTGCTCGACCACACCGGGCACATGAGCAACATCGAGGAACACGACCGCTACAACGACCTGCTCACCGAACTGCTCACCGCGACCCGCGACCGCGTCGCGTACACCCCCTGACCGGTCAGGCGTCGGCGAAGCCGTCGAGTACCGCGCGTGATCCCGACAGGCCGAGGCGGGTGGCGCCGGCGGCGATGAGCTCGGCGGCGAACTCCGCGGTGCGGATGCCGCCCGAGGCCTTGATGCCGACCGATGCCGGTACCGCGGCCCGCATCAGCTCGACGGCCGCCACGCTCGCGCCGCCGCTGGGGTGGAAGCCGGTCGACGTCTTCACCAGCGAGGCACCTCCCTGCGCCGCTCGTCGCGACACCTCCGTGACCGCGTCGGGTCCGGCGAACTCGAGCAGGGCCGCCGACTCGATGATCACCTTGAGCACGGCGTCGGGTCCGATGGCCTCGCGGACGGTGAGCACGTCGGCGAACACCTCGTCGTAGAGCCCGGCGACCGCTGCGCCGACGTCGATCACCATGTCGATCTCGTCGGCGCCGGTGTCGATGGCGAGTCGCGCCTCCGACGCCTTGACGAGCGAATGATGTTTGCCCGAGGGGAATCCCGCCACCACACAGGTGCGCTGCGACCCGGTGTCGATGGGCAGCATCGACGGTGACAGGCACACCGCGAGTACCCCGAGATCGGCGGCCTCGGCGACACAGGCCAGTGCGTCGTCGCGTGATGCCTCGGGCTTGAGCAGGGTGTGGTCGACCATCGCGGCCACGCGTCGTCGGGTGATGGTTCCGGTCGAGGCAGAAGTCATGTCGTCGAGCGTGGCACACCGACGACGGGTGCGGTCACCCGAATGGGGCGGAACGGGGGACGTGCACGATCGATGGCGTCATCTACCCGATCGACGCGGTCATCTGCCTGATCGACGCGGTCATCTGCCCGATCGACGGCGGACGTCGGTGAGCAGCACGTGCACGCCGACGAGGAGGACTGCCATGACACCGGCCGCTGCGCCGCCGGCGATGAACCAGTGGTGCAGGGGGTAGGTGTAGGCGGATCGGCCGTCGCCGATGGCGGTCGAGGCGAACAGCGTCACCGCGAAGACGGCGACCGCCGCCCAGACGACACCGGCGTAGCTGACCAGCGTCAAAGCCAACGGATTGCGGGCGATCGGGCTGTGCGCTGCCTTCGTACGTCCTCGCATGGTGGATGCCACCTCACATCGGTCGATCGGTCGGTTCGCCCATCGTACCGCCCTGAACTGAGCCGCCGCTGTGGACTTCGCAGAGATTCTCAGGTTCGTCATCGGTTCAGAAATGCTCGCGCGCGGACTCCTGTTCGAGCAGCTCGTCGAGGTCTTTCAGACGGTTCATCGTCGCCACCGACCGCGCCGTGCGATTGTTCTTGCGCAGCATCTCCTCGTGACGATGGGTGAACGCCCAGTAGCCCGCGGTGAAGGGGCAGGCGTCGTCGCCGACACGCTTTTTCGGGTTGAACGCACAGGGCTTGCAATGGTCGGACATCTTGTCGATGTAGGCCCCACCGGAGGTGTAGGGCTTCGTCGCCATCAGCCCGCCGTCGGCGTGTTGGCTCATCCCGATCACGTTGACCGGCATCACCCAGTCGAACCCGTCGATGAAGTTGGCGCGGAACCACTCGGAGAGCTCGGCCGGGTCGTATCCGCGTTGCAGCGCATGGCTTCCCAGCAGCATCAGGCGCGGGATGTGGTGCACCCACCCGCGATCGCGCACACCGCGCAACGCCTCCGACAGGCACCGCGCGGTGACCGCGTCGGCGTCGAGGTCGCGGAACCAGTCCGGCAGCGGCACGTGGGCGTCGAGGCCGTTGTTCTCCATGTACTCGGGCCCGTAGTGCCAGTAGAGGTGCCAGATGAACTCGCGCCACCCGATGATCTGCCGGATGAACCCCTCACCGGCGGAGATGTCGACCGACCCGTCCCGGACCGCGGCCTCGGCCGCGTGCACAACATCCAGCGGATCTAGCAGCGACAGGTTCAGCGGCACCGACAACAGCGAGTGCGACATGGGCCAGTCGGCGTCCATCATGGCGTCCTCCCACCGACCGAACGTCGCCAGACGCTGGTCGATGAAGGTGCGCAGGGCCTCGTCGGCCTCGTCGGAGGTGACCGCGAACAGGCGTGGCCCGTCGACGCCGGTGAACGCGACACCGTCGGCGACCATGGCGTCGAGATCGGCGCGGACCTCCTCGTCGATCTGGTCCTCGGTGGGCCACCACGGCGGGTCGACACCGAGGGTGTCGCGCTTGGGGGGTGAGTCGCGATTGTCGTGGTCGTAGTTCCAGCTGCCGCCCGACGGCTTGTCACCGTCCATGAGGATGTCGAACCGCACCCGCTGGTCGCGGTAGAAGTTCTCCATGCGGAAATTCTTCCCGTCGCCGGCCCACTCGCCGAACTCCTTGCGCGACAACGCGAACGACGGGTTGGGGAGAATCTCCGAGACCAGCCCCTCCTCGGCGAGGCGGGCGACGAACGCCGACGCGGCGTGCGACGTCGGCTCGTGCACCACGACCGGCCGCCCGAGCTCGACGAGCGCGTCGCGATACCCCGACGCCTGCCAGAACTGCGCGCGGTCACCGAGGTCGGCCGCCAGATGCCGGATCCCGGAGAGGACGAGGTGCGCCTTCTGTCGGTGCCCGCCACGGCGCGCGATGGCCGCCGACGACTCGACGAGGACGACCTCGCGGTCGGCGTGCTGCGACGACGAGTGGATGTGACGGCCGAGCTGATCGCCGAAGAGCCACAGCGGATCCGGGCTCACAGGATGGTGCACGCGTCGTTGGTCGAGCTCTGTTGCGCCGGTGTCGACCCGAGGGTGTCCTGATTCAGCGGGACGTCGGTGCCGGTGACCCGGAAATCGACCCCGGTGGAGGTGACCGACAGCTGCTGGAAGTCGAGCTGGTTGAACAGCGGCGGGAACAGCGACTTCGACACGCCGTCGACGAGGGTCTGGGCGAATCCCGACGGCACGCCGAACACCAGCGCGCTGGCCTTGACGACCTGGAACTCGATCTTGCCGCCGGTGACGGTCGGCTTGAGCTCCACGCTCACCGGGATCGGGAAGATCGCGACCGTGAGCGTCGCGTCGAGCGACATGGTGCCGGTCGACTGGTTGCCGGTGACGCTGTTCAACGTGAAACCACCGAACAGTCCGGACAGACCGCTCTGCGTGGAATCGGCGCCGCCGGTGTTCTGATCGGCCGGATTCTGATCGGTTGCGGTCTGGGCCGACTGCTTGCTCAGTTCGACGATGCGCGAGAACGGCACCGATCCGTTGGCCGACAACGAGCCCAGCGTGGACCCGTCCGACCGCGCGATGATGTCGTCGGCGCGGCCGTGCAGTTCGATGGCGGATCCGTTGTCCCCGCCGGCGTCGATCTGGACATACGGCACCTTCTTGGTGGCGTACTGCAGCAGCATCGGCTTCTTGCTCAACGACACCGACGCCGACGAGCCGGTGACGTCGCTGAACGACTTCTCCAGGCAGTCCTTGGTGGCGTTGCGCAGGTACAGCTCGCTCCCCACCCCGGCGATCACCAGGACGAGCACCACCACGAGCGCACTGATCGTCACGATCACGCCGGTGCGCCGCTTCGGTCGGGTCGGCGTGGGTGCCGGCTCGGCGGCCGCCACCTGCTGTGTCTGTGGCTCGGCGTCGAAGGGGCGTGTCTGCGAATACGCCTGCCCACCGACCGGGAACTGCTCGGTCGGCGGTGTGGGGCCGGGCTGCTGCGGACTGTTGTCGGGTCGCTCGGGCTCATTCATCACCTCCGATTCTGCCTGCCGATTGTGAGGCGATCGTGAGAGTTCCCGCAAAAAACGGTGGCGGTCGGTGACCGACGGACGTCGGCGGTCGGGTGGGGGCTGCCGATCAGGCGGTCACGACACCCGCGCGGGCGGGTGCCAGACGTCGGTTCGCCAGCACGCCGATCGCCGACCGCGCCGCATCGACGCGCTCGAGGTCGACGTCGTGGACGCCCAGGTGCTCGTGTTCGCCGTACTCGGCCACCAGCTCGCCGAAGGGGTCGACCAGTACCGAGTTACCGATCCCGGTGGGGGCCGACGACTCCGCCACGGCGGGATCGTCGGGGATGGCCTGCCCGACCGCGGCGACGACGGTGGAGCTGTCGAGCGCGCGGGCCTGGGCCAACACCCGCCACTGACGCCGCTTGCCTGGCCCCGCACCCCACGAGGCGGGAACCACGATGAGCTCGGCGCCGTCGTCGGCGAGTGCGGTGAACAGTTCGGGGAAGCGGATGTCGTAGCAGGTCGCGAGGCCGACGGTGTGCCCGGCGACGGAGATGGTGGTCGGTGCCGAGCCGGCGGCGACGGTGTCGGACTCGCGGAACCCGTAGGCGTCGTAGAGGTGGATCTTGTCGTACGAGGTCGCCGATCCGTCGGGGCCGGCGACGAGCAATGTGTTCCGCACCCGGGCGCGCCCGTTCGCGGCGTCGGCGGGGGTGAACATGCCGACGACGACGGTGGTGGCCGCCTCGGCGGCGATCGCGCACACCGATGTGGCCCACGGCCCGTCGAGTGGTTCGGCGACCGGGGCGAGCGGCACCCCGAAACGACACATCGTGGCCTCGGGGAACACCACCAACTCGGCGCTCGATTCCACGGCCTGCCGGGTGCGGGCGGCGACGATGTCGAGATTGGCGTGCGGATCGGTGCCGGTCGACACCTGGGCCATCGCGATACGCATGGAGGACACGGTACGGCGCTGTCGCCGACGATGGGACGGCTAGCGGCTCGGTGCGACGAACGACCACGGCACGGTGAGGGTGTTGTCGCGCAGGCGGCGTCGCGGTATCTCGCACGGCACGCCGCTCGCCGCGAGCGCCCGCCGGGCGTGTGACCACCGCACCCGCGGACCGTAGGGGGCATACGGCGCGGCGACGTCCCAACACCGGTCGGCCGCGGTGAGCAGGTCGTGGATCGGGCTCCCGGGACGGTTGTGGTGGATCAGCGCCTTGGGCAGGCGGGCCGCGATCGCCGAGGGGTGGTCGGTGTGTCGCGGCGCCCACGACAGCGTCAGCGAGCGCGGGCCGTCGGCGTCGAGGAGGATCCAGGCGCAGCGTCGGCCGATCTCGTCACACGTGCCCTCCACGATGAGCCCGCTCGGTGCGAGCGCATCTTGCATCCGGCGCCAGTGGCCGACGACCTGGTCCTCGTCGTACTGCCGCAGCACGTTGTAGGCCCGCACCAGATGTGGTCGCAGACCGGCGAGTTCGAAACCGCCGCGGGCGAATCGGACACCGTCGTGGTCGGCGACCACCCGGCCGGGGTCGATCTCGAGGCCCACGAGCGAGAGGTCGGCGACGACGTGACGCAGGCGTCGGTACATCTCGACGGCGGTGTCGGGGCGGTCGCCGTAACCGAGATCGACGGCGAGGGGATGCTCGGCGGCACGCAGCACGTCGACGATCTCGGGACGTGAGGCCATCCACCGGTCGACCCGGCGGAGGCGGTTGATGTTGGTGGTGCCGCGGGTGATGACCCCGTCGGGGTGGTGCCGCGACGGCTCAGCCGTTGGCCTTGATCCAGTCCGCGGTGAACTCCGCCTCGCCGCGGAACAGGTCGACCAGGTTGACCAGGATGAGCTGCTCGAGCTTGCCGTTGACGAACGGGACGTAGACCTTGACCTCGGTCGTGCGCCGCAGCGTGCAGCCCGATTCGGTGGGAAAGAGCTCCTGCACACCGGTGAGGCTCCCGGGGCCGGCCGGGATGCCCGCGCTGTAGGTGCCCTCGGTCTTCTCCGGGTGGAACGGTCCGAGGAACTCCTTGCGCGTGATGATCATGTCCTTCTTGATCACCGCGTTGGCGATGGCGGGGAGGTCGGATTTCGGCAGCGTCTGCACCAGCACGATGTCGATGCCGTTCTCGTCGACCACGAACTTCTCGACATCGGACTGGGGGGTCAGCTTCCGGAACTCCACCATCTGGGCATCCCAGAAGTCCCGGCTCGACAGAGCCGAATAGACCTTCTCGGTGGGGTGCTCGTAGCGGGCTGAGTAGCTGAGACGTCGCGCCATGGGGTTACCGTACCCGCCGCCTGGTCACGGGTGCTCGTCGTGCCAGGCAATCGTGAAATCGCGCTCGGCCTCGAACAGCGTGCGCATGTTCTCGGCGATCATCTTCTCGATCTTCCCGCCGATCAAGGGGATTCGAACGGTCACCTCACCGGCGAACGCGATGGAGCACTTCTCGGAACCGGTGGCCTCGATGGTGCCCGAGGTGGTGGCCGGTGCGCCGTTGACTGTCGCGTCGAAGGTGCCGGCCGACCGGTCGTCGGAGGTGAACTCGATCGACACCGTCCGGTGGATGGCGAGGTCGCCGGGGATCATCGAGGTGACCGCCGAGGGCAGCTTGTCGGCGGGGATCTTCTGGATGAGCGCGATCTTCGCCCCGGTGTCGGTGATGTCGGCCGATTCGAGCTCGCCCGGCGCCTTGTCCGAACCCACCGCCAGGGTCGACCAGTACTCGGGGTCGGAGATGGCCTTCCGATAGGCCGCCATGCCGAACGGGAACTCGATGGTGTGCTGCAGCTTCGTCGCCATGACCTGCAGACGTTACCGTTGGCCCGTGGGATCCCGTGACGCGAACGACCTCGACGCCGGCGGCGGTGTGTCGTTGGCCGACCTGACCACCCTGCGCCTGGGCGGTCGTGCACGTGGCCTCGTCCGGGCCACCGACGTCGACGAGCTCATCGCCGCCCTGGACCGTCTCGACCGTGCGGGCGAGCCGGTGCTCATCGTCGGCGGCGGGTCGAATCTCGTTGTCTCCGACGACGGTTTCCCCGGGACCGTGGTGCAGATGGCGCAGGACGGCATCCGGGTCGGCGAGGTCGACCCGGCGCGCGACACCGTCGTGGTCGTCGCCGGTGCGGGGGTCGACTGGGACCGTCTGGTCGCCGACACCGTGTCCCGTGATCTCGGTGGCCTCGAATGTCTGTCGGGCATCCCGGGTGCGACCGGTGCCACGCCCGTGCAGAACGTCGGTGCCTATGGTGTCGAGATCGCCGACGTCCTCGACGAGGTGCAGGTCCTCGACCGTGCGACCGGTGCCGTCGAGTGGGTGTCGCCGGCGTCGCTGCAGCTCGGCTACCGGACCAGCGCGCTGAAACACCGGTCGGACCGGGTGGTCACGGCGGTGGCGTTCGCGCTGACCCACGACGGTCTGAGCGCTCCGATCCGCTATCGCGAGCTCGCCGGCGTCCTGGGGGTGGAGCCGGGCGCGCGCGTGCCCGTCGGTGAGGCCCGTGAGGCGGTCCTGCAGCTGCGCCGCGGCAAGGGCATGGTGCTCGACGCCGACGACCACGACACCTGGAGCGCGGGGTCGTTCTTCACCAATCCCGTTGTCGGTGAGCATGATCTGCCTCACATCCTCGAACGGATCGTCGCCCGGGTCGGGGACGTCCCGATCCCGCGCTATCCGGCGCAGGACGGCGTGAAGTTGTCGGCCGGCTGGCTCATCGAGAGGGCCGGGTTCGGTCGCGGCCATCCGTCGGCGGATGCGCCGGCGCGCCTGTCGACCAAGCACACCCTGGCGCTGACCAACCGCGGCGCCGCCCGGACCGAGGACCTGTTGGCGCTCGCGCGCGAGGTGCGCGACGGTGTGGCCGCGGCCTTCGGGGTGGTCCTCGAGCCCGAACCGGTGCTCGTGGGATGCCGTCTGTAGGCCCTGCGACACCCGGTGTGACCGGATGGACGTTCTCCGCGTCGTCCGGAGCACTCCCCGCCTGCAGGTATCGTCGGTGTACATGACCGTTTCTCGTGGCCATTCCCCGATGACCAGGCGGACGGCGCTCGGCGCGATCGCCATCGGCGCCGTCGGCGTCACCGCCGCAGCCTGCAGCACCGGCTCGTCCGGCGACACCGCGTCCGGAGCCGCCGCGTCGAAGAGCGCGGAGCCCTCGGCCGGCATCACCTTCTCCCCGGCGCTCGACGCGAACGCCAACCCCAGCCCCACCGCGGCGTTCTCGGTGAAGGTGAGCAAGGGCCAGCTCAACCCCGACGTGAAGCTGACCAACTCGCGCGGCACCGTGGTGACCGGCGCGCTGTCGGAGGACCGCACGACCTACACGATCGGTGAGCCCCTCGGCTACGGCAACACCTACACCTGGTCGGGTACGGCGATCGGCGACGACCGCAAGACCGTGCCGATCCAGGGCACCTTCACGACGTTGACCCCGCAGGAGCAGGCCAATGTCGTCATCAACATCGCCGACGGCCAGGAGGTCGGCATCGCCGCACCCCTGATCCTCAAGTTCGACTCCACCGTCACCGACAAGAAGGCCGTCGAGAAGGCGCTGACCGTCACGACCACACCCGAGACCGAGGGCAGCTGGGCCTGGCTGCCCGAGGACAACGGTTCGCGGGCGCACTGGCGCAGCAAGGAGTACTTCGCGCCGGGCACCAAGGTGTCGATGGTCGGCAAGCTCTACGGCCTCGACCACGGCGACGGCGTCTACGGCGCCGCCGACGTCACCAGCGACTTCGTCATCGGTCGCTCCCAGATCGTGAAGGCCGACGCCACGTCGTTCAAGATCGACGTGATGCGCGGCAGCGATGTGCTGATGACCCTGCCCTGCAGCTACGGCAGCGGTGACCTCGACCGCAACGTCACTCGCTCGGGCATCCACGTGGTGAGCGAGAAGCACGAGGACTTCTACATGTCGAACCCGGCGGCCGGGTACTTCAACGTGCGCGAGCGTTTCGCCGTCCGCATCTCCAACAACGGCGAGTTCATCCACGCCAACCCCGAGACCACCGGTGTGCAGGGCTCGTCGAACGTCACCAACGGCTGCATCAACCTGTCCCTCGACAACGCGCAGCAGTACTTCAACGTCGCGATCTACGGCGACCCCGTCGAGGTCACCAACACGCGGATCCCGCTGTCGGAGGCCGACGGCGACATCTACGACTGGACGTTCAGCTGGGACGACTGGAAGTCGATGTCGGCGCTCAAGGGCGAGGTCACCAGCTCCTCGGCGCCGGCCACGCCGTCGAACGCGCCGCAGCTGTCGGGGATCTCGACCACCCCGCCGACCCCGGCACGCCAGGGGCCGACAGGCTGATCCGGGTCCTATCCGGTCTTGACGTTGCGGCGGGCGCTGGCCTGGTCGCGCGGCTTGAGCACGATCTGATCCAGGTTCACGTGCGGCGGCCGTGACGCCACGAAGCCGACGACCTCGGCGACATCGCCCGCGGTCAACGGGGTCAGGCCGTCGTAGACCGCCGCGGCCTTCTCGGCGTCGCCGTCGAAACGCACCAGCGAGAACTCCGTCTCCACCATGCCGGGCAGGATCTCGGTGAGCCGCACGGGCTTCCCGATCAACTCTGGACGCAGCGTGCGGTGCAGCACGGCCTGTGCGTGCTTGGCCGAGGTGTAGCCCGAGCCGTTGTCGTAGGTCTCGATCGCCGCGATCGAGGTGATCGTGACGATCAGGCCGTCACCGGAGTCGACGAGCGCGGGCAACAGCGCCTTCGTCATCCGCAGCGTGCCGAGCACGTTGGTCTCCCACATCCATCGCCACTGTTCGAGATCGGCGTCGGCCACCGTCGCCAGGCCCTGCGCGCCGCCGGCGTTGTTCACCAGGACGTCGACGCGGTCGAGCTGAGCGCAGAAGTCGGTCACCGAGGCGTCGTCGGTCACGTCGAGCGCGATCGCCCGGCCGCCGATCTCCTGCGCGAGGGTCTGCAACCGATCGAGCCGCCGCGCACCGACGACGACCTCATACCCCTGTGCGGCAAGCGTTCTCGCGGTGGCCTCGCCGATCCCGGAGCTCGCTCCGGTGACGACGGCGACGCGGCGGGATGACGAGGGGGTGGCGGGAGTGGTCATGGCACGAGTTTACGGTGGCGCCGCGGGCGGCTTAGGCTGAGCCCGGCGCCGTGCAGAATCAGTCGGGGACCGCCATCGCATGTCCGAACACACTGCAGGGTAGGGGCAACCGACCATGGGCACGATCAAACGCGACGTCTCGTCGATGATGGACATCTGGGTGGGGGCCGCCACCGAGCTCGAGGTGCAGGTCACCGTGGCGAAACTGCCCGGGATGGACCTCGTGGAGACCCTGACGGTGTCGGTGAACGGGAACTCGGTCACCCCGGAGGAGATCGTCGGCGAGTGCGGTACCCGCATCCATCGCTTCGCGGTCGACCACGGCAACGTGCTCGTGCAGTACTCGGCGTCGGTGAACACCCCGGCCGATCCGCTCACCGAACAGGTGGGGGAGCGGTCGATCTACCTGAGGCCCAGCCGGTACGCCGAGGCCGACAAGTTCTTCGGTTACGTCACAGCGGAATTCGATCTCAGCAAGCCGCCGATCGAGCTGCTGTTCGAGGTGTCGAAGTTCGTCGCCGACCGCCTCAACTACATTCCGGGCGCCAGCGATCCCATCGACGGCGCCGAGGACACCCTGCTCGCCAACGCCGGGGTCTGCCGCGACTTCGCCCACCTCGTGGTGGCATTGCTGCGCGCGCTGAACATCCCGGCCCGCCTCGTCGCGGTGTACGCGCCCGGCTGCGTGCCGATGGACTTCCACGCCGTCGCCGAGGCCCTCATAGACGGCACCTGGCTCGTGGTCGACGCGACCGGCCTCGCGCCGCGTCAGGCCCTGGTGCGGATCGCCACCGGTCGCGACGCCGCCGACACCGCGTTCCTCGACAACCACTCCGGCAACATCACGCTCAACAACTACGAGGTCATCGCCACCGTCGCAGGCGAACTCCCCGTCGACAACGGCTCCGACCACATCAGCATCGGCTGATCGCGCCTCGCCCCGCCTCGAACTGACGAACCCGCCTCGTGCACGAGGCGGGTTCGTTGGTTCGCGGCGGTTGCGTGCCGTTGGTGCGGGGCTCAGCCGGCGAGCAGGGCCGCGCAGCGGAGGAGACCGATGTGGCTGTAGGCCTGCGGGTGGTTGCCCAGTGAGCGCTCGGCGACCGGGTCGTACTCCTCGGACAGCAACCCGGTGGGGCCGGCGGCTTTCACGAGTTGGTCGAAGAGCGCCTCGGCGTCGGTGCGTCGACCGATGAGCAGGTAGGCCTCCACCAGCCACGCCGCGCACAGGTGGAACCCGCCCTCGCCGCCGGGCAGACCGTCGTCGTGGTGATAGCGGTACACCGTTGCACCACTGCGCAACTCGGCCTCGGTGGCCTCGACGGTCTGGGTGAAGCGCGGATCGGCGGGATCGATCATCCCGGCCAACCCGATGTGCAGGGTGGCGGCGTCGAGGTCGGTGCCCTCGTACGCCGCGGTGAACGACCGCACCTCGGCGTTCCAGCCCTGATCGATGACCTGCCCGGCGATCACGTCACGCAGCACCGACCACCCCGGCTCCACCTCGCGACCGAACCGTTCGCCGATCTTCAGCGCACGATCGACGGTCATCCAACACATCACCTTCGAGTACACGTGGTGACGCGGGTTGCCGCGGATCTCCCAGATGCCGTGATCGGGCTCGAACCAGCGGCGCTCGACCGCCCACACCATGTTCGCGACCAGGTCCCAGTCGGCGTCGGTGAGCGGTGTGGCGTCATCGGTGGCCGCGCGGGCGTCGGCGAGGTGGCCGATGAGTTCGACGATCGGGCCGAACACGTCGAGCTGCACCTGCTGGTTGGCGGCGTTGCCGACGCGGACCGGTCGCGAGCCGGCGTATCCGGGGAGCGAGTCGATGATGGCCTCGGGCGGCAGACCGCCACCGGCGAGCGTGTACAGCGGGTGCAGCCACTCGGGGCCGTTCACGGTGCCGAGCACGCGGTACAGCCAGGTGAGGTAGCCCTCGGCCTCGGCGTGCGACCCCACCGACACCAGCGCCGACGCGGTCAGCGCGGCGTCACGCAGCCAGCAGTAGCGGTAGTCCCAGTTGCGGACACCGCCGATCTCCTCGGGCAGCGACGTGGTCGCCGCGGCCATGATCGACCCGGTGTCGGCGTGGACCAGTCCCTTGAGGGTGAGCGCCGACCGCTTCATGAGGTCGGGCTTGATGACGGGCAGGGCCAGACCGGCCGACCAGTCGCTCCAATAGCTCTGGGCGAGCTCGCGACGCTGGGTCTCGGTCCGTTCCTCCTCGCCGATGTAATCGGTGCCGCAGCGCAATTCGAGCACCACGGGGCCGTTCGAGGCGTCGACGACGGCGGTCGCGCGCTGGTAGAAGCGCTCGGTGTCGATGCGCCAGGTGACGCCCGGTGCGCGCAGGACGATCGGCTCGTTCGAGCCGTAGACGCGCAACCCGTCCTCGACGGCCTCGATCTGCACGCTGGCCTGACCGAACTCCGGTCGTGGCGCGAACTCGACCATCGCCGGCACCGACCCGGTGATGACGCGGACGAGGTCGGTCCTGCCCGGCGCGACGTCGTGCGGCAGGTAGTCGACGACCTCGAGTCCGGCCCAGCGGGTGGCGATGGTCATGGTGCCGTCGACGTAGCGCTGGCTCTGCGGCAGTGGTGCGCGACGGTCGCCGTCGACGTGGGGACGGACGCCGAACTCGCCGGCGTCGACGGTGCCGAGCAGGCTCGCGAACACCGCCGCCGAATCGGGTTCGGGGTGACACATCCAGCACACCTTGGCATCCGGCGTCATCAAGGCGACGGTGCGCGGCGAGGCCAGCATGGACAACCGTTCGATGGGGGCGGCGTTCTCGCCACGCAGCCAGGCGCGACGCTCCTCGTAGAGGAACGCCAACGCCAGCGCGACCTGATCGGTGTCGGTCACGCGGTAGGTGGCGAGGGTGTCGCCGTCGCCGACCTTGACGCCGAAATCGGGTCCGTGGAGGCGACGGAAGGCCTTCTCGTCGGTGACGTCGTCGCCGAAGAAGATCGCCGCGCCGGCCCCGGCCTGATGGCGCAGGATGTCGAGCGCCTGCCCCTTGTCGGTGCGGATCACGGCGAGCTCGATCACCGACTTGCCCTCGGTGACCTGCACACCGTCCCAGGTCGCCGGTCCCACCCGCACGCGGTGCAGGGCCGAGTCGGAGTCGGTGTCGGAGGCGTTGCGCACGTGCAGGGCGGTGCTGGCGGGTTTGGTCTCCACCGTCACGCCCTCGTAGTCGACCGCGATGGCCCGCAGCTCGGTGACGACGGTGTCGAGGAGTTCGGTTGCCGCGGCACTGATCTCGTGTACGAAGCCGATGTCGAACTCGCTGCCGTGGCTGCCCACGAGGTGGACCTCGGCGGGCAACCGCGACAGGGTCGCGAGGTCACGCAGCGCGCGGCCGGAGATGACCGCCGCGGTGGTGGAGTCGAGGTCGGCGATGGCCCGCATCGCGCGGACCGAGTCGGGGTTGGGCCGCGCGTCCTCGGGGCGGGACACGATCGGCGCCATGCAACCGTCGTAGTCCGAGGCGACGAGCAGACGCGGGGTGCGCGCGATGTCCTTCAACGCGCGGCGCAGCTCCGGGGACAGATCTTGGGCACTCACTCGGTGAGTCTAGAACCCCCGGGCGAGGGGGCTCCAATCGAGAAACCCCGACGTGTGCCGCGCGGCGGCGACGCGGTCACTGACCGTTGTCGTCGTCGGCGCCGTCCTCGACCAGATCGACACCGCGGTTGCCGCTCGGCGTGGTCTCGCTGGTGTTGGCGAGCACCCCGAGAAAGCTCTGGGCCCAGCGGCTCACGTCGTGGGCCAGCACCTGCCTGCGCAGCGAGCGCATGCGTTTGCGTCCGTCCTCGGGGGCCTGCTCGACGGCGGCGACGATGGCGTCCTTCACCCCGTCGAGGTCGTACGGGTTGGCCTGGTAGGCCGACCGGAGTTCGGCCGCGGCACCGGTGAACTCGCTGAGCACCAGCGCGCCACCGAGATCGCTGCGGCACGCGACGTACTCCTTCGCGACGAGGTTCATCCCGTCGCGCAGCGGCGTCACCAGCATGACGTCTGCGGCGACGAAGAACGCGATCAGCTCGTCGCGCTCGACCGGTCGGTGCAGGTACTGCACGACCTGGTGGGCGACCTCGCCGTACATGCCGTTGATGTTGCCCACGAGCTGCTCGATGCCCGCACGCATCTGGATGTAGCTGTCGACGCGTTCGCGGCTGGGCGTCGCCAGCTGGATCATCACCATGTCCTGCGGATCGATCCGTTTCTCGGCGAGCAGCTCGCTCAGCGCCTGCAACCGGACGTCGATGCCCTTGGTGTAGTCGAGGCGGTCGACGCCGAGCATGATCGTCGACGGGTTGCCCAACTCCTCCCGGATGCGTGCGGCGCGGTCACGGATCTTCTTCGACCGCGAGGTCTGGTCGAGCGCACCGGAATCGATGGAGATCGGGAACGCACCCACCCGGACGTTGCGGAAACCGACCTGCACCACGCCGAATTTCGACCGGACACCGACCGACCCCTTCGACGTGGCCTGACCGGCCAGCCGTCGGGCGAGGTACAGGAAGTTCTGCGCGCCACCGGGGAGGTGGAAACCGATGAGATCGGCGCCGAGCAGACCCTCGACGATCTCGGTGCGCCACGGGAGCTGCATGAACAGCTCGACCGGGGGGAAGGGGATGTGGAGGAAGAAGCCGATCTTCAGATCGGGCCGCAGCATCCGCAGCATCTTCGGCACCAGCTGCAGCTGGTAGTCCTGCACCCACACCATCGCGCCCTCGGACGCCGCGTCGGAGGCGGCCTCGGCGAAACGGCGGTTCACCTCGACGTAGGTGTTCCACCACTCGCGGTGGTACTCGGGCTTGACCAGCACGTCGTGATAGAGCGGCCAGAGGGTCGCGTTGGAGAAACCCTCGTAGTACTCGTTGATCTCGGTCGCCGAGAGCGGCACGGCACGCAGCTGCAGACCGTCGACCACGGGGTGCTCGCTGGAGTCGGGGACACCCGACCATCCGACCCAGGCCCCGGTCTGTGACCGCAGGATGGGTTCGAGCGCGGTCACCAGGCCGCCGGGGCTCCGCTTCCAGCGGACGCTGCCGTCGGGCAGGGTCTCCTTGTCGACCGGGAGACGATTGGCCACCACGACGAAATCGGCGGCATGGAAATCGGTGTCGACGCGATCAGGGACGAGCCCCTCGGGATCGGTGACGTTGGTCGGCACGCTCAGACGACGTCGGGGCTGATCCCGAGCATGGACAGCAGCATCCGGCACTCGTCGGCATCGGTGGCGTAGGCGGCGACCACGCGTCGTGCGGACTTGGCGGTCTCGGCGGCGACCGTCGCGATGTCGTCCTCGGCAATCTCGGCGGTGTCGCTGGTCTTGGCAGGCATGACGATCAGTTTACCCCGCGTCATCATCGGCCCTGACCTCGGCCTTTGGTCGCCGTCCGGCTCGGGCCTGTGGTCGCCGTCCGGCTCGGGCCTGTGGTCGCCGCTCGGCCCGGTCGTTCTGCTCATCGGTCGGCCCGGGCGGTGAGGTCGTCGGCGGTGATCCGCGCGAACGACCCCGAGTCGGCGCGCAGCGCACGCATCGGTTCGGTGACGGCGACGTCGTCGGGCACGGGTGGCGGGTCGTCGGCGTCGCGGGTGAACCGCTTCGGGCGCAACGCCGACCGCGCAGTCAGCAGAGCCCGCGTGGGACGGGTCGGGATGCGGGGTCGACGCAGCGTACGGGCGAGGAACTCGCCCAGCGTGACGCCGGCGGCGAGCGCCGCCCCGATGCCCAACGCCGAGGCGAGGGCGGTGAAACCGTCGAGCGTCTGCACGTTGAGGAACCCGTAGAGCCCGCGGTATACCGCGAGACCGGGGAGCAGCGGCGTGATGCCGGCGACCGCGACGACCAGCGGCGGCGTCAACGCCCGGCGGGCGAGGAGACCACCCACGAAACCGACGGTGACCGCGGCCAGACCGCCGGCGATGACGGCGCCGATGTCGATGAGTGCCGCCGCGGCCGACACCATCGCCCCGATGAGACCGCCGGCGAAGGCCACCGTGAGCGCCCGTGTCTCGGCGTAGCTGCCGAGGGCGAACGCGGCAGCCGCGACACCGCCACCGATGATCTGCGCGGGTGCGTCGGTGAGTCCCAGGGTGGTGGTGCTGGTGATGGTCGGCAGGTAGGTGCCGGTGCCCTCGAGCAGGCGCAGCGCGACGCTGACGCCGGAGATGATGCCGCCGGTGAGGATCAGCAGTTCGAAGAACCGTGCGACCCCGGTGATGGGTGCGCCGGTGATCGCATCCTGCACCGAACCCACCAACGACAACCCCGACAGCAGCACGATCACCCCCGCCGCGATGACCAGCGACGGGGAGATCGCGACCCCCAGTGCCTCCTGATAGCGGAACACCAGAGCCGCCGGGATCACCGCGATGAAGCCGCCGGCCACCTGCTGGAAGAACTGCGGTGTGCCCCACCGGTTGAGGACGCGGTTCATGCGGTCGATGAACGCCGTGGTGAGGAACGCGACGACGGCGACGAGCCACCCGCCACCGAGGGTCACCGACAGTGCCGCGGCCATCGTCGACCACGCCAGCGTCGCGATCCAGCGCGCATAGGGATGCGGTGACGAGATGATGTCGTCGATCACCTCGTGGGCCTCGCCCGGCGTCACCGCGAGACTGCGGATCTTGCGGATCAGTCGGTCGACCTGCGCGAGGCGCGTGAAGTCGAGGGAGCGGTAGTGCACGGTGCGCATCGCGGTGACCGGGGGCATCGACGATCCGCGCCGTGCGCTCACCATGATCGTGTTGTAGGTCACGTCGACATCGGCGCGCTCGACGCCGAACATGCCTGCCACGAAACGGATCTGGGTCTGGGTGTCGATGGCGCCGGTGCCCGAGTCGAGGAGCACCGA
This sequence comes from Williamsia herbipolensis, assembly GCF_000964005.1. Taxonomy (GTDB): domain Bacteria; phylum Actinomycetota; class Actinomycetes; order Mycobacteriales; family Mycobacteriaceae; genus Williamsia_A; species Williamsia_A herbipolensis. Next base: position 218,882 of record NZ_JXYP01000011.1, read on the forward strand.
GCCGACCTTGATCGCCAGATCGAGGACCTCGGTGACCGCGGCGTCGTCGGTGAGGTCGACGGGCTGGCGCGGCGACAGCGGCGAGGTCAGCGGCTCGATCGTGTCGATCGTCGCGCGACGGGAGCCGGCCAGGGGGCGCAGCATCCTGCGGATATACTCGGCCACGCTGTATTCGCCTCCTTAGCTCAGTGGTAGAGCACTCGCCTTGTAAGCGAAAGGTCGTCGGTTCAATCCCGACAGGGGGCTCCACCGCGGGCGATCGCCACACCGCGCATCGCCACCGCAGACTACCCACGCACGGCGGCGCGAACACCCCCGGAAACCGCTCGTGTCCGACGTCCCTGGGCACAGCGTTCGCGCCCCGGTTGCCGCGCCCGGTCGGGGCGACGACGATGACGTGATGCGCGAGGTCCTCGATGAACTGTGCGCCGCCGCCGCTCGGGGTCCGGTCGCGCTCGCGCGGATCATCGCCGCCCACGGATCCTCGCCCCGGCCGGTCGGTTCGGCAATGGTCCTCACCTCCGACGGCACGATCGTCGGCTCGGTCTCCGCCGGCTGCGTGGAGGCCGCGGTGCTCGCCGCCGCGCGCGACGTCCTCGCGACCGGCGCCGCCGTCGTCGAGCGGTACGGCCCCGATGCGACCGATGCGCTCGGACTGGAGGTCGGGCTCACCTGCGGCGGCGAGATCGAGGTGCTCGTCGAGCGGGTCGACGACGCCTCGGTCCTCGGCGACCTCGCGGGCCGTCTCGCGGCGGGCGAGGCCTGCGCGCTGCTGACCACCGTCGGGACCGACACCCGGCGCACGCTCATGCCGGCCGCCGGATCGACCGAAACCACGTGGGATCGGGTCGATGCCGACGCCCGGGCCATGGTCGCCGCGGGGTCGTCGGGAGTGGTCGGCGGGGAGGTCGCCGGCGACCGCACGCCGGTGTTCGTGCACGTCTTCGGCACCCGGCCGCGCATGGTGGTGGCCGGCGCCAACGACTTCGTGCGCGCACTGGCCGAGGTCGCCTGTCTGCTCGGGTACCGCGTGACCGTGGTCGATGCGCGGGCCACCTTCGCCGTCGCCCACCGATTCCCCGCAGCGCACGAGGTGGTGGTCGACCGCCCCGATCGCTATCTGCGCGCCGAGTACGAGGCAGGGCGACTCGATCACCGCACCGTGGTGTGCGTGATGACCCACGACGACGCGTTCGACGTCCCGGCGATCGCGGCGGCGCTCACCCTCGACCATTTCGCCTTCGTGGGGGCGCTCGGCTCGCGCCGCACCCACACCGAACGCTTCGCCCGACTCGTCGACGCCGGCGTGCCGGCGACCGACCTGGCGCGTCTGCACAGTCCCGTCGGCCTGGACCTCGGGGCGCACACCGTGCACGAGACCGCGGTGTCCATCGCGGCCGCGATCGTCGCCGCCCGCAGCGGCGGATCGGGCCGTCCGCTGGCCGAGCTGGACGGGCCGATACACCGCTGACCTGCGCGTTCAGGACGTGTGTCGACCGTCACACCCGTGGCCGAGTGCAAACCTCGGAGCCCGCCCGACTCCACTCCTGACACCGCGACACCCCGTTGCGGCACCGAGAAGAGGAGTCATCATGGGAATCGTCGACAAGGCCAAGAACGCCGCCGAAGATGCGATCGGCAAGGCCAAGGAGGTCGTCGGTGACGTCACCGACAACAAGGATCTCGAGGCCGAGGGCAAGAAGGACCAGGGTTCGGCCGGCGTGAAGAAGGTCGGCGAGAACATCAAGGACAAGCTCTCCTGATCTGTTCGTGACCGATCAGTCAGTGCATGACAGCCCCACGGTGGGCCGCCCCCGGATCGGCGGCGACCCACCGGGTCGGGTTGTGAGCGCACACCGCGTACCACCCTGACCACCACCACTTTTCCCACCGAGAGAAGGCAACGCCATGACCGCCACCACCACCCGCACCCCGTCGACCACCACCGAGCGCCCCGCCCGTCGCGGATTCGGCGCCGCATCGAAGATGCTGCTCGCCGTCGCGACCGTCCTCGTCGCCGCGCTCGTCGTGTTCGTCCTGCAGAACACGGTGCACACCACCATCTCGTTCGTCGCGTGGGACTTCGACCTCGGTGTCGGTGTGGCGCTGCTCGGTTCGGCCGTCGTCGGTGCCGTGGTGGCACTGACCGTCAGTGGAGCGATTCGCGCCCGTCGCGCGCTGCGCTGACCGAACCCTCTCGATCAGCCCGAAACCCCGGCCAGGACATGGTGTCCCGCCGGGGTTTCGGCGTTCTCAGGGTCAGCCGTCCGCCGGTGACGGGTCGTCGCGTTCGGCGTTCACCAACTCCTTCGTGCGGAGCAGGCGCAGGGTCGTGACGAGGACGATCCCGCCGATGATGTTGAACGCGGTGGTGTACCAGAACCAGTTCAGCCAGTCGACGTAGGTGACGCCGCCGCCGGTCGTGATGGCGCCGAAGATGATGAGCGAGTCCAGCACCGAGTGGAACAGCTGGAGGCCGGCGAGGAGGAACGCCGCCCCGACCGCCGCGACGATCTTCGCCACGTCGGAGGTGGTGCCCTGCTGCATGCGGGTGAGCAGCGTCATCGTGGCCCCGCCGAGCACGGCGAGACAGATCGACTGCAGCGACAGCGGCGCGTCGACGAAATGATGGGCCGACTCGGCGAGAACGGTGTCCCATTCCGGGAAGGCCCGGGTGACGATCCACATCATCACCCAGCCGCCGACCAGGTTCGCCAGCAGCGTGCCGACCCACAACCGCGCGAGCTGCAGCACCGACCCGTTGCGGGTGACGACCGCGGCCACCGGCATGAGGAAGTCCTCGGTGAACAGTTCGCTGTGCGCGAGGAAGATCGCGATCAGTCCGATCGAGAACGCCAACCCCGCCAGCAGGTGGTCGCCCGTCTCGTGGAGCACCGCGAGCATCGCCATGATGCCCAGCGACACCTCGATGCCACCGAAGAACCCGGTGATCACCACGGTGCGGACGGTGCGGTGCAGGCGTTCGGCGCCCTCGGTCACCACGGTGACGAAGCTGTCCTCGAGTTCGCTCTCGAGCGGTCCGTCGTTGCGGCCGATCTCGCGTCGTTCGTCCTCGCGACGTCGTTTCGGGCTGCGCTGTTCGTCGTGTCCGGCCATCGTCGGTCCTGACGTCGGTGGGTGGGGTCGCGAAGGCGACACACCCCGACGGCTACAGGCGATCCGCCGACCCTACGCCGGGCCACGAGACCGACATCGTGGGGAGGCGGTCGGCGTCAGCCGAGTGTGAAGGGATCGCGGGTACCGCCGGTGAGCTCGATGTACACCGACTTGGTCTCGAGATACTCCTCCACCGCGCCCGAACCGTTCTCGCGCCCGATGCCGGAGAGGCCGTAGCCGCCGAAAGGCATGTTCGGGGCGACGACGCGGTAGGCGTTCACCCAGACCGTCCCGGCCTTGATCGCGGCGACCATGCGGTGTGCGCGGTGGACGTCCTTGGTCCACACCGCACCCGCCAGCCCGTACGGGGTGTCGTTGGCCAGGCGGACGGCCTCGGCCTCGTCGCGGAACGTGTACGCGGTCAGAACCGGCCCGAAGACCTCTTCGCGGGCGATGGTCGCGTCGTGCTCGGCGACCACGACGGTCGGTCGCACGAAGAGTCCACCGAGGTCGGCGTTCGGCTCGCCGCCGGTGGCGATGGTCCAGCCCTCGTCGCGGGCGCCCTGCAGGTAGCCGAGCACCTTCTCGTACTGCGGGCGGTTGGCGACGGGCCCCATCTCGGTGTCGGCCTCGGTGGGGTCGCCCTGCAGGATCGTCTCGGCGCGCGCGACGACCTTGGCGACGAGCTCGTCGCGCACCGACTCGTGGACGATGAGACGCGAACCGGCCATGCAGGTCTGGCCGGTCGCCGCGAACACCCCGGCCACGAGGCCGTTCGCGGCGGCATCGAGATCGGCGTCGGCGAACACGACCTGGGGTGACTTGCCGCCGAGCTCCAGCGTGACGCGGTTGATGTTCGCGACCGCGGCCGCCGCGACCTTCGCGCCGGTGGCGGTGGAGCCGGTGAACGCGACCTTGTCGATGCCGGTGTGCGACGCCAGCGCCTCGCCCGTCGAGCGGTCCCACCCGGTGACGACGTTGAGGACGCCCGCGGGCAGCCCCGCCTCGTGCAGCACCTCCGCGAAGGCGACGGTGGACGCGGGCGCGTGCTCCGACGGCTTCACCACGCACGTGCAGCCGGCGGCCAGCAGCGGCGCGAGTTTGAACGTCAGAAGGAGCAGCGGGCTGTTCCAAGGTGTGATCGCCCCGACCACACCGACCGGTTCGCGCAACGTGTAGCCCATGTACGTCTGCGGGGCGAGCTGCGGCACGGTACGACCCTCGAGCTTGTCGGCGAGCCCCGAGAAGTACGAGTACCAGGCGCCGAGGCCGGTCAACTGCCCGCGCATCTCACGCAGCAGCTTGCCGGAGTCGTTGACCTCCAGCACGGCGAGCCGTTCGGCGTTGTCGGTGATCGCGTCGGCCAACCGGCGCATCACCTTCGCCCGTCCGAAGCCGCCCAGCTCACGCCATTCGCCGTCGAACGCGGCCCGCGACGAGGCGACCGCACGGTCGACGTCCTCGGGACCGCCGTCGGCGATGGTGGCCCACGGCGCACCCGCGTAGGGGTTCTGCGACTCGAAGGTGCGCCCGGAGAGGGCGTCGACCTGCCGCCCGTCGATGAACATCCCGAAGTGCTGGAGGTCGGTGGCGGTGTCCGGCGAGATCGTCATCCCTGAGACGCTACGAGCGCGTTCGCGCCGGCTCTATCCGCTCGCTGCCCGGCGACGTCCGCATCCCGCAGGCTCAGCGGTGCAGGGTGACGCTCGGCAGCTCCCCGAACTGCTCGCGATACTGCTGTGCGAAGCGGCTCTGATGGAAGAAGCCCCACCGCATGGCGACGTCGGTGACGCGGATGCGCTGCGCGTCGGCGTGCAGGAGGTCCGAGCGCACGCGGCCCAACCGGATGCGGCGCACGTAGGCCATCGGTGTCTCGCCGAGCTGCTCGGCGAACGCGGCGTGCAGCGTGCGGACACTCACACAGGCGATGCGCGCCAACGATTCCGGCGTCAGCTCGCTGTCGGCGTGGTCCTCGATGTGTCGGATGACCGGCGCGAGTCGCCCCAGACGCGCCGAGTCCTCGCGGCCGGTCAGCGCGTCGGTGTACTGATGCCGCCCGGCCTGTAGCAGCGACGTGAGCACGTAGGACTCCAGATGACGGCGGGCCAGCGGCTGATCGCGCACGCCGCCGGGACGTTCGAGCTCGACCGCCAGGAACTGCACCGACCGCAGCAGGCTCTGCCCCGCGGGGGTCGTGAGGTCGAGACCGAAGTCGAAGTCGACGACGTCGGTGACGGGCCGACCGAGCAGATCGGACAGATGCGATTCCAGTGCGCCGCGCGAGATCTTGAGGATCAGCTGCTCGGCGTCGGGTGACCACCGCACGGTGTTGGCCTGCTCGGGGTCGAGCACGAGTCCACGGACGCCGGCGGGGGTGTGTTCGGTGCGGCCGTCGCGACGCCGGGCCCAGGTCTCGCCGGTCATCTGCAGGTTCACGTGGTACCACTGCGCGGCGGCGGGCATCCGCAGTTCGGTCTCGGCCTGGTAGGTGAGGTAGCCGAGTGTGAGGACCTGATCGCTGACCGCGTTGAGGCGCATGTCGAGTGCCTCGGACTCACCCACGAGGTCGTGTGGCAGATACACGCGCGTGACGGCGTCGCGCGCGTCCTCGAGACTGCGCGTGGCCATGATCTGGTCCCCACCGAGGTACTCCCGTTGCATTCCGCCCCTCCGACGATCAGTGACCCTGATCACGCTACCGGGGCGGCGCGATGCGCCGTCGGGCGTTCGCCCAGACGGTCAGCCGCTGCCCAGTTCGGAACGAAGCCAGTCGTTGTCGGCGCCGAGGTCGGGGCCCGGATGGGTGAGGGGCAGCGAGGTGTCGCCGAGGAGCGGGACGATCCCCGGGAACGCGACGGTGCGTTCCTCACCGTCGATCTCGACGCGCATCTCCTGCACCATCGCGCGGGCCCGGTACTGCTCATCGGCGATGATGTCGTCGGCGCGGTAGATGGGCCCCGCGGGCACGCCCGCGTCGTCGAGAAGCCGCAATACCTCCGCGCGCGGCAGGGTGCGCGTCCAGCTCGCGATCGCGTCGTCGAGGTCGTCGCGACGGGCCCACCGGCCCGCGTTCCCTGCGAGATCCGGGTCCTCGGCGAGGTCGTCGCGCCCGATGGTGCGCATGAAGCGCACGAAGATCGAGTCGCCGTTGCCCGCGATGACCACCGACACGTCGTCGGCGCAGAGGTAGGCGTTCGACGGCGCGATGCCCTCCATCCGGCCGCCGGTGCGCTCGCGGAGCACATCGAAGGCGGAGAAATCGGGGACCAGCGACTCCATCATCGAGAACACCGCCTCGTGCAGCGCGACGTCGACGTGGCGGTCGCGCGGGGTGACCGGATCGGCGTCGGCTGCGCGCCGCCGTTCACGATCGAACAGCGACATGACGACGCCGAACGCCGCGTAGAGCCCGGCGATCGAGTCGCCGATCGACACGCCGACGCGTACCGGCGGTCGGTCGGGGTCGCCGACGAGTTCACGCATCCCGCCGAAACCCTCTGCGACTGCCGCGAACCCGGGTCGCTGGGACATCGGTCCGGTCTGGCCGAACGCCGACACCCGTGCGACGACGAGCTCGGGATTGGCCTCGGCGAGGACCTCGCGCGTGAGACCCCAGCGGTCGAGTGTCCCGGGCCGGAAGTTCTCGAGGAGCGCGTCGGAGGTGCGCAGCAGCGCGAGGACGGTGTCGCGACCCTCGTCGGTCCGGAGGTCGATCTCCACCGAGCGTTTGCCGCGGTTGATGGTGCGGTAGAGCAGCGACGTGTCCCCTGCGTAGAGCCGCCAGGTGCGCAGTTCGTCGCCGGTGCGCGGTCGCTCGACCTTGATCACCTCGGCACCGAAGTCGGCGAGCAGCCGACCGGCCGTCGGCGCGGCGATGTAGTTGCCCAGCTCGACCACCCGCAGACCGGCCAGTGGGCGCAGGGGATCGAGAGGGGGAGGATCGCGATGTGGGGGATCGGTCGGGTGCACACCATCGAGGGTGCCGAAGGCGGATCGGGGTCCTGTAGCCGTCGGCTGCAGTGTCCTGACCGATCTCCGCAGACTCCGCGCGCGGCTCTGGTGTGCCCGGTCGCACCCGGGGCAGTGTGCTGGCATGGATTACGCCGAGGCCCAGGCCGCCTTCTTCACACCGCGCGAGGGGGAGGTGCGTGAACTCGGCTTCACCAGCCCCGCGCGCACCCTGCGTGACGCGCTCGAACCCGTCGCGACCGTCTGCTTCTGGAGCGAACCGGCCTACGACGCCTACGCGGCAGTGGGTCTCGACTTCCTCCAGGGGTACGTCTACAGCCGCGCCTGTGTGTTGGGCGACGCCGAACCGCCGGTCGCCGCGGCCGCGTTCGGTGTGTTCGAACCGGGGTTGATCAGCGGTGTGCTCGCCGACGCCCGCGGCGTCGCCGACCTCGCGCAGATCCGTGCCGCCAAGGAGTCGGGGGCGATCACGGCGCTGCGCGAGGTGCTCGGTGACGACGCCGACGCGCCGGAGGTGGCCGAGGTCGCCGCGATCATGCGGCGGGGCTGCGACGCCGCCGATCCGACCGGGCGCGCGCTGCACGCCGGACTCACCGCGCTGGCGTGGCCGAGCGATCCGGTGGGTCAGGTGTGGCACGCGGCGACGATCCTGCGGGAACATCGTGGCGACGGCCATCTCGCAGCCCTGGTGGCCGCCGGTCTCGACGGTGTCGCCGCCAACCACCTCACCGAGCTGTGGGTCGGATGGGACCCGCTGGCCTACACCGCGTCGCGCGCATGGTCCGACGAGGCCATGGCCGGAGCGGGCGACCGGCTCACGGCCCGCGGCTGGCTCGCCGAGGGGCGACTCACCGAGGCGGGCGAGCAGGCGCGTCTCGCCCTCGAGGAGGCCACCGACCGCTCGGTGGAATCCGCGGTGACGGCCATCGGCGACGACCTCGACCGTGTGGTCACCCTGCTCGAACCGTGGGGGGAGCGACTCGTCGCCCGCGGCTGGTTCCCGCCCGACCCCTACAAGCGCGCGGCCGGCTGAGTCGGGCGGGACCGGCGATCAGGGGTTGACGATCACCTTGATCGCGCCGTCCTGCTTCGAGGCGGCGACACCGAACGCCTCGGCCACGTCGTCGAGCGAGAACCGGTGGGTCACCATCGGCTCGAGGTCCAGGCGTCCGGTGCGCACGAGTTCGAGTGCGCGCTCGTACTGGCCGCGACCACCGTTGCCGCCGACGCCGAACACGGTGAGCGTCTTGGCCATGATCGGGATCACCGGCAGCGGCGGCAGGTCGTTGGCCCAGCCGATGTGCGCGACCTTGCCCTCCTTGCGCACCAGATCGAGCACCATCTCGCACGACGCCGGGAACCCCGACGTCTCGATGACGATGTCCGCGCCGACGCCTCCGGTGAGTTCGAGGATCCGCTCCCTCGCGTCGACCTTCGTGACGTCGAGGCAGTCGCTGGCGCCGTAGGCCCGCGACACCGCGAACGGCGCCTCCCGGGCGTCGGTCACGATGAGCCGTCCCGCGCCCGAGAGCGCGCAGAGCCGCGTCAGCGCCAGGCCGATCGGGCCCTGACCGAGCACGACGACGGTCTCGCCCAACAGGATCCGCAGCCGGTCGACGGTGTTCAGTCCCACGGCGATCGGCTCCAGCAGCGACGCCTGCCAGGCCTGCACCTCGTCGGGACGGGGGATGAGGTTGACCACCGGTACGGCGATGCGTTCGGTGAGGCACCCGTCCGACCACAGGCCGATCAGCTTCTTCTTCTTGCAGTCGAACGGCTTGTCCTGCGCACACTCGAGGCAGTCGCCGCACGGCAGCGATGGCTTCACCGCCACCGCCTGATCGATCCAGGTCGGGTCGACGCCGTCGCCGATCGCGACGACCCGGCCGGAGAAGTCGTGGCCGGGCACCCGCGGGAACGGGGTGTCGATGCGGCCGTCGTACTGGTGGGAGTCGGTGCCGCACAACGACGCCGACTCCACCTGCACCACGGCCCATCCGGGCCGGGTCTCCGGTTCGGGGCGTTCCTGCAGTTCGACCTGCTCGATGCCGACGAGCACCGCCGCCTTCACGCGACCACTCCGACGGCCAGTTCGCGGTCGCGCATGATCTCGAAGGCCTGGTCGGTGTGACCGGCGGCGTGGCCGATGATCAGCGGCGACCACTCCTCGATGGTCATCGTGCCGAGGTCGGGGATGGTGACGGTGCGCGCGAGCACCTCGGGGGCGACGGCGCCGGCGGCGGTGGCCATGGTGCGGCGCGTGCTGGCGAGCTGGCGGCGGGCCAGCTCGACGGTCGGCTGCGGGTAGCCGAGCAGGTCGTGGCCGACCTCCTCCCGGAAGATGAAGTCGAGGTCGGGGTCGTTCTCCACCCGCTTGAGGTCGCCGAGCCACAGGATCGTGCACATCGAGATGTGCGAGACCACCTGCGCCACCGTCCAGCCGCCGTCACGGTGCGCGCGGTGCAGGTCGCCGTCGCTCAGCGCGGCCAGCGCCTCGTCCAGTTGCCCGAATCTCTCGTCGGCCTCGGTCAACGCCGTGGCGATCGCCTCCGGCACCTGTTGCTCACTCATCCCTTGCGCTCCTTCGCGTGTCACATGCGTATCCCGACAGTGCTGGCCGTCGCAGCGCAGCGCTATCCCGCGGCTGCGAGGTGGTGTCCGATCCGCGCGAGGTCGTCGGACGCGGGTTCCCGGTCGGGCCGTGTCGGTCCGCCGTACGATCGGCCCATGTCGCAGATACGCGTGAACGGTTCCGATGCCCTCCACGACGGTGGGTTCTCCTACAGCGCGGTCGCAGCCCCGGGGTCGACGGTGTTCACGGCCGGGATCGCACCGCTCGACGCCGACGGCGCCACCATCGCGCCCGGCGACGTCCAGGCGCAGGCGCGTGCGTGCGTGGACAACCTGACCACCGTGTTGACCGAGGCCGGTGCGTCGCTCGCCGACGTGGCGAAGGTGACCGTCTTCGTCGCCGAGGGACTGCAGGCCGACCTCTCGGTCGCGTGGGACGCCGTCGTCGCGGCGTTCGGTGACCACAAGCCGGCCGCCTCGCTGCTCGGCGTCACCGTCCTCGCCCACGACGACCAGCTCGTCGAGATCGAGGCCGTCGCGGTCGTCGCCGCACACTGACGTCGTCGCCGATCGACCGATGAGCGCCCGGCCCCGCATCGACGACGCGCAGCGTCGCGCCCGCCTGCAGCGGCGCCACCTGCTCACCGACGATGTGCCACAGGCGTTCTCGGTGACCGATGCGGTCTCGTCGATCGTCGGGTTGCACGCCACGTGCCCGCCCACGATGTACCTGTCGCTGTGGGCCCGCCTCCCGGGTTTCGTGCGCGAGCAGCTCGACACCGCGCTCTATGACGAGCGTTCGCTGGTCAAACAGCTCGCGATGCGGCGGACCATGTTCGTCCTCGACCGCGCCGGCCTCGCCGACGCCGTCGGTGCGGTGGGTCCGCGCGTCGCCGCGTCCGAACGCACCAACATGCTGCGGGACCTCCGACGCAGCAACGACTTCGACGACCCCGAGGGGTGGATCGACACCGCGCGGGCCGCCGTCGTCGACGCGCTGGCCGATGGTTCGGTGGCGTCATCGACCGAGCTGCGCAAGCGACTGCCCGAACTCGACGGACACGTGCAGATCGCCCCCGACCGGTCGTGGGGCGGTACCGCGCCGATGGGTCCGCGCGTGCTGAACATGATGAGCGCGGCCGGCGACATCGTCCGCGGCCCCAACGCCGCGGGGTGGCATCTGTCCCGTCCGCAGTGGTCGTCGATGCAGCGTTGGCTCGGCGAGGCCCTCCCGCAGCTGTCGGTCGCAGAGGGCCACCGGGCGATGGTCGCGCGATGGCTGCGCACCTTCGGGCCGGGCACCGAGACCGACATCGTGTGGTGGCTCGGGTCGACGAAGGCGTCGGTGCGGGCCGCGCTGGCCGATCTCGCCGCCGTGGAGGTCGATCTCGACGGGGGAGGTGTCGGGTACGTACTCCCCGACGATCTCGACGATGTCGAACCCGTGGCGCCGCGCGGATTCCTGCTCCCCGAGCTCGACCCGGCGACGATGGGGTGGAAGGACCGTGGCTGGTATCTCGGCGACCACGGCGAGCACATGTTCGACCGCAACGGCAACGGGGGACAGACGATCTGGTGGGACGGCCGCATCGTCGGCGGATGGTTCCACCGACCCGACGGCAGCGTCGGACTGCACCCGCTGGAGAAGCTTCCGCGCGCCGCGACGACCCAGTTGTCGGCCCGCGCCGACGAGCTCTCCGCCTGGCTCGGCGACGCACGCCCGAAACCGGGGTACCCGGCGCCGTTCATGAAGGCCGTGCGGTGACCTCGACGCGGCGGTTCGCGTTGTTCGACACCGCACTCGGGGTGTGCGGGGTGTGCTGGGACCCCGCCGGCGCCATCGTCGCGGTGGCACTCCCGGAGGACGACCGAGCCGACATCGAGCGATATCTCGCCTCGTTCGACGCCGCGCCCGGAGACCCCGATCCCGATGTGGCCGACACGATCGAGCTGATCCGGGGATTGATGGCCGGCGACGACGTCGACCTGTCGGCGGTGGCCGTCGACATCGACGCCCTGCCCGACTTCGACCGCCGCGTCTACGCGATCACCCGCGACATCCCCCGCGGCCGGGTCCTGACCTACGGAGCGGTCGCATCCCGACTCGGTCAACCCGGCGCCGCGCAGGCGGTCGGCCGCGCACTGGGCCGCAACCCGATCCCGGTGATCATCCCGTGCCACCGCGTCGTCGGCGCCGGAACCGAGGTGGGTGGGTTCTCCGCGCCCGGCGGTGCGGCCACGAAGAGTCGTATCCTCGCGGCGGAGAGGGTGGCGGGGTTCGGCGAACCCACCCTGTTCTGACCGCTCGCGCCGTTGCGACCTGCGACGATCCCCGTCGTGAGAGGGTGGGATCGGCTCACAGGAACCTGCCAGGGTTCTGCCAGCCCCATGTCAGCGCGTACACGGAAGGTGGGCACCATGACTGATCCCGGTGCCCGCGTGCTCGTCGTCGACGACGAGCCGAACATCCTCGAACTGTTGTCGGTGTCGCTGAAGTTCCAGAACTTCGACGTCGCGACGGCCGCCAACGGTCCCGCCGCCCTCGACAAGGCACGCACCTTCCGCCCCGACGCCCTCGTGCTCGACGTGATGATGCCCGGCATGGACGGCTTCGGACTGCTGCGTCGGCTGCGCGCCGACGGGATCGAGGCCCCCGCACTGTTCCTCACCGCGCGGGATTCGATGGAGGACAAGATCAACGGGCTCACCATCGGCGGCGACGACTACGTCACCAAGCCGTTCAGCCTCGAGGAGGTCGTCGCCCGACTGCGGGTGATCCTGCGTCGTAACGGCTTCGGGGAGAAGCCCGCCGAGCCGACGCGGATCTCGTTCGCCGACATCGAACTCGACGACGACACCCACGAGGTGTGGAAGGACGGCGAGCTGGTGTCGCTGTCGCCCACCGAGTTCACCCTGCTGCGCTACTTCATGATCAACGCGGGGACCGTGCTGTCGAAGCCGCGGATCCTCGACCACGTGTGGAACTACGACTTCGGTGGTGAGGTCAACGTCGTCGAGTCCTACGTGTCGTATCTGCGTCGCAAGGTCGACACCGGCGACAAACGCCTCATCCACACCCTGCGGGGCGTCGGGTACGTGATGCGCGAACCTCGATGACCGCCCCCGCGCCGGAGGCGCCCCGTCCTACAACCCCGCCGGTCGCGCCCGAGTCGCCGATCCCGCGCCGTAAACGCGGTGTCCCGCTCCGGGTCTCGCTGGTCGGGCTGATGCTGGTGCTGGTCGCGCTCGGCCTCGTGGTGTCGGGGGTGTCGGTCACGTCGGCGTTGGAGAACCGCCTGATCGACCGCACCGACAACGGTCTGCGCGGTGCCGCCGAGGGGTGGGCCCGTCCGCGTGACGGCGACGACCGCGGGCCGTTCGGTCCCTTCGGCCAGAGCGGACAGAGCGGCAGCCCTACCACCGAACGTCGGCCGCCCTCGCCCTACTACGTGATGCTGATCCGTTCCGACGGGACGACGTTCACCGTCAACGACGTCGGCGGCAGCCCCGACCTGTCCGACCTCTCACGCTTCTCCACCGACCCGGTCACCGTCGACAGCGCGACCGGATCCGACGTGCGCTGGCGCGTGGTGAAGGTGACCGCGACCAATCCGTCGGGCGTGTCCATCACCTCGGTCGTCGCGATCAAGCTCAACGACGTCGACGACACCGTCACCCGCCTCATCTGGCTGCAACTCGGTGTCGGGCTCGGTGTGGTGGTCGTCGTGGGCGGCCTCGGGTACCTCCTGGTGCGGACCAGTCTGCGACCCCTGCGGCGCGTCGAGGAGACCGCGGAGAAGATCGCCGGCGGGGACCTCGACCAGCGCGTCCCGACGTCGCCGCCGAACACCGAGGTCGGCAGGCTCGCCACCTCACTGAACGTGATGCTGCACCAGATCCAGAACGCCTTCGCCGCCACGGCCGCGTCGGAGGAGCAGGCGCGCAGCTCCGAGGACAAGATGCGGCGCTTCATCGCCGACGCGAGCCACGAACTGCGCACCCCGCTGACCTCGATCCGCGGGTTCTCCGAGCTCTACCGCCAGGGCGCGATGACCGACACCGGGCAGTTGATGGCGCGGATCGAGACCGAGGCCGGCCGGATGGGACTGCTCGTGGAGGAGCTGTTGATGCTCGCGCGGCTCGACGCCCAGCGGCCCCTCGAGCGCGCACAGGTCGACCTGTTGTCGCTGGCGTCGGACTCGGTGCACAGCGCCCGCGCGATGGCGCCCGAGCGGGAGATCGCGCTGCAGGTACTCGACGGCCCCGGCATCCCCGCGGTTATGGGCGACGCGGCGCGGTTGTCGCAGGTGCTGAGCAACCTGATCACCAACGCGATCCGACACACCCCCGACGACGCGACGATCACCGTGCAGATCGGCACCGACGACCGCGACGCGATCATCTCCGTCGTCGACACCGGTCCCGGCCTGGCCCCGGCCGACCGCGCCCGCGTCTTCGAGCGTTTCTTCCGCGGAGACTCGTCACGACACCGGGACGGCGGCGTCGGGGGCAGTGGTCTCGGGTTGTCGATCGTGGCCGCGCTGGTCGACGCCCACGGCGGCACCGTCGGCGTCGACGACACCCCCGGCGGCGGCGCCACCTTCCGCGTCCGCATCCCCCGCGCGGAGTAGCTGCCGAGATCGTCCCCGTGACGGGTGTCCGACGGCGATCTGCCCTCGGGTGGCGCCCAGGGGGACGATCTCAGCAGCCGATGGCCGGGCCTACGATCGAGCCATGGCAACCGTGTTCAGCATGATCATCAACGGCGACATCCCCGGACGCTTCGTCTGGAAGGACGACACGGCCGTCGCGTTCCTCACCATCAACCCCGTCACCCCGGGCCACGTGCTGGTGGTGCCGCGGGAGGAGATCGACCACTGGGAGCAGGTCGATCCGAGTGTGTTCGCGCATCTCACGGCGGTGTCGCAGACCATCGGCACGGCCACCCGCGACGCGTTCGACGCCCCGCGCATGGGTCTGCTGATCGCCGGCCTCGAGGTGCCGCACCTGCACATCCATGTCTTCCCCGCGCACTCACTCGAGACCTTCGATCTCGCGCTGGCCGAGAAGGACCCCGATCCGGCCGCCCTCGACGACGCCGCGGCGAGGATCCGTGCCGCGCTGCGGTCGGCGGGGCACACCGAGCACGTCGCCGACTGACGTGGCGCACGCGGTCGACGCCAGGCGTCGCGGAGCCGGCGGCTCGGCCCCGATGTGGGCGGCCGTCGCGGCAGCGGCGGGTGTGGGTTTCGTCGTCGCCCCGAGCATCGTGGTGGGCGACCCGTATGGCGCCGGGATCACCGGTGGGCGCCGGCTCGCGGTCGCGGCGACCGGTGCTGTCGACGGGTTCCTCGGGCGCCACGCGGCGACCGTGTCCGGCCCGCTCGCGGACCTCACCGACTACTGGTCGCAGTACCACTGGGTGAAGGTCGTCTTCGCGATCGCCGCGGTTGTGGCTCTGGTGGCGCTGGGCCGCCGACTCGTCGCCACGGCCGCACCCACCTCGACCCGTGCCGCACGAGTGTGGTGGGCGGTGGTCGGCGGGGCGCTCAGCCTCGCCGTGGTCGCCGCCTCGTTGCTCGCCGTCGCCAACGTGCAGGGCGCTCTCGCACCGCTGTCCTCGGCACTGAGCCTGCTGCCCGACGAGTCGACCCGAGCCGCTGCCGGCGGTGTGATGTCGCGCGGGGCCACCGATCCCGCGGTGGCGACCCTCATCAGCGACTTCGGTCGGTACCACGCGGTTCTCGCGGTGAGCCTCGGTGTGGTGGTCGCCGCGTTCGCGGCGGTCGCCGTCGTGGCCACCCGACGCGCCCGGAGGGCCGACCGCGGCGGACGGCGGCGTCCGATGGTGGGCGCGTCGGCCGTGGTGTTCGCGGTGGCCACACTCGCACTCGGTGTGGTGGTCGCGGCCAACATCGGAACCGCGGTGGACCCCGAACCGGCGTTGCGCCTGTTCTTCACCGGCTGATCGGGAAACCCCTCGCTCACAGGAAGCTGACAGGTCGGCCGCAGAATCGAGCCAGCCGACTCGATCAGAGTCTCCTGTATGACAGCAGACACCATCGATCGGTCGGGCGACGCGACGTCTCCCGAGCCGACTCGCGCTCCCGAGATGACCGTCGTGGTCGACCGGACCCACCCGACCCCCGAGCTCGACGTGGTGGTGCCGGTCTACAACGAGGAAGCCGACCTCGAGACCTGCATCGTGCGGCTCGCCGAGCACCTGCGGACCCGGGTGCCGTACTCCGCGCGGATCACGATCGCCGACAACGCCAGCACCGACTCGACCCTGGCCGTCGGTGTGGAGCTCGCGCAGACGATGGAGAACGTCCGGATCGTCCACCTCGACGCGAAGGGGCGCGGCCGGGCACTGAACGCGGTGTGGAGCGAGAGCGACGCGGCCGTCGTCGCCTACTGCGACGTCGACCTGTCGACCGACCTCAACGCGCTGATGCCGTTGGTGGCGCCACTGCTGTCGGGTCATTCCGACGTCGCCATCGGGTCACGGCTGTCGCGGTCGTCGCGGGTGGTCCGCGGCGCGAAGCGCGAGTTCATCTCGCGCAGTTACAACCTCATCCTGCGGACCACCATGGGCGCGAAGTTCTCCGACGCCCAGTGCGGGTTCAAGGCCATGCGGGCCGACGTCGCGCGGGCGGTCCTGCCCTACGTCGCCGACACCGGCTGGTTCTTCGACACCGAGCTGCTGGTGCTGGCCGAGCGCATCGGGCTCCGCATCGCCGAGGTGCCCGTCGACTGGATCGACGACCCCAACTCGAAGGTCGACATCGTCAAGACCGCGACCGAGGACCTCAAGGGTTGCTGGCGGGTCGGTCGCGCGCTGGCGAACGGTGATCTGCCGGTGGTCGAGCTCCGACGCAGTCTGGGGCGCAACCGTTTCGACGACCCGCAGGTGACCGGTGTGCCGCGAGGCATGGTCGGTCAGTTGGTCCGCTTCGCGGTGATCGGCGTGATCTCGACCGTCGCCTACGCCGTTCTGTATCTCATGCTGCACTCGCTGATCGGCGCACAGGCGGCCAACTTCACCGCCCTGCTGATCACCGCGGTGTTCAACACCGCCGCCAATCGCGCGTTCACCTTCGGCATCAAGGGACGCGACGGCGCCGCACGACACCACATGCAGGGCATCGCGGTGTTCGTGTTCGGGTGGGCACTCACCGCCGGATCGCTGTGGGCGCTGCACGCGTTCGCCCCCGACGCCGGCAAGCACATCGAGTTGCTCGTCCTCATCGTCGCCAATCTCGTTGCCACCCTGACCCGTTTCGTCGCGTTGCGCTGGGTGTTCCGCTCCGCGCACCCGACCACCGAACTCGAGAGTGCAGCCACCGCATGAGCACACTGTCCGACATCCCCTCGGCCCACGCCGACGACGTCACCGACGCCCCCCGCACCGACGGGGGGCGTCGGCCCACGTCGGTGGTGCGCGACCGTATCGGTCTCGCCGTACTGCTCGTCGGCACGGCCGTGCTGTACCTGTCGAACCTGGCCGCCAACGGCTACGCCAACTCCTTCTACTCCGCCGCCATCCAGGCCGGGTCGGTGTCGTGGAAGGCGTGGTTCTTCGGGTCGTCCGACGCCGCGAACTCCATCACCGTCGACAAACCGCCCATGTCGCTGTGGATCCCGGGTATCGCGGTCCGGATCTTCGGCCTGAACTCGTGGTCCATCCTGGTGCCCGAGGTCCTCATGGGGGTGGCCTCGGTGGCCCTGCTGTACCTGATCGTGAAGAAATACGTGGGCGCCACGGCCGGCCTCCTCGCCGGTGCCACCCTGGCGCTGACACCCGTTGCAGCCCTGATGTTCCGCTTCAACAACCCCGACGCACTTCTGGTGCTGCTGATGATCGCCGCGGTGTGGGCGACGCTCAAGGCCATCGAGGACGGCCGCATCCGCTGGATGATCCTCACCGGTGTGTTCGTCGGATTCGGGTTCCTCACCAAGCAGCTGCAGGTGTTCCTGGTGATCCCGCCGCTGGCCCTGACCTACCTCGCGTTCGGACAGCACACGTGGATCAAGCGACTCGGCCACCTGGTCGCCGCACTGGCCGCAATGGCTGTCAGTGCCGGCTGGTGGGTTCTCGCGGTCACCCTGTGGCCGAAGGACTCGCGGCCCTACATCGGTGGCTCGCAACACAATTCGATCCTCGAGCTGACGTTCGGGTACAACGGCTTCGGCCGACTCACCGGCAACGAGACCGGCTCCACCGGCGGCGGCGGCGCACGGCGCGCGACGTCGGAGGCCGCCCAGGGTGCGTTCGGTGCCGGGTTCCCCGGCGGCGCGGGCGGCCCGGGTGGCCGCGGCGGCATCTGGGGCGAGACCGGGTTCTTCCGCATGTTCCAGCCCGAACAGGGTGGACAGATCGGGTGGCTGATCCCCACCGCGCTGATCCTCGGTGTCGCCGCCCTCGTGCTGGCGGGACGCGCGGCGCGCACGAACACCACGCGGGCCCTGGTGGCGGTCATGCTGCTCTGGCTGCTCACGACGGCGGTCACGTTCAGCTACATGTCGGGCATCTTCCACGCGTACTACACGGTCGCTCTGGCCCCGGCGATCGCCGGACTCATCGGCGCCGGGGGAGTGCTCTGCTGGCGTGAACGCGACCGACTCTGGGTGCGACTGGTGCTCGCGGCCGCACTCGTCGTCACCGGCGTCATGTCCTTCGTCCTGCTCAACCGCTCGTCGGACTTCGTGCCGTGGCTCAAGGTCGTCGTGGTGGTTCTCGCGGTGCTCGCCGCGCTCGGGGTGCTCGTCACGCGCATCCCGCGGATCGCGGCGGTGGTCGCCGCGGTGGCGATCGTCATGGGTCTCGCGGGACCGACGGCGTACGCGATCGACACCGTCGCGACCGCGAAGAGCGGCTCCATCATCAGTGCCGGCCCGCAGGTCAAGGGCGGGTTCGGGCCGGGCGGCATGGGCGGACGTCGCGGCGGCCAACGCGGCGCATTCGGCCCCGGCGCCTTCGGTGGCTTCGGTGGTCAGGGCCAGGGCCCCGGCGGTCAGACTCCGGGAGGTCAGGTGCGGGGTGGTCAGACGCCGCCCGGCATGACCCCCGGCGGGGCGAACCAGGGCGGCGGCACGGCCGCGCGCGCCGAGGCCTTCGGCGGCATGGGCATGGGCGGTCCCGGTGGCGGTCTGCTCGAGGGCTCGAAGCCGACGGCCGAGATGGTCGACCTGCTCGAGAACCACGCCTCGGACTACACCTGGGTCGCGGCGGCCATCGGGTCCAACTCCGCGTCGGGGTATCAGCTCGCCACGCAGAAGCCTGTCATGCCGATCGGCGGGTTCAACGGCAGCGATCCGTCGCCCACGCTCGCGCAGTTCCAGCAGTACGTGCGCGACGGGAAGATCCACTACTTCATCGGTGGTGGCCGGATGGGTGGCGGCATGAACGCCGAGGGGACGGCCACGGCCATCAGCGAGTGGGTCACCGCGCACTACACCGCGAAGACGGTCGGCTCGGTGACGCTCTACGACCTCACCGCACCGAAGGGCTGACCAGTGTCGAACGCGGGTCGAGCAGGCCGACGCGGGTGCCCCGGCACCTGCGTCCGCCCACTCGGCCCGCGTCGGCGGTACCGAAATCCCGTTGCCCGGTCGTCGGGCCTCGCATACGGTGCCTCTCCGTGGAACCCGTGACCGACTCCGACATCCGTGCCTCGTTCGTCAACGCGACGAAGGGCGAGATGAAGCGGATCGTGCTGCCCCGCGATCTGTCCGAGACCCGCTGGGATGACATCGATTTCCTCGGCTGGGTCGATCCGACGTACGTCGGACGCTCGTATGTGGTGACCCCCGGCGACGACGGCCTGGTCGGGGTGGCGCTGCGGTACGAGACCGGGGGCTCGCGCAAGGCGCAGATGTGCAAGATATGCCTGACCACCCATCCCTCGGGTGGGGTGTCGCTGATGACCGCGCGCAAGGCCGGCGAGGCCGGACGCAAGGGCAACACCGTGGGCACCTACATCTGCAGCGACCTCGACTGCTCGCTCTACGCGCGCGGCAAGAAGACGCCGGCACTGGGTAAGCAGTACCGCGAGGATCTCGACGTCGAGTCGAAGATCGACCGCGTCCGTCAGAACCTGGCGGCGTTCGTGGCGCGCGTCTCCGACTGAGCCGCGCCCGACCTCACATCGAGGCGAACCGGTCGAGCGCCTCCACGAGGTGTCGGCCCAACTGCTCCGAGCCGGTGTGGCCGCCGTCGTCGACGACGTGCAGCACGCATCCCGGCCACGCCGCGGCGAGGTCGTAGGCGGTGTCGACGGGGCTCCCCAGATCGTGACGGCCGTGCACCAGCACGCCGGGGATCCCGGCGAGCTTCCCGGCGTCACGGATCAGGGCACCCTCGGCCAGCCAGCCGTAGTGGGAGAAGAAATGCGCGCAGATCCGCACCAGAGCGATCCGGGCATCCGACGGCCTGCCGCGGAACCGATTGCCGGAGCTGTTCGGTTCGAGTGAGAGGACGGTGTCCTCCCAGCGACACCATGCGTCGACGGCCGCGAGGCGCACGCTCTCGTCGGGGTCGTTGACGAGGCGGGCGTAGATCGGGACGAGATCGGCTCGCGCGGTGCCGGGTTCGCGTGCCGGCCCCCCCGCCGACGCGCGGAAGCGATCCCATTCCTCGGGGAAATAGCGCGCGACACCGCCGTAGAGCCAGTCGATCTCGCGCTTGCGGGTGGTCGTGACCGCCGGGATCACGATCTGCGTGACGCGATCGGGATGGGTCTGCGCGTACGCGAGGATCAGCGTCGACCCCCACGATCCGCCGTGCAGCAGCCACCGTTCGATACCGAGATGCACACGCACGCGCTCCATGTCGGCGACCAGATGCCAGGTGGTGTTGGTCTCCAACGACGTCGACGGGTCGCTCGCGTGCGGCCGACTCCGGCCGCAGCCGCGCTGATCGACGTTGATGATCCGGTACCTCGACGGGTCGAGACTGCGCCCGGCCCCCGGTGCGGAGCCCGACCCCGGCCCACCGTGGACCGTCAGCGCCGGCTTGCCGTCGGGGTTGCCGCAGCTCTCCCAGTAGACGAGCTGGCCGTCGCCGACGTCGAGCATGCCGTGGTCGTGGGGAACGGTCGGCGGGTACGCAGGCATGAAAGCCAACCTAACGGTCCCTCGACGTCGCGCACGGCGAATGGCCGGTACGTACCATTCCACCCGTCTCGTCCCCGATCGCGCGAAGAGGTCGCCATGACTGCCACCGACGCGGGCTCGTCCGCGCGCAACCCGCTGGCCCATCGGGTCACGCGCATGACCGGCCGCTCCCACGACGAGGAAGGCCGCACCGCCACCAACCTCGAGCTGTTCTTCGACCTCACGTTCGTCGTCGCGTTCTCGCTGGCCGGCACCGAACTTGCCCACTATCTCGCCGAGGGCGACTACACGACCGCCCTCATCGGATTCCTGTTCGCGACCTTCGCCAGCATCTGGGCGTGGATCAACTTCACCTGGTTCGCCTCGGCCTTCGACACCGACGACTGGGTGTTCCGCGTGGTCACGATGCTGCAGATGGGTGGCGTCCTCATCCTCGCCCTCGGCATCGAGCCGGTGTTCACCTCGGTCGCCGAGGGGCGGACCATCGACAACCGGGTGGCCGTCCTCGGCTATGTCGTGATGCGCGTCGCCATGATGTTCCAGTGGGTCCGGGCGGCGCTGCAGAGCCCGCAGTACCGGCGGACATGCCTCACCTACGCCGCGGCGATCCTCATCGCGCAGATCGGTTGGGTGCTGGTGATCGTGCTCGAGATGACCCTGGTCCCGACGCTGATCGCCACCGTGGGCCTCGTCGCCCTGGAACTCGCGGGGCCGTTCGTCGCCGAGACCCGCAACTCCGAGCCGGCCACCCCGTGGCACCCCCACCACATCGCCGAGCGTTACGGCCTGCTGGCGATCATCACCCTCGGCGAGGGCATCGTCGGCACGGTCGTCGCGCTGCAGGCGGTGGTCCACGCGCACGGCTGGGATGTCGAGACCGCGGTGCTCGGTCTGGCCGGTGTCGCCACCACCTTCGCCATGTGGTGGATCTACTTCGTGGTGCCGACCGGGGACGCGCTGGAACTGCGGCGCAGCAAGTGTTTCGGCTGGGGCTACTCGCACATCGTCGTCTTCATGGCCATCGCGGCCGTCGGCGCCGGTCTGCACGTGGCGGCGCTCTATCTCGAACACGAGGCCACCGTGTCGGCCGCCGTCGTGGTCGCGTGCGTGGCGGTCCCGCTGGGTGTCTACCTCGCGGGCATCGCCGCCACGTACTCCTATCTCGTCGAGTTCGACGTCCTCAACGTGCTGCTCGCGATCGGGGCGGTCGCGGTCCTCGGAGGCTCGGTCGCGCTGGCCGCGGCCGGTGTCGAGGTGGTCTACGCACTGATCGTCACCGCGATCGCCCCGGTGGGCGTGGTCGTGCTCGACGAGCTGATCGGCACCCGCCATCGTGCGGAGGCCCTCGACCGGCTGCGTGCCCGCCTGGCCGGGTGAGCGCGTACCGGACGCGTCGGCCCGGGGCCCTGCCGCGGTGCGGCCGGTAGAGTCACCGCTCGTGCGAGTACTGGTGATCGGATCCGGCGGCCGCGAACACGCGCTTCTGGTGGGACTCTCGGCCGACCCGTCGGTGACGTCGTTGCACGTGGCACCCGGTAACGCCGGGACCGCGGCACTCGCCACCAACCACGCGGTCGATGTCGCCTCGAGCGAGGCCGTGGTCTCCCTCGCCGCGGAGGTCGACGCCGAACTGGTGGTCATCGGACCCGAGGTGCCGCTGGTCATGGGGGTCGCCGATGCGCTGCGTACCGCCGGCTTCGCGACGTTCGGTCCCTCGGCTGCCGCCGCGCAGATCGAGGGCTCGAAGGCGTTCGCGAAGGACGTCATGGCGGCGGCCGGGGTACGCACCGCCTACAGCGAGATCGTCGACACCCCCGCCCACCTCGATGCCGCGCTCGACCGCTTCGGTCCCACCTGGGTGGTCAAGGACGACGGTCTCGCCGCCGGCAAGGGCGTCGTCGTCTCGCCCGACCGCGATGCCGCCCGCGCCCACGCCGCCGATCTCCTCGAACTCGGCCACCCGGTGCTGCTCGAATCGTTCCTCGACGGCCCCGAGGTGTCGCTGTTCTGTCTCGTCGACGGCACCGACGTGGTGCCGCTGCTGCCCGCGCAGGACCACAAGCGCGTCGGCGACGGCGACCGCGGCCCCAACACCGGGGGGATGGGTGCCTACACCCCGCTGCCGTGGTTGCCCGACGGCGTGGTGGAGCAGATCGTCGACGAGGTGGTCCGGCCTGTGGCGGCCGAGATGGCCACGCGGGGAACGCCGTTCAGCGGGCTGCTCTACGCGGGCCTCGCGATCGGGCCCGACGGTCCCGCCGTCGTCGAGTTCAACTGTCGCTTCGGCGATCCCGAGACCCAGGCCGTCCTCGCGCTGCTCGATTCGCCGCTGGGTGAGGCCCTGCACGCGACCGCGACGGGTGCGCTGGCCTCACTCGCGCCCCTGGGGTGGCGCGACGGTGCGGCGGTGACCGTGGTCGTCGCCGCCGAGCACTACCCTGCGTCGCCGCGCACCGGCGACCCGATCACCGGCAGCGACGCCGAAGGAGTCCTCCACGCGGGCACCGCGTTCGGCGCCGACGGTGCGGTGATCTCCAGCGGCGGACGTGTGCTGAGCGTGGTGGGCACCGGCGCCGACCTCGGTGAGGCGCGCAAGCAGGCCTATGAACGACTCGCGGGTGTGAAACTGGCCGGGGCACATCACCGTTCCGACATCGGGCTGGCGGCGCTCGAGGGTCGCATCACCATCCCCACCTGAACCTCCGGGGATCAGGCCGCGAGGTTGCGGCCGAGGAACGCCAACTGGTCGGGGAGGACACTGCGCCAGAAGCGATTGTTGTGCCCGCCGGGCGCGGTGGTGAACGCCGCAGGCGGGTGGAGGCCGGCCATCCACTGGCGTGTGTAGAGGTAGAACTGGTCGCTCGCGCCGATGTCGATGAGCAACGGGATCTTCGCGAACGCGTTCTGCGCACCGAACATCGAGTTCGCCTGGTAGTCCTGCGGGCTGTCGAACGCACGTGGCGGGAACGTGCGCGGATCACCCCACAGCGCAGGCGAACTCGCGGCGATCGCGGCCACCCGCTGCGGGCCGAGGATGGCGCCGATCCGCAGTGCGCCGTAGCCACCCATCGACCATCCGTAGAGGCCGATCCGGTCGGTGCGCAGGCCCAGCGAGGTGTCGGAGGTGAGCATCGGGAGGAACTCGTCGATGATCATCGCCGCGGAATCGGCCCCGTCGAGGCGAGGGTGGTAGTAGTTGCGCCCGGTGTCGGGAGCGGCCAGCGCGAACGGCGCCGTCCCCGCCGCCACCGACTGCGCGAGATAGCGGTGCATCTGCAGACTCGAGTCGAACGCGGTGCGCTCGTCGGTGTTGAGCGCGTGCAGCACCAGCACCACCGGCAACAGACCGGTGACGCCGGGCGGCCGCGCCACCACCCAGCGCGTGTCGCGGCCGGCCATCTTCACCGACCGGAAACTGCCGGTGATCAGCGTCGGATCGTTCGGGGCGACCGATGTCGGCACCGTCGACTCCGGTGAGACCTCGTCCTCCCGTTGCGGTTGGGCCGCGCGACGCGGGTCCATCCGGCCACGGTCGTCGTCGGCGCAGGCCGCGAGCACCGGAGCACCACCGACGGCCAACGCCGACATCCCCAGCGCGGCACGCAGCACCGTACGACGATCGAGTGCGGTCATGAACCCGGTCGT
This sequence comes from Williamsia herbipolensis, assembly GCF_000964005.1. Taxonomy (GTDB): domain Bacteria; phylum Actinomycetota; class Actinomycetes; order Mycobacteriales; family Mycobacteriaceae; genus Williamsia_A; species Williamsia_A herbipolensis. Next base: position 243,299 of record NZ_JXYP01000011.1, read on the forward strand.
CCCCTTCTGCTCTACCTCTGGTCTGTCTCGGCCCCCGCGCCGACATCGTGGTGTCGGCGAACGACTCCACAGGCTACCGGTGAACCCGCGCGACGTTAGTGTCGAGCCATGTCCGCACCAGGCAGTTCTCGAGCGGGGAGTGCGCGAGCCGGGGGTTCGCAGCGCTCCGACATCGCCATGTTCCACGTGATGGACGTCCTCGCCGCCAGCGCCGCCCGTCGCGCGGCAGGACTCGAGGTGGTGTCGCTGGCGGCAGGACAGCCGTCCACACCCGCCCCCGCGCCGGTGCTGCGGGCGGTGCGCTCGGCGCTGGCCACCGACGTGCTCGGCTACACCGAGTCGGCCGGCATCGCGCCGCTGCGCACCGCCATCGCCGGGCACTACCGGACGAGGTACGGCCTCGAGGTCGACCCGGCCGACGTCGTCGTCACCACCGGCTCGTCGGGTGCCTTCACGCTGATCTTCCTGGCCGCGTTCGATGTCGGGGACCGCGTCGCGATGGCCCGCCCGGGATACCCGGCCTACCGCAACACCCTGCGGGCGCTCGGGTGCGAGGTCGTCGAACTCGACTGCGGTGCCGCGACCGGATTCGTGCCCACCGTCGAGATGCTCGACGCCCTCGACTCCCCACCTGCGGGACTCATCGTGGCCAGCCCCGCCAACCCGACCGGCACCGTCATCACCCCGCACGATCTGGCCGCGCTGGCCACCTGGTGCGCCGACCACGGCACCCTGCTGATCTCCGACGAGATCTATCACGGCATCGAGTACGCCGGCCCCACGTCCTGCGCCTGGACCACGTCGCGGGAGTCGGTGGTGATGGGGTCGGTGTCGAAGTACTTCTCGATGACCGGATGGCGCCTGGGGTGGATGCTGGTGCCGCAGCGCTATCGACGCGGGGTCGAACGCCTCACCGCGAACCTCACCATCTGCCCGCCGGCGGTGTCGCAGGCGGCGGCCGTCGCCGCCTTCGACCCGGAGTCGATCGCCGAATGCGACTCGCACGTCGAGAGATACGCCGCCAACCGTGCGGTCCTGCTCGACGGTCTCGCCACCCTCGGCGTCACCGACATCGCCCCACCCGACGGCGCGTTCTACGTCTACGCCGACATCGGCGACGTCACCGACGACTCCCTGTCGTGGTGCGCGCGGGTGCTCGCCGACACCGGCGTCGCGATGGCGCCCGGCGCCGACTTCGACACCCGCTCGGGCAACCGGACGGTGCGGCTGAGCTTCGCCGGCACCACCGCCGAGATCGAACGTGGCCTGGAGTTGCTCACCCCGGTGTTCGAGACCTCGCGCCTGCACGCGGGCTGATCGCAGCACCGCCCGGGGGTAGGGCCGTTTCGGCCAAAACACGGTGACGTGCACCACACATTTGGCAGCATGATCGGATGACGTCGGCAGCCACGCCCAAGGGAATGCGACGGCGTGCCCGATTGATCTCCGCCGCAGCAGAACTCCTGCTCGAGGGCGGCTTCGACGCGGTGCGCCATCGCGCCGTCGCCGACCGTGCGGGGCTGCCGCTGGCGTCGACGACGTACTACTTCGAGTCCCTCGAAGACCTCATCGTGGAGGCCGTCACGTTCGCCTGTCACCACGACGAGGAGGCGATCCGGCTGCGGTCGGAGATGCTGACCCGCCGCCGGCGCGGACACGAGGCGACCGCCGAGGCGCTGGCCGACGTGTTCGTCGGCGACGGCACCACCCGCGACGAGCTGACGACGCGATACGAGATGATCGTGCTCTGCGCGCGGTTCCCGCGGCTGCGGCCGGTGCTCGCCAACCGCCGCAAACTCCTCGCCGGCCTGCACTGCGAGGTGCTCGAGAAGTCCGGCCGGGTGGGCAGTCCCGAGCGGGTCCACCAGCTGATGGCCGTGGTCGACGGCGCCGTCGTGGGGGCGCTCGCCGATTCGGTCGACGACGTCATGGAGGTCACGCGCATCGCGCTGTGCGACGTCGTCGACGTGTTGGCGCCGGTCCACGCCGACGACCGTCGACTGAACAGTCGGTGAACACGACCCCCGCCGTTCGGTGAACGCCGCCGGCCGGCCCTACCGTGAGGTCCCGTGATGACCTCTCGACGCCGCAGACTGCGCCCCCTCGCCGCCGCCCTCGCCCTCGCTGCCGTCGCCGCGGTCGGTCTGGCCGGGTGCGGGTCGGATTCCCCCGACGCCTCGTCGGCGTCGTCGTCATCGGCCTCGAGTGCCGCGCGGACGGTCGACCTGCAGGCACATCGGGGTGGTCGCGGCGAGCACACCGAGGAGTCGCTGTACGGCTTCGAGCAGTCGATCAAGCTCGGTGTGACCACCCTCGAGCTCGACATCGTCCTCACCAAGGACCTCGCGCCGATCATCTGGCACGACCCCACCATCGACGCCACCAAGTGTTCGGACACGGCGCCGGTGACCGCGGGCGACGCGCAGTTCCCCTATGTCGGGAAGGTCGTCCACGATCTCACCTACGCCCAGATCGAGACGCTCGACTGCGGCAAGAAGCTGGCTGCCTACCCCGACGCGAAGGTGGTCGAGGGCAATAAGATCGCCACGCTGCCACAGCTGTTCGCACTCGCCGACAAGTACGGCGCCGGTGTCCGCTACAACGTGGAGACCAAGATCGAGGGCGAGAAGCGCACCGAGTCGGCCACCCCGCAGCAGTACGTGGACGTGATCCTCGGCGCGGTGAAGGCGGCGAACAAGACCGACAAGGTCGAGATCCAGAGCTTCGACTGGCGCACCCTGCCGCTGGTGAAGCAGGCCGCACCGTCGATCCCGCTGGTCGCGTTGTGGGACGAGACGACCTGGAAGCCGAACTCGATGTGGACCGGATCGGTCGACTACGCCTCGGTGGGCGGTGACGTGATCGCCGGCGCGCAGAAGCTGGGTGTGCAGGTGCTCTCGCCGGGCTACTCGGTGCCCTACGGCCAGACCACGAAGGACAAGGACTTCGCGTTGGTCGCCGACAAGGCATTCGTGGAGCGCGCGCACGCGATGGGCTTCACGGTGGTGCCGTGGACTATCGACGACGTCGACGTGATGAACGCCCAGATCGACGCCGGCGCCGACGGCATCATCACCGACTACCCGACGCGGTTGCGCCAGGTCCTCGCCGACCGCGGCCTGCCGCTGCCGAAGGCCTACTCCTGACCCCACCCGCTGACGCCCGCAGTTGGGCACGTAACGCCCGCAGTTGGGCAGGTAACGCCCGCAGTTGGGCAGGTGACGACCGCAGTTGGGCAGGTGACGACCGCGGTTGGGCGGCCACGCCGGTCAGGGCACAATGAGCGCCGTGTCGGAAAAGCCTCGGATCTCCAATGTCCTCGCCGGTCGGTACGCATCGGCCGATCTGGTGGCGCTGTGGTCGCCGGAACACAAGATCGCCCTCGAGCGGCAACTGTGGATCGCGGTCCTCTCGTCGCAGCGTGATCTGGGTGTCGACGTCCCCGACGGCGTCATCGACGACTACACCCGCGTGATCGACCGGATCGACCTGTCGTCCATAGCCGATCGCGAGCGCGTCACCCGTCACGACGTGAAGGCCCGCATCGAGGAGTTCAACGCCCTCGCCGGCCACGAGCACATCCACAAGGGGATGACGAGCCGCGATCTCACCGAGAACGTCGAGCAGCTGCAGATCCTGCGTTCGCTCCAGCACGTGCACGCCCACGGGGTCGCGGTCGCGGCACGGCTGGCCGATCGCGCCGCGGAGTACTCGTCGATCGTGATGGCCGGGCGCAGCCACAACGTCGCCGCGCAGGCCACCACGCTGGGCAAGCGATTCGCCTCGGCCGCAGACGAACTCCTCGTGGCGTTGACCCGACTGCGGGAGCTGATCGACCGATACCCGTTGCGCGGCATCAAAGGCCCGATGGGCACCTCGCAGGACATGCTCGACCTCCTCGGCGGCGACGCCGCCAAGCTCTCCGAGCTGGAGTCGAAGATCGCTGCACACCTGGGTTTCTCGCACTCACTCACTTCGGTCGGCCAGGTGTACCCGCGGTCACTCGACCACGACGTCGTCTCCGCGCTGGTGCAGGTGGCGGCCGGCCCGTCGTCGCTGGCGCACACCATCCGACTGATGGCGGGCCACGAACTGGTGACCGAGGGCTTCCAACCTGGCCAGGTCGGTAGTTCGGCGATGCCGCACAAGATGAACACCCGCAGCTGCGAACGGGTCAACGGGCTCACCGTGATCCTGCGGGGATACGGATCGATGGCCGCCGAGCTCGCAGGCGCGCAATGGAACGAGGGCGACGTGTTCTGTTCGGTGGTGCGCCGCGTCGCGCTGCCGGACGCGTTTTTCGCCATCGACGGTCTGATGGAGACCTTCCTGACCGTGCTCGCCGAGTTCGGCGCGTACCCGGCGGTGATCGAGAAGGAACTCGCTCGCTATCTGCCGTTCCTCGCGACGACGAAGGTCCTTATCGCCGCCGTGCGTGCGGGCGTCGGACGCGAGACCGCTCACGCGGCGATCAAGGAGAACGCGGTCGCCGTCGCACTGGCCATGCGCGAGGAGGGCCGCGAACCCGACCTGCTCGACCGCCTCGCCGCCGACGACCGTCTTCCGCTCGACCGTGCGGCGCTCGACGCCGCCCTCGCCGACAAGCACGCGTTCATCGGCGCCGCCGAGGCACAGGTCGCCGTCGTCGTCGCCGCGGTCGGCCGTCTCGTCGAGCAGTACCCCGACGCCGCCGCGTACGCGCCGGCGCCGATCCTCTGACCGACTGCCGACCGCCGCTCAGCCGCCGGAGGCGATGACGGCCTCGATGTTGCGCTCGGCGAGGGCGGTGATCGTCAACGACGGGTTCGCCGTCCCGGTGGAACCCGGGATGAGCGCGCCGTCGACGACGTACAGGTCGCGATAGCCGTCGACACGACCATGGGTGTCGGTGGCGCGGCCGAGCACGACACCGCCGAGCGGGTGGGCGGTGAAGCGGGTGTTCACGTCCTTCGCCAACGGCCCTGCGCCGACACCGATCCCGCTGCGTTCGGCGATGCGGGAGTGCACCGCACGCAACGCGTTCTCGACGTCGCGGTTGCCACCCCGCGGCCACCGCAGGTCGACCTGTCCCGTGGAGCGGTCGAGCACGAATCGCCCACGGGTGCCGTCGAGCACCATGCCGAGTGAGCCGATCAGCGACAGGTCGACCGGGTTCCCGGGTACGTACCAGTTCTCCAGCGACACAGCGGTTCCGGTGGATTCGTCGACGATCCGCGTGGCCGACGGTGACGCCTGGACGAGACCGTTCGCGCGGAGATCGGGCCCGCGCACCAGGGCGGCGTCGCCGTTGGTGCCCCAGCCCTCGCCGACCGCGCCGCTCAGGTCCGGCAGGGTGCCGGTGTCGCGGGCGCGGACCAGAAGGGCCGAGGTCCCCATCGATCCGGCGCCGAGGAACTGGCGCCGACAGCCGATGGTGCGGTGACGGATCACGGTGCCGTCGGGTGCGAGTTCGGCGACGGTGATGACGAATCCGGTTGCGTCGCGACCGATGTCGATGGCCTCGTGGCGGGGGTGGATGCGTACCCGTCCGGTGGCCTCGGCCTGTCGGAGGTAGGTCGATCGGAGGTCGTTCTTGCTGCCGTCGGCGTTGCCGAGGTTCGATTCACCGATGATCGCCGAAGGCCGCACGGCGCCGCGGAGTTCGGCGCGCACGATGTCCCAGTTCCAGATGCCGTCGATGCGCTGCAGAGCGTGTCCGGCGCGACGGGCCTCGGCGTCCCACACCCGCGCGTGTGTGAAGGGTCCCGATGCCAGCACGTCGCCGGGCATCGGCGATCCGCCCAGACCTCGAAGCGCCCGGGCGTAGTACGGGGTCATCGCGTCGTGATCCAGGGTGGAGCCGAACACCGCCTCGAAGAAGCGACGTTCCGGGCGTACGAGGGCGCCGGTGAACACGAGTGATCCGCCGCCGACGCCCGCACCCCGCCACACCTCGAGGTCGCCGTGCTCGGTGGCCTCGAGCACTCCGCCGAAGGAGTCGACGGGGACCTGGGGCAGTCCGGTGAGCGGGACGGGGTTGACGGTGCGGCGCCAGTAGCCGCGCCCGTCGGGCAGCACGTCGTTGGCGAAGATCGCGCGGTGCGGGTCGATCGGCCAGCGGGAGCCGCGTTCCAGCACGGTGACGTCGAGTCCGGCCTGTCCCAGACGTGATGCGGTGACGGCGGCCCCGAACCCGGTGCCCACCACGATGGTGTCGCTGAACGCGGGCGCCGGCGGCACCCGGCGGTAGATCTCGGGGACCAGCGCACGGTAGGCGGGCTCGCCGATGGGCGAGGCGACGGCTCGGGCAGCCACCGAACCCACGGCTGCGGTGGCAGCGACACCGGCGGCGGCCCGCGTCGCCCCGTGATGAACGCACGTCTGTCGAGCACTGATGGACCCCCCGGCCGCTGATGGGTGCGGCGGTTCCGCACTCGTGTCCGCGGCCGCCACGGCGGGGCTCGTCACCTCCGGTGTGACCGCGTGGACACATCCTCACCATGAATCTGACATGCCGCCAATTCAGATGGGTCGAAGTGACGAGTCGGTGGTCGGGGCGCGGATGTGACGCCGGTCGGTCGGCATCGGTGAGTGTGGTCGGCGTCTACCCCGCGACCCCAGCGCGATCGGCGACGCCGGCGATGAACTGGGCCTGTCCGATGTGCAGCGTGATGTCGTTGACGACGCTCACCAGTCGGACCCCGGCGGTGACCGGCGGGTCCCAGTTCTCGTCGACGACCCGCTCGATCTCGTCGGCATCGACCCCGCGGACGTAGTCCAGCGTGGCGGAGTGCACGGCATGGAAGTACCCGGCCAACGTGGCGCCGTCGCCGGGCACCGCGGCGACCTCGTCGCTGGACTGTCCGTAGCCGGTGGCCCAGTCGTCGAAGGGGAGGTCGAACCGGTCGCGCCACTGCGGCCATACCTGATCGCGGCCCGACAGCCCGGTGATGTGGTCGTCGACGACCCGCGCCGAGTGCCAGATGAGCCAGGCGATGGTGTTCGCGTCGGCGTCGATCCGGTGTGTGAGCACCGCGGGATCGGCGTCGTCGGTCAGGGAGGAGACGGCGTCGTCGACACGGGTGAACGCGTCGACGAGGATGTCGTGCAGGGCGGTGGCGTCGTCGGCCATGGTGGCTCCTCAGGGGTCGGTGTCATGGTCGGGCGATCAGTGCAACGCGCTGCCGGCGCCCCGCCATCCCCGGCGCGAGCGACCGACCACGGCGCGGCCACTAGCCTGAGGGCATGCGTCCCACCCTCGAGTCGTACCGCCACGTGGCGTCGGGCAAGGTCCGCGAGCTCTACGAGATCGACGACGACACGCTGCTGATGGTGTCGTCGGACCGGATCTCCGCCTTTGACCACATCCTCACCACGCCCATCCCCGACAAGGGGCGGGTGCTGACCGCGATGTCGTTCTTCTGGTTCGACACCCTCGGCGTGCCCAACCACCTGGCCGGCAACGCCACCGACGAACGCATCCCGCGATCGGTCCTCGGGCGCTCGATGGTGGTGCGCAGGCTGCCGATGCTGCCCGTCGAATGCGTTGCCCGCGGGTACCTCACCGGATCGGGACTCCTCGACTACCGGGCGACCGGCGCGGTCTGCGGCATCGCACTGCCCACCGGCCTCGACGAGGCGTCGCAACTGCCCGAACCGATCTTCACGCCCGCGAGCAAGGCCGACCTCGGCGACCACGACGAGAACATCGACTTCGACGCCGTCGTCGGCAAGGTCGGGCCCGACGTGGCCCGGGCGGCCCGGGCGCTGACCCTCGACATCTACACGCGCGGCGTCGAACTGGCACGCGAGCGCGGGATCATCCTGGCCGACACCAAATTCGAGTTCGGCACCGACACCGACGGCGGTCTCGTGCTCGCCGACGAGGTGATGACCCCGGACAGTTCCCGCTACTGGGACGCACAGACCTACACCCCGGGACAGGTGCAGCCGAGTTTCGACAAGCAGATCGTGCGCAATTGGCTCACCGGCCCCGATTCCGGGTGGGACAAGGCCGCCGACGGTCCGCCACCGCCCCTGCCCGACGATGTCGCCGAGCGCACCCGTCGCCGGTACATCGATGCCTACGAACGTATCTCGGGTCTGTCGTTCGACGACTGGCCGAAGGAGGAGCAATGACCACCGCACCACAGGTTCCCGCCGCAAAGAAGGTCCCGGTCACCCGCGTCCACCACGGCGACGAGGTGGTCGACGCCTACGAGTGGCTGCGCGAGAAGGACGATCCCGAGGTCATCGCCTTCCTCGAGGCGCAGAACGCGCTCACCGAGGCCGACACCGCCGAGCTGGCCGATCTGCGCACGGCGATCTACGGCGAGATCAAGGCGCGCACACAGGAAACCGACATGTCGGTGCCGTCGCGCCGGGGGAAATACTGGTACTACGCGCGGACGGTCGAGGGCAAGCAGTACCCACTGCGGTGTCGTGCGCCGATCGCCGGCGACGACGACTGGGACCCGCCGACGGTGTCGGGCGATGACCCGCTCCCCGGTGAACAGGTTCTGCTCGACTCCAACCTCGACGCCGAGGGAACCGATTTCTACAGTCTCGGCGCGTTCTCGGTGACCGACGACGGCGATCTGCTGGCCTACAGCGTCGACGTCAAGGGCGACGAGCGGTACACGTTGCGGTTCAAAGATCTTCGCACCGGTGAGATGCTGGCCGAGACGGTCGAGAACACCGCGCCCGGGGCGACGTGGTCGCACGACGGCAGGCACATCTTCTACCTCACCGTCGACGACGCCTGGCGTCCCGACACCGTGTGGCGCCACGATCTCGGCGCCGGTACCGACGATGTGAAGGTCTTCCACGAGCCCGACGAACGGTTCTGGGTCGGCATCGGCGGCACCCGGAGCGACAAGTACCTGATGATCGGGCTGGGCTCGAAGATCACCTCCGAGGTGCACGTCCTCTCGGCCGACGACCCGACCGGCGAGTTCCGGGTGGTGTGGCCGCGTCGCGACGGCGTCGAATACGACGTCGAGCACGCCGTCATCGGAGGCGAGGACCGGTTCCTCATCACCCACAACGAGAACGCCGAGAACTTCGAGCTGCTCGACGCCCCGGCCGACGACCCCACCGACACCCGCGTCCTCGTCCCGCACGCCGACGAGATGCGCATCGAGGGTGTCGACGTATTCGCCGACCAGCTGGTGCTCAGCTACCGACGCGGCGCGACCCCGCGGATCTCCATCGCCGACATCCGCGACGTCTCGAGCGCGACCGAGGTGTCGTTCGAGGAGCTCACCTTCGACGAGCCGCTGTCGACGGCGGGCCTCGCCGGCAACCCCGAGTGGGCGGCGCCGCGCCTGCGCATCGGGTACTCCAGCTTCATCGAGCCCAGCGAGGTCATCGACCTCGACGTGCGCACCGGCGAGCGGATCCTGCTCAAACGGCAAGTGGTGCTGGGGGAGTACGACGCCGGTGATTACGAGCAGCGACGCGAATGGGTCACCGCCGCCGACGGCACGCAGATCCCGTTGTCGATCGTGAGCCGCAAGGATGTGTCGCGGCCGGCGCCCACCCTGCTCTACGGGTACGGCTCCTACGAGGCGAGCATGGATCCCGGCTTCTCGATCGCCCGGCTGTCGCTGCTCGACCGCGGTGTCGTGTTCGTCATCGCCCACGTCCGCGGCGGCGGCGAGATGGGGCGGCACTGGTATGAGAACGGCAAGACGCTCACCAAGAAGAACACCTTCACCGACTTCGTCGACGCCGCGCGGCATCTCGTCGACACCGGCGCCACGACGCCGTCGCAGCTGGTGGGGGAGGGCGGCTCGGCCGGTGGCCTGCTCATCGGCGCCGTCGCCAACCTCGCTCCCGAGCTGTTCAGCGGCATCCTTGCCGTCGTCCCGTTCGTGGACCCGTTGACGTCGATCCTCGATCCGTCGTTGCCGCTGACCGTCATCGAGTGGGACGAGTGGGGCAACCCGCTCGAGAACGCCGAGGTCTACGAGTACATGAAGTCGTACTCGCCGTACGAGAACGTCGCGGCCGTGGCGTACCCCTCGATCCTGGCGATCACCTCGCTCAACGATACCCGCGTGATGTACACCGAGGCCGCGAAATGGGTTGCGCGTCTGCAGGACACCACCACGTCCGACAACCCGATCCTGTTGAAGACGGAGATGAGCGCCGGACACGGGGGCGTCAGCGGTCGCTACAAGCAATGGGAAGAAGTCGCCTTCGAACACGCCTGGGTCCTCCGCCAGACCCGAGCCATCTGACCCCCCACCCCCACCCCGCCAGTTGGGCATGTAACGACCGCAGTTGGGCACGTGACGACGGTCACGCGGGTCGCGCCGCACGGGTCGATGATTCGTATCCCCGGATCGCGAGCTCTTCGGCGATCCGATCGGTGACCCCGTGGGGGTCGGCAGACATGCGCTCGCCGGTCACTCGCAAGGGTTCCCAGCCCAGATCGCGCGTTTTCATGTCGCGCCGCGAGTCGCGTGCGCGGTCTGCCGGGGACGTGTGGAAATCGACGCCGTCGTAGTCGATGCCGATCTTGTAGCGACGGTAGCCCAGGTCGAATCGTGCGATCTCGTGGCCGCGGTGATCAGTGATCACGATCTGCGACTCCGGGCGGGGGAGGCCGTGGCGGATCATCAAGAGGCGAAGCCAACTCTCCCCGGGTGACTCCGCCTTCGGGTCGATCAGGGCGGACAGCTCTCGCAGCTGACGTATTCCTTTGGTTCGTGGATGATCTCGCGCGTATGTCCACAGCTGTCGGAGGTCGAGATCGGTCTGCCTGGCGAGGTCGTCGAGGCGGCCGAGGGCACGCCAATCCGGGGTGCGACGCCCCAGGTCGTACGCGGTTCGGACGGGATTGGTGACCGCCAGACCGTCGATCATCATGACGTCGGCCGAATCGAGCTGGTCGGTACGGGTGACGCGGACGGAGTCGAACCTTCGGCCCTGTCCGTTCAGATCGCGGATCAACTCGATGTCGGGATCATGATCCACGTAGGTCACCCCGTGGAGAATGGCCGCACTGATCCCGGCGACCACGGCTCCCGGTCCGGCTCGTAATGCTGCGGCCCTGATCAGGTCCTTCGCGCCGACCGCCACGGTCGGGTCAACGTAGACGCCGCGTTGGAGCCTGCGGAATTCACGTCGGACCGCCTTTGCGGCGGAGTCGGTGCGGATCAATGCGGATTCTGTTCCCCAGAAAGGGTGCTGCGTGCGTTCCATGGGTTGTTGGACGTCGGCGGGCGCGAGGTGGTTTCACCGATCTCGACGACGAGTCCGACGCGTCGAGTCCCCAACTGGGTCGCCAAGTGCCCAACCGCGGTCGTTACGTGCCCAACTGCGGTCGTTACGTGCCCAATCGCGGTCGTTACGTGCCCAACTGCGGTCGTTACGTGCCCAATCGCGGTCGTTAGTGCCCAACTGCGGTCGTTACGTGCCCAACTGGCGGGGTGGGCGGTCGGTGGAGCGGGGCGGTTGGGGCGGTCGGGTACCGGGGGCAGAGATGACACGAGCCCCGCCGGTGTGCGGCGGGGCTCGTGGGTCGAACGGGTCGGGCGATCAGTGCATCATCACCGGGGCGGCCTTGACGGGCTCGCCGTTCTCGTCGACCGGGGTGGCGACGGCGATCTTCTTGCGGGGCAGGAAGAACGCCGGGACCAGACAGATCACGATGAGCACCACGGCGACGACGAAGGTGTCGCCGAACGCGCCGGCCGAGGCGCTCGGTGTCGGTGCGGCCAGGCCCTTGAGGTTGGTCGCGAGGATCACCGAGATGACCGCGGTGCCGATGGAGGCGGCGGTCTGCTGGACGACGTTGACCAGGGTCGAGCCGTCGGCGACGCTCTCGGCCTTCAGCGTGGCCAGTGCGGCCGACATCATCGGCATCATCGACATGCCCATGCCGAGACCCTGCACGAACAGCGCTCCGCCGAGCAGCCAGTACGAGGTGCCCGCTCCGAGGAACATGAACACGCCGAGACCGATCGCGATGAGCACGATGCCGGTGAGCACGAACTTGCCGGGGCCGATCTTGTCGGTCATGCGACCGGCGATCGGCATCGTCAGCATCGCGCCGAGACCCTGCGGCGCGACCAGCAGGCCGGCCATCAGCGTCGACTCGCCCCGCACGCCGATGAAGTACTGCGGGAACAGCAGCGACGCACCGAAGAACGCGATCAGGAAGAACGTGAACGTGACGACGGTGATGCTCAGCGTGCGGTTGCGGAACAACCTGAGATCGAGCAGCGGGGTCTTGCCGCGCAGGGCGTGGACCACGAACGAGACGATCAGCACCGCACCGATCACCATCGGGATCAACACCTTCGCCGACATGAACGTGCCCTCGGAGTTCGACGACGAGACGCCGTAGAGGAACACCGCGAGGCCGGGGGACAGCAGCAGCAGTCCGACGAAGTCGAACGGGGGCTTGGACTTCTCCTCCTCGCCGTCGAGGATCCACGCCGAGTACGCGATGGCGAGGATGCCGATCGGGACGTTGATGAGGAAGATCCAGTGCCACGACACGAACTCGATGAGCACGCCGCCGAGGATCGGGCCGGCGATGGGTCCGAGCAGCATGGGGATACCGAGAACGGCCATGATCGAGCCGACGCGCTCGGGACCCGCTGCGCGCGTGAGGATCATCATGCCGACGGGCATCAGCATGCCGCCGCCGGCGCCCTGCAGCATGCGGAACGCGACGAGCGATCCGATGTTCCATGCGAAGGCACAGAGGATGGAACCGAGCACGAACAGCACCAGCGAGGTGAGGTAGACGTTCTTGGTGCCGAAACGTGCTGTGGCCCAGCTCGAGAGCGGGATCACCGCGGCGAGCGCGAGGGTGTAGCCGGTGGCCGTCCAGGCGGCGTTGGCGGCGGAGGTGTTGAACACGTCCTGGAAGGTGTTCTGCGCCACGGCCACGACCGTGGTGTCGAGGATCGACATGATCGCGCCGAGCACGACCACGGCGGCGACCTTCAGGGTCCGGGCGTCGAGCCCCGATCCCTGATCGGTCGATGGTGTCGAGGAGGTCATCAGTCCACTTTCTGATGGTGCCGGTGAACGAACACCGGATCGGATTCGGACAGGTAGTCGCCGCTGACTATCGAGTGCAGAGCGTCGTACAGGTTGGTGCGCAGTTCGGCGGGCAGCCGGCCGACGAAGTGCCGGAACTGCTCCTCCTTGCTGTCGAGATGGGCGTTGACGACGGTGTGGCCCTCGTCGGTGAGGGACACCCGCTTGATGCGGCGGTCGTGGCTGTCCTCGCGTCGATCGACGAGTCCCAGGCCCACGAGCTTGTCCACGTTGCGACCGGTGGCCGCGACGGACAGGTGCAACGCCTCACCGAGTTCGTTCACCGACAACGCCCGCCCGCGGCCCGCGAGGACCATGAGGGTGCGGAAGTGCGAGAACGAGATCTCGGTGTTGAACAGGCTGTCGAGCGCATCGACCTCGGCCGTGGTCATGAGGCGCCCGAGGAACTCGACGAGGACGTCGAACGTCTGTTCCGTGGACGCCGCGGTGTCCACGGAGGCGTCGGGGTCGGTGATGGTCACCGGAAAAAGGTAATGCCCGCGCAACTATTGCCGCCACCGCAATTGTTGTGACATGGCGCACGTCGGCCGGAAATCGCATGTGAGACGCGTCACGGACGTCGGGAGAGCCCCGTGACTACGCTCGTCCCATGACCTCCATCAAGTCCATCCCGCTCACCACCCTCCAGGGTTCCGACACCAGCCTCGCGGAGTTCGACGGTCCCGTCCTCGTCGTCAACGTGGCCAGCAAATGCGGCCTCACGCCGCAGTACACCGGGCTGGAGAAGATCGCCGAGGACTACCGCGATCGCGGGCTCACCGTCGTCGGCGTGCCCTGCAACCAGTTCATGGGTCAGGAACCCGGAACCGCGGAGGAGATCGAGACGTTCTGCTCGACCACCTACGGCGTGACCTTCCCGCTGCTGGAGAAGGTCGACGTCAACGGCGACAACCGCCATCCGCTCTACGCCGAGCTCACCCAGGCGTCCGATGATTCCGGCGAGGCCGGCGACGTGCAATGGAATTTCGAGAAGTTCCTCCTCGACGCCGACGGCACCGTGGTGAAGCGTTTCCGCCCGCGCACCGAGCCCGACGCCCCCGAGGTCATCGAGGCCATCGAATCCGTTCTCTCCTGAGAGTTGGCACGCCGTACACGGCGACATAACCGACGGCTCACCTGCCGAACGGACACTCGGGGACATGGCAGGACAGTTGTATGTGTCGGTCTCGGGGATCCGTGCCGACACCCTCACCGACACGCAGGCCTTCGTCGACGACCTCGCCCGCCGCGAGGTGCCCACCTCGCTGCTGGTGTCACCGCGGCTCAAGCACGGTTATCGCCTGGGCGACGACGCCGAGACCGTCGACTGGCTGCGCGAGCGCCGATCGGGTGACGACGCGATCGTGCTGCACGGCTACGACCAGGCGGCGACGAAGCGACGTCGCGCCGAGTTCGCGGTGATCGACACCCACGAGGCCGCGCTGCGCCTCGCCGCCGCCGACCGGGTGCTCGAGGCGGCCGGTCTGCGGACACGCCTGTTCGCCGCGCCCCGGTGGACGGCGTCGGCGGGCGCGACGGCCGCGCTTCCGGCCGCCGGGTTCCGGGTGAACCTGGGTTTCACGGGGTGGGACGACCTGGTCACCGGCCAGTTCACCCGCGCCCGCGTCCTCGGCTTCGGCGACGGCTTCCGCGCCGACGCGTGGTGGGCGCGGATGGTCGTGGTCTCGACCAACCGGACGGCCCGACGCGGCGGGGTGGTGCGGCTGTCGATCGCCGCCAAGCACCTGCAGACCCCGATCGCGCGGCAGACGCTCCTCGACTGCGTAGACCTGTCGCGTCACCACGGGTTGACGCCGGTCACCTACCGCCGTCTCACCGGGGTCGCCGCCGGGCGCGGCGCCGCCTGACCGGTAAAGTCGTCTCGACCGAGAACCCTCAGGATCGAGTACCGGCCGATCGGAATCAGGAGCGCACTCTCATGGCACGTGTGGTGGTCGATGTGATGCCCAAGACGGAGATCCTCGACCCGCAGGGTCAGGCCATCGTGGGGGCACTGGGACGGCTGGGCTTCTCCGGCATCTCCGATGTCCGCCAGGGCAAGCGGTTCGAACTCGAGGTCGACGGCACCGTCGACGACGTCGCACTCGACCGCATCGCGGCGGAGTTGCTGGCCAATACCGTGATCGAGAACTTCACCGTCTCCCGGGCCGAGCAGTGACCGCACGCATCGGCGTCATCACCTTCCCGGGCACCCTCGACGACGTCGACGCCTCGCGGGCGGTCCGGCTCGCCGGTGCCACCCCGGTCGAGTTGTGGCACGCCGACACCGACCTGCAGGGGGTCGACGCAGTCGTCGTACCCGGCGGGTTCTCCTACGGCGACTACCTGCGTGCCGGCGCCATCGCGCGGTTCGCGCCCATGATGGGTTCGGTCGTGGAGGCCGCCACCCGTGGCGTCCCGATCCTGGGTATCTGCAACGGTTTCCAGGTGCTGTGCGAGGCCGGTCTGCTGCCCGGCGCGCTCACCCGCAACATCGGTCTGCACTTCGTGTGCCGTGACCAGTGGCTCGAGGTCGCCTCCACCACCTCTGCGTGGAGCAGCCGCTTCGAGCCCGGCGCCGAGATCCTGGTGCCGCTCAAATCCGGTGAGGGACGCTACGTCGCGTCCGAGGAGGTCCTCGACGAACTCGAGGGCGAGGGCCGCGTCGTGTTCCGCTACGCCGGGGACAACCCGAACGGTTCTATGCGCTCGATCGCCGGCATCTCCAGCGCCGACGGCCGCGTCGTCGGGCTCATGCCGCATCCCGAACACGCCACCGAGCCGCTCACCGGACCCAGCGACGACGGGCTCGGGTTGTTCTACTCGGCACTCGACGCCGTGCTGGCCACCGCCTGATCCCCATGGCCGACACCGCGATCACCACCACGGCGACCGCGCAGGGGCTGTGCGATTTCGTCGACGCCTCCCCGTCGCCGTTCCATGTGTGTGCCACGGCGGCAACGCATCTGCGCGACGCCGGCTTCACCGAACTCCACGAGGCGCACGCCTGGCCCACCGAACCCGGTGCGCACTTCGTGATCCGCGGCGGGTCGCTGATCGCCTGGGACGCCCGCGACGCCGGCCCCGCGTTCCGCATCATCGGAGGTCACACCGACAGCCCCAACCTGCGCCTCAAGCAGCACCCCGAACTGCGCTCGGCGGGCCTGCGGATGGTCGGTCTCGAGCCCTACGGCGGGGCGTGGCTGAACTCCTGGCTCGACCGCGACCTGGGTCTGTCCGGGCGCGTGGCGATCCGCCGCGGCAGCACGATCGAGCAGCGACTCATCCGCGTCGACGACCCGATCCTGCGGGTGCCGCAGCTCGCCATCCACCTGTCCGAGGACCGCAAAGGCGTCACCCTCGACCCGCAGCGACACGTCAACGCGGTGTGGGGCGTCGACACCGGCGACAGCCGCACGTTCCTCGAGACCGTCTGTGCGCGAGCCGATGTCGATGCCGCCGAGGTCCTCGGCTGGGAGTTGATGACCCACGATCTGGCGCCGGGCGCGGTCGTCGGCGCCGACGGTGACCTGATCAGTGCCCCCCGATTGGACAACCAGGGCACCTGCTACGCCGGTCTGCGCGCCCTGCTCGACGGCGCGACCGGTGCGGCCCACACCCGCGTTCTCGCGCTGTTCGACCACGAGGAGGTCGGCAGCGCGTCGGATCGCGGGGCGGCATCGGACCTCCTGATCTCGACGCTGGAACGGGTCGTGGCCGGGCGCGGCGGCGACCGTTCGGAGTTCCTCCGCACGATGGCCTCGAGCGTGTGTGTCTCCGGCGACATGGCCCACGCCACGCATCCGAACTACCCCGACCGTCACGAGCCCGCCCACCGCATCGCGGTCAACGGTGGCCCCGTGCTGAAGGTGAACCAGAACCTGCGCTACGCCAGTGACGCCGGCGGCGAGGCCCTGTTCGCGCTGGCGTGTGAGCAGGCCGGTGTGCCGCTGCAGCGGTACGTGCACCGCGCCGACCTGCCGTGCGGATCGACGATCGGGCCGATCACCGCGACGCGGACCGGTCTGTCGACCGTCGACGTCGGCGCCCCGCAGCTCGCCATGCAC
This sequence comes from Williamsia herbipolensis, assembly GCF_000964005.1. GTDB lineage: Bacteria > Actinomycetota > Actinomycetes > Mycobacteriales > Mycobacteriaceae > Williamsia_A > Williamsia_A herbipolensis. The sequence continues at coordinate 260,407 of NZ_JXYP01000011.1, forward strand.
AGCGCGCGTGAACTCATGGGTGCCGCCGACATCACCTTGTATTCGGCTGCGCTGCAGGCGTTCCTGTCACCCGTTTGACGCGTCGATCCCGCGGAGCTCGCCGCCGATCAGGGCCTGCTCGGCGCGGCTGAACAGCCACGCGAGGGCATCGGGATCGTCGGGGAGGGTGATCTGCTCGTAGCCGATGAGCAGGTACAACGACCACTTCGCGAACATGTCCGCGCCACGGCGGTCGCCGAGGATGTCGAACGCGGCGTCCGACAGGGCGGCGATGCGCTGCGCGTCGACCTCCTGCTGCACGGCCTTCACCTCGGGGTCGAGGCTGCTCCACGTGCGGATCGCGGCCTCCGCGCGGTACGGCAGCGACAGTCCGATCGCCCGCAGCGCATCGATCCGCGCGCGTGGATCCGACTGGGCGCGAACACCTTCCACCAGCAGCGTGGTGCTCTCGGTGTGCCAGTGCGTGATGAGCTCGCCGGTGTAGGTGCCCCAGTTGGCGAAGAAGTGATAGAAGCTGCCCGAGGTCACCCCGAGGCGGCGACAGACCTCGGCGAGCTTGAGTCCGCCGTAGCCCTGGTCGGCCAGGACCCCCAATCCGGTCTCCAGGTACGCCTGGCGCGAGGTCGTCGATACCACCCACTCAGCCTAGACGCCATAAGTTGACTTATGTTAGTGTGACCCACGCCACCACAATCAACCGGAGGTCGACGTGAGTTTCCGCAGTTCCGACGAGGTCGCCACCTACATCGGGGGCATCTTCGAGACCGCCTTCGCCGACGCCGAGCTGGGCCCCAAGCTGGCCGAGACCGGCATCGTGCTCGAGTTCGACTTTAGCGAGCCCGAGACGCATCTGGTCATCGACACCACCACGGGATCGGTCCACAACGGCCGAGACGGCGCCCCGCAACCGGTCGCGACGATGTCGATGACCGCCGACGTCGGCAACGCCTACTGGCAGGGGAAGGTGAACCTCCCGATGGCCATGGCGAAGAAGAAGATCAAGGTCGAGGGCAACGTCGCGTCGCTGCTGGAGATCGCACCGCTGTCGAAGAAGTTGTTCCCCACCTACATCGAGCGCCTCACCGCCGACGGCCGCGACGATCTGCTCGTCTGACCCCACCCCCAGCACTCTCCAGAAAGACCACCATGAGCGCACCCACCGCCGATCGCACCTTCCATCCCGACACCATCTCGCCGCTGTCGTTCTGGGCCGGCACCGCCGCCGACCGCGAGGCGACCTTTGCCCGCCTGCGCGCCGAGGCGCCCGTGAGCTGGCATCCGCCGGTCGAGGGTGCGCTCATCCCACCCGAGCAGCCGGGTATCTGGGCGGTCGCGCGTCACGCCGACATCGCCTACGTGTCCAAGCACCCCGAACTGTTCACCTCCGGACAGGGCGTGATGGTCGAGGAGGTGCCCGAGGAGATGCTCGAGGCGGCGATGTCGTTCCTCGCCATGGACGGCAAGCGACATTCGCTGCTGCGGCGGCTGGTGAGTGCGGCGTTCACCCCTCGTCGTGTCGCGGCGATCACCGAGCAGATCGAGAACCAGGCCCGCACCATCGTCGACGATCTCCTGGCCACCGACTCGGGTGACTTCGTGGCCCAGGTGTCCAAGCGACTGCCGATGTGGACCATCTACGAGATGATGGGCCTGCCCGCCGAGCACCGCGAGGAGGCCGCGCACCACGCCGACGGCATGGTCTCGTGGAACGATCCCGACGTCGCCGCGGGCCGCGAACCCGGCGAGGTCCTCAACGAGTCGCTGGTGGCCCTCCTCGGCCTGGCCCTCGATCTCGCCGAGGCGCGCCGCGCCGATCCCCGCGACGACCTGATGACCAACCTGGTGGAGGCCGAGGTCGACGGCGAGCACCTCACCGACGAGGAGATCGCGGCGTTCTTCGTGCTCCTGTCGGTCGCCGGCAACGACACCACCCGCAACACCATCAGCCTCGTGGCCCGCGCGCTGCAGGACAATCCGGACCAACGTGCACTGCTGGCCGACGACTTCGAGGGCACCGCCGCCACCGCGCTCGAGGAGTTCGTCCGGTATGCGACCCCGGTGATGACGTTCCGGCGCACCGCCGTCGTCGACACCGAACTCGGAGGGCAGCAGATCAAGGCCGGCGAGTGGCTGCTGCTGCTCTACCCCTCCGGCAACCGCGACGACGAGGTCTTCGACTCCCCGGACTCGTTCGACCTCACACGGTCGCCCAACCCGCATCTCGGGTTCGGCGGTGGTGGACCGCACTACTGCATGGGTGCCTTCCTGGCGAAGACGCAGCTGCGAGAACTGTTCGGCCAGTTGCTGTCCCGTGCACCCGGGCTCACCCTCGGCGACCCCGAGTACCTCGTGGGCAACTTCGTCCACGCCGTCCGATCCCTGCCCTACACCCTGGAGAAGTGATCGTGATCGACCTGGCCGGAAAGAGTTTCGTCGTCACCGGGACGGCGTCGGGCATCGGTCACGTGGTGGCCACCAAGCTCCTCGACGCGGGCGCGCTCGTGCACAGTCTCGACCGCAACACCCCCACCGCGGCGGTCACCTCGCACATCGAGGTCGATCTCGCGAACCCGCGCAGCATCGACGCCGCGGTCGAACAGCTCGACGGCGAGTTCGACGGTCTGATCAACGTCGCGGGCATCCCCGGCACCGCACCGAGCGACCTCGTCCTCGCGGTGAACGCACTCGCGGTGCGGCACCTCACCGAGGCGATGTTCGAGCGTCTGCGGTCGGGCGGCTCCATCGTGGTGGTCTCGTCGATCGCCGGGTCGAACTGGCCGCTCCGACTCGAGGCCGTGCGTGACCTTCTGGCCACCGACACCTTCGACGAGGGCGCCGCCTGGTTCAAGGCCCACCCGCAGGAGGGCAACGCCTACAACTTCTCCAAGGAGGTCGCCACGGTCTACGCGATGTCGATGTCGTTGGCCCTGGTGGAGATGGGGCTGCGCATCAACGCGGTACTGCCCGGACCTGTGGAAACGCCGATTCTGCCCGACTTCGAGGAGTCGATGGGCAAAGATAATCTCGACGGCGTCCGGGGTCTGCTGGGCCGACACGCCCAGCCCGACGACATCGCCGACGCGATCATCTTCCTGGTCACCGACTCCGCACGCTGGATCAACGGCCACGGGTTGGTCGTCGACGGCGGTCTCAGCGGGGGCATCCTGACCGGCGTCGTACCGGCACCCGAGATCTGAGAAGGACCCACCATGGCTGCACCCACCCTCCCCACCACACCCGTCGTCGAACCGGTCGACCCGACGGTGCTCTCCGAGCTACGCCGGTACCACGCCTCCGGGGTGACCCGAGACATCGGTTGGCGCACAGGACAGTTGGAAGCCCTCGAGCGGATGCTCGACGAGTGTGAATCCGACATCGTCGCCGCGCTGGACGCCGACCTCGGTCGCGCCGGGTTCGACGCGTGGCTCGGCGACATCGCCTCGACCAAGGGCGAGGCCACCTACGCCCGCAAGAACCTGAAGAAGTGGATGAAGCGACAGAAGCAGTCGCTGCCCCTGGCGCAGCTGCCCGCGAGGGGCTGGGTGCAGTACGAGCCGCTCGGCGTGGTGCTCGTGATCGGCCCGTGGAACTACCCCGTGTACCTCACCCTCGGCCCCCTGGTCGCGGCGATCGCGGCCGGCAACTGTGCGGTGCTCAAGCCCTCGGAGATGGCGCCCGCGTCGTCAGAGCTGCTGGCGCGCATCGTGCCGCAGTACCTCGACACGAAGGCCCTCCGGGTGATCGAGGGTGATGCGTCGACCACACAGGACCTCCTCGCCATGGGCTTCGACCACGCCGTGTTCACCGGTGGCACCGAGGTCGGCAAGAAGATCATGGCCGCCGCGGCCCCCACGCTCACCCCGGTGACCCTCGAACTCGGCGGCAAGAGCCCCGTCTACGTCGCCGCCGATGCCGACCTCGACGTCACCGCTCGCCGGATCGCCTGGACCAAGCTGCTGAACTCCGGCCAGACCTGCATCGCGCCGGACTACGTGCTGGCCGACCGATCGGTGGTCGACGAACTGGTGCGCAAGATCGGCGAGACCATCGCCGAGTTCCGTGCCGACAAGACCGAGCCGACGGTCAAGATCGTCAACGCCCGCCAATTCGACCGGCTGTCGGCCTATCTCGACGCCACGACGGGTCGCATCGCGCTCGGTGGCGGCGTCGACCGCGAGAACCTCCGCATCGAGCCGACCGTGGTCGTCGACCCCGACCCCGACGACGCCGTGATGGAGAACGAGATCTTCGGGCCCATCCTGCCAATCCTCACCGTCGACTCACCCGACGCTGCGATCGCCTTCGTCAACGCACGCCCGAAGCCGCTCGCGAGCTACGTCTTCACGTCGTCGAAGGCGCTGGGGCAGAAGATGATCGACGCCATCCCGTCGGGTGGCGCGGTGGTCAACCACATCGCGATGCACTGCCTGATCCCCAGTCTCCCGTTCGGCGGCGTCGGCGCGAGCGGCATGGGCGCCTACCACGGCCGATGGGGTTTCGAGGCGCTCAGTCACCGCAAGGCGGTGCTGGCCAAGCCGACGAAACCCGATCTGTCGCTCATCTATCCGCCGTACAGCGACCGCGCGGTCAAGCTGCTGCGCCGGATGCTCTGAGAGGGGAACGGTCGTGCACGTGACGGTCGATCGGGACATCTGCTGTGCGTCGGGCAACTGCGAGATGGCGGCGCCGGCGGTGTTCGAGCTCGCGGATTCCGGCGAGGTGCAGGTCGACGACGCCGCTGTCGAGGCGAACGTCGACAGCGTGCGCCGGGCGATCAGCGAATGCCCCACCCAGGCGTTGACCTTGATCGAGTGATCCGCCACCGCGGCGGCGCGGTCTCGTATCCTGCCGACATGAACCTCGCCGGCGCGGTGATCTACGTGTCCGATCTGGACGGTATGCAGCGGTTCTACGCCGACTGCCTGGGCTGGACCGACGTCGACCACGGCGAGGGCTACCGCGGTATGGCGTCGTCGGCGGGTCTCGTCACGCTTGTCCGTTCACCTGATGCGACACCGTCCGCCGTGCCCGCCCCGCGTCGCAGCGAGACGGCGATCAAGCTGACCGTCGAGGTGGACTCCCTCGTCACGGCACGCGAGCGCATCACCGCCGCGGGCGGCACGGTCGCGCCCGCGTCGACCCAGTGGTCGTTCCGTGGGGCCACGCACTGCGACGCGGTGGATCCCGAGGGCAACGTGATCGGGTTGATCGAACCCGACTAGTACTGCCCCATGTAGAACCGCACGCCCTGATCGTCGCGGCATTCCGCGACGGTCGCGTACGGCATCCGCTCGGGTTCCGAGATCACCTCGCCACCGGCCTGTCGGACGCGGGCGACGGCACCGTCGATGTCGTCGACCGCCCACATCGCGACGGCCGCGTGCGTCCGTGCACCTCCCGCGATCCCGATCTGCGGTCGGGCGTCGTCGACCTCCCAGCCGTCGTCGATGCGACCCGCGGTGAACTCCCACCCGAGGACCGACCCGTAGAAATCGCGGAGCACACCGCTGTCGGGGGTCTCGACGGTGAGGTAGGTGAGCTCGCCGTGTCCCGACGGGTGCAGCGCGCCCCGCGGCTCGTCGACGTCGGGGACGTACACCGCGAACCGGGTGCCCTGATCGTCGACGGCGTCGAGCGACCCGGGGTGCCCGCCGGGCTCGGTGACATCGCGGCCCCCGGCCGCGACGATCGCCGCACGGGTGGTGTCGAGATCGTCGACGGCGTACACGCAGAACACGGTGCGCAGGTCACCCAGGCTCGAGATGCCCAGCCGGTGACGAAGGTTCGTGACCTGACGGGTCTCGGGGTCGTACCGCCAGCCGAGCACCGCGCCGTAGAAGCGCACCGCGGCCTCGACGTCGGGCACGCACAGCGACGGGTAGATCAGGTCGCCGCGGCGCGCCCGCGAGACGGCCTGCGATCGTGTCGGGCCCGTGAGCATCCACCGATGTCCGAACGGGTCGATGATCGCTCCGGTGCGGGATCCGTGGCCCTCGTAGGGTTCCCGCTGCACCGTCGCCCCACCCGCCCGGGCCGCGGCGACCGCCCGATCGGTGTCGGGCACCGCGAGCATCAGGCTCACCGACACCGCTCCCGGCGCCGGCGCGGCCAACCCGAGATCGGGGGAGGTCTCGGCGAGATACACCACGCCACCGCCGATCTCGATCTCGGCGTGGCCCACCGACCCGTCGTCCATCGTGATCGGCTCTCCGCGCAGGCGACCACCGAGGACGCCAGTGTACCACTCGATCGCGGCACGTCCGTCACCGACGGTGAGGTACGGCAGCGCGCCCGGTCGCTCCACGACAGGGGAACCGGCTGTGGCCGAGGGGGTCTCGTCGAGGGTGATGGACATGTCGATTCCTTCCGGGAGGGCGGCGCCCTGTTCGAGGCGGCTTCGCAACCGGCGGCGGAAGTCCGTCGACGGGTCGAGCGGTGTGTCGTCGGCGCGCAGGACGGCGAACGGATCACGGCCCTCGAAATGGGTGGTCACGACACGCCTCCTCTCGCGGTCGGGGCGCCCGGATAGTGGGCGCGGAAGTCGCGCTTCGCGCGGGTCAGCAGGGCCTCGGTCGCCGACACGGTCCGGCCCAGGTGCTCGGCGCAGTCGGCGACGGTCAGGTCGTCGACGTAGCGCAGGGTGAGCACCGCCCGGTGCAGCGGCGTGAGCCGGGCGAGCACGTGTTCGGCGACCAGACGGTCGAGTTCGGCGTCCCAGCCGTCGTGGACGGTCTCGGGTACGTCGGCGACCGGTGTCGCGGTCCGCGCGGAGCGACGCCAGTGATCGGCGAGCTTGTGGCGGGCGACGCCGACCAACCACGCGGTGCCCGCCGACGGCATCGCACCCCTTCGCGCGGCGTCCATCGCGGCGAGGAACGTCTCCGAGGTGAGGTCCTCGGCCACGGCGGTGTCACGACACCGCCGCAGGAGGTATCCGTAGACGACCGGCACCGCGTCGTCGTAGATCTCGAGGAGCGCGCCCGCGCCCGATCCGACACTCACATCCCCATAGTCGTCGGGCGGCGCGGAAATCCGGCGGAATCGGAGGCGACCCGTAATCTGGGCCGCGTGGCGCACGGTCCGTTGATCCGACTGCTCGGCGACGCGATGACCATCCCACTGCGGGTCGGCGGGCTGCTCACGCGTTCCACCGACGACGTCGGCGTGCTGGCCCCCGATCAGGAGATCGACAACCCGGCGCCGCCGAACAGCGCCCACGAGCGGCAGAAGATCGCCTACAACTTCTTCTCGGGCATCGGCCCCGAGATCGCCAACCCCGGCGGCGCGCTGCCGGGAGCGAACCGGTGGGACGAGGCCGTCGACCCCGCCCACCCGAGCCCGGTGATCCTCGTCCACGGCACCGGCGGGGGCGGCCAGACCAACTGGGGCACCTATGTCCCCCTCCTCACCGCCGAGCGCTATGCGGTGTTCACCCTCACCTACGGCGCGCTACCCCATCTGCCGTGGCCGCTGTCGGCGATGGGTGGGATGACGGCGATGGAGGACAGCGCCGCCGAACTCGGTGACTTCATCGACCGGGTGCTGGCCTCGACCGGTGCCGACAAGGTCGACATCGTCGGTCACTCGCAGGGCACGCTCGTGCCGAACCACTACGCGAAGTTCCTCGGCGGGGCCGACAAGATCGACAGGTATGTGTCACTCGCACCGCTGTGGGAGGGCACGAGTGCCTTCGGGGCCGGTCTGCTGCACACGGTCGACCTGCGTCTGGGCATCGAGCCGCTCAAGGTGTTGCCGTGCCGCGCGGTGTCGCAGATGACGATCGGGTCGGCCTTCCTGGCCCACATGAACGCCGACGGCGGGCCCTACGTCCCGGGGATCCGCTACACCAACATCTCGACACGCTTCGACGAGTTCGTCCGCCCGTACACCAGCGGCCAGCTGCCGGCGACGGCCGACGACCAGGACGTCACCAACATCGTGGTCCAGAGCAACTGCACCCAGGATTTCTGCGACCATCTCGGCATATGCGGGTCGCCCCGGTCGGCGCGACACGTCCTCAACGCACTCGATCCCGACCACACCGAGGAGGTGCCATGCGTGTTCGTCCCGCCGTTCTTCGGCTGACCGCTCTCGCGACACTGCTGATCGCCCTCGCAGGCGTCGCGACACCGGCGACCGCCGCCCCACTCCCGGTCACCTACGACTTCTTCGCCGGTGCCCGCGCGGAACTCGCGAACCCCGGCGGCTCGTTGCCCGGTACCAACGACTTCGGCTGTCGGCCGACTGCGGCGCACCCCGAACCGGTGATCCTGGTGCACGGCACCGGCGGCAACCGCCAGACCAACTGGGCGACGCTCGGGCCGGTGCTGCACAACGCCGGATATTGCGTGTTCGCGCTGACCTACGGTGCGCTGCCGGGCACGCCCTATCCGCTGAACCAGTTGGGCGGGCTCACCAGCATGATCCCCAGCGCGCGGCAGCTCGCCTCGTTCGTCGACCGGGTGCGGTCGGCCACCGGTGCGGCGAAAATCGACCTCGTCGGTCACTCCGAGGGAACGCTCATGCCCGAGTGGTACGTGCGGTACCTCGGTGGCGCGCAGTTCGTGAACCGATACGTCTCGCTCGCCCCGTACTGGAAGGGTCAGGACCAGACGCCCTACCTGCATCTCGAATCGGCAACGCGCGCACTGGGACTGAACCCGAAGACGGTCCTGCCGTGCCCGGAGTGCGCCGAGGAGCAGTACGGCAGCCCGTTCATGCGACAGATCAACGCCGGCGGCACCCCGTACGCGCCGGGGGTCACCTACACCAACATCATGACCCGCCTCGACGGCATCGTGGAGCCCTGGACCGACGGCTTCGTCCCCGGACCGCGCACCACCAACATCGTGGTGCAGGACACCTGCGCCGCCGACCACTCCGACCATCTGTCGCTGGTGTCGTCGCCGCGGACCGCGGCCCTCGTGCGCACCGCGCTCGATCCCGCCCATCCGGTGCCCGTCCCGTGCGTGCCGGTGGCCCCGGGCCTGCCCGGTTGACCGATGAGTTCGGCCCGCCCGCCGAGTCAGTACCGGTATGGCCACAGCAACGATCTCCAGCGCACTGCTCTCCAGCGACGATCCCGCCCGACTCCGTGACTGGTACGCGTCGGTGTTCGACGCCGCGATCGAGCACGTCGGGGACGAACCCGGATATGACCCCGGTGAACCGGTCGTCTACTCCGTCGATCTGGACGGCTTCTACCTGATGATCGACGCCCGCGACGACGTCACCGGCCCGGCGCGCGAACCCGCGCGCCTCATCCTCAATCTCGAGGTCGACGACATCCACGCGACGGCGGCCCGCGTCGACGAGCTCGGCCACGGGTGGCTCGCCCCCGTCGAGGACCGGAACGGCAGCTGGTTCGGGACCGCGACCGACCCCGACGGCAACCTCGTCCAGATCATCGCGCTGAGCGAGGCCATGGTGCGCGACGCGCAGGAGGCGTCGATGACGCCCTTCAGCGGGTTCGCCGTCCGCGACGTCGACGCGGCCGCGGTGTTCTACGGCGACGTCCTCGGGCTCCGTGTGGCGCGATCGGACTCCGGGATGCTGACGCTGCACCTCGACCGCCGCACACGCGTGCTGGTGTACCCGAGCGACGATCACCGTCCCGCCTCGCACACCGTGCTGAACATCCCGGTGGCCGACATCGATTCCGCCGTCGACGATCTCGTGGGCCGCGGCGTCGCCATCCTGCGCTACCCGGGCATGCCGTGCGACGACAAGGGCATCATGCGCGGTCGGCAGGTGGGCATGGGCCCCGACATCGTGTGGTTCGCCGACCCCTCCGGCAACGTGGTGTCGATGCTGCACTGAGCGGAGGTCGACCCCGTGTTCGCTATCCTCGGCGTCCGTGACGGTCGCAGCGATGGAGCGGTTCCAGATCCCGCTCTATCTCGCCGCACTCGCCTGCGGCGCGGTGGTGGGCCTGGCCGTCCCCGGCGTCGGCCCGGTGGCGGGTCACGCCGTGACCCCGGTGCTGATCGTCCTGCTCTACGCCACGTTCCTCGCCGTCCCGTTCGGACGGATCGGCGCCGCGGTCCGCGACGGCCGCTTCCTGCTCGGGGTGGTCGTCCTCAACTTCGTGGTGGTTCCCGCGGTCGTGTTCGCGCTGACCCGCGTGGTGGCCGACGACCGACCGGTCCTGATCGGCGCGCTGCTGGTGCTGCTCACGCCGTGCATCGACTACGTGATCGTCTTCAGCGGGCTGGCCGGCGGCGCGTCCGACCGTCTGCTCGCCGCGGCACCGCTGCTGATGCTGCTCCAGCTGTTGCTGTTGCCGCTGTACCTCTGGGCCTTCGTCGGGTCCGACATCGTCGACGTGATCGACATCGCCCCGTTCGCCGAGGCGTTCGTGCTGCTCATCGTGGTGCCGCTGGTGCTCGCCGGCATCACCCAGTCGGTCGCCCGCAGACGGCGGGCGGGTCGGGTCGTCACATCGGCGATGGCGGCGGCGATGGTGCCGATCATGATGGTCACCCTCGCGGTCGTGGTCGTCTCCCAGATCGATGAAGTCGCCGACCGGTGGTCGTCGCTGGTGCCTGCGGCGCTGCTGTTCGTCGCCTTCCTGATCGTGATGCCGTTCCTCGGCGCCGGTGTCGCCCGGATCGCCCGATACGACGTGGCCGCGAGCCGTGCGCTGGTGTTCTCGGGAGCGACCCGCAACTCGCTGGTGGTCCTGCCGCTCGCCGTCGCGTTGCCGGCCGACCTCGATCTGACGCCTGCGGTCGTGGTCACCCAGACACTCGTGGAACTGCTCGGGATGGTGATCTACGTGCGGATCGTCCCTCTGCTGATCGGCGGCTCGGCGAAGCACGCTGCCGTCATCGGCGCATGAGAAGATGTTCCGCGTTCGTGGTGTGGACGCCCGGTCCTCCGGGTGCGGGAGAAGGTGGAGGGGACATCGACGTGGGTCCGGGAACGCGACGGCGCTGGCTGCGCACAGCGGCCTCGCTGACGGCGATCGTCGGGGTGGCCGCGCTGGTGGCGACCGCGGTCGGATGGTCGACGTCGGATTCGACGACCGACGACGAGGCGATGTCGCCGATGCCGCGCAGCGTCACCGCCGAGGGCCCGCTGCGCTACGTCGCCCTGGGAAGCTCCTATGCCGCGGGACCCGACGTCGGCGACCTGATCGACGCCCGCTGCCTGCGCAGCCGCGACGACTACCCGCACCGGGTCGCCGCCGATTGGCGCGCCGACCTGACCGACGTGACGTGCTCCGGTTCGACCATCCCCGACATCCTCGATCGAGCGCAGCCCGGCCGGGCGTCGGAGCCGCAGATCGACGCCGTGCACCCCGACACCGAGCTGGTCACCATCACCACCGGCGGCAACGACCTGCGCTACATCGGACGTCTCACCGAGATCAGCTGCACGAACGCGCTGGCCGAGCCGGTCAAGCTCGACGGCAAGAGGTGTCGGCCCGGACGGCCGGCGCCACCACCGACGCCCGGCGACTACGACCGCCTGCGCGCGTCGATGATCCGACTGGTCGACGCCGTGCGGGCCCGTGCCCCGCGCGCGGTGATCATGATCGTCGACTATCTGCCGGTGCTCGACGCGCAGGCGACGACATGCCCGGTGATCCCCCTCGACCCGCTGCAGGCGCGCCAGACCGCCGACACCTTCGCCGCCCTGACCGCGACGACGCGTGCCGCTGCGGAGGCGTCGGGTGCGACCCTCGTCAACGCCGCGGCCGCCGGCGCCGATCACACGGCGTGTTCGGCGTCGCCCTGGGTGTACGGCTTCCGCCTGCCCCTGCCGTACCACCCGAACGCCGAGGGACGCGAGGCGATGGCCTCGCTGGTTCTCGACGCGCTCGAGACCTCGGGGCTCCGTCGCGCCACGATGCCGAGTTGACCGATCGCGGTCAGGCCGCGGCAGGGATGTCGTCCGAGCGGCGCTGCTTGAGCAGCACCCACGCCGACGACGCCGTGAGCAGCAGGCCGGTCCCGAACAGGGCCGACCCCGCCAGCGGCGAGAAGGTGCAGTGCACGGCGAGGCCCGCGGCCATCGTCAGCACGCCCACCGGCAGTGATTTGGCCGGCGTCTGGGTGCGCCAGTCGAGGGTGCTGCGCCCGGTGGTGATGAGGCTGATCGGACTGCGACGCAACACCTCGACGATGGCGATCGTCATCGCGACGACCGCGGCGTAGGCCAGCACGATCTCGAGGCCCGTGGGTGCGTGGATGTCCTCGAGCACCGTCGGCTGCACCACGCTCAACGCCACCGCGTGGGCGAGATAGATGCCGAACGAGCGGTCGGCGGCGGTGCGCATGAACCGCGCCGCGATCGACCCTGCCCGGCGTCGTTCCTGCCAGATGGTTCCGATGCAATAGAGCATCGCGATGATCGCGATGTAGGCGAACGTGTTGTGCAGCATGAACACGTTGGTCGCGCGGAACATCGACTCGCCGCGGTCGATCAGCTCCAGGAAGTAGATCAGCGTGGCCGCGATGACGATCGCGCCGACGCCGAGCACCGCCCACCGGAACCGCTTCGTGAATCGGCTGAACGCCTCGAAGTGCATCGCGGCGAGAGCGCCCGAGAGGATGAAGAACTGGTAGGGGAGCAGGGTGATCTCGAGGTGCCGCCACAGCACACCGACGGGTCCCTCGACCAGGAAACCGTGCTGCGGTCGCACCATCAGGTAGAGCAGCACCGAGTGGAACGCGAAGCTCGCGACCAGGAGGTAGCGGTGGTAGCCCCAGGTCTTGCGCATCACCCACAGCAGCGCCGGGAAGATCGCGTAGATCTGCATGCTCACCGACAGGAAGTACAGGTGGTACCAGGCGCTGCCGGTGATGAGGTCGTAGACGAGGCTCTTGGCCGCCAGCCGGGCCGCGTCGAGCGATGCCACGGTGTCGGCGATCCCGGTGAGCCCGCCGCCGAGGTAGTGGCCATAAAGCCAGTACAGAAGGCTCCACACCAGGAACGGCAGGCCGATCAGCTTGTAGCGCCGACGCCAGAACGGCCACGCGTTCAGTTCGCGATTGCGGTACTGGTAGGTCAGCACGAAGCCGGTGAGCGCGAAGAAGCCGTAGCGGGTGTAGCGGAGCAGCGTCTCGATGGCTCCGGCCGCGACGTTGGCCGGTGCCGCGACGCCGAGCATGACGTGGTCGAGGATGACGCCACCGAAGGTGACCAGGCGGACCAGGTCGATCTGATGCAGGTGCTTGTCCCGCGTGACCGGCGGTGCCGCGACCTCCACCGGTTCGGCGGGGTCGGCGGCGGTTGTCGGGTCCGGGTCGGTGGTGTCCGTGTCGGGGGGTGTGCGACCCGACGGGACGTCAGTGGGAGAAGCCATGATGAACCGAGACGATACTGCGCGATCCTGTGTGTGCCGGGCGAGCCACGCCTCAGGAGCTCAGGTGTCGCCGGAACTCCCGCGGGCTGACGCCCCGCTGCCGGGTGAACGCGGTGCTCAGCGCGAACGCGCTCCCGTACCCGATCTCGTGGGCCACCGACTCGTGCGTCCGCGTGGGATCGGCGAACAGATCGGCGGCCAGCGTGAGTCGCCACTGCGTCACATAGGTCATCGGTGCGGTCCCGACGAGCTCGGTGAACCGGCGCGAGAACGCCGACCGCGACATCCCGGCCGTGGCGGCGAGGGTCGTCACGGTCCACGGGTGTGCGACGTTGTGGGCGATCAGCCGTAACGCCACTCCCACAACGGGATCGGACTGCGCGGCGTACCACCGAGGGGTCGGTGCGTCGGGCCGGTCGAACCACGATCGCGGTCCCGTCACCAGCACGAGATCGAGCAGCCGGTTGAGCACCGCTTCCTGGCCGGGTGCCTCGCGGCCCATCTCGTCGTCGAGGACCGCGGTCAGCGGGTTGTCGGCGCCCGGGATCACCGTCGCGCGGTCGACCGCATCGAGCAGACGCGCGCTGACCTCGCCCTCCACGGCGTAGGTGCCGATGAGCATCTCGGCGTCGGGGTGGTGCCCGGGTTGTGCATTTCCCCACGTCCGGACACCCAGGGACATGTGATCGGGCAGGGTGGCGCCGTTCTCGGTACGGCAGACGCCGTCGGGATGGATCACCGCGGTCAGGGCGGTGCGGTCGCTGTCGGTGTGGTCGGCGAACACGTACGGATCCGGTCCACGCAGGATCACGATGTCGCCGGCGCTCGCCCGCAGTCGCGTCCCGTCGTCGTAGGTGATGGTCACCGCGCCGGTGGTCAGCACCACGACCGTCAGGGGCGCCTCGTCGCGCACCCGCAGCGACCACGGCGAGGTCATCACCACCCGCAGCAGGAACGCGCTCTGGGTGCGCGGGCCGTCCAGCAGCCCCGACATCGAGTCCATGAGGACGATTGAACATGTTCACGGCTCGTCTGACCATGTTCTGTGCCATCCGGGTCGGGTGGAATCGTTGCCATGGCAACCACAGCACGCATCACCGACGCACTCCTCGTCCTCGGCGTCACGACCTCCGGGCTCGTCCGGCCTGTTCTGCGCCTTCGCCTACGCGGTGATGCCCGGTCTGCACCGCACCGACGACCGCACCCTGGTGGCGGCGATGCAGAAGATCAACGTCGCGATCGTCAACCCGGTGTTCCTGCTGCTCTTCTTCGGGGGACTGGTGGTCGCCGCAGCCGCGGCGTGGCTGAGTCGTGGGCAGTCGATCGGACCCTGGGCGATCGCCGCGGCGGCGCTCTACCTGGCGGGGATGATCGTCACCCTCGCCGCGAACATCCCGCTCAACGACCGGTTGGCGGCGGCGTCCGGTGTCGACGCCGACAGCGCGCGGGCGGCCTTCGAGACGGCCTGGGTGCGATGGAACACGCTGCGCGCGGTGCTCCACACCGCGGGGTTCGTCGTGCTCGCAACAGGACTGGTGGCCGGCCGGGCATAGTGGGGTCATGCCCACCGAACAGATCAGGGCCGGAGTCCTCGATGTCGCCTACGAACGGCACGGTGCCCCCGGAGGCCGCGCAGTCGTTCTCGCCCATGGCTTCCCGTACAGCCCGCGCAGCTTCGACGATGTGATCGAACGCCTCACCGACGTCGGCGCCGATGTCGTGGTGCCCTACCTG
This sequence comes from Williamsia herbipolensis, assembly GCF_000964005.1. GTDB lineage: Bacteria > Actinomycetota > Actinomycetes > Mycobacteriales > Mycobacteriaceae > Williamsia_A > Williamsia_A herbipolensis. The sequence goes on from NZ_JXYP01000011.1 coordinate 275,453, forward strand.
CGGGGATACGGCCCCACGCGATTCGTGTCGCCGGACGTCGTCCGCTCGGGACAGCAGGCGGCGCTGGCCCACGATCTGCGCGACCTCATCGGCGCCCTCGAGCTGGAGCGGCCGCTGGTCGCGGGCTACGACTGGGGAGGACGCGCCGCATGTCTGGTGTCGCTGCTGTGGCCCGAGTCGGTGTCAGGGTTGATCACGGTCGGCGGCTATAACGTCCAGGACATCGCGACCGCCTCGACGACCCCGGCGCCGCCTGCTCTCGAGCGCCGCGCCTGGTACCAGTACTACCTGCACTCCGAACGCGGTCGGGCAGGGCTCGCCGAGTACCGCTCGGAGATCGCGCAACTGCTGTGGACCGAGTGGTCGCCGACGTGGCGGTTCGGCGACTCCGAATTCGCCTCATCTGCTGAGGCTTTCGACAATCCCGACTTCGTCGACGTCGTGGTGCACTCCTACCGCCATCGCTACGGCCTCGTCGACGGTGATCCCGCCTACGACGCCACCGAGGCCGAGATCGCCCGTCCGGGAACGATCGACGTACCGACCGTCGTCGTCGAGGCCACCGAGGATCCCATCGAGGCCCTTTCCGCCTCCTCCCGCGACCACGCCGCGCATTTCACCGACCTCCGCGACGTCCGCCGCCTCGACTGCGGACACAACCCACCCCAGGAACTGCCCAGCCTCTTCGCCGATGCGGTGCGCGTCCTGCTGTGACCGGGATGTCGGCAGACGAGGGTGGTGGACCAGATGACAAGCACGCCGAACTGATTGTGGATAAACGGTATTCGTGTTTTTCGGTTGTCCACAGACGTCGGGCGGCGGTGGCCGTTGTCGGTGGCGGCCGGTAGTATCGAACACATGAGCGACGGGGATGGGGAAGCGACAACAGCTGTGCTGCAATCCTTCCTGTCCTCGCTGTCTGACCTCCCCGCTGCCGGTGACGAGACAGAATCGATCGATCGCATCGCCGTTCTCGAGGCGATCAAGGCGGGATGTGCTGCAGCGCAGGCGGTCGAGACGATGCGACTGGAAGAACTTCGCCGCGAGGCCGAGTCCGCAGCGGGTGTGCCGGTGGCGCGGCAGGGTCGAGGACTGGCGGCCGAGGTGGCGTTGGCACGTAAGGCGTCGGGGTCTGCCGGTGGTCGATATCTCGGGTTGGCGCGAGCGCTGATGCGCGAGATGCCGCACACGCGTGCGGCGTTGGCGGCTGGTGCGCTCACCGAGTGGCGGGCGACCATTCTCGTGCGGGAGACCGCACACCTCACCCCGCGTGATCGCGGCGAGATCGACCGCCGGTTGTGTGCCGACGTGTCGGTGTTCGAGGGTGTCGGGGATCGGGCGTTGGACGCCGAGGTGAAGCGGCTTGCCTACGAACTCGACCCGCAGGCCGTCGTCGACCGGCACGCCCAGGCAGCGAAGGATCGCCGCGTGTCGACCCGGCCGGCACCGGACGGGATGGTGCGGCTGTCGGCGCTGCTGCCGCTGGTATCCGGGATCTCGGTGTACGCGTCACTGAAGAAACACGCCGACGCCACCGTCGGTGCCGATGACCGCACGCACGCGCAGGTGATGGCCGATGCCCTCGTCGAACGGGTGACCGGTGCGGCGACGGTCGATGCGCTGCCGGTGGCGGTGAGCGTCGTGATGTCCGATGAGGTGCTCCTCGGAAGCAACGGTGCGGCTGCCCATGTGACCGGGTACGGCCCGATCCCCGCCGACACCGCCCGCGACATGGTGGCCACCAGTCTCGACGCTGACGCGGCCACCACACTGCGGCGCCTGTACAAGGCTCCGTCGAGTGGCGCGCTGGTCGCGATGGACTCCACCGCGCGCCTGTTCCCGACCGGGCTGAAACTGTTCCTCGACCTGCGTGACGAATCGTGTCGGATTCCCTATTGTGATGCCCCGATCGCCGAATACGACCACGCCGACCCACACTCACGAGGTGGTGACACCTCAGCCGCCAACGGCGGCGGGATGTGCCTGGCCCATAACCGGGCCAAACAGAATCCCGGTTGGCAAATGACCACCGCAGATCACACCGACACCACTCGCCACACCTCGACCGTCACCACACCCACCGGGCACAGCCACCTCTCCCGTGCGCCCGCACCACCGGGCCACCACGATCAACCCGTCAGCCTCATCGAACAACAGCTCCGAGCGCTACTCGACGCTGCTTAGCCCGGATTGTTCACGAGAGTTGAGGTCGTTCGGCGTGTGAAATGACGGAAGTGCCTGTCCAGCAGGGATAATGGTGATTGCTGAAGTCAACATTTTTCCGAACTGGGAGGCACTCCGTAGGTGAAGAGTACATCGTGGTCATCGGGCTTGTCGGTCACATCTGGTGGGCGTGGCGTGATTGGGCATGCGGGAACCGTGCTGATCCGATCGATCGCTGATCGAATGGGCCTGA
>NZ_JXYP01000037.1 GCF_000964005.1 Williamsia herbipolensis
GCTCGGCATCAGACTCCAACGCCGTCTCCAACATGCGCACAGATTGCTGCCGGAACTCCGGCGGATACTGACGTGGCATAGCTCCATCCTCCTATAAGGATCGGAACTAAACCTGGGGTACTTCAGTCGGGAACTCGCAGGTCTGCTCAGATACGACGACCTCGCGAGTAGGTGCCGTTGCCCCCTCACAGCGGACCGGGGATCAGACTCGTCGCCGCGCATCCGTGAGAGACGCGTGCGTAGTCGAAGGGTTCGTTCACGAGGTCGAACGTCCATAACTCACCGACGACCCTGTTAATTTTGAGGGGACACCCCTCGACACTCATCCTATGAGCATCTAAGCGCTTCCCTCGGGCAGCACACGAAGGGTTCCTGTGTGTTTGTCAACGACCGTAGGTGTTCGAAGGGCACGCGCTTGTGAAGTTCACGGAGCGGGGCAGGCTATTCGAAGGGTTGCATGCATTCTTTTAAGCGGACGTGTCTGAGTGCGGACCGTTTTCGCGTGACAAGGGGGAGTGGGACAGCGGCTGTGTAAAACCCCTCAGCGCCGTGATGCGTTGGGTGGGCTTTTGTGTTTGGTCTCAGGAGCGCCATGCCTTCTAGGCGAGCGACTTGAGGAGTCTTCTTTCAGTACCGTCCAGATGGCGAGGATCAGGCATGCGAGTACGCATCCGAGTGCAGTGACGAGCAGGGCTGTAGTGGTCGCGGCGTGTGAGCCCCCGCTGTCCTGTTGCGTGACGGCGCCTGACAGTCCGATGCCTAGCCCGGCTGCGACTGTAATTACGGTCTTAGTTACTCCGGATGCTTCCCCTGCGCGTTCGGGTTTGATCACCGCTTGGGTCGCGGTGAGTGTCAGCGAATTGCCTAAGCCCAGAACCACGCCTCCAGATGTGGCGGCGACCAGGTAAACAGGTAAGTTCGGGGCCCAAGCCAGAGTGAGGAGGCTGAGCGCTCCGATCGCAAGACAAACAAGCATTACTGGCACAGCGCGCCGGGAAGAGACGCGCCCCGCGAGTGGTCCAGCAAGTGCCATGGCCGTTGCGGGGGCGAGAAAGACAACGCCTGCCAAAGCGACGGATAGAGTCCATATGCCTTGCAGGGATAGAGGAACGATGAAGAGAAACATGACGGTTGCGGTGTTGGCTACTGCGCCAGCGAGGGTGAGAGCCACATACGGGGTGTTGCGGAACAGGGCTAGTTCGATCAACGGGTTTGCCGTCGCCCGTTCGTGCCTCACGAATATTCCCCCCACTGTTCCGGCGGCAATCAGGCCGACTACGACCGGAGGCCACGACCAATGGGAGCTTCGGTCGACCACTACCGCTAGGACGGCGAGTGCCGCCGTGACTGTCGCGAGTCCGCTCCAGTCGACTTTGCGATCTGCCTTGGCGTCGTAACTCTCCGTGGTACGGGTCGCTGCTAAGGCGCCAATCAGAGCGAGTGGAACGTTGAGCCAGAAGACGGCTCTCCAGGAGGAGTGGTCGGTAAGGACGCCGCCGATAAACGGGCCGAAAGCGGTTGCAACGCCGCCGATCCCAAGCGCTGCGCCAATGGCGCGTGTCCGCAAATTGCCCGGATATAGGTTGGTGAGCAGGGATAGGCCTACCGGCATGATCATGGCTGCCCCCGCGCCTTGTGCTATTCGCGCACACACAAGAACCGGAAGTGTAGGGGCCAACGCGCAGAGCAGGGAGGATCCTCCAAAGAGCGTGAGGCCCAGCAAGAGTAGTTTGCGCCGTCCGAACAAATCGCCGAGGCGGCCGGCGCCGAGCATGAAGGTGCCCGTCGATAGCAAGTACGCGCTGATCACCCATTGAAGTCCGCCACCACTGACCTCTAGGTCACGGCCGATCTGAGGTATCGCGAGATTTAGGGCGAAGGAATCGAGTTGTATGCAGAAGACACCCACTGACACTGCCAGTAAGGCCCAGCGTCGGGCGGTAGGCGTGGTGGCCATAGCCGGCGTTCCCTTCGTCGCGCTGCCGGGGCAGCGTCGTTTCTGGCACTTGATTCGATCGTGAAGGCCTCAGTTGCCATCAGTTGAGGAACCCACCATTAGGGCTGATGACGGTCAAAACCGCGCGTGCGGCGGCTTGCTGAAGACGAGTGAGTTCCGGTGCGACGGAAGCGATGCGCCTCAGGAACGTGGGCGTGCGCGCACGGCGTTCGCTCGTTTTGACGCCGCCCTAGAACCGTCACGCTAGCTGAATCGCCGGCCCTTGACAAGGTTAGCGGCGGCAAGCAAATGGCTTGACTCGTTCGTATGCCTTGCTAACCCGGTGTGGACCTGTACAGGTGTAAGTCAGTCGCCGAGCGCCCACAGCCTGGGGCGGCGCATCTTCAAGCGGACATGACTCGGCAACGCGACGGATTGGGCGGACGCAGAATTGATAGACGCACAAACGCTCTCTACTGTTGGCCCGCGCGAAGAGCCAACTCGCAGAAGGCGTTACAAGACTGAGGTCGCGGCTGTTTCTCCCGAAACAAGCAGGGCCACGTTCGACAACCACGATTCATGTTTTCTTGGTGTGAGCTTGGAGAACTCGAACTTCGCGCCATCAAAGCTCGAAAGCATGGTGAAGTGGATCTCACGCCGGTTCAAGCACTGCACAGTCCTTGTTGGCGACAGCATCCATCGAATAACCCTTGAGTCAACCGCGGAATGTTCGCCCACAGTCGCCCGCGCCACAGCCTTAGAGCTGGGTCAGCAATTCATCGACGACAACCAGGCCTTATTCGACTTCTATGGCGACGAGACGGAATTCTCGTTCCTGAGGTGCAGCGATGTGCAGGTTTGGGAGGAGTACGACAAATTCCACACCCAGCTGCAAGCGCTGTTCAAATCAGACAGCGAGTTTCTGGCATCGGTCGAATCGTTTGGCCGTGCGTATCACGGGAAACACTCGAGTGATGTTGGCGAGGCCGAGTTCGAGGCGCGAGCTGACATGTCCAGCGCTTACTTTCTTGAAGAATTCGCTATCTTCGCGTGTCTCCAAAAGCGCGACCTTCCGGTGATGGTATATCCCGGATCTTTCAGCACGTTATCCGAAATTGCCGCCGGGCTCCATAAATCTGCGCCGAGCGAGCTGCAGGAGTTGATCGTAGTGTCTCTCCACCTGAAAGGTAAGTGAGGATTCGTAAATGAAAATATTGCCGTCAGGTCCAGACATACGTCGCGGTAAGATCTACCGCGACGTATACCAAAAGCGGTCGAACTCTGAAAGTGCTGTCGGTGAAGCTCGTATTGAGCGGGCGAGAATTGTTGACAACGAACTTTATTTCCCCAGCCCAGAGGCGAAGGATCGAGCGTTCGGGGACGGAGTGTTTTTCCTGGAAATTCCTGACAAGTTGGACGTGTCGGTCGGCGACACCTTCTCTGAGTAATTCTACCAAGGGCCTTCGCTCAAGCCGTATGGAAAATTCCGGGATATTCACAGCGAACACTTCGATGATCCGCTACTTGGGTACCATCAACGCGTCAACCAAATCGAGCAGTTTCTACTAGAACGGCGTTTCTGGTCTACCGACTACCCGACGGAAATTGCCGGTCTCGGCGAAGGGCTCACGCGGTTGTCCCAACAAGTCTTATGCTCAGCACTATCCTATATTGGAGTACCTGAACGGGACTGGTCTCAAGCCACCGGCGACTGCTCAAACTCATCCGGCTCGTACCATCTGACCTTTAACCATTATCGGCCCGCCCATGACGATATCGGGCTGAACTCTCACAAGGACGATGGCTTTCTCACAATACTTCGAACAAGAACTCTCGGTCTTGAAATCGCGAGGGGTGACCAATGGGAATTCGTTCCGGTGGATCCGAGTTGCTTCGTGATCAACTTTGGGTTGTCGATGGAGATCTTATCTGCGCAAAGCAAGAGGCCAGTTGCCGCGATCATGCATCGCGTAGCGAGGCAGCAACGTGACCGCTGCAGCTGCGGGCATTTTAGCTCAAGCGGATGTTTACCTGGAGAGGACCGCGGTGTCTATCGCTACACCGACGAACACGGACTGCAGAGGGTCTGCGGATCTCGTGAGCTGATTGACGAGAACGACTACGAAATTTACGCCGGCACCGAGGCGCCTACTACGCAACCCGCATCACCGCCGACCAGCCGTGCCCACGAGGAAAACCGATGACCGGCACGTCTTTGGCGCTGCAACGCGGCAGAGTTCTAGATGGCGCTCTCAGGTTTTCGACAGACGGCGGACTGTCGCAAGCTCTACGCGACGGGTGCTTCGTGCTCGAAGCGCCCAGCGATTTCGACCCGTTGCCCGGGGTCACACTGTGTCGCGAATTCTTCCGCGCATCAGATGAAGGCGCAGAAGAGACTCGTCGATACCGCGGCTACCGGGACCATGAAGGCCTCTACTTTGATCGGGAACACTTTCAAACCGAGCACCTGCTCATTGATGGACCTGAACGACGCAGACACTTCCCGCCGGAGCTACTGTCGATGACCGAGCAGATGAGTGCGCTCACGTTGGTTGTTCTCCAGGCTGCTATGACAGAGTTGGGGATTGTTCGGCGCCTGTGGAGTGAGATCACCGGCGGCGCGGTCGACGGCGAGGGCACGCATTGGTTCGCGGCGAACCATTACCGCTCCGACCGCGCCCAGCTTGGCTGCGCCCCGCACAAAGACACCGGGTTCGTGACTGTGCTCTACAACGAAGAACCGGGACTGGAAGCGTCTGTCGACGGCCGGTGGGTCCCCATCGACCCTGTGCCCGATCACTTCATTGTGAATTTTGGGGGGGCCTTTGAGCTTCTCACCGCAGCTCTCGACCGGCCGGTACGGGCAATCTTGCACCAAGTGCGGCAGTGCAAGCCAGAGCAAGGGACAGACGATCGATTTTCGTTTGCGGCCTTCGCCAACCCCCCTGCCGACGGGACTCTTTACCAGGCGCGCCAGGACGGCTCCGCTGTTGCAGTGCGCACTTGTGCCGACTTCCTCCGAGAGTTCAACGAGCAAACTTGGTCCGACCGCCATGTGGACTTCGGAATTGGTCAGCAGGCCGTGACGTCCAGTACCGAACCGTTATGAGAGCGAACACAGGCAGAGGAATGCCGAGCGCTTACGGCGGCGATGTCGTCGTGGCGTCACCTGAGCCGCCCAGTGCGCCGTTTCCTGGTCTAGTCGCACACCACGAGGGCCCCAGTAAAGTCCATGGGCACGCCGACGCCCTGCATGAGGCGACGGTGACAGGTGGTGAACCGGTCTCGGACTACTTCCGCCGAAGTGGCATCAGCGCTTTAGCGGAGGCCAGCGGAGGCATGTGCACGTTTTGGATGGGCTCGCGGTTGGCGCTATACCAGATCACTAACACGCCCCTGGTTATCGACGCGGTCCTCGCGCCGTCAACCGAGGCGAACCGTGAGCTGTTCGGCGATTTCATGGGTTCGATGCCCCACGACCATCCAGGCCGCCCCGCGAGGCGCATCGCGGTCGAACGCTCGCTCGGCAACGCAAAATTCGTAGCAAACCTAGAACCTGCCATCCGCCAAAACACAGCAACTTTTCTGCAGCAGCAGACAGGGCGAAAAAATTCACTTGAGGACTTCACTCTATCGCTAACTGCTTATGTGGACAGCATGATTCCGGGAGTGCTCGACCTCAGTCAGCACCCTATCACCAGCTATTTGAAGTCTGAACAGTATGGCCCGGTAGTTCGCGGGTTCTTTGATTTGGCATCGGATGTTATCAGTAATGATAATCCCGATGCTATGAAAGAATTTGACGTCATTGTGCCGTTCGTCCGTCAGCTACTCTTGGAAAACCTGGCGCCACTCATGAAAGCGCCAGCGGCGAACATGATCCGGCGGTACTTCGATCTATGGGGTCTAGCTCTCGATCGTACGAATATCGAGGCGCTTGACTCCTCAAAGCTGAAAGAGCTCGGCACAATAATTATCGCAACCTACGACACCAGTGCCTTAAGTTTGATGTGGGCGATTGCCTATATTGAGAGCACGCCTCAGGTGAAGGGCGAGATCATTGCGCAAGCTCGGAGCGATGTGGCGCAAGAAAAAGGCCCAGGTGGTGACGCGACTCTAAGTGTGATTGATCTCGCGGTACTTGAGGCAGTTCGCCTTGGCGGCAGCAATCCAAGTGCGCTTTGGCGCCGGACCACTGAGCCAGTCACTATCTCCTTCCGCGACTCGGCGGTGACAATTCCGCCGGACACCATGCTTTGGTTGGATCGTCGGCAAGCAAATCGCGATCCAGCAATTTTCCCTGAGCCGGCTGCGTTCTCGCCCGCAAACATCAGGTCCATATACCGGTCGGAACGTGAGACGCTGTCGTCCCTGCTTTCCCGAAGTCGCTATGAGATAAATTCGTTCAGCATGATCAATGCCGAACGTAACCCGCGGAAGTGTCCAGGACGACTATTCTCGGTGCGGATGCAATCAATAGTGCTATCCGAACTATATGGCGACTATCGCGTCATCACGAATGGCCACAACCTGGACCTGAAGCCGTACGCATCCATGCCCAGGCCGACGCAACCAGGAACAGTCGAGATCCTGCCTATCAACAAGGAGCGATCAATTGACAGATTTAACTTCCCAGGCCACACGAAGAAAGGCCGTACGACTCCCGGTAATGCCTAGTGAGCACGAGGCACTCGAAAGGTATTCGGCAATAGATCTCGAACGGTGCAAACTGCAAGACGGTGAGTTGATATTCAGCCGTGCGGGAGCATTCGAGCGGGCATTAGCACAGGGATTCTTTCTCCTGCAGATGCCCGAAGGTATTAAGCCCGCCGTGGGCGACCAGTTCGCGGCGCATTTTTTCGAGGACAAAAAAGGAGACGACCTCGATCGGTACCGCGGGTATCGGGAGGTCGAGATCCCTGGGTCTTACCAGGGCTACTTCGACCGTGCGCATGACCAGTGGGAAAACCTTTACATCGAGCAATCCAACTGGTTGCTTCTTCCGGCAGACATTGCTGAGCTAGGTCGCTGCATGGCTGATCTCGGTATACAGGTCCTCCGAGCAGTCTTTCGACAACTTGAGATCCCAGAAGGCACGTGGGACCTGATTTCGAGTGGGCTATCCGAGAATCAGGGGCACCAGATGCTTGCCTTCAACCACTTCCGGTCTGACAAAGCCACACGAGGGTGCAAGTTTCACCGCGACTCAGGCTGGGTCACCGTCCTGCGATCAACGGAACCAGGTCTGCTCGGTTTGATCGAAGGGGAACTAGGAACCATTAACCCGGTTGAAAGCTATTTCATCGTCAACTTCGGTAGTTCCATGGAGGTCCTCACCGCCGATCTACCTACGCCGGTGCGCGCCAACATTCACGGCGTAGTCGCCACTGAGCGGGCCGCCCCGCAGCCTGACCGCGTCTCGTATGTCACCTTCCTGGATTCAAGCTTGGATGGCGATATCTACAGCCTCGACAGCGCAGGTACACCACACCGCATCCAATCAGTGGCCGACTTCGCCACCCAGGAAGTGAGTCGCACATACGACGACGACCTCAATCTGTGAACCAACAGCCCAAAAGAAGGATTAGTTATGACCACCCAGACGAGTCACGATCACTTAGTTTTAACGCTTCCCGCGGCACGAGTGGACGGCGGAAAACTTCAGTTCGAGTCTGATGACGATTCGAACCGAGCCCTCCGCATTGGAGCCTTCAACCTCCAGATACCGGCAGACCTGGATCCAGGCGCTGGCCTAGAGTTCTGTCGCAGCTTCTACCAGCCAGCCACCGACGCCGCCGACCGCCAACGCGGACATCGTGAACACGGCCATCCCGAATCAAAGCTGGGTTATGAAGATCGACCAGACCAAGTAGAGCAGCTGCAACTCGAGAACTTCCTGTGGTCGCGGTACCTGCCAGATCGCCTCACGACTGTTCTTCGCAAGCTGGAACAGCTGACGCAGACGACCCTTGACGGCGTCTTTGATGCAGCCGGAATCTCGAAAAGTGACCGCGAGGTCGTCACCGGCGGCATCGGTGGCCCGCTGTGCTACACAACCGTCAACCACTATCGAGCTGGACTGACCGACCGAGCCGGAATCGTAGAGCATTCGGACAGCGGGTTCATCACCACGATCTGCACGGATCAACCTGGCTACGAGATCCTCCACGATGGCAACTGGATGCCCGTCCGTGAACGAGCAGGCCATTTCATAGTCAATCTCGGAGACGCCTTCGAGGTCTTAACGGCCAACTACGCAGACCCAGTCTCGGCTGTCTACCACCGCGTTCCCGAATTACGTCCCGATGCCGCGGGCAGAACACCAGACCGATCGTCGTTCACCATCTACATGGGCCCGCGATACGACATGGACCTCTACCAGTACGACGCAGACGGCACACTGCAGATGTTCCAAGGCTTCCGCGAATTCTCGGTGGAGAAAGCGGGCAAGCTTGGCTACGACTTCCACTCACGCATATGAGTGCGGGACAGGAGTCAGGGCGGTTGGACGCCACGGACAACTGGCAACTAGCCCAGCTACAAGGTGAAGACCTCGTCTTCACCACCACAGACGGTCTCGCCCGAGCGCTGACTGACGGGTTCTTTTACGTCCAACAGCCAACAGGCCTGGATCTAGCGGCCGGCGACCGCTTCGCCCAGAGCTTCTATCGCCCTCTCGAAGGTGGGGCCGGAGACCCGTACCGGGGTTACCAGCAGTGGACATCAGACCAACTAGGTCCACACCAGGGCTACTTTTCTCGCGACGCCGATCAGACCGAACAGTTCTTCCTGGAAAGCGCCAACTGGAAGCGCGCTTACCCCACCGCGCTTGTCGAACAAGCCCACGGGATGCGTGACCTCGCTCTGAGAATCGAGCGTGCGGTGCTCACTCACCTCGACATACCCCGCGAGCTCTGGACAGAGGCAACGGGCCACAGCCTGACGCCCGAGGGAACGCACACGCTAACGTTCAACCACTTCCGACCCGAAATCGCAGCTCGCGGTCTTAACATTCATAAAGACTCGGGATGGGTAACGGTACTGCGATCAACCGAACCGGGACTCGAAGTGGACCGGGGCGACGGCGACTGGGTACCTATCAATCCGATCCCGGGAACATTTATTGTCAATTTTGGATGCGCAATGGAGATTCTGACCCGGGAAACAAAAACACCCGTCGCCGCTGTAGCGCACCGCGTCGTGCAACAACCTTCTGAACAGCACGCCGCCAAGCCCGATCGCTTCTCATACGCGCTGTTCGTCGATAGCAGCCTTGATAAGTCCGTGTGCCCTGGACTCTTCACTTACAAGCCAAACTCCGGTCTGCACTTAGAAAAATCTGTGGACGGCTTCCTCGATCAAATACTGGACAACACGTATAGAAGGGACACCGCGGGCTTGTACTGACGTTCTATCAACACGGCTGCCGCAGTGGCTGCCGAGCCCAAGGGGTGGTGCAGTTGTCTTCACGCTGCAGCCAGGTTCTCGGTCGTGTTGTCGTGTTGCATTGTGCGCCAAATCTGTTTAGTGATTTGGCGTTTGAGACAGCGTTGGGCTTCGCGACGAGTCTTGCCCTCAGTGATCTTTCGGCGGTAGTACGAATAACCCGGTGCTGAGGGGTGCCGGGATTGGCTGACGGCGATGATGTGGATGACGGCGTTGAGTTTGCGGTCGCCGCTGCGGGATAGTCGGTGACGGTTGTGATCGCCGGAGGACACGTCGATGGGTGCGGTGCCGACGTAGGAGGCGAATGCGGCTTCGCTGGCGAACCGGGTTGGGTTGCCGATGCGGGCGACAAGGCGGGCGGCACAGATAGGCCCCACACCTGCAATGCTGGTCAGGGTGGATCCGCTGGCCTCGAGGGCGGTGATGATTCGCTCGGTGAGCTCGTCGAGTTGGAAGCGCAGCCGGCGCAGATCGCCGATGATCTCCAGGGCAACGGTTTTCCGCATCTCGTCTGCCGGGGTGGCGGGCTGGTGAGTGACAACGATGTGACGGATCTGCTCGACGCGCTGATTGGTTGCGACGCCACCGGGCAGGAGTTCGCGCAGGACAGCGTGGAGCTGGTTGATGACCCGTGAGTGCTGATTGGCGACATCGGTGCGGCGTTCATCGAGTAGTCGGATGATGGCGCGATCGCCATCGGCTTCGACGGGCCGGTAGTCGGCTTGGGTGAACGCGACACACGCCGCGGCAGCCGCGTCTATACGGTCGGTCTTGCGTCGGCCGCCGCGGGAGAGTTCGCGGACCCGGGCGGTGGCGGTTGAGGGGACGTCGACGACGGTTTCGCCTGCCTGGATGAGCCATTGGGCGAGGTGGTGGCCAAGTCCTTTGGCGTTCTCGATCGCCCAGACCCGGTCGGGCCAGGTGGCCGACCAGTCGAGGAGCTGCTGGTAGCCCTCTAGGGTGGACGGGACTCGGAGTGATCCGAGGTCGGTATTGGTAGATGGCTCGACGCTGGTAGCGGTGTGGCTGAGCTTGTGCGGATCGATCCCGATCACGTGCACTCGGGGCTCCTTGTCGGTAGGTGCGAACAGGATGGGTATCTGTGATCGGCATTCCGACTTTCAGGCCCAGCGAGTGGGCGTCATTCCTGTGTTGAGCCAGATCGCAGACGGAGATCACGGTGGGGGCAAAACCCTCCGAGAGTCAGGTCCCGGCGCCAGGACCGGCAGGAAGCTAACGAGCCGCCCTCCGTGACTCCTCGTCAGGTTAAAACCCGGTTGGTTCGAACACCCGACGTACTTCCCATACAAGTCGGAAGCAATGAAGTCACCGAGAGGCCGGCTCAAACTGACATGGATGGGCAAGGACCTTGTTCTAGTCCCGTCCGAAGTCGACAAGTACGACTACGAAAGGGTAGGTGGCGCACACGATGCAGATCAGAACCTGCTTATCGTGGGTGACTCGGGTGATGCCCCGTATTCGCTCGGCACAATTCCGGAGTGGTCCGACAGTAAACGCGGCACCGTCAAGTTGTATTACATCGATCCGCCGTGTAACACCGGTCAGGCTTTAGATCACTACGCCGCCGCTCGCCCAAGAATTCAGGCCGTGCCTGCGGATGAGCCAAAGCACCGGGTGTCTGGATCCCTCGATGGGAATCACCGATGAACGGAATCCACCCGGTGAGCGGGGCCCGCCAGATCGGGGCGCCGGTTATTCAGGCTGTCGGTATGAATATCGCTGCCGCCCTGCGGGTGCGGCGCCGCGGCTATGCGGGATGGACCGGCGCGGTCAACACCGATTACGACCCGCTCGATCCGGCGACCGCGGCGCAGCCATTCGACGCCTATCGTGGGTTGTACGCCAGCGGCCGAGTGCACTACAACCCGCGGCGTGCGACCTGGATTCTGAGCCGACACGATGACATCCGAGCAGCTTTACGCAACACCGACGCGATCACGAGTACCCAGGGCGTCACCCGGATGAAGATCTCGGCACCGATTCTGGTACTCACCGACGGCGCTGACCATGCCCGGATGCGAAGACAGGTACAGCCGGGATTCACCAAGGGCGCCATGAGTGACTGGCAACCGATGGCCGATCGACTCGCAAGAGAGCTTGTGGCCGACTTGATCGCCAACCCGGGCTGCGATGTGGTGTCGCGACTCGCGACGCCGTTTCCCATCCGGATGATCGCACACATACTGGGAATCCCACCCGGGGACGTCGACCGTTTTCGGTCGTGGTCCGAAGACGGGGTCGGCGTCATGAATGCCGCCCTGACCCCTGCTGGGTTGCGGCAGGCGTTCGGAGGGATTCGGGCGATCGCGGCGCTACGCCGGTACTTCAGCGAACAGTTGGCCGCGGGCCGGCTCACAGGGACCGATACCGTGCTTGGTCGTCTCGTCGACCACAACGAGGACGGCGAACTCTCCGACGACGAACTGTTCTTCTTTGCGATGCTGCTGCTGTTCGCCGGGAACGAGACCACCACCAACCTCATCGGTGGCATGTTCGACACCCTTGCCCACAACCCGGAGCAGTTCGCCATGATTCGAGACCATCCCGAGCTGATCCCTGGCGCCGTCGAGGAGCAGCTTCGCTACTCGACACCCATCCAGAACCTGTACCGCTACACCCGTACCGATTACCGGGTCGGCGAGGTGACCATACCCAGTGGCTCGCGATTGCTGCTGGCATTCGGCGCCGCCAACCGCGACCCCGACGTCTTCGACGACCCCGACACCTACCGTGCTAACCGAAATCCGCACAGTCACATAGCTTTCGGGTACGGCGCCCACATGTGTATCGGCGCCGCCCTCACCCGTATGGAGGGCCAGGCGGTACTTCGTGAACTCACCTCCCAAGCCGCGGCTATCACGGCAGTCGGCTCGACCACCTGGTCGACCAACACGTCGCTGCGCGGGCCCACCCACCTGCCGATTCGACTGACACCCGCCTGATGGTGGGTGTCAGATCAGCGAGATGCTCGCGGTCGGGCCAGGCTCGGGTGTCGAGGAGCTCGCGTTGCATGGTCGACCAGAACGATTCCATCATCGTGTTGTCCACAGTGGATGCGACTTGACCCATCGATTTCAGTGGGCGGCCGAGCGCAGGCGCTCACCGAAGACCCAACCGGTGTATTGCGATCCGCGATCGGAATGCACGATCGTTCCCGACCCCGGTTGCTGACGCCATAGTGTGATCTGCGGGGCGTCGACACCGCGACGGGGAACCCGTCGGCAGCCATGTCATGGACCAGCCCGAACCCCATTTGGGAGGATGTTCTCCCGCGCGAAATACGCACTGGCAGGCTTGAGGATCTCGATCTCGGTCTCGAGGCGCTTCTTGTCGCGGCGCTACTGTGCGAGTTACGCGCGCTCGTTCGATGTCAGTCCTTCGACCCGGCCGCCATCGATGTTGTCGACTTTCATCCACCGACGCAGACACGACTCACTGATCCCCAAGATCAGAGGCTATGCGCATCGCACTCGACATTCCTCGACTTGGACTTACCATTACCGTCTAGTCAATCTGCTCTCGTGGTGCTGCCGGTCAATATTTCCCGGCCACCAGCTTGCCTTGCCCAGCAGAACTGCCAGTGCAGGGACAACCAGTGTTCGAACCACGAACGTGTCCATCAGAAGACCGGCCGCGACAATTACACCGATCTGGACCATGACGTCAATGGACCCGAAAGCCAACCCGAACATGCTAGCAGCGAAAATCAATCCCGCTGAGGTGATCACGGATCCAGTGTGGGCGACGGTCCGCAGTACGCCGAGCCGAACGCTGTCAGAAGTCTCCTCTCGTAGCCGCGACACCAGCAACATATTGTAGTCCGCGCCCACTGCCACAAGAACGATGAACGAAACCAGCGGAACCGGCCAGGATATCGAAGCTCCGAGCAAGTTTTGAAATACTAGGACCCCAATCCCGAGCGCGGCGAGATAATTGAGGACCACCGTCGCGAGAAGATAGATTGGTGCGACGATAGCTCTCAGCAGAATCATCAGAATCAGCCCCACGATGAGCAGGGTGGCAATTCCCAATAGCTTGAAATCGTAAGAAAGCAGACGCTGGACATCCGCGTTGATGGCCGGGAATCCGGCTACGGAAGCGCGGGCGCCCTCGAGAGAAGTATTTGGCATCGCGCCTTCGGCAACCTTTGAAAGCGTGTTCGCCAAGCGAATGGCATCAGCCGTGTACGGATCGTAACCAGTCTGTACCGCGAACCGTACAGTCTTCCCGTCCGGCGAGATGAACTGTTTTGCGACCTGACTGAACTGCTGATCCTTGAAGGCGTCGGCAGGAAGGTAAAAGCCGGTTGCCGAGTCCGAGTTGCCGATATCACGGGCGGGCGCTCGTAGTTGCGCTGCCACCTGCGACAGTCCTGCGAGCAACTGCACATTGCTGTCCACCAAAGCGGCCACACCACCCGACAATTGACGGGCGCCGTCGGCCAGCGCGCCGACTCCTGTCTCGAGCTGGGACAGCCGGCTGGTGAGGTCTTGGCCGTTGATGGTCTGTAGCGCGGAGTCGAGGACATTCAATGAGTCCCGCAGCTGTGCGACATCCGCGGCGCCCGGCGCGCGGATCCCGCCGAGGTTCGTGGCGAAGTCCGCGAATCGAGTGAGCGACTGGTTCTCGGCAAGTGAGCGAATGTCGGCTGTCTGGGTCCGCAAGGCGGAACACTGGGGAATCTGCCGGCACCACGGGGCGTCGAGCGCGTTCAATGCGGGAGCGACGGTGTTGGCTGCCGACTGCGCCTGCCGAGCCAGTCTCGCCAGCTGTGGCGCCTGTTGTGAGAACTGGTCGAGAGCTGGTGCGGCGCTTGCGAGCTCGTCCACCAACGGCCGGTACTGACTGAGTTGCCCGCCCGCGGCGGAGGCCTGACCGAGCAGACCTCCCAGTGGCGCCAGATTGGTGGTGATCTGGTCCCTCAGAAGTGCGAGGCCACCTGCGAGCTGCGAGGACCCCGTCTTCAGGAGATCGAGGTCACCTTTGCGCGCTTGTGCGCCTCCGGTTTGCTCGGTGATCTTGTTGCCGATCTGATCGTTCTGCCATGACAACTGGGCCTGCTGAAGTTTCTCGCCGGTCGGACGTGTAACGCCGATGACCCGTGTGACTCCTGGTGTTTGTGCGACTCGCGAGGCCATCTGATCGAGATCGGCGAGACCTTGAGCGGTGCGCATGTCCTTCGTGGACTCCACGATCAGGAATTCGGAGATTATGGTGTCTTTGGGAAAGTGTCGGTTGAGAAGGGCGTAACCCTCGTTACTCTCCGTAGAGGCGGGTTGACCCTCTCGATCGTCGTACGTGATCGTCATAGTGGTTGCGATGA
Source organism: Williamsia herbipolensis (assembly GCF_000964005.1). Lineage (GTDB taxonomy): Bacteria > Actinomycetota > Actinomycetes > Mycobacteriales > Mycobacteriaceae > Williamsia_A > Williamsia_A herbipolensis. The sequence goes on from NZ_JXYP01000037.1 coordinate 14,727, forward strand.
GACTGAGGCCGATCAGCGCCACGATACTGACGGCGAGGAGTTGCACCGGCCGCCTGACGACGATGGTCCCCACGCGATGCCAGTATCGCCGCGTCAAGTCTCTGCGAGGCAGCCCCGCACCATGTTTCGCGGCAAATGACAGCACTGCAGGCAGCAACGTGACTGTTGCCAGGAAGCCGATTAGGATCGCGATTGCGCACGCTGGTCCCAGCGTTCTGAACACGCTCAGTTTCGCGAACGCCATCGATAGAAACGCCAAGGCGACAGTCGCTGCCGACGCCAAAACCACGCGTCCGATGGTCCCGTTGGCCTGCGCAATCGCGACATCTGGCGTGCTGCCGGAGCGGATGGCCTCGTGATATCTGCTTATCAGGAACACGGAGTAGTCCACTCCTGCACCGAAGATGATCACCGTCATGAACATCGAGGTGAACTGGGATACGGGCATACCAATCTCACCAAGTCCGGACAGGACGCCCCGACCTACCGCAAGGCTCATCACCACCACAAGCAGCGGCATCACGGCGGTGAACAACGATCGATAGACGATAAAGAGAATCGCGGCGATCATGAACACGGTGGCGAGGGTGATCACGAGTAGATCTGATTCGCCCACCTTGATTTGATCGCTGAAAGTTGCCGGCGGGCCAGTGATCCGCACAGTGGTTCCGGAACCGTCGAAGGTTCGGTCCGCGACGTCGCGAACCGAATCCACGGAGTCTGCGGCCTTCGGACCACCCAGCGTTCCCTGCAGCGAAACCGGCAGGTACCACGCCTTCTTGTCGCTGCTCAGCGCCTGACTCTCGGTGAGCGGATCACCGAGGAGGTCACGTACAGCAATGACGTGCTCGCGATCGGCATTCAGCGCATTTACCATCTCGCCGTACTTGCCCCGCGTTTCCGCGTCCAGTCCACCCTTGTTTTCCATGGCCACGAACACGGTGGTCTTCGCGCCGCGCTCGTTGAACGCAACTCCCATCCGGTCGAGCGTCTGGAACGACGGGACGCTGGCCGGGATCGGGTCCACGGACTGGTCTCTGATCACCGACTCGAGCTGAGGAAACAGCAGAGCAAGCCCACCGGCGATGATGATCCACACCAATGCCACGACACCCTTACGCCGCAAGACTAGCCAGGCCAACTTCTCCAGCAGGGCGCTGTACTCGCCGCTCCCAGCCGACTTCTTCGACGATGGTTTCGGGGACGGACCGTTGTCCACGGTCGACGCGCTAGGCACGTGTCTTGTTTCCTCTCGAACAATTGGTCATGCAAAAGTCCAGTGAACTGCAACGGGCCAATGAGGAGAGTTTTGCATTCACCCCGAAACGGCCGTCTGCAGTCAGATCAGCTGTGGTGTTCGCTCTCGGCGATTGCTTCCACCTCTTCGAGAGTGCTCGGTACGTGATACGGCGGGCGGCTCTTGCCGCTCAGCCGGTAGCGGCCCCAGAAATCGACGTCGCCGACGACGCATTCGGCGCGTCCCTCGGGCGTCGAGACCACCGCCACCGTTCGTTTGCCCTGCAGCACGGCGTCGAGCTCGGCGTTCTTGGCTATCCGGCCGTACCAGGTGTAGAGGCCGTTGAGCGGCTGAAAATAGCCCTTGATCTTGAGATCGACAGGGATCTCCTTCCCTCGGCATGCCAGCACCGCTTCGCCGGAGTAGTCGAGATCGTGGTCGTCTGACATTGGGTCTCACCTTCGTACATCGCCGTTGACAAGTTGGAACTTCTTGAGAATACTAGCAGTACCGGGTACTACTGGTAACAGATACTCGCGCAGCTGATCCCAAAACCACGAACACATGGAGCGCAGATGACCGTTCAAGACGCTGAAATCAAGCCGAACTTTTCCACCGAGGGCCTTGCGCGAGTCAACACGCGCAAGCCTGTTGACATGCAGCGCTCGGCCGGTCGCTTGCTGCGCTCGTCAGCCGAGAAATCCTACGATGCCGAGATTGACATCGATTGGGATTCGCCGTGGGAAGACGACAAGCGTTTCCTGCCTGAACACAGGGTGTCGCTCTACGGTTCGAAGCTGTGGGACAAGATGACCGACGAGCAGAAGTTCGAGCTGGGCCGGCACGAGATCGCAAGCATTCTGAGCTTCGGGATCTACGCCGAGAACTTGCTGAGCTCAGCTCTCCTGCGAACCACCGCCAAGGGGGCGATCACCGACGAGCGTTCGTTGTACTCGCTAACAGAGGTCGGTGATGAATCGCGTCACTCGATCATGTTCGCCCGTCTGATCAACAAGATGGGCATCGAGCCCTACCGTTTGCCCAGGGGTTTCCTCAGCTTCGCCAAGATTCTTCATTTTGTCCCGCTCGGTCCCTCGGTCTCTGGTGCGACTCTGCTGATCGAGGAGATCCTCGATCGCGCTCAGCGTGAGGCGATGAGTGACCCCGAGATGCAGCCGCAGCTGCGTCAGCTGATGAAGATCCATGTGCTCGAGGAGGCTCGGCACATCACGTTCGCGCGGCTGGACATGGTCGAAGGAATGCAGCGTCGTGGCAAGATCTCCCGAGCGTGGCACCGCGGAGTGCTCGCAGTGATCGCCAATCTCGCATACCCGCTGCTGATCAACCCAAAGGTGTACCCGGCCGTGGGCATCGGCCGCCTACGTGGCGTGTTCGCACAGCAGACCAGCCCGCACTACCGCGTGAACCTTCAGTTCATGTCAGAACCCATGATCCGGTTCTTCCACGAGGCCGGCATGATCGAGGGCAAGTTCACCATGGCGATGTGGCGCGCGACCCGCAGCCTTCCCGACGACCTTCGGTGACTGATCGTTGATCCAACGGATCAACGCTCAGGCCATGCATCACGCCTGCACCTCCCTGTCTCATTTGCATCGCGAACACTCGTTAATTTAGGAGTATCAATCAATGACGTCATCCACCACGAAGCGGGCGGCACGCTCCGCCAAGTCGCCGAAGTCCAACGAGCCAATCAAAACCAAGGTATTGATCATTGGCAGTGGATTCTCGGGGCTCGGGATGGCCGTGCAATTGCGCCGCAAGGGAATCAACGATTTCCTGGTTCTGGAAAAAGCTGAATCCGTGGGTGGGACGTGGCGCGACAACACCTATCCGGGTTGTGCGTGCGACGTTCCTTCTTTGATGTACTCGTACTCCTTCGAGAGTCGTGGCAGTTGGTCCAAGGTGTGGTCGTCACAGCCTGAGATCGAGCAGTATCTGCAGGAGATCTCGGACAAGCGCGGTGTGACCCAGAAAATCCACTTTGGTCAGAAGCTGGTGTCCGGGTACTGGAGCGATTCCGAGTCGCGGTGGCATGTGCGGACCGAGGCCGGCCAGGAATACATCGCGCAGTACGTGGTGTCGGGCGTCGGTGCTTTGCACATCCCCAACTTTCCCGATTTGCCCGGAATCGATACCTTCAAGGGGCAGGCATTTCACTCCGCGCAGTGGGACCACTCGGTGGAGCTCGCGGGCAAGCGTGTCGCTGTCCTGGGTACGGGTGCCAGTGCTATTCAGTTCCTGCCTTTCGTGCAGAAGGAGGCCGGCAAGCTGACAGTTTTCCAGCGTTCTCCGGCTTGGGTGTTGCCGCGCAAGAACTTCGCGGTACCCGCGGCAGTTCGAACGGTCCTCAGCAAGGTTCCGCTCGCGCGTCGGCTCGCTCGCTGGTCGGTGTATTGGGGCGCCGAGAGCCTGGCTTTCGGGCTGAACGGCCATTCCAACATGATGCGTCCGATCGAGAAGGTCGCGAAGTGGAACATCAAGCGCTCCATCAGTGATCCGGTTCTCCGCGAGAAGTTGACCCCCTCGTACCGCATCGGCTGCAAGAGAATCCTCGGATCGAACGATTACTACCCGGCTCTTGCAGCGCCGAACACGACGGTCGTCACCGACCGGATCGCTGAGGTGACCGAGGACTGCATCGTCACGTCCGATGGAAAGTCGTACCCGGTCGACGTGATCATCTACGCGACGGGTTTCCACGTCACCGATGGCTTCGATTCGTTGGCGCTCAAGGGTGCTCGCGGTGAGGATCTTCCGTCGCACTGGCGCGAGACGGGCATCAACACCCATCTCGGTATCACCACCGAGGGCTTTCCCAATCTGTTCTTCCTTCTCGGGCCGAACACCGGATTGGGACACAACTCGGTCGTTTTCATGATCGAACAGCAGATCAAGTACATCTTGAAGGTGATCGACGCAGTCGACGGCAAAAATGCACAGCGCATTGACGTGCGCCCGACTGTTCAGAGCAAGTTCAACGACGACATCCAGCACAAATTGGCCAACGGAGTCTGGACCAACGGCGGATGCACAAGCTGGTATCTGGACTCGCTCGGCGTGAATCGGACGGTCTGGCCCGGCTTCACGTGGCAGTACTGGCGCGCCACGAAGGACTTCGAGCCCGCTGAGTACGAGATCGCCTAGACAGTGCATGTGTTCAATCATCGACAGAGTGGGTTTACAAAGTGACTAGTTCGACGTCAGGCGACTACGCATCAAAGGTCGCTGTGATCACCGGCGCGGCGTCGGGAATCGGGAGATCGTTGGCAGTGCAGTTGGCCGAGCGCGGTGCCTCGCTCGCCCTGTCTGATATCGACGAGATGCACCTGAAAGAGACGGCCGACATCTGCCGTACGAAGTACGGCACCACGGTCGAGACCTCAGTTCTCGATGTTGCGGACCGCAAGGCGTTTCAGGACTACGCCGACGCGGTGCAGTCGTCCTTCGGCAAGGTCAACCTGGTCTTCAACAACGCCGGCGTCGCCCTCGGCGCCGACGTCGTCGACATGTCGTGGGAGGACTTCGACTGGCTGATGGGGATCAACTTCGGCGGTGTCGTCAACGGCACGAAGTCGTTCCTGCCGCATCTGATCGCTTCCGGCGACGGGCATCTGATCAATACCTCGAGTGTCTTCGGTCTGATCGGGATCCCGAGTCAGAGCGCGTACAACGCTGCCAAGTTCGGTGTTCGAGGGTTCACCGAGGCTCTGCGCCAAGAGATGAAGATCAGCCGCTACCCGGTCGTGGTGACCTGCGTTCACCCGGGCGGTGTCAAGACGAATATCGTCAACAATGCTCGTGGTGTGTCCGAGATGGGCGACACCACGACCATCGCGTCCATGTTCGACAAGATCGCTCGGAGCACGCCCGACAAGGCTGCATCGACCATCCTCAAGGGCGTCGACAAGAAGCGGGCACGTGTGCTCATCGGTGCTGACGCCCGTGGCTTCGACTTGGTAGCACGCGTCGTCGGCCCTCGCTACCAGGACATCGCAGCGCCTCTCACACGTGTGGGATATGCGGTTGCGCGCAGGCGGGGAATCATCAAATGACGGTGGAGCAAGACGCGCCTCCGGCAGCTGGATCGCGAGCTCGGGCACTCACCGTGGCCGACGTCGTTCAGGAGACGAGCGACTCGGTGACGATTTCTTTCGAGGTCCCAGACGAGATCATCGAAGACTTCAAGTACGCGCCGGGTCAGTTCGTGACTGTGAAGATCCCGTCTGACGAGACCGGTCACGTCGCTCGCTGCTATTCACTGAGCAGCTCGCCCTATGTCGATGATTTCCGTGTCGAGATCGGTGTCAAACGTACCCGCGACGGTTACGCGTCGAACTGGTTGTGCGACAACGCGACGGTGGGCATGGAAATGACAATTCTGGCTCCGTCCGGCCAGTTCACCGCGAAGAACCTGGACGTGGACATGGCGTTCTTCGCCGGCGGGAGCGGGATCACGCCGGTCCTGTCGCTGGTGAAGTCGGCGCTGATTGCCGGCGCCGGAGAAGTGGTACTATTTTACGCCAATCGCGACCGCGAGTCAGTGATGTACGGAAGTCAACTCGAACAGATCGCGTCAGAGTTTCCCGAGCGGTTCTCCCTGATCAACTGGCTCGAGTCCGAGCGCGGCATTCCGACTGCGCAGGCGGTGACGCAGATCCTCCGTAATCACAAGGGCACTGAGATATTCATTTGCGGCCCTGCGCCTTTCATGGACCTCGTCGAGAATGCCGCGGACGAGTGCGGGGTGGACCACGCGAATGTCCATCGCGAGGTCTTCCAGTCGTTGTCCGGCGATCCATTCGACACCGCAACACTGCGGCGTCTCAGCGACGATGAGGGTATCGCCACGGGGACCGTGTATCTCAACGGCGCCTGCATAACCGTTGACTGGCCGCGGAACACCCCTCTTCTCGATGTGCTGTTGTCGCAGGGGTACAACGCTCCGTACTCGTGCCGTGAAGGTGCGTGCAGCGCATGCGTGTGCAGGCTGGTCGAAGGCGAAGTCGATATGGTCCATAACAACATTCTCGTCGACGAGGATGTCCAGGATGGTGAACGTCTTGCGTGTCAAGCGCTTCCGTTGACCGACGCAGTCACGGTGAGCTTCGATGGTCTCTGACGTTCAGGCGGCAGTGTCGGCAACTCGACGGGTCAAAGAGGTCCTGTCCAAGGATGGAACACGCTTGTGGGTCGAAGAGTTCGGTCTCGGGATAGACGCCCCGCTCGTGGTCTTCAGCCATGGTTGGGCGTGTCAAGGTCGATTCTGGCGCCCACAGATCGAGCACTTCGCCAAGTCCAATCGTGTAGTGGTTTATGACCAGCGCGGACATGGCTGGAGCGATCGTGGACGCACCGCGTTCACCTCAGCCGCGCTCGGCGACGACCTCGAGGCCGTTCTGCGAGCCGTGGTGACGCCGCCTCACAAAGCGCTGGTGGTGGGTCACAGTATGGGTGGAATGTCGGTGATGGCGTGGGCAGACGGGCATCCTGACTCGGTAACTGAGCTCGCGCGTGGCGCTGTTCTGGCCAGCACCGGTCCGTCGGAACTGGTCAGCAAGTCGACGCTGATCGGATCGCGTCCGTCGCTTCGCGCACATCTAGAGCGCGCCTTCGGTGCAGGTCTAGCAGTAGCGGGACCGGAGATGCCCAACAGCGCACTCACCCGGCGCTTCGTGAAGTACGGCACCATGGGTCGACATGCCCCAGTCGATGTGGTTGCCGAGTGCTGCGCGATCGTTCTCGAATGTCCCCCATCCGTGCGGGCCGGCTGGGGGGGCGTCCTCGCCACCATCGATGTCGGTGCGGGGTTGGATGCTCTGACTGTGCCGACCACGGTTGCCGTGGGCGAGGCGGACAAGCTCACCCCGCAGGCCCACTCGATCGTAATTGCAGAACGTCTACAACAACGTGGTTGGTTGCATGAGACGGTGACCATCCAGCACGTCGGTCACATGATCAATCTCGAGGCCCCGCGGGAGTTCAACGACGCGGTCGGCCGACTGGACGCAGCCACACCCCGCTAGGCGTGTGGCGTACCAGCAGATTGCAGTGTGATTGAACGGCGGTGCCCACGCCTGCGATGCAGGTCCTCGAGGATGACCCAGGCTCGGTGGTTGGGTCGCACCGCTGGTAATCTCGATACTGATATGTCTGTCATTCGCCGGATCTCAGCAAAGCCCCACCAGGTTCAGAAACGTGTGTTCGATGCACGAAATACCCGCTGGGATGACCATAGGCTCGTGGTCAGGGCCGAGCTTTCGGACGCAGCAGTCCGCGCGATCGACAAGTGTGGCCAAGGTGTCAGCATGGAGGATATAGCAGCGGAGGCCGGAGTTTCGAAGCCCAAGTTGTACCGCCACTTCGGCGACAAAGCGGGTCTATACCGGGCGGTGGGTTCGAGGCTGGGAACCATGATCTGGGAATCGGCCGAACTGACGTTGCAGGACGCGGGAAGCGCGCCCTCCGTGGATGAGGTCTTCGGCTCTTTGATCCGTTCTTATGTACGATTGGTCGCGAAGCACCCGGCAGTTGTGCGCTTTTTGATCAGCCACAAGATGTTTCAGTACTCGGTCTCGGGGGATGGCGGTGCGGCGGACGAGTTGAGGTCGATTGTCGAGATACTGGCCGAGCAATTTGCGACGCACCTACGGACCATTGATGCCGACACTTCAACTGTTCCAATCGTGGTGGCATCCATCCTTGGTTCAGGCTTATCGGCGACAGAGTGGTGGTTAGACGGTGGTGCAGAGCAGGGCGTAGATGACGAGTTGTTTATCGCCCATCTGCAAGATACGACATGGGGTATAGTCGAAGCTGCTTCCCGCCGGCTTGGTGTCGATTTCTCTCGAGACCGGTCGATTTCAGATGTTGGCTTCGTGACGCGTCGTTAGCCCGCTCGATCAGTCCGGATACGCGGTCGTAACGCTTGGTTAGGCTCTGCTTCGCGATGTGGATACCGGGCTCGATGGTAGGGCGCTCTTGAGAAAATTGTGCTGCCCTCGCTCCAGGAAGTCTGTATTCGTTCGATTGAGGCTCGAACGTGGCGCCATACGAAGGTGGCGATCTGATTTGCGAAGGCACGGGCCCTATCACTAGCTGACCTACCGTCACAGTGACGGAAGGTCAGCTAGTGAGTCTCGGTTCTCGGTGATCTCGAGATGACAGGGTTCGTGGACCGGGATGGTTGCGTGCGTCGTAGGTCTGTACCTGCCATCCTTCCTACGTCCACAACGGTGAATCTGCTTCTCGTTGATCGGCATGGCCTGGCGTGTAGCGGGATGTCCGCGCGCGGTTAAGCCATGCACCGGATTCGCCCGGGCATACGTTCGCTGTATCTCGTGGAGATCGGCCTCAGAATCAGCCGGACTCGACGACCGTTGCACTCGCCTGGGTAAGACGAGCAAGCCCGACCGCCCCGCGCGCCAACCGCTTCGACGCACAAGCCCTCAACGAGTATGTTCCACAGCGCGGCGCTTGGCGGTTCGGCCCTGAAGTTGCCCTCCGCCACCTCGCGCAGCGCATACCTTTCGGCTCGGCGTCGGCGAGGAGTCGTTGAGCAGGTCGTTTGCTTCCGGAGCTCGTGAAGTTCCTTCGCGACGTCGGTGTACATACCGCCATACGAACGTCGCCAGTCATACACTGTGGCGAACGACACCTCCAGCTCGGCAGCAAGCTTCTCAGAGGTCTCGCCCGCCGCGGTGAGCTCGTCGGCACCGCGCAGCCGGTGCACGATCTACTGCGCGGAATGCCTTTTCCGTCGAGCCATGTGGTTATCGAAAGCCATATCCGCGCAGCTCACGGCAACAGGGAGCAAAAACAGGATGCGCAGATAGCTGCGGACATGCCAATTTCCTGAACCGGTGACCGTACTCCAAGTACCTGATACCCTCAGGAACGAATTCGCGATGCAATACGGATCTGTGGTGTCAGGAGCAATCAATTACCAGTCGAATAGTGGGTCGAACGGCAGACAGCCTGGCGACCTTTGGGAGTACAGCCGCGATGGCGGGCGCTGCGCTGAGATGGACTGTCCGCGACATCGCCACCGGCCGCTTCCCGTTCCGGGAATCCATCACGCAAACCTGGTTTGTGATCACCGTGACCACTCTGCCGGCGATTCTGGTGGCTATACCGTTCGGCGTCATCGTTTCGGTGCAGGTCGGGAGCCTGACCCAGCAAGTGGGCGCGACATCTATCGCCGGAGCCGCCGGCGGACTCGGAATCATTCAGCAGGGAGCGCCGATCGTGACGGCGCTCCTGCTCGGGGGTGCGGCGGGATCGGCCATCGCAGCCGACCTCGGCGCGCGGACGATCCGAGAAGAGATCGACGCGATGGAAACCCTGGGCTTGAATCCGACACGCCGAGTCGTTGCGCCACGCGTTGTCTCAGTCCTCGTCACAGCGCCGATGCTCTGCATGTTGATCGTGTTCACGGGGCTCCTGGCGGGCTACATCATCAGCGTGAACGTTCAGGGAATCACCCCTGGCAGCTACACCGCGTCCTTTGCGTCCTTCGCGTCTGTGACAGACGTCGTGGTTGCTCTGATCAAGTCGCTCGTGTTCGGTCTCGTGGTCGTCGCGATCGCATGCCAACGCGGACTTTCGACAAAAGGTGGACCGGCGGGAGTCGCGCAGTCGGTCAACGCGACGGTCGTTCTGGGTGTCGTGTCTTGCTTCATCATCAATGTGCTGATCACACAGCTCACGACCATGTTCGTACCCCAGACCATCGGATAGCAGATCAACATGAACCTAGCCGTACCTTCTGTTCAAACGAGACCTGGCATCCGGACACTCGCCGGAATAGCGAACGCAACCACCGGAATTGCCGAGCAGGTGGGGCATGTCTTCACCTTTGTCATCGAAACGGTCATGGGACTCCGACACGTGGCGACCACATATCGGCGTCAGACGTTGCTCTACATACAAGAGTTCGCTTGGGGCCGTGGAGCGGTCTTAGTCGGCGGCGGCACGGCGATCGTTCTGGCCATCCTCGGTATTGCCGTCGGCGCGTCCATCGGCATCCAGGGCTACGCGTCACTTGACCTGGTCGGGATGAGTTCATTGACCGGATTCTTGTCGTCGTACGCAAACACACGCGAACTCGCCCCGATTATCGCGGCGATCGGATTCGCGGCTCAAGCGGGCTGCCGCTTGACCGCAGAGATCGGGTCGATGCGTATTGCTGAGGAGATCGATGCCCTGGAATCGATGGCCGTGCGTCCGATTCCTTTCGTAGTGAGCACGCGAGTGGTTGCGGCGGTGACCACAGTTATCCCGCTATACATCGTCACCCTCATTCTCGGGTATTTTGCCGCCAAACTGGTCGTCACCATCGGACGCGGACAATCGGGCGGCACCTACGATTTCTATTTCAATGAATTCCTTGTGCCACGCGATTTGTTGTTCTCAGTCATCAAAGTGTTGGTATTCGTCGTTTCCGTTGTCATTATTCACAGCTACCAGGGCTATTACGCCACAGGCGGAGCAGAAGGAGTCGGTCGTGCCTCAGGCCGAGCGATTCGGAGCAGCCTCATCATCATCGTCGTCGAGGACATGGTGCTGACACTGTTGATGTGGGGCTTTGATTCAGGCGTCCGGATCTCAGGGTAGGGGTTCAGATGGCTGTCTTCAAAGATCTATCCGGGCGTGCGCCGTCGCGCAAGAGCCAGGTCGTACGTGGCGTGGCTGTGCTGGTGGTGGTGATCATTGCGGGTTACTTCGTTGTCGACACCACGACGAAAGTCAACGCGGACAAGACTTTCACCTTGAACACCGATGTGATCGGCGATGGGTTGAAGGGCGGTTCGGAGGTCAAGTATCGGGGCCTGACCGTGGGGCGAGTGTCGAGTGTCAAAGTCGGCACCCGCGGCACGGCCGTGAAGATCGAATTCACCGGGGGAAACGGCGCCATACATCCGAAGCAGGGTTTGTCGGTAAATTACACCTCCGCGAATGCTTTGGGGCCGACTGCTCTCGAGATCGTCGACCTGGGCGACGGAGCGCGGGTCCGAGACGGAGGAGTGGTCAGCGTCTCGCGGGCGCAGACCGAGCAGACCTCGGTGTCGACCCTGATCCGCAAGATCTCAAACCTGGTCCAAGTTCTCGATCAACCGTCGTTCGAAGCGGTGACGAAGTTCATCGTCGATGACTCTCAGACATTCGCCGACACCGGTAAGTTGGCGTTCCAGATCGCACAGCTCACCCGCGATGTACAGAGACGACCTGTCGGTAAAGACCTTGCGATTGCTGCTGATTTGTCTCAAGGCATTGCGGATTTCATGAAGCCATTTATCCCGGGCGTATATCTCAACGTAGACATTGCTGAATTCTTCGGTAATCAGCGCGGCATCGACATCGCAAAGAGCAATCTGAAGGATACCGGCGAGGTGCTGTTCGGCGGACTCGGCGGCCTGTTGACGAAGAATTACGCGACGCTCAGCTCACTACTGGACGTAGGGCTTGATCTCGCACTTCCTGTTGCACGTTCTGCGTCGGGTCTGGTTCGGACCATGGACTCGGTCCCGCAGATCCTTGACGGAATCGACAAGGCAACGCCGCGTGTCGACAACAAAGTGCAGCTGCAGGTCGCGCTGATTATTCGCACGTCGCCTGCTCTGCAGAGCGCGCTGGCGGCGGGAAGGGCTGTCAAATGACTATCAAGTCGTTGGTTCCCACGATTATGAGAATCCTGATTTTTGTTGTGGTGATCGGGCTACTGACCTATGTGATCGTCGCCATTCTGGAGCCGGCTTCGCAGGATGGGAGTTCGGAACATTCCGCTGTATTCAGCGATGCGTCGGGCCTCAAGCCCCGCGACGGGGTGCGCTTGGCCGGCGTCAAGGTCGGATATGTGACGGCGGTCGATCTCAAGGGCGCCACTGCCGTTGTGCGATTCCAGCTGAACAAAGACATCACAATCACTGACAAGACGAGTGCTGCGGTGCGGTACCAGAACCTCTTGGGCCAGCGATATGTCGAGCTCATCGGTGCGCAGCAGAACGACACACAAGGGTCGCTCACTCAGGTGGCCCTCGACAAAACCATTCCATCGTTTGACGTGTCGACGCTGTTCAACGGATTCAAACCCGTCTTTGACACGCTCAACGCCAACGAGATCAACGAGTTGCAGGCCAATCTTCTTCGAGTCGCGCAAGGCGACGGTAGTGGGTTATCTCCGGTTCTCAAACAGGTCGAGAACATCACCGCCTACGGCAACCAGCGATCTGAGATCATCACCAATATCGTGACCAGCCTCGGCCGGGTTTCCGATCAGCTGCGTGGACGATCGGCGCAGTTGGTAGAACTCGTCGACAAACTGGGGTCGATTGTGGACGCCTTCAGCCGTGTCAGCGACCGGCTCCGGGCATCGCTCCGCGAGGTCAATCGGTCACTTGCCAATACCGTGAAGATCGGTGAGCAGTTCGAGTCGACGTACGACGACAGCTACGCGGTGATCTACCAACGATTGCTGCGTGAGCCGGGTGATTCACAACGACTTCTCAATGGAGCAGTTCTGCTGAAGCCGGTCCTCGACGCATTGGCCGGTGCAACCCGCGCGACCACGTCCGAGGCGAAATGTTCCGGTAGTCCGCTCACCTTGCCCAGAACCGCCCAGATCGCGTTGATGGGCCAGCGATTGGTTGTGTGCCAGTGAGATCCGTGTTCAATTCCAACCGACCGCACAATCGGCCCGAACGCGGACGGAACCTAATCGTGGCAGGCGTGCTGGCTCTGCTTCTGGTCGTCGGTCTCGTGATCGCCGGCGTCACCTACGTCATGCCTCCTGGGCAACGAACCCTGTCGGCACAGCTGATCAATACAGGCGGCTTGAAGTCCGGTGATCAAGTCCGCATTGCCGGTATCCGTAAGGGCAAGGTCTCGGCGGTGGATCTGACCGGGACGTTCATCACCGTCAAGTTTCGGCTCGACGACGCGATTCCAGTTCGGTCGAACGCCACGGCGAACGTCCGTCTGGTGACGCCGATCGGCGGGCGGGTCCTGGACCTGAATCCAGGATCGGGATCGCAGAAGTTGTCGGGACCGATACCTCTTGTGCAGACATCGAGTACCTACGATATTTCCGACACGCTCGAAACCACCACACCGATTTTTCGCGACGTCAAAGCAGTTGATCTGCGCAAGACAGCCGACCTGTTGCAAAAGGCGTTCTCCGACGGAAACACGAACCTCCCAGACGCTTTACGCAACACCAGTAGCCTGGTCGATCTGCTCGAGCGACAGTACGGTCAGCTCGACAGTGCTGTCTCGCTCTCTGACGAGTACGTCAAGGCGCTCGCCGACCGCAAGCAGGTGCTGGTCGACTTTCTGCGCCAGCTGAGTTTCCTCGCGAGCACACTCGGCCCTGACATCCAGAACGTGCGGGATGGATTTGACTATTTGCGGCGCTTGTTCAAACTCCTCACCAGGCCGCTGGTTGCATATCAAGACGGGATCGAACCGTCGGTTCAGCAGTTCAAGAAGCTGCTCGACAATGTTGCAACTGGGTTGCCGGGGTATTCGAACGCGCTGACACAAGTCGACCAGATCTCGCGTCAACTCGGGATCCTGCTCGACGCGCCCGTCAGCGCACCGACCCCTCAGAAGCCCCAATTACGTATGTGTATCCCGACTGGTGAGGACAAATGTTGAGACGAGGATCGAGATCGTGGCTGGTTCCCACCGCTGTCGTGGTGGCTGTCCTGGTCGCGGTTGTGGGTGGGGTCGTCGGCCGCTCCGCTTCCGACGGCAACACACGCACGATGTGCGCGATCTTCAGCGACGCCTCCGGTCTATTCAACGGGAACGCAGTTGCGATGCTCGGTAAAAAGATCGGAAGCGTCACAAAGGTCGCGCAAAACAACGATGACGGTGGACGCGGGGTTCGCGTCGACATGAAGGTCGACAAGAACGTTCCGCTCCCCACGGACGTGGGTCTCACGTTGGTGTCGACGTCAATCGTCACCGAGCGGCAGATCGAGTTCACAAAGCCCTACGCCGGTGGAGCCCGCTACAACGGAATGCAGTGTGTCCCTCTGGCCAACACGAGAACCCCGCTAGGAATCAGTCAGACGCTCGAGTCCTTGAGTAGTCTGTCTGATGATCTCGTCAAGGACAATGGCCGGAACACTGATGCCGTTCTGCAGTCGCTCAATCTTGTCGCCCGCAATTTGAATGGGTCCGACGGAGATATCTCGTCAATCATCAAGAATTCCGCGGCGTTGATAAACGATCCGGCAAAGCGGGACGGTCAGATCAGGCGTATTGTCGGAAATCTCGCCACACTCACCGGAGTGGCAACCGATAATTCTGCACAAGTCACGGCCCTGTTCGACCATTTCGTAGAAGCCATCCAGGTCATCGTTGCCTTCGGCCAGACGTTTGGCGCTGCCGTCGAATATGCGGGCGTATTCGTGCCGATTCTGTCCCGGCTGTCGACCGACTTCGGCCCGCCCATCTTTGCGATCGGTGACGCCGCGGTACCGCTGATCGCCAAGGCTGGCGATCAGCTGAACCTTGTGGCCGCTTCCGCGGCGCGCACTGCGGACCTCATCGTCAAATATCCTGATTCGCAATCCATCCTGAAGGCGTTCGCCGTGTCGTTGCCGCTCCGTCAGGTTGTGGGTGCGTGCAACAGTCGGGCGGCAGCAGACGTTTGCGCTCCCGGCGGAGCCTCCGCCGCAGTATCTTCGTTGATGGGTGGAGTACCGCGATGATCAGGGGCATTCGGTTACGACGGGGATTGCCGATCCTCATGTCAGGGGTCTCCGTCGTGCTGGTAGTGACGTCGTGTGGCATCAACGCGGACAACCCGCCGTCGTTCAATACTTCCGGTAGCCGCGGGTACAGCATCGGCATGGAGTTTACGAGTGCGCTGAATCTCCCCGCGCAGGCGAAGGTTCTTTCAAATGGTGCAGATATCGGGACGGTCAAGGACGTCACCTACGAGAACGGACACGCACTGGTCCGGGCTCAGCTCACGTCAGATTCGCGACTTCCCGCCGATTCCCGTGCTGAGTTGAGGCAGGACACTCTACTGGGTGAGATCTATGTCTCGATTCTTCCGCCTAGCGATCCGACGACCGCCGACATGTTGAGATCCGGCTCCGTCATCCCGCTGTCCCGAACCGAGCCGGCGGCCAATGTCGAGGACGTGATGCGCGGCATGGCCAACGTCTTGGGCGGAGGCGAGCTGTCGAAGGTCCACACGGCGATCTCAACGCTCAACACCGCGTTCCCCAAGAGTCCAGAGCAGTTCGACACGCTATATCGGACCACGCTCGCCACGTTGTCGGAGGTCTCGTCGAACACGGACAAGCTCGACGTGGTATTGACCTCCGCCAACCGAACGCTGAAAGTTGTGTTATCGGACCCCGCCGCGTTGGATCGCGTGCTCATCAAGGGTGGGAAAAATTTCTACGGACTGGGTTACACCCTCATCGACGTCGCGCTCCTCATCGCGAATCTGCGCGACTTTTCTACGGCGGCCGGTGCAATCGTCGACCCTGAGAACTCGCGGATCGTGCCATCGGTGGCTGCCATAGCCCCCGTTGTCCGTTCGCTGGCGAATTCGGATATCTACTCTGCAGCTGTCACCGAGCAAGCGACCCGCGTCATCCGCGACAAGCTGATCCCGTTCGTCGGCTCACCGAACGTCAACGTGTCCGGAATTTCCGTCGACAACCGTGACCTCGCTCGCCGCGATGCCAGCTCGTTCATCACAGTCTTGAAATCGATCGGAATGCTGCCATGACCCGAGGTGCGCGACTCTCTGCGCTGGCCCTGTTCGTCGTCCTCGTTGTGGGCCTCACCTACCTCGTTGTCGTCGTCGCTCGCATCAACCCGGCGCGGTCGGACTATTCGCTGACGGCATACATAGACGCCTCCGGAGGCCTCTTGGACACCTCGCCGGTGATGCTGCAGGGACTGCCGGTGGGGAAGGTCACCGCGATCCACGCATCGGACAGCGGTCTCAAGGTGGACATGAGCGTCGAGACCGGAACGAAGATCGCGCGAAACAGCGTAATGACAATAGAGAATCTGTCGGTAGCGGGCGAACAATACGTCAACTTCATACCTGCCGATTCGACCGCTGCCGGATTTTATGGCAGCGGCGACGTGGTGCCGCCCACCGCTGTTCACGTCTATCCGTCGGTTCCACAGGTGCTGCCCAAACTGTCATCGGTTGCGGACGCACTAGATCCCACCGCAATCGAATCCATCAACAAGACCGTGTCGCAAGCGGTGGACGGTCGGCAAGCGGACCTGGCCACGATCGGTGACATGATGGGTCGCCTTGTCGACTTCGTGGGCAAAGACGGTGCCGTTCGGGTGACCGCGGACAACGCGGAGTTCTTGCTCGGATTGCTGTCGAACGCCGGCGACGTTCTCAGTGCCGCAACCGTCGAGACGCCGGCAGCAGTCGGCGGGTTGGCGCGAATCCAGCGGGCGTTCATCAAGTTCTCGGCGACGTCATATGACAAATGGCCTCCCATCCTGAAGCTCGTCACAAAGTTGAACAGTTACCTGCAGATCCTCCAGCCCGATCTGGTGGCCATCACCAGAGCTGTCAAACCGGCAACGGCCAAGGTCGCGAACACCTATGTCGACTTCGGATCGATCGGCGACCTTCTTTCGCGTACATTCCCGACGTCGAAACCGGGAAGCGCGCAGATTCCGATCAACGCGTTACCGTCACCGCGGTGATGAAACTGAACACTGCGACCCCGGCCGCAGCGCAAGAAAGGCCTCACATGACAGACCACGAACAATCGAGTGTGGGAACGCCTCCCGCACAGAGCACCGAGTCGGAGAGCACACCAGGTTCAAACGTGGTGGTGAGCGAGCCCGTCGACACGGTCGACGATCCCATTCGCGAAACGGCGGACCGTGACGCCGTTGCCGCAAAAAAGCCGCGGCGATACCTCACGGCGCGTGCTCGCGGCGCGATCGCGATTGTCCTGATCGTGGTCTTAGCGGTGCTGGCAGGTGTGTTCGCCTACCTGTACGTCGACGCCGACGATGTGAATTCCGCCAAAGATGCCGAGGCCACCCAGCGCGCACAGGCAGCCGCCGCGGCAGCGGACTACACCACGAAATCACTGACGTACAGCTACCAGAACACCGACGCCTTCTTCGCGGCAGTGAAGACGAATGCCGGCGACGCCCTGGTCAAGCGGTACGACGAGGTCCGTTCGACGTTGACCCAGATAATGCAGCAAGCCCAGGTGCAGGCCACCGGCCGCGTTCTCGCGACGAGCGTCACGGGGAAGACCGACGGGAACTACACGGTGATGGTCTTCGCGAACCAGAAGACCCAGAATGTACAGAATACTCAACCAAGCGAATTGCCGACGTTGCTGAAAGTGGTGGTTACGAAGAGTGGTGAGGGCTGGCAGATCCTGGATTACGGTCCGCCCTCGTAAAGGACGCGGGGTGACCCGGCTGAAATTCAAAATGAAGAGCGCCATACAAAGGAGGGTGAGGCGCCGTTGCGCTAGATAGCGAAGATTTCCGGGTGTCCGAGGGCAGTGTGCATCGCGGCCTGAACCGTTCAACGCCACGAATAAGCCAGAGTGGGGGCACTACCGGCGATCATCTGGGCCGTTCGTTTCACATTGGACGAAGCTGCGGCCAGCCCCTTGCTCAACCGCAGCTCGACAGTGACGACGTCGCTGACGGTATCGATGCGCTTGTTCGGTTGACGGTGAGTCATCTCGTTCTGCCTGCCGGTGATAGTGATGCCACCGGTCGGCAGATCTCGCGGGTTGCCCTGCGCTATCTGGGACTCGAGGAACCGCTCGCCACCCTTGACGTCTGAGGCCGTGTCGTCTCACGGCGCCGGCCGGTGTCCCGCCGTGCCGTCCCCAGGTATGCCCACGGCCCCCTTGATCGCAGGCGTAGGGGATCGATCCGGGGCTGGGCCGTCGGTGCCGTGCGTGACGGAGCTCGCTGGGAGAGTAACCGGTCAAGCGCTTGAATGCGTGCGAGAAGTTAGTCAGATCGCTGTAACCGAGTTCGAGCGCGATCTGGGTAGCGGACATGGATCGGGTCAATAGGAGCCGCATGGCGAAATCGCGAAGACAGGACTGTTGCAACTCGCGAAAAGTGGTCCCCTCTGCGGAAAGTTTCCGCTTCAGAGTGCTCGTTGATACGGACAATTCGCCGGCCACCCACTGACTACTCCGCTGCCCAGGTGCCGTTTCGATTAAAAGTCTCACCTGCTCCGAGACTGACGTTGTGCCTTCCCGTTGCTCGAGTGTGTGCTTCAATTCAGCGATCGCGAGCCGGTAGGCGAGGGGGTCGGAAAATCGACACACATCGTCAAGCGTGTCCGCGGGAACGTGCAGATACGACATTGGAGCGTCAAAGAACAAGCGCCCGGCAAGCGCTGAGTCGTCCTTGGTACCTGGCAGCGCGACGGGCGCCGGCCAACTCACGTGAAGGCTCACGGTTGGCGCGCCACCGGCGAGCATGTCCAGCACTCGCAACAACGCGGCCCCGCTGTAGGTGACCGCTAAACAGTCGAGTGCCCAATCGCCGGTAATTCCGGTAAGCCAGACCGTCAGGCCCTGAGAGTCCCAATGGAAGTGTGGACGTAGGGCTGTCGAGATCACCGGCAGGTAGGCGAGCAGTTCGACGACCTCGGTGATCGAGCCTGCACTGACCAACGGCACACTCAAGGCCCCGAACGACGTCAGCCGGGCCTGTTCTGCAAAAGCCAAACCCAATCGGGTTGCCTGATCGCTGTCGAGTTCTGGGTAGGCCTGTCTGAACCACCGCAACGGCGCCGGGGTATCACGCTGGAGAAGGGTCGCCTCGTCGACCCCTTCGGACCGCATGATGCTGCGCAGTCGCGCGACCGCGACCGGATCGAGCGCAGGACTCTGCAGCATCTGGACGAATACGAATGGGGGTACTCCCTCGTCGTTGAGGTTCACGATCGTCCTTTGAGCTGAATCCACAAGCATCTGACTCTAGTGAACATAGCCCTTGGTCTCGTCCGCCACGAGAATTTACTCAGACCCCGAACCGGGGATTCGGGTACCAACTCGACGAGTGGTGGCGTTCTCGGGTTTAACCACCCGGAACCCGTTCCAGTCAGTGGCGACGTCGGTTGCCGTAGTAAACAAAGTGAGGACACTTGGTGGTCAGCAAAAGTTCGAGCTGGATGGACGACGACCTCGTCGCGCTGCGGGATCTGGCGCGCGCATTCTGCGAGAAGGAGATCGCTCCCAATATCGACCGGTTCATTGAGCAACATCACGTCGACAGGGATCTGTGGACACGGGCGGGAGAGCTGGGACTACTTTGCATGTCAATCCCCGAAGAGTTCGGCGGCGGCGGCGGAACTTTCGCTCATGAAGCAGTGTTGATCGAGGAGCAGGCGCGCGTGGGCGATTCCGCATGGGGTGCCCCGCTGCATAACGGAATCGTTGCCCACTACCTGCTCGAGTACGGAAGCGATGCGCAAAAGAGGCATTTCCTGCCTCGTTTGGCGACTGGCGAGATGGTCGGTGCAATTGCCATGACGGAGCCGGGCACGGGATCCGACCTACAATCAGTTACTACCAAAGCGGTACGCGTCGGAGATGAGTACGTCGTGAATGGGGCCAAGACCTTCATCACCAACGGCGCTCAGGCGGACGTGGTCATCGTTGTCGCGAAGACAGATCCGGGCGCGGGCGCAAACGGCATCTCGCTGGTGTTGGTCGAAGGCGACCGGCCAGGTTTCCGCCGCGGCCGGGTGCTGGACAAAGTGGGTCAGCGCGGGCAGGACACATCCGAGCTCTACTTTGAAGACGTGCACATCCCCATCGAGAATCTCCTAGGTCCGACCGAGGGACAAGGCTTCATCCAACTCATGCAGCAACTCCCTCAGGAACGATTGATACTTGGGCTAGGGGCGGTGACAGTTCTGGAAACGGCACTTGAATTCACAGTGGAGTACGCCAAGGAACGCCATGCCTTCGGTAAGCCCATCTTTGCCGTTCAGAACACGAAATTCAAGCTCGCGGAGGTTGCTACCGACGCCCATATCAGCCGCGTTTTCATCGATGACTGTATTGCCCGCCATCTGCGCGGCGAACTTGATATCCCCACGGTCGCAATGGCGAAGTGGTGGACAACCGACAGGGCAATGGTGGCGCTCGATGAATGCCTGCAATTGCACGGCGGTTATGGATACATGAACGAATACCCAATCGGTAGAATGTGGGCTGATGCGCGGGTTCAGAAAATTTATGGTGGGACAAGCGAAATCATGAAGGAAATCATTGCTCGTTCACTCTGAACGGCCGTGGGCGGTGGTTCCTGATGGAAAAGCGGAATCATCGCTGTCCGCCGCGACATAGCGTGGGAACGGTGGAGGTGATCTCGAACGTGCGGGTACGAGACAAGCGCTGCGGGGCATGGGTGGCCTAAGCGCGATGTCCGGGACACGACGCGGCGTGGGCGCCTCTTAAAAGTAAGCTCTGCTTACGATGCTACAAAAACGTCAAAACGTCACGAACCTTGACATTCGATGCGACGATGTTCCTGACAAACGTGATCAGCAAGCATGGGAGTCGATGTGGGAACTAGCGCATCCTGCACACTCGGCCGCGTCGTAGGGGCCGAGACGAGTGCAGCACGCCAAGTCGTGGTGCGGGGCTGTGCGCAATTTTGGCGTGATCGGCCGATGCTGGCATGTCGCCGAATTGCGCGCCCTGCAATGGCGTTTCACACGCGTCTGACATCCACCTGCGAGAGCCTCTCAGGCGCGCTGCCGCTCAACCGTTAAGAAGCTGTTCCCCAACAAGGATTTTAGGAGGTTCGCAATGGCAGTGTTTAAGAACGAGGACGAGGTTTACAAATTTCTCGCGGGCATATTTCAGCGTGGTCTTGAGGTCGAAGGTCTGGCGGACAAGCTCTCGGGGTCGGGCGTGGTGCTGCGCGTGCACTACACCGATCCGGATGCGGTGGTGACAGTGGATATGCCGAACAAGGTGGTGGAGACCGGAGCGTCGAGTACCGCGGTCCCCAATGTCGAGTTGTTCATGTCCTCGGACACCGGTAACAAGTTCTGGCTGGGGAAGGTGAACCTCACGATGGCCATGGCAAAGGGAACCGTTCGTGCCAAGGGCCCGGTGCCGAAGCTGCTCAAGTTGATCCCGCAGGCCAAGAACCTGTTCCCCGAGTACAAGTCGATGCTGCAGAGCGAGAATCGGCAGGACCTCATCGATGCGTGACGACCATCTGACCGCTGACGACAGGATGGTGGCCTGGTGAAGAGCACCATGCAGGACGTTAGGTTGACCGTGTCGTCGATAGTGCGCAATGCCTCGATGGTCCATGGCGATCGCGAGGTGCTGACCGCCCGCGGACCCGGGCAGATCTCCCGGGTGTCCTACCGGGAGTTGGGCGAACGCGCGGCTCGGCTGGCAAATGGCCTACGCGAGCTCGGTATCGGGGCAGATGAGCGCGTCGCGACGCTGCAGTGGAGCAACCAGGAGCATCTGGACTGTTACGCGGCGGTGCCGTCGATGGGCGCAGTCTTGCACACGTTGAACCTGCGGCTGCCGGCCGAACAGCTGACGTGGATCGCCAATCACGCCGAGGACCGGGTGATCATCGTCGACGGCACCGTCCTTCCCCTCCTCGCGCCGGCCCTGCCGGCGATGACGTCGGTCCGCACGGTGCTGGTCACCGGTGCGGGTGACCTTGCCGCGGTCGAGGGGTGCGGAAAGGACGTTCTCCGCTACGACGATGTACTGGCCACCCAGTCGAGCACCTTCGACTGGCCTGACGTGGACGAGCGGTCCGCCGCGGCGATGTGTTACACCAGCGGCACCACTGGACATCCGAAAGGTGTTGTCTACAGCCATCGTTCGACGTGGTTGCATTCTCAGGCGGCGTGCACCTCGAATGCCCTGGGCATCGGGCATGACGACATGGTGCTGGCGATCGTTCCGATGTTCCACGCCAATGCATGGGGACTTCCCTACGCAGCGATGATGGCGGGTGCGCAGCTGCTGCTGCCTGACCGCTTCCTGCAGGCGGAGCCGTTGGTGGAGATGATCGAGGCAGAGCGACCGACGATGGCGGGCGCTGTTCCAACGATCTGGACCGACGTTCTGCACTATCTCCGGGACAGTCCCGGCCACGACGTGAGTTCGTTGAAGATGGTCGCGTGCGGGGGCTCTGCGGTTCCGCGGTCGTTGATGACCGCATACGACGAGCTGGGCATCCGCATCGTGCAGGCGTGGGGGATGACCGAGACATCGCCGCTCGCCGCGGTCGCATTGCCGCGGTTCACCGACTCTCCGGAGCGGTCGCTCCAGATTCGTGGAACCCAGGGTCGGGTGGTGGCCGGGGTGGAGGCACGCATCGTCGATGACACTGGCGCCGAGCAACCTTGGGACGGAAAGTCGGTAGGTGAGATTCAGATCCGCGGCCCGTGGATCACCGGGTCGTACTACGAGCACGACAGGCCAGCGGTGTCGTCGGACGGGTGGTTGTCCACCGGAGACGTCGGCACGATCAGCGCTGACGCGTTCATCACCCTGACCGACCGCTCGAAGGACGTCATCAAGTCCGGCGGTGAATGGATTTCCTCGGTCGAACTCGAGAACGAGTTGGCCGCTCATCCCGCGGTACGCACCGCCACGGTGATCGGTGTGCCCGACGAGAAATGGCAGGAGCGCCCGCTGGCCGCGGTGGTCCTCGACGGCGACCGCACCGCCACCGCGGCGGAGTTGTCGGAGTTCCTTCGTCCGCGGGTGGCCAAGTGGTGGTTACCGGAGCGGTGGACATTCGTGTCGGAGATCCCACTGACCTCTACCGGCAAGTTCGACAAGAAGAAGCTACGCCGCCAGCACGCCGACGGTGACCTCACCGTCGAGACACTCGCCTGACGGGGCTACCGCGGCAACCGGATGTATCGACCGAAGGAGAGTCATGAAGACACGCGCTGCTGTTCTGTGGGGACTGGGGGAGAAGTGGGAGGTCGTAGAGGTCGAGTTGGATCCGCCCGGCCCCGACGAGGTGATGGTGCGGCTGACCGCTAGTGGGTTGTGCCATTCCGACGAACACCTTGTGACCGGTGATCTACCTTTCCCGCTGCCCGTCGTGGGTGGTCACGAGGGTGCCGGCACCGTGGTCGAAGTCGGTGCGGGTATCGAGGACATCGCCGAGGGTGATTCGGTCATCCTCACCTTCCTGCCGTCGTGCGGACACTGTTCGTATTGCGCGCGCGGCATGGGGAACCTGTGCGACATGGGTGCGGCCATCATGATGGGCCCGCAGATCGACGGTACCTACCGCTTCCATGCTCGCGGCGAAGACATTGGCCAGATGTGCCTGCTGGGGACATTTTCCGAGTACACGGTGGTTCCGAGATCGTCGCTGGTGAAGATCGATACCGGGACACCGCTGGACAAGGCTGCGCTGATCGGCTGCGGTGTCACCACCGGCTACGGGTCGGCGGTGCGCACGGGCGAAGTACGCGCCGGGGACACGGTGGTCGTGATTGGGGCCGGTGGCATCGGCATGAACGCCATTCAAGGCGCGCGAATCGCTGGCGCGTTAAACATCATCGCCGTCGATCCCGTGGAGTTCAAGCGCAAGCAGGCCGGCGTGTTCGGAGCTACTCATGCCGCTACCTCGATCGACGACGCGTGGGCACTCATCAGCGACATCACTCGCGGCAAACTCGCCGACGTCTGCATCCTGACCACTGATGTCGCCGAGGGGTCCTATACTGCCGAGGCGCTCTCACTCGTCGGCAAGCGCGGACGCGTAGTGGTCACCGCAATCGGACATCCCGAAGACACCTCAATGTCAGGTTCGCTGCTCGAATTGACATTGTATGAGAAGCAAATTCGCGGTTCCCTCTACGGCTCGTCCAACGCCGCTCACGACGTCCCACGGCTGGTCGAACTCTACAACGGCGGACAACTAAAGCTCGACGAGCTGATCACCCGCGAGTACACCCTCGACCAGATCAACGAGGGTTACGAAGACATGCGATCAGGACGCAACATCCGAGGCCTCATCCGATTTTGACGCTCCACGGCGGCGGAGAACTCCTATCGGCGGTGGCGACGGTAGGCGGTAAAGCTCGTGCACGGCAGGCCATGCGCCTCCACGGTGCGCTTCGGGGACGCTCCCGCTCACACGCGAAACGCCCTGCAACCAGGAAGGCTAGATCACATGGCACTACCAATGGAATCGCAAGGCGTCAGGACCGACTGTAAGCAACTACTCGACGAGGTCCGTCGTGTCGCAGAGTCAGGACGTACGCGCGATCTGCAATGGCGCTTGGATCAACTGGCAGGGATCGAGCGGCTCTGTACGGAGCGCGAGGGCGAGATCGCCGCGGCGTTGGCCGATGACCTTGGTCGCTCCCCTGTCGAGGCGTGGCTTGGCGACATCAACGCCACGAAGACCGAAGCCGGCTTTGCGCGAAAACACCTCAAAAAATGGATGCGACACAAACGCGTGTCACTGCCTCTGACTCAGTTGCCTGGTCGCGGGTGGGTGCAGTACGACCCATTGGGCGTCGTGCTGGTCATCGGGCCGTGGAACTACCCCCTCTATTTGACTCTGGGCCCATTGGTTGCAGCGGTGGCAGCCGGCAACTGCGCAGTGATCAAGCCATCCGAGCTTGCGCCGGCAACCTCCGCGTTACTAGCCCGCGTGGTGCCGGAATACCTTGATGCAGAGGCGATTCGAGTCGCGGAGGGAGACGGGGAGACTACTCAGGATCTGCTGCGTCAGGGGTTCGATCATGCCCTGTTCACCGGAGGCACAGAAATCGGTAAGAAGATCATGTCCACCGCCGCGCTGACGTTGACTCCGGTGACGCTCGAGTTGGGTGGGAAGAGCCCGGTCGTGGTGGCCGCCGACGCCGACATCGACGTCGCTGCGCGCCGGATCGCATGGGTCAAGTTGCTCAACTCAGGCCAAACCTGTATCGCCCCGGATTACGTTCTGGCGGACAAGTCGATCGCCGGCGTCTTGGTGAAGAAGATCATCCAGAACATCGCCGAGTTCCGGTCCGCCGAATCGGAGTACTCGCTGCCGATCGTCAATGCGCAGCAATTCGACCGGTTGGTCGACTTACTCACCGCCACCCAGGGCACCATCGTCGCCGGGGGTAACTCGAACCGGGAAAGCCTACGTATTGAGCCGACTGTCGTCGTGAATCCGCCCGACACCGATGCGGTCATGGCCGGTGAGATCTTCGGGCCCGTCTTGCCGGTCCTCGCGATTGACTCGATCGACGCAGCGGTATCTGAGATCAACGCCGGACCAAAACCATTGGCGCTCTACATTTTCACATCTTCGTCGCAGCAGGCCCGCCACCTGGTCGACCGCATCCCATCTGGTGGTGCGGTCATCAACCACGTCGCGCTGCACTGCTTGATTCCGCAGCTGCCTTTCGGCGGCGTGGGTGCCAGTGGGATCGGCGCCTATCACGGCAAGTGGGGGTTCGAGGCCCTGAGCCACCGCAGAGCAGTGCTGTCCAAACCTGCCAAACCCGATCTGAGACTGATCTATCCGCCGTACACCGAACGTACGGTCAAGTTACTACGGAGACTCCTATGAACGAGCTTTGTGAACACCGGTTCAACGTCATCGCTCGGACCACTCGTCGGGAACGACAAGCGGCTGTAACACTCGGCATCGTGACACACCGGGCCTGGCCGTTGAGCCAAAGTCACAACCTTTTGGACTCGGACGGACATAGCCGCCGTAGGCAATCTTCGGCACAGTTATTAGATATCTCACGACACCGCAACGGGAGTTGGTTATGGCAGTTGTCACGTTCGTAACTCATGACGGCAAGCAGCACGAGGCGCCGCTGGTGGAGGGCCAATCCTTGATGAAAGTCGCTACCGAGAACGCGGTGCCCGGTATCGATGGCGATTGTGGAGGTGAAGCGGCGTGTGGGACGTGCCCTGTGATCGTCGATCCGCGGTGGTCGGAGACGGTTGGGCGTTCGGGCGCCGTCGAGGAGGAAATGCTGGCCATGAACCCCGAGCGTGAACCGACCTCCCGGTTGTCCTGCCAGATGGACGTGTCCGCGGCGTGGGATGGTTTGATCGTTCAGACGCCTGAATTTCAGATGTGACCACGAGGAAACGGATATCAACGCAATGAAGGTTTCTGACGTAATCACTGAGCGTGTCCAGTCAGCTATCCCGATAGACCTGCAGATCCGTGGCGCACATCTGTACGACAAGACTCGACGTGTGGTGACCGGGTCGAACGGGAAGAAGCTGTTCGTCGAAAGTCCCATCCCGCCGGTTGAGGATGTCGAACTCGCCGACATCGACCTCAGCAACCCGTTTCTCTACCGTCAGGGGCGGTGGCAGTCGTACTTCGAGCGCGTGCGCAACGAGGCCCCGGTGCATTTCCAACCCAACAGTCCGTTTGGTCCGTTCTGGTCGGTTACCCGCCACGCCGACATCATGGCCGTCGACAAGAACCATGAGGTGTTCTCCGCCGAGCCGTTGATCGTCATCGGGGTCCCGCCGCGCTTTATGGACATCACCATGTTCATCGCGATGGATCCGCCGCGGCATGACCGGCAGCGGGCTGCCGTTCAGGGTGTGGTCGCGCCGAAGAACCTCCGCGAGATGGAGGGGCTGATTCGCTCGCGCGTGCAGGAGGTGCTCGACGACCTGCCCCTCAACGAGCCCTTCGACTGGGTTCAGACAGTGTCGATCGAGTTGACCGCTCGCATGCTGGCGACGTTGTTGGATTATCCATACGAGCAGCGGCGCAAGCTCGTCGAATGGTCCGATCTCGCAACGTCGATGGAGCAGACCAACGGCGGCCCCGCAGACCTCGACGACACGTTCCGCGGTATGAGGGAGATGGCGCAAGGTCTCAGTAAGCATTGGCACGACAAGGCGGCCCGGACCGCAGCAGGCGAGGAACCCGGATTCGATCTGATCACCATGATGCAAAGCAACGCCGACACCGAAAACCTTATCGACCGACCGATGGAGTTCCTGGGCAACTTGGCATTGCTGATCGTCGGTGGCAACGACACCACCCGCAACTCGATGAGCGGCGGCGTACTCGCGTTGAACCGGTTCCCCGACGAGTTCGAGAAACTGAAGGCCAACCGCGACCTGATCCCGAACATGAACTCCGAGATCATCCGGTGGCAGACACCGGTGGCCTACATGCGCCGCATCGCGATGACCGACACGATGCTCAACGGGCAATTCATCCGCAAAGGCGACAAAGTCGTGATGTGGTACGCCTCGGGCAACCGCGACGAACGCGTGTTCGACCGGCCCGATGACTTCATCATCGACCGCGCCAACGCCCGCAACCACATCTCCTTTGGATTCGGTGTTCACCGCTGCATGGGTAATCGACTGGCCGAACTGCAGCTGAAGATCCTTTGGGAAGAACTGCTTTCTCGTTTCGAGAACATCGAGGTCGTCGGCGAACCCGAGTACGTGCAGTCGAACTTTGTGCGGGGGATCAGCAAGATGATGGTCCGCCTCACCCCCAAGTCCGACTCGTGACAACGAGGCGGGCCGTCATCATCGGCGCCAGCCATGCCGGGGTCCAAATCGCTGTCGGCCTGCGACAAGAGGGATGGACCGGAGACATCGTCCTCATCGGCGACGAATCGGCGCTGCCCTACCAACGCCCTCCATTGTCCAAGGCCTACCTGGCTAACAAGTGCGGCGTCAGCGAACTCGCACTTCGAAGCGAAGAGTTCTATGCGAAGCAACGGATTCAACTCCTCGACGCGACGGTCGAATCGATCGAACCATCCGCGAAACATGTCGTGTTGGGCACTGGCGAAACATTGACCTACGACAACCTCGCCCTGTGCACCGGCGCACGACCCAGGCGCCTGTCGATTCCGGGCGCCAACCTGGCCGGAGTCCACTATTTGCGTACGGCCGCCGACGTGACAACGCTGCGTGCCGCCACGACACCCGGCCAGCGAGTCGTCATCGTCGGCGGCGGCTACATCGGCCTGGAAACAGCGGCGTCGCTGCGCGCATTGGGTCTCGAGGTCACTGTGCTCGAAGCCGCCGGCCGCGTTCTCGAACGCGTCACGGCTCCAGAGGTGTCGACGTTCTTCGACCGCATTCATCGCGAAGAAGGGGTCACCATCCGCACCGACGCCTCGGTCGAGGCACTGGGCGGGGAGGAGCAGGTTCGTGAAGTGGTTCTGGCAACCGGCGAAACGATTCCAGCGGACATCGTCATCGTGGGCATCGGCGTCGAGCCGAACATCGACCTCGCGTCGGCCGCCGGCCTACTCATCGACGACGGCATCGTGATCGACGACCACGCTCGGACCAGCGCCCCCGACATCCTCGCCGCCGGGGACTGTGCAAGTCACGACATGGCTCGTTACGGCCGACGCATTCGTTTGGAGTCGGTGCCGAGCGCGGGCGAACAGGCCAAGGCGGCCGCGGCAACCATCTGCGGGAAACCTAAACAGATAGCAGCGCTTCCGTGGTTCTGGTCAGACCAATACGAGCTCAAGCTCCAGATCGCCGGTCTCAACACCGGGTACGACGAGGTTGTTCTCAGCGGCGACCCGGCACGCGACCGCGACTTCAGCTGTTTCTATCTCCGAGCTGGTGAGCTCATCGCAGCAGACTGCATCAACCGCCCCCGTGACTTCATGACCAGTAAACAGACCATCACCCAGCAACTCCCCATAAACCGAGCAGAGCTGGCACACGTCGGATCGGCGTGACCTGATCGGCTCTCGAACACCTACACCGAGAAGCAGAAATCGATGACCGAAAACCGGCCAAAGCGTCGATGTGCGCTGTAAGGAGTTCTCATGTCCGCCAGTACCTTGATCGAGGATTACCCCCACCGGATGGGAGGTCATTGCGGATCGGGCGCGATGCGGGATCTGCTGCACTGGAATGGCCTGGGGTGGGACGGGCCGCCAGATGAGGGTTTGGTGTTCGCGCTCGGCGGTGCACTGGGGCTGTCCTATGTCCGATCGAAGGACCTGACTCCGCCGCTGTACCTGGTGGGACGGAACTCTGACTTCGAGATCGATCTACCGCGCCGCCTCGGTGGCCAGGTCGACGTCCTGACTACAGACGATGCCGCGGAGGGATGGTCCTGGGTGGCCGACGAGATCGATGCCGGTCGACCAAGTCTCGTGTGGGGCGACATCGCTGAACTGCCGTACCTACGAGTCCAGCTGCAAATGAGCCGCCACGACATTGTTGTGATCGGCTACGACGAGGCCCAGGGCATTGCCTTCGTCGTGGACAACGACCGCGCGGAGGTACAAGAGGTCCCACTCGACGCACTGGCACGTGCTCGATCATCGACGGCATTCCCGGAGCCGACCCGTCACCGCACCTACCGCATCACCTGGCCGCAGGAGTTGCCAGATCTGCGATGCATCGCCGCGGACGCGTTTCGCCAGTCCGCAGACAGTATGCGCCGGCCGTCCGAGCCCGGAATCGTCGATGTTGCGGCGACGGGAGCCGAAGGCCTGGCCGCAGCTTCACTTCTGGCGGACGACATCCAGACCTGGGGCGACCTCCCCGCCGAAGAGCTCGAGGTTTTCCTGTTCAGTCTGCGTGCATTCGTCGAGAAAGCCGGCACAGGCGGCGGACTGTTTCGTCGCCTGCTCGCCCAAGGGTGCGGCGATGTTGCACGTCTGACCGGTGATGGCGCGACAGCGGAGCTCGCAATCGCGGCCGGCGATTGTGCGCAAGCGTGGACCGACGCCGCACGGGTGGGAACCCAGCGCGACGTCGAAATACGAGCCCGCGTGGAGAACGTGGCTGCGGCGGCCAGCAGCCTCCCTGAACTGGAGCTCAAGTTGGTCGAGTCCCTCGAATCCGCTGCGCTCTCGCTGAGACTTGCGGGTCGTTGACGGCCCACAGCCGGTCTGTACGGACACTGGGCGCCGCGTGGATCGTCTGGTACCTGCGGATAAGAGTGATGATGCGCGGCGCGATGCTCTTAGCCCGCCGGGCGGAAGTGAGCGAGGCGGCGCGCACCGACTCGGTTCCCGGGCGCCTGGACGGTACCGAGCAACTGAAGTACGACGTATGCATGCGCGTCGAAATTGCATCGCTAGCGGCGCGCCACCCTGACCGGCCGCAAGTAAAGGGAACCGAGACACACACCGATCTATCTGAGTCGGAACACGAACGGTATGAGAGCTGCTCGCAGCACCCAAGGTTTACGGCGACGGTCGCCGGTATCAGGAGGAGCGCGTCATGAGTAGCGTTGCACGCCAACGGGTCCGAACTACGGACGGGATCACTCTCGTCGCAGACTACTATCACCACACAGGTGCCGGTCCCGTGGTGATCCTCCTCCACGGCGGTGGCCAGAATCGCCACGCGTGGCGCGAGTCTGCTCAGCGTCTCCACGATCGCGGATACACGGTGGTTGCCTACGACGCCCGCGGACACGGTGACAGCGACTGGGACCCGGACGGCAACTACGACATCGAACGACTTGCTGCCGACCTCACCGCGGTCCGAGATCACTTCGCCGCAGACACGCCTCCGGTGGTTGTGGGCGCATCCCTTGGGGGCATGACCATCCTTGGCGCGCATAGGAGTTCGGCCGCGAGCTCGTGGGGCGCAGTTGTCCTGGTCGACGTCACTCCTCGATTGGAGATCGACGGCGCGCGGCGAGTAGTAGCCTTTATGGCTGCCTACCCCGACGGCTTCTGCTCTTTAGAAGACGCCGCGGAAATTATTGCTGCCTACAACTCGCGACCCGAGCGGGCGAAAAGTCGCAGTGGCTTGCACAAAGTGCTCCGACAGCGCGAAGACGGCCGGTGGATATGGAGATGGGACCCGGCATTCGTACACTCCAATTTCGAGTTTCTCCGCGGAGAACCGACTGCCGGACACGAACAGTTCGAAGCGATCAGTCAACTGCTCATCGACGGCGCCCAACGGGTCACTGCGCCGACGCTTCTCGTGCGCGGCCTATTATCCGACGTAGTTTCGACCGCGACCGTCGACGAATTCAAGCAACTGGTGCCTCACGCCGAGGTAGTCGACGTGTCCGGCGCCGGCCACATGATAGCCGGGGACAACAACGACGCGTTCACCGCCGCGTTAGTCGATTTTCTGGACCGCGACAAGTTGTAAAACGACCGGCGTTTGTGCGACCACGTCGTCGGCGAACAACGGCCAGTGGGTCTCGTCGGTGAACCCGTCGATCATGGCGCGCGCTTGTTCGTGTCAGATCGCGGTCACCGACCCCCTCAGCCCGCGACGAGCAACAGCCCGAACACGACGTCGGGGCATACCTAGTATCGGCGACGATGAGTCCGCAGCGGTGTTTACCGCGTTAAAGGCCGCTGCTCCACTCCGGGCTTCGGCGATGGTGCTGCTGGAACGAATACGACAGACTCGACGTGATGCGGACGTATGACACGCGGATGGATGCCGGTGCTGCTCGTAGCGGCCGTCCCTGTAGCAACCCTGACCGCCTGCACGCAATGGAGCGATGTGACGACGACCAACGATGCCGCGCACAGCACCATCATTCGACTGTTGAACGACTCGCTCGACGGATTACCGACGGCTTCATCCTCCGCCACACCGTCTGCGCGCAAGGTGACGTGTCTGTCTCGGTCGAAAGCCCCTGCTTTCCCAAGTCCCCGCTCAACTGTTCGATGGCCTGGCCGGAAACGCTCACCAAATAGCAGCCTTCGTAGGTTTATGCGAGCAGCGCTGTGAGACGTGGGTCGGTTCGCCAGTCGCCGCCGAGAATCCCGCGAGCTGAACAGAGACTGATCGCTGGGGCGGTTGGACCGCTGAGTCGTAGGGGCACGGCGTCATCGAACGCAAACGACACTGAAGTACCCCAGGTTTAGTTCCTACGTCGTTACGAGGGCCGGGACGGCTGACTCGCTGGGGTGTGAGGCTGCCCGTAGGGCGGCCTCGTACTCGGCTGGGGGTTGATAGCCGAGGGACTCGTGG
>NZ_JXYP01000033.1 GCF_000964005.1 Williamsia herbipolensis
CGCGCGGACCGCCGCGGCGACGATCTGGGCGAACAGCCGCCGCTTGAACGGGATCGCCGCGCCGCCGCCCTTGCGGGTCACCTTCGGCACCGGGCAGCCGAAGTTCATGTCGATGTGGTCGGCGAGATCCTCGTCGACGATCATCTTCGCCGCGGCGTAGGTGTACTCGGGGTCGACGGTGTAGAGCTGCATCGACCGCGGGTTCTCGTCGGGACCGAAGGTGGTCATGTGCATCGTCGACTCGTGGCGTTCGACGAGTGCGCGGGCGGTCACCATCTCGCACACGTAGAGCCCCGAGACGGTGCCGGTGCGCTCGAGTTCGAGCTCACGACACAGCGTGCGGAACGCGACGTTGGTGACGCCGGCCATCGGCGCCAGCACCACGGGACTGCCGAGCGCGAAACGACCGATGGACAGGGCGGGACGGGTCGATCCCGATGCCGAAACCGCCGCACCCGAGGAATCGGGGGCGGCGGTTGCCGGATCCAGGAGGGTGGTCAAGGGCTGCCTACGACGCGCGGGCCTCGCGCTTGGCCGCCTCGCGGGCCAGCGCGCGATCACGCATCTCCTCGAACTTCAGGGTGTCCTCGCCGAGCTTCTCGACGAACTCGCCGAGCCGCTCGCGGTCGGCCTCGCCCTGCGCGCCGAAGTCGTCGCGGTCGAAGACGTTGAGCTTGCGGAGGATCGGGAGCACGACCTCCTCGTGGTGCTGGCGCAGGTCGTAGATGCCGTGCTTGGCCATCAGCACACCGTGGCGACGGAAGTTGGGCATGCCGGCGCCGGGCATCTGGAAGTTGCAGATCACGTCGGTGATCGCGCGCATGGTCTGATCCGGCGTGAGATCCATCGCCGCGGAGACGATGTTGCGGTAGAAGATCATGTGCAGGTTCTCGTCGGCGGCGATGCGCTGCAGCATCTTGTCGGCGATGGGGTCGTTGCAGGCGCGGCCGGTGTTGCGGTGGCTGACGCGGGTCGCGAGCTCCTGGAACGTGACGTACGCGACGGTGTAGAGCAGGCCCAGTTCGCCGCCGTGGGCCTCGACCTCGTCGGCGCGGTCGCCACCGACACCGACGGAGGTGAACCCGTTGGTCATGTGGATCATGCGGGCCTCTTCGAGAGCCACGGGATCGACACCGCGGGTGACCACGAGGTAGTCGCGCATCGCAAGTCCGTGGCGGTTCTCCTCGGCGGTCCAGCGACCCACCCAGTGGCCCCAGGCGTCGTCGGTCGAGAAGTTGTTGGCGATCTCGCGGTGGTACGAGGGGAGGTTGTCCTCGGTGAGGAGGTTGGTGATCATGGCCGCCTTGGCGACGTCACCGAGCTCGGACTGCTCCGGCGACCAGTCCTGGCCGCCGAGCATCGCGAAGTTGCTTCCCTCGTCCCACGGCACGTAGTCGTGCGGGTTCCAGTCCTTGGCCACGGCGAGGTGACGGTTGACGTTCTCCTCGGCCGCCGGCGACAGCTCCTGGAGGAGTTCGAGTTGGGTCATCTCGCGTGCCATGTGTTTCAGCCCCTCTTCGACGTGCGTGGATCCACTCTCAACAGTGTTTCAGAGTACGGGTTCTCCCTGTGCGACCCAAGTTTCCGCAACACGGTCGTGACGAATAACAGACACGGTCTCCCGCGGTGCGGCTGACCTCAGGGGAAGAAGGCGCCCGTTGTGTCGAGCCACCGCTGCGCCTCGGGGGTGATGGTGCCGCTCTCTTTCGCCCGCACACACCATGTTTTCGCGGCCTGGCCGAACTCCATCGGGTTGTAGACGTCCTCCTCGCACGACCACAGCCCGTCGCCGGCGTAGGTGAGGATCGTGATGTTCGTCGCCGACACCACCGAACCGTCCCCCGGATCGCGCATCGGGTTGTCGATCTCGCAGATCACCCGGGCCGTCGCCGGATCGGTGACGTGCCACAGCGACGGGAACGCCACCATGTGGTTGCCCGGGAAGGTGCCCATGGTCTTCGCGATCCACGGACGGATCTGCTCGCGGCCCTTCATGGTCCCCATCGCGTGCTCGATGTAGTCGGCATCGACGGTGAACTGCTCGGCCCACGGGTTCCAGTCGCCACTCGCTGCGCACGCCTCGGTGGTCGCCTCGAATCGGGCGAACGCAGCGCTGAGTTCCTCGGCAGTGAAGCGTGCGGACATGACCGCACCCTAGGCGATCAAGCGCTCGCTTGGTGCGCGATCGCGCCGGCGTCAGGCCGGGTCGAGGATGCGCTTGAGGAAGGTCTTCGTGCGGTCGTTGCTCGGTGCACCGATCACGCCGGCCGGCGCTCCGCGTTCGACGATCGCGCCACCGTCGATGAACAGCACCTGGTTGGCGACCTGCTGGGCGAAGCGGATCTCGTGGGTGACGATCACCATCGTGGTGCCCGCGGTCGCGAGGTCCTTGATCACGCCGAGGACGTCGCCGACCAACTCCGGGTCGAGCGCCGAGGTGGGCTCGTCGAACAGCACGACCGTGGGTTTCATGGCCAGTGCTCGGGCGATCCCGACGCGCTGTTGTTGTCCGCCCGAGAGTTGGTGGGGGAGTTGCTCGGCCTGCGCGGCCAGGCCGACCTGGTCGAGGAGTTCATGGGCCTCGGCGCGAGCCTGTTCGGCATCGCGCTTCTGCACGATGACCGGGCCCTCGGTGATGTTCGCCAGCACCGTCTTGTTGGGGAACAGGTTGTGCGACTGGAACACCATGCCGCTCTGCAGCCGGTAGCGCGCGAGGAGTGCGTTGTCGGCACGGCTGAACTTGCGTCCCGATCCGAGACCGGGCCGCGGCTTCCCGACAGTCGCGAAATCGACGCTCACCTCCCCGATACGGATCACGCCCGCGTCGGGGATGTCGAGGGCGTTCAACGAACGCAACATTGTCGTCTTGCCCGACCCGGACGGACCGATGATCACGGTCACCGAACCGTGGTCGACCGTGAAGTCGTTGTCGTGCAGGACCGGGATCGTCGCACCTTTGGGTCCGCGGAACGATTTGGTCAGGCCGGTCGCCTCGATCACGGGTGTGCTCATGTGGCCACGTACTTTCGCAGTCGGGTCTCGAGGGTGGATTGACCGAAGGACAACACCAGGCAGATCACCAGGTAGTAGGCCGCGGCGGTGCTGTAGAGCGCGAGGTAGTCGAAGCTGGCCGCCGAGGCGTTCTGGGCCTGGCGGAAGAGCTCGGTCACGAGGATCGTCGAGGCGAGCGAGGTGTCCTTCACGAGCGAGATCAGTGTGTTCGACAGCGGCGGGACCGCGGTGCGCGCCGCCTGCGGCAGGATGATGCGGCGCAGTGTCGTCGTGTAGTTCATGCCGATCGTCGACGCCGCCTCCCACTGGCCCTTGGGGATCGACTCGATCGCCGCGCGGATGATCTCCGCGGCATAGCCGCCGACGTTGAGGCTGAAGGCGACGATCGCCGCCGGGAACGGACTCACCACGATGTTCAGCTCGGGCAGCGCGTAGAAGATGATGAACAGCTGCACGAGCAGCGGGGTCCCGCGAATGATCGAGATGTAGACCTGGGCCACACCGCTGACGATCCGGCGGCTCGACATCCGGGCCAGTGCCACCCCGAGTGCGATCGCCAGACCGATGACGAAGCTGATGGCGGTCAGGGGGATGGTTCCGGTGATCGCGGACTTCAGCAGTGGCACCAGGTTGCTGCGGACCACATCCCACGAGCTCGGCGACTTCGCCGTCGCGTCGAAGTACTTCGCGTAGGTCTTGTCGAGCGTGCCCTCCTCGCGCAGCGCCGAGATCTCGGTGTTGATCGCCGGCATGAGACCGGAGTTCTTGCGGGCGGCGAATACCTGCCTGCTGA
This sequence comes from Williamsia herbipolensis, assembly GCF_000964005.1. GTDB lineage: Bacteria > Actinomycetota > Actinomycetes > Mycobacteriales > Mycobacteriaceae > Williamsia_A > Williamsia_A herbipolensis. The sequence continues at coordinate 3,806 of NZ_JXYP01000033.1, forward strand.
CGTCGGGTGTCGTCGCCGCGATCTTCACCTTCGTGTCCCCGGTGGAGGTGAGGTAGTTCTTCGCGGTCAGCTCGTCGTTGACCGTCGCCTGTACGCGGCCCTGGTCGAGCAGTCGGATCGCGGTCGAGAACCCGTCGACCGGCTCGATCACCGCGCCGGCGGCCTTGGCGATCTCGGCGTAGTTGCTCGTCAGCGACTGCGCCGCGGTCTTGCCGCGGAGATCGTCGACCGACCGGATCGAGGTGTCATCCGACCGGGCGATGATCACGCTCGCCGTCTGAACGTAGGGATCCGACAGGTCGTACTTCGCGGCGCGCTCGGCGGAGTACGAGATCTGGTTGGCGATGAGATCGAAGCGTCCGGCCTCGAGGGCGGGGAACAGGCTGTCGAAATTGGCCTCCACGAATTTCACTCGCAGGCCGAGCTTCTTCGCGATGTCGGTGATGATGTCTACGTCGAAACCGGTCAGCGGCCCGGTCCCGTTCTCGTGGTAGGTGAACGGCGCGTAGGTGCCCTCGGTGCCGACGGTGAGGACCCCGGGTTCGACGGTGGTCAATGTCGGTGCGGCGTGGGCGCGGGGTGTCGACGGGCTGCCGAGCAGCAGGGTCGCGGTCGCCGCCAGCACGATCAGCGCCAGTCCGACGGCGCGCCGGAACAGCGACGGTGAGCAGGTCATGGCTCATCCAACCACCGGTCGCTGCTGAAAACTGCCCCCTGAGCGTGCGCCGAGGGCATATTCCCCTCGGCCCTTCGCAGCGGGGCAGTTTTCAGCAGCGCGCGTATCGGTACGCCGGGTCGCCTCGCGGGACCAGGTCGCGGTCGCGCACCACGGTCATGGCCGGGGTCGCCGACCGGGCACAGATATCGGCGACGCTGCCACGCAGATCGTCGGTGTACTCGATGTCGAGGACTTGTCCGCCGTAGACGGCCGTGAAGGAATCGCATTCGTCGAAACGGTCGCACTCCTCGGTGACGGCGAAGTCGAAGCCGACCTCGTCGCGGCCGCGGCTCTCGAGATCGGCGGTGTTCTTCTGCGCCACGGCCAGACGCGCACGGTGGGCCCTGGTGGTGAGATCGGTCGCGAAGGCGACGGCGTCGTCGAGGGTGAACGCCCCGCGTGAGCGTGAGTACGAGTCGAGGTTGTCGAACTCGACGGCACGGAATCCCTTGCGCGCACACTCGTCGATGGTGTTCTGCTGGCGAGCGGCGGCTGCGTCGCGCTGGGCTGGCGTCGACAGGTCGAGCAGGTGTTCGTCGGGCCAGCCGGGGTCGACGAGCGGGGTCCCGTCGTCGCCGGGCACCAGCAGGTCCCGCGGCCAGTCGACGCCGGGTTGGGTCTGGAAGCCGTTGACGTAACAGATCGAGTAGGTGCCGTCGACGGGGTCGGCGGTGCTGTCGCGCTCGACGACGGTCACCCCGTCCGGCGGCGGGTACGCGCCGCCCAGTTGGTAGTCGAAGCCGCCGTCCGTCGGGGGCGGGGTGACGGCCGAGACAGCGGAGGGGGTCGAATCGATCGGTCGCTCGGCGCTGTCGTCGGAACCGCACGCGCTGAGGGTGACCAGGACGAGTACCCCCTGCAGCGCCCTCAGCGACCGGTGCTGTCCCACACCGACATCAGTTCCGTGAGGATGTCGGTGGCCATGCCCAGGCCACCGAGATGACTGTCGCCGGGCATCGGGTAGAGCTTCGCGTCGGGGAGCAGATCGACGACGTGCTGTCCGTGGCGGAACGGGATGATGTGGTCTCGGTCGCCGTGCCACCAGCGCACCGGGACCGTGACGTCACCGATGCGGAAACCCCAGTCGCGCGAGAACACGACGACGTCGGCGAACGGGGCCTCCATGCGGTGCTTGCCGCCGTTGAGCAGGTCGTCGAGGAACATCGCCTTGAACTCGGGTCGCGCCAACAGTTGCCGGTCGGCGCGGGGGGAGAGCAGCCCGTAGAGGCCGATGGCGGGGCTCGCGATGGGTCGTGCCACCCGGATGAACGAACTGACCGTCCGCCCGATCGGGGCGCCGGCCACCTCGAGCACCCCCGCGGCGTACTTGCCCAGTCCCATCGCGCCGCCGTCGATGGCGTCGGGTCCGACCGTCGGCGCGACACCGCCGAGGACGCCGGCCACCACCACCCGCTCGGGCAGCGCGTAGGCGGTGCCGAGGGTGTACGGACCGCCGCCCGACAGGCCGATCACGGCCATCTGGTCGACACCGAGCGCATCAGCCACGATGCGGAGGTCGTCGGCGAAACCGAGCACCGACGGATAGCGGTACGGCGTCGACGAGCCCACTCCGGGACGGTCGAGACCGATCACCCGTACGTTGTTCTCGCCCGCCCACCGTCGGGCTTCGAGCGGGATCTGCCGCCGCGCCCCCGGGGTGCCGTGGAGCCAGATCACCGCACGTCCGTGGGGGGAACCGAATTCGGCGAAGCCGATCCGGCGCCCCTGGCGCACGGCGACGGAACCCTCGATCTGCGGGCGGTCGATGTCGATCACCTCTCGAATATGCCACCGGCCCCGTATCGGTCGTCGGCGTTCCGCCACGGCGACACCATCCGGCCGCGCGAAATGCGCAGAACGTGCCTTACGCGCTCAAGCGTGACTGTGATCTGCGTGACCCCGAGACTCCAGATGTAGCGGAGATCACTCCGCGCCAGCCCGGTGAGAAAGCGGTAGACGCCATGCTCGTAGTACTCGGCCTCCTGATGGTGGTCACGTTCATGTTCCTGATCATCACCAAACGCGCCACCCCGGTGGTCGCGCTGATCCTGGTCCCCGTCGCGTTCGGTCTGTTCGCCGGCGCCGGGCTCGGCATCAGCGACATGATCAGCGACGGCATCAAGGATCTCGCGCCGACGGCCGCGATGCTGTTCTTCGCGATCGTGTTCTTCGGGATCATGATCGATGTCGGACTGTTCGACCCGGTGGTCCGCCTCGTGGTCCGCCTCGTGCGCGACGATCCGGCCAAACTCGTTGTCGGAACAGCGGTTCTGGCCATGATCGTGTCGCTCGACGGAGATGGGTCGACCACCTTCATCATCACCACCTCGGCGCTGCTGCCGCTGTACCTCAAGCTCGGCGTCAGCCCGGTCGTCCTCACCGTGGTCGCGGGCCTGGCCAACGGCACCATGAACATCCTCCCGTGGGGCGGGCCCACCACCCGCGCCGCCGCCGCTCTCGGCGTCTCCCCGTCGGATGTGTTCGTCCCGATGATCCCCTCGTTGGTGGTCGGCCTGATCGTGGTCATGATCTTCAGCTACCACCTCGGCATCATGGAGCGTCGTCGCATCGGTAAGATCGAGATCCGCGAATCCGTCCTCGCCCGTTCGGGTTCCGGCGGCGACTCCTCGGTCGCCGTCCTCGACGGCCCCGGTACCGGCAACGGCACCACCCCGCCGGCCCGGCCCTCGATGGGCACCGGCGACGGCCCCGACGACATCGACGAGACCCCCGCCCCGAACTCGGGCTTCACCGGCGGCGCACTCGACGAGAACCGCCCCACCCTGCGCCCGAAGCTGTTGTGGGTCAACGCCGGTCTCACCGTCGCCCTGCTCGCCGTGCTCGGCATGGACGTCATCTCGATCCCGGTGCTGTTCATGATCGCCGCCGGCATCGCGCTGGTCATCAACTTCCCCCGCGTGGCCGAGCAGCAGGCCGCGATCACCCGGCACTCGTCGTCGATCGTCTCCGTGGTCGCGATGGTTCTCGCCGCGGCGGTCCTCACCGGCGTGATGTCGGGAACCGGCATGGTCGAGGCGATCGCACAGTGGCTCACCGGCGTCCTGCCGACGTTCCTTGGGCCGCACATGGCGATCGTGATCGGCGTTCTGTCGATCCCGTTCACCTTCTTCATGTCGAACGACGCGTTCTACTTCGGTGTGCTGCCGGTGCTGTCGGAGACCGCCGGCAAGTACGGGATCGATCCCTCCGAGGTCGCTCGCGCCTCCATCACCGGACAGCCGTTCCACATGCAGAGCCCGCTGGTCCCCGCGATCCTGCTGCTCGTCGCCCTGGCCGGGGTGTCGCTGGCCGACCATCACAAGAAGGTCTTGTGGCGGGCGGGCCTGGTGTCGCTGTCGATGCTCGGGGTCGGCGTCCTCGTGGGAGTCATCCCGTTCTGATCGAGGAGATACCGAGTTCGACCAAGGTGGGCACCCGTCGCAGGACGGGTGCCTACCCTTTTCGGATGAAGCTGCGCAACCAGGTGCTGGTGCTGCAGATCGTCGTCATCGTGCTGAGTCTCGGAGTCGGCTTCGGCGTCCTCATCTCCGGTTCCGGTGACCGCCTGCGCGACGAGTACGCCCAGCGCGCGCTCGCCATCGCGCGGTCGGTCGCCAGCGATCAACAGGTCCGCTCCGAGGTCACCCGCTACTCGCGGCTGACTCCCGGTGCGCTCGACCCGACGCGTGCCGCCCTGGAGAACGGGCCACTCGAACAGCAGGCGCTGGCCGTCGCAGCCCGCACCGGAGCACTGTTCGTCGTGATCGCCGACGACCGCGGCATCCGCCTCGCCCACCCCGAGGTCGACAAGCTCGGACAACCGTTGTCCACCGACCCCTTCCGAGCGCTGTCGGGATCCGACGACCTCGCCACCGAACGCGGCACCCTCGGCGAATCGGTGCGGGCGAAGACCCCGATCCGGGCGTCCGACGGCCGCATCGTCGGGCTCGTCAGTGTCGGCATCTCCACCGAACAGGTCCGGCAGGACATCCGCGGCGACATCGTCACCACCACGGCACTCGCCGCGGCCGCGTTGCTCGTCGGCATCGTCGGATCGGTGTTGCTGTCGCGACGGTGGCGTCGGCTCACCCTCGGCCTTGAACCCGACCAGCTCTCCGAGCTGGTGCGCGAGCAGGAGGCGGTGCTGCACTCGATCGGGGACGGCGTGGTGGCCGCGGATGCGCGCGGCATCGTGCGGGTCATCAACGACAGGGCGCGCGACCTTCTCGCGATCACCGGTGACGTCGGTGACCGCATCGACGACATCGGGCTCACGCCACGGGTTCTCGAGGTCGCCCACGACCCGGTCGAGACACCCCGCGCCGCGGCGGTCGGCGACCGCATCGTGTTGGTCAGCTCGCGACAGGTGCGGCGCGACGGCCGGGACCTCGGCCTGGTGGTGTCGGTGATCGACCGCACCGACGTCGAGGGACTCACCCAGGAGGTCGCCTCGATCAAGGCGATGACCGACGCGTTGCGGGCCCAACGACACGAGTCGGCGAACCGGATCCACGTGGTGGCCGGCCTCATCCGTCAGGGCCACGCCGACGCCGCGCTCGAGTACCTCGACGAGGTCGCCGGCACCGGACGGTTCGCGATCGAGACGCCCGGGCTCGACAACGTCGCCGAACCACATCTCCGGGCGTTCCTCGACGCCAAGGCCGCCTCGGCGCGTGAGCACGGGGTGACGCTGGTGCTCGGGCCGCAGACGTGGATCGACGGGGAGCTCACCTCGCCGGTCGATGTCATCACCATCGTCGGCAACCTCGTCGACAACGCGATCGACGCCGCGTCCACCGGTGCTCGTGAGCCGCGGACCGTCGAGGTCGAGGTGGTCGCCGACGGTGACACCGTGCACGTCACGGTGAACGACAGCGGCGACGGCATCGCGTTCGACGACCGCGACGACGTGTTTGTCGAAGGCGTCACCAGCCACCGCGACTCGACGGTCCCCGGTGGCCGCGGCATGGGTCTGGCACTGTCACGTCAGTCGGCGCGCGGCCACGGCGGTGACGTGACCATCGGCGACCCCGGTGGTGAGGTCTCGGGGGAGAACCCGTTGGGTGGAGCGGTGATGGTGGCGCGCATACCGGGCGTGCTGCGGGCGGCGCGAACCATGTCAGGGGGAGTGTAATGGCGAGGACCGAGCTGTCGTTGCTGGTGGTCGACGACGACTTCCGCGTCGCGGCCCTGCACGCCTCCATCGCCGACGCGATGATCGGCTTCACCACCACCGCTCGTGTCGGGAGCGTGGCCGAGGCGCGCACCGCTCTGACCGACCATCCCGAGATCGATCTCGCCCTGGTCGACGTCCACCTGCCCGACGGATCGGGTATCGAGCTGATCCGTGAGATGCGTTGCGACGCTTTCGTGGTCACGGCGGAAGACAGCGCCACCGCCGTGCGTCACGCGCTCACCGCCGGTGCGCTGGCCTATCTCATCAAGCCGTTCGAGAACACCGAACTCGCGCGCCGCCTCGCCGGGTACGCGCAGTACCGCAGGATCGTCGAGGCGTCGAATCTGGTCCAGTCGCAGGTGGATTCGGCGATCGCCACGATGCGCGGCGAACGGATGGCCGCACCCCGCTCGGACGAGATGTCACAGACCGAGCAGTCGATCCTGGCGGCGGTCACCGAGGCCGACGGGCCCGTGTTCGCCGACGAGATCTCGGTGTCCGTGGGCATCTCGCCGCCGACGGCGCGACGCCACCTCGCGACGCTGGTCGCCGATGGTCGTCTGTCGATGAGACTGCGGTACGGAACCACCGGCCGTCCGAAGCAGGAGTACAGGCTGCCGGAGGAGTGATTGCAGATGTCGCATGTTCGTATGCTTTCTCAAATGTTCCGTACAAAAGCGCGGCAGATTGGGACATAATCCGCATGTGTCCCTGATCACGCTCGGAAAGCCCTCGACGTCCGATGTCGAGGTCTGCCCGCTCTGCGAGCACCGCGTGCATCGTGACCATTCGGCCCTCATCGACCGGCCGATCCTGCGCACTCTCTACCGCTGGAATCGCGCCGTCGACGACGCTGTCGAGTGGGTGACGGACTGGCTGGCCTTCCACGGCGCCACCCACATGTCGTGCTACTTCTGCGACGAGATCTCGGCCGGTCGCGGTTTCGGCTGGAGCGGTGAGCTCTGCGACTGCTGCCATCCCAGCCACGCGCACTAGGGGTGCCCCCAGTAGGGCTCGAACCTACGACCTGCGGATTAAAAGTCCGTAGCTCTACCAACTGAGCTATAGGGGCTGATGCCTGCGGCGAACCGCGGCACGGGGGAGTTTACAGACGCATCAACGGGTCCGGCACCGCGCGGCCTGCGCGGCGTGGATCTGTTCATCGGTCATGGCCGGGACGGTCAGCGGGTGGCGCGTCCCGTCCGCGCGGATGCTGTCGAGCATCAGTTCGAGATAGCGACGCCAGGTGCCGGGGGCCGTCGACTGTGTGACGTCGGCGATGGCCGAGAGCATGGTGAAGAACGCAAAAAAGTCGCCGTGCGCGATCTCCGGCCGGAGAATGCCTTCGTCGACCCCGCGTCGATGGATCTGCTCGATCAGTGACGTCATCGTTCTCTTCGCGCTCTCGATGGCCGGGGCGGTGTGATCGATACGCATCATCACCGAGGCGAGGCCGCGATCATCGGCCATCGATTCGCCGACATATGTGAACAGCGTGACCACACCGTTCCAGGTGTCCGGGGATTCCAAGGCAGCGCTCACGCGTGCCGTGACGTCATGCAGATGCTCGACGAAAACGCCTTCGATCAGCTGATCACGGTTGTCGAAGCGGCGATACACCGTGCCCACCCCTACGCCGGCGTGAGCGGCCACGTCGTCGAGCGTCACCTCCAGCCCGCGTTCAGCAAACAGCTCCCGAGCTGCGGCGATTATCCGCATTCGGTTGCGTTCGGCGTCTGCACGCAGTGGCTTGAGGGCGGCCGTCTCTGCAGCCGAGCCGGTAGTGGTCATACTCACACCATATCAACTGGAGCCTGATCCTCCGCTTAGTGCTACCGTGATCTGCGTAACCGGAGGTTCTTCCTCCGCTAGATTCCAGAACACGGAGAATCCCATGACCACAGTGAGCAAGGAAGTCGACCCGCAGGGTGTCGAGGAGAGCGCAGGGGACCGACACCACCGGCTCCGCTGGGTGATCCTCGGTGTCCTCGGACTCGCACAGTTGATGGTGGTGCTCGATGCCACCATCGTGAACATCGCTCTGCCGCACGCGCAGGAATCCCTCGGATTCGACAACGCCGACCGCCAGTGGATCGTCACCGCCTACGCCCTCGCGTTCGGCAGCCTGCTGTTGCTCGGTGGGCGCCTGTCGGACATCTTCGGTCGACGTAACACCTTGCTCATCGGACTCGTCGGCTTTGCTGTGATGTCTGCCGTCGGGGGCGCCGCGGTCAACTTCGACATGCTGGTGATCGCCCGCGCCGGTCAGGGCGTCTTCGGCGCGCTACTCGCGCCCGCGGCGCTGTCGTTGCTCACCACCTCTTTCGTCGACCCCAAGGAGCGCGGCACGGCGTTCGGTATCTTCGGTGCCATCGCCGGCGGCGGCGGCGCCATCGGCCTGCTGCTCGGCGGCGTGCTCACCGAATGGGCCGATTGGCGCTGGTGTCTCTACGTGAACCTCGCGATCGCCGCGATCGCGATCGTCGGTGCGCTGCTGTTCATCGGCTCGCAGAAGGCACAGGTGCGTCCTCGCCTGGATCTGCCCGGCGTCGTGACCGTCTCGATCGCCTTGTTCTCCATCGTCTACGGTTTCTCCAACGCCGAGACCAATGGGTGGGGCGACTGGGCCACCATCACCTGGCTGATCGCGGGTGTGGTTGTCCTCGCGGTGTTCGTGTACCTGCAGTCGAAGACCGCGCACGCACTCCTGCCCCTGCGTATCGTTCTCGACCGCACTCGAGGCGGGTCGTTCCTGATGGTGTTCATCACCGGTATCGGTATGTTCGGGATCTTCCTGTTCCTCACCTACTACCTGCAGCAGAACCTGGGCTTCAGCCCGATCAGTACCGGATTGGCGTTCCTGCCCATGATCGGCGCCCTGGTGGTCACCGCGACGTTGTCGACGTCGATATTCTTGCCGCGGTTCGGTCCGCGTTGGCTGATGACGGTCGGCATGCTCGTCGCCGCGGGTGGCATGCTCTTGCTGACACAGCTCACCGAGACCAGCACCTACGCGGCGCACATTCTGCCCGGCCTGATCATCATGGGCCTCGGGATCGGCGCGTCGATGGCTCCCGCCATGCAGGGCGCGATCTCCGGAGTGTCGGCAGATGATGCCGGTGTCGCGTCGGCCACGGTCAACACGATGCAGCAGGTCGGCGGATCCGTCGGCACCGCATTGCTGAGCACGATCGCCTCGAGCGCTGTCACCTCGTACCTCACCGACCACGCGTCGCAGATGGCCTCGAACCCCCAGTACACCGGCCAGCTGGCCGCAGTACACAGCTACACCACAGCCTTCGGCTGGGCCGCGGGCATCTTCGCCATCGGTGGCATCATCGCGGCGGTGCTCATCCGCAGCGGCAAGCTGCCGGCGACGCCCGAGGACGCGCTCGTCGTGCACGCCTGATCGCAGCGGGACCCGGGGTTGCCGAGCTCGGCGGCCCCGGGCCCTCGCGACGAGCTGATTTGAGAAATAATCGGGGAGTGTCCTAAGCTCATCTAGCTCCCCACGGAGATACTGGCCCCCTTCGTTTAGCGGCCTAGGACGCCGCCCTTTCAAGGCGGTAGCGCGGGTTCGAATCCCGTAGGGGGTACGCTGACTCGGCGTTCGAGGTGACAACTCGAGATACGCCGGAGCACGTGTAGTACAAGCAAGGCCCTGTGGCGCAGTTGGTTAGCGCGCCGCCCTGTCACGGCGGAGGTCGCGGGTTCGAGTCCCGTCAGGGTCGCTTTGGTTTTCTCTCGAGAAGACCGCAAGCGGCGAAGTAGCCCGGTCCACTGGGTGCAAGCCGTACGGCCAGGTAGCTCAGTTGGTACGAGCGTCCGCCTGAAAAGCGGAAGGTCGTCGGTTCGATCCCGACTCTGGCCACACTTCGAATTCCAGGCACACGCCATTGCTCGTCGAAATCATCACTTCGGTTGACTGTCCTGCGTGAGCCGCCCGAGCCGGTAGCGGAGCTTCGGTTCACGATCCCTGTCCGAGGTCATACCGGCCGTCCGCTCGATGTGGTCGTTGCCGAACCGGGCGAGTAGGAGGTCGTCGACCAACCGCACGTGCGTGGGCGCGAACTTGTAGTCCATCGCACTGATGACGGCCTCGACGTCGGCGGCGGCGAGGAACTCGTCGAGATCCTCGCGCATGGTGATGCCGTTCGCGGCGAGCAGCGTGACGAGCCATTCGTAGGCGTTCGCGCGGGCCGGATTGATGTCGGGCATAGCAGTCGTCAGCACCTCCTGCAGGGTGCCGATCTCGATCTCCTCCGTCGCACGGGCGTGCGCGAGGTCGTTCTTGTGGAGTGTGTCGACCTCCGCGAACTGTGCGTCGGCCAGCTCGATCAGACCCGCGGCAAGCGTGAACGCGCGGTCGATGGGCGCCGAAGACGTTGTGCGCGAGCCCTTGTAGCGGATGCCATGCTCGATCTCGGCCCACGCGTGTTGCAGCACGGTGCGGATCTGCACCTCGAAGTCGAGTTCGTCGTCGGCGCGGAGGATCAGATGGGTGCCCGCGTAACCGAAGGTGCCCGCACTTTGCGTGACCGAGGTCTTGTCGACCCGCTGCCGCACGTCGAAGGTCGAGGTCAGTGCTTGTTCGACGCGATCGATGTCGGACGTGAGGTAGGTGATCACCCGCACGCCCACCAGGTCGGTGACCTCGTGCAGCGGGTCGGTGAAGATCGGGACCCCGGACTCGTCGAGTCGGGCGAACTTACCCGCCGCGGAATCGGGCTCCTTGGTGCGCGACTGGACCGCGTGGACCGCGATGAAGGACTCCGTGAGTCGCGCCGTCACCGCACGTTCCATCTCTGCGGTGACATCCTGGAAACGGGTGAAGTCGCGAAGATAGAGCTCGATGGCCGAGGTCATCTCCGCTCCCTTCCGCCGTGATCCCTCTCCAGGTTTGTGAACACTCTAGAAGGACTCAGCAGACTCCGAGCCCGACCCCGGCCGCGGACGCGTGACCGCGCTCCGCGGAGCGCGGTCACGACCGATTGTCGGAGGGTCTCGATACCGTCGGGTCAGTACATAACCGCATTTCATCGGGGGATTCATGACGGTTACCGCTATCAGGTCGGCGCAGTGTGAGTCGGTCGATGTGTTCGACCAGTCGAGTCCGGAGGGTTTGTCAGACGATCAGCTGACCGAGCGGGTGGTCGGCTACGCCTCGCAGATCGCGGCGCTGACAGCTCGGTTTCTCGATCTTCTGCGCGAGTTCGACAATCGCGGTGTGTGGAGCGGCGAAGGAATCGCTTCCTGTGCGCACTGGTTGTCGTGGCGAACCGGTCTGTCACTGCGTGCCGCACAGGATCACCTGCGCATCGCTCATGCCTTGGATGAGCTGCCGCAGATGCACGCTGCGTTCGCCGAGGGTCGGTTGTCGTACTCGAAGGTGCGCGCTCTGATGCGCGTCGCCACGCCGGATCGCGAAGAGGAGCTGGTGTCGGTCGCGCTGTCGGCGACCGCGGCACAGGTCGAGAAGATCGTCCGATCGGTCAGGCACATCGACCGAAGTGAGGATGAATCCGCAAGCGGGCACATCGAATCGAGTGCGCGGTGGCGGTGGAACGACGACGGGACGTTGGCGGTGACGATGCGACTCGCGCCGGTCGACGGTGCGCGGTTCCTCGCCGGTGTCGTGCGCAGCGAGTACGAACGGACCCGCACCGCCGATGACCCCGACCTCGCCCTCCCCGACACCGCCGGCATCACCGAGGGCGACGTTCCGCGGAACGCGACCGGAACCGATCTGTGGCGCCATGTGCCCTCGAACATCGCTGACGCGGTCGTCGCGATGGCCGACTCCATGGCGACAGTGGTATCGATGCCCGAGTTCGCGCCCGTCGCAGAGATCGTCATCCATGCCGAAACCGACGATTCCTCCACCGGGGCGCATCTCGATGCCGGACCCGCGATTTCCGAGGCCGAGGTGGATGAGGCGTCGTGCGGTGGATCGACGCGAGCCGTCGTAGGAACGCGCTCAGGTGGCAGGAACGTGGTGTTGCGGTGGGGCCGAAAACGTCGCCTCCCGACCAGAACTCTATTGCGATTGGTGTTCGAACGGGATCGCGGCTGCCGACACCCCGCATGCGGGCGAACGCGGCACCTGCACGCACACCATGTGCGGTTCTGGCGCGACGGCGGCACCACCGATCCCGACAACCTGATCATGCTGTGCTCCACCCACCACCGCGCTCTCCACCATGGCGAGTTCTCGATCCGGGCCCGCGGCAACCAACAGTTCTCCTTCCACCGACCCGACGGCTCGAGAATCGAGACCGCGCCACCCACACGGACCCCCGCAGCCTGGCAACCCGCCCCTGCCGTCGCTGCAGATGCGGTACAACCCGTCGGCGGTGGGCGCTCGATCTGGGCTACACCCTCGAAGTCCTCTATGCGGCCTGGGAATGGCGCCAAGGACAACATGCGCCGCCGGTCGCCGCCTGACCGCGCTCCGCGGAGCGCAGACCTCTCACGTGGCCAGGCCGACGATCCTGCGATCCGAGGAGTACACCCATCCGTCGTTGTGGGAGACCATCGCTCCTCCGGAGCGGAACGTCTCCGGGTCGGGATCCAGCGCGCTGAAAGGGATCGTCCACAACGCACTACCGCGCTTCGCGTCGAACGCCGCGAGGGCCTGTCCGTCGCCGCCGGCGACCACATCGTCGTGCGACGTGAGTGGCGCGAACTGCTGGGCCGAGGTGGTGCGCCACAGCCTCTTTCCCGAGTTGATGTCGAGACCGGTTTCGCTCTTGTCGGAGTCGCGGAGGTAGGCGACGTGTTCGGTCACGGCAGTCACGGTCCCGAACCCGTTGCCTTGCGTGGCGAGCAGATCGTCGCTGCGCCACAGCCGTTTCCCGCTGCTGCGGTCGTAGGCGGCGTCACCCATCAGCACCGGGCGGTCGGCGTCGTCATCGCGTCCGGCGTCGAGACGTTGGACGGCCGGGACCCTCGTCAATGCTCGCACCGTCGCGTCCGGTCCCCGTAGCTCCTGGCTCACCGTCCGTCTGGCCCGACGGTGCGTCGGTGGTGGCCTGTGTCAGCACGCCGCCGGTCCGGAGGGTCACGTTGGTCGCCCGGTAGTCGGTACTCCGCCAGCGCTCGGCGCCGGAATCGGCCGCGAACTGGGCGATCTGCCCGCCGATGTCCAGGAGGCCGACACCGTCGATGACGGTCAGGACCTGGTCCTCGTACACGCTCTCCCACGCCGCGCCGAGGTCGTAAGCGTGGGTCCAGTGGGCCGACACGTCCTCGACGGTGCCCGAGGGGACACGGACGTCGTCCTCCTCGGGGCTGCCCTCGACGATGTCCCGGACTCGATGTCGTAGGTGACGATCTCGTACTTGCCGCCACTGTTCGAGGGATAGCAGACGAGCTTGCCGCCGACGGGCGTCGAGCCGCATCCCTCGAGATCGGCGGCGGGCGACCTCCATCGCACCTGTCCGGTGTCGGGATCGATGCCGATCATGACCGCGTCGTCGAGGTGGTACCCGGACGTCGGGCTACCGGCGAGGGTCACCAGAGTGTCCCCGGTGTCGACGAACCCGGGCGTGCCGGACCCGAACGAGGCTCCCCCGCGCGGGTCGGAGAACTGCCCGAAAGGACGGTCGAGGTACTTCGCCGCATCGAGTGTCCACGCGACAGCGGGCGGTCCCGACCGCGATGCCGAGCCGCCGGTGTCGGAGCCGGTGTTCGTCACCCGATGATCGTCGCGACAGTCACCGTCACGACGGCGGTGACCGCTGCGGCCGCCAACGCCCACGTCTGTCGATCGAGAGTTCTCACAATTCCAGTCCCGGGGTGAGGGCGATCGATTCGAGCTCCGTTGTTGGAGAGGTCAGCGATGCCGGCGGTGCGCGCTCGTTGCTCACGGTCACGCGCGTCCCGTTGGTTCGAGTGACGATCACCGTGTCGAGGTTCTGGGTCTGGACCACCGATCCGTCGGCCAGTGTGCGCCACGTGCCGGGGTTCGAGACCGGGTCGGGGCGCGGCTGCGGCGGCAGGGACTGCCCGCCGGTGATCGTGATCTGCCGAGCCGGTGCACCGTTCCCACCGGGAACGATGGTGCACAGCGTGCTCGAGGAACCTTCGGCGACCTGCAGTGGGGCAGGTCGTCGGCCGCCGAAGTCGATTGTCGCCAGAACTGTGTCGAGCCTGCGTGCCTGGTCGCGTGTGACCGCAGGCCCGTTCGACGTCCCGAACGATCGGTCGCTGCAGCCCTGCGCCGGCGGGGGAGTGCCGGGGGGAACCGGGGTGCTCACACGGAGTCTCGGGTCGCCGACGATGCGAACGAGGTCGTCGATGGTCAACGGCACTGTGCTACTGCGGGTCTGCTGGGTGTTGCCGAGCGTGTCGCTGGCGTTCGCGGTGATCCGCGAGCCGTCGGTCGCGGTCGCGTCCGCGGACCGTGTGTTCGTGCGCACCCCGTCGACCTCACGCCACGTGTCGTGGACGTCGACGATCGTGCCGTCGGGCAAAGACCGTCGGGCGTCGAGCTGTCCGGCCACGCACGGCGGGGCGGACGCCGATGTCTTCTGCACGGTGAGAAACACCGATCCGTGCGCGTCGCCGTTCGTCACCGATCCGGAGGCGATGGTCGAACCCACCGGATCGGGGGCGGATTCGTCGAGGTCGAAGATGGGTCCGAAGACCAGAGAGCTGTCCGGGTTCGCGAAGTCGACCGTCGCGGTCGGTGGAAGCTGTTCGGCTACCGCGTTCGACATCGCTGTCGCCTTCGGGCCGCTGAACCACGGAAATCTGGGGTTGTCGTAGCTCGGGGTGCCGGACGAAAGCCTCGAGATCGCAAAGCGCTCACCGGTGCTGGGCTGCTCGACTGTGGCGCACCCGGGAATGGGTGCCTTCGCGTCGAACGGCTCCTCGACGATCGTCGGCGCTGCCGGCGCCGGTACCGCGGAGGTGCTCGCCGGTGCCGCGACAGACAGCGGTGGTTCCGGTGCCGCGGCGGGTGTCGTGTCGCCGTCGGGCCACGGGAGGACCACGCCGATGATCACCCCGACTGCGGAGAGGGACACCGCGCACAGGCCGAGCGTCCACATACGCTGGGCGCGAGCGCGCGCCGGATCGTGTCCCATCGGGCGGGCGCGCTTGTCCTTCATGTCCGGCATGTCGTACATACAGGCAGTAACCGTTACTTACCGGACATATCGGTCAGCGTGCAGGCGACACCCGAATGGTCGCTGAGGCGTGCATCTGCCGATTGACCAGGCCAGGTGCGGAGTCCGGTGCAGGTGAGATCGGAAGCGACGTGGTCGATCAGCGGACAATGTTCGACGTCGCCCGCCGTGTGGACGGTCCATCGGTCCATCACCTCGCCGAGTCGCGACGCGACGCGGACAGGTTGTCGAACGCGGGGGACGCGTTGGTTGAAATCCCCGGCGATCACGCTCGGAACATCTCCGTCGAAGCCCGCCAGCAGTGCATCGAGGTGGTCTAGGTTCTCCAGATGTTCGGACCACACCGAGGCATCTCCGCGCCCGGTGCTGACGCGGGCATGGCTCCACGGAATACAGACGGCGACAACGCGAATCTGCCCCTCGGGGGTGGTGGTCAGGGCGGTGACGAGTCGTCCGGACCCGGCGCCGATCGTGAGGCGACCGATGTCGACGAGAGGCTGACGAGACCACACCAGCACCTTGCGGCGTTCACTCTCGCGGCCGTACCCCCAGTCGTAACCACCGTCGGCGACGTGGCCGCCCTCGGGGAGCGGCCCCCGGCGTCCCTCGGTCACGACGGGAAGATCTGCGTCGACATCGGCCAGGCGTCGACGGATCAGCTGGCCTCGTCGACTTCCGGTGGTCGCCCACGCGGTGTTCCACGTCGCGACGACGACCTCCGAGTCGCTCTGCATGACGGAACCCTAGGACGCGACCGCGCTCCGCGGAGCGCGGCACGGCACCATGGAGGAATGACCATCCTCGTCCTGCTCGAACTGCACCTCGATCCCGCCCAGCGTGACGCCGCGCCGGACATCATCGACGAGACCCTCGTCGCGACCCGGGCCTGGCCCGGCAACGAGGGGATCGAGGTCCATGTCGACGACGATGACCCGTGCCACGTGATGGTCGTCGAGCGATGGGCCACCACCGCCGATCACGCTGCCTACGCGCAGTGGCGGACGACTCCCGACGGTGCAAGCCGGCTGCGGGAGATCGTCGCCGCCGCGCCGGTGAAGACCATCTGGTCGACCACGATCCCGTTGCGCGACTGACGGCCGAGCCTCACGCCAGCGGCTGCTTCGCCGAATCCGACGGCTGACCCGCGACGTCGGTGGCCTGGTCATCAGACTCGGGGTTGCCGGGATGGGCCGGGAGGAAGACGAGGGTGAGGACCGCGGCGACCGCGGTCACGCAACCGGCGACGATGCATCCGGTGGCGAAGCCGTCGACGAATCCGGCGCGGGCGATACCGGCGAGCTGATCACCGGCTCGAGCGCCGGCCTCACCGAAACGCTCCGCGGCGATCCGCGAGGCCTCGAGCGCGGCGCCGATGGAATCGCGTGCGGGATCGGTCAGTTGGGACGGTAGCGCGAGACCGTCGAGCTTCTCCCGGTAGACCGACAGGGCGACCGATCCGATCACCGCGACGCCCAACGTTCCCCCGAGTTCGCGCGTCGCATCGTTGACCGCCGATCCCATACCGGCCTTCTCCGGGGCGACCACGCCCATGATGGCCTCGGTCGCAGGGGCGCTGGTGAGGCCGATGCCGGCGCCGAGGAAGATCATCTGTCCGACGACCACGAGGTAACTGGTGTCGGTCCCCACCGTCGATGCCCAGACGAACGCGACGCTGAGCGAGAGCAACCCGAACGCCACCACCAGCTTCGAGCCGATGAAGACGGCTATCCGGGGGCCGAGCAGAGCGGCCACCGCGAGCGAGCTCGCCACCGGCAGCATGCGGAGTCCCGTCTCCAGAGCGCCGTAACCGCGAACGGACTGGAAGTACTGGGTGACCAGGAAGATGAAGCCGAACAGTGCGAAGAAGGCCGCGGTCACCGCGCCGCTCGCGGCCGTGAAGCGCATGTTGGCGAACAGGCGCACATCGAGCATCGGGTGCTCCACGCGTATCTCCTGCAGGACGAACGCTGCGAGAAGAACCGCTGCACAACCGAATCCGACAAGCGTGGCCGTCGAGGTCCATCCGTGATCCGGCGCCTCGATGATCGTGTAGACCAGGACGCCCAACGCGACGGTCGACAGAACGAGACCCACGAGATCGAGAGGGGGCGTCGACGGGTCCCGGGAATCCGGGACGAACAGGAAGGTCAGGACGATCGTCACCCCGGCCGCCACCGCGCCGAACAGCAGAATCGAGCCCCACCAGAACGATTCGAGCAAGGCCCCGCCCACGACGGGGCCGACCGCGACCGACATCCCCGTCGCGGAACCCCAGATGCCGATGGCCATGACCCGTTCGGATCGCGCGGTGAAGACGTTGGTCAGGATCGACAGCGTGACCGGATAGACGACCGCGGCCGCCACGCCGGCCACCGCGCGCCAGGCGATCAGCATGTCGGGGGTCTGGCTCCACGCCCCCGCCAGCGAGGCGATCAACGACACGGTGAGTCCGAGGAGCAGGAAGCGTCGCCGCCCGAAGCGGTCACTCAGCGATCCGGCGGCGAGCACCAGGGCCGCGAACGCCAGGTTGAACGCATCGACGATCCACAACAGGTCGCGCGTCGTGGCGCCGAGTTCGGTCACGAGCGATGGCAACGCGATGTTGACGATCGTCGTCGAGACGTTGACGACGAACACCGCGAAACACAGTGCGATCAGCACGGCGGTCTTGTTCGTCGTCCGAACGGAAGGTCCCCCGAGGAGTTGCATAACGAAGTTCTATCACGGTCGCAGAGGCCGTGTCATCATTGTTTTGTGACCGAACAGCCCGACGCCGCGACCGACGCCCGGCCGCAAACCGTCCCCGAGCGACTGGTCGCCGCGACGATCGAGCTGCTGGCCCAGGTGGGTCCATCAGAGATCAAGGTGCGTCGGATCACCGAGGCCGCCGGCCTGTCGACGATCACCGTCTACCACCACTTCGGCGGCGTCGCCGAGCTGTTGAACGCCGTTGTCGCCGAGGGGTATCGGGCACTCACCGCGGCGATGGAGGACGCGGTGCGGTGCGACGACGATCCCGGTGCGCAGCTCTTCGGCATCGCTCTCTCGAATCGACATCTCGCACAGCGCAACCCGCATCTCTACGACATGATGTTCGGGCTCTCCACGCGCGGGACGTACCGATCAGTGACGCCCGCGGCCGAGAACATGGTCGCCGAGCGGTTCGCGACCGCCTACGACGTCCTCGCCGGGGCATGCCACCGGCTGGTCGAGACCGGCCGCATCTCGGTCACCGACGGCCACCAGGTCGCCGCCGAACTGTGGAGCTTCGTCCAC
The DNA here is from genome assembly GCF_000964005.1 of Williamsia herbipolensis. Taxonomy (GTDB): domain Bacteria; phylum Actinomycetota; class Actinomycetes; order Mycobacteriales; family Mycobacteriaceae; genus Williamsia_A; species Williamsia_A herbipolensis. The sequence continues at coordinate 22,107 of NZ_JXYP01000033.1, forward strand.
GGGTTCGTGACGCTCGAGGGTGCCGGGCACTTCGCCCGCTTCGCCAACCCGGTTTTCGAGGTGCTCGCCCCGATGGCGGTCCACCAGTTCGTGGGCATGGGCGACGAGCGGGCGCGCGCCGAGACGTCGGCGGCCATCGCCCTGCGGTGGTGGAACAGCGAGGGGCCCGGCGCCTCGGGGACCTACGCGATCACCTGACCGTCATCACCGGGCGCTGTGGACGGCGGCGCGCATGCCACCGCGGCGTTTCGCGTCGTACATCAAGCGGTCGGCCTCGGTGAGGGCATGGGCGAGTGCGAACCTGTCGGCGCCCCGGAATTCGAGCGGGACGACCCCCGCACTCAGCGTGACCGACGGCCCGTCGCGTCCGACCGTGGTCAGCGGAAGTCGACCGCCCACGTCGGTGAGCGGCGTACCGCGAGAGGCGGGCATCATCAGCGTGAACTCCTCGCCGCCCGTGCGCGCCACCACTCCTCGTCCCGACGTGGCGAATCGCCGCAGTGTCATGGCGACCTCGCGGATCACCCGGTCGCCCACCACGTGGCAGTGACTGTCGTTGACCGACTTGAAGTCGTCGATGTCGAGGACCGCGAGCACCTGTGGATCGATGCCGCCGGATCGGGCCTGTTCGAGCAGGCGCTGATGCGCGTGATCGAGGCCGGCCCGGTTCAGCAGCCCCGTGAGCGGGTCGATGCGTGACCGTGCGGCGTAGACCAGCAATCGGGTCCACACGATCCGTGCACCCCACGGCGTGAGGATGGAGACCGCGAGAACGTACGCAGCCAGGTGGAGGAAAAGCCACCTGCTCGCCATCAGCAGCGTGAACTGTGCGCCCAGGACCGCGAGCAGTGCGCAGCCCACCAGACCGTTGCGGGGATCGGGGATGGCGAGCACGACCAGTGCCGTGCCGATCTCCGCGAAGACGCCGAACAGCGTGCAGGGCAGTCGGTTCAGCATGCGGTCGGTCGCGGCCCACAGCACTCCGGTCGCGACGGCCAACACCGCGGACAGTCCCACGAGCACGCGAAGCGGTGTCGAGGTCGGTCCGATGGAGGTGTCCAGCGCGACCCACGCCGCGATGATCCCGAAGTTGGCCGATCCGAATCCCACACTCCGGCGCAGCACCCTGCCCGTGGCCGTTCCCGCGATGAGGTCGGACAGGTCCGGAACGCGATCGTCGGTGGTTCCAGGGGTCACGGCGGTCCGGGTTCTCGGTGGCGCGTACTCGTAGCGGGGGCCAAAGATAACAAAGCCCGCACGTCTGCCGACACCGAATCGGCGAGACCGCGACCGGTCGATCAGACGGCCGTGATCTCGCGGTGCGCCTCGCTCAGCCGCCCCACACCGAACGGGCACCGGCGTCGCCGATGCGGTACACCCAGACGACCGCGCCGACGGCGACCACCACGAGGAGGACGGCAAGTATTCCGGTGATGACGGTCTGCGAGCGCCCCCGCGTGAGGGCCGGAACGCGACCGGCGACCCAGTCGTTCTCGCGGAACCATGCACTGGTCTGGACCCACCAGAGCACGGCGAGCACGAACAGTGGGGCCGCGAAGTAAATCATCTGGTCGCCGAGTTCGGTGTGCCGCTCCAACACCGCGCTCGGCGGGGTCTTCTTCTCCAACGACTCGCCCGCGCTGGTCGCGATGGGCGTCGCGGCCAGCGCGATCGCCGCGACGATCGGTGTGACGATGCCGAGCTTGCGTCGGGCCGCAGGCCACACGACGCCGAGGACGGCGAACACCGCGGCCAAGGGGACCATCACCACGACGATGTGCACGACGAGCGGATGTAGGGGTAACCCGTTGACGCTGTCCATGAGCGGCGACGGTAGCGACGCCCCGTTGAGAGGACGCTGAGAACGAACCTACGAAGCGCCGGATTTGTCGGCGTACATGTGCTTGTCCGCCGCGCGCAACAGGGCGCTGTGGTCGCCGTCGGCCGACCAACTCGACCCGACCGACGCCGTGACGGTGATGGGGCCCGGCACGGAGGGAAGGCGATAGACACCGGTGACTGCGGCTTTGAGTGACGATCGATACCGCTCGATGTCGTCGTTCGAAGTCGCCGACCGAACCAGCACCACGAACTCGTCGCCGCCGATCCGACACGCCAGATCTGCGGGGTCGATGCCGTCGGCGATACGCCGCGCCACCGCGACGAGGAGTTCGTCGCCGGCGCCGTGTCCGTGGGTGTCGTTGACACGCTTGAACCCGTCGAGATCGAGGAACAGCAGGCCGAGCGGACCGGTTGTGTGGCTGTCGATCTCGGTCATGAGCAGGTGTCGGTTACCCAGGTCCGTCAGTGCGTCGGTGACGGCGAGCCGCGCGAGTTCGTTCTCCGCCACTTTACGGCGGGTGATGTCCTGTATCTGCGCGATGATGATGCCGTCGGTGCCGGTGCCGCGCACGACGACGGCGTTGCGTTGTACCCACACCACGCTGCCGTCCTTGCGGAGATAGCGCTTCTCGGACTGGATGTGGGTTCGGCTGCCGTCGAGCAACTGGGCCAGGTGACGATCGGCGGCCGCCACGTCGTCGGGATGGGTGATGTCGCGAAACGACAGCTCCTGCAGTTCTTCTGCGGTGTACCCGGTGAGTTCGCAGAGGGCCTGGTTCACCTGTAGCCATCGACCGTCGGTGCCGACCACCGCCTGGCCGATCGCGGCGTGGTGCATCGACGTCTCGAATAGCGAGATGGCCTCGTCGCGCTCGCGTTCGGCTTCCACTCGCCGCGAGACCTCCGCGACGTGTACGAAGAAGCCCCGCACCCGGCCGTCGACGATCTCGGGAACGTAGGTGGCCTGGGTGTGCCGCACCGTACCGTGCACGTCGATCAGCGTCCGGTCGAACTGCTGCGGTGTGCCGGCGAGTGCGGCCTCGATGTACAGCCGGTTGAGCTCGTACACCTCGGGCCCCAGGGCGTCACGGATGTGCATCCCGCGGGCCTTCTCGGGGGTCAGGCCGAAGTAGTCGACGTAGGCCTGGTTCGCAGCGAGGTTGCGTAGGTCCGCGTCCCAGTACCCGATCAACGCGGGGACGTTGTCGATGACCCGCCGCAGGATGTCGGCGTCGGAACCGGTCTCGTCCACCTGCACCCCCACCCGTCAGCGTCGCTCGGGCGATGATCCCACAGCGCGCCGTCAGGTGGCCGAAGTGGCGAGCGCCCGCATCACTCGTGCGTGATCACGACCTTGCCGCCGCGCGCTCGGCCGGCGTCGACATAGGCGATCGCGTCGACGGTGTCGTCGAAGGAGAAGGTCGTGTCCACCACCGGGCGCAGATGTCCCGCCTCGTAGAGGGCGGCCAGTGTCGCGAGCGTGGCCCCGTCGGCGTGCATGTAGAAGAACGCGTAGGTGACGCCGTGCTTCTTCGCGGCCGCCCGTACCTTCCTGCTGAGCAACGACAGCACGAACTCGAACGGCTTGGGCGCACCGAGCTGTTTCGCGAAGCCCGCGTCGGGTGGTCCGGTCACCCCGAGGGCGAGTCCGCCCGGCTTCAGGACGGTCAGCGTTCTCATGAGGTTGTCGCCGCCGACGGCGTCGATCGCCAGGTCGTAGCCGGAGAGCACCTCGGCGAAGTCGTCCCTGCGGTAGTCGACGACATCGTCGGCACCCAGGGCCGTGACGAGATCGACCGAACTCGTCCCGGCGGTGGTCGCAACGCGCGCCCCGAGGTAGTTCGCGAGCTGGATGACGGTGGACCCCAGGCCGCCCGCGCCGGCGTGCACCAAGACCTTCGACCCGGTTCCGACGCGACCTTTGTCGACGAGCATCTGCCATGCCGCGAGAGCCACGAGGGGTACTGCCGCTGCCTCGGCGAACGACAGGTTCGACGGTTTCAGGGCGACGTCGCGGTGATCGATCGCAATGTGTTCGGCGAACGTGCCGATCCGCAGATCGCGAGGGCGCGAGAAGATCTCGTCGCCGACGGCGAAGCCGGTCACGGCGCTGCCGACCTCGGTCACGGTTCCGGCGACGTCGTGTCCCAGGATCGTGGGCATCCGGTACTTCAGCAGCTGCTTGAACTCGCCGGTGCGGATGAGCGTGTCGAGCGGGTTGACGCTCGCCGCAGCCACTTTCACCAGGACGTCGTGTGGTCCCACAGTGGGCGTGGGGATCTCGGCCGCGTGGACCGGTCCCTTGTACTCGTCGATCACGAACGCCTTCACCGGTCGTGGTCCTCTCGCGCAGAAGTGGTCAGGTGGCTCGAGACGGAGTCGCCGAGGAAGTCCAGCACCTCGGGGACGAATTCGTCGTGATACTGGAAGATGCCGCCGTGACCGGAGCGGGGATAGATGATGACTCGCGCGTCGGGGATGCGCTCGGCGAGTTCCACCGAGTGCTCACTGGCGACCATCACATCGTTGTCTCCGTTCGCGACGAGTGCGGGTTGGGTGATCACCGACAGATCGTCGGGGGTTGCCCGGCCGCCGGCCACGATCGCTCGCAACTGTGCGAGCCGCGCCTGCAGGGAGATCGTCCGGACGCGATCGCCACGTCGCTCGGCGAGCCGGCCGAAATATGCCTCGGCCGCCTTCTTTCCCTCGGCGGTCCGCGGGAAGAACAAGAAGTGCCTGGGGTCCTTCCGACTCAGCGCTGCCTTCAGGTAGGCGCCACCGACGATGCCGGCCATCTTGTCGATACCGCCTCCGCCTCGCGGCCCGGTACCCGTCAGCACGATCCGCCGGACGAGTTCCGGGGCCTGCAGCGCCACGACCTGCGCCACGCCGCCACCGAGTGAGAACCCGAACAGGTCGACCTGTGTGAGACCGAGCGCGCGGATGAACGCGATCGCATCGGCTGCCATCTGGTCGATGGTGGCGGGGACTCTTCCGCCGGATCCGCCCACACCGCGGTTGTCGAAGGCGATCACGTGGTGTGCCGAGGCGAGTCCGTCGATGATGCGGGGATCCCAGTCGTCGAGGGTGGCGGTGAAGTGGTGGAGGAACACGACCGGGACTCCGCCGGTCGGGCCGAGTTCGCGGTAGGCGAAGCGCACGCCGTGGACGTCGATGGTCACTGTGGGGGTGTCGGTCCAGGTGGTCATGAGGTTGCTCCGGCGGGGGTGGGGAGATCGGTGTAGAGCGATTCGATGGGGCCGCTCAACGCGGATTTCACAGAGGTGGTGAGGTCATCGCCGATGACCTCGTACCCACCCTCGGCGAGGGTGTCGTACACCGCGCCGACGAGGTCCTCGGGCCGCAGTTTCGGCCCGTGGGCGCCGGCCGCCATCGGCGTGTCGACATACCCCATGTGCACTCCGACCACGTGGACGCCATCGGGAGCGAGTTCGAGGCGTAGCGCGTTGGTCGCCGACCAGAGCGCGGCCTTCGAGGCGCTGTAGACGCCGCCGAACGCGCTCCAGCTGGCCACCGAATGCACGTCGACGAGGGCGGCGTTCTCCGCAGCTCGCAGGATCGGCGCGAAGGCCTTGGCCAGCAGGACCGGCGCGAAGAAGTTGGTCTCCATGGTCGATCGCAGGTCGGTCTCGTCGAGCTCGACGTAGCTGGCGGTGGGCGGCGTGACTCCCGCGTTGTTGATCAGGACGGACACGTCGGACGCGGCCTCAGCGGCAGCGGTCCGCGACGCGGCGTCGGTGACATCCAGCGCCAGAGGGACCACGCGGTCGTCGCTCCATTCGCGCGGAGTCCGCGCGGCCGCGTAGACCTTGCGCGCACCGCGTGCGAGGGCCTGGTGCACGAACTGCTCGCCGAGGCCGCCGTTGGCGCCGGTGATGAGCACGACCGCATGGGTCAGGTTTGTCATGGTGAAGACCTCTTCTGGGGGTGACCCCCGGTGTAAACAGATCGGTGTACTCGCTCACTGTAGATGACGGAGGCGACGAAGTACACCGATCTGTTTATCGACCGGGTCGACCGCGTAAACAGGTCGGTGTACCTTGAGTGAGACTGGCGAAGACCACGAATGAACCGGGTGAGAACCATGACTTCTACGGCAACGGAAACGGGCGCCGTCCCCAGTGCCTCGTGGGGCGTGCGCGACAAGATCCTTGCCGCCGCGATGGGGCTCTTCTACGTAGAGGGGATCAACGCCACGGGCGTCGACCTGGTCGCGGAGAGGGCGGGTGTGTCGAAAAGGACTCTCTACAAATACTTTCCGAGCAAGGTCAATCTCGTCGAGCAGTATCTCACCAGCATGTTCGACATGTTCCTCGCGATGCGCGAAGCGGATACGGCCGGTCCCCGAGAGCAGATCATGTCGTTGTTCACGGTCCCCGTCGCCGACGGGGGCCTCATGCGCGGATGTCCGTTTCACAATGCGGCGGTGGAGGCTGCGGCCGTGATGCCCGAGGTGGCGGAGTTCGTGCATCGACAGAAGGAGGCCTTCGCGACCGCGATCGTCGACCTCTGTCGTGATCTCGGTGTCGACGACGCCGATCTGTTGGGCCGACGTATCGCCCTGGTCTACGAGGGCGCCGCCGCGCTGTCGACGTCTCTCGATGCGGTGGAGCCGTGGGCGCGCGCGCGGGCGATGGTGGAGATGCTCCTCGACCTGGAGTGACAGGCCAGGCGGCGATCGGTGTGAGCGCGAGCAGCACCTCCGACAATCCGATCACGTGGTCGCCGTCAGCCATGATGCGGATGTCGCAGGCCCGGGAGAGTTCCGCGCCTGCGTGGCTTTCTGGTCATGACTTCTTTCTGTTCGAAGAGGGATGGCGGCCTTGCTCGGTCAGGAGTCGAGGAACTCGACCGCGGTCGCCACGAACTGGCGGTGTTCCTGGAAGATCCCGCCGTGTCCCGCGTCGGGATAGATCCGGAGTGTCGCGTTGGGGAGGCGATGCGCGAGATCGTGGGAGTTGCTGGTCGGCACCATCCGGTCGTCGTCGCCGTTGGCCACCAGAACGGGGTGCGTGATGGTGCCGAGGTCGGCTGGCGTCTGCGTGCCCCACGCGTGAATCGCGCGCAGCTGGGTGCGGAAGGTCGTCACCGTGACGGCCTTGTCCCGGTTCTCGGTGCGTTCCTTCAGCCGCGTGATGAACGCCTTCGCCTGGCTCTTTCCGTTCGCGGTACGGGTGAAGAACAGGTTCTGCTTGGGGTCCTTGCCCGTCAGCACGGCTGTGATCGAGTCGCTGTAGGACACCCGTGTCACCTTGTCGATCCCCGCGCCCCCGGCGGGGCCGGTCCCGGCGAGGATGACCCGCCGGATCAGTTCCGGTCGCTCTGCGACGATCACCTGGGCGATGAACCCGCCCATCGAGAAGCCCAGAAGATCGACCTCGGTGAGTCCCATCGCGTCGATGAACGCGATCGCGTCGGCCGCCATGGCCTCGATGGTGTCGGGAGTGGTTCCCCCGGATGCCCCGACGCCGCGGTTGTCGAACGCGATGACGTGGTGGCCGGCGGCGATGCCGTCGATGACGCGCGGGTCCCAGTTGTCCAGGTTCGCGGCGAGGTGATGCAGGAACACCACCGGAACGCCGCCGGGACGCCCGTAGCTGCGGTACGCGAACTCGGTGTCGTCGACAGCGATCGTGCGGGTCGGGACCACGCGCCACGATGATCCCGGGCTGGGCGCAGACGGTGATCCGGAGCGGTTGTTCTGGGATGCGTGGCCGTTCATGGCGGGTCTCCTCGAGTAAACAGATCGGTGTACCCGCCGAAGGTAGCGCATCGATCGCCGCGTGTAAACAGATCTGTGTACCGCGGGCTCGTGTCAGTGATGAGCCACAGGAACCGCGTCGCTAACTCGTGCCGAGGTAGATCATCGCGGTGTAGAGGATCACGGCGGGTACGAGCACCGCCCAGCCGGTGATCAGGATGTTCCGGACGTTCGCCGACCGGCACAGTCCCATCACCCCGAGCATGTTCACGTTGGGGAGGGGGCCGTAGGTGTCGGCCTTCGACGAGAAGAGCAGCACCACCACCCAGACCCCCGCGCCGATCCCGGCTGCGGCGGCCAGCTCGCCGAACACCCTGTCCACCAACACGACCTGCGCAGCCGAGGCGCCGGGGATGCCGACCCAACCGATGAGGGCGACGGTCATCGCGAGCAGGAACGGTGACAGGTGCGCGATGTCGGTGCCGTAGGAGCCGAGCACCACCGAGAACGGGTTGATGCGGGCGATCGCGGTGAACAGCACGGCGAGGAGAAAGAACAGGACGAACAGCCACGCGAGGGCGGACGCACCCCGGAACGCACTCGCGGCGAACGCCTTCGGCGACATGCCGCCCCCGAGAGCGGTGGCCACGGCCATGAGCGGTAGCGCAATGATCGGCAACACGATGCCCGCCGTGGTGAGGGTCGCGACGACGAGGACAGCGCCGAGGGTGACGGTGAACGCGACCGCGGCCCGGCGCGCGCGACGGTCGGTCGGGGCGTCGTCGTCGGTGGCCGTCGCCACGAGTTCCTCGGGTGCGTAGTGGTCGTCGAGGTCGCGGGTACGGCGCTGCATCCACGGCACCACCAGCATCCCGACGACGAGGGACACCGCGGCGAGCGGGCCGCCGCCGTGAAGCAGATAGTGGAGATAGCCGATGTCGGCCGCGCCCATGATCGCGATGTTGCCCGACGCGAACGGAGCGACCGCGAAACCTGCACAGCCGCCGATGAATATCGCCGACGCGGTGGCCGAGCGAGTCAGCCCGGCCCGCGCCGCGATCGGCAGCAGCACCGGCACCGCGACCGCGAGTGCGCCGGCGAGCGTCCCCAGCGCGCCCACCAGGAGCAGGCACGTCACCATGATCCCCGCCGCCACGGCGGTGGTGTTCGAGGTGCCGGCGAACCGCATGGCGGAGCCGACGATGCTCGCCGCTGCGCCGGTCGCGCGGAGGATCTCCGCGAGCGCCCCGCCGAGCAGGATCACGACACCGATGACCGTCACCTGATCGGTGGCGGCCTCGCCGGCCATGTCGAGCGCCATCCGAGCCCCGGGCAGGAGGATCAGCAGTCCCGAGACGACCGAGACGACGGTCGCCCGCAGGATCGGCATCCCCAGTGCGGCGAGGAGTCCGTAGAGCACGATCGGTCCGAACCCCCACAGCGTGGATCTCTCGACGGTCACCCCGACGACCAGACAGACGATCAGGCCCGTCGTCGCCACAAGGGTGGCAACAGGGGGCATTCGTCGCAGTTCAGACCGCGGTGTCGAGCCGGTGAGGGTGTTCTGCACGCGAGGACGATATCCCCCGAATCGGTCATGGGCGTGGCAGTCGGCGTTTCCTACCAGGAAGGATCCACCGCCGACCGGCGTTGCGGAAGGGGAGATGCTTGTGACCCCCACCCGGATCTGGACCCCGTCGCGTGTCGTCGTGACCCGTTCGGCGTCCGAACTGTCGCACACCGCCGAGATACTCCGGCGGTGTGAGGCCGCGGGTGTGTCCGACATCGACGTGTTGTCCGGCGACCGGCTGACCGGCCTGCGCGGTGAGTCCGAACGCGAGACGTACGCGATCGCGAAGAAGACCCTGGCCGTGGTCGTCGCGCCGCCGAGTGTGCTTCGGCCCCAACCCATCCCCCCGAGCGCCGACTGGCGGATCGACCTCGCGAAGGGCTGTCCGGCGCACTGTCAGTACTGCTATCTGGCGGGTTCGCTCTCCGGACCGCCTGTCACTCGGGTCTTCGCCAACCTCGACGAGGTGCTCGCCGGCATCGGCACGCACGCCGGTCGCGGCAGCATCACCTCGGGCACAGCCGAGCGCGGCCACGAGGGCACGACCTTCGAACTGTCCTGCTACACCGACCCCCTGGGGATCGAGCACGTGACGGGCTCGCTGGCCGAGGCCATCACGCGCGTGGGGGCGGGGGAGTACGGCGACGGCGTGTCGGTGCGGTTCACCACGAAGTTCGACGACGTCGCCGACCTCGTCGCGCTCGATCACCGTCGGCGCACCCGAGTGCGGTTGTCGGTCAACGCCGACGACATCGCGCACCGATTCGAGGGCGGCACGGCGCGGATGCCCGCGCGCATCGACGCCCTCCGACGGCTCGCGCAGGCCGGGTATCGGGTGGGACTGACGATCGCGCCGATCATGCCCATCCCCGGATGGCGTGAGCAGTACGCCCGCCTGCTCGCCGACGTCGCAGACGCTGTCAGCGACGTGGACGACCTCGACCTCACCGCCGAGATCATCACCCACCGGTTCACCGCGTCGAGCAAGGACGTCCTCCTGAGCTGGTACCCCGGTACGAAGCTGGAGATGGACGAAGACCTCCGAACGGTCAAGCGCACGAAGTTCGGTGGCGCGAAATACGTCTACCCCCGCGAGACGATGTCGGAGATGAAGTCCTGGTTCACCCGCGAACTCGACGCGGTGCTGCCCCAGGCGCACCTTCTCTACTGGACATGACGACGACCATCGAACTCGGCGGCAACTGACGCCGAGGATCCGCGTCCGTACTGTGGACGGTGGTCCACCGGTGGGTTCAGCGAATCAGCCCGCTCCCGGCGATCGGCTGATCGCCGACCCACCTCTCATCGGAGTGCACCATGCCCACGGTCTCACGCACCTTTACCGTCACCGCCCCGCCCGCCCGCGTCGTCGAGTACCTGTCCGACTTCGGCAACGCGCCGGAGTGGGATCCCGGCACCCAGACCTGCACCCGCAACGACGACGGTCCGATCCGCGTCGGGTCGAACTGGCACAACGAGTCCAAGATCGCCGGTGTGAGTACCGAATTGACGTACGAGCTGACGACTCTCACCGACGACACCATCGTGCTGGTCGGTACCAACGACACCGCCACCTCGACCGAGACCATCACCGTCCACCCTGACGGCAGTGGCAGTGAGGTCACCTACACCAACGAGATCGAGCTGCAGGGGATCGCCAAGATCGGCGCCCCCGCGATGAAGCTGGTCTTCGAGAAGGTCGGTGTCGACACCGAGAAGCAGCTCACCGAGGTGCTCAACGGATTGGCCGGTGCCGAGAAGGGTTGATCGGGGAGACCCACCCGGTCCAACGGTGGGATGCCCACCCCCTGACCCGCACCGGTCGATACAGTTCGCTGCAGCGAGCTGTATCGACAGAGGATGTGGGATGGGCGAGGAAACGACAACGAACGTGCACGTGGCGATCGCCGAGCTCGCTCGGCGTCTGCACGCGGCGGACGATCGGCCGGCGGAGGCGGTTCTCGGCGACGTCGTCGGTGGGGCCATCGACCACGTACCGGGGGCCGAGGCCGCGAGCATCTCCATCACGCACGGCCGCAACGCGCTGACCACGGAGTTCTCCACCGATCCGCTGGCGACGCGGCACAACGAGATCCAGACCGCGCACGGTGAGGGACCCTGCCTGGCCGCTGCATGGGACGAGGCCGTGGTCCGCATCGACGACCTCTGGGAGGACGACCGCTGGCCCGGGTATGCCGTCGACGCGCGCAGCGCGGTGCCGTTCCGGTCCATCCTGTCTTTCCGGCTCTACACCGCCGACGAGAAGTTGGGGACGCTCACGCTGTACTCCCGCACCCCCGGCAACTTCGGCACCGACGTGGAGGAGATCGGCCTGGTGTACGCGGCCCACGTCGCCAACGCGTGGATGGCTCGGGAGCGCAAGAGCCAGTTCACCAGTGCGCTGGCCAGTCGCGACATCATCGGCCAGGCCAAGGGCATGATCATGGAGCGCTTCGGCATCGACGCCGTGCAGGCGTTCGAGCTGCTGCGCCGACTGTCCCAGGACGGCAACATCAAACTCGCCGAGCTCGCCCGGCAACTGGTCGAGACCGATCATCCCGCCCGTGAGGAATCGTCCCGCTCCTGAGTGGCGATGCCTCGCAAGGCGGTGAGCGCGGCGACACAGTGGGCGACCTCGTCGTCGATCACGACTCTGTCGGTGCGATCGGGATCCGACCACTGCAGTGCCCGGTCCTCCACGTAGGCCGTCCAGGCGTGGATCAGCGGGATCTCGGTATCGGTTGCGCCGACCGACTCGGCGATCTGCCGCGCGAAGGTGAGGCGCAGGCTCACCACGCGGTCCCCGCCGAGCGCCACCGAGGCCGTTCCGTAGACCAGCGCGAGGTAGAAGTCGCGGCGGCGCTGGATCTGTTCCAGGAACCGTCGCACGAACTGTGTCGGCGCCTCCTCGGCGGTGGCGTCCGGGTCGGGCGCGGTGTTGCGGAGAACGCGACGGGTCGCGGCCTCGATGACGGCGTCGTAGTAGGCACTCTTGCTGGGGAAGTAGTGGAAAAGCAGTCCGCGAGAGATGCCGGCCTCGGCCGCGACCGCGTCGATCGACAATTCGTGGATCGGTCGTTCGACGAGCATGCGGAGGCCGAGCCCGAGCAGTTGACGGCGGCGGTCCTCGGGGGACATCCGGCGCCGTGAAGGTGTCGACACGCTATTGAGCATCGCTCAACAAGTCGCTAGTGTGCAACCCATGGACCTCAGCCACTCACCACGGGCCACCGATCTCCGCGATCGTGTCCGCTCCTTCATCGAGACCCACATAGAGCCCGTGGAGCACGATCATCACCGGGAGATCGCCCGTCTCCGCAACGGTGGTGGCGACCCGTGGCAGCCCCTGCCCCTGATGGGCGAACTGCAGACGAAGGCGCGCGCCGAGGGATTGTGGAACCTCTTCCTGCCCGCCGGCCACGAGATGCACTACGCGGCGAAGTACGGGACCGACGGCGGCGTGGGGCTGAGCAACATCGACTACGCGCCGGTCGCCGAGGCCATGGGTCGGTCGTTCCTCGCCCCGCAGGTGTTCAACTGCAACGCCCCCGACACCGGCAACATGGAGGTGTTGCTGCGTTACGGCACCGATGCCCAGCGCGAGGAGTGGCTCGACCCGTTGCTCGACGGCCGGATCCGCAGCGCCTTCTGTATGACCGAGCCCGATGTCGCCTCCAGCGACGCCACGACCATGGAACTCACCGCCGTCGCCGACGGCGAGGACATCATCCTCAACGGGCGCAAGTGGTGGTCGACCGGCGTGGGCAGCCCGGAATGCGAGATCCTCATCGTCATGGGCCTCACCGCCCCCGACGCCGATCGACACCACCGGCACTCGATGGTGCTGGTGCCGCGCAACACACCGGGCGTCGAGGTGGCACGGATGCTTCCCACGATGGGCTTCTTCGACGAGCCCGGCGGCCACGGCGAGGTCACCTTCACCGACGTCCGCGTCCCGCGGGAGAACTTCATCTCCGGTCCGGGGCAGGCGTTCGAGATCGCCCAGGGACGCCTCGGTCCCGGTCGAGTGCACCACGCGATGCGGGTCGTCGGACTCGCCGAGAAGGCGCTGGAACTGGCATGTCGTCGTGGCAGCGAGCGGCTCGCCTTCGGCAAGCCGATCGTGAACCTCGGCGGCAACCGCGAGCGGATCGCCCAGGCGCGCATCGCGATCAACTCCACCCGGCTGCTCATCCTCGACGCCGCGTACAAACTCGACACCGGCGGCCCGTTCAACGCATTGAGCGAGGTCGCCCAGATCAAGGTCGCCGCGCCGAGGATGGCGCAGGAGGTCATCGACTTCGCGATGCAGATGCACGGCGGCGCAGGCCTCTCCGACGATTTCCCGCTGGCCGCGGCCTGGACGAACGCCCGTGCCCTACGGCTCGCCGACGGTCCCGACGAGGTGCACCTCGGCATGGTCGCGCGCATCGAGCTGGGTTCGTACGGGATGAAGCGATGAGCCGGCGCGTCATCGTGACCGGCGGCGCCTCGGGGCTGGGTGCAGCCCTGGTGGAGCGCTTCGCCGCCCGCGGCGATCGGGTTCTCGTCACCGACCTCGCCGAGAAGTACTCGGGTCCGCAGGGCAGCACCTATCGGCGTCTCGACGTCGTCGACGCCGACGACTGGGCCGACGCCCGCGACCACGTGATGGCCACCTGGGGTGGTGTCGACATCGTCGTCAACAACGCCGGGATCGCCGCGGGCGGACGGATCGACGTGGTGACCCTCGAGGAATGGCGCCGCATCATCGACATCAACCTGCTCGGCGTGGTCCGCGGGTGCCAGACCTTCGTCCCCGTGCTCAAGGAGCAGGCCCACAGGGATGCAGCCCAGAAGGGTTCGCCTGCAGGGCAGATCGTCAACATCGCGTCGATGGCGGGTCTCGTGCACCCGCCGGCGATGGCCTCGTACAACGTGGTGAAGGCAGGGGTGGTGGCGCTCAGCGAGACGCTGTCGTTCGAACTGGAACCGTGGGGGATCACCACCTCGGTGGTGTGCCCGTCGTTCTTCCGCACCAACCTGTCGTCGTCGCTGGCGGGCAGTGACGGGATGCTCGACCAGATCGCGGCCCGCCTCATCGATCGCTCCGACACCGGAGCCGACGAGGTGGCCGACGCGGTGATCGCCGGCGTCGACGCCCGACGCCCGGTGATCCTCACCGACCGCGCGGGCCGGAAAGCGTTCTTCGCGAAGCGATTCGCCCGCCCGCTCTACACTCGCCAGATGCTGGGCATGTCCCGACGCATCCACGGAGCCACCGCATCGGCACCCGCCGCTGCCGACCACGGGGAGAACAAGCAGTGAGCTCGTCGATGACCACGCTCATCACCGGTGCCAGTTCGGGGCTGGGCGCGGAGATGGCCCGCCAGTTCGCCACGCTCGGGCACGATCTCGCGCTGTGCGCGCGCCGCACCGACCGGCTCGAGGAGCTGCGTGCGGAGATCCTCGCCGCCCACCCCGGCCGTCGGATCGAGTTGGCCGCACTGGACGTCACCGATGACGCGGCGGTGTTCACCGTGTTCGATGACCTGGCCGAGCGTCTCGGCGGCATCGACCGGGTGATCGTCAACGCCGGATCGGGTTCGGGCGCGGCACTGGGGACGGGCAAGCAGCACGCGAACCGACGCACCGCGATGACCAACTTCGTGGGGGCACTCTCCCAGACCGAGGCCGCCCTCGAACTGTTCCGCGCGCAGGGACACGGACATCTGGTCATGATCTCGTCGGTGTCGGCCCTGCGTGGCATGCGCAAGGCGATGACCACCTACGCCGCGACCAAAGCGGGTGTCGCGGCCCTTGCCGAGGGTGTGCGGTCGGAGAACATTCGCGGCGTCGACGTGTCGGTGATCTACCCCGGCTACATCCGCTCGGAGATGAACGACCACGTGGAGCAGAAGACAAAGCTCATGGTCGACACCGAGACCGGTGTGAAGGCCATGGTGTCGGCCATCGAGAAGCGCGCCCACAAGGCGTACGTCCCGACGTGGCCGTGGCTTCCGGTGTCGATGGCCTTGAAGGTGCTGCCGCTGTCGGTGGTGCGGAGAATGGTGTGACCGACGGGCCTTCCCGCGAGGTCGCCGGCGCCCGCCCGGTCCGCGACGAGGACGCCTTCGACACCGACGCCGTCGCGGCCTGGCTGCGCGACAATGCCGGTGATGCTTCAGGTCTCGACGTCTCCCCCGAGGTCCGGCAGTTCTCCGGCGGCGCGTCGAACCTCACCTACCTGCTGCGCTACCCCGATCAGGACCTGATCCTGCGTCGTCCGCCGGCCGGCCAGAAGGCCAGGGATGCGCACGACATGGGTCGCGAATACCGCATCCAGACGCAGCTGGCTCCGGTGTTCGCCCACGTCCCGACGACCGTCGCGATGTGCGACGACCTGTCGGTGATCGGGTCGGAGTTCTACGTGATGGAGCGACTCGTCGGTCACATCCCCCGCCGCGAACTGGGTCTCGACCTGGATCCCGATGAGGTTCGTACGTTGTGCACCAACGTCATCGACCTGCTCGTCGACCTGCACTCGGTCGACCCGGTGGCCGCCGGTCTCGACGGACTGAACCGCGGCGACGGTTATGTCGGCCGGCAGGTCAGTGGCTGGTCGGATCGTTACCGGCGGGCGCGGGTGTGGAATGTCGGTTCCTTCGAGTCGGTGATGCGGTGGCTCGACGAGAACCAGCCCCCCGACAGCGGGAGTTGCCTCATCCACAACGACTTCCGGCTCGACAACGTCGTGCTGGACCCGGACGATCCGACCCACCCGATCGGTCTGCTCGACTGGGAGATGGCGACCATCGGCGATCCCCTCATGGACCTCGGTGGGGCACTGGCCTACTGGGTGCAGGCCGACGACGGCCGGGTGTTCCGCGGGACACGGCGACAGCCGACGCATCTGCCCGGGATGATGACGCGACGTGAGGTGGTCGCGTACTACTGCGAACGCACCGGACGCACGCTCTCCGACCGCGAGTGGGCGTTCTACGAGGTCTTCGGACTGTTCCGCCTCGCGGTGATCATCGCCCAGATCTGGTACCGCTACCACCGCAAGCAGACCACCAACCCCGCCTTCAAGCACTTCGGGAAGCTGGTCATCCTGCTCGAGTTCCGTTGTCGTCGGCTGATCAAGCAGGCCGGTCGGTGACGGGAGAGTGCCTGGCGTAGCCAGGCCACAGCCAGTGCGCCACGACTGTCGATCCGAAATATGCCAGCGCTCAACACTATTCACTGACATCAATCACCCACCCATCGAACATATGTGCTAGGCTAGATGTACAGTCACACCTGGGGAGGGGGACAGCGATGAATGATCCTGAGTCGGATTACGCTGCCCTGGAACAGATTGTGGACAGAATTGCTGCCGCCGAATCCAACTCATGCGCCGACGAGACCGTCGCGGATCTCGCCATCCGCCACGAACGCATCGCCCGCCGCATGGAGTCCATCGGCAACCGCAGAATCCTCGACGTCTCCGACCGGGATGCTCACAAGACAGTCGGGTCCGTGACGGTCACCGAGTTCCTGCGCACCGAATCGCGCATCACCCACCCCAAGAAACGCCTCGACGCAATCCGATCGTTGGAACCGATGCACGCGATGACCGGCGAGAAACTGCCACCGGCGTGCCCGAACACCGCCCGCGAACTCGCGGCCGGTTCGATCGGTCCCGACCACGTCCACGCGGTACTCGACGCGATCAAGAAGATCCCGTCAGCCGTCGACACGGATCAGCGAGCGCGGGCCGAGGAAGTCCTGGCCGAATTCGCAACCACACTCACGCCCAAAGAGATCGGCGCCGCCGGGGTGCGGATCCTGGCGCACCTTGACCCGGACGGAACCCTCACCGACGACCGCGATCGAGCACGCAACCGGAAACTGAATGTCGGGTGCCAGGACTCGCAGTTGATGTCGAAGCTGACCGCGACGTTGGATCCGATCACGCGCGCCCTGTTCGACGTCGTGTTGGCGAAGTGGGCCGCACCCGGGATGAACAACCCTGACGACGACCAATCCCCGAGAGGCGATCACGGCGACGCCGATCCGGAATTGCTCAAAGATGCCGCTGATCGGGATTGGCGCAGCCAGTCCCAACGCAACCACGACGCCTTCAAGGCCCTCTTGGACGCCGCGGTGAACGGTGGTCTCCTCGGCGGCTCACATCGTGGGTTGCCGCCCCAGATCATCGTCTCCATCACCGACGCCCAACTGCGCGAGCACGCCGGCGTCGCGCGCACTGCCGCCGGTAGCGATCTCCCGATCAGTGACGTGATCAAGCTGGCCTCCGACGCACAGTCGCATCTCGCGGTGTTCAGCGATGTCACCAGCGAGCCACTGTTCTTCGGCCGCGGCCGGCGCCTCGCGTCGCAAGCGCAGCGGTTGATGGCCTTCTCGCAGTACAAGGGCTGCAGCAAGGATGACTGCACGACACCGTTCGCGCACACCGAGATGCACCACGCAGAGCAGGACTGGGCCGACGGTGGACTCACCGATGCGCCACACATGGCTCCGGCGTGCGGACGGCACAACCGGGCCGTCGGATCCGAACCGCATCAGTGGATCACGGAGAAGATCACTGAGGGCCCCGACAAGGGCCGCTACGGCTGGCGACGCAACACCGACCCACCCGAGAAGCTCCGCGCCAACCACCTACACCGCATCGACGAACTCCTCGAGCGACATCGGAACCCATCCGACACCACTCCGGTGGTGGGTCGGCGATTCGACATCGCGTGGCCAGACATGGTCATCGACGACGCAGCGTGAGATGTCGCCCCTGGGCTAGACGAGACGGCGAACGAGGTCGTCCACGCGCGCGGCGATGTCGTTGCGGATCAGCCGCATCCGCTCCATGCCCTCGATCCCGCGGGTCGACGGTTCGTCGGTGTCCCAGTTCTCGAACACCGGCCCCGGCACGGAATCGACCGTGGCTTCACGGCCCAGGGTGACGACGACGTCCATCCGCGCCAGCAGGTCGGGGTCGATGGCCCGCGGACGCTCGGCCGAGATGTCGACACCGACCTCGAGCAGTGCCTCGGCCGACTGGGCATTGACCACCGAGCCGGGTCTCGTCCCCGCCGAGTGGACGTCGACGGTCTCGCCGGCGACCTTCCGCATGAGCCCGGCCGCCATCTGCGACTTGCCGCCGTTCTTCACGCACACGAACAGGACACTCGGCGTCGTGCTCATCGCTGCGATCCCGCTGTCGTCGCGTCAGCACGGAACCGTTTCCGCAGGGCCAGCGACAGATACACCAGACCGACGAGCACGGGCACCTCGATCAACGGACCGACGACGCCGGCCAACGCCTGACCCGACGTAGCGCCGTACGTGGCGATCGCAACGGCGATGGCGAGTTCGAAGTTGTTGCCGGCCGCGGTGAACGCCAACGTGGTGGTGCGTTCGTAACCGAGTCCGATGGCCGCACCGAACGCGTATCCACCGCCCCACATGACCGCGAAGTACACCAGCAGCGGCAGCGCGATGCGCACGACATCGATTGGGTGTGAGGTGATCTGATCGCCCTGGAGCGCGAAGAGGATCACGATCGTGAACAGCAATCCGTACAGCGCCCACGGACCTATACGCGGGATGAACGCCCGCTCGTACCACTCGCGCCCCTTGGTCTTCTCGCCGATTCGTCGCGAGAGGTAGCCGGCAACGAGGGGGATGCCGAGGAAGATCAGCACCGATTTCGCGATCTGCCAGGCCGAGGTCGAGATCGTGGTCTGCTCCAGGCCCAGCCACCCGGGCAGCACCGACAGGTAGAACCAGCCGAGCACCGCGAACATCACGACCTGGAACACCGAGTTGATCGCCACCAGGACCGCGGCGGCCTCGCGGTCACCGCACGCGAGATCGTTCCAGATGATGACCATCGCGATGCAGCGCGCCAGACCGACGATGATCAGCCCGGTGCGGTACTCGGGCAGGTCGGGCAGGAACAACCAGGCGAGCGCGAACATCAACGCGGGACCCAGGATCCAGTTGAGGGCCAGCGAGCCGAGCAGCAGTTTCCGGTCGCCGGTCACCGAGTCGAGTCGGTCGTAGCGCACCTTCGCCAGAACCGGGTACATCATGATCAGCAACCCGATCGCGATCGGCAGCGAGACGCCGTCGACGGAGATGGTCGACAGGGCGTCGTCGAGGCCGGGAATGCCGCGGCCCAGGAGGATGCCGCCGACCATCGCCACGCCGATCCACACCGGGAGGAAGCGGTCGAGAACCGAGAGTTTCGCGACGATCGCGGGGGAGGCCTCGACAGTGCTCACGCGGACACCGCGACTCGGCCGACGGTGTCGACGGCGGCCGACAGCTTCTCCCACGCAACGGGTATCACGCGGTAGTAGACCCAGGTGCCACGTCGTTCGCAGTCCAGGAGTCCGGCGTCGCGCAACACCCTGAGGTGGTGGGAGATCGTCGGCTGCGACAGGTCGAAGGTGTCGGAGATGTCGCAGACGCAGGCCTCGCCGTTGTCATGGCTCGCGATGAGGCTCACCAACCGCAACCGCACGGGGTCGCCGATGGCCTTGAACATCCGCGCGAGCTCGGCGGAATCGCTCTCGCTCAGCGGCTCCCGGACCAGCTGCCCGTCGCACCCGTCGGCGCCGCGCGCCTGTTGCTTCGACATCTGTCTATATTGACGGCTGTCGATGCAGCGGTCAAACCGTGGGGGGCACGCCCGTGGGTTCACCGTGACCCAGGATCGCGAACGCGGGTCGGCTGCGCTTTCACGCGGCTGGTCCGGTTGCACGGATACCATCCCGCCATGGTTCCCGAACCGCAGCACAGTGCGCCGTATCTCGACGCGGTGGTCGCATACGCGTTCCGTGGTCCGGCGCGTTATCACGTCCCCGGCCACAAGGGCGGTCCCGGAGCAGATCCCGCGCTACGAAAGGCGATCGGGGTCGATGCTCTGGCGGCCGACGTCCCCCAGGACATCCACGGCATCGACATCGGGCAGTCGCCGTCGGCGTACGAACGAGCGGAGACGCTGGCGGCCAATGCGTTCGGCGCCGCCCGGTCGTTCTTCCTCACCAACGGGGCCACCCAGGGCAACCACGCCCTGTGTCTCGCGCTGGCCGGACCCGACGTCCATGTGGTCGCGCAACGCAATTCGCATGGATCGATCGTCGACGGACTGGTGCTCTCCGGAGGGATCCCGACGTTCGTCGCGCCGGAGTACGACGAGGATCTGGGCATCGCCCACTGTGTGACGCCGGAGTCACTCGACGCGGCGCTGGCCGCGGACCCCGACGCGCAGGCGGTGTTCCTGGTGTCGCCGACCTACTACGGGATGACCGCCGACATCGCCGCACTGGCCGAGGTGGCGCACGCCCGCGACATCCCGCTCGTCGTCGATCAGTCGTGGGGGCCGCACTTCGGCTTCCACCCGGCTCTGCCGACGCCAGCGCTGGCGTCAGGAGCCGACGCCATGCTCACCAGCACACACAAGATCGCCGGCTCGTTGACCCAGAGCGCCATGCTGCACGTCGGGAACTCCGGGCGTGTCGACGCCGACGCACTGGCCCGGGTGTTGCGCCTGCTGCGCAGCACCAGCCCGTCGTCGCTGCTGATCGCCTCCCTCGACAGCGCCCGACGGCAACTGTCGATGCACGGCGAGCAGCTGCTGCACGAGACGCTCGAGGCGATCGAACTCGCCCACGCCAAACTGCGCACGATCCCGGGTGTCGACCTGGTGGACCAGCGACTGGTCGGGCGGATGGGGGTGCATGCCTACGATCCGCTGCGCATCGTGCTCGACGTCCGCGGAACCGGTTGCACCGGATACGAGATCGCCGATGAACTGCGCCGCAGCTACGACGTCCACGTCGAGCTGCCGATGCAGGCGACCATCGTGCTGGTGGTGGGACTCGGCGACTCGGCACCCGCCTTGCGGCGACTGGCCGGCGACATCGAGGAGGCGGTCACCCGTCTGGCGCGGCCGGGGGTGACGACGCGCCCCCTGTCCGCGGGGACGGGGATCTTCGGTCACGGGGTGTCGGTCTCGCCGCGCGCCGCGTTCCTGGGGGCGTCGGAGCGGGTCGCGATCGCCGACGCCATCGGCCGCATCTCCTGCGAGGCGGTCGCCGCATACCCGCCGGGGGTCCCGACGCTCCTACCCGGTGAGGAGATCACCGCCGACGCAGTCGCCTACCTCCAGCAGGTGGTCGAGGGCGGAGCACGCCTGCACGGCGCGAGCGATCCCGGCTTCGCGACCGTCGTCGTGCTCCGCTCGGCCCGGACCTAGTTGTACTGACCCGAGACGTTGGTCGAGTGGCTGTGACACGTCAATCTGAGTGATGACGCGGGAGGGCCTCCTGCGGTGGAGTGGAACTGCCTAGGTATCCGCTCGTCCCTCAGGAGGCCCTCGTGT
>NZ_JXYP01000024.1 GCF_000964005.1 Williamsia herbipolensis
AGGGCCTCCTGAGGGACGAGCGGATACCTAGGCAGTTCCACTCCACCGCAGGAGGCCCTCCCGCGTCATCACTCAGATTGACGTGTCACAGCCACTCGACCAACGTCTCGGGTCAGTACAACTAGAGCAGCAACCGCACCACGTCGACGACGTGGGACAGTCCGGCGAGCGCGCCCGACGACGACCGCGGGTGCAGGGCGTGTACTGCCAGCCGGAACATGAGCGCTCGCAACATCATCTGCGGCCACTCGGGCTGATCGGCCCAGCGGGAGACGAGGTCCTCGTCGGCCCCGCCCCAGGCCAACGCATCGACGACCACGACGGCCGCGGCCCACGGGGCGGGTCGCCAGTACGGCACGAGATCGGTGATGCCCGGCGCGGCCGCGCCCGCGAACAGCACGGTGCCGAAGAGGTCGCCGTGCACCAGCTGCGACGGTGACTCGATCGGCTTACGCAGGGTGGCAAGGGTTTTGAGCATCTCGATGCTCTTCACCCCGTCGGGCGACGTCGGCTCGCCGAAGCCGGCCGCACGGGCCGAGCGCAGCGGGGTGTCCTCCCACGCGGCGCGGTCGGCGGCGTTGAACACGTCGACGTCGGTGTAGGGCGGTGCCGGTGGTTGCAGCAGGAAGCGCGGGCGCTCGAGATCGGCGGTCACCTGGTGCAGGCGGTTGGCGAGCGACACGACCTCGTCGTGACGGGGCTCGGGCGATCCGGCGATGTAGGTGTCGGCACGCCAGCCCGAGACCACGTAGCGACCATCGGTGCCGCGCAGCGGACGGGCGACGCGCACGCCGTCGACGTAGAGGTCCTCGCGGATCTTCGCCGACCACGCGGCGCGTGCGTGGTCGGGCACCAGCGACAGCACCACCTCGCCGATGCGCCAGCCGCCCTCCCACTCGCGGGTGAGGGCGATGGGGGTCGATCCGGCGAGACCGAACGTCGCGATGACGTGTTCGGGCGGATCGGGGGCATTCACGGTCCTGAGATTACCGACCTCGCGCCTGCTAACCGGGGAGGTGCGGGTCGGCCGTGTTCGGAGTCGCGGGCATCGCCCGTCCGGCTCGTCGCGACCGATCGACCCTCGAGCCGGTCGGACGCAGGCCGACGAACGCCAGCAGCGCTGCGATCACGAGGGCACCGGCGAACACCGGCACCGCGCGGTCGAAGGTGTCATCGAAGGCCGGTCCGAGTCCGGCATCGGCCGGGGTGCCGGTGATCAGCGGGATCGCGGCGACCGACAGCAATCCGGCGGCGCGGGCGACGGCGTTGTTCACCCCGCTCGCCAGACCGGCGTGGTCATCGGCCACCGCGGCCAGCACCGTCGAGGTGAGGGGCGCCACCAGCAACACCATCCCGACGCCGAGGGTCGCCGCGCCGGGCAACACGTCGGTCGGATAGAAGGCGTGCGGACCGATCCGCAGCATCAACAGCAGCCCCGCCGCGCACAGGAGGGCGCCGACGGTGAGCGGACCCCGCGCGCCGACCCGGGCCGCGAACGCGCTCGACCGCGCAGAGAACAGCAGCATCAGGAGGGTGCCCGGGGTGAGCGCGGCACCGGCCCAGAACGCCGAGTAGCCGGCGACGACCTGCAGCTGCAACGCGACGATGAAGAAATAGCCACCGAAGGCGGCGTACACCGCGAACGTCATCACGTTGATGACGGTGAACGGCCGCGATGCGAACAGGGTCGGCGGCACCATCGGTTCGGGTTCTCGACGCTCCACCATCACGAACGCGACACCCGCCGCCACCGCGACGACCCCCACCACGGCGACCTCGACCGCGCGGCCCCCGTCCGCGGCCCGGATCAGGGCCCACGTGGCGCCGGCGAGGGCGACCGCACCGAGCACGGCCCCGACGATGTCGAAGTGCTTCGACGCGTGCGGATCCCGCGTCTCGGGCACGTGACGTACGGCCACGGCGACGCACACCGCGGCGACCGGGACGTTGATGAGGAACGCCCACCGCCAGCCGGGACCGTCGGCCAACCACCCTCCGAGGAACGGGCCGAGGGCCGCGGCGACGCCCCCGAGGCCCGACCAGGTACCGATCGCCCGGGCCCGGTCGCCGGGGCGCAGCGACGACTGGATCATCGCGAGCGACCCGGGTGTCAGCAGCGCGCCGCCGATCCCCTGCAGGCCGCGCGCACCGACGAGCACCTCCACATTCGGCGCCAGTCCGCACAGCAGCGAGGCACCGGCGAAACCGATCACGCCGACGACGAACACCCGTCGACGGCCGAGTCGATCACCCAGCGATCCGCCCAGCAGGATGAGCGCCGACAGCGTCAACATGTAGGCGGTGACGGTCCACTGCAGGGGCGCGAGCCCGACATCGAAATCGTCGGCGATGCGCGGCAGCGCGACGTTGACCACCGTCGAGTCGAGCAACACCATCGACGACCCGAGCACGGCACACGCCACCACCCAGCGCCCACGCGCCGACGAGAACTCCACCGACGCGCCGGCCGACGGGGCACCGTCCGGCGGGGAACCCTCGGGCGTGGGTGTGGCCACGATCAGTAGACCGGCATCGACGGGTCGGTCTGTCGCGCCCACTCCGTGATCCCGCCGCGCAGGTGGCGCGCGTCGGCGAAACCGGCGCGGCGCAACACCGCCAGTGCCTCGGCCGATCGGATACCGGTCTTGCAGTAGAGCACGGTCGGCCGGTCCTGCGGCAGCGCGGCCAGCGCCTCGCCGGAGACCAACTCCCCCAGCGGGATCAGGGTCGCGCCGTCGATGTGGACGATGTCCCACTCGACGGGCTCGCGGACGTCGATCAGGGCGATCGGCTCACCCGCGTCGAGGAGCCGGCCGAGTTCCGCTGCGTCGATCTCCGAACCGGTGGTGGTCGCGCCCTCGTCGGCGACGATGCCGCAGAACGCCTCGTAGTCGACCAGTTCGGTGATCGGCTCGGCCTCGGGATCCTTGCGGATGCGGATGGTCCGGTACTCCATGGCGAGGGCGTCGTACATCATCAGCCGACCCAGCAGCGTCTGCCCGATGCCGGTGATGAGCTTGACGGCCTCGGTTCCCATGATGGAACCGACGGAGGCACACAGGATCCCGAGGACGCCACCCTCGGCGCACGACGGCACCGTTCCCGGCGGCGGGGCCTGCGGGTAGAGGTCGCGATAGTTCAGCCCGCGACCGTCGGGGGCGTCCTCCCAGAACACCGACGCCTGTCCCTCGAAGCGGTAGATCGACCCCCACACATACGGTTTGCGCGCCAGCACGGCGGCGTCGTTCACCAGATAGCGCGTCGCGAAGTTGTCGGTGCCGTCGACGATCAGGTCGTACCGCTCGAACAGGGCCACCGCGTGGTCGGCCTCGAGACGGTGCTCGTGCAGTTCGACGGTGACGAACGGGTTGATCTCGGCGATGGAGTCACGGGCACTCGCCG
Source organism: Williamsia herbipolensis (assembly GCF_000964005.1). Lineage (GTDB taxonomy): Bacteria > Actinomycetota > Actinomycetes > Mycobacteriales > Mycobacteriaceae > Williamsia_A > Williamsia_A herbipolensis. The sequence continues at coordinate 3,403 of NZ_JXYP01000024.1, forward strand.
CCTTCGACCGCCCGACATCGGATTGTCCGTGGATGACCTGACGCTGCAGGTTCGACTCCTCGACGTCGTCGAACTCGACGATCCCGAGTGTGCCGACGCCCGCGGCGGCGAGGTAGAGCAGCGCCGGCGAACCGAGTCCGCCTGCCCCGATGACCAGTACCCGGGCGTTCTTCAACCGTCGCTGCCCGGTCATCCCGATGTCGGGGATGATCAGGTGCCTGCTGTACCGCGCGACCTCGGCGCGCGTCAGTTCCGCGGCCGGTTCGACGAGCGGCGGCAGAGGGGTCTGCGAGGGGGGCATCTGGGAGGTTCCGGTGGTCGCCATGATCACCGCAGACGCTACGCCGCTCAGCTACCGGGGAACGGCCAGGGATTGGCCCGGCACACCAGATCACGGTCGGCCTGCATGTCCGGGTCGATCGCCATGATGTCGCTGTTGGCGACGCCGAAGCTCTGCTGCATCATCACCGGGGCCAACGCGCCCTCCTGGCCACACGGTTGATGCTTCTCGAAGCCGATCGCGTGACCGATCTCGTGATTGATCGCGTACTGGCGGTACAGCAGATCGTCACCCTGATACGACACCGCGCCGCGTACCCATCGCGCCTCGTTGAGGGTCACGCGCGCCTCGGGCGGGTAGTAGCAGGAGGATTCGAGCTTGATCTGGTACCCACACAGCTCGCGGGTCGTGCCGGTCGAGGTCAGCGACACCCGGAAGTCGGGGGTGCCGGTCTCGATCCGCCGGAACGACACCTTGCCGCCACCGATCCAGCTCTTCGGGTTGGCCAGCGTGGTGTCGACGAGTTTCGCGAAGATCGCGTCGCTGCCGTAATCGGCGGGTGCGAGGCCGTTCTCGACCTCGACGGTGTAGGTGTACACCCGCGGCGCGGTGCCCACGACCCCGGTGGTGCCGGGCACCACGCGCCACGATTTCGCGCCGTTGGTGGTGAACGATCCGCCATCGGGCAGCTGACCCGCGGGCAGCGTGGCCGCGGCGGCGTCACCGGTCGGCGCGCCGATCGGCGAGGTCTCGGAGTTGACGTCGGTGTTGCGCGAGGCGGCGTCGGGCGCCGGTGCGGCCGGGGTGGGCGACGACGGGGTGCCGGTGAGGGTCACCGCCACGAGCACCACGGTGAGTATCGCGAGGACGGGCAGCGCATAGGCCCGCCAGCCGTAGGTCGCGACGAAGGCACCGATCCGGGTGCGCTTGCGGCGCTCCGGACGCGGACCCCGCCGGCCGCGCGGGTCCTCGGCCGTCGGATCCCAGTGCGCGCGCAGCGGCTGATCGTCGCCGGGCCGGCCGCGTTCGGCCACCTGGCGCGCGATCGGTCGGCGGTCGGGTCGGGGTGCGGTCGGGCGGTCGTACGGGGCGTCGGCGAGCAGATCGTGGCGCACGTCGCGCTGCGGCCGGCCCCGCCCATTCGAACCCCGCCCACTCGCAGTACGAGAAGAGCGTTCCCGCGACGACGGGCGAATCGGCGGCGACGCATTCCCGGGGGGCGCGTACTGCGGCGGCATACGACCCGCGGGCAGCGGGCCCGACGGATGGGGCGCAAAGGAGTCGGGAACAGAAGGGTGCCCGGGCCCCGGGGCGCCGCTCATGGGCGCATCTCGCGGGTCGGGTCCACCGAATCCCGCTCCGGATCTGGGCGGTCCTCCCCCGCCTGGCGCACTCACGTGTTTCACCATCTCACAGCTCGGCGAGCGTTCCCGGGATGCGCGGCCACGTGCACACGTCCTCGTTCACCCAGGTGTCCTGATTGTCAGCAGGCCACCAGCGAGGCGGGATCGGCGATCTCGACGTGGCGGGCGATCTCCCGCGCCGTCTCCAGCGGGATCTCCATCTGGCACACGTGCCCGACGGCGCCGAACATCACCAACCGCGACCCCTCGATGGTGCGGATGACGCGCGGTGCGATGGCCGCGCTCACGAGCTTGTCGCGGCCGCCCCACATCACCAGCGTCGGCGAGGTGATCATGCGGGCGCGCCGCCAGTGGTCCCGGCCCGACATCCACAGCCAGCTCGCGACCAGGGCGTTGAGGCTGCCCGACAACGCCGCCGGCGCCCACGGGAGCTCGGCGCGATCGACCGCGTGCTCGACGGCCTGCGCGATCCGAGTGGGCCCGAGGACCTGCGGACGCACCATGATCTCGCGCAGCGTCTGTGCCACCTGCCGTTCGGCATGCACCCGGCCCAGGTAGCCGAACACCGCGGGCCCGACCCGCGGGACCGTCGCCAGGGTCAGCGGCACGAACGACAGGCGCTTGATCCGCGGCCGCAGATCCGGGAACGCCGGCGAGATGAGGGTGAGGGTGGTGACGAGGTCGGGCCGCTGGGCCGCGACGCGGGAGGCGATCGCCCCGCCGAGGGAGTTGCCGACCAGGTGGGCGCCCCCGAGGTGCTCGAGCACCGCGATCACCGAGTCGGTCATGGCCGTGAGCGAGTAGTCGCCGCCCGGCGGCGGATCGGAGAACCCGAACCCGGGCAGGTCCATCGCGTACCCGTCGAGCACCGGGGCCAACACCTCACCGAGATCGGTCCAGTTCAACGACGACCCGCCGAGTCCGTGCACATACAGCGCCCGGCCGACCGGGGCATCGACGCCCGCGTCACCGGAACCGGAGGGGGTCGGGCCCGGACGGGGCACACGTCGCAGGTGGATGCGCCATCCCGATGCCGTCACCTGCTCCCCCGGCCACAGCGGGGTCGTGCGATCGAGCGGTGCGAGCAGGTCGCGCAGCGAACGCGGTACGGACGGTGTCCGATCGGTGGTCGACACCACTACAGCATGCCTCACCTCGAGGGGGTGACGCGTAGGGTCTACCCATGCCAGGCGCCGCTGATCGTGTACCCGTCGACTCGTCGGTGCACGCTGCCCCCGGCCGCACCCGCGGCGACGCCGGTCGCCGCAACACCCGTATGCCGCGCAGCGCCCGACGCGTGCAACTGCTCGACGCCGCCAGCGAGATCTTCGTCGAGCGCGGCTACCACTCGGCGGGCATGGACGAGATCGCGGTCCACGCCGGGGTCAGCAAACCCGTTCTCTACCAACACTTCCCCGGAAAGCTCGATCTGTACCTCGCGGTGCTCGAGGAGCACGCGGAGTCGCTCGTCTCCGAGGTGCGCAAGGCGCTCGAGACGACGACCGACAACAAGCAGCGCGTGCGGTCGGCGGTCGGGGCGTTCTTCGACTTCATCGACCAGGACCACCAGGGCTACCGGTTGATCTTCGAATCCGACGCCCTCGACCCCGCCGCGATCCGCCGCGTGGAGAGCGCCACCGAGGCCTGCGTCGACGCGGTCTACGGACTCGTCATGCACGACTCCGGTCTCGACCCCTACCGGTCGCGGATGCTCGCCGCCGGGCTCGTCGGCGCCAGCCAGGTCAACGCCCGCTACTGGCTCGACGCCAAACGCCCCATCAGCAAGCGCGACGCCGTGGAGACGACGGTCGAACTGCTGTGGGGCGGGCTGTCACACGTGCCGCTTCTCGAGGGCGGCGTCAGCGAGGCCTGACGTCAGCTGTTCTTGGCGCCGAATCCGACTTGCACACGAGAGGCGTCGGGATCCGGCGCATTCACGACGTCTGTGACGTCAGCTGTTCTTGGCGCCGAATCCGACTTGCACACGAGAGGCGTCGGGATCCGGCGCATTCACGACGTCTGTGACGTCAGCTGTTCTTGGCGCCGAATCCGACGCGCGGACGCTCGGAGGTGCCGACCTCGACGTAGGCGATCTTGGTGACCGGCACCAGGAATCGCGCACCCTTCTCGTCGGTGAGACGCAGCAGCGCCTCCTTGCCCGACAGCGCGGCCTCGACGGCGGCGTGGACGTCGTCACTGGTCTGCTCGGTCTGCACCACCAGCTCGCGCGGGCTGTCGGTGATGCCGATCTTCACGTCAACCGTCACGGTTGTCCTCCTGCTGTCGATGTCGGGCGCCTTCGACGCCAAGGCTAGTGGAGCGCCGACCCCGCACCGCAGCGGCTCCGCTGTGGGCGGAAACGGACGGCGGAGAAGCCGGAGCGGGACGAGGTGGGGCCGGGCTCAGCCCAGTCCGAGTTCCTGCATCCGGGCGGCGTGGCGGTCCTGGATCGACTCGAAGAACGTGGAGATGCGTGTGAAGTCCGACGCCTCGCTGAACAGCAGTCCCGTCAGGTCCTCCTCGGAGGCCAACACGTGCTGGGCCTGCGTGATCGCCTCGCCCAGCAGGCGCCGCCCCCAGAGCCGCAGCGGTGAGGTCAGCGACGGATCGGCGGCGACGGCCGCACGCACCTCGGCGCACGCGAACTCGGAGTGACCGGTCTCGGCCATCACATCCTGCACGATGCCCTCCGCGTCGCCGGGAAGGGTGTGGGCGACCTCGAGGTAGAAGTCCGCGGCCAGACCGTCACCGATGTACGCCTTCACCATCGACTCCAACCACGAATTGGGCGTCGTCGACCCGTGGTATCGGTCGAGGATCGGCGCGTAGTGCGCCACCGTGTCGACCACATCTCGCCCTCGACGCACGAGTTCGGCGGCCAGCACCTCGAAGTGGGCCATCTCGGCCCCGGCCATCTGTGCCATCGCCACCCGCCCGCGGATGTCGGGCGCCATCTGCGATTCCGCGGTCAACCGGTAGAACGCCGCGATCTCACCCGCGAGCAGCACCCCGAACAACGACGTGATCCCGGGGTGGTCGTCGGGCAGCGGCGGCAGCTGAGCGTCGTCGGCGATGTGGGTCGGCGCGAGGTCGGCGGTCGACGGGGGCAGGCCGCCCGAAGCGGGTGTCGCGGAGGTGGGCGTCACAGTGGTCTGGGTCACGGGATGGTCGGCCATGCGCCGATCGTAGGCGACGCGGTCAACCCGCGACGGGCCCCCGTGACCGGCACCGATGCGTGGTCGACACCCCTCACCACGTACCATCGAAGGCGACGTGCAGTGCAGGCGCTGCCACTCGGCGGCGCCCCGCCCGCGCGTCCCCAGTAATGTGCGCGCACTTCTTGCCCGATCTCGAGCCGCGAAACACTTTTCGGCTCCCGCCCACCGCGTTCGTCGCCTGTGGCGGTGTGAAGCCTTTTCGTGCGTGCTCCGCGACATCGGAAGGCACCCATCATCAGTACCGACAGCCATACCCACAGCGAGACCACCGCTCCCACCGACCCGGTCGTCGTCATCGCCGAGACGCCCGACGCCGACGGTCCGCAGACCACCGTCGTCGACACCGAGACCCATGTGGCCCCCACCTTCGCCGAGCTCGGCGTCAGCGACGAGATCGTCGCCGCACTGGCCGCCGACGGCAAGACCCACACCTTCGCCATCCAGGAACTGACCCTGCCCCTGGCGCTCGCCGGTGACGACCTCATCGGCCAGGCCCGCACCGGCATGGGCAAGACGTTCGGCTTCGGCGTCCCGCTGATCCACCGCATCACCCAGGTCGCCCCCGGGTCGACCGGACCGCTGCGTCCCCTCGACGGCACGCCGCGCGCACTGATCATCGTCCCCACCCGCGAGCTGTGCATCCAGGTCACCGGTGATCTCCAGGTGGCCGGCGCGAACATCGACGTCGACCCGCAGCCCAACCCGCCGCGCAAGCTGTCGATCGCCTCGATCTACGGCGGTCGTCCCTACGAGTCGCAGATAGCCGACCTCCAGGCCGGTGTCGACGTCGTCGTCGGCACCCCCGGCCGTCTGCTCGACCTGGCCCAGCAGGGCCACCTCATCCTCGGCAAGGTGCAGATCCTCGTCCTCGACGAGGCCGACGAGATGCTCGACCTCGGGTTCCTGCCCGACATCGAGCGCATCATGCGGGCCCTGCCCGACGCCCGCCAGACGATGCTGTTCTCGGCGACCATGCCGGGCCCGATCGTCACCCTGGCCCGCACGTTCCTCAACCGGCCGACGCACATCCGCGCCGAGCACGCCGGCGACTCGGCGGTCCACGAACGCACCACCCAGCACGCCTACCGTGCCCACGCCCTCGACAAGGCCGAGGTGGTCGCGCGCATCCTGCAGGCCGAGGGTCGCGGCGCCACGATGATCTTCACCCGCACCAAGCGCACGGCGCAGAAGGTGGCCGACGATCTGGGCGAGCGCGGCTTCAAGGTCGGAGCCGTGCACGGCGATCTCGGTCAGGTCGCCCGCGAGAAGGCCCTCGGACGGTTCCGCGACGGCAGCATCGACGTGATCGTGGCGACCGACGTCGCCGCCCGTGGCATCGACATCGACGACGTCACCCACGTCATCAACTACCAGTGCCCCGAGGACGAGAAGGCCTACGTCCACCGCATCGGCCGTACCGGTCGCGCCGGACGCACCGGCATCGCGGTGACGCTCGTCGACTGGGACGAGCTGCACAAGTGGGCGGCCATCGACAAGGCGCTCGGACTCGGCATGCCCGAGCCCGTCGAGACCTACTCGAGCTCCGAGCACCTCCGCACCGATCTGAACATCCCCGCCGACGCCACCGGCCGCGTCCCCGGCGCGAAGCCCTCCGAGGACGAGCGGGCCGCGCGCGGCGAGAGGCGTGAGCCGCGGGAGAGGCGTGAGCCGCGTGCCGACCGTCAGCGCCGCCGGACCCGTTCGGGCGGCGCGGCGATGGCCTCGGCCACCGCGCAGGCCGAGACCGAGTCGGCTGAGTCGGCCTCGTCGAGTGCCTCGGCGACCTCGAGCGCATCGGGTGACGGTGACACCGCGGGCGGCACCAAGCCGCGTCGCCGGCGTCGTCGCGGCCGCGGTGGTTCGGGTTCGTCGAACGCCGCGGCCAGCGAATCGACGTCTGCGGGTTCCGCCGAGCAGTGAGCGGCGCCCGGACCGACACCCAGACGCCCCCGGGCGGTTCCCCGCGGGGACCGATCCGACCTGAGCGGCGCACCCGCCTCGACCTGGCGATCAGCGCGCTGATCGTCGTCGTGGTGATCGTCGTCGCCGCGGTCATCTGGTACGTCAGTCCGTCCCGGCACACCACCTCCGACCAGGCGGGGGTCCCGCTGACCGCGGTCACCCCGGCCGCGGTCGTCCCGGCCGGCTTCACCGAGGGATGGTCGGCACCCTCGGGCGCGAGCACCACCGCGATCGTGACCGACAGTGCGGTCGTCACCGCCGACCGCGGCACCGTCGAGGCCCATGACCCGGCCACCGGGACGGTGCGGTGGAGCTATCGACGCAACCTCGACCTGTGCGGCGCGATCGCCGGCTGGGAGGCTTCCCCCGGTGTCGTCGCGGTGTACCGGAACAGCCGCGGGTGCGGTGAGGTCACCTCACTCGACCCCGACGACGGCCACCGCGCCGACACCCGCAGCAGCGACGCCGACGACAAGATCACGCTGTCCGCGAACGCCGACTACGTCGTCTCCCAGGGTCCGACGCGCCTCGAGTCCTGGGGGTCGACCCTGGTGCGCGGCGTCGAGTACGGCCGCGTCTCGGCGCCGGTGAAACCGGGCACCCAGCCCCGCGCGGGATGCCGGATGTCGTCCAGCGCCACCGGAGCCGACCAGATCGCGGTCATCGAACGGTGCGGCGACGAACCGGGATACCGCCTGTCGGTCTTCTCCGCCGCCCAGGACAAGGACGAGAAGGTCAAACAGCTCGGGTCGCGGATCATCACCAGCGGCACCGCGTCACCGCCGCCTCGCGTGGTCGCGGTGTCGTCGTCGTCGGTCGCGGTGTACCTCGGTTCCGGTGGCGCCATCTCCGGCGGCACCGGTGGCCCGCAGATCCAGGTGTTCACCACCGGCGCGGTGCTGAGCAGTTCGCACGAGGTGCTAGGTGACGCGCAGGCACCCGCCGACTCGGTCCCCGTCCGCAGCGACGGCCTGCTGTCGTTCTTCACGGGCAAGGGCACCGTCATCCTCGACGCCTCGGCTCTCACCCCGCGCTACCAGGTGCCGGGCACCCTCGGACCGGCCGCGGCCATGGGAACCGACCTCATCGTGCCCGGACCGTCGGGGATCACCGTGCTCGAGGCGGCCACCGGACGGCAGTCTCGCACGATCGCCCTGGCACGCCCGGGATACAGCGGTGGCACGGTCACGCTCTCGCCCATCGGCGACGACGTCGCGATGTTCTACGGCGGCGCCGTGCACATGTTGATCGGGAGCTAGGCGCTATACCGCGGTCTCGAGGGTGGCGAGCGCCTTGCCGCCATCCCAGTGCTGCCACAGGTTGTCGGCGAGTTCGCGGTAGGCCTGCGATCCCTTGTTCTTGCGCCCGGTCATCACCGTCGCGCCCGACGCGGACGCTTCGGCGAACCGCACGGTGCGCGGGATCGGCGGGCTCAGCACCGGCATCTCGTAGCGGTCGGAGACGTCGGCCAGCACGTCACGACTGTGTGTGGTGCGCGAGTCGTAGAGCGTGGGGATCACACCGAGCAGCGTGAGCGCCGGGTTGGTGATCTGCTGGACCTCGGTGACCGTACGCAGCAGCTGACCCACCCCGCGGTGGGCGAGGGTCTCGCACTGCAGCGGTACGGCGACCTCGTCGGCGGCGGTGAGACCGTTGAGGGTGAGCACCCCGAGCGACGGCGGGCAGTCGAGCAGGATCACGTCGTAGTCCTGCGTGACCTGCGCCAGCGCGCGCTTGAGCGCGTATTCGCGTCCCGGCCGCATCAGCAGCAGGGCTTCGGCGCCGGCGAGATCGATCGTCGCGGGCAACAGGGTCATGCCGTCGTCGGTGGACACCAGCGCGTCGACGATGTCGCTCTCGCCGAGCAGCACCTCGTGCACCGACACCTCGAGGTGGTCGGGGTCGTGGCCGAGGGAGAAGGTGAGACATCCCTGCGGATCGAGGTCGACCACCAGCACCGACAGGTCCATCGCGGCGAGAGCGGCGCCGATGGAGGCGACGGTGGTGGTCTTCGCGACGCCACCCTTCTGATTCGCGACGGCGAGGATCTTGCTCATCGGAGGGCCCGATCGGTGTGCAGGATGATCATGACTGTCCCATTCCCCTCGGTGGCCTCGTGGCGATGGCCGTGTGTGCGCACCGCGCACGTTCTCTGCGGCGGCTCGTGAGATGAGGATATGCCCCCGACGTCGCGACGCGGCGGCGGTGGGAGGATGACGGCGTGGCCACAGCGACGCATCGACTCATCGTCATCCGACACGGCGAGACCGAGTGGTCCAAGAGCGGTAAGCACACCGGTTCCAGCGACATCGACCTCACCGACACCGGCGTCGAGCAGGCCCGCAGCCTGGCCGGTCGGGTGGAGGAGTTGTCGCTCACCGACCCCCAGGTCTTCAGCTCCCCGCGGTTGCGCGCCCGCCGCACCGCCGAGCTCGCCGGACTGCACGTCGACACAGTCGAACCGCTGCTCGTGGAGTGGGACTACGGCGACTACGAGGGACTGACCAGCCCGCAGATCCACGAGACCGACCCCGGCTGGACGGTGTTCGCCGACGGCGGCCCCGACGGCGAGTCGCCCGACGAGATGAGCGACCGCGTCGACACCGTCATCGAGAAGCTCACCCCGCTGCTCGACCACGGCGACGTCGTGGTGGTGACGCACGGGCACTTCTCGCGGTCGTTGCTGGCGCGCTGGATCGGCTCGCCGATCGCGCGCGGACGCCACTTCACGATGCTGCCCGCGTCGATCGCCGTCCTCGGGTTCGACGGCGAGTCCCGTCAACTCACCGCACTGGGAATCACCGGCTACCGCAGCGCCGACTATGTCGACGCGGGTCGGCCGACGCGCCCCCTGGGCTGACTCAGGCCGCGTAGTCGATGGGGTGCCTCGGCCAGACGATGTCGACGCGCGGGGCACGCGGGAGCCGCTCGGCCACCAGCTGATGTTCGATGTCGAGGACCGGTGGCGATGGTGCCTCGTCGGTGTCTGGCGAATGCGGGTGCAGCAGTTCGTCGATGCGGTGTAGGTGGTTGGCGCGGAGCTGGTCGGGTGGGTCGGTGTTGCGTCGCCACCCGTAGCGGCCGCGGTCGGGGCCGTCGGTGATCTTCTCGGTGGCCCATTGGTGGGGTTCGGGACCGACGGCCCGGTTGTGGCGTCCGCAGGCGGGTGCCATGTCTGTGGCGTCGGTGAGTCCGCCGTCGGCCCAATCGGCGTCGGCGTGGTGCATTTCGGTGTGGGCGAACGGTGTCGCGCAGTCGTCTTTGCTGCAGCCCCTGTACTGGGCGAAGGCCATCAACCGCTGCGCCTGCGACGCGAGACGCCGGCCGCGGCCGAAGAACAACGGTTCGCCTGTGACATCGCTGAACACCGCGAGGTGGGGCTGCGCGTCGGCGGCCAGTGTGATCACGTCGCTGATCGGCAAGTCGGTGCCGGTGGCGGTGCGCGCTACACCGGCGTGCTCACGAAGTTGTGCGTCGGTGATGGACACGATGATCTGGGGCGGCAACCCGCGATGCGACCCACCGAGGAGCCCACCGTTCACCGCGACATCCAGCAAAGCCTTCAACGCGTCGTGGTTCCGCTGACTCTGCGATCGATGGTCCCGATCCGCAGCTTCGCGGAGGAGGTTGGAGTCGATGTCACTGCCGTCACCGATCGGGGACAGCTCGTCGTCGGGGTTGTTCATCCCCGGCGCGGCCCACTTCGCCAACACCACGTCGAACAGTGCGCGGGTGATCGGATCCAGCGTCGCGGTGAGTTTCGACATCAACTGCGAGTCCTGGCACCCGAGGTTCAGTTTCCGATTCCGGGCGCGATCGCGGTCGTCGGTCAGTGTTCCGTCGGGATCGAGGTGCGCCAGGATCCGGACGCCGGCGGCGGTGATCTCTTTGGGCGTGAGTGTGGTCGCGAATTCGGCCAGAACTTCCTCGGCCCCCGCCCGCTGTTCTGCATCAACGGCCGAGGGGATCTTCTTCATCACGTCGAGGACCGCGTGAACGTGATCGGGCCCGATCGTTCCGGCAGCCAACTCTCGCGCCGTGTTCGGGCACACCGGCGGCAGTTTCTCGCCGGTCATCGCGTGCATGGGTTCCAACGCTCGGACGGCTTGAAGGCGCTTCTTGGGGTGGGTGATCCGCAGCTTCGTCTGCAGGAACTCGGTGACGGTCACGCATCCCACGGTCCGGTGGGCGTCGCGGTCGGAGACCTCGAGAATCCGCCGATTGCCGATGGACTCGAACTGGCGGACAACGGTTTCGTGAGTGATGGACAGTTGTGCGACGGTCTCGTCGTCGTGGGCGTCTGAGGTCTCTTTCGCGATCTCGTCGAGGAGGTCCTGCAGGGCAGCGTATTTTGCTACGAGATCGCTCACCGGCTGTCCCCCTCCCCAGGTGTGACTGTACGTCTATTCTAGCACGCGTGTTCGAGGTGTGGGTGATTGATTTTGGTGAATAGTGTTGAGCGTGAGTGTATTTCGGGTGGCTGGTTGCGTTCTACTGCCGCTGACGGTGCGGAAGCCGGACGCCGAGTGTGCGTTGTCTCGTCGTCGGCGCGCGTGACGCCGTCAGCACACTCGACGACCGTTTCCACACAGTCAGCACCGCCAGGACAGTCGGCGGCCGTTTCCACACAGTCAGCAACCGTGGCTCACGTGATCTACGGCAGTTTCCACCCAGTCAGCACCACCTACGGTCTCAGCGGCGGTGTCAGTCCTTCGGGGGCTCCGCATCGGGGGCGTAGTCGTCGGCGAGCCAGCGGACCGACTTCGGCGAGAACAGCAGACCCAGCACGATGACCACCACCACGAGCAGCGGCGCACCGAGCCAGGGCTGACCGCTGTCGGTGAGCAACGCGAAGGCGACGGGGATCAGCAGGATCTGTGCGACCACCGCGATGGCGCGACCCCACCGTCGGCCGGTGCACAGCGCGACGCCGCCGGCCACCACACCCGAGCCGAGGATCGCGAACCATCCGGCCGTTCCGTAACTGCTGATGAAGCTCTCGTCGGCCCCGGTGGCGCCGTGGACGGCGAGCACGATCGCGATGACCACGGCCACGACGCCCTCGAGCGCGACCACCACGCCGGCGCGCCGCACGGCGGTGGGGGGACCGGTGTCCGGACGACGCTCGGCAGGTGTACGACTCACCGGTCCAGCGTAGTTCGTCGGGCGCCCACGACGAGAGGCCGCCGATCGGCGGCGGTGTCGCGGCCCCCGACGATTGTGTCCCCCCTCGCGGCACCCTCTAGGCTCTGCAGATCGTGCGTGCCCTGCTGATCGTCAACCCGTTCGCGACGTCGACCACCGACGCGGGGCGCGACGCGCTGGCCGACACCCTCTCGGCGAAGATCGATCTCTCGGTCGAGCTGACGACCCACCGCGGCCACGCCGGGGAGATCGCGGCCCGCGCCCGGGCGCAGGGCTGCCCGATCGTGATCGTCCACGGCGGCGACGGCACGGTGAACGAGGTCGTCAACGGCCTGCTCGACGCCCCCGGCGACCCGATCGGTCCGAACCCGGCGCCGGCCCTGGCCGTCATCCCCGGCGGCAGCGCGAACGTGTTCGCGCGTTCGCTGGGCATCGACCCGGACCCCATGAAGGCGACGGCGCAGTTGCTGACGTTGCTTGCCGAGCGGTCACGGCGCCGGATCAGCCTCGGTCACCTCTCCGCCGAGGCCCCGAAGCGCCCGGGGTCCACGCCCTCCCCCGCCGCCGCGTCGGGCCGGTGGTTCCTGTTCAACGCGGGGATGGGTGTCGACGCGGAGGTGGTGGCCTCGATCGAGGACCAGCGCAACGCGGGGAAACCGGCCAGCGACGCACGCTACATCGCGACCACGGTGCGCCGTTTCATCAGCGCGTCCCGTCGCCCACCGCAGCTGTCGGTGTCACTGCCCGGTCGCGACACCATCGACGACGTCCACTTCGTCTTCGTCTGCAACGCCAACCCGTGGACCTTCATCGGCCCGCGGCCGGTGTGGACCAATCCCGACACCACCTACGAATGCGGTCTCGGCGTCTTCGCGTCCTCGTCGATGAGTGTCACGCGCAACCTCGGCATCTTCACCCAGCTGCTCACCGGTCGAAAGCCCCACGCGCGGCACGTCCTGACCGACGACGACGTCGCGTCGGTGCGCCTGACCGCGCGCGCCCCGATGGACGTGCAGATGGACGGCGACTATGTCGGCAAGGCGACGACCGCGGCGTTCGGGTGTGTAAGCGACCGACTCGAGGTCGTCGCACCACCGCTGTCCGCCTGAGCCGACACGAGCGCAGACCGACACGGTTCGAGGGTGTGAGTTTCTGCATGAATGTCGTGAAGACAGCGCAGGATGTTCCCGACAGTAGTACAACGGTGCAGGGAGTTCGCCACGGACCCCCGTTGTCGCAGTGACATTGCCCACGTGTTAACGCGACACCATTGACTTCATCGTGATTCGTGAAAGCATTCACAAGCAACAGTGCGGAAACATTGAGTACGCACAGATGAACGACAAGTGACAACCGGCGCGATCACACACGCGCGAAATCGAAGGAGCACGCACATGGACTGGCGTCACAATGCAATCTGTCGCGATGAGGACCCGGAGCTGTTCTTCCCCGTGGGGACCAGCGGACCGGCCATCGCCCAGATCGCCGACGCGAAGCTCGTCTGCAACCGCTGCCCGGTGACCGCCGACTGCCTCTCGTGGGCACTCGAGTCGGGCCAGGACGCAGGGGTCTGGGGCGGCATGAGCGAGGACGAGCGTCGCGCACTGAAGCGTCGCAACGCGCGCAACCGGACGCGCAGCACCACGGTCTGACGCGTTCACCACGCACCAGGGCCCGGCGGGAAACCGCCGGGCCCTGTGCTGTGTGGGGGCACCCGGCATCCGGCGGGTCTCAGCGCAGCGGCACCGTGAGGACCGCCGCCGTGCCGCCGCCGTCGGCGGGCGCGAGATCGAGGGTGCCGCCGAGTTCGATACGGACCAGCGTGTGCACGATCTGCAGTCCGAGACGTTCCGAGGCGCGGATGTCGAAGCCGGGCGGTAACCCGACCCCGTTGTCGCGCACGGTGACCACGAGTCGGCGGGTGTTGCGGTCGGCCTCGATCACCACCTCGCCGTCGCGGTGCTCATCGGTCCCGAAGCCGTGTTCGACGGCGTTCTGGATCAACTCGGTCAGCACCATCACCATCGGCATCGCGAGATCCGACGGCAGCACGCCGAGGGTGCCGCCTCGGCGGACCACGGCGTTGCTGTCCCCGGAGGCGACGTCGGCCATCACCGGCACCAGCTGATCGACGACGACGTCGAGATCGACCTCTTCGTCGACACTGCCCGACAACAGCTCGTGCACCAGGGCGATCGCGGCCACCCTGCGGACAGCCTCGGTGAGCGCTCCGCGCGCCTCCGGGTTCTCGGTGCGGCGGGCCTGCAGTCGCAGCAGCGCCGAGACGCTCTGCAGGTTGTTCTTCACCCGGTGGTGGATCTCGCGGATCGTCGCGTCCTTGCTGATGAGCGCGCGATCTCGGCGTTTGACCTCGGTGACGTCGCGCACGAGGACCGCCGCACCCGACGGTTGACCCCGCGGACGCAGCGGGACGGTGCGGATCAGAACGCTCGCCCGCCGCGCGTCGGCCTCGATCCGACGCCCCGAACCGCCGGCGACGGCCTCACGGATCATCGCCACCGTGTCGTCGGCCTCGAAACGATCGGTGAGCAGCTCACCGAGGACGTCGGTGAGGTGGTTGCCGGTCAGGTCGGTCGTCCACCCCATCCGGTGCACCGCCGACAGGGCGTTGGGACTCGCGAACACCACGACGCCCTCGTCGTCGACGCGGATGAAGCCGTCGCCGGCGCGCGGCGTCGACAGCCCTCGGGAATTGGCCTCGTTCTGCGGATACGCACCGTCGGACATCATCTGACACAGGTCGTTCGCGCAGTCCTGGTAGGCGAGCTCGAGATGCGAGGGCATCCGCAGCTGCGCCAGGTTCGCGGTCCGACTGATCGCGGCCACCACCTCGCCGGCGAACCGGACGGGCACGGCCTCGCGGCGGATCGCGGTGTGCCCCAACCACGTCGGGTCCTCCTCGCGGAGGATCCGTCCGCTGGTGAACGCCCGACGGACCTGCGGGTTGGCGTCGGGCGAGCGGTCGTCGTCCTCGACGACGACGCGACCGACCTGATCGAACGGGAACACCGTGGGAGCGGTGTTCGGCCGGCACTGGGCGACGCAGATCAGGTCACCGGACTCGGTGGGGACGTACATCAACAGATCGGCGAACGACAGATCCGCCATGAGTTGCCACTCGGCGACCACACGCTGCAGGTGTCCGGCATCGGCACCCGACAGCGAGGTGTGGTCGGCGAGGAGATCGGTGAGCGTCGACATCTACCGGGGTCCCGCGCCGCGGGAGGGCACCGACACGTGGCGGTGGATCAGTCGATGGTGGCGATGAGGTGGCCGGCCTGGATCACGTCGCCGACGGCGACCTTCACGTCGGTGACGGTGCCCGCCTCCTCGGCGAGGACCGGGATCTCCATCTTCATCGACTCGAGCAACACGATGGTGTCGCCGACCTCGATCTGCTGACCCGGGGACACGACCACCTCGAGCACGCTCGCGACGATCTCGGCCACGACCTCTTCTGCCATGACGACCTCCAGTGCTCTCGGCTCTCCGGTGGCGGCGACTCGGCTCTGCTCGCTGCCGAGGACAACCTATCGCAGTCCACGGCGGCACGATCGGAGCCGGGCATCCCCGTCGCGCGTCCGCGCGATTGGGGTCTCACGCGGTGGTCGTGGGAGAATCGATCCCCTGTACCCACCGACGCGGGTCGCGCCGCTCGGATGCCATCACATCGCAGTGCACGGGAAGGAGAACACCATGGGAAAACGTGGACGCAAGAAGCGCGCGCGGAAGAAGAATGCCGCCAACCACGGCAAGCGCCCCAACGCCTGACGGTTCGCACACGAACAGGGCCGGACGACCACCTCGCGGTGGTGTCCGGCCCTGTTCGTGTCTGCGGTGTGTCGATCAGCCCTCGACCGCACGTCCGATCACGGTCTTGCGGATCTCGAGGGTGAGTCGATCGCGCAACCCGCTGGGGGCCTGGTCGCCACCACACTTGCGGCTGATCAGGCTCTTGAGCTGCGACTCGATGCCGTAGTGCTCGAGGCAGCTCGAGCATCCGTCGATGTGGGACTGCAGGCGACCACGCACCTGCTGGTCGCATTCGTTGTCGAGCAACAGCCACACGTCGGCGATGACCGCCGAGCAGTCGAGCTGCTCGAACTCGGCCGCCTCGTCCGCTGTCTGCTCATCGGGGCGGGCCCGTCCGGTGTCGCTCATCGGGTCGCCTCCTTCGCTGCGTCGGTGCCCACGGGATCGGCACGCCGGAAGCCCCTCTCCAGGGCGACATCGGCCAGCAGCTCACGCAGCTGCTTGCGGCCGCGGTGCAGGCGCGACATGACGGTCCCGATGGGGGTGTCCATGATCTGCGCGATCTCCTTGTAGGGCAGGCCTTCCACGTCGGCGTAGTAGACCGCCATCCGGAAGTCCTCGGGCAGCGCCTGCAGCGCCGACTTGATGTCGTCGTCGGGCAGGGCGTCGAGGGCCTCGATCTCCGCCGAACGCAGACCGGTCGAGGTGTGCTCGGCAGTGGCCGCGAGCTGCCAGTCGGTGATCTCGTCGGTCGGGTACTGCGCGGGCTGACGCTGACGCTTGCGGTAACCGTTGATGTAGGTGTTCGTGAGGATCCGGTACAGCCACGCCTTGAGGTTGGTGCCCGCCTTGAAGGAGTGGAAGGCCGAGAACGCCTTGACGTACGTCTCCTGGACGAGATCCTCGGCATCGGCGGGGTTGCGCGTCATCCGCAGGGCCGCGCCGTACATCTGATCCAACAGCGGCAACGCGTCGCGCTCGAAGCGGGCACCGCGCTCCTCGGTGGTCTCCGCAGGCGTCGAATCGCCGTCTGCCACCACCGATGGATCGGATTCGGTCACGAGGGTCCCTCCGCGATCTGCCCCGTAGCGGGACGTCCGAGGCGCCATGGTGTGCGGGCGCCCGTCGTCCGAGCCTACCGATGGGCTCGTCTCGACGAACATCAGCACCGGCGCACCCCCGCCCACGGGGCGGTCCAACACCTGCGTACTCATATGCTCCCTTTCGCGTCGACACGGTCACACATCTCGTTTCGATAACGGTGCGGTGAACGGATCGTCCGCGTTCGCCTCGAAACGGTGTCGATGGCTTCAACCCGTGCCCGCGCACGATTGTTCCGTTTCGGTTCACCCCGCGTGTAACCCCGGCGCTAGCGTTGCCGATCATGAGCGCGATGACCCCGGCGGTGGCCGCCGCCCGACGGGCCGGCGTCGAGCACCGCATCCACCGTTACCGAGCCGATCCGCGGGCCAGGTCGTACGGCGACGACGCCGTCGAGCACCTCGCAGACACGCTCGGGGTCGATGCCGCTCAGATCTTCAAGACCCTGGTGCTGTCGCTGTCGGGCGGCGGGGACGCGGCCGGGTCGCGCGCACGGTTCGCGGTCGCGGTGCTGCCCGTCCCGCGGCGACTGTCGCCGAGAGCGGTGGTCGCGGCGCTGTCGGATCCGTCGGTCACCCGGGCAGCACTGGCCGAGCCCGCCGCGGCGCAGCGGGTGACCGGGTACGTGCTCGGCGGGGTGTCGCCCCTGGGTCAGCGCACGGCGTTGCCCACCGTGATCGACGCCTCGGCGCTCGCGTGGCCGACGATCCTGTGCAGCGCGGGACGCCGGGGACTCGAGATCGAACTCGCGCCCGCCGACCTGCGACGACTCACCGACGCGGTGGTCGCCGACATCTGCTCCTGAGAGGCCCGCTAGAGCAGCGTCCCCTGCTCGGGCAGATCCTGCACCGAGCTGTCGACCGGATCGAGGAGTTCGGGTCCGTTGTTGGCCACGCGGTTCACCAGGGAAGCCACCTCGCGGCGGTCGATCGCGTCGACCAGTTGCGCCGACGGCGGTGCCAACAGGGCGGGCGGCGGCGGGTTGTCCGGGTCGAGCCAGGCGTCCCAGTGATCACTGGGCATCACCAGCGGCATGCGGTCGTGGATGTCGCGGAGCGGCCCGACCGCGTCGGTGGTGATGATCGTGCAACTCATCAGCGGGGGTGCGTCGCGGTCGGCGTCCTTCGGTCGCCACGTGGTCCACAACCCCGCCATGAACAGACGGGTCCCGTCGACCGGGGACATGAAGTACGGCGTCTTCGAGGGCTTGCCGTCGGGTCCGGTCCCCTTGCGCCACTCGTACCAGCCGTCCATCGGCACCAGGCACCGTCGGCCCTTCAACGAGGTCTTGAACGACGCCTTCTCGGCGACGCTCTCCGCGCGGGCGTTGAACAGCAGTGGGCTCTTCGCGAGATCCTTCGTCCACGCCGGGACGAGACCCCATCGCATCGCGCGCACACGCAACGCGGCATCCCCAGAGGAATCCTCACCGTCGGGGTCGTCGTGACCATGACGCCGGACCACCGTCATCACCGTGGTGGTGGGCGCCACGTTGTAGTTCACCCCGGGCACCGAGCGAGATCGTGCGGTGTCGGGGTCGACTGCGTCGAAGTCACCGGGGTCGGAGTCACCGGGGTCGGGCCGGTGCGGGGTGACCTCGTCGATGGCGTCGAGTTCGGCCGCGAGCAGCGCGGGATCGGTCGTCACCGCATAACGTCCACACATGAGCTCCATGGTGTCACCACGACCGGGGAGTGTCCGCCGCAGATTCCTCGATCGCGCGGCGGGCCCGTTGTCCCCGGAACGGGCGTCGGCGCGCTTGTCGGCCTACATCTACGGCACCCTGCTGGCGTTGGCCGCGGTCGTGGTCGTCGGTCCCGCGGCCATCGAGAACGGCTCGGCGGTGCTCGTCGTCCTGGGCACCACCGCGACGACGTTCCTGGCGCACGTGTTCGCCGAGATCGTCGCGGGCCACAGCATCCCCGAGGCGACCGCCCACCTCGAGGAGCCGATGCGTCGCCGCCTGGCCCTCGAGGAGTTGCGCGACGCCGTGCCGATCGCGTCGGCCGGCGCCTTCCCCGCGTTCTTCCTCGCGCTGGGGTGGCTCGACGTGCTGAACCCGACCTGGGCGCTGGTACTGGCCGGGGCCGGCCCGATCCTGCGAATGGCGTTGGTGGAGATCATGATCCAACGTGTCCGCGGGCAGCGGGCGACCCTGCGCGTCCTCCTCGGCGGCATCGCGACCGCGGTGGTGGCCGCGGCGATCGTCGCGGTGAAGGTGATCCTCACGCACTGACGTATCGTTGCGCCGATGTCGGACACCGCATCGTCGCCCCCGCCCGCCCGTCCCGGGCCGGTGGCGTTCCTGCGCTATCTCGCGGGACGACCGCTACCGGAATCGATGCGGGGCTGGGTGCGGCGCGACGTGGTGGGGCCGGGACACGTGCGGCGCTACGTCACCCGGGGGTTGCTCCCGTTCGTCCCGATCTTCGTCGCGTTCGCCTTCGTGCCCGGACCCGTCATCTACCGCCTCGGCATGATCGGCATCCTGCTGTTCCCACTGGTGTACTTCCAGATCGCCCTGACACCGTTCTATCGCCGACACCTGTTGCGCAGCAACGGACTCGATCCCGAGCTCGTCGGCGCCCGAGCACAACGCCGACGCGATGCCACGCGCGCGGACTACGACGCCATCTACCGCGACCGTCGCGCGCCCTGACCCGATCCGACCGGTCGCGCGTCAGGCGATGCCGACCGGGAAGTTCAGGGGCAGACCGGTCTCGCCGACCCCGACCTCGATGAGCTCGTAGAGGCGCGGCAGCGGCGTGAAGTTCGCGTGGTTGGTGACGATCAACGAGGTCCCGCGAAAGGCGGCCGACGCCGGGGTGGAGAACGGTGTCGAACGCAGGTATCGCTGCGGCAGCGGCGGGAGGGCGTCGAGGGTCGCGCCGGTGGCCGGGTCGACCACGGTCACCGAGTTGTCCAGCGGGTTCGAGATGGGCAGGTAGATCTTGCCGCTGCGCCCGATGACGAGCCCGTCCCCCAGTCCGGTGATCGCCACACGGTCGAGTCGCCCCGGGGCGCCGGAGGCGGTGACGGGGAGTCGGTACACCACGCCGTGACCGGCGGTCTGCAGACTCGACACCGACAGCGTGTTGACGAACACCAGACGACCGCGGGCATCGAACTGCATGCCGTTGAGACTGTAGATCGACGCGAAATCTGGATTCTGATACCAGATCTGGGCCGCGCCGCCGCCGGCCGGCACCTTCCAGATCGTCGCCTGATTCAGATCGGAGACGTACATGGAGCCGTCGGCGGCGAAAGTCGCCCAGTTGGGCCACGCCTGGCGGTCGAGTATCCCGGGCTCGCACGGCCGGCCCCGCGCCGCCGAGCACAGCGGGAGGTCGGCGAAGGTGGCGTACGCCTTCTGCGCACCTGTGGCCGGATCGATCCGCACCGCCCGCGCGCCGCTGTAGTCCAGGGCGTAGACCCGACCGTCGCCGTCGAGGGTGATGCCGTTGACGCCGTGCTCGGCGGGGCGATGACCGATGAGGCTGTAGGTCTGCAGGAGCCTGCCCGCGGCGTCGTAGTGCCACACGTCGGCCGAGGAGTTCGGCCGGTTGGAACCCGTCCACACGCTGCCGTCGGTGGGGTCGACGGCGATGCCCTCGGGCTGCCCCGGCGATGGCACGTGGGCGAAGTCGCGGGCCTGACCGTAGGCCGGCGGCGGGCCGGGGTCGGGCGCCGCGGCCACGGGTGCCGCACCGGTGGCGAGCGAGGCCACGACGGAGATCGCCGCCGCGACAAGAGAAGTGGTGATCGAACCGACGGTTCGCTGGGCGCCCCGGAGAGTCATGGGGGCTGACGCTACCCCGGGTGTCGCCCCGCGGTCTCTGCGCCCACGCCCAGACATCGCGAGACCGTGTTGTGCTCGTTGACAGCTTTTCTCAACATCTGTCACGTATCTGGCATCGTGAGCGCGACCACTGTCCGGATCGAATGTCGGGAGACAAACAATGAGATCGCTGTCGCGCGCCGTCGTCGTGGCGTTGTCCGTCATCACCATCGTCGGTTCGGTGACCACGACCGCCTCCGCCGCGCCCACGGTCGCCCCGGCCACCGTGTTGGGCTCGATCTCCGACGGGCCGGGCAGCTTCAGCGTCTATCGCACCGTCGACTCCGGCAAGCAGGCCGCCGCCGTCGACGACGACGCGTGCAACGCCTATTTCGGCTTCCCCCGGCGGTTCACCGTCCTCCAGCGCCTCGATGCCCGGCTCTACACCTTCGCCAACAGCGCCACCACCGGGTTCCTGACCGATCCGACGAGATCTGACGTCGGTCCGATCTACGTCTGCGGCACACTCGGTCTCGACGGCCAGTCGATCTACGAGCAGTACTCGCGGGCCACCGCGCCCGGCATCGGACCGCTGACCATGAGCGGGCCCTGCGGCCTCACGCCCTACATCGCCGAAGGTCGCGGCGGGGCCGACTGCGTGCAGCGCATCAACCCCAACGCCAACGGCGTGACCGGCGGTGTCGCGAGCAGCAACTCGGTCACCAACCCGATCCGCCTGCCCGGCGGTACCACCGGATCGTTGTGGACCTTCTACACCACCGGCACCCCCCGGGCGCCTGTGAACGCCCCCACCGCACCGCAGGCCCCCGACACCGGATCGGTGAAGTATTCCGTGGGCCGCGAGGTGGACTCGATCTCGGCCGGGACCAAGGCCGGCTGCCCCGGCGGTGTCCGCACCACGAAAATCCACGCGATCTCGGTCGATGCGGCCACCGGCGCCATCGCCGGCGAACCCTCGGCGACCACCGCCGCCGACGCCACGATCTGCTACCAGAAGGTGGGGCTCCCCGACTTCGGCGCGACGCTCACCATCTCCATCGGCGGCATCGCCCTCACCACCACGAACGGCGGCCACTGCCGACAGAGCGCGTTACCCGGCACCGCGTCGCGCCAGCAGACCTGCGGCTTCGCCCTCCCGGCGAACTACGGCCGCGGCCTCACCGGCGGTCTCGTGACCCTCAACGGTGTGGTGCCGCCGAACGATCCGGCCGGTTCGGTCAACTCCGCGGTCTGGACCGTCAGCGTGCTGGGATCGATCAAGCCGGCGTTCTAGACCGCGGTCTCAGACACCTCGACGATCGGGCTCCAGCGGGTCGAACACCCGCTGGGGCCCGATCGCGTTGTGGCCCAGGCGATCGCCCGGATTGGCCAGGGCGCAGGTGCTCAGGGACAGACATCCGCAGCCGATGCAGTCGGTGAGGTTGTCGCGCAGGCGGGTCATCTCGTCGATCCGCGCCGTCAGATCCGACTCCCACGACCGTGAGAGTCGGGCCCAGTCACGCTTAGTCGGCGACCGACCCGACGGGAGTTCGTCGAGTGCGGACCGGATCGACGCCAACGGGATGCCCACGCGCGCCGAGATCCGGATGAAGGCGATGCGGCGCAGCGTGTCGCGGCCGTAGCGACGCTGGTTACCCGACGTGCGTCGACTCGAGATGAGGCCCTCGCGCTCGTAGAAGTGCAGCGCCGACACCGCGACACCACTGCGGGCGGCGAGTTGCCCGACCGTGAATTCCTTGCTCTGCGCAGGTGTGCTCATCGGCGACGATGCTACGACTTCTCCCGCACCTGCGCGTGGGACAATCGGTTCGTGATCTCGACGAACCCGCGCGCCCCGTACGCCGCACCGATGGCCGTTCGCCCGGTCGCCGCCACGGTGAGCGTGCCCGGTTCGAAGTCGATCACCAACCGCGCGGTCGTCATCGCCGCACTCGCCGACACCCCGAGCACCCTCACCGGCGTGCTGCGAAGCCGCGACACCGACCTCATGCTCGACGCGGTCGCCACGCTCGGCGTCGGGGTCTCCCCCGATCCAGCCGACCCGACCACCGTCACCATCACCCCCGGCGCGCTGACCGGTGGACACGTCGACTGCGGGTTGGCCGGGACCGTCATGCGCTTCGTGCCGCCGATGGCCGCGCTCGCCCACGGCACGGTGACCGTCGACGGCGACGAGCAGATGCGCGCCCGTCCGGTCGACACCATCCTGTCGGCTCTGCGGGACCTGGGTGTCGCGGTCGAGGGGCGGACGCTGCCCTTCGGTATCGCGGGCACCGGCTCGGTACGCGGCGGCGAGGTGACCATCGACGCGTCGTCGTCGTCGCAGTTCGTCTCCGGGCTGCTCATCTCCGCGGCCCGGTTCGATGCGGGTGTCACCATCCACCATGTCGGGAAACCTGTTCCCTCCCAACCGCACATCGACATGACGATCGAGATGCTGCGGACGGCCGGGGTCACCGTCGACGACGGTGTCGCGAACACGTGGCGCGTGGTCCCCGGACCCGTCGCGGCCGTCGACTGGCGGATCGAACCCGACCTCTCCAACGCGGCGGCGTTCGTCGCCGCGGCGGCGGCCACCGGGGGCGAGGTGTCCATCCCGCTCTGGCCCGACCGGACCACCCAACCGGGTGCGCAGATCGTCGACGTCCTCGTGGAGATGGGAGCCACCGCGCAGATCGACGGCGGCGTGCTGACCGTCCGCGGCCCGCACCAGCTGTCGGGTCTCACCGCTGACCTGCACGACATCGGCGAACTGACGCCGACGATCGCGGCCCTGTGCGCGCTCGCCGACTCGACCTCGATGCTGTCGGGCATCGCGCACCTGCGCGGTCACGAGACCGATCGACTGACCGCCCTCGCCACCGAGATCACCCGGCTGGGTGGTCGGTGCACCGAGACCGCCGACGGACTGCGCATCGAACCGGCCCCCCTGCACGGCGGTCTGTGGCACGCCTACGCCGATCACCGCATGGCCACGGCGGGAGCCCTGCTCGGCCTCGTCGTCGACGGCGTCGCCGTCGACGACATCGCCTGCACGGCCAAGACCATGCCGGACTTCCCCGCGATGTGGCAGCGGATGCTCGCCGGGACGGATCAGCCCTGAGCGGCCGCCAACTCGACGAGACCGACGTCCGGATACGTCCGGGCAAGGGCAGCCGACCGCGCACCAAGACGCGGCCGGCGCACGACGACGCCCTCGAGGGGATGGTCATCTCCGTCGACCGCGGGCGCTGGGGCTGTGTCCTCGACGGGCCCGACGCGACGCGCGTCGTCTGCATGCGCGCCCGCGAACTGGGCCGCACCCCGATCGTCGTCGGCGACCGCGTCGGGGTGGTCGGCGACCTCAGCGGAACTGTCGACACCCTCGCGCGGATCGTGCGCGTGGACGAACGCTCGTCGGTGCTGCGACGCACCGCCGACGACACCGACCCCTACGAGCGGGTCGTGGTCGCCAACGCCTCGCAACTGTTGATAGTCACCGCCCTCGCCGACCCGCCGCCGCGGACCGGCTTCGTCGAGCGCGCCCTCGTCGCGGCCTACGTCGGCGGGTTGTCGCCCATCCTCTGTCTCACCAAGTCCGACCTCGCCGACGCCGACGAGTTCCGCGCGGCGTTCGCCGACCTCGACCTGCCCGTGCTCATCGCCGGGCGTGACGATCCCCTCGAACCGGTCCTCGACACGCTGCGGGGCCACGTCAGCGCACTCATCGGTCACTCCGGGGTGGGCAAGTCGACACTGGTCAACCGGGTGGTGCCCGATGCCTATCGCGCGGTCGGGGTGGTGTCGGGGGTCGGCAAGGGACGGCACACCTCGACGCAGTCGGTCGCGCTGGAACTGCCCGGACGCCAGGGCTGGGTCATCGACACCCCCGGCATCCGATCCTTCGGACTGGCCAACGTCGCGCCCGACGACCTCGTGAACGCGTTCGGCGACCTGCGCGACGCGATCGACGAATGTCCGCGCGGCTGTACGCATCTGGGGCCGCCGACCGATCCCGAGTGTGCGCTCGACACGTTGACCGGCGAGGCCGCACGGCGGGTCACCGCGGTGCGTGCGCTGCTCTCGGCGGTGGTGCACACCGACGGGCACGACTCCCCGCGCGGCTAGACGCCGCGGTCACCGGCGATGGTGCCGCAGGGACGCCGTCAGGCCGAGGCGGCGACGGTGCGACGGCTTCGACGCGCGTCGGCGATGGCCGTCTTGAGACCACGGCGCAGGTTCCCGCCGTGTTCACCGACCGCCGCCGTGACGGCGGGCACCGCGAAGCGCCGCTCGGATGCGGTCTCGGGGGCGTCGTCGGCGGTGGCCCTGAGGAAGCGGTCGGGCAGCGCCAGCTTCCAGATGGTGCGCAGCGACAGCCAGTACTGCCGCGGCAGCGAACCCGTCGTGTAGGGCAGGTCGTAGCGGGCGCAGATCTCGCGGATCTCGCGGCTCATCTCCGCGTACCGGTTGCTCGGCAGGTCGGGGAAGAGGTGGTGCTCGATCTGGTAGCAGAGGTTGCCGCTCATGAACGCCATGGCCTTGCCGGCCTTGAAGTTGGCCGTCCCCAACATCTGACGGAGGTACCACTGACCCGGCGTCTCGTTCTCGATGGACTCGAGGGTGAACTTCTCCGCACCGTCGGGGAAGTGGCCGCAGAAGATCACGACGTAGGTCCACAGGTTGCGCGCGAGGTTGGCGGTCAGGTTCGCCGAGAGGGTGCGTCCGGCACGCTTGCCCGACAGCGCGGGGAACAACACGTAGTCCTTGGTGATCTGGCGACGGACCTTGTGCAGGAACGGCATCACCTGGGGCTTCGCGTCGGCCCACGAGCGCTTGCCCGACACGACGTCCTTCAGGGCGAGATCGTGCAGGGCGATGCCCCACTCGAACGTCGCGGCGAGGAAGACGTTGATGAACGGACCGCCGAGGTGCTTGGCACGCCACGGTTCGTCACGGGTGATGCGCATGACGCCGTACCCGAGGTCCTCGTCCATGCCGATCACGTTCGTGTACTTGTGGTGGACGACGTTGTGCGAGTGCTTCCAGTCCGGTGCGGCGCACACCATGTCCCACTCCCAGGACGACGAGTGCACCTCGGGATCGTTCATCCAGTCCCACTGGCCGTGCATCACGTTGTGCCCGAGCTCCATGTTCTCGATCATCTTCGCGACGGCGAGCAACGCGGTGCCCACGACCCATTCCGACCGGGTCTTGTTGTTCCACAACACGAGTCGGCCAGCGGCCTCCACGAGGCGCTGCGCGGTGATGGTACGACGCAGATACCGGGCATCGCGCTCGCCGCGGTCGGCCTCGATCCGGCGACGCATCGCGTCGAGCTCACGTCCGAGCTCGGCGACGTCGGCCTCGGAGAGGTGGGCGTAGGTGTTGATGTCGGTGATGGCCATGGGCCGGGCTACTCCTTGTGGCGTGCTCCGCACGGTGTGCTCGCACACGGATCGGGTGCTCGATTCATTGTCCACACCGCGCGGTCGTTACGCCACCGTGACCTCGAGACGGCCGTGTCAGCCTGCGGTGTGTTCGGGCGTGTCGCGTCTCGGTCAGGCGGCGCGATCGGTGCCCCGGGCCGCCGGGACCAGACGCGACACCTTGGCGAGTGCGCCGTCACGTCGACGCGCTCGTGCGGTCGCCATGGCGCTGCGCAGACCCCGCCGCTTGCCGGTGACCGGGTCGATGGTGGCGACCAGACGGACGGCGGAGTCCTCACGGAAGCGCTCCTCCGACGCGGTCTCCGGTGCGTCGTCGCGGGTGTCGCGCAGGTACTTGTTCGGCAGCGAGAGCTTCGCGATGGTCCGCCACGACTTGGCGTACTGCACCGGGAACGGGCCGATCGTGTACGGCAGGTCGTACTCCTCGCACAGCGCCTTGACCTCGTGGGAGATCTCGCGCAGACGGTTGCTGGGCAGGTCCGGGAACAGGTGGTGCTCGATCTGGAACGACAGGTTGCCGCTCATGAACGCCAGCACCGGGCCGCAGTGGAAGTTGGCGCTGCCCAGCATCTGCCGCAGGTACCACTCGCCCTGGGTCTCGGAGTCGACATCCTGCTTGACGAACTTCTCGGCGCCGTCGGGGAAGTGACCGCAGAAGATGATCGCGTTCGACCACACGTTGCGGATCGCGTTGCCCATCAGGTTCGCCGTGAGGGCGGCGCGCCATCCCGACCTCGACCGGGTGACCGCACCGGCGAGCGCCGGGTACACCACGTAGTCCTTGAGGATCTGGCGACCCACCTTCTCGCCGACCTCGCCGAGCTTGCGATCGAGCTCGGCGCGGTCGAAGTCCTTCCGACCGATCTTGCCGAGCTCGAGGTGCTGCAGCGCCACGCCGTATTCGAAGCCGAGCGCCAGGAC
Source organism: Williamsia herbipolensis (assembly GCF_000964005.1). Lineage (GTDB taxonomy): Bacteria > Actinomycetota > Actinomycetes > Mycobacteriales > Mycobacteriaceae > Williamsia_A > Williamsia_A herbipolensis. Next base: position 30,396 of record NZ_JXYP01000024.1, read on the forward strand.
GGTGTTCGACAAGATGTTGGCGAGGTAGATCGGGTGCCACCGCTGGTCGCGGGTGACGCGCAGCAGGCCGTAGCCCACGTCGTCGTCCATGCCCAGCACGTTCGTGTACTTGTGATGCAGGTAGTTGTGGGTCTGCTTCCAGTGCTCGGACGGACCCGCGTTGTCCCACTCCCAGCCGGTCGAGTGGATCTCGGGATCGTTCATCCAGTCCCACTGGCCGTGCATGACGTTGTGGCCGATCTCCATGTTCTCGACGATCTTGGCGACACCGAGCGCCGAGGCGCCCAGCCACCACAGCGGCCGGCGTCGAGCGCCGACGGTCAGCGCGCGACCGGTGACCTCGAGGGCGCGCTGGAACCGGATGGTGTTGCGGATGTACTTCGCATCACGCTCTCCGCGGACCTCTTCGATGCGGGCGCGGACGGCGTCGAGACGGCGTCCGAGTTCGGCGACGTCGCTTTCGCTGAGGTGCGCGTACTCGGGGACGTTCTTGACTGCCACGATGACTCCTTCGGCGCCGGAACTGCTGACCTACGAAAGCGTAGGTTACGGAACCGTAGGCGTCCAGGGGTTGTCGTGGATGTGTACGACAACACACCGTCCACACAGGGTTCTTGGCGTCGAACCCAACCCCTCGGGCGTGCGTCGGTGCAGCCCGGATGCACCCTGCATCCGCACCTGCAGAGGAGGGGCGTCAGAGGAGTTCGAGGAGGAACGGGAGCTCCTGCGTGGCGTACCAGGCCAGGTCGAAATCATCGACGTCGCCGATCGCGAGCTCGGCGTCCTCGTCGCCCAGGTCGGCGTCATCGATCACCTCGACCGCCGCGGCGACAGCGGTCTGGGCCTCGGCCACGTCGACGTGCACCGATGCGATCGCCGAGCGTGGCACCGACGGGTCGATCCTGACCACGGCGACGTCGAGGTCGGGGCGCAGGGTCACCGGTTCGACGTCGGCGGCGACCACCACCCGCCGCAGCGGCAACGCCGGCTCGTCGGGGGAACGCGTATCCGCCTCGGCCGCCATCAGGCGCAGCGACGCCCGCGCGGCCTCCCGCATGGCGGCCTCGGAGAGTTCCTCGTCGTCACCGGCGGTGTAGGACTCCCGCAGCGCCGGGGTGAGGGCGAAGGCGGTGCCGCCGACGGACTCGAACCGCCCCGAGGACTCGATCGTGGCCACCATCGCCAACGTGGCCGGTAGGTACACCCTCACTCGACTGCTCTCCTCGCATCTGGTTGATCGGTCACCGGGTGGTCACCGGCAGCTCGTCGAACGACTCGGCGAGGAATTCGGTCATGGCACCGAGATCCCACATGATGTCGCGGTCGGCGTTGAAGGCGAAGAACACCTCGCCGTTGTAGGAGTTCAGCCCGATCGCGAGCGCGCGCTGCGGTACCAGCGCCGGCACCGGGTAGATCTCGGTGATGCGGTTGCCCGCCAGGTACTGCGGGGCGCCGGGGCCGCGCGCGATGCTGACCGGGACGTTGAACGATCGCCCCGACATCGACGCCGCGGCACGCGAACTCATCGCGTGGAACGTCGCCGGTCCCACGCGCTGAGTCGCCGCGACGGTGAACTCCGGCAACCAGGCTCGTGTCCCCATCGACATGCGGCGAGTCGAGTGGGAGTGCCGCTCGGTGAGGTGGGCGATCTGCGACAGACGCACGGTCGGGTTGGGCTCCCCCACAGGCAGATCGGTGACGAATCCGCGCAGACCCTCGGCCATCCACTCGGCGTCGCTGCTCAGTTCGTCCGACCGCGAGGAACCGGCCTCGCCGCCGGCGGAGTACGCGCTCAGCGGCACCATCACCCGGACCGTGGCGTGGGCGTCGACGGCGAGATCACGCGACAGCAGCCAGCGACGCAGGGCACCGGCGATGGCCGCGAGCACGACGTCGTTCACGGCGCAGTCGTGCGCGCGGGCGATCTGGAGACATCGCACCGCGGGTATCGAGGCCACGGTGAACCGGCGGGTGCCGGTGGTCGCGCCGTTGAGCGGGCTGTCGGGCGCGGAATCGGTCGCCAGCTGCATCACCGAGCCGATGCGGCGCAGCGAACCGGCCACCACCGAGGTGACGGTCGCCACCGGAGCCGAGGCGACCCGCGCGACCGGCGCCGACCGCACCGTCTCGATCAGCTCCCACGGCCGCGTGACCACGTCGGCGATCGCGTGCACGACCAGTGCGCCGCTGCTGGGTTCGGCGTCGGGCAGCCACAGGTCCTGCGGGGTCTCGGGGTGCACCGGTTCGTCGTCGACGATGACCTGGTTGATCTCGAGGGCGTCGCGACCATCGACGAGGGCGCGGTGGGTCTTGGTCAGCACCGCCATCCGGTTGTCGGCCAACCCCTCGACGAGATACATCTCCCACAGCGGCCGGTGCCGGTCGAGCGGCCGCGACATGAGTCGCGCGACGAGGTCGTGGAGCTGGTCGTCGGTCCCCGGGGTCGGCAGCGCCGAACGACGCACGTGGTAGGTGATGTCGAAGTCGTTGTCGTCCACCCACACCGGGCGGGCGAGGCCCAGCGTCACCTCGCGAACGCGCTGCCGGTACCGCGGCACCGAGCCCAGGCGGCTCTCGACGGTGGCCAGCAGCCGGTGGTACTCGAGGTGGGTCGCACTGCGTTCGAGGACGAGGAGCGATCCGAGATGGGTCGTCGAGCCCTCTTCGTCGCGGTAGTAGAAGGTGGCGTCCTGGGGGGAGAGTCGGTTCACCGGGGTCCACACCGCCTTCCTGATCCTTGTGCGATCCCATCCTCCCAGATCGACCGCCCGGCTCAGACGGTGGTGACGTTGACCAACGTCCACCGCAGCTCGGTGACGCGCGGTCCGCCCGGGACCGTCGGACGGATCCGCGTCGGCACGCGCGCCACCCTCGCGGCGACGGCGTGGACCCGGTTGCCACGGCTGTAGCTCGCGGTCACCTCGGCGGCATCAGGACCCGACCACTGCAGATGCACCCGCAGGAGCGACGCCGTCGGCGGCCGCCGACCGCCCGGCGCCGACGACGCGGCGGATCGGTGCATCAGGGCCGTCACCTGATCGACGATGTGGGGCGCGGCCACCGCCGCGAGGTGGGCGACGGGGCGGCGGCGGTCGATGACCTCGAGCACGCGGGTGAGTGCGGAGACGGCGAACGCACGTGCCGAGGGGTCCACCCGGTCGGCGACCGGGGCGCCCACCGCGGGAGCCGGCGGGCGCTGCGGTGATGTCGTCGGACGACCGACGCGCGCGGTTCCCGCCCGCCGTGTCACCGGTGTCTCCGACAGCGGCTCGGGTTCGCACTGCGGGATGGGGCCGATCAACCATCCGGTGTCGGTCCCGACCTGCCGGTCGCGCACCGCGACGCCGCCTGAATCCGTCATGAGCCCCACCCATCGTCCGTGGCGAGCCGACCGGCAGGGTGTCTCCCGCCGACGAGTCGAGTTCGCGCACCTCTTACGACGCGGCGGCTGCGGCAACGGTTCCGGCAAGGGCCGGGAATTCTCGTTAGCATCGCGCACATGAAGGCACGTGTGACCCCCGCACTCGCGCTCTCGATCGCGGCGATCGGTGTCGTGGCCGGCTGCTCATCCGGATCCGACACCGCGTCCACGACCACCACATCGACCGTGGTCGTCTCGTCGACGGCCGCGGCACCGCCGCGATCGACCGAGGACCCGGGCGGAGGGTCGGGCCGGGCCGGGGGCACGACCGCGCCCGCCGGCGGCCCTGCCGCGGCGTGCCGCGCCGGCCAGTTGTCCGGCGCGGTCACCGCCGACCCCGACGGCGGCACGGCCGGAGCAACGCACTCGACGATCACACTGACCAACACGGGGTCCTCGACGTGCACCCTGACCGGCTACCCCGGGGTCTCGTTCGTCGGCGACGGCGACGGCACCCAGCTCGGCGCCGCTGCCCGTCGTGACGGCTCGACCGCGACCACGGTGACGGTGGACCCGGGCCGGTCGGCGAGCGCCGCGCTGCGGATCGCGCAGGCCGGCGCGGTCGGTGGATGCGACCCGGTCCGCGCGGACGGTCTGCGGATCTACCCTCCCGACGATCGCGCCGCCGTCTTCGTCCGCACCACGGCCTACACCGCCTGCCGGTCGACGACCGCGCAACCGCTGCTCACCGTGGGGACCCTCCGCTGACTCGATCAGTCTGACGCCGGGACCCGTCCCGCCATACGACACCGCTCCCGCGACGCCGGTGGTGTCGCGGGAGCGGATCGGTGATGCGGGAGGGCGTCAGCGCTTCTTGCGCGCCTTCGGCGGCTTGGTACCGGCCGTGCGGGTCCCCGACCGTGCCGCGGCACGACGCTCGCGACGACTCGCCGAGACGCCGGCGGTGTCGGCGCCGTCCGCGATCTGACGGGTGCCGCCGTCCTCGGCGGGACCGGTGTAGACCAGGTCCTGCTGCTCGTCGTCGAAGCCGCGTGCCCGCAGCGCCGTGGGGGCCGCCGATTTGGTCATCGCGACCGCGCTCTGCGCCTCCTCGGTGGGCAGGGGGCGCAGAGCGCGGTCGCGATGACC
>NZ_JXYP01000043.1 GCF_000964005.1 Williamsia herbipolensis
GCTCGGCATCAGACTCCAACGCCGTCTCCAACATGCGCACAGATTGCTGCCGGAACTCCGGCGGATACTGACGTGGCATAGCTCCATCCTCCTATAAGGATCGGAACTAAACCTGGGGTACTTCACACTGACCAGCTATTCAGGTCGGGATGAAACTCCGTGACTCCCCGAAACCTGAATGACAACCAGTGGCCGCGTGCTGCGCTGTAGGTGAGGACCCTTCGATCTGTCAGCAGCACGTCGGTTGTGTGCCCCTCGCGCCACATGGGGGTGGCCGCGGCCATCGCAGTCGATTTGGCGCGTGAATTGGCTACTGCTGCGCCGAGGAATGCGCTGGCCACTACTGCGGGGCGACCGGCCACGAACGGATGGGCGGCCGACCACGAGCCGTCGCCTGCGGCGTAGAAGCGAGCGTACTGGCCACGCGTCATCAGGAAGGCATCTTCGTTTGGCTCGAGGACCAGCCCGCGGACTGTGAGGGTCGGTGGCGGGTGACCGCCGACGAGGGCGCGGGCCGTTGCAACGCTGTAGTTCCACCACTGCGTTGCATCGCGCACTCGCTCGTATGGCCGTGGGGTGTGTCGGGGCGCCGTCCGTCATAGGTGCCTTCAGATGCCGCTCAACACACGTGGGCATCGTTGAGGCACCCGCCGCAGGATCGCTCGACGGTGAACCGCAGAGCGTGGGGTGGTCAGCCTCCTTCGAACCGGAGTTTCGGATGCCGTACCCGTGTGACCCGTCGCGAGTGATTCGATCCTGGAATGCCCCGTCCGACCCGCTCGACCCATCTAGCAAGCACAGGTGAGGTTGCACCCGGGACGACAACGTCTGGCCGGCGGCCGAGCTGTTGCTTCTACGCCTGACTTCGCCGGATGTGACCTCTTAGATGGGCGAAAACCAGTCGCTACCGTCTTGAGACACGACGGTTCGGTCCGGGCCGTTGACCTGTGGGTTTGCGATGGCCAGGCACTTTGACCTCTTCGTTGGACACAAGCAGTCAGGTGCGGTCGCGGGTCGCGGATGGTTGCGGGATCAACGCCGCTCAACGCGTGCCCAACAGAATCAGCTGATCGCGGAAGACGAATTTCGCGTCAGAATGGGGCCGGATTTTTTCTCCTGCGGACTGTCTGCGGACTGGTGCAGAACAGCCTGAGCCGAGAAACGAGGAAGCCCCGACCGGGTTTCCCTGGTCAGGGCCTCTTCTGTGTCTCAACCAACACGTCGGGGTGGCGGGATTCGAACCCACGACCTCTTCGTCCCGAACGAGCGCACCTGGGAGTTTGGTGTTGTTGACGCAGTTGAGGATTCACTGTTTCTGCTGGTGAGCGGCGTTGTGGGTGTTTGCCGGTGATGGCCTCTTTTGGTGCTGCTGCGGACTGTCTGCGAACTGGTGGTGTTTCCCCAGGTCGTGCCCGGCGGGCGTTCGAACGTGCTCTCGATCAACCGTATTCGATACATGTGTCTTGGCGCACCCGGTCTGCGCGAGGCCCGCCGTCGGGCGCGGTTTACCGCGGTAAAGACCGATGCCGGTGGGCGTCGAATGACAGGTAGTTCGCGAGCGGATTGGAGAGGTGAAGAGCATGGGTGTGCATGTGGTGATGAATCAGAAGGGTGGGGTGGGGAAGTCGACGTTGGCGATGAACCTCGCCGCAGTGAAGGCCGACGTTCTTGTGGATCCGGTGGGCGAGCGAGAGGTGTCGCCGGTGTTGGCGGTGTCGATTGATCCGCAGGGCTCAGCGGTGTGGTGGGCCGATCGGGTCGCTGATCTGCCGTTCCGGATTGCCCAGGCCCATGACGATGTCGGGATGTTGGGTCGGCTGCGGCACCTTCCGGGTGTCGATCACGTCATCGTCGACACTCCCGGGTGGATTGGTGACACCCCGGGTGCGACGGACAACGGGGGCACCGGCTACGCGCTGGATGCGGTGTTGGGGTCGGCGGATCTGGTGATAGTGCCGATCGTTCCCGAACCGCTGGCGTTCGACCCGACCGCCCGCACGATCACGAAAGTGATCGAACCGTTGGGCATCCCGTACGTGGTGGTGGTCAACGACTGGGATCCACGAGACGGACGCTCGGATCTCGAGCAGACCCAGGCGTTCGTCCGCTCGCGCGGTTGGCCGCTGGCCCGCACCGTGGTCCGGCACTACAAGGTGCACGCCCGCGCCGCCGCCGAAGGCCGCGTTGTCTCCGAGTACGGATCGTCTCGGGTGGCATTGCAGGCTCGTGAAGACGTGCAGCGGTTGTGCCTGGAACTTGAAGTCGGGGCACGCTGATGGCCGCCCGGGGTGGACGGGTGGACCTCGCAGACCTGGCCGGGTCCGTGGGAGACGGTTCCACGGTCGATGCACCGGTCAGTTCGGATGGGGTGTTTCGGGCGAATGTGCCTCTCGAGCAGTTGGTGGCGAACCCGCGTAACCCACGGGCCGCGGTCGGCAACCTCGAAGACCTCGCCACTATCGCCGATCGACAGTTGCAACCGGGAACGGTGGTCACCAGGTCCGCGTGGCTCACCCTGTGGCCCGATGACGCATCGCAGTTGGGTGCCGCGCGGTGGGTGGTGGTCAACGGCTGCCGGCGCCTGGCCGCCTGCCACCACTACCGCCGGCCAGGTATGGATGTCGTCATCCGCGACTCCCTCGCCACCGACACGCAGTCCGTCCTATGGGCGGCGATCGTGGAGAACATCGACCGACAAGACTTCGACGTCCTCGAAGAAGCCCACGCCGTGGAACTCCTCGTCACCGAGACCGGCAGCGCCACCGCCGCAGCGGAACGCCTAGCCCGCAGCCCGGGCTGGATCTCCCAACGCCGAGCACTGCTGAAGCTGGCCCCCGAGCTACAACAAGCACTGCGCGATGGTGAACTGGCGGTCCGACTGGCACGCTCGTTGGCGCAAGTGCCTATGGCATTTCAGGTCGATGCGTGGCGTCGAGCGGAGGAACGATCCGTTAATAGAGCCGCTTCTACTAAATGCCGGGATCGCCGCACCCCCATCGAGATCCTTTCGCGTCATTTCCTTCGAAGCGAAGCTAGCCCGCACGACATAGCGTCCGCTCTCCTCATCACATTGGATCAGTCGCAGGTCGCCGAACTCGTCGCGCTGCTAGCCAGCGACGAAGCTGAGTGAGCCGCAGCCGACGACTGCGTTATGTAAATCAGGAAGCTGACTTCAGTTGTGCCTGTGGGGAGTTGGGTTCTCTCGTGGGTGTGGAAGTTGAGTGCCAGGTGGATCGGGGCGTTGTGTGGTCCGCGGATCGACCTCGCTGGGACTGTCGGGGGTGTGTCTGGCCGGCATTCCTGGGTCGTGCGGTGAGTTTCTGAGGGCATGGCGTAGGTCGGGGAGGGGTGGGACGCCTTGCAGCCCCTCGGCGGTTGGGTAGAGCCGGCAGGTCAGCCCGATGGGTTGGCCCGGTCGAGCGAAGGGATCGGTTCCGTTGATCAGGATGGTCGGCGAGCCAGTGAAGTTACGCTCGCGTGCTTGTTGGTCGGTGGTGATCACTGTGCGGGTGATGTGGGCTGCGAGGTGCTCGCGAGCGAGAGCGGTGCGGGCGCTGGTGATGGCCTTCGCATCATTCGGGCAGTCGGGCACGACGAGCACCTCGATGTTCACGGTCATGGTAGGTGTTTTCCGAGCCATTGCAGCGGTGCGCCGAGGTAGGTGTTGTTGTGCCATCCGTGCTCGATGACTTGCGTACGCAGGCCGCGAATCGTGTCGCGTGCGGTTGCCCCGAATCCGTGGCGGTCCTGGTCCTCGATTTCCCAGGCTTGCTGGTGGACGAAGTGTGCACATTGAGGGCACAGGTGGACTTCGGGGTGGTTTCCCAGGTGGACCATCTTGTCAGGGGTGGCGGTGGTGGCGCAGCACCAGCACTCGACCTGGTCTGCGGCTGGGGAGTTGTTTGCGATGTCGTGTGGTTGGGTGCGCATCGGTCCAGTGTGCGCCCGGACGTTGATCCGACTGTCTAGATTCTTGGTGCTGTTTTTCATGGGATTTGCGGGCTGTTATGAGTGGTGTCGGTGGGTCGGGGAGATGGCTCGAAGAGTAGCGATCCGATGAGTAGTACGACACCGCATGTGAGGTAGGTGTCCGCCAGATTGAAGGTTGGCCACCACCCGGTGTGGAAGTAGTCGGTAACTTTCCCGTCGATGGTGCGATCGATGAGGTTGGCTACGGCGCCGGCAAGGATGGCCGCCAACCCGACGGTCCCGGCCACGGGGCTGGTCGGGACAGTTCGCCACGCATATATGCCGACACCGACGGTGATGCTCGCCGTGACCGCGAGAACGACCGCGGCCGGTAGCTGACCGCCGACGCTGAACGCGACGCCGGTGTTGTAGGCCAATTTCAGTTGCAGGAGGTGGAAGTCAACGGTGCGTCCATCCGACAGCTGCCCGCGCAGTATGGGTTCGGACAGCACTGCGATGGAGCCGAGCGCGCTGGCGATGATCATCAAGACTCGTCGGGGGCTCGGGGTCGATCTGGCTGCCGCCGCGCTCATCTGCGCCTCCTGGTGGTACGTGCCGGTAGGCGGGGGGTGCCGCTGATGGACACGGTGGGTGCTGAGGGTGAGAGCAGTGGTGTGTGTGGGCGAGGGGTGTGGGTCACCGCGTTCGAGACGGGTCGGGGGTGGGTGATTTCTCGCAGCATGAGCAGCCTTCGTCGATGGTCGTGGGCGCGAGGGGAGCGGTGATCGGTGCGAGGTGTGGGTGGGCGAGGTTCCGCGTGGTGACCTGATTGGTGGGTCGAGGCGTGGGAGCGCAGCACGCGTCACCCACCGCGTGTGCTGGTGGAGCGACGGCTACGTGGATGGCGCCGGTTGTGGTCGGTGCTGAGACGAAGCCCGGCAGGGCGGCGGCTCGTGCGGCGCGAATTGCGTTGCCGATGACGAGTACTTCGGCGAATTCGTGGATGAACACCACGGTCGCGAGGTTGAGGACGCCGGTGGCGGCCAGTGGGATCAGCGTCGCGATTATGGCGAGTGAGAGCACAATGTTTTGCAGCATGATTCGGCGCGCGCGCCGCGCGTGGGCGAGGACTTGCGGTAGGTGGCGCAGATCCTCGCCCATCAATGCGACGTCGGCGGTTTCGATCGCGACGTCGGTGCCCATGGCTCCCATGGCGATACCGATGTCGGCGGTTGCCAGGGCGGGGGCGTCGTTGATGCCGTCGCCCACCATTGCGATCGGGCGGCCCGCGGCGATCGTCGGCAGCAGGGCGGCTTTGTCCTCGGGTAGGAGATCAGCGTGGACGGTGGTGATGCCGGCTTCGGTGGCGAGGCTGGTAGCGGCGCGGTTGTTGTCACCGGTGAGCATCGCGACGTCGATTCCGAGGCGGCGTAGCCGATCGATCGTTTCGGGGGCCTCGGGTCGCAGCTCGTCGCGAACAGCGGCCACTGCTATGGGCGCTGAATCGCGTTCGAGGACAACAACGGTCGCACCGGTGTCCTGCAGGGAGTTGATTGTGTCGGAGAAGGGTCCGGGGTCGATCCATCCCGGCTTACCCAGCCGGATGGCGCTGCCGTCGAGCACGCCTTCTAGGCCGTGACCGGGGATTGCGGTGACGTCGGTCGCGGCGGGGATTGCTGTGCCGGCGGCGGTGAGGATTGCCCGGGCGAGGGGGTGTTCGCTGCGGGCTTCGAGGGCAGCTGCGGCGGCGAGCGCGTCGGTTTCGGTGACCCCGGGTGCGGTGAGCACGGTTGTGACTTGTGGGGTTCCGCGGGTCAGGGTGCCTGTTTTGTCGAGGGCGACTGATCGGATCGCGCCGAGTTTTTCCAGCGCGGCACCACCTTTGATGAGTGCGCCGTGGCGGCTCGACGCGCCGATGGCGGCGACGACGGTCAATGGGACGGCGATGGCCAGGGCGCAGGGGGAGGCGGCGACGAGTACGACCAGGGCGCGTTCGAGCCACAGCATCGGGTCCCCGAGTAGCGCGCCGAGGGCGGCGACGGTCGACGCCAATGCCATGATCGCGGGCACGAGCGGGCGGGCGATGGTGTCGGCGAGTCGTTGCCCGGAGCCTTTGCGGTCCTGGGCCTGTTCGACGATATGGACGATGCGGGCCAGTGAGCTGTCCGCGGCGCGGGCGGTAACCGTCACCTCGATTGCGCCACCACCATTGATGGCCCCGGCGTGCAGGGCGTCGCCGGGGCCGGCTTCGACTGGCATCGATTCCCCGGTGATGGCGGACAGATCCAGGGTGGTTCGGCCGGTGATGATGGTGCCGTCGGTGGCTGCCCGCTCGCCCGGTCGGATGACCATGCGGTCTCCGACGGCCAGCTGATCGGGTGCGACCGTCTCCTCGACATCACCGCGCAGGACGGTGGCGCCGGCGGGAACCAGCGTCAACAGGGCACGCAGCCCACGACGGGTACGGGCAACCGCGTAGTGCTCGAGGCCTTCGGCGATCGAGAACAAGATCCCCAGCAGCGCCGCCTCGGCGAATTGTCCCAGGGCGAGGGCGCCGATCAGGGCGATCGCCATCAGCGTTCCGACGCCGATCCTGCGATGGCGAAGGTTACGGACCGCATCAGGCAGGAATGTCGACGCCGCGGTCACCGCAGCCAGGACCTCGGCGACGGTGCCGACGAGGTCAGCTCCGGCACGGGTGACACCCCAGCCGATGGCGAGCAGGACCGCGGCGACGGCTGCGGCCTGCAACTCGCGGATCCGCCACCACTGTTGTGCGGTGTCCAGGTCGGCTGAGTCGTCAGTCGAATCGGGGCCGCAGCATGCATCAGACATGGTCGAGTTCCTGCTCCGAGCCCGGTGTCGCGGCGGTGGTGATCGCCTCGACCAGCGCGGCTCCGCGGGTGGTCAGCGAGTACATCACCAGCCGGCCATGCCGCCGCGACGTCACCAGGTCGACCGACTTGAGTTGACGTAGGTGATGTGACACCAGGTTCTGCGCCTGGCCGACGACCCACGCCATGTCGCACACACACAGCTCGTGCCCGACAGCGAGCGCGGTGGCGATGGTCAGCCTGGTGGGGTCCCCTAACGACCTCGCTGCTGCTGCGGCGGTGTCGATCGCTGCCGCCGACGGCAGTGAGGCGCGAATCTTCTCCGCGTGCGGCAGGTCGAGGCAGAGCAGGTCGCAGGTGTCGACGGGTGGTTCGATCATCCGCTCATCCTAACGCTCGTTGATACGACGGACAATGGTCATTCCAACCGTTGTTAGTATCGCGGGGGAGTTCCGGGTCGATGACCCGGCGTAGCTCGGCATGGGTCTTCGGACCCTTCCGACAGCGAGCGGGGTCGCGCGGTCGGGACCGAGGTGGGCCAACTCGCGACCGCGCGCAATCGCTGGCCGCCCTCCTCTCACGCCTTGAGCGAGACAAAGCCCGTCAGGACGGCATTGGGCCGCACATGATCACCCCTACAGTCCAGAGGACACCGAAGGCGATCGGTGTCGCCGCGATCGCGATTGTGGTCACCGACAACAGCGCGCGGGACCGCAGGTGGGTCAGCGGCGAGACGGAGATGGTGAGCCGGTCGGCACGAGCGACTACATCGTGGCCGCCCGCGCGAAGCGCGCCCGCGGGGGCGGGCTGTGTCCCGGTCAGGGCGAGTAGACCGCCGAGTAATGCCCGCCGGCCGTGAGAGCGGGCGGCGGTGTCGTCGGCGCACATCTCGAGTAGTCGAGCGATGTCGGCTGCCCCCTCGCCGAACAGGCGCATTCGGGGCAGCGCTGCGGCCATGCCCCGGACGGCTGCGAGCACCAGGTGATGGCGGCCGGTCAGGTGGGCGCGTTCGTGGGCGAGGACCGCCTGCAGCTGTTCCGGGGTGAGCGCGGCCAACGCGCCAGTGGTGACCACGATGGTGTGCGGACGCCCGGCGACGCAGTAGGCGATCCGGTCGGTGGTATCGACGACCACTGTGTCGGAGCCGGGCATGCAGTGGCCGATGACCCGCGCCATCCGGGCGTGACGGTGCGAGAGCGCACGCATCCGTAGCGCCCCACGCCCGGTCCGCCACACCACGAACGGGAACATGACTACAACGACGGCGACGACGGTCATCAACCCTGCGTGCGCTACGGCACCGGCTCGGCCCTCGTTGGACCCAGTCACCCAGGCGAAACAGGCAGCCATCCACTGCGCGTGTCGAATCCAGACCGGCATCGCCTCGCCAACAACCATGACCACCGTCGCGGTCCACGCCAACAGCACCGCGACGATAGCGACCAGCCATGCACTGACTCCCAGCCATGGAGCGATACCCCGGCGGGTCAGCCGCACCAACACCGGCGGGCCGACCACTGCGACCATCAGGCCGTAGACCACGAGGCAGATCGTGATGCTCATTGCGCCGATCCGGGGTCAACTAGACGGCGCAACGCCTGACGTACGCGCTCAGATTCCTCGTCACTCATCTGTTCGACGAAATGAGTGAGCACCACATCCGACTTGCCGCCGGCATCGAACGCCTCACGCATCAGCTGGGCGCTGTGCTCCTCGCGAGACAAAGTAGGCCAGTAGCTGAACGCCTTGCCCTGGCGAATGCGGTCCAACCAGCCCTTTCGATGCAGGTTATCCATCGTCGACATCACCGTGGTGTAGGCGATGTCACGATGCTCGGCGATCTCGTCGAACACGTCTCGAACGGTCGATCGACCAGTGCGGGCCCATAAGCGGTCCATGACCACCGCCTCGAGCTCGCCGAATCCATTCACCCGCACCTCGCGCCTCCTGCTCGTTCCACATCCTAGGGCGCGATCGGCTCGCCTCTGCCCGTGAAACTATCTACGTACGTACTACGTACAATAGTAGCGGGCTCGCTCCTGCGAGACCCACGACAGAGGAGGACTCGATGACAGAGCTGATGACGAACCTGCAAACGTGGTGGGACTGCCACATGATGATGGCCGCCGGCCTGAAAGACATGTGTGCCGACATGGGGGACATGTGCGTCGGGATGAAGGACATGTGTACCGACATGGGGGACATGTGTGCCGGGATGAAGTGCTGCTGATCGGCGCGTGACCGAGGTGGTCGGGGGTCTATCGACCCCCGACCACCGTGAGCGCGGCCAAGGCCCGCTCGCAGGGTCACACCGTGGCGGGCGGTTGAGGGGGCAACTATTTCGATCGCGGCCCCGGCTCGACTGCGCAACATCAAACGGGTTGATGCTTAAGCGGATGCGCCCGGGGGCGCCGAACCGCACCTTGCCTCTCTGCCCTCCTCACCCGGACGGGCTTGGCCTCCCCGCCCGGCCGTAGGCCCCAAATTCGAATGGTTAGGTTTGCCAAACCTGTGGGTAGCATCATATTTCCAATGACGGCTGGGGAGAGTTCCCGCTGCGGAAGAGGACGGACGATGAGGATGCGGATCGGACTGATGTCGGGGGTGGCGCTCGCCACCGCCGCGGTGCTGACGGTGGCAGGGTGCTCGGATTCCGGTTCGGACAACCCGACCGACTCCGGCGCCGCCAACCAGATCACCGTGTACAACGCGCAGCACGAATCGTTGACCCAGGAATGGGCCGACGCCTTCACCGCGGAGACCGGCATCAAGGTAGAACTGCGCAACGGCAGCGACACCGAACTCGGCAACCAGCTCGTGGCCGAGGGTGACCAGTCGCCGGCCGACGTGTTCCTCACCGAGAATTCCCCGGCGATGACGCTGGTGGAGAACGCCGGGCTCTTCGCCGACGTGAACCAGGACGTCCTCGACCAGGTCCCGGGCCAGTACCGGCCGTCGAGCGGCAAGTGGACCGGCATCGCGGCGCGCTCGACCGTCTTTGCGTACAACAAGGACCAACTGACCGAGGACCAGCTGCCGAAGTCGCTGCTCGACCTGCAGGACCCCATGTGGAAGGACCGCTGGGCGGCGTCGCCGTCGGGCGCGGACTTCCAGGCCATCGTCAGCGCGCTGCTCGAGCTGAAGGGTAAGGACGCCACCGGGCAGTGGCTGGCCGGGATGAAGGACAATGTCCGCACCTATAAAGGCAACGGCGCGGTGATGAAGGCCGTCAACGCCGGGGAGATCCCGGGCGGGGTGATCTACCACTACTACTGGTTCGGTGATCAGGCCAAGACCCGTGAGAACAGCAACAACGTCGCTCTGCACTACTTCAAGAACGAGGACCCCGGCGCGTTCGTCAGCGTCTCCGGTGGCGGCGTCCTCAAGTCCAGCACGAAGCAGGCTGCGGCGCAGCAGTTCCTAAAGTTCGTCACCGGGCAGAAGGGGCAGGCGGTCCTGCAGACCGGGACGTCGTTCGAATACACGGTGGGCAGTGGCGTGCCCGCGAATCCGAAGCTGGTTCCCCTCGCTGATCTGCAGGCCCCGCCTGTCGACCCCGCGAAGCTCAACAGCCCGCAGGTCACCGAGCTCATGACGGAAGCTGGATTGCTCTGAATCTCGCGCCGATCGGCCGAGCGCGGTCGGGGGACGCGGTCACGACGGGTCCCCCGACCGCCCGGCCGCGCCTTCCCCGCCCTTTGGCCGTCGCCGCGGTGATCGTTGTGGCCGCATCGTTCATTCCGCTCGGCTACGTGATCGCGGCGAGCATCGCCACGGGCTGGGATACCGCGTCGGCTTTGCTGTTCCGGCCCCGGGTAGGCGAATTGCTGTCGAACACCGTGCTGCTTGTCGTGGCCACGGTGCCGATCTGCGTCATTGTCGGCGTCCTCGCCGCCTGGCTCGTCGAGCGCACCCGGCTTCCGGGGGCGAAGGTGTGGGCAGTGCTTCTCGCGGCGCCCCTGGCCGTTCCGGCGTTCGTGAACAGTTATTCGTGGGTGACGGCGATTCCCTCCCTCGGAGGGCTGCACGGCGGTGTTCTCATCGCGACCCTGTCGTACTTCCCGCTCGTCTACATTCCGGCGGCCGCGACACTGCGCCGACTGGACCCGGCCGTCGAAGAATCTGCGCGAGCACTCGGCGTGGGGCCGTGGGCGGTGTTCTTCCGCGTCGTGGTGCCGCAGCTGCGCCTTGCCATCGCCGGCGGGGCGCTGCTGGTCTCGCTGCACCTTCTCGCCGAATACGGCGCCTTCGTCTTCATCAGGTTCGATACGTTCACGACGGCGATTTTCGAGCAGTACCAGTCGACGTTCAACGGAGCCGCGGCGACCATGCTCGCCGGTGTCCTGGTGCTGCTGTGCCTGACCCTGCTGGTGATCGAATCGGTCGTCCGCGGCAGCGCCCGGTACGCCCGCATAGGGTCGGGTACGGCCCGCCGGGCGGTGCCCGCCGAACTCGGCTGGCGGTACTCGCCGATAGTGCTTGCGTTCCTCGGGGTGCTGATCGCAGCGTCCGTCGGTGTCCCGGTCGTCAGCGTCCTGCGGTGGCTCATCATCGGCGGGAGCGCGGTCTGGGAATGGGACGCCCTCGCGCCCGCGCTGTTCCAGACTCTCGGGTTCGGCATCGCCGGCGCCGTCGTGACGTGTGTACTCGCGTTCCCGATCGCCTGGATCTCGATCCGCCGCCGCGGACGGTTCAGCCGGTTCCTCGAGGGCGGCACCTACATCTCGAGTTCGCTGCCCGGAATCGTGGTGGCACTGGCATTGGTCACCGTCTCCATCCGCTACCTCCACCCGCTCTACCAGAGCGTGGCCGTCGTGATCGCGGGCTACGCGCTGCTCTTCCTGCCGCGTGCCCTGGTGAACCTGCGGGCCGGACTCGCGCAAGCGCCGGTCGGGCTCGAGGAGGCGGCGCAGTCGCTGGGTGTCTCACCGCTGTCGGCCTTCTTCCGTGTGACGCTGCGCCTTGCCGCCCCGGCCACGGCGGCGGGCGGGGCGCTGGTGTTCCTGGGGATCGTGAACGAGCTGACCGCCACCCTCCTGCTCGCGCCCACCGGTACCCGCACCCTTTCCATGCGGTTCTGGTCACTGAGCAGCGAGATCGACTACGCCGGCGCCGCACCGTACGCCCTGATCATGATCGTGTTGTCGCTGCCCATGACCTACGTGCTCTTCTCCCAGTCGAAAAAGGTAGCGGGACTATGACATACGCACTCAAAGTGGAAGGGCTCGACAAGTCGTTCGGCGCCTCGACGATCCTCCGGCACGTCACGTTCGCCGTCGAGGCCGGATCCACCACGGCGATCGTCGGACCGTCCGGTTGCGGCAAGACCACCCTGCTCCGCCTGATCGCCGGTTTCGAGAAGCCGGACGCCGGCACCATCGCCCTGGCCGGCCGGGTCGTCGCGGGCGGTGGCTGGGCGCCCGCGCACCGGCGGTCGGTGGGGTACGTCGCCCAGGACGGTGCGCTGTTCCCGCACGCCACCGTCGGCGCGAATGTCGGGTTCGGGCTGCCCCGCCGGGCCCGCACCGCGCCGAGGATCGCCGAGCTCCTCGAGATGGTGTCGCTGGACCCCTCCTACGCGGCCCGTCGC
This sequence comes from Williamsia herbipolensis, assembly GCF_000964005.1. Taxonomy (GTDB): domain Bacteria; phylum Actinomycetota; class Actinomycetes; order Mycobacteriales; family Mycobacteriaceae; genus Williamsia_A; species Williamsia_A herbipolensis. Next base: position 12,334 of record NZ_JXYP01000043.1, read on the forward strand.
CCCGACGAGCTGTCGGGCGGGCAGCAGCAGCGGGTGGCTCTCGCCCGGGCGCTAGCCCGCGAACCCGAACTCATGCTGCTCGACGAACCGTTCTCCGCACTCGACGCCGGCCTGCGGGCAAACACGCGCAGGATCGTCGCCGACGTCCTCGCCAAGGCCGCGATCACCACCATCCTCGTCACCCACGACCAGCCCGAGGCGCTGTCGTTCGCCGACCGGGTCGCGGTGATGAGCACCGGTTGCCTCGCCCAGATCGGCACCCCCCGCGAAATCTATTCCACCCCGATCGACGTCCCCACCGCACAGTTCATCGGCGACGCCGTCGTAATGTCGGCACATGTCGACCGCGGCCGCGCCCACTGCGCCCTCGGCGACGTGACCGTGGCCTCGAACGGCGTCCACGGAAACGCCCGAATCATGTTGCGGCCCGAACAGATCGAACTCACCTCGGACGGCGCAGGTATAACCGGGACGGTCGTCGACGTCGAATTCCTCGGGTCGGAGATGCTGCTCGGCATTCGCCTCGACAACGCGGACGGCGTCGTCTCCGAACGGGTCACCGTGCGTCGCTTCGGTGCCACCGCCCTCACCCCGGGCGATCGCGTCGGCATCCGCGTCCTCGGCAAGGCCGTCGCGTACGAACTGTGAGAGGTCGCGGCGCGTGGGGTGGTGGGATCCGCGTGTCACAACGCTGGATGCGCGCACAGGTGAGACCCGGATGCGGATCTTACGTTTCGTGGCCTGCCCCGTAGGTCCGCGAGTGTGTTGTGATCCCGGCGGCAGTGGTGATCCTTAGGTGACGCCGGGTTGTTCGGCCTGACACCGCGCTGCGTCGCGTTCGCCGATCGGCTATTCAGGCTGCGTCAAAGGGTTGGGCATCGCCGCGGGAAACATTGCGGTGGTCAATGCTGTGGCGGTGGTTGCCCCGTAGCTATGTCAGAACGTCAGCAAAACCATCACTGCGCAACATCTCTTACGAGCGGTAACATTTCGTTATGTCGTCTCGTTGGTGAGCGTTAGAGTGCTGAACCTTGCTGCCAGGTTGTCCAGGGGACGCTCCAGTCTCCGTTTTGTGCCTGGGTGAGTGGGTCGCCGCCGGTGTTTCGTACCTCGACGATGTCGCCGGGTTGGGAGAAGTCGTAGAACCATTGTGCGTTGGCTGGATTGAGGTTGAGGCATCCATGAGATGTATTGGTGTTTCCCTGCGCCCAGATGCTACTTTCCAGCTGGTGTAGGTAGATGCCGTCGTTGCTGATTCGGGTTGCGTAATAGATAGTTTCGCGGTACCCGAGGCGGGAGTTGATGGGTAGACCGTACGTCGAGGAATCCATGATTACGGGATTGGATTTATCGAGGACGGTGTAGATGCCTCGTTGGGTCCAGAACGACAGTGTCTGGCCGTTGATGGTTTCGGTTCCGCCCATGCCCATGGATGTGGGCATGGTGCGTACGAGTTTGCCGTTGTCGTAAACCGTCACCTGCTTTGTGTTGTCGTCGGCGATTGCGACGTGCGCGGGGCCGATCTGGAATGTTGTAGCCGTGTCTTCCTGGCCGTAGAGGCCGTCTCCGAGAGCTACGCCGTACACGCTGGCGGCAATTTCGACGCGAGTTCCGGGGGTGTAGTACCGCTCGGGACGCCAGTGCGCATTCTGGTCGTCGACCCACATCCATTGTCCCGGCACTGGTGGGGTGGTGCGGACACTGAGGCGTCGTTGTGCTGCCGTGCGGTCGCTGATCGGCTCGTCGAAGTGGGCGACAACAACTATTCCGATCCCGTAGGTGCCGCCAGCGGTGATGGGGGTGCCGCCTGTCGTGGTCAGCGAGACCATGGTTTGGGTGCGAGGCTCGACTGTGGTGAAGCTGGTGGTGTCCGTGGTCTGACGACCTGTGGTGTCGCGGCTGGTCGCGGTGAGACTGTAGGTTTTGCCGAATCCGAGGGGTTCTGTCGGCTTCCACGACATTCGGTCGGGGGTTAAAACGCCGATAACGGTCTTGCCTTCCGTATTGGTCATGGCAACGCTGGCCAGCGTTCCGTTGGCGACCGAGACCGAAACCCGCCCCAGTGGGTCGACTCCCGTGCTGCCGCGGGGTGGAGTGAACGTCATGGTTGCAGGTTGCGCGGCGGAGGTTTGTGAGGAACTGGCGGCGGATCCAGGGGAGTTGCTGGGGCGGGCGGAGGTGCATGCGGCCAGTGTGCCGGTGGTAGCTGCGGCGATTCCTCCGATCAGTACCTGCCGCCGTGTCACTGTGCTGCGGCTATCGACATCTGGCCTTCTTCTCGCACACATACTAAGAAGCATAGTAGGTCGCGGTGGCGGTGTGAAGTTGACCAGGGAGTCTGCAGGCTGGAGATAGCAAGCGACGTGTCTACTATGGCAACTAGTAGTACGCGATGTGGTGGCGGGAAGGCGACTGATGCGTGAGGGTGCACGAGACGGTGGTCTACCGACGGCTGGCGGCGGAATGTCGCGGCGCCAGTTGTTGGCGACTGCGGGTGTTGTCGCGTTGTCCGGTGCGGTTGCAGCGTGTTCTAGTGGCGGCACAACATCGCCGAGGCGGCGTGTGTTGCCCAACGATCCAGTGGTGGCCGCGACGGAACGGACGCGCCTCGAGGCCGGCGGCGGAACGCTCCGATCGTTCGCGCTCACCGCGGAACCTGGAACCATTGACCTCGGCGGGGTGATGGTGCCGACGTGGACGTACGGGGCAGCGGTACCCGGTCGCGAGATTAGAGTGCGCCAGGGTGAACGGCTGCGAGTCGATGTGTCCAACGCGCTCCCAGATCCCACCTCGGTGCACTGGCACGGATTGGCTATCCGCAATGACATGGATGGGGTTGCCGGGCTTACCCAGCAACCGGTGGTGGCCGGCAAAAGTCAGCGTTATGAGTTCGTCGTTCCCGATGCTGGAACTTATTGGTTTCATCCCCACGTCGGAACTCAACTTGACCGCGGGCTGTATGCACCACTGATCGTGGAGGATCCGGCCGACGGGGCTGCCTATGACGACGAATGGGTGCTGGTTGTCGATGATTGGATCGACGGGACCGGAAGTCCAGCGACCACGCCGGACACCGTGTTGGCTGGGCTCCGCCGAGACGGAATGTCGGCGATGGGTGGTATGGATGGTACGGCGCCGGCGTCAGCGTCTGAGCCGTTGGGCTCGGACACCGGCGACGTTGTCTACCCGTATTACCTGATCAATGGGCGGCTTCCGATCGCGGCGGATTCTCGGACTGTCCGTGCCGGGCAGCGAATTCGGTTGCGGCTGATCAACGCGGGCGGCGACACGGCATTTCGGATCGGTATCCCGGGGGTGCCGATGACGATTACTCACACCGACGGGTTCGCGGTAGAACCGACCTCAAAGGAAGCAATTCTTCTGGGAATGGGGGAGCGGGTCGACGCGATCATCACTGTCCCTCCGTCCACGACTCCGATTCTCGCCATCGCTGAAGGGAAAACTGGCTCGGCGCAGGCGGTTCTCAAGGTCGCAGGGTCGTCGCTGGGTGATACCGGTGGGGCGCTCGCCAAGCTCGCCGCGTCAGTGCCGTTTGACAGCGCGCGGGCAGCCGCGGTGACGGCAGTTCGTCTGTCGCAGAAGGCCCCCGATGTTCGACACGAACTCGTCTTGGGTGGGCCCGACGGGCAATACAATTGGACTATCAACGGTCGCGGTTATGATCCCGCACGCGGGCTGCCTGTAGTCCAGGGGCAGCGCGTGCGATTGACGTTCACCAATCAAACCGGAATGTTTCACCCGATGCATCTGCACGGCCACACCTTTCAAGTGCGCCCCACCGACGGCGGCGCGGGGCCGCGTAAAGACACCGTTTTGGTGCTACCCGGTGCCAGCGTCGATGTCGACTTCGACGCCGACAACCCCGGTCAGTGGCTGACACACTGCCACAACATCTATCACGGCGAAGCCGGCATGATGACCGTGGTGTCGTACATGTCCACCTGAACTGGCGCCTCCCGGATGCCCTGGGTCTCGCCCCCTGCGCCACGGACCGGAGTCTTCCTGGGTTCGTGGGTGATTTAGCGCGGATACGCGATGAGGCCGAGCACAATGAGCGCGGCGGCCATGGGATAGCCCAGGACAAGGTCTTGAACCACTCCAGGCAGAACGTGCAGGCGCCCGAGGTGTTCGATCATGTGCGACAGCGCCATCGTTATGCCGACGACGATGACGCCGAGAGCGAGTGCGCGTCGACGCCGCCACCGGCGGTATGACGGTTGTGCGGTGATCGCGACGGGGATCCGTGACCGTGGACCGTCAGGCGTGCGTGTGGGTGGTGATGGTCGCCGGCGAGGCATCAGGGCTCATCCCAATCGGGGGTGCAGGAGTTGGGGTCTGAAGCCGCCGGTCTCGAGCAGGCTTCGGGCGATGTAGTTGGTCAGGTTGCGGAACCCGAGTGCGGAGCCGCGCAGGTGTTCGAGCCGTCCGTTGAGCGCCTCGGTCGGCCCGTTGCTGGTGCCGGGTCGTTCGAAGTAGGCGAGCACGTCGGCGGCTCGCTTCTTCAGGGTCCGGCCCAGGGTGGTGAGCTCGGTGAGCACCTTGGGGACGCCGGCGCTGAGGTCGGTGATCAGCTTCTCCATGAGCTCGCGGCCACGTTGCCGGTCCTCGTGGCGATAGGCGGCGATCATGCGCTGGTAGACACCCCAGGTCGCCTCGACCTCGACGTGAGCGTCATCAACGAACAGCGCGCGTAGCCTGTCGCTCTGCTTGTCGGTAAGCAGGTCCGCGCCGGTGTGCAGCGTGCGCCGCGACTTGTAGAGCGGGTCGTCCCTGAACCCACGGTGCCCGTGGATCGCGAGTTGGACCCGGCGCCGACACCTGTCGAGGGCGTCACCGGCCAGGCGCACGACATGGAAGGGATCCATCACCGTGACCGCGTCCGGGATCTCCTCCGCAGCGGCGGTCTTGAACCCGGTGAAGCCGTCCATCGCGACCACCTCGACCGCGTCACGGAAGGCGTCGTCGCGGTCGGCGAGCCAGGTCTTGAACGCCGCCTTCGACCGGCCCTCGACCATGTCCAGCAGCCTTGCTGGGCCGGCGCCATCGCGGACCGGGGTGAGGTCGATGATCACGGTGACGTACTTGTCGCCACGCCTGGTGTGGCGCCAGACGTGCTCATCGACGCCAATGACCTTCACGCCCTCGAACCGCGTGGGGTCGTTGATCAGCAGCCGATTGCCTTCGGCCAGGACCGCGTTGTTGGCGGTGTCCCACGCGACCCCGAGTCCCTCGGCGACACGGGCGACGGTGAGGTGTGCGACCACGATCCCTTCCAGCGCCCACCGCAACCCGGTGCGCGAGAGCTTCGCGCGTGGCTCCGCCGCGGCGCTGGTGTCTTGGCGCCACACGTGTCCGCAGTCGGCACAGCGGTAGCGGCGCACTACAACTTCCAGCACGGTCGGTCGCCAGCCCAGCGGCTCGTGGGCCAACCGCCGGATCACGGTGTCACGAGCAGCGCCTTCGCTGCCGCACCGTCGGCACCACTGATCTGGTTCCACCACGCGGCACGCGAGGACCGCACGATCCGGTTCAAGTCGTTGCCCGGTCACGCTCAGACCGAGGCCGTCGAGTCGAGCGAAGGCGGTCAGGTCAGGGCGGCCGAAGCCGGCCGGCGGGGTAGCGTCGGACACGTCGAGGTCTTTCGGATGGATGGCGTAGGAACCTCCATCGTCGGGAGACCTCGACGTCTATCTGCGGACCGACGCGCCCGGCCGACCTACACCCTCATCTGGGAAGAGCCGGCATCAGCCTAAGGCCCTTCTGCAGCAGGAACGTCAATGACTGGTTCACGAAGAAGCGACACGACCTCAGGGCCGAGTTCGGTTGCGCGAATCGATCGCAGGTAGACCTTGGCGACGCGGTGTTTGCGATCGAGAACAATGGTGGTCGGAACGACCGACGTCGGGGTTGTCAGAGCTGCGAGGCTACGGCCGGCATAATCAAACAAAGAGGGATACCCCATCTTCCGGTCGGTGACGAAATCGCGCGCGGTGTCGCGATCGTCACGAAAATCGATGCCGAGGAACGCTGAACCCATGGGCGAAGTCTGAGCAAACACTTGCTCGAGTTCGGTGCTTTCCAGCCGACAGGGAGCACACCACGACGCCCACACGTTGATCACCACGACACGCCCGGCGAACTCTGTAAGCGATCGCGGTCGCCCAGACATCAGATCGGTACCTGTCAACTCGCGCACCATCTGGCGAGAAGACGGCGGGTCGTAGCTGATCACGACCTTGCCGCCGGGGGAAATGAACTGGAACGAGCTGCCCTTGTTGACGGCATCGTTGCCGGTCGAGCATGCGGCGAGAACCACTGCGACAACGCTGAGCACAGCGACCATATGCGGGCCGCGCCGCGGCCGGCGACGCGCATAGGAGGTGGTCACAGCACCCACACGATGACGGCCGCGACGACAACGCCTGCGGCCACACCGCCGGTCCATAAACGGCCCCGGCCCGAGTGCGGGTCTTCGCGCAGCGGAAACAGCAGTTGACGAAACAACACGTATGCCGCCATCGACGCGACAAACACAGCGCCGGAGTTGTCGGTCACGCCCACCAGGAGTGCACTGAGGGTGGCTGCGGCGACTACAACAGCAAAACCCGCTTCAATCAGCGGAACAGGATAGCGGCGCACCCCGATCCGTCGATCCGACGACCATATCGCCCACCGCGACGTTGTCGGTCGCCCCACGCAGCAACCCGCCAGTACGCAGCCGGGTCGCCCGATCGCGATTCCGACGAACACCCCGGGGGTGGTGGCGTCGAGCAACGTGCCGATTGGAAGGCCGAACAACGCGGCTTGACCAATCATGGCGGCCACCGCACCGAGGAGGAAACCCTGGATACACGATCCTGCGGACAGGAACCCACGGCGCTCCCGATCGCGATGCAGCGCCACGTAATACAACTTGGCACAGGGAAAACCCACACCGCAGGCAACGAGTGTGATCACCGCCGCGGTCCACCAACGGTGGTCGACGCGGGCGAAAAGCAGGGCCTGAATCACGATGGCAGCGAGCGCACCAATTCCCACCAGCGCGGGCCATGCCCCCCACCGAACCCCTGGACCGAACGTCGTGGGTGCGAAACGTGTCGTGGTGGTGAACGTCTTCGGCGACAACGTGGAATGGGCCCGGCCAGCCGCGGTCAACGGACGCGCCGACACCGTCCACTGACCGGCAGTAATGCCGTGCACGCGGGTGGTGACGCTGAGGTGGCCGATCAGATGAGAAGCCGCCACCGTGCTCGTCTTCTCGAAGCGGTCCCCGGCCGCAGTCGAGGGTTTTCCGCCAATCCGTCGTCCGATGAACCGCACCATGACGGCCTCTTGCGTACCTGGATGGGCATCGAAGGAGTACGTTGCCGCGATACCCGGCTCCGCCCGAGCCATGAGTTCTCCGCACTGAGCGGCATCGTCGGATTCGGGACCAGAAGCCACAGACGGGCGACCTGACGCGGGGACGCTCTCTTGTACAACCGAATTACTGCGCACAGCTTCTCCCTGGGTCTTGTTCCGGCACGCAACCGTCCATACCGCACGCGTGATCGCACGTTACTACTATCCAGCATAGTAGCTGTACTACTAATGAAGGTAGTAGTAAATCGTGCGGGTGTGGTGTGACCGCAGCTCAGATGGGGGTGAGGTAGGTCGAGACGAACTCCGCGCGCAACCACAGGGTGAATTGAGCCCACTGGCCCGTGACGAGGAGCACTCCGACCAGGATGAGGGTGAGCCCGCCAAAGAGCTGCACGCCACGTGCGTGGCGCCGTAGCCAGCCAACCCCGGACATCAACCGCGTCGAACCAAAAGCCAGGGCGATGAACGGCACCCCCAAGCCCAGGCAGTAGGCGACGATGAGAATGACACCGCGCACCGCTGTCGTGCCCGAAGTGCCTGCGGCAACCGACAACACCCCAGACAGGGTGGGACCCAGACACGGCGTCCAACCCAGTCCGAACACTGCCCCCAACAGCGGGGCACCCACCAACCCGGATGTGGGTCGCAGATGCGGGCGGGTGTCGCGCTGCAACGCGGGGATGAAGCCGAGGAATGCCAGGCCCATGACGATGGTGACGACACCGCCGACGCGCTGTAGCAACGCTTGGTTGAGTTGGAGGACGGTTATCAGCCCGAAGACCGACGCCGTAGCGGCAACAAACACCGCGGTGAACCCCGCCACGAACAGTATTGCTGCAGCTGTGACCCGCCATCTGCGCATCTTGCCCGGGGTTTCGCCGGCGGAATCTGCAGAGGTATCGGCACCCGCCAGTCCCGCGAGGTAGGACAGGTATCCGGGAACAAGGGGAAGACAACACGGCGATGCAAACGACACCAGTCCGGCGAGAATAGCTGCCCCGAGGGCCAGTAACAGCGGTCCCGAAGCGGCCGCAGATTGAAAGGCAGTACCGATCGTCTGACCCCCTTCTTTGCAATCCCCCACGAACTACTATCCACGGTAGTAGATGGTTGGTTTGGAGTGGTCCCCCGGGGGTTAGCCGAGCGACCGCAGGTAGCGCAGCAGGACTGTTGTAACCAAGGCCGAACCGGTGAGTCCCCAGGTCCAGTGATGCAGCTGCGACCACTGCAGCACCGTCGCTGCGCCGGGGCCTAGCCCGCTGTGCGCGAATTCCGCTGTGACGAAGAGAATTAAGCCCAGCGTCATGCCAGCGCAGTAGGCCACCGTGATGTAGCGCAGCAGCGCTGGGACATGACCTGCAGGATTCGGGTCAGTCATGACGCAGGCATCCTCGCTGTTCAAACCCGATGGGGGTGGACGATCAACTACTATCCCCAATAGTATGTCATCAGGTAACTGGTCGGTGAACGGAGAAGCGGTGTGGTGAGGGTAGTCGGCTCGGTGACATGGAATGTGCCTCGGGCGCTGGTGGCGGCGATGCTGACAGTGGTTGTCGTGGGTGTGCCAACGGATGTGATCGATACCGGATTCTTCACGCGGATGACACCGGTGCGGTGGTGGGAGCCGGGTGTGGTGGCGGCAATGGCGGTGTTGATGTTCGCCTGGGCCGGTATCGAGGCCGCGCCGCGCGCCCGATCGTCGAATGTGCGCAGTGTGTTCGGCGTTGTGGGGAGTGCGCTGGCGGTGGGGTGTCCGGTGTGCAACAAGATTGCGGTGTCGCTCTTGGGTGTCTCGGGGGCGTTGAGCGTATGGGCGCCGGTACAGCCGATTCTCGCGGGAGTGTCGTTGCTTGCGAGTGCCAGTGCGGTGATGGCCCGTTGGCGGGGTGCGCGATGCGGCGTTGATCGTTGCCGACGCACCGAGGCTGAGACGACGGTGGGCGACGTTGTCACTGAGTATCCTGGCTCCACTGGGACCCGGTCTACCGGGAGCGTCGTGAGAGAAGGTGGCATTGGCCATGCGAGGGTTGGGTGAGCTCGAATCGGCGGTGATGGCTGCGCTGTGGTCGAGCGCTGAACCGATGCGTGTGCGCGACGTGATGGACGTGATGGACCCCGCGCGACCGTTCGCCTACACCACCGTCATGACGGTCCTGGACAACCTGTATGGCAAAAACTGGGTCACGCGTGAACGGGTGGGGCGCGCTTACCACTACCGGCCCCGTCTGAGTAAGACTGCGGCGGTTGCAGAGACCGTCCGCGGAATTCTCGACGAATCCGATGAGGCCGAAGCCATATTGTTGCATTTCGCGCAGTCGACAAGCGACAACGAATCCGATGCGCTGCGGCGGGGCTTGCGCCGTCGAGCGCGACGGTCGTGAACGTCCCTTTCGCGTTCATCGCGACAGCGGGCGCTCTGGGGTGGGTATGGCCGACGTGGATGATCCGGCACCAGCATCGAATCGACCCGCGACTGGCGATGGCGGCGTGGCCGACCGCGCAAGTGCTGTTTGCGCTGGTATCAGTCGGTGCGGCGGTGACCCTGCTCGTTCCGGGCCACGCCACCAGCTTCGTGTCGTCGCTGGTGGGTCGGTGTTTGAATTCACTGGCCCACACGACACCGGCCGCGGGTGAAAATGTCGCTGGTGCGGCCGGGTCGGTAGCACTGCTCGTGGTGTTCAGCTGCGTATTCGTTCGTATCCTGCGGCGCCGCAACGCCCAACGTGACCGGCGTGAGCAGTTGTCCGACACCATCTTCCTCACCGGCTTCCAGCTACCGGGTTTTCCTGACGTGTGGTGGCTCGACGACGACCGTCCGGTCGCGTTCTGTCTCGCCGGGCCTCGCACGCGGATCGGCGCGTCGACGGGGCTGTTCGGTTTCCTCAACGACAACGAACTCGACGCAGTGCTGAGTCACGAACGCGCCCACGCACGAATGCGCCACCACACCACCATCGTGTGGGCCGAGGCGTGCGGACGAACCCTCTCCGCCATACCCCTGTTCCGGTACGGAGCACAGTCGGTTCGCGGGCTCAGCGAACAGGCCGCCGATGCCGCTGCCGCGTCGGCCCACGGCCCGATGACGGTCGCCTCGGCGCTAATCAAACTAGCCAGCGCTCCCCGGCAGGCCACTCCTCCGCGGGGCTCGTTGGCCGCAGCTCAGGGCAATCTGGGGTTTCGCCTCAACACGTTGACGCGGCAGGGTCAGCGGTCGCATCTCTCGGCAAGCCTGCATATCGCGGCAATCACCACCGCGTGTGTGCTGGCGCCCGCCGCGACGGTCACCATGGTGCTAGCAACTTTGACCTGCTCGTAGCACAGGCACGGAGTGCTGCCGCGCGGGTCAGATGGCGTTCAGCGACCACCAGCGCTCATCGAAAGAGAATCGACCATGGCAGCAGACGTAGATCTCCACACACCCGGCGAAGGCGAAACGGTGATTTTCGTCGACCTTGCCGGGTTCACAGCGCTGACCGAGGCCCATGGCGATCAGCATGCCGCCGACCTCGCCGATGCACTCACCGACCTGGCGCGCACGGCCCTGAGCGACGGGGACCAGCTAGTCAAGTCCATCGGTGACGCGGTATTGCTGACCTCGGCGACACCTCGAGCAGCAGTACACCTGGTCACCACGATGGTTCGTGACAGTCACCGCAATCAGGACTTCCTCGACCTGCGGGCCGGCCTGCACCATGGGCCGGTGATCCACCGTCGTGGTGACGTATTCGGCGCCACGGTGAACGTAGCCGCCCGGGTTGCCGGCATGGCCACAGCCGGTCAGGTACTGTGCACGCCCGACATCGCCGACGATGCCCGTGCTTGTGGGATAGCCGTTTTTGATCTCGGCCTCACGTCTATGCGCAACGTCGCCGCTCCGGTCCATCTGTTCGCGCTCGACGTCGCGTCGCCCCGAACGGGACTCGTCGATCCGGTCTGCCGCATGCGGGTGAGACCCGAAAACGCCATCGGCACTCTGCGCCACGCCGGGGCGACGTACGCATTCTGTTCGTTGCGCTGCGCCGGCCTGTTCGCGCAGAACCCGGACCGGTACTAGTCGACGCGCGCTGCGCGTGGGGTGTCAGAGCAGGCGAACGACATAGGGCATGGCGCCACTGGTGCGCAGTGCTGACACCTTGACGACATCGCCGGACTGCGGCGCCTCGATCATCTTGTTGTCGCCGATGTAGAGCGCGTTGTGCTCGCTGGCGTTGGGACCGTAGAAGATGATGTCACCGCGCTGGATGTCTGCCAACGGGATTTGGCGGCCTGAGGTGTACTGGTAACCGGTGTAGTGCGGCAGCGCGATGCCTGCACCGGCAAACGCATACAGAATCAACCCGGAGCAATCGAACCCGACCTTCGCGTAGTCGCCGAAGCTGTCGGCGACGCCACCATCGCGAACACCGACGGTGGGTCCGCTGGCGTTGCCGCCGCCCCATGAGTACGGCACACCCAACTGAGACATGGCCCGGTTGACCACGGTTTCCACCGCCGCCGGCCCCGCCGTCGCATCGGGCGGAATAGGGCCTACAGCAGAGGGTGTGGTCGAAGGTGAGCCGCCCTCGCCTTGTGTAGGTGGCGGTGAGGCTACCGCCGGTGGACTGGGCTGTTGTGAACCCTCGATATCGGTATGAGGACGACTCAACGACGCAACGATCGCCGCCAATGCCTGCTGAACGGCATTCTTGGCCAGCTTCACCACAGCCTCACGCACCATTGCGGCCGGGTCCGGGACAGCCTCCGGGGTCGCTGATGGTGGGGCCGCCGCCGGCAGTGGCGCACTGCCAGCGGCCACCGGCGTACGACCGGTGGCTACGGCGGGCCGCAGCCGAGCGAGTTGCGCTGCGGCTTCACTTCTCTTTGTTGTCAGGGCTGCTCTGCGTGACTGCTGTTGGGTCACAGCTGCCATGGCGTCGGTAAGCGCTGAGCGGGCGACTTGCTGTTGGCGCTGGGCAGTGGTGGTCGCCCGCCGGGCCGTCGTCACTGTGGCCTCGGCGATCGCTGAACGATTGGCGGCGTCATTACGACGACGTTTGACGTCATCGACGATGCGCCGCTGCTCCCGTGTGATCCTGCCGATCACTCCGGTGCGCTCAAGGAACGAATCCGGATCCGGTGACAGTAAGAAGCCCGTGGAATCCGATGAATTGCCCTGGCGGTACAACCGGGCCACGACGGCGTCGAATTGCTTCTGCGCGGCGTTCGCGGCGACCGTGGACTCACTCAGTGAGCGACGGGCTCCGTCGGCAGCAACAGCGGCCAGGTGCTGAGCATCGCGGGCCATCTGCAAATCGACCAACGTCCGATTGACGCCTTCACGTTTGCCTGCTGCGGCGCGCTCGAGGTCGGCGATTTGTTGGTCGACACCGGCGATGGAGGTGACCAACGCCGCGATTCGATCACCCGGCGACTCCGGTAGCGGCGCACCCCACGCCACCGCACTACCAACCACCAACGAACTCGCCACCGCAATCACCGCAGCGAACACCGACCGCCGACACACCGCAACACCCATACGTCACACTGCTCCCTGCAGTCGCTTACACCTCAGTACTATCCGACATAGTAGACACAGCTACTAGCCGGGTTAGTAGTTCGATGGCCGCTTCGTTGCGCAATCGTTGCCTCATCCGTGCTCGCTATCGGGCGGTGCAGGCGCGGAGTGTCGGGGGGATTGGTCTCGTCGCTGGGGGAGCGGGTCACACTGCGTGCCCGGGCGGCGTTGCCTGCCCGTCATCCCTTCCACGGGGACCACCGCACCGATGTCGAACATCCCGTTTTCACCGCCGGCGTCGTACCCCTAGGGGGTAACGTGTGTCCACGTACAGGAGGTTGGTCATGCCCGCCATGTCAGCGGTTGAGTCGGCGTTTTGTCGGAGCGCGTCATGGGGAGCGATGGCTCACCGCATCATCGTCCCGTGGTCGCTTCAACAAGCGCCCTTGGGCAGTCAAGTCCTGGAGATCGGGGCCGGAGATGGTGCGATGGCAGCACGGATCCTTGCCGATCACCCCGACATCAGCATGACGGTCACCGATGTCGATCCGATCATGGTCGCCGCGGCGCGGCAACGGTTGGCCAGGTACGGCGCCCGAGCCGACGTGGCACAGGCGGATGCGACGGGTCTACCGTTCGCCAGCGAAGTGTTCGGGTCGGTCGTGTCGTTTTTGATGCTGCATCACACCCTGAGGTGGGAGCTGGTGCTCGGGGAGGCGATGCGGGTGCTGCGACCAGGGGGCTGGCTGGTCGGTTACGACTTGCTGTCCACTCGATCCACCCGGGTGCTTCATCAGCTTGATCGTTCACCATTTCGCCTCATCCGCAGCGACGAGATCGAACCAGCCTTCGAACAGTTTGCGGTGCAACGTGTTGTGATCCGGCAATCGGCGCGAGGACAGGTGGTCCGGTTCATGGTGCAAAAGAGCCAATAACCCTTGCTGCCTCGCACTCATCGGTATGACGGTGGGGCAGTAGACGGGGTCAGTCGAGAAGCTTGTTCATGGTCGCGATCTCGGTGCGTTGGGCGGCCACGATGCTCTGGGCGAGGGCCTTTGCCTCGGCGCTTTTACCCGACTGGATCTCTTTGGTTGCCATCGCAATCGCTCCCGTGTGATGGGCGACCATCATGGTCAACCATTCGCGATCGAACGCTGTACCGGACAGGGTTTGCAGCTTGCTCATATCGGCTGATGACATCATCCCATCCATCGCCATCGAACCCGACATGTCCATCTGCGCCGACGGCGCCGGTTGCCCCCACTGCGTCAAAAGCGATTTCAGTGTGGTCATCTCCGGTTCCTGCGCCTTGCTGATCTGATCGGCGAGCGCCAGGACCGCCGGGGTGGTGGTGCGTCCCTTCACGTAACCCGCCATCTCCACGGCTTGTGCGTGATGGGGATACATGTCTTTGGCGAATGTCACGTCGGCCTGATTGAACGCGGCGTCCTGGGCGACCGAGCTGGTCTGCGCGCTGCCGCTCATGTTCATCTGTGACCCGCCGCCCATGTCCATCCCGCCCATCGACCCCCCACATGCGGAGACCCCGACAACGAGTGCCAGGGCAGACGAACCAATTGCGGCTGACTTCCACGTATTCACGGCCTGACTCCTTGCTGTGGGCGCGCAACCTGAGGTCCTGTTGCACGCGATGTGAGACGGTCGACAGCGGTCGCACCGTCCTGGGTCCTACACCCGGTACTACTATCACCGATAGTACCAAATCGGGCGGGGTGGTTGACTCGACTGCAGCGCATCAGCCCGATCAGCACACGCACGTGCATACCAGGGTGCACTCTGATGCGTGGTCGACGTTGCCGCCGAACCCGTTGGGTGTCAACAGGGTTGCTTGCCCTCATGCCAGGACGTCGCGGAAAGTGGGGGCAAAACATCCCTGACCAGTGAGGTCGTTTTGCGCTGCTACAGTCGCGGCTCGTGAGGCCTGCAAACCGTTCGACCTGGCGCCGCGAGGTGGCAGTGACGGTCACCGTCGGGGTGGTTGTGGCCGTGGCCATGCTGTGCGGTGCGGCTGGGGTGGCCGGAGTGAATCAGACGCCGGGCGGGGCGCATCCGGTAAGCCCGATGGCCCAGCAGGCTGAGGAGCACGCCCCCGACCACGGTCATCTCACGACCGGGGGACTCGCCGTTCACCACGACACCGTCGAGGGTCACCTGGTGCGCGACACAGGTGTGCGGCGCGGGATGGTGGTGGCGTGGCCGACTGCGGCCGAGGCCCATGGACTACCCGCGGCAGTGGTCGCGGCGCACCGCGCGCGGGCTCCGCCGCGACCGTGGTGTTCCCTCTGGGGCCGTCAGCTCCTGCTGGCTGTGTGTATCGATCGCTGCTGAGGGGTGCGCGAGACATCAAACACGTGCCGCGACCGCCGGCATCTGACGCTCGTCACCAATTCAGGAGATCTACCCCACATGAGTACAACTGACCTGACCTTTTCCAACCCGCCCGAAACCGCGCCCCGCTCAACCGCCGATGGCGGTGCACCAAGTGCTCTGGTGGGCAACACCCCGCTGCTACGCATCGGCGACCCGTTCGCATCTGGCGGGTTGGGGTTCTGGGCGAAACTAGAAGGGTGCAACCCCGGTGGCATGAAAGATCGACCGGCCCTGCACATGGTTCAGCGAGCGCGATCTCGTGGGGACTTGGCTCCGGGTGCGCGAATCGTCGAATCAACCAGCGGCACTCTCGGTTTGGGTCTCGCCCTGGCGGGCACCGTTTACGATCACCCGGTGACCCTGGTCACCGACCCCGGCCTAGAACCGATTGTGCACAACATGCTGCACGCCTACGGAGCCGAGGTGGAGGTGGTGTCGGTAACCCATCCCAGCGGCGGGTGGCAGCAAGCCCGGCGCGATCGGGTGCACGAGCTCCTCGCCGTTCATCCGGGGTCGTGGTGTCCTGACCAATACTCCAACCCTGACAATGTTGCAGGCTACAAATCGTTGGCACTCGAATTGCTCGAACAGCTCGACCGCGTCGATGTTCTCGTGTGTTCGGTCGGAACAGGCGGCCATTCCGCTGGAGTGGCGCACGTTCTGCGACAGCACTACCCCGATATGCGTCTGGTTGGGGTCGACGCCGTCGGATCGACCATCTTCGGGCAACCAGCGCGACCACGCCTCATGCGGGGACTGGGGTCGAGCATCTTCCCGGCGAACGTGGACTACGACGCGTTCGATGAGGTGCATTGGTTGGCTCCGGGCGAGGTAGTGACTGCATGCCGGGCCCTCGCTGCGGGCTATCACGGCAGCGGGGGGTGGAGTGTTGGTGCTGTAGCCCTGGCCGCGGGCTGGGTCGCGCGCAACTCGGCCCGCGACACCAACGTCGTGACGATCTTCCCAGACGGGCCGCAACGGTACTTCGACTCGATCTACAACGACGACTTCTGCAGCGAACACGGTCTGCTGAACGCCGCCATGCCCACCGACCCAGTCACCGTCAGCAACCCGGCCGACGTCGTCATCGACCGGTGGAGTCGCTGCGCGGATATGACGCAAGTGAAAGGTCCCCGCCGATGATCGACGTGACACGACAGTTTCGTACGTTCGATCGACCCAGCCAAATCTTGATGGTCAACCAATTCACCATCAACTTGGGCTTTTACATGTTGATGCCCTATCTGGCCGGCTACCTCGCCGGTCCACTGGGTCTGGCCGCATGGGTCATAGGTTTCGTTCTGGGAGTCCGAAACTTCTCCCAGCAGGGACTGTTTTTGGTGGGCGGCACCCTCGCCGACCGCTTCGGATACAAACCCATGATCATCGCTGGGTGCGTGTTGAGGACGGTCGGCTTCGGTCTCCTAGCCTTCGCATCATCGCTGCCGCTCATTGTGCTCGCCTCTGCGCTCACCGGGTTTGCCGGTGCACTGTTCAATCCCGCCGTGCGCGCCTACCTGGCCGCGGACGCGGGCGAACGCCGACTCGAGGCGTTCGCAGTGTTCAACATGTTCTATCAAGCAGGAATTTTGCTGGGTCCCCTGGTCGGATTGGCGCTGACCATGCTCGATTTTCGGGTGACATGCATCGCGGCGGCAATCATCTTCGGGGCGTTGACAGTGATCCAAATAGTGACGCTTCCGGCGCATCACAAAGAAGCGGCGAGCGAACGAACTCGAATACGTGACGACTGGCGCACCATCCTGAGAAACAGAACTTTTGTTCTTTTCGCGATCACGATGATCTCGTCGTACGTGCTGTCCTTTCAGGTGTACCTCGCCCTCCCGTTACAGGCCGCGGTGGTGGCCGGTCCTGGACGAGACGACACAGCACTGGTGACATCGCTGTTTGTCGTGTCGGGGCTGGTTGCCGTGCTGGCGCAACTGCGCATCACGAAGCTGTGCACACGGTGGCTGGGACGCGATCGCAGCTTGTGTATCGGCCTGGCAGTGATGGCAGCGGCGTTTGTTCCACTTGTGGTGGTCGGTGAGCCGGCGGTGGCAGGACGTGTGACCGCAGGGGTCGCACTGTTGCTGTGCGCGGCGCTGCTCGCGGTAGGGACCGCGATCGTATTCCCCTTCGAGATGGACACGATCGTCGCGTTGTCGGGAGGGCGCCTGATGGGCACCCACTATGGCTTCTACAACACGATCGTCGGCGTGGGGATACTGCTGGGGAACCTGGGAACCGGTGCACTGTTCGGTGTGTTCCGCGACGCTGACGCCGGCGCATTCGTCTGGGTTGTGTTGGTGAGCCTCGGGGTGATCTGCGCAGCGACAATGGCCCTACTCGTCCGGGCCCGCGACCTCGCCGCCCCACCTGCTGTTGTGGGAGCCGGGTAACGAACCCCCAATTTCGCGAAGGGACTTCGCTACAGGGCGCATTGCGCACGTAACTCCACCCCGGAACTACTATCCCGTATAGTAGTTCCGGTGGCTGGACAGTGGACACAGGTGTCAACGTCGACGCGGGTCGGGGTGTGCATTCTCGTCGTCGTCGCCGCCCTCATCGTCGCTGTGTGGCCGCAGGCGACAGGCCGGGACGACACGGTTCCGGCGCAGCGGCAGAGCGCCGTTGATACGGCATCGCAACCAGCGGCCGCCGCAAGCGATCTCGTTGCGGCACGTGCCAAAGCTCAACTGTCGCCCTGTCCAGTTCCCGGCCCTCCGGTATCTGCCGCATCTCCGCTGCGTGGTGTGACGCTGGACTGCTTAGCAGGACCGCCGGCGGTCGACATCGCACGCGCTGGCGCGGGACGACCCATGTTCATCAATTATTGGGCGTTCTGGTGTGGGCCGTGTCGCACCGAGTTGCCGATCGTCGCTGAGTACGCGTCGCGGGCAGGCCAACGAGTCCAGGTGCTGACTGTGCAAGGCGTTGACGGGGCGCAACGACCCGATTTGTCGCTGAAGTTGCTCACCGACATCGCAGTTCATCTACCGACGGTCGTAGACACACAGGGGCGTCTCGCCGCCGCGGTGGGATTTCCGCGGGTGTATCCGACATCGGTGCTTATTCGCCCTGACGGGACCGTTGCGGCGCTGTTGCCGCGCGTTTTTCGCTCCTCGGACGAGATAGCGCGTGCTGTTGAGCAGTACTTGGCAGTGACGACGTGAAGCGGGCCGTGATGGGCCGGGACGCCCACTACGGCGACAGGAGCGGTCGACGGGGTGTTAACGCACGCGCGTTGGCCGCATCGGCTGCCCGCTTGGGAGTCGCGGTGGTGTCGGGTTATCTGCTGTATCTCAGTTTTCCACCACGAGGACTGTGGTTCCTGGCCCCGATCGGTATGGCGATTCTGATAGTGACGCTGCGCGGTAGATCGGTCCGCGCCGCCGCGGGAATCGGGTATGTGGCGGGACTGGCGTTCTTCCTTCCACTGCTGCCGTGGGTAGGTGAGTACGTGGGCGCAGCGCCCTGGCTCGCGTTGTCGGCGGCCCAAGCGGTCGCGGTCGCGGTCTTCGCCGCCGGCGTGCCCACATTGGTGCAGATGCGGTGGGCGCCGATGTGGATCGCCAGCGGCTGGGTTGCCGTCGAAGCAGTCCGTTCCCGCATCCCGTTTGGCGGTTTCCCCTGGGGGCGTTTGGGATTTGGACAGGCCGATGGTCCACTGCTGCCACTCGCATCACTGGCGGGAACGCCTGGGTTATCGTTCGTCGTCGTCGCCTTAGGGGCAGCCTTGGGACTGTCGATGGTCGCGGTTACGCCCATTCGTGTACGGGCGGTGGTCACAATCGTGGGCATTGCACTGGTGGGAGTTGCCGTTGTCGTTGCCCCGCCAACCGGCGGCGGCGGTCCAGAGGTGACCGTTGCCGTGGTGCAGGGGAATGTGCCGCGGCTGGGGCTGGACTTCAACGCTCAACGCCGCGCCGTGCTCGACAATCATGTACGTGCGACTATCGACCTGGCCACCCGAGTGGCCGCGGGTGACATGAAGCAACCCGCCTTCGTCGTGTGGCCGGAAAATTCCTCCGACATCGACCCGTACCGCAATCCCGACGCGGCCCAACAGATCACCATCGCAGCCCAGGCGGTGGGGGTACCTATTCTTGTCGGCGCGGTCGTCGCCAACGGCGGTGGCACCACCCGGAATTCGGTCATTGTGTGGGACCCCCGCACCGGCCCGGGGCAGCGCTCCGACAAGCGTCAACTCGTGCCCTTCGGCGAGTATCTACCGCTGCGTGCGCTGATGACCAAGCTCTCCCCGTATGCCGCGCAGGCTGGGCGTTTCGTTGCCGGCACCGGAGACGGCGTCGTCGACATCAGCGGAGTTCCGATCGCGGTAGCGACCTGTTATGAAATTGCGTTCGACCGGTTGGTGAGTCGATCGGTGCGCGCCGGCGCCCAACTGATCACCGTACCCACGAACAACGCCACCTTCGGTCGAACAGACATGACGTATCAGCAGCTGGCGATGTCGCGGGTCCGTGCGGTCGAACACGGCCGCGCGGTCCTCGTGGCGGCCACCAGCGGTGTGAGTGCGGTCATCACCACGGACGGCCGGGTCGCGCAGCGCACCCGCTTGTTCACCGCCGACGTCCTCGTAGCCCAAGTGCAGCTGCGCTCGGACCTCACGGTCGCTACCCGAGTCGGGGCTCTACCGGAATGGCTGGCGGTCGCGGTAGCGGTGATATCTCTACTCGACCCCGCACGTCGACGGGTAGCGCTTCGCTCGGCGCGGGAACGCGCCGTCGCGTGAACCTGCGGCGGTAAGCGGACTGCGCGGGCCGACTGTAGCTATTGAAAGACAACGCCGCGGGCCCGTAACCACGCCGCCGGATCAAGACGCACCGAGTCGCCCTGCCACACCTCGAAGTGCAGATGCGGACCAGTAGAGATACCACGATTGCCGACAGTCGCGATCTGTTGTCCGGCACGGACCCGTTGGCCCACCGCGACCAGTGTCTCGTTGATATGCCCGTACACCGCTGTGGTGCCGTCGTCGTGGCGTATTCGCACCCACAGGCCGAACCCACTGGCGGGTCCGGAGTTCAGGATCACCCCATCAGACACCGAGAAGATCGGAGTACCGATGACATTGGCGATATCGAGACCATAGTGTTCGGTTCCCCACCGCATCCCGTACCCCGAGGTCACCACGCCGACGACGGGGGCCACTGAACGCGGTCGACGAGGGGTCAAGCGAGTACGCGCAGCGCTGGGTGCTGCGCGCGGTGGCGGTGGCAGGAAAGCCTGACGGCGAGTGGGTGATGCGCGGGCAACGACTGCGGCGACATCTGAGGGGCTCTTGCCCGCGGTCCTCGGCCCGTCTGGGGAGATCGCCCCGCCGGCGACAAGGGCTCCGCATGCCACCGCTGCGAGCAGGACGGTCACCCCGTTCGGCCGCCGGCGATCACCACCCACCACTGACACAGGTTCCGGCGCCGGTTCATCGGTCGGCGGCGCCCAGCACCACCTCCGTTCCCACGGCGCGGGATAACTCAGGCGCAGTGGACCCAGTAACTCCGTGAGATCGACTGTCTCCAAGGACGAAACTCCACAGCGATCGTGCGCGGATCGTGCGTCGCTCTGCATGGCGGCGAAGCCCAGACGTGCTGGCCGTCTCGACGCCGGATCTGCCACCGCGAGCGCCGCCCCGCTGCCACTACGTGCAATCGGTGTGTCGTCAGATTCGTACCTGCGATGTCGCGCCACGTCGTGTCCCTGCCGGTCGAGACAGGCCTACCGCCCATGTCTACTATGTGTCATAGTACTAAGGCACATAGTAGTCGTGTTAGGCGCGGTGTCTCCTTGTTGGGAAAGGTTGTGTGTGAGCGCGTTAGCCTCAGTCTTTCACCAGCGTTGCGCTGATTACTGATTCTGTTGTGTGGCTGCTGGTTTGGTGATGTGGGCATGCGGAGGTTGCCGGCTGGCTGTGTCGGTGGGCGGGTCTTCGGGCCCGCGG
>NZ_JXYP01000039.1 GCF_000964005.1 Williamsia herbipolensis
TCAGGCCCATTCGATCAGCGATCGATCGGATCAGCACGGTTCCCGCATGCCCAATCACGCCACGCCCACCAGATGTGACCGACAAGCCCGATGACCACGATGTACTCTTCACCTACGGAGTGCCTTCCAGTTCGGAAAAATGTTGACTTCAGCAATCACCATTATCCCTGCTGGACAGGCACTTCCGTCATTTCACACGCCGAACGACCTCAACTCTCGTGAACAATCCGGGTTAGGCTCGATGGCATGGCGAACTCGATCCGGCCGATCGTGCTGGCATTGATCCGGCGGCCCTCCGACGGCGCCCTCCTCGTCACCGGCCACGGCATCGGGACCGACGACCCGCGCGTCCGCCCGGTCGGCGGCGGCATCGAGTTCGGAGAGTCCGCGCGCACCGCGCTCGACCGCGAGGTCACCGAAGAACTCGGTGTCACCGTTGCGTCCGCGACACTCCTCGAGGTGTTCGAGAACCTCTTCACCGCCGACGGCGAGATCGGCCACGAGATCGTGTTCGCGTTCGACACCGAGCTCCACGACTCCCCCGTCGACCGCGATCGCTTCCCGATCCTCGACGCCCCTCACGAGATCGCGTTCTGGTGGCACCCCACCGACACCACCGCCCGACTCGTGCCCGCCGAGCTCGCCCACATCGTCGAACGAACGAACCGATGATCCAGACACCCGGAGCAGGCCGATACGCGCCGTCACCCTCGGGCGACCTGCACATCGGGAACCTCCGTACGGCGCTGCTCGCATGGTTGTTCGCCCGCAGCACCGAGCGACGCTTCGTCCTGCGCATCGAGGACCTCGACGACCGCTCGCGCGACGGCGTCGCCGACGCACAACTCGGCGACCTGTGCGCACTCGGCATCGAGTGGGACGACGATCCGACCGTGCAATCACGACGCACCCACGTCTACGACGCCGTGATCGACGACCTCACCGCGGCGGGCCGCACGTTCGAGTGCTTCTGCAGCCGCCGCGAGATCCACGCCGCCACCACCGCACCCCACGCCCCGCCGGGTTCCTACCCCGGCACCTGCCGCGACCTCGGCGAGGCCTACCGCGCCGCCCGACGCGCCGCCGGCCGCGACCCCGCCATCCGATTGAGAAGCGATACAAGCTCTTTCACGATCACCGACACCCTGTGCGGCGAGTTCACCGGCGCCGTGGACGACTTCGTGCTCCGCCGCGGCGACGGCACCGCCGCCTACAACCTCGCCGTCGTGATCGACGACGGCGCCGAAGGCGTCGACCAGGTGGTCCGCGCCGACGACCTGCTGACCTCGGCCCCGCGACAGGCGTACCTGGCCACGCTGATCGGGGTGCCCATCCCGCAGTACGCGCACGTGCCCCTCGTGCTCAACACCTCCGGGTCCCGCCTGGCCAAGCGCGACGGCGCCGTCACGCGCGCCGACCTCGCCATGGTCGGCGTCGACGACACACGTCTCCTGTCGCTGCTGGCGTCGTCGCTGAATCTCGGCACCGTCGGCGAAAACCTCACCGCGAACGACGTTCTCCGTCGATTCGATCCTGCGCGCCTCCCGAACGGCCCGTGGATTCTCGATCCCGACGACCTCTGGTGATCGACGATCACCGACGTGCGATCGCGAACCTCCTCGTCGTCGCTGATTTCCTCGGTGTCCGATTGGTTCTGAT
The DNA here is from genome assembly GCF_000964005.1 of Williamsia herbipolensis. GTDB lineage: Bacteria > Actinomycetota > Actinomycetes > Mycobacteriales > Mycobacteriaceae > Williamsia_A > Williamsia_A herbipolensis. The sequence goes on from NZ_JXYP01000039.1 coordinate 1,660, forward strand.
TTAGACTGGCGGCCACGCGGACCACACCCCGGCACGCGTCGAAACGAGAGGACGTCACATGACCGGACCCCAGTACCCGGGCCAGAATCCGGAGGGTCAGGATCCTCAGTACGGGTCGCCCCAACCCGGGCAACCCCAGTACGGACAACCTCAGTACGGCCAGCCCCAATACGGTCAGCCCCAGTACCCGGCTCCCGACCTGTCGAAGGGTGGCGCCGAGGGTTCCTACCCGCCGCCCGGGCAGTACCCGCCCCCGCCGCCGGTGGGCCAGCAGCAGTACGGCGAGCGGGGCATCTACTCGAACTCGGGCCAGCCTGCCGGCGCCGGTGTGCGCCTGGGTGCGCGCATCATCGACGGGATCATCGTCGCCATCCCGGTCGCCATCGTCGAGGGGATCGTCGGCGTGGTCGCGGGCAATCTCGCGTACTACATCGTGTCGGTGATCCTGAGCTTCGCGGCGATCCTCTACTTCACGTACTTCGAGTCCCGGAAGGGCGCGACCCTCGGCAAGCAGTTGCTGAAGCTGCGCACCGTCGGACCCGACGGCAACATCCCGACCCAGGAGGTCGCGTTCAAACGCAACATCTGGATGCTGCTCTCGGTGCTGACCGCGCTGCTGAACTTCCTCTTCATCCTGCCCGCGCTCGTCGGCCTGGTGACCCTGGGTCTGGTCATCGCCATCGGCGTGACCATCAGCAACGACCCGAACAAGCAGGGACTGCACGACAAGTTCGCGGGCGGCACCCGCGTCGTGCGCGTCTGACCTGACACCGAACACAGCGCCCCGCAGACGATCTCGTCTGCGGGGCGCTGCGCGTTGTGAAAGGTGCTGGGCCTAACGGAGTTTGACCGGCGCAACGGGCTTGCCGGTGAACATCCGGAAGCCATAGGCCTGCGCGATCGCGGCGATCGGTGCGGTCACCACGACGCCGACGTAGCAGATGACCGCTCCGATGCCACCGATGATCCCGGTCAGCAGGAACAGCACGAACACATCGCCGAAACGACCCGTGGCGAGCCGGAAACTGGCCTTGATGGCCTCCACCGGCGACAGACCGTCGTCGACCACGAAGTAGAGGGTGTTCGCGAGCAGGAACCCGGCGATGATGCCCGGCAGATAGAACAGCGCCAGACCGACGCCAACGATGAGCCCGACGATGAGCGACGCGACGATGACATCGCCGAGCTTGCGGAACCGGAACATCGAGCCGAACTGCGCCCGTTGACCGGCGACCTCCTGCAGTGCACCCTGGATCGCCGCGGCCTGGAACACGAAGAAGATGGCGACGAGCACCACGAAGAACACCGCGCTGAGCGCGATGAACCCGACCGAGAAACCGGTGCTCGTCGAGTCGACCGAATCCGACGCGAACGCCGCGCCCACGATGGCGAAGAAATAGATCACGAATGCGACCGCGATGACCGCGAAGTTCAGGACGAAGAACCCGATCCACGTTCCCGGATTGTCCTTGAAACGCTCCCATCCGACGCTGATGGCGTCACCGACCGAGTACTGGGTGGGCGGCGGGGTGAACCCGGGAGGCCCGCCGTAGCCGGGTGCACCGCCGAGACCACCGGGCGGCGGGTACGCCCCGGGAGGCGGCGGAGGGTATGCCCCGGGCGGCGGAGGTGGATACGAACCCTGTTGTGGCGGTGGGTATGCGCCGGGCGGGGGGTACGACCCCTGCGGCGGTGGAGGGTACGAGCCCGGGGGCGGGTATCCACCCGGGGGCTGGTCACCGGACGGATCGGGCTGCTTGCGCAACGGGTCGTCAGAGGGCGGGTACGTCATGGAATTCCTGTCTCGATGCGATGGGCGTCAGGCTCGTTCTGTACAAAAGACTAGAGCCACCGACCCCCTGAGATGGGTGTGCGCACGCCGTGTTCGGCCGATCGACCTAACTGCTCCCGGCGTAGTAGCGCGCCAGGAACGCGTCGCGGTACTCGATGTAGTTGCCGTCCTCGATGGCCTGGCGCGCCCGGTCCACCAGCGTCACGATGAAGTGCTCGTTGTGGATGGTGCACAGCGTCGAGGCCAGTCCCTCCTTGGCCTTGAACAGGTGGTGGATGTAGGCGCGGCTGTACTGCGTCGAATAGTTCTCCAGTTCGGGTTCCATCGGCGAGAAGTCGGCGCGGAAGCGGCTGTTGGTGATGTTGTAGCGACCGTCGAACGAGTAGATCGCCCCGTTGCGCGCCACCCGCGACGGCGACACACAGTCGAAGGTGTCGATGCCGTTCTCGATGGCGGTGAAGATGTCGTCGGGTTCGCTGATCCCCAAGAGGTGTTTGGCCGTGTCTCTGGGCAGTTCGTCGTTGACCCACCCGACGATCTGTCCCAGATTCTCCTTCTCGAGCGCTCCTCCGATGCCGTATCCGCCGAAACCGCGGCCGCCGGAATCCTGGTCTCGTCGGCTCGCCTCCATCAGTCCGCGCGCGGCCGCGCGGCGCAGGTCCTCGTACTGCGCGCCCTGCACCACGCCCCACAGCGACTGCAGCGGCCGGTCGTGCCGTTCGCGGGTCAGGCGGTTGTGTTCATCGAGGCATCGGATGGCCCACAGGCGGGTGCGTTCGAGTGAGTCCACCTGGTACGCGCGGGTGTTCATCAACGTGGTCAGCTCGTCGAAGGCGAAGATGATGTCGGCACCCAGCTGGTGCTGGATCTGCATCGACACCTCGGGACTGAACCGGTGGGTGGTGCCGTCGAGATGGGATTTGAAGGTGACGCCGTCGTCGTCGACGCGGGCGAGTCGCTCCTTGCCCGGCGCGATGACGTCGTCGTTCTCGGTCTCCCGCACCTCCATCGAGATGACCTTCTTGAACCCCACGCCCAGCGACATCACCTGGAACCCGCCACTGTCGGTGTAGGTGGGACCGGGCCAGTTCATGAACCGACCCAATCCGCCTGCGGCGTCCACGATCTCGGGGCCCGGCTGTAGATAGAGGTGATAGGCGTTGGCCAGCACCGCCTGCGCACCGAGATCGGCCACGGCCTCGGGCACCACGGTCTTCACCGTCGCCTTGGTGCCGACGGGGATGAACGCCGGCGTGCGGATGTCACCGTGCGGGGTGCGGATGACCCCGGTGCGACCCAGGGTCCCCGCGAGCTCCGTGCCGAACGCGAAGCTGTGGTCGGGCGTGGTGGCGCTGCGGTCGGCGGTGTCGGGGGTGTCGGGGTCGGTCACGACTCCCGATCATCCCAGACCGACGCAGCCCCGTACCTCCTCCTACCGCGGGGCGTCACACGGGGGCGCGGGGGCGTCCTCGAAGAAGGGCTTGCCCGCGGGCAGCAGGTACAGCACGTCGAGCACCACCGGCGACGACGTCAGGTTGCGCCCCACGTGGGTGTTCTTCTCGCCCTCGGGTTCGACGATCAGCTGGCCCTGGCGGTAGACGACCGGCTTGCAGTCGGCTCCCGGGTGGGTGAGCGTGCCCTGTTTGACGATCCCGATCAATCGACCGTCGTGGAAGTGCCATCCCGTGGTGCCGCCCGGCGCGATCGTGATCTCGCGGACCGTCGCCTTCCCCGGCCCGGTGATGAACGGCAGCAGGCCGGCGGGGATGTCGGCCCGGGCCAGTTCGACTGCACTGATGCCCCAACTGGGTGTGGCGTGCGCGGTGGTGACGGGAACGGCGAGTGCGACCAGGGCGGCGGCCGCCGCGATGCCGAGCCGGCGGGACACCGATGTGATGCGGGTCACTGTCATCGGGCCAGACTAGACGCCGCGGCGACGACAACGGCGACGATCGCCGCGATTTCTCGCCGCCATCGTCGCCGTCCCCCGAGCTCACCGCGAGGGCATGTCCACGTCTGGCGTCAGACGCCGACCTTCTCGCGGTGCCGGCCGCCGTCCGGTGTCGTCTCGGCGAGGTACTCGCCCAGCTTCTCGCCTTCGACATCGACATTCGGCAGGATTCGGTCGAGCCACTTCGGCAGCCACCACGCCTTGTCACCGAGCAGCGCGAGCGCGGCCGGGATGACGATCATGCGGATGATGAAGGCGTCGAAGAAGACCGCTGCGGCGAGGGCGAAGCCCATCGACTTGATCAGCGAGTTGTCCTGCAGCATGAAGGCCGCGAACACCGAGATCATGATCGTCGCCGCCGCCGCGACCACACGGGCGCTGTGCCCGAAGCCCTTCTTGATCGCGTCTCTCGCCGAGGCACCGTGGACGTACTCCTCGCGCATCCGGGTCACCAGGAACACCTGATAGTCCATCGCGAGGCCGAACACGATGCCGATGAGGAAGATCGGCAGGAAGCTCACGATCGGCTGCGGGTTGCCGATGAGTCCCAGGTCGCCGTTCTGGAAGATGGCGACCGTGGCGCCGAAGGTGGCGATGATGCTGAGCAGGAACCCGAGCGCCGCGGTGAGCGGGACCAGGATCGAGCGGAACACCAGCATCAGCAGGATGAACGCGAGACCGACGACCACCGCGAGATACGGGATGAGCGACTGCGAGAGTCGGTCGGACACATCACTTTCGATGGCGGTCTGACCGGTCACCCCGTAGGTGACGCCGTCGGCGCGGGTGATACCCGACTCCGCCGACCGCAGGTCATTCACCAACTGCTGGGTGTCGCTCGAGCTCGGGCCGCTGTTGGGCAGCACCGTGATCACCGCGGCATCGCCGGCCTTGTTCACATCGCCGGGGCTCACCAGGGCGGTCTTCACGTCGGGGAGCTGCTTGATCTTCGTGACGACACTGTTGAACGCGGCGTTGCGGGCGTTCGGATCCGAGACCCCCGAGGCGTTCGCCACCACGACCAGCGGACCGTTCTGGCCGGGTCCGAAGCCCTCGGCCACGAGGTCGTAGGCCTTGCGGGGCGACGTTGACGGATCGGAGGTGCCGTCGTTGGGCAGCGCCAGCTTCAGACCGACCATCGGCGCGGCGATCACACCGAGGACCACGACACCCAGAACGAGGGCCACGGCCGGGTGCTTCACGATCTGGTTGACGAACCGCGAACCGTTCGACACGCGCGGCGTGGTCGAGCCCGCCGACTTCGGGGTGTCGGGTGCGTTGAGGAACCCGATGGAGCCGGCGAACGCCTTGCCCCCGAACAGTCCGAGCACCGCGGGCAACAGGGTGAGCGCGACGAGGACGGCGACGAGCACCGTGACCGCGGCCGCGAGGCCCATGGCGGTGAGGAACGGGATGTTGACGATCGACAGCGCCGACAGGGCGATGATCACCGTCAGGCCGGCGAACACGACCGCCGATCCCGCCGTGCCGACCGCGCGTCCCGCGGCCTCGGCTCGGGTCTTCGACTCCAGGAGCTCGTGTCGATAACGGGAGACGATGAACAGCGCGTAGTCGATGCCGACCGCGAGGCCGATCATCGTCGCGAGAATAGGGGTCTCCTCGCTGAGGCTGAAGAATCCCGACGCGGCGCTGACGCCCATGAGGCCGATGACGAGTCCGACCAGAGCGGTCAGGATCGGCATGCCCCAGGCGACGAACGACCCGAACGTGATGATGAGGACGACGACGGCCACGCCGACACCGATGAGCTCGGAGGTGACACCGATGGCCGGCTGCGGCAGCGCGGTGCCGCTCATCTCGACGGTCAGACCGGCGTTGCGGGCCGCGTCGGCGACGGCGGTCTGCTGGTCATGCGCCTTGGCGGAGACGTCGGTCGCCTGGGTCGCGGTGTAGGAGGCGCCGAGCTGCGCCACGGTCGCGTTCGCGTTGATCGGCGACGATGCGGCGGCGTCGGCTCGTGCCTGGGCGTCGGACTTGCCGAAGGTGTCCTTCTGGAAGTCGACGGAGGTCTGGACGACTTTGCCCGGATCGCTCGGCGTCCCGAACGCCTCGGGGCTGAAGGGGTTGACGATGGAGTCGGGCGCCTTGACACCATCGAACTGCTTCATCGAGGTGACCATCGTGTCGATGGCGGGCTGGTAGTCCAGCAGGGTCTTTCCCTCCGGCGCCTTCAGCACGTACTTGATGCTGATGTCCTGTGAGAACTTCGGCTTCTCGGGGAAGCTCGAGACCAGGCTGTCCTGAGCCTTCTCCGACGGGATGCCGGGGATGGAGAAGCTCGAACTCGACGGGCCGGCGAGAGTCGATCCCGCCACGCCCATGCCGACCAGGATCAGCATCCAGATGCCGATGACCTTGAATTTGTTCGTGAACGCCCACTTGCCGATGCGGTACAAGTATGTGGCCATGGATTCTTTCCTGTTCGACGACGGATGTCGTTGGTGGTGAGTCGGTTTCGCGCATACGAGGTCGCGGTGGTCAGGGGTCGGGTAGCGGCGCGGCCATCCCGGTGCGGATCTGTTCGAAGGTGCGCTGCAGCGTCGCGCGCAGCGCCTCCGGCGCAACCTCACCGTCGAGGTGGTCCTCGAGGGCGACGCGGATACCGACCGCGGCGCACCCCAGGACGAGTCGCGCGTACGTCAATCCACCGGGACCGATGGACCGCTGCTCGCACAGCGCCTCGAACCGCGCGACGATCGGGTCGATCCCGCCGTCACGGCTCTTCTTCATCGCGATGGACGGTTCGGTGTCCATGAGCGTCATCAGGTGCGCGAGCGCCCAGGCGTCGCCGTCGCGGTCGCAGATCACCTCGATGAACGCCGCAGCGGCCGAGTCCCAGAACCCCTCGTCTCCGGGACGCGCCTCCAGTGCGGTGAAGATCCGATCGATGACCTCGCTCAGGTAGAAGCGCAGCGCGTCTTCCTTGCCCGCGAAGTAGTTGTGGAAGGTGCGCGGCGAGACGCCGACCTCGGCGGCGACCGCCTCCACCGAGACGCTGTCGAAACCCTCCGCCTCGGACAGACGCAGCACGGCGACGGCGAGCGCCTGCCGCGTCGCCGCCTTCTTCGTCTCCCGAAGTCCCGAGGTCATGCCATTGATCATGGACGAACTTGCGCAAACCTGCAATTTTTCCGACGCACGCACTTTTGCGTGATCGGTCACTGTGCCGCCGAGAAGTGACCGGGGTCGCACCGACGCCGTTCGATACGGTGGCGACCATGCTGATGCACCGAGTCCGGGCGGTCGTCATGATCGCCGCCGCGACCGCCGCCCTGGGTCTCGCCGCGTGTGGCGACTCCGGCGACACCACCGCGCAGAGCTCCTCGACCACCGCGGCGCCCGACGCCTCGGGGTCGGCCACCGGGGGATCAGACGCCTCGGGAGCAGCGGTCGACCCGAACGCGCCCACCACGACCGATCCGAGCGCGACGGCGGTCCCCGGCCCCCGACTGCCGGCAGCCACCTCTGTCCCGCCGTCGAAGGCGGCGCCGTCCATCGCCGGCACCCGGTGCGACACCGCCAACGGTCCCGAGGGCGCATTGCGGGTCGTGATCTTCCCGGGCGGTTCGGTCGACTGCGGCACCGTGATGCCGGTCGCCCGCACCTACGGCCCGACGATCTCCACCGGGCGCAACCGCGTCGTCGACGGCTGGTCCTGCGGCCCGTCGCAGACCACCGGGGTCCTCGCACGCTGCACTCGCGGAGAGTCCTCGTTCGGCTTCATCCCCCAGTGACGTCAGTTCCGGGCGTCAGATCCGGGAGGTTCCGCGCGAGTCGACGCCTCGTCAGGCGACGGTCATCGACAGTTCGTCGAGCGCCGACCGCAGCAGATCCACGTACTCGTCGGCATCGGGCACCGCGTCGGGTGACGTGAGCACCCCGAGGGTCACCGTGGTCCCCAGTCCGTAGATGCCGAGCCCGATACCGATGTCGGGCGACAGACACGGGAACCCGGCCACCATGACCGCCGGAGCACCCGACAACTCCATGGCGGCGTCGCCGCAGTTCACACTCGTCACCGACATGTGCGCGGGCACGAACTCGGTCCGCACCCCCCGTGCGCGTCCGCGACGCAGATACCTCGAGAGAATCGGCCACGGAACCGATTCGACGAGCCGCAGCATCGTGATGGTGTCAGGGCTGACCAGGCGTCGGCGTTCGGCGCCGAGCGACGACCGAATCGCCTCGACACGATCGAGCGCAGTGGACGATGCGACCCCGAGTCCGACCACCGCGGTGGCAAATCGATTGTCCCCCAACCATTGCGCCCCCTCGCGCACCGCGACCGGCACAGCGGCGGCGAGGGAATCCGGCGCCTCGCCGCGGCGGATCAGCAGGCGTTCGGTGGCGAGCGACGCCGCGCACAACGCGAGCTGGGTGACCGTGAACCGCTGCGACGCCGAGATGCGGCGCGGGATCGGCAGAACCGTCACATCGCGAACCCCGGCACCGCAGGTGTTGATCGATGCGCGGCGCAGGGGCGCGGTCGGTGGATCCGCGCTGTGCGACGACCGCGCCGAACGGCGTCCCGCGACGGCGGTTGCCACCAGTGCCGACGGCAGACGCACGAGACGCCCGAACGCCCGACCGACGTCACGGAGTCGCCACCCCACCGCGCCGGGTTCGTGGGGCTCGGAGGCGGCGGCGATCTCGGCGTCCGCGGGGTGCGGCGTACGACCGAAGAGGGCGCGCAACAACGCGGCGCCGCCGAGTCCGTCGGTCAACACGTGGCTGAACCGCACGAACACGATCGTGGCGCGACCGTCGACGTCCGGCACGCCGACGACGTCGGGGGCGATGTGGAGCTGCCACGGGGTGCGGGTCGCGTCCAGGGTCGACCCGAGGAGTTCCTCGATCCGGTCGACACATGTCGACCACTGACGGGTCGCCTCCGGTGTCGAGTACGTCGAACCGTCGTCGACGAGCCGGTGCACACACTCGCCCATGTCGGCGGCGTGGTGCACCCACCGCGGATAGTCGATGCCGGCCGGACTCTCGGCGAGCCGCTTGTTCAGCGCAGGGATCGCGGCGGACCGATCGGCGATGGCCTCGACCAGGTTCTCCCACGCGGGAGCGGCGGCAGGCCCTGCGGTCGCGAAGGCGAGCAGGAAGTACTGATCCGTGGGCATCGCATCAGAGGTTCCAAACCAGAAAAGTGAATCTTTAGGATCTACAACAACTGCCATCGAACCACCATACGGCGGCCCCTTGCGACAAATCCCCCGCCCGCGCATCGCGCGAACGGGGGATCTGGTGGCGGTGGCGGGGGGATTTGAACCCCCGGTACGGGGTTACCGCACACAGCATTTCGAGTGCTGCACCTTCGGCCGCTCGGACACGCCACCGCCGAAGACACTACCGCAGGATCCCGGTGAGCCTAAATCCGCTGCTCAGAGCCGTGCAGTGCCGGCGGGGTCACTTGCCGGTGAGCTTGTCCTTGACGTCGTCGATCTTGCCCTTGACCGCATCGGCGGCGTCGGCGATCTTCTGCTTGGTGTCGGCGGAGGCCTGGTCGCCCTTGCCCTCGGCCTTCAGCTCGTCGTCGCCGGTCACGCTGCCGGCGGCTTCCTTGCCGCGTCCCTTGAGTTCTTCTGCCTTGTTCTTGGCGTCGTCGGTGATGCCCATGGTTCATCCCTTCGTCGAGCGTGCGGGGGCCTCTGCTTCGGCGGTTCTCCTACCGCCACAACCCTCGGGGTCGACGCGCGACCCCCCTCCACCGTGCCACGCCGCCGGCGCAGCAGCCATGATGCGATCACCCGGATCGGTGCGCTCGGAAGAACTCGTGGAGCAGCGCGGCGCACTCGGCTTCGCGGACACCCGCCCGGACCTGCGGTCGGTGGGTGAGGCGTCGATCGCGGACGAGATCCCAGAGCGAGCCCACCGCGCCGGTCTTCGGTTCCCACGCACCGAACACGAGTCGGCCGATCCGCGCCGAGGTGATCGCACCGGCACACATCACGCAGGGTTCGAGGGTGACGACCAGGGTGCAGCCCTCGAGTCGCCAACCGTCCCCGTGGACGGCCGCCGCGGCCCGCAGCGCGCGGATCTCCGCGTGGGCGGTCGGGTCACCGTCGCGTTCACGGGCGTTGCCACTGCGGGCGATCTCGCGCAGATCGGCGTCGAACACGACGGCCCCCACCGGGACATCGTCCACACCAGACGTTGTCGCGGCCTCGAGCGCCGCGGCCATCAGGTCCGCATCGTTCGGTGTCATGGGTGGTCGGCCTCAGCGCGTGGGATCCGCGTCGGGTCAGTGACCGAGCTTGTCGAGGACGCGGCCGAGTTCGTCGGCGAAGCCGAGACGTGCGGCGATCATCCCGATCTGCTCGTCGGCGTAGAGGTCGGTGTCCCCGACGATCACGCTCATCACCGAGTCGGGCAGACCGAGGTCGGCGAGCACCCCGAGGTCGCCCTCCTCCCACGGCTCGACGTCGTCGAGGTCGTCGGAGTCGATGTCGGGGACGTCGATGTTGATGGCGTCGAGGACGTCGGCGGCGATGTCGTAGTCGATGGCGGCGGTCGCGTCGGAGACCAGCAACCGCGAACCCGACGGGGCCGGCCGGATCACCACGAAGAACTCGTCGTCCACATCGAGCAGACCGAAGACCGCTCCGGCGCTGCGCATCTGCTTCAGCGATTTCTCGGCGTCATCGAGGCTGCTCAGCGCTGCGTTGTCCATCGCGGAGACGGTCCACTTGCCCTCTTCGCGAACCACTGCGACGGCGAAACCATCCAGATCGTCCGAACTCGCAGCAGCCATGTGCGACACCGTAGTCGCACCGTCGGAGTTATCCCAAGCGATGGCCCTGGCGGCACCTGCAGGACTCTTTCCGCAGGTGCGACACGATGTGCCACGCTGAGGGCATGTCGGCCGACACCCCATCGCGCACCACCGCATCCCCGGACACGTCGGGGGCCACCGCTCCTCTGTGCGTGCTGGGCCTCGGCCTCATCGGCGGCTCGCTGCTGCGCGCGGTGGCCGACTCGGGGCGCACCGCCTTCGGCCACAACCGATCCACGACGACGGTCACCGAGGCCACCGCGGCGGGTTACGACGCCGACGACGACCTCGAACGCACGCTGCGCCGCGCCGCCGCGACCGACGCACTGATCGTGGTCGCGGTGCCGGTGACCGCGGTCGACCCGGTTCTCGACGCCATCGCACGATGGGCCCCGGAGTGTGCGATCACCGACGTCATCAGCGTCAAACAGGCCGTGGCGCAGTCGGTGTCGCGAGCCGGGCTGTCGGCGCGATGGGTCGGCGGGCACCCGATGGCCGGTACGTCGCAGTCGGGCTGGGCGGCCACCGACCCCGGACTGTTCGCCGGGGCGAGCTGGGTGGTCGCGGCCGACGACGGCGTCGACCCGGGCATCTGGACCGACGTCGCCGACCTCGCCCTGTCGGTGGGAGCGGTCGTGGTCCCGGTGGAGACCGATGAACACGACCGTGTCGTCGCGGCGATCTCGCATCTGCCGCACGTGACCGCCGCGATCACCGCGGCGGTCGCCGGGGGCGACGGACAGCTCGCCCTGCGCCTGGCTGCGGGCAGCTTCCGCGACGGCACGCGGGTCGCGGGCACCGCGGTGCCGTTGCAGCGGGCGATGCTCGAGGCCAACACGACAGCGCTGGTGGGCGCGATGGACGAGGCGCTCGACCGCCTGGCCCGTGCACGCGACGACCTGCGCGACACCGGCTCGGTTGAACTCGTCGTCGACGACGGCCACCGCGTCCGCACCCGGTGGGAGGCGATGACCTCGACACCGGCGCAGCCGATCACGGGCGTGACGGTCGGCGAATCGGGATGGGCGGCGGAACTACGCCGTCAGGCGCACCTCGGCCGTGTCTGGACCACCGAGTCGCGGACTCAGATCCGCTCGGCGAGTCCCTCGTAGTCCCGGACGAAACCGGTGTCGTCGGTGGAGATGGACGACGAACCGACCGGTGACTGCACGGCGATCGCATCGGCGGACGAGTCGTAGCTCACCGTCGCCGGGGCGACCGAGCCCTCGGGGAGGTAGAGGTAGACGACCGGGACCTGGATCTGCGTCGGGTTCCGGTGCAGGTCGAGACGGCGGATCGGCAGGGCGTTGAAGAACGGGCTCAGCACCAGATCGACGTCCTGCGCTCCACCGAAGTCGCTGCGCTCGGTGCCCTGAGGGGTCTGCACCAACCAGTTGTTCTCGCCGTCGCGGGTGATCGAGATCTGCGTCTCGCCACCCGCCCTGGCCAGGTGCACCGACAGCCGTCGGGTGACACCCGCGTCATTGGTGAGCAGGTCGTAGGTCGCCGAGAACGCCTCGTGGGTGTCGGTCGCCGCGCCGATGACCTGTCCGAAGGCCTTCACGCGCAGACCGGTCACCTGTACGCGGACCTGCTCGAGCCGGGTCGCGTCGACGCCGCGCCAGGTGAAGACCTTCTTGAAGTCGTCGGCGGACGACGACACCTCGGTCACGTCACGCTGGGCGTCGTGCACGGGCACATCGCGGTCGGTCGCACCCGGGGCTGCAGGCGCGGATCCCGATGTCGGGGAAACCTGTGGAGAACTCACGCCTCTACGGTAGGCGACCGAGGCCGCTCACGAACAACCGTCGGCCGAACCCATCGCGCCCGGCCGCGCACTCAGCGGCGACGGGCGGTGACCACCACGTAGGGCGAGTCGAAGGCGACGACGCCGTCGGCGTCGGTGTGGGGCGCGAGAGCCACCTCGAACGCCGACATCAACCGGTCGTGCTGCATCTCGCTGACCCGGTGCAGCACATCGACGTGCATCGGCGACTCCTCGGAGATGAAGTGCAACGCGGTCTCGAGGGTGCCGAAGCGCCACGTGTGGACGCGATGGTCGATCTCGACGGTGTCGAAGTCGCCCGCGAGCCGGGCGTGGATGGTGTCGGGCACGCCCCAGTCGTCGGGCGAGTGGTCGGCTCCCGCGGGGCGCGGCCGACCGAGCACCGACACGATGGGGTCGTAGAAGGGGTTGTGCGTGGCACGTACCCACGAGGTGAAGCCGAGCGTGCCGTCGGCGCGGAGCAGGCGGGCGATCTCGGCGACCAGCGCCGCGGGCTCCACGAAGATGATGCCCATGCTCGACAGGATCACGTCGGCGGAGTCGTCGGGCAGCCCCGTCGCCGAGGCGTCGGCACGCACCCAGGTGATCGGTTCCGATTGCGCGACATCGGCTTTCGCCGCAGCCAGGCCGAGGAGATCGGCGGTGATGTCCACGCCGGTGACGCGGGCCCCGACACGTGCGGCGGCCAGCGCGACCGAACCGGTGCCACACGCGAGGTCGATGACGTCGCGGCCCTGCAGCGGACGGAGATCGTCGACCGTCGCGACGAGTTCGGCGGCGACACCGGCTATCCGTTCGCCGACCGCCTCGTACCGTCCCCGCGCCCACATCTGCTGTGTTGCCCCGTCACCGGTACCACCGTCGGCCGCCATGGACCCACCCTAGTCGCGCGGTTCGATCGGTATGCGCACCTCGAACGTGGTGGCACCGGGCTCCGATTCCACCCGCAGGCTGCCCTTGTGCTTCTTCACCACGATCCGCCAGGAGATGTCGAGACCGAGTCCGGTGCCCTGCCCCACCGGCTTGGTGGTGAAGAACGGTTCGAAGATGCGGTCGCGGATGTCGGCGTCGATGCCGGGCCCGGTGTCGCCGATCTGGACGAGCGCGGTGTCGCCCTCGCGTCGCGTACGGACGGTGAGGGTGCCCGTGCCGTCCATGGCGGCCACCGCGTTGTCGATGAGGTTGGTCCACACCTGGTTGAGCTCGGCGGCGTACATCGGGATCGCCGGGAGCGTGGGGTCGTACTCCTTGACGACCGTGAGGTCACCGATCTTGCGCCCCAGCATCACCAGGGTGCTGTCGAGCAACTCGCGCAGGTCGGCTCGCTGGTAGGGCGCGCGGTCCATCTGCGAGTACTGCTTCGCCGCGTCGACCAGGGTCGACACCCGGGTGGTGGAGTCGGCGATCTCGTTCATCAGCAGCTCGGTCTCGATGGTGTAGTTCAGCCACCGGATCGCGCTCTCGAGGAGGCCGTCGTCGTCGACCCCCGCACGGACCTTGTCCAGCCAGGCGACGTCCATCCCGGCGGCGACGAAGGTCGGCGCGAGATCCCAGCCACCGGCCACGCCGCGGGCGTCGAACCAGTCGGCGAGCTCGTCCTCGCGGTCGGCGGCCTCCATCGGCGAGAGCGTCGGCGCCTTGGCGACGAGTTCGGCCGCCTCGTCCTGCAACCGGATGAGACTGGCCATCGTCTCGTGGTCGTAGGTGCCCGAGGCGATCATGCCGAGCTTGCGGCGCATGTGCGACACCCGGTCCCGCAGGCTCGCCGTCGCACGGACGGCGGCCGCGGCGGGGTTGTTGAGCTCGTGGGTCAGACCCGCCGACAGCGAGCCGAGCGCGAGGAGCCGCTCCCGCTGATCCATGATCTGTCGCGAGTTCTGGTTGCCGAAGAAGAGCCCCTCCAGCAGGTGGACGGCCATCGGGAACCACTCGCGGACCAGCCGGCCGAACACGTCGGCGTCGAGGACGAAGAATCGCGACGGCACGAGTACCCGCGCCGAGGCCGGGTAGGTCTGCGCCGCCCGCTCACCCAGATACGCCTGCCACGCACCGGAATACACGCCCGGCTGCGAGGTGCGACTGATCTCGATGTCCTCACCCCCGGACAGCTTGCTCATCACCATCTCACCGGAGATGAGCACGTAGAAGCACGTGGCGTCGTCCCCCTCGGCGTACACAGGACCCGGCTCGAGGAGCTCGACATGACCGTTCTCGCACAGGGTCTCGAGCTGTGACTGATCGAGTTTCTCGAACAGGAAGAGCGTCCGCAGTTCGTCGGGACTGCACGTGGTGGGTGTCATGGTCGTCTGATTTCTTCGAGAGGGTGTCGGGTTCGGGGGGGGACAGGGCCGGCGCGGGTCAGGGGTTGGCGATGTAGCGGTGCACGAGCATGACGGCCATCGCCCCCTCGCCCACCGCCGAGGCGACGCGCTTGGCCGACTGCGATCGCACGTCGCCGGCGGCATAGACCCCGGGCACGCTCGTCTCGAGGTGGTGGGGCATGCGGTCGAGCGGCCACCGTCCGACCCCGCTGTCGAGGAGGTCGGGACCGGAGAGGATGAACCCGTGCTGATCACGCGCGAGCAGACCGTCGAGCCAGTCGGTGCGCGGGGCGGCCCCGATGAACAGGAACAGGAACCCGGCGTCGACGGATTCGACATCGCCGGTGGTGTTGTCGCGCAACCGGATCGACTCGAGGTGGTCGGTGCCGTCGACCCCGACGACCTCGGTGCAGGTGCGTACGTGGACGTTGGGGGTCTTCTCGATCTGCGCGACGAGGTAGTGCGACATCGACGCCGCCAACGACGGCGCGCGCACCACGATGGTCACCGAACGTGCGCTGCGCGCGAGGAACAGCGCGCCTTGCCCGGCCGAGTTGGCGCCGCCCACGATGTAGACGTCCTGATCGGCGCAGCGTGCCGCCTCGGTCACCGCCGACCCGTAGTAGACGCCGCGGCCGGTGAGTGCCTCGAGTCCGTCGGCGTCGTGCTGCCGGTAGGAGACGCCGGTCGCGAGGATCACGGTGTGGGCGTCGACGCTCGTGCCGTCGTCGAAGCGGACGGTGCGCGCGGATCCGTTGGTCTCCAGGGCCACCACGTCGCGGGTGGTGATGAGCTCGGCCCCGAATCGGGTCGCCTGCCGACGTGCCCGGTCGGCGAGCTGCGCCCCCGAGACCCCGTCGGGGAAGCCGAGGTAGTTCTCGATGCGTGAGCTCTGGCCGGCCTGGCCACCGGTGGCGGTGCGCTCGACGAGAACCGTCCGCAGGCCCTCGGACGCGCCGTACAGCGCGGCACCGAGCCCGGCGGGTCCGCCGCCGACGACCACCAGGTCGTAGAACTCGCCCGACGGAGCGGTCTGCAGGCCCAGGTGGGTGGCGAGTTCGGAGTCGGTCGGGGTGACCAGCGCGGTCCCGTCGGCGCAGATCATCGTCGGCAGCGCGGTGTCGTCGAGTCCGGCCGCACTGAGCAACCGGGCCCCCTCGGGCTCGTCGGCCATGAACCACCGGTAGGACAACTGGTTGCGCGCCAGGAACTCCCGCACCTCCGACGACCGCGGATCCCATCGGTGTCCGATCACGCGGGTGTCGGTGGCGGGGCGGTTCTCGGTCGTGGACCAGGCCTCGAGGAGCGCATCGACGACCGGGTAGAGCTTCTCCTCCGGCGGATCCCACGGCTTGAGCAGATAGTGGTCGAGATCGACGAGGTTGATCGCGTCGATCGCCGCGCCGGTGTCGGCGTAGGCGGTCAGCAGTACCCGCCGCGCCATGGGGAACAGGTCCATCGCCTGTTCGAGGAACTCGATGCCGCTCATCATCGGCATCCGGTAGTCGGCGAGGATCAGTGCGACCGCCTCGCCGCGCAACGTCATCTCCCGCAACGCCTCCAGCGCCGACTCCGGCGACTCGGCGCGAATGATGCGGTAACGCTCGCCGTAGCGGCGACGGAGATCCCGCGCGACGGCACGCGACACCGACGGGTCGTCGTCCACGGTCAGGATGGACGGCTTCGCCTGGCTGGCATCGGCGGCCCTGGCGGGCGCGGCGTTCGGCACGGGAACAGACACTGGTGACCTCTCGAGGGTCGATGGCCGCCGCACACTCGACACCGCGTGCGACGCGACGACGCTCATTGTGCGCCGATCCGGGGCGTGATGGGACGCCACGGACCGGTCTTCGCGCAGGGCGAACACGGTGGTCGCAGGGTGGCCGAACGCACATCGGGCGTCGGCCGGGGCGTGCCACGATGGATTGATGAGCACGCTCGAGGGCTACCCGGTGACCGCGCCCGACCTCCGGCGACCGGTGTTCCTCGATCAGCGGTGGGACGATCTCACGTTCGTGCACTGGCCGGTGGCACCGGAGAACGTGGCGCACCTGTTCCCCGAGGGCACTCGCCCCGACGTGTTCGACGGCGTGACCTGGGTGGCCCTGGTGCCGTTCGTGATGAACTCCATCGCGCTGGGCCCGTCGACACCACCCGTCCCGTATCTGGGGTCGTTCCTGGAGACCAACATCCGGCTGTACTCGGTCGACGACGCCGGCCGGCACGGCGTCCTGTTCCGATCGCTCGAGACCGAACGGCTCGCGGTGGTCCCCGCCACCCGTGTCGGGCTCGGCATCCCCTACACCTGGGCGAAGATGAGGATGACCCGCGACGGTGGCCGCATCACCTACGACAGCACCCGTCGGTGGCCGCGGCGTGGTCTGCGCAGCCGACTCACCATCGAGGTCGGGGACGAGGTGACGCCGACCGACCTCGAGACGTGGCTCACCGCGCGGTGGGGTGCACACACACGCGTCGCCGGACACACCTGGTGGGTACCGAACGAGCACGACGCATGGCCGTTGCGTGGCGCGGAGGTCGTCGAGCTCGACGACGACCTGCTCGACGCGTCGGGGGTCGTGCCCGCCGGCGCACCTCTGCGCGCGCTGTACTCGCCCGGTGTCCGCACCCGGTTCGGGCGACCGTCACGCGTGATCTGACGTCGCCCCGTGCCGGAGGGCGTGATCGACGAGATCGCGTGCAGGACCGCGTAACCCACGATCGCGGTCCCAGATCGCGCGAAGCTGTCGCGGCATCGTCACACCGTCGATCGCGACGGCGACGAGCGTGCCGCGTCGGAGGTCGTCGCGCACCGACAGCGACGACAGGACTGCCGGCGACCCCGCGCTGAGCATGGCCGCCCGTACCGCCGAGACCGAGTTGAGTTCGAGCATCGGTTCTGCCGGAGGGTGTCCGGCGGCGGTCATCGCATCGGTGAACACCACCCTGGTCCCCGAGCCGGATTCGCGCTGCACCAACGCCGTTCGCGCCACGATCGCCGGTGTGACGTGGCCACTACGCGCCCAGGCGTGATCCGATGGCACCACGAGGAGCAGCTGGTCGTGGTCGACGACACGTGCCGTCACGCCGCCCTGCACACCGCCGTCCTCCACGAAACCCACCGCGCACTCCCCGGCGACCACCCGGGCGCGCACCTCCGTGCTGTTCATCGGCCACACACGCACCTTCACCTCGGGATGCGCATCACGCAGTGCCACCACCCATTCGGGCATGAGGTATTCGGCGATCGTCATCGACGCCGCGACGGTGAGAGTCGCCGAGCGTTGCCCCACGAGGCTGTCGACGCCGGCCGAGAACCGTTGCGCCTGATCGAGGATGGCCGCGGCCCATTCGAGGATCACGACACCCTCGGTGGTCGGCTCCACGCCGGTGGCCGAGCGACGGAACACGGCCATCCCGGTCTCGCGTTCGGCCGCGTGCACACGGGCGCTCACCGCCTGCTGACTCATCCCGAGTTCACGGGCCGCGGCGTTCATGCTGCCGGCGTGGGCGACGGTGACGAGGACGTCGAGCGTCGCCAACTCGGGGACGTGCGCGGGCACCACCATGAGCGCCGACGCTACAACCACGCCCTGGGGGTTACAACCTGTGTTTGTATCCCTACAAGATCGTGCCGTCTACCCGCGAACTCCGTGCTCGGCGATCGTGAGGACATGACCGCATCGCTGACCACGCGCACCGCTTGCCCGACCGCGAGCGCGCCGACCACGGCGCGGCTCGCACACATCACCCCGAACTGGTTCACGACCGTGATGGGTACGGGCATCGTCGCGGTGGCGGCCGCGCAGCTCCCCGTCGGTGGTCACGGTCTCCGGCTGCTCGGCACCGCGCTGTGGGCGGCGTCGGTCGTGGTGTTCGTCGCCGTCACGGTTGCGTTCGCGCTGCACTGGCACCGCCATCGCGACGCCGCACGCGCCTGCGCCCGTCACGCGACCATGGCGCACTTCTACGGGGCGCCGGCGATGGCGGCGATGACCGTCGGCGCGGGAACGCTGCTGTACGCCGCACCGATCGTCGGAACGACCACCGCTGTCCTCACCGACGCCGTGCTGTGGGCGGCGGGGACCGCAGTGGGTGTCGTGACGCTGATCGTCGTCGGTGTCGGCTCGCTGCGACGCCCCGACCGGGGAGGTCCGGCTGCGCCGACACGGATGATGTCGGTGGTCGCGCCGACGGTCTCGGCCTCGACCGGCGCGCTCCTCGCCACACACGTCGCGAACGACGCCGTCGCCGACCTGATCCTCGTGACCGCCGCCGTCATGTTCGCCACCGCGCTGGTCGCCGGCGGCGCCACCGCCGCGGTCGTGTTCCGTCGGATGCTGCGTACCGGGGCGCCCGTGGGCGCCGCAGCGCCGACCGTGTGGATCCCGCTCGGCATGATGGGCCAGTCGATCACCGCCTCGGTCGCCCTCGGTGCGGCGAGCGGCAGCATCGCCCTGCACTCCCTCGGGATCGGCGTCGGAGTCGTCTTCGCCGGTCTGGCCGCCGCCACCATCGCCGTCGCGATCACGGTCACCGCACGCGCGGCGCTGCGCGGACTCCCCTTCTCGATGACGTGGTGGAGCTTCACCTTCCCGATCGGCACCTGCGTCACCGGTGCGAGTGCGCTCGGGAAGGCCACCGGCTCCGTCGCTGTCGACGGCATCGCGGTCACCGTTTTTGCCGCCCTGGTCGTGGCGTGGGCGGTGGTCGCGACCCGGACCGCGGCCGCCGTGATGCGCGGTGATCTGCCCGCAGCGGCCTGACGTCGTCGTTCGACCGACCGCATATGCACGGGTTCCCGCGCGCCGGATCCGTACCGGCCCATAGAGTCGCCACGTGCCGATCGCCGCGAGACGTCCCCGAACCGCGGCACGGGCACTGACCCTGCTCGTCATCAGCGCCGGCGTCATCGGCCTGGCCGGATGCGGCGACGCCGCGGCGCCCTCTGCGCCCGATGCCGACGCGGCGAGCAGCTCGTCGACCGCCCCGAGCAACCCGGCCGGATTCAGCGGCGTCTACGAGACGCTGCTCACCACCTACCGGATCAACGGTCGGCGTCCCGCCGCGGGCGAGCCCGAAGCCCAACCGACCACGCGACGCTGGATCGTGCAGACCCGGTGTGACGGTCCCGGCGACGGCTGCGTCACCGTCGCCGCCGCGACCGCGCCCTCGGCGAGCAACCTCAATCGTCGGCGGATGGTGTTCGTCCACGAGGGCGACGAGTGGACCCGCGTCACCGAGACCGTCACCCGCACCTGCACGCCCGCGGGCACGTCGGCGGCGGTGACCGAGCCGTGGGTGGGTATGCAGCAGAGCGAGTTCCGCGCGACGGCCTCGTCGTCGGCACAGCAGATCACCGATCTCGACGGGATCGTCGACACCTACCAGGGCGGCAGCTGCGCGCAACTCGTCCGTTCCCGGATCCGTCTGCACCGCGTCGGTGACCTTCCCGCAGGGACTGCTCCGTTGCCGCGGACGCCGGTCGTCGCGGCTCGCACCGACATCCCGGGCGCAGGCCTGCGGGGCCGCTACGAGGTGGCGCAGACGACGGTCTCGGCGCGTCCGGCGAGCCTCGCCCGCCGCTTCCCGCCGACGAGCGGTGAGGCCAGGCTCGCGCCGGTCTGTCTCCGCGACGGCAGCCGCTGCATCATCGCCCTGTACTCGACCGGCGGTCAGTACCTCTCCGCCCTGTCGTACCGCTCACGCGGATTCGAGCGCACCACCACGGGAGTTCCGGTCACGTGTACGAACGGTGCCACCGCTGTCGCCCGCGCCTCCGAACGTGTCGTCCCGCCGGCGAACGCGCCTCGTCCCTTCACCTCGGTGAGCGGACCGGGCACCACCACCTACCTCACCGGATGTACCGGATCGGTGTCCCGGCGCACCACGCTGACCCGTCTGGGTGACTGATCACATCTCCCCGTGGCCGTCGATCATCGGACGGTCGGTCCGGAATATCGCGGACCGCGCGGTGGCTGCACCTTCCGAGCCCGGCGCGAGCCCGGCACCGCAGACCGAGGAGAAGACACATGAAGATCGGCATCATCGGCGCAGGATTCATCGGGGGAACACTCACCCGCCGACTGCGTGACCTGGGACATCAGGTCTCGGTGTCCAACTCCCGCGACCCCCACGCCCCTGATCAGCAGGCCCTCACCGAGCTGGCCGAGGAGACCGGTGCCCACGCGGTGTGGGCACGCGACGCCGCCGAGGACGCCGACCTGGTGATCCTGTCGATCCCGCAGAAGAACGTGCCCGATCTGGCCGATGACCTGTTCTCCGCCCGCAAGCCGGGTGCGCCGATCATCGAGACGAACAACTACTACCCGCAGCAGCGCGACGGGCTGATCGCCGCGATCGAGGACGGCCAGACCGAGAGCGCCTGGGTGGCCGAGCAGATCGGCGAACCGGTGGTGAAGGTGTTCAACGGCATCTACTGGAAGCACCTGGGCTCGAAGGGTGTGCCCGCGGGCACCGAGGGCCGCATCGCCCTGCCCATCGCCGGTGACGACGCCGATGCGAAGAAGATCGTGTCCGACCTCGTGGACGATCTCGGTTTCGACCCCGTCGACGCGGGCAGCATCGCCGATTCGTGGCGTCAGCAGCCCGGCCAGCCGGTCTACGGCAAGGACTTCGGCCCCGACGACGCGCGCAAGGCACTCGCCGAGGCGAGCCCCGAGCGCACCGACGAGTGGAAGGCGACGTAACCGACTGTCGTACAGCATGGTTGGAGCGCGGTCCACCGTCTTTGAGGTGGGCCCGAGGGGCGGTGGGAGCGCATCTGTACCGTTGACGTCGATCATCTCCGACCGTTCAACGCGAAGGAAGGATCTCTATGTCGCAGCCCGCAAAGCTGCCGAAAGACCCCGAGAAGGGGTACGTGGCACTCCTCGGATGGAGTCTCGCCGCCGTCGAAGCCCTCGAGGCATTCGATCGCCGATACGTCGTCGTCGCCCCCGAATGGGCGCAGGAGTACTGCACCACACACGACATCCCGTTCCTGCCCTGGAACTTCGAGCGACTCAACGACCGCTCACTCGAGATCGCCGAGACGTTGCGCGACTTGGGCGTCGACGTCGCGATCCCGCTCTACGAGGAGACCGTCGAGTGGGCGGGTGCCATCAATTCCGTTCTGCTGAACAACCCCCGCCTGTTCGGTCAGGCGATGTTGTTGCGCGACAAGGCCTTGATGAAGCGCCGCGCACAGCTCGGCGGAATCCGGGTCGGCATCTTCGAGGAGGCCCACGACCGTGAGGACGTCATCCGCTTCCTCCGACGTGTGAACCAGACGCTGCTCAAACTCGACGGCGACCCGAACGACCCGATCCACCTCAAGGCGTTCGACAAGGCAGGCTGCCTGGGGCACCGCGTGATCCGTACCCCTGACGAGGTCGACTCCATCCCGGACGAGGAGTTCCCGGTGCTGATGGAATCCCACCTCGACGGCTGGGAGTTCGCGGTCGAGGCGTGGATCCACAACGGCAAGATCAAGTTCCTCAACATCTCCGAGTACGTGACGCTGGGGTACTCGGTGTTCGTGCCGGCCACCCCGGAGCTCGAGAAGTACCGGCCCGCGATCACCGCGCAGATCGAGAAGCTCATCAAGACCTTCGACATCGAGTTCGGTTTCGTGCACCCGGAGTACTTCGTGACCAGCGACGGCGAGATGTACTTCGGCGAGGTCGCCTACCGGCCGCCGGGCTTCAAGGTGTTCGAGCTGCTCGAGCGGGCCTACGGCTTCAACGCCTACCAGGGGCTTGCTCTCGCGTTCGACCCGAAGACGACCGAGGAGGAGATCGACGCGTTCTTCCCGAAGGAGGTCGTCGACGCGAGCGGTGTCGCCGGGTGTTTCGGTGTGTATCCGCGACGTCGCGTGGTCAGCAACCTGCAGATCCCCGAGGTCACCGCCGAGGACGACTACTACGAGACGAACGATCTCGCTCCGCCGCTGGAGGAGACCGTCACCAAGCGCACCGCGTTCGGGACGCACTGGGGTCTGCTGTACTTCTTCGGTGAGGACCCGTACCGGATGCGGGACCTGCTCAAACAACAGGAAGAACTGGACTTCTACGTGTGAGGCAGGAACTCGGGAACGACCGCAGCGGACCGACACAGTCGATGGACCCCGATCCCGGCGCCGCCGGTGACGGGTCGGGCTCCGACGACGCCTCGGCACCGGTGGTCGACCCGGCCCTGACCTCCCGGCTCGCGCAACTCGACCACGCGACCGCCGCGCTCCGCGACGCCCCGGAGTTCACCAAGAGCACCAAGGTTCGCCGTGTTCTGGACGCGGTCCACCGGGTGCTCGGCCAGAAAGGCGGCTGCGCGGCAATCCGGGAGCGGGCCGGCGCGCTCGACGACGCCGGACTGTTCGCGGGCACCGACTGGGCCCACCCCGACATCCTCGTCCCGGGGTTCGTGGGCACCAGCCTGCGCAGCGGGCAGGACGACATCGTCACCCTCGAGGCGACGAGTGAGCTGCGCCTGGTGGCGATCGCAGCGGGTGAACACACCCATCCCGCCATCGATCCCGACGACGCGAAGCGGTTCCTGTCTCAGGTGTTGGCGATGAACCTCGAGGTGCTGTTCACGCCGCCGTCGGAGGCCGAGCGCGTCCGCCTGGGCAAGACGGCGTACGTCATCCGCGATCTGTTCGGTTATGTCGCCGAGCAGATCGGCTACGACAGCGTGCTCGACGAACTCGTCGACGAGATCTGGCGGATCCTGCGCCAACGACCCATCCAGGTCGACCAGGTGAAGGCGATCGTCACCCGCATCGCGATCTACCGCGACGACCCCTCGGTCGATCTCGGGGCGTCGGGACAGGGGCTCGACCGGTTGATCACCGCGCTGTTCGGCACCACCGACGCGTGTCGCGAGGACCCCGGTGTCGAGGTCTACCGCTCGCGCCTGGAGGTGATGGACGCGGGCGGATTGCAGTTCGAGGCAGGCGGTTTCGCGCGGGCCATGCACGACACCGGGCTGGTGTCGCCGTATCACGCCACCCTCGTGCGCCACCTCACCGAGAACAACGCCCACCTCCTGCCCGAGGCGTTGGGGTTGTCGGAGGTGGGGCGCACCTCGCTGCAGCGGTACCCCGAACTGGTGTCGCGGCTGATCGTCGAGGCCGTGCACCCGGAGACCGCACAGTGTCTCTACGGGCTCGCACTCATGCTCGACCGCGGCATCCTGCACCAGCCGCCGATCGTGCCGTCGCTGTGGCGCCAGATAGCACTGACGCTGTCGGACAAGGCATCCGAGCGACTGCACGCGGCCTTCGGCTCGACCCCGAGTCCCGAGGCGCGCCTGCTCGGCGGGCTGTTGTCGATGCTGGGCCAGCCGCTCGGTGTCGGACAGGGCGACAACCCGACCTGTCAGTCGGCGCGTGCCCTGTCGATGTGGGCCTACAACGATCCCGACTACCTGCTGCAGATGGTGGTGTGGGCCGCCCGCGACGACGAGATCGTCATGCACTTCGAGGGCAAGGCACTGTCGTCGACCGACAGCGTGAGCGGCGTGGCCACGAGCGACCCCATCGACCTCGACCCCGTGTCGCTGCTGCTGGTTCCCTACCTCGACCGCATCTACGCCGAGATGGTGCGCCAGTGCGCGGGACGCCCGGGCGACCCGCACCGCTGGGTGAACCCGGAGTTCCACGGCTGGTGGTCGGCGCGCGACTTCCACATCGACGTCGACGTCGAGACCGGCAACCTCATCGACGTCGACGGGTTCCTGCGGCAGTTCCACGCCTCGTACCATCCGGCCTACAACGGCGATCAGCCGCTGATCCACCCGCAGCCGGCGGGCGTCGCGGTGACCGACAGCGCCGCCCGCTACGTCGGCTGGCATGCGATCACCATCCTGCGCGTAGCAGCCGATCCGGACGGCGTGATGCGTGTGTACTTCTTCAACCCCAACAACGACAGCGGCCAGGACTGGGGCGACGGTGTCGTGGTGGGCACCGCGGGCAACGGCGAACGCCACGGCGAGGGGTCCCTCCCGTTCGACCAGTTCGCCTCGCGGCTCTACATCTTCCACGCCGATCCGCTGGAGAACGGTGAGCCGCACAAGGTGCCCGTCGAGGACATCGACCGCATCGTCGGCTTTATCGAGCGCAGCTGGGGTGCCGATCGCATGCCCGACCGGTCCTGATCGGGCTCATGACACCGCGGTCGGGCGCCCTCTGATCGCATGAATCTGCGACGAATACCGGTGTCGGCGCATCGGTTCGGGTAGACGTCGGTCATGCACGCGATCGACACCGGTAACCGCCACGACACCGTCCGCACCGGGCGTGCGGCGCAGATGCTCGTCCTCGCGGGCGTGGTCCTGTTCGTGGGGCGGGGGATCGCCCGCATCGTCCACCCGGCGTTCTGGGCCGAGGACGGGGCGCAGTTCTTCTCCGAACAGATCAGCCGCGGTGGCCTCGACGTCCTGCTCACGCCCTATGCGGGATACCTGCATGTGATCCCTCGACTGATCGCGCTGCTGTATGCGCCCCTGCCCTTCACGGTCGTCCCGCTGCTGTACGCGGTCACCGCCGTGGTCGTGGCGCTCGGACTGTTCTCGATCGTGCTCTCCGAACGACTCTCGTGGCTGTTGCCGACCCCGCGGGCCCGTGCGGTGGCGTTCGTCCTGTTGTGCGTGTCCCCGGTCCTCAGCGAGGTCTACGGCAACATCGCCAACCTGATCTTCGTGGGCGGCGTGGGCCTGTTCCTCATCGCCCTGTGCGACGACCCGACCTCGCGGGTGGGCCGGGTGGTCGAGGTCCTCGTCGTCGCCCTGTTGGCGACGAGCGGCCCGGTCGTCGTACTCCTGCTCCCGGTCATCGTCCACCGGTGGTGGCGCGTGGGTCGATCGGCGCAGTCCGCGCTCGTCGCCGCGGTGGCGATCGCCGGAGCGGTGATACAGGCCATCATCTACGCGTCGTCGTCGCGGACCACCCCCGGCGGCGGGTCGGTGGAGCTCGCCGTGCGTGCGGTGGTCGAACGCGTCGCGGGTGGCTGGCTCTTCGGGTTCAGCAGCCTGTTCCACCCCGACGGCGGACCGCTGCTCCCGACCGTCGTCACCTCGGTGTGGCTGGTGGCGGCGTTCGTCGTGACCATGGCGGTGCTGCGGTGGGATGCCGTCGCCCCCTGGTTCTCGCTGCTGGCGCTGACCGGGGCCGCGAGCTACGCCTACGGCACGATCTTCGTCTCCGGTGGGCTCGCCGGGCAGCGTCATCTCGTGACGCCCGTGGCCATCGTGGTCGTCCTGCTCACCGCCGCCGCCAGTCGATCCGGTGGTCGAGCCGGTAGGGGCGTCGCCGTCGGGTGCCTGATACTCGGGATCCTGGGTGTGCTGGCCGCGCTCTACCTGTCGGCCCATCCCGATCCCGCCGACCTGTCCGGCCTGACGAGCTGTCGCGAGACCGGAGCCCGCCTGTGCCACACCCCGATCACCCCGTCGGGGTGGGGCGTCTACCTGACCCGGTGAGCCCCGACGACCGCGACCCTCACCGCGGCGCGGCGACGGCGGCGGCGATGACGAGTTCGGCGGCCGCGTCGATGCGGGCGCGCTGTCCGGTCACGAGAACGTCCTGACAGAGTCCCCGCAACCCGGAGACGACCAGCGTCGCACGGGCTCTCGCATCACTGCGTGGATGTCCCAGCGTTGTCAACGCCGCGGTGATCGGGTCCAGCATCACCTCGACCGTCATGCGCGCGTACTGCTGGTAGGTATCGGGATCGGTGCTCGCCAGACTGAGCACCTGCAGCATCATCGTGACGCTGCGGCGTTGCTCGCCCCGCGAGATGGCGCGCCACAGCGTCCTCGCGGCGTCGACGAACTCGGCGTCGGTGGTGACGTCGGCGAAGATACCGCCCGCGTCGGGGCGAGCCGCGTCCAAAGCCTGCGCGAGCAGCCCGCCACGATCCCCGAAGTAGTACAACAGCATTCGCTTGCTCGTACCCAGCGCCTCGGCCATCGGCGCCAACGACAGGTCGCTCACCCCGTTGTCCTCCAGATAGGCCACGACCGATCGGAGCAGTGCGGCGCGCTTGTCCAGATCGGGCATTCGGGGCATTGCTTGAATGTATCGATCGGTACGCCTACCGTCAAAGATGTGCCGATCGGTACAGATATCATCGAGGAGGTCAGATCGTGAGACGAGACCCAACACTCCGCGTGGCGGTTGTCGGAGCCGGCATCGGAGGACTGAGCACGGCCATCGCACTGCGTGCCGAGGGGATCGACGCCGTCGTGTACGAGCAGGCGTCGGAACTGAGAGCGCTCGGTGCCGGCGTGTCCATCGCCACCAACGGTTCTCGGGTCCTGGACGGTCTCGGTCTCGGCGAGCAGCTCCGGGACGTCGCGGGCAGGTTCTCGCAGTACGCGTTTCGCACCTGGCAGGGTCAGCCGATCGCCGGGGAGCCGTCGGAGCTGTCCTTCGGCGACCCCGAGCACACCCTGTTCCTGCATCGGGGCGACTTCCAACGGGTGCTGTCCGAGGCCCTTCCGGCCGATGCGCTCCGGCTGGGCCACGAGGTCACCGCGGTCACCGAGCACGGCGACGGTGTCGCGGTGGAGTTCGCCGACGGCACCGTGGCCGAGGCCGACCTGGTGATCGGAGCGGACGGCATCCACTCCCGCCTGCAGGGACTGGTGAGTGCGCCCGCAGAGCCCGTCAGCGAGGGCGTGATGGCCTACCGGGCGCTCATCCCGGCCGAGCGCGTCGAGCACATCATCGACATGAACACCTGCTCCATGTGGCTCGGCCCGCAGCGCAGTTTCCTCGTCTACCCCGTGTCGGCCGGTTCACTGCTGAACGTGGTGGCCTTCGCGCCGAGCAACCTCGACGTCGCCGAGTCCTGGACCGCCCCCGGTGACGTCGATGAACTCGCCGCCTCCTACGCCGGATGGGATCAGCGCGTGCTCGACATCATCGCCGCGATGGACACGACGTTCCGCTGGGGGATCTACGACCGCGAACCCCTCGCGCGATGGTCCACCGATCGGATCGCACTCCTGGGCGATTCCGCGCACGCGGTCACCCCGCATCTGGGACAGGGCGCGAATCAGGCCATCGAGGACGCGGCGACACTCGCCGTCGTCCTGCGCGACTGCGCTGCGAGCGACGTCCCGGAGCGATTGCGGGTCTACGAGGATCTGCGACGCGACCGCACCCGACTGGTCCGTGAGAGCGCCCGCGAGGCGGGTCGCACCTATCGGTCGGCCGGGCTGTCCGGCCTCGAGCAGGCCGAGCGGATCGGAGCGATCGTCGCGCGCATCGACATCAACACCCACGACGCGGAGAACGTCGCCGAGCAGGCCATCGCCGCTGCAGGACCGGGATCGGCCACCGCGCGACGGTGACGGCGCCGATAGTGGGGACATGAAGTACGTCGACATCGCCACCGTTCCCCAGCCCGCATCGCGCATCGTCCTCGGACTGATGCGCATCGAGTCGCTCGACGACGAGGAGATCCGCACTCTGGTCGAGACGGCGCTCGACGACGGTGTCACCGTCTTCGACCACGCCGACATCTACGGCAGCGAGCGCCACGCGTGCGAGCGCAGGTTCGGCGCGGCGGTGTCGTTCACGGCCGCACAGCGCGAACGTGTGCTGCTGCAGAGCAAGGTCGGCATCCGCGACGGGTTCTACGACTTCTCGACGCGCCACATTCTCGACACCGTCGACGAGTCCCTCGACGCGTTGCGCACCGATCACCTCGACCTGTTGCTCCTGCATCGCCCCGACACCCTCGTGGAGCCCGAGGAGGTCGCCGCCGCCTTCGACACCCTGCAGACGGCGGGCAAGGTGCGCGCGTTCGGCGTCTCCAATCACACGCCGGGCCAGATCGAGCTCCTCCGGACAGCGGTGACACAGCCCCTCGTGGTGAACCAGGTCCAGGTGAGCGTCACCCACGCGCCTCTGATCGCCGCCGGCGTCGCGGCGAACATCGGCGACCTCGAGCAGTCGGTGAGTCGCGACAACGGGCTGCTCGACTTCTCCCGGGTCCACGGCATCACGCTGCAGGCGTGGTCGCCGTTCCAGTCCGGCGTGGCCGGACGCGGGGTGTTCGTCGGCGACCGTGAGAACTATCCGGAACTCAACGATGTCCTCGACGACCTCGCGGCCGAGCACGGTGTGACGCCGACGGGCATCGCGACGGCCTGGCTCACGCGGCATCCGGCGACCATCCAGGTGGTGCTCGGCACCACCACTCCGAGCCGTGTGTCGGAGGCTGCCGCCGGTTCGGACATCGGCCTCACGCGCGAGGAGTGGTACCGGATCTTCCGCGCGGCCGGACACACACTCCCTTGACCGCGCGAGCGCCTGGAGACGAACGAACCCGCCGACGCTGAGGTGCGTCGGCGGGTTCATCTCGAGAGTGCGCCCGAAGGGATTCGAACCCCTAACCTCTTGAAATGATCGGGCCGTATCGAGGTCGCCATCTACTGGCATCCATTCCAGAAGATGCAGTTCAAAAGCGTAGAGAAGTTGCATTGAGTGCTATGCGTTCCATCGAGGAACGTCTGTTATTGATGGATAAGTGATGGATCTGAGTACGCACCCGCGTTCGTAGAGCGAGACTCTTCTGATGACACAACCCCTGACAATGTCCCTAACCGACGCTGCGGCCCGTATCCCGGTGAAGCCCCGCTATCTACAGCGGATGGTGTCGACGAGCCAGTGGCCGGGGCACAAGGTGTCGAACAGGTGGCGGTTCACCGAGGAGGACATCGCGGAGATTCTGGAGTTGACGAAGCGTCGTCCGCGGCCGGTGGAGGCGCCGGCGTCGGGTCGTTCGGCGCGTGCACGGATTGGGCGGTTGGCAAACTAAACCTCCTCGAGGTCTCCGGCCCAACGCTCCAACTCCTTCGCGGTGAAGTAGATGCGCTTTGAGTCACGCACCTTCACCGCTACCAGCTTGTGATCCGCTTTTTCACGCATCAACGTCCGCTCAGACAGGCCGGTTGCCCTGGCGGCCTCGGCGAGCGTGTACAGCAGCTTGGGAAGTTCGTCTGTCATGCCGATAGCGTGCTGGGCGCGGACCTTGCCCGCAAAATCGCTCTTGAGAGGACAAGCCCCAGCGTGACTGAGTACGTAATCTCGTCCCCAACGCCCCTCACCCCGTCAGACCAAATCTTGTACGACCTACCTGCCGCTGCCCAAGTGCTTGGGGGGATCAGCGTGGACACGTTGCGTGCTGAGAACCGTGCTGGCCGTATCGCGTTCAAGCGGATCGGCAGGTTGTGTTTCGTTCACCGTGACGAGTTGGAGTCGTACGCCGAGCACCTACCGTCCACCTGATTTGAGGTATCCGTGGAACCATCGGCGAACGTCAGGGCTGACGGTGGCTCTAGCCTCAGTCTTTCACCAGCGTTGCGCTGATTACTGATTCTGTTGTGTGGCTGCTGGTTTGGTGATGTGGGCATGCGGAGGTTGCCGGCTGGCTGTGTCGGTGGGCGGGTCTTCGGGTCCTTG
>NZ_JXYP01000017.1 GCF_000964005.1 Williamsia herbipolensis
CGTGGGACACGAAGGCCTCCTGGTGGTGAAGCGGTGAACTAGACAGCTCCACTTCACACCCGGGGGCCTTCTTCCGTCAGCCCGACTCACCGCCGCGAGGCGGGACAACCTCCCTGGACATCACAGCTAGACCGGACCGCTCAGTTACGCCACTTGCCGCGACGCAGGTACACATCGCGCAGCAGCACGAACCACAGTGCCGCGGTGAAACCGATCAGGTACAGGTCCTCGACGTGCCCCTGGTGGTTGCCGATGATCATGGCCAGCAGCGCGATACCGCTGATCCAGCCGGCGATGCGCATCGCCGGCAGGCTCTCGCCGTGCCACCCGAAGCGGGCCGAGGGGGCGTCCGGCGGCTCGTGGGCCCATCCGGTGTCGACGACCTCGACCTCGTGGGAATGGGTGTCGGCGTGCTCGACCTCGCTGCTTGCCACTGGTTTCTCCTTCTCGTGACCGGTGTCGCGGCGGTCGGCCGCGGTCAACGATGGCGCGTAGTAGGCACAGCATATCGTCGGCACCGCCCCCGATGCACCGGCGCATCGACGATGGGAGGATGACGGGCGTGTCGCTGTCGAGATACCGGTCCGAGAACCTGCCCCGCGACCTCGTCGGGTACGGGGAGCACCGTCCCCACCCGCACTGGCCGGACGACGCGGCCATCGCCGTGCAGTTCGTCCTGAACTACGAGGAGGGGTCGGAGAACAGCGTCCTCGACGGCGACCCGGCCAGCGAGACGTTCCTCTCCGAGATGGCCGCGCCGGCCGCCTATCCCGACCGGCACATGAGCATGGAATCGCTCTACGAGTACGGGTCCCGTGCCGGCGTGTGGCGCGTGTTGCGCACCTTCGAGCGCCGCGGATTGCCGCTGACGGTGTTCGCCGTAGCCCAGGCGATGGCCCGCAACCCCGAGGTCGCCGCGGCGTTCGTCGAGCGCGGTCACGAGATCGCCGCGCACGGCCTGCGGTGGCTCAACTATCAACAGACGCCCCCCGAGGTCGAACGCGCGCACATGGCCGAGGCCGTCGACCTGCTCACCGAGATCACCGGTGAGGCCCCTGTCGGCTGGTACACCGGTCGCGACTCCCCGAACACCCGGTCGCTGGTCATCGCCCACGGCGGATTCCTCTACGACTCCGACAGCTACGCCGACGACCTGCCGTACTGGGTTCCGATCCCCGCGTCGGCGGAGGACCAGCCGGCCGGACACCACCTGGTGGTCCCGTACACCCTCGACACCAACGACATGCGCTTCTCGTCGTCGTCGGGCTTCTCGACCGGCGAGGACTTCTTCGCCCACCTGCGCGACGCGTTCGACGTGCTCTACGCCGAGGGGACCGCCGGCGCCCCGGCGATGCTGTCGATCGGCCTGCACTGCCGGATCGTCGGCCGCCCTGCGCGGATCGCGGCACTGGAACGATTCCTCGACCACGTGCAGTCCCACGAACGGGTGTGGATCACGCGACGGGTCGACGTGGCCCGGCATTGGCACGCCCATCACCGCCCACCACAATGAGTCGGTGACCCCCAGCGACGCACCCTCCGTCAGGCGAGTCCTGATCCTCGGCTCCACCGGCTCGATCGGTGTGCAGGCCCTCGAGGTGATCGCCGCCAACCCCGAGAAGTTCGTCGTCGTCGGGGTCGGGGCGGGCGGGTCGACCATCGACCTCCTCGCCCAGCAGATCCGGACACTGCGGCTGGGTGCCGAGGCGGTCGCGGTCGCCGACGCCGCTGCCGCCCGGGAGCTCGCCGACCGGATGGGCTGGTCGTCGGTCCGCTCGGGTCCCGATGCCATGTGCGACCTCGTCGAGTCGGTTCCCGCCGACGTCGTCCTCAACGCCGTCGTCGGATCCCTCGGCCTGCGCCCGACCCTCGCGGCGCTGGCGACGGGCGCGTCGCTGGCCCTGGCGAACAAGGAATCGCTGGTCGCCGGGGGCGCCCTGGTCCTCGCCGCGGCCGCCCCCGATCAGATCGTGCCCGTCGACTCCGAGCACTCGGCCATCGCGCAGTGCCTCCGTGCCGGCAGCGCGGCCGAGGTGGACCGACTGGTGCTGACCGCGTCCGGCGGCCCCTTCCGCGGCCACACCGCCGAGCAGCTGGAGTCGGTGACGCCCGAGCAGGCGGGCAAGCACCCGACGTGGTCGATGGGTCCGATGATCACACTGAACTCGGCCACCCTGGTCAACAAGGCCCTCGAGGTCGTCGAGGCCCACCTGCTGTTCGGGGTGCCCTACGAGCGCATCGACGTGACGGTCCACCCGCAGTCGATCGTGCACTCGATGGTGACCTTCGTCGACGGGGCCACCGTCGCCAAGGCCTCGCCGCCGTCGATGAAGCTGCCGATCGCCCTGGCCCTGGGGTGGCCGCACCGGGTACCCGGCGCCTCGACCGCCTGCGACTTCTCCACGGCGTCGTCGTGGACCTTCGAACCCGTCGACTCCGAGGTGTTCCCGGCCATCGACCTGGCCCGATCGGCCGGGACACGGGGCGGATCGTTGACCGCGGTGTTCAACGCGGCCAACGAGGCGGCGGCCGACGGGTTCTTCGCGGGCACCATCGCGTTCCCGCGGATCGTGGGCGTCATCGGCGACGTCCTCGCGCAGGCCGACGAGTGGACCGCGACCCCGGGTACCGTGGAGGAGGTTCTCGCGGCCGACGACTGGGCTCGTCGCCGCGCCCACGAACTGGTCACACGCCACGCGAGGTGATCGCGGGCGCAGACCGGCGTCAGAACTGACAACGACAACTGGAGGTCTCGAGCGCGGTGGGTTTCATCCTGGGTGTGCTGCTGTTCGCGGTCGGCCTGTTGTTGTCGATCGCGTGGCACGAGTGTGGGCACATGTGGGCCGCGCAACGCACTGGCATGCTGGTGCGCCGTTACTTCATCGGCTTCGGCCCGACCATCTGGTCGACGAAACGTGGTGACACCGAGTACGGACTCAAGTGGCTGCCGCTGGGTGGGTTCTGCGACATCGCCGGCATGACCACCTACGACGAGATCGACCCCCGCTTCGAACACCGGGCGATGTACCGCCAGAAGGCGTGGAAGCGCCTCGTGGTGTTGCTGGCCGGGCCGATGCAGAACTTCATCCTCGGTTTCGTGCTGATCGTGATCCTCGCGCTGACCGCCGGACTTCCGGTGATCAGCGGCAAGACCGAGGTCTCGGTCGGGTCGATGGCGTGCGTGGCGCCGTCCGTGCAACCCAACGGCGACCTCACCCCCTGCTCGGGCGGCAGCCCGGCCCAGGCCGCGGGTCTGCGCACCGGCGACCGCGTGATCGCGGTGAACGGCGATCGCGGTGACAACTCCGGCGAGCTGGTCGCCGCCATCCAGAAGGCGACCGGCTCGGTGGCGATCACCGTCGAGCGTGACGGACGCGAGCAGACGCTCACCGTGCCGGTGTCGCAGGTGCAGCGACCGGTCCGCAACAGCGACGGCACCACCACGACCGCCACCGTCGGTGCGATCGGTGTGGGGCTCGGTGACAAGAGCATCAACGAGTACAGCGCGCTGACCGCGGTCCCCGGGGCCGTGGTGTTCACCGGCCAACTGGTCGCGCGGACCTGGGATGCGCTGCTCTCGCTCCCGCAGAAGGTCGGCGCCCTGTGGACGTCGGTGACCGGCGGTGAACGCGCCGCCGACACCCCCGTCAGCGTCTACGGCGCCTCGGTCATCGGCGGGCAGGCCGCCGAGCGGGGCTCGTGGAGCTTCTTCATCTTCCTGCTGGCGAGCATCAACTTCTTCCTCGGCCTGTTCAACCTCGTCCCGCTGTTGCCGCTCGACGGCGGTCACATGGCGCTCATCGGATACGAGAAGGGCCGCAACGCGGTCCGCCGTCGCCTCGGCAAGGCGGCGAAGGGCCCCGTCGACTACCTCAAGCTGATGCCCGCGACGTACGCGGTGCTCGCGGTGATGGGCTGCTACATGGTCCTCACCCTCTCCGCCGACATCATCAATCCCATCAAGGTCTTCTAGGAAGGCACTCTCATGCCCAGCGATCCCACCTCCGGTCCCGTGTCCATCGGACTCGGTATGCCCGCAGCACCCCCGCCGGTGCTCGCGCCGCGCCGGAAGACCCGCCAGATCCAGGTCGGCACGGTCGGTGTCGGCAGCGACCACCCCATCTCGGTGCAGTCGATGACGACCACCAAGACCCACGACATCAACGCGACCCTGCAGCAGATCGCCGAGCTGACCGCGTCGGGATGCGACATCGTCCGCGTGGCCTGCCCCCGGCAGGAGGACGCCGACGCGCTCGCGATCATCGCGAAGAAGAGTCAGATCCCGGTGATCGCCGACATCCACTTCCAGCCGCGCTACATCTTCGCCGCGATCGACGCCGGATGTGCCGCCGTGCGCGTGAATCCCGGCAACATCAAGGAGTTCGACGGGCGCGTGAAGGACGTCGCGCTCGCCGCGAAGGACGCGAACATCCCGATTCGCATCGGCGTCAACGCCGGTTCCCTCGACCCCCGGTTGCTCGCGAAGTACGGCAAGGCGACTCCCGAGGCCCTCGTGGAGTCGGCGCTGTGGGAGGCGAGCCTGTTCGAGGAACACGGGTTCGGCGACATCAAGATCTCGGTGAAGCACAACGACCCGGTGATCATGGTCGAGGCCTACCGTCAGCTCGCCGCGCAGTCGGACTACCCGCTGCACCTCGGCGTCACCGAGGCCGGCCCGGCGTTCCAGGGCACCATCAAGTCCGCGGTCGCGTTCGGTGCGTTGCTGTCCGAGGGCATCGGCGACACCATCCGCGTGTCGCTGTCGGCCCCGCCGGCCGAGGAGATCAAGGTCGGCGACCAGATCCTGCAGTCGTTCAACCTGCGTCCCCGCAAGCTCGAGATCGTGTCCTGCCCCTCGTGTGGACGCGCGCAGGTCGACGTCTACAAACTCGCCGACGAGGTCAGTGCCGGCCTCGAGGGCATGGAGGTGCCGCTGCGCGTCGCGGTGATGGGCTGCGTCGTCAACGGTCCCGGTGAGGCCCGCGAGGCCGACCTGGGCGTGGCCTCGGGCAACGGCCGCGGACAGATCTTCGTCAAGGGAGAGGTCATCAAGACCGTGCCCGAGGCGCAGATCGTGGAAACTCTGATCGAAGAAGCTCTTCGCATTGCCGCCGATTCGGGGGAGACTGGCGATGGTGCCACCACCGGATCACCGGTCGTCAGCGTCGGTTAGCCCACCGACGCCTGCGACACCGCGCACCTCTCCACCTCTCGACCCGTCGTCCGACAGGTCGGGCCACCACTGCCCGGGCCGGGAGCGACCGTGTTGAAGTTGTTGGGCGACAAGCCCCTCGGCGCACGCGACGCCGAGGCGGTCGGTGCCGCACTGGCTCTCGACCCGGTCGCGATGTGCATGGTGGCCGCGCGGGTGGAGGAACAGGGTGTGACCCCGCGTCTGCTCGGGGGTGAGCTGTGGACCAACACCGAACCGACGACGTCGCTGTGTTTCTCGGGCGCGAATCTCATCCCGATGCTCGGCGACGCCGCCGACATGGAGATGTTCGCCGCCCGCGCGACCCGCAACCCGCGCGTGTGTTCGTCGATCGTCGGGCGGGCCGAGCATGTCCTGGCGTTCTGGGAGCACGCGAAGGCGCACTGGGGACCCGCACGTGAGGTCCGCGCCGATCAACCGCTGCTCGCGATGTCCGGGCCGCCGTCGGTGGGTCCCGACCGAGCCGTCCGCCGCGTGCGGATCAGCGAGATCGACGCCTACCTCCCCGCCGCGATCGAGATGTTCCACGGCGAGGTCGGCGTGGACCCGTGCGCCGGCGACGGAGGACGATCCTACCGGCGACGCATCGCCTCGCTGATCGGCGCCGGCCGCGCGTTCGCCCGGTTCGAGAACGGTGAGGTCGTCTTCAAGGCCGAGATCGGCTCGATGTCGTCCACCGTCGGCCAGATCCAGGGCGTCTGGGTCGCACACCACCGCCGCGGGGAGGGACTCGGTGCATCCGGCACCGCCGCGGTCGTGTCCGCGATCGCCGCCGAGGGACGCACCTCGAGCCTCTACGTGAACGGCTTCAACACCGCGGCCCGCGCCGCCTACGCGAAGGTCGGTTTCACCGAGGTCGGCACGTTTGCGACCGTTCTCGTCGACTGATCCATCCGTCGGCGATCCCTGGGGAGATTCTCAGGTGCACCCGCTGCGTGGCACCACGATCGGGCGGGGTGGGGCACCTAGTCTCGGTCTCGATGACGACTTCGCACCCGCCTCGATCGCGCCGACTCACCGCTCGCCTGGGCGCCGTCGCGGTGGCCTCGATCATCGTGGCCGCGGGAACGGCGTGCTCCGGTACCGACGACGGCCCCCGCGCGGCCGCGGCGGCGTTCCTCGGTGTGTTCGGCGACCATCGCACCGATCAGGCGGCGGCCCGCACCGACTCCCCGCAGCAGGCGTCGACCGACATCGACGCCGCGTGGTCGGGATTGCAGGCGTCGGCGATGACCGCGACCGCTGGTCGGACCAAGGTCTCCGGCGACACCGCCACGGTCGACGTCACCTACGCCTGGACCCTCCCGCGCGCCCAGACGTGGAAGTACACGGCGACGCTGAACATGGCGCGCGCCGACTCGGGATGGCAGGTGCGGTGGGACTCCACCGACATCCACCCCGATCTCGGTGCGACGCAACGGATGTCGCTGGAGTCGATCCCTGCCCCGGTGGGCTCGGTGAACGAGTCCGACGGGTCGTCGGTGCTCGTCCCCGGAACGGTCTACCGCGTCGGCATCGACGCGACGAAGGCCGCCGCGACGGGATCGGTCGCCGATTCGGCCACGCAGTTGGCGTCGGTGGTCGGCCGGTTCGTCCCGACCGTCAGCGCCCAGGCGATCGCCGAGGGCGCCACGGCGACCTCGGGCACCTACTCTGTCGCCACCCTCGACCGTGGCCAGTTCGACCAGGTCAGTGACCTGTTGGCCGCCATCCCGGGGGTGACCAGCACCGACCTCGCCGACCTGGTTCCCACCGACCCGACGTTCGCGCCCGATCTGCTCGGTCAGGTCAAGAAGCAGGTGGCCAGCGATCTCGACGGCAAGGCCGGCTGGCGGGTGTTGTCGCTCAACGCCAACGGTGCCACCGCCGGGGTGCTCGCCGAGGTCGACCCCGCGCCGTCGCCGTCGGTGTCGATCAGCCTGTCCCGCAGCGTCCAACAGGCCGCACAACGCGCCGTCGACGCCGCGTCACGGTTCCAGACGATGATGGTGGTGATCCAGCCGTCCACCGGGCGGCTGCTGGCCGTCGCGCAGAACGCGCTGGCCGACAAGGTCGGTCCGCTCGCGACGATCGGTCAGTACCCGCCCGGCTCGACGTTCAAGATGGTGACCTCGGCCGCGGCGATCGGGACCGGCCTGTCGACACCGTCGACGACCGTCGGATGTCCCGGAGAGGTGACGATCGGACAGCGCACCATCCCGAACTACGACAACTTCTCCCTCGGAGACGTGTCGATGCTCCAGGCCTTCGCGAAGTCCTGCAACACCACCTTCGCCAAGCTGGCCAGCGAGATGGGGCCGTCGGATCTGGCCCACGCAGCGGCGTCGATGGGCATCGGCACCCGGTACGACGTGCCCGGCATCCCCGTCGACTCCGGCTCGGTGCCGATCGCCCCGGAACTGATCTCCCGCACCGAGGACGGATTCGGTCAGGGCAAGGTGCTCACCAGTCCGTTCGGTCTGGCCCTGGTCGCGGCGACCGTCGCCCACGGCTCCACCCCGGTGCCGCAACTCATCCTCGACCGCGCGACCACCGTGTCCGGTCCGCACCCGACCATCAGTCCCGCCGTGATCCGACAGCTGCGGCCGATGATGCGCGCGGTGGTCGTCGACGGCACCGCCGACCGGATCAAGGACCAGGGTGAGGTCTACGGAAAAACCGGTGAGGCCGAGGTCCCCGGTGGCTCGCACGCCTGGTTCGCCGGCTACCGCGGCGACCTCGCCTTCGCGACACTGGTGGTGCTCGGGGCGAGTTCGGACAACGCCGTCGCGGTGACCCGTGACTTCTTCACCGCACTGCCGCCGGACTTCCTGGACTGACGACGCGCGCCGGCCCCGTCACGGCCGCCCGATACGATGGACGCCATGTCCGTACGCACTGCTCTGCAGCCCGGGGTCGTCTCGCCGACCCTGCCGGTGCCGCCGTCGATCCCGCGACCGGAGTACGCGTGGCGTTCGACCGTGAACGAGGGCCACGAGCCGTGGGTGCAAACCCCGGAGACGATCGAGAAGATGCGCGTCGCCGGTCGCATCGCCGCCGACGCCCTGGCCGAGGCCGGCAAGGCCGTCGCGCCGGGCGTGACGACCGACGCCCTCGACCGGATCGCCCACGAGTACATGATCGATCACGGCGCCTACCCGTCGACCCTCGGCTACCGCGGGTTCCCGAAGTCCTGCTGCACCTCGCTCAACGAGGTGATCTGCCACGGCATCCCGGACTCGACGGTCATCGCCGACGGCGACATCGTCAACATCGACGTCACCGCCTACATCGACGGCGTCCACGGCGACACCAACGCGACCTTCCTCGCCGGTGACGTGAGCGCCGAACACGCCGACCTCGTCGAACGCACCCACACCGCCACCATGCGGGCCATCAAGGCCGTCCGACCCGGGCGCGAGCTCAACGTCATCGGCCGGGTGATCGAGGCCTACGCGAACCGCTTCGGGTATTCGGTGGTGCGCGATTTCACCGGGCACGGCATCGGTGAGACCTTCCACAACGGACTCATCGTCCTGCACTACGACCAGCCGAACGTGGACACGGTGATGGAGCCGGGGATGGTGTTCACGATCGAGCCGATGATCAACCTCGGCGCGTTGGCGTGGGACATGTGGGAGGACGACTGGACGGTGGTCACCCGCGACAAGAAATGGACCGCCCAGTTCGAGCACACGCTCGTCGTCACCGACGACGGCGCCGAGATTCTCACGCTGCCATCGGAGTAGGGCGTCGGTGAGCGGCGCACTCCTGATCGGCGGCACCAGTTCCGACGCGGGCAAGAGCCTGCTCGTGGCCGGTCTCTGCCGCGTGCTGCACCGCCGCGGCCTGTCGGTCGCGCCGTTCAAGGCGCAGAACATGTCCAACAACTCCGTCGTCACCGCCGACGGCGGAGAGATCGGGCGCGCCCAGGGCATGCAGGCGTTCGCCTGCGGACTCGCCCCCTCGACCCGGTTCAACCCGGTGCTGCTCAAACCCGGTAGCGACCGTCGATCCCAGGTGGTGGTGCGCGGGGTCGCCGACGGGTGGATCACAGCGACCGACTACCACTCGCGCCGGGCCGCACTGGCCGACATCGTGGCATCCGAACTCGCCTCGCTGCGCGGTGATTTCGACGTCGTGGTGTGCGAGGGCGCCGGATCGATCGCCGAGATCAACCTGCGCGCCACCGACATTGCCAACATGGGTCTCGCGGCCGCCGCCGACATCCCGGTGGTGGTGGTCGGTGACATCGACCGCGGGGGAGTGCTGGCGCATCTGCTCGGCAGCGTCGCCGCACTCCCGCCCGAGGATCAGTCACGGGTCGCCGGGTTCCTGATCAACAAGTTCCGCGGCGCACAGTCGATCCTCGACCCCGGACTGCGCCAGCTGCACCACCTGTGTGGCCGCCCGACTCTCGGGGTGATCCCGTGGGCCGACGACATGTGGCTCGACGCCGAGGACTCGCTGTCGTCACCGATCGGGCGGGCGATCGGCCCCTCGACCCCCGCGCTCGGATCGCAACGCATCACCGTCGCCGCCATCCGTCTCCCTCGACTGTCGAATTCGACCGACCTCGAGGCACTCGCGTGCGAACCGGGCGTCGACGTCCGGTGGGTCGACGACATGGCCTCGGTGGCCGCCGCCGACCTGGCGGTCCTGCCCGGCACGCGCGCCACCGTCTCCGACCTCGCCTGGCTCCGTGCACGCGGACTGGACGCAGCGCTCATCGACCGGGCGGCACACGGTCGCCCGATCGTCGCGGTCTGCGGCGGCTACCAGATGCTCGCGCGACGGATCGACGACACGGTCGAATCCGGGGGCGGCGTCGTCGACGGACTCGGACTCCTCGACATCGACATCGTCTTCGACGAGACCAAGCTGGTCCGCGAGGTCCGGGGTCACCTCGACGGTGCCGGCGAGGACGCGATCACCGGTTACGAGATCCACCACGGTCGTCTCGCCCGCCCGGCGCCGCATCCGCACTGGATCGTCGATGACGACAACGGGCCCGAGGGATGCGTGGTGGGCGCGGTGTGGGGCACCCACTGGCACGGACTGCTGGCCAACGGCGCCGTGCGGCGCGCAGTGCTCGCCGAGGTCGCCGACAGGGTCGGCAAGACCGGGTTCGTGGTGGCCCCCGACACCGATGTCGACGCTGCCCGCATGGCGCAGATCGACCTGATCGCCGACCTGTTCACCGCGCACGTCGACCTCGCCGCGATCGACGCACTCCTGGCCGACGGTGTGCCGCGGAGCCTGCCGACCGTGACCCTGGGGTTGGCGCCCGCGAGCGCGTCCCCGGCGCCCGAGCGCCACGTAGGCTCGAGGTGATGAACGTCGACACGCAGATCGTGACCGTCGGTGACCACGACTTCACCGTCCGGGTCGGTGGGCCCCCCACCGGACCCGTCGTGTTGCTGCTGCACGGATTCCCCAGCAGTGGAACGTGTTTCGACGAGGTCGTCCCGCGCCTGCACGATTCCGGACTCCGCACCGTGGTACCCGACCAGCGCGGGTACTCCCCGGGCGCGCGACCGACGGATGTCGACGCCTACCGGTTGCCCCACCTCGTCGACGACGCCGTCGGCATCCTCGACGCGCTCGGCATCTCCTACGCGCTGGTGGTCGGCCACGACTGGGGTGCGCTGGTCGCGTGGCATCTCGCCGGTCGACACCCGGGCCGCCTCACCGGGCTCGTCGCGGTCAGCGTCGGACATCCCGGTGCCATCTCCGGCGCGTTGGCGACCGACGGGGACCAGCGTGAGCGCTCGTCGTACATCCCGAAGCTGATCGACCCCGCGGCCGAGGACGGCCTGCTCGCCGACGACGCCGCGTTCCTGCGCAGCATCGTGCCCGACGACTCGGTCGCACCCCTGCTGGAACGGTCCGGACTGACCGGCGCCATCAACTGGTACCGCGCCAACTTCACCGGCGACATCAAGGCCAACCTCGCCTGTCCGCCCGTGGAGGTGCCGACCACGATGGTGTGGAGCGACGGCGACACCGCCCTCGGACGTGGACAGGCGGAGGGCAGCGGACGGATGGTCTACTCCGACTACCGATTCTGTGAACTTCCCGGCATCGACCACTGGATCCCGCAGAACGCGCCCGCCGCCCTGGCCAGCGAGATCGCCCTGCGCTCCGCGACGTTCTGAGCACCGCGATGTCCAGTCCGATCCGACACCCGCGCTGGAGGTGGTGACGCAGTGCCGTACCTCGTCCTGATCTACGCCGTCATCATCGTCGTGGTCGCCGTCGACATCGTCGTGGCCGACGGGCGTACCGTCCGCGGCCTGCCGAAGATGGTCTGGGTGCTCGGCGCGATGGTCCTGCCGCTGCTGGGACCGATCGCCTGGTTCGCGCTCGGACGGCCCTCGAAGGACGACGGCGACGACGAGGGCGCGCCTCCCCGCGAGGGGCGGCCGTCGAGGCCGTCGACGAAGCCCGCCGTGGCCCCGGCGCGGTCGGCCGCCGACGACGCCCGCGCCGAGGAGGAGTTCCGCCGCACGGTCCGCGAGCGCGCCGAGGCCCAACGCCGTGCCGCTCGCGAACAGCGCGGTCCCGACGTCTGAGGGCCCGCGCCGCAGATGCCACGATGACGCCATGACCCTCGACACCCTCGTCGTAGACACCCCGTCGGGACCCGTTCGCGCCGAGCACACCGACGGCCTGCTGCACGCACGCGGGCTCCGGTACGCCCGCGCGCGGCGATTCGAACCCTGTGTGCCCGTGCCGACGTGGACCGAGACCGTCGACGCGACCCGTCGCGGGCCGGCCTGCCCCCAGCTGCCGTCGCGCATCGAATCGGTCACCGGGCCGATGCTCACCGGACTCGATCTCGACGAGGACTGCCTGCGGGTGTCGGTGACCGCGCCGACGCCGGATGGTCGGGTACGACCGGTGCTGGTGTGGCTGCACGGCGGCGCCTACGTCTCCGGCGGCGGTGAGAGCGAGAAGTACGACCCCGAGGCATTGGCGCGGGAGAACGACGTCGTCGTCGTGACCGTCACCTATCGCCTCGGGATCCTCGGCTACCTCGGGATCGACTCGGTCGCGCCCGCCAACCTCGGCCTGCTCGACCAGATCGCGGCCCTGCGGTGGGTGCGCGACGCCGTCGGTTCCTTCGGGGGAGACCCCGACGTGGTCACCGTGTTCGGCCACTCCGCCGGCGCCGACTCCATCGCCGCGTTGCTCGTCGCCGACGGCGCGCAGGGATTGTTCCATCGCGCGGTGCTGCAGAGTGCGCCGCTCGCCCTGCGTGGCGACGCCACGGCGATGTCGGCGGCGATGGGGACCGCCGCCCGTGCGGCGTTGGGTGACGACCCCAGCGGCCTCTCGATCGACGATGTCCTCGCCGCGCATACGGCCGCGCTGGCCGCTGCGACCGATTTCGGGTTCGCCTCGGGCATGGCCTTCGGCCCCCAGTACGGCGAACACCCGCTCCCTCCGTTCGGGGAGATCGTCGCGCGTCGCGCCGCGAGCGCGACGTCCGTCGAGGTGCTCATCGGATGGACCTCCGACGACGGCAGTCCGTTCGTGGAGGCCATCCCACGTCTGCAGAGGCTCGCGCACCTGCCGGTCGTGGGATCCGCGCTGCGCAGACTGCTCACCGCGATCGTGACGCGGCGTGCGTTCTCCGCCCCGGCGACCGCGTTCGCCGACGCCCACCGCGCCGCCGGCGGCCGCGCGGTCACCTACGAGTTCTCCTGGGGTGCCGACGATTCCGGTGTCGGCGCCTGTCACAGCATCGAGATCCCGTTCCTGCTGGGCACGCCGCAGGCATGGTCGGACGCACCGATGCTGGGCGCCCACGCCGCATCCGCGCTCGCCGAACTCGGACCGCGCCTCCGGCGGCGCTGGGCCGACTTTGCGCGCGACGGCGTCACGTTCGCCGAGACCGACCACCTGACCCTCGGTCAGACCGCCGGTCGGCACGCGACGAACCCGTCAGATGTCGAGACCCAGTAGCGCGTTCTCGAGCACCTCGGGCATGCCCGGGTGGATCCAGTACTGGCCCTTGGCCATCGACGTGGCGTCGAGACCGAAGTGCATCGCCTGGATGACCGGCTGGATCACCGTCGGCGCCTGCGGGCCGATGAGGTGCGCGCCGAGGATCCGACCTGTGCCCCGCTCGGCGACGATCTTGCACAGACCCGTGGTGTCCTCCATCGCCCAGCCGTAGGCGACGTCGCCGTAGTCCTGCACCTTCACGGTGACGTCGAGGCCCTGCTCGCGGGCCTGCGCCTCGGTGAGACCGACCGAGGCGATCTGCGGGTGGGTGAACACCGCGGCCGGTACGAATCGGTGGTCGAACTTGTCGAGGTCGTCTCCGTCGAAGTCCCGCAGCAGGTTCGCCTGCACGACCCGCGCCTCGTGGTTGGCGACGTGCTTGAGCTGGTACGGCGAGCTGACGTCGCCGAGGGTCCACACGTTCTGTGCGGCGGTGCGGCCGAACTCGTCGCATTCCACCCGACCGGCGTCGTCGAGCGAGACGCCGATGGTGTCGAGGTGCAGGCCGTCGCCGTTGGGGGTCCGGCCGGTCGCCACCAGCAGTGCGTCCGCGGTGACCGACGACCCGTCGGACAGCTCGACGACGACCGCTCCCTCGTCACCGATCTTCGTGCCGGTCACCGAGGCGTTGAACCGCACGTCGAAACGCTTGCTCGCGATCTCGGTGAAGCGGTCGGAGATGTCGGCGTCGAGGTGGCGCAGCAGCTTGTCGCCGCGCGCGA
Source organism: Williamsia herbipolensis (assembly GCF_000964005.1). Taxonomy (GTDB): domain Bacteria; phylum Actinomycetota; class Actinomycetes; order Mycobacteriales; family Mycobacteriaceae; genus Williamsia_A; species Williamsia_A herbipolensis. The sequence goes on from NZ_JXYP01000017.1 coordinate 13,927, forward strand.
TGATCGTGACCTCCGTGCCGAGGGAGGCGAAGACGTGGGCGAACTCGGCACTGATGTAGCCGCCACCGACGATGACGAGGTGGCGCGGCAGCGACGCGAGACGCATCACGTCCTCGTTCGTGTGGAACGGCGCACTGCCCGAGGCGATGGCCTCGGGGATGAACGACCGCGAGCCTGCGGCGATCACGACCTTGCGGGCCGTCACCTCGTCTCCGTCATCGGTGAGCAGGCGGTAGCGTCCGTCGTCGGTGGTGCCGGCGAACCGTACGTGGGAGTGCAGCACGGAGATGTTGTCGCATTTGTCCTCCCGGTACTGCTGGCCCCCCAGCGAGATCGGGTCGATACGACCGAAGACGCGCGTCACGATGTCGCGCCACCGCACGTCGTCGATGTGGCTGTCGATGCCGTACCGGGCGGACTCGCGGATGGTCTCGGCCACCTCACCGGCGTAGACGTACATCTTCGTCGGGATGCAGCCCACGTTGAGGCAGGTCCCTCCGTAGACACCCTTCTCGAAGATGGCGATCGACCAGTCGTCGAAGCGGTCGTCGGGGATCGAGTTGCCGCTGCCGGAACCGATGATGGCGAGGTCGACGTCTGTCATGTGCATGCTCCTGATGGTCACGAGACGTCGCGCGTCACGCGCGACGACCCCGTGGGTGGTGGTTCGACCGAACGGCGGATCGAGAGGGTCGCGGTGTTCTCCGTCAACCACCTCGAGAGTTCTGCGTAGGCGACCGCACGGGGCTCCTCGCGGGAGAGGAACACGTCGTGACGGGCCCCGTCGATCGGCACCGCGGTCACCCGGTTGCCGAGGCACCCGCTCCAGCGCGCGATCTGCTCGGTGTCGAGAACGGTGTCGGCGGTGTCGATCTCGGGGCGGTAGGGCCCGCCGAGCACCGACCGTGCCGACCGTAGGACCAACGATGGGACGCCGGTGTCGATTCCCCGGTGCAGCGCGGCGTGGCCACGACGCACGGCGGCAAGGAAACCGAAGGTGACGGGGAAACCGCCCAGCGGCTTGAGGTCGAGGTCGTACTCCCACTCGCCGTGGGCACTGACGTGCAGGCTCTCGCCGTACCCGCCGGGGAGTCGGTTGGGCAGCACGCGATACGGCGCGACCCGGGCGATCGTCCGCACGAGCACCGTGCCCCAGCTGCGCAAGGCCGGTGCGCCCTGCAGGTCGAACCACGGGCTGTTGAGGACCTGCCCGGTGACGCGACCGTGACGGCCCGGGTCGGTGGCGCGCAGCCGGTCGAGCCACAGCGCGGTGATCAACCCGCCGGTGGAGTGCGCGGCGACGACGACCGGTGTCCCCGGGGCGGCCGCGTCGATGACGTCGAGGGCCGCGCCGAGTTCGGCGTCGTAGAGGGAGAGATCGGAGATGAAGTGCGGGGTGTGGCCGGGCTTCCGTGATCGACCGCACTTGCGGAGATCCAGGGCGTAGAAGTCGTACCCGGCGTCGGCGAACGCGGTGGCGAGCGGCGCCTGGAAGAAATAGTCGGTGAAACCATGGACGTAGAGCACCGACGGTCGCGGGGCCGCCACGTCGGCGTCGGACTCCGACCGCAGATGCCGCACCAGCGTAGCGGTGACGGTGCCCTCGCCGTCGGGATCGGGACCGAGGTCGATGGTCAGGGCCGCGAAATCCGGTCCGAGGACATCGGGTTCCCAGTCGTGTGCCACACCCCGACTGTAGTGGCGGTCTCCGCCGCGGTCGCGTGGCGACCGCGTGTTCGGCGATCCGGTGGGTTTTCCCACACCGGCTTATCCCAGGCCGCCCCGATGGGGGAGAATGGAATCATTCAACCTGCCGACCGGTAGAAGCGGTCGACGACAAGGGAGTTGAGCAGGACGTGGCCGGCGACAAGAACACACACGACAACCCAGGGACGACCAAGACCGACGTCGTGCTGATCGGCGCCGGGATCATGAGCGCCACCCTCGGTGCACTGATCCGGCAGCTCCAGCCCGACTGGTCGATCTCGGTGTTCGAGCGACTCGACGCCGCTGCCGCCGAGAGCAGTGACCCGTGGAACAACGCGGGCACCGGACACTCGGCGCTGTGTGAGCTCAACTACACCCCGCAGGGCGCCGACGGCAGCGTCGACATCTCCAAGGCGATCACCATCAACGAGCAGTTCCAGGTGTCGCGCCAGTTCTGGGCCCACGCCATCGAGAAGGGGATCCTCGACACCCCCTCGGAGTTCATCAACCCGATCCCGCACGTGAGCTTCTGTCACGGCGAGGACGGCGTCGACTACCTGCGCAAGCGTTACGACGCGCTCGCGAGTCAGACGCTCTTCGCCGACATGGAGTACATCGACGACGACGCGTTGTTCGCGAAGAAGCTGCCGCTCATGTCCGAGGGCCGCGATTTCGCCGATCCCGTCGCGCTGAACTGGTACGAGAACGGCACCGACGTCGACTTCGGCGCACTGACCCAGAAGCTGCTCAACTCGGTCGCCGAGGGCGGTTCGGTCAACTTCGGACACGCGGTCACCGACCTCGACAAGCAGTCCGACGGCAGCTGGATCGTCAAGGTCGTCAACCTGCGCACGAAGCGCAAGCAGAAGATCCACGCCGGGTTCGTGTTCGTCGGGGCGGGCGGCGGAGCTCTGCACCTGCTGCAGAAGTCGGGCATCAAGGAGGCGCGGCAGTTCGGCGGGTTCCCGGTCTCGGGCGCGTTCTTCCGCTGCACCAACCCCGAACTGATCGACGAGCACCAGGCGAAGGTCTACGGCCGCGCCGCGGTCGGCGCGCCGCCGATGTCGGTGCCGCACCTCGACACCCGCGTGATCAACCACAAGCCGGGTCTGCTGTTCGGGCCGTACGCGGGCTGGTCGCCGAAGTTCCTCAAGGAGGGGTCGAACCTGGACCTGCTCACGTCGATCACGCCGTTCAACGCGTTCCCCATCGCCAGCATCGCGCCAAAGGAGTTCGGACTCCTCAAGTACCTCATCAGCGAGCTCGCGGCCGGTCCGGCCGACCGCGTGAAGACGCTGCAGGAGTTCGTCCCCCGCGCCGTCGGCGGCGACTGGGAGCTGATCACCGCAGGGCAGCGTGTGCAGGTCATCCGCAAGAAGGGCCCGATGAACGGGGCACTCGAGTTCGGGACCGCGGTGGTGAACTCCGCTGACGGCACGATGGCCGGACTCCTGGGTGCCTCGCCGGGCGCGTCGACCGCCGTGCCGGCGATGCTCGACGTGCTCGAGCGGTGCTTCCCGCGTCACTTCGAGAGCTGGAAGCCCGCGCTCACCGACATGATCCCGTCGTTCGGGCAGAAGCTGAACTCGACGCCGTCGCTGTTCCGTGAGGTCTGGGACTGGACGTCGAAGGTGCTCGAACTGTCGTCCTCACCGGCCGAGCAGCCCGTCGCCGGCACCGACCGCCGCGTGGCGGCACCCACGTCGGTGTGATAGTCACGACCACATGACTGCCACCGCGTCCCTGCACCGCAGCTGGGCTCTCGACCTGGACATCGCCACCTTCTACAAGATCCTGAAACTGCGCGTCGACGTGTTCGTGGTGGAGCAGTCGTGCCCGTACCCCGAACTCGACGGGCTCGATCTCGACACCGACACCCGGCACCTGTGGCTCGAGGAGGACGGCGAGGTCGTCTGCACCCTGCGCCTGCTCGAGGAGCACGAGGACGGCAAGTCGTTCCGGATCGGTCGTCTGTGCACCGACCGCGCACACCGCGGGCAGGGACACACCACCCGTCTGCTGCGCACGGCGCTCGCCGAGGTCGGTTCGCATGCGTGTCGCATCCACGCCCAGACCTACCTCGTGGACATGTACGCCAAGCACGGTTTCGCGCCCGAGGGCGAGGAATACCTGCTCGACGGCATCCCGCACGTGCCGATGCGCCGCGGTGGCGGGGAGCCCTGGCAGCCGTCGTGACCTCTCGATCCGAATCGGATCCCGATCGTCACCGCACCGCTGAACCCGCTCATGTCCCCGAAGTCATCCGGGCGCCGTTCCCGTTCAGCGCGGTGGTGGGCCAGGAGTCGCTGAAACTCGCCCTCATCCTGTGCGCGATCTCGCCGGGCATCGGCGGTGTGCTGCTGCGTGGCGAGAAGGGCACGGCCAAGTCGACGATCGTCCGTGCCCTGGCGCCGCTGCTCCCGGCCGACCCCGCGACGAACGCCGCCGGGCGGGTCGTGGAGCTGCCGATCGGGGCCACCGACGACCGTGTCGTCGGCTCCCTCGACGTGGCACGCATCCTGCGTGACGGTGACGCCGCGTTCACACCCGGTCTGCTCTCGTCCGCCGATGGCGGCGTGCTCTACATCGACGAGGTGAACCTGCTCGCCGACCACCTCGTCGACCTGCTGCTCGACGCCGCGGCGATGGGGCGGGTCACCGTCGAGCGCGACTCGGTGTCACACAGCTACGACGCGCGGTTCGTGCTCGTCGGGACGATGAACCCCGAGGAGGGCGAGCTGCGGCCCCAGCTGCTCGACCGGTTCGGGCTCACCGTCGCGGTGACCGCCCCACGTGACGTCGACGAGCGCGTCGAGGTCATCACCCGCCGCATGGAGTACGACGCCGACCCCGCCGGATTCGCCGCGCGCTGGGCCGATCGTGACGTCGAGACCGCCGCGGCCATCGCCGCGGCGCGCGGCGCGGTCGACTCGGTGTCGTTGCCGGTCGCCGAGATGCGACGTATCGCCGCGGTCTGTACCCACCTCGACGTCGACGGACTGCGCGGCGACATCGTCGTGGCCCGCACGGCCCGCGCCCACGCCGCCTGGCGCGGCGCCTCCGAGGTCGACGAGACCGACGTGCGCGTCGCGGTGGAACTCGCACTGCCGCACCGCCGTCGACGAGACCCGTTCGACGACACCGACATGAGTCGCGACGATCTCGACTCCGCGATGGACTCCGCCGCCGAACAGGCCGATCGTGACCCGACGACGGCGCCGGGTGGTGCACCCGAGACCGATCCCGATCCGGACACCGATCCCGACGGGGGACCCGGATCGCCACCGCCCGGAGGGTCACCGCCGCCCGCGGGGCAGCCACCCGCCGCCGATGGCCCCGCCCCCCAGGCGCCGTCCGACCAGCCCGGCCCTCCCGCCGAGGCGCCGGAACCGTCGGCGTCCCCCCGCGAACCGACTCCGGCCTCGTCGGGGTCGTCGGCGCCGACCCCCACCGACCTGTCGGTCGACGACCAGCGGGGAACGCTGCGCGCGGGCGTCACCCGGATGATGCGGGTCGCCGGTGTCGGTGACGGTGACCCGGGACGACGCTCGCCCGCGCGGAGTCGACGCGGCCAGACCATCGCCGCGACCGAGACGCTGCACTCGGGCGTGCACCTCACCGCGACGGTCCTCGCCGCGGCCGGGCGTCACCGCGGGGCCGGCCGCCTCGCCATCACCTCCGACGACCTGCGCGGAGCGGTGCGCGTCGGACGTGAGGGCAACCTGGTGGTGTTCGCCGTCGACCTGTCGGGATCGATGACCGCACGCCGACGCCTCGACGCGGTCAGCGGAGCGTGTGCCGCACTGCTGCGCGACTCCTATCAGCGACGCGACCGTGTCGCCGTGGTGGTGCTGCGCGGGTCGTCGGCACAGGTGGTGGTCCCGCCGACCCGATCGGTGAGCATCGCCCTGCGAGGGCTGTCAGGCGTGCGCACCGGCGGTCGCACGCCGCTGGCCGAGGGACTCACCGAGGCCGCGGTGCTCATCGACCGCGCCCGCCACACCGATCCGCGCCGGCGCCCTCTGCTCGTCGTGCTGACCGACGGTCGGGCCACCAGCGGGCCCGACGCGACCGGTCGCGCCGCCGCTGCCGCGGACCGACTACGTCGACGCGGCGTCGACGCGGTGGTCGTCGACTGCGAACAGGGCATCGTCCGACTCGGCCTGGCGCGTACGCTTGCCGTTCACCTCGACGCCACCCACGTCACCGTCGACGACGTCACCGCCGACGCCGTGGCCGGGGCCGTACACCGGGCCGCGTGATCCCCGGCGACGTCACCCACACGCTCACCCGGGTCCCGACGACCGTGGGGCCCGCCCGACCATCCGCGAGAGGAGCGACCGCATGCCGCAGGGGATCCCCGCCGTCGTCCCCGACGACGGCCTGACCACACGTCAACGTCGCAACACCGCGCTGCTGGCGGTCCACACCGGCAACGGCAAGGGCAAGTCGACGGCCGCGTTCGGCATGGCGATGCGCGCCTGGAACGCAGGCATGGACATCGGCGTGTTCCAGTTCGTCAAGAACGCGAAGTGGAAGGTCGGCGAAGAGACCGCGATGACCGCCCTCGGTGAGGTGCACGCGCGCACCGGACAGGGCGGACCCGTCGAGTGGCACAAGATGGGATCGGGGTGGTCGTGGATCCGCCACGGTGATCAGGCCGAGGCCGACCACGCCGACCAGGCGCGCGCCGGTTGGACCGAGATCGCCCGCCGACTGCGCGCCGAGACCCACGACTTCTACGTCCTCGACGAGTTCACCTACCCGTTGGGGTGGGGATGGATCGACGTCGAGGAGGTGCTCGAGGTGCTGCGCGAGCGTCCCGGCAAGCAACACGTCGTGATCACCGGCCGCCGCGCCCCCGCCGAGCTGGTCGACGCCGCCGACCTCGTCACCGACATGACCAAGACCAAGCACCCGATGGATGCCGGCCGCAAGGGACAGCGGGGCATCGAATGGTGAGCGGGGGAGGTGCGGCGGGCACACCCGCCGTCGTCATCGCCGCGCCGTCCTCGGGCAGCGGGAAGACCACCGTCGCCACCGGACTCATCGGAGCCCTGACCCGCGCCGGCCACCGGGTCGCGCCGTTCAAGGTCGGCCCCGACTTCATCGACCCCGGCTACCACGCCGTCGCCGCCGGACGTCCCGGACGCAATCTCGACCCGAACCTCGTCGGCGCCCACCGCGTCCCGGGCCTGTTCGCCGCGGGCTCCCGTGGCGCCGACATCGCGGTCATCGAGGGCGTGATGGGTCTGTTCGACGGTCGCATCGCCGACGACGCCGATGACGGGACCATGCCCCTCGGACACGCCCACGGGTCGACGGCCCACGTCGCGGCGCTGCTCGGCGCGCCGGTCGTGATCGTCGTCGACGCGTCCGGCCACAGCCAGACCCTCGCCGCCATCCTGCACGGGATGCGCAGCTTCGACACCGACGTCGACATCTGTGGGGTCATCCTCAACCGCGTCGGTTCGCCGCGCCACGAACACGTCCTGCGACAGGCGTGCGACCGAGTCGGGCTGCCAGTCTTCGCGGTGCTGCGTCGCGCACCCGAACTGGTGGTGCCGTCGCGTCACCTCGGTCTCATCCCCGCCGCCGAGCACGGCGGAGCCGCGCAGACGGCGGTCGCGGCCATGACCGAGCTCGTCGCGGCCACCGCCGACCTGTCGGCGATCGTCGCCGCGGCACGCGCCCGGACGCCTCGGCCCGCCGCCGCGTGGTCGGCCGACGACGAGATCGCCGATGCCCGCGAGCGACTCGGTCTGTCGGCCCCGCAGCGCCCGGTGCGTGTCGCCGTCGCCGGGGGAGCGGCCTTCACCTTCGGCTACGCCGAGCACGCCGACATGCTCGCCGCGGCGGGCGCGGAGGTCGTCACCGTCGACCCGATGAACGACCGCTTGCCCCCGGGTACCGACGCGCTCATCATCGGCGGCGGCTTCCCCGAGGAACACGTCCACGCCCTCGCCGCGAACACACCGATGCTCGCCGACGTCGCCGCACACGCGCGATCCGGGCGGCCCATCCACGCCGAGTGCGCCGGATTGCTCTATCTGGCACACGATCTCGACGGTCACACCATGGCCGGCGTGGTCGACGTGCGCGGACACTTCGGACCGACCCTCACCCTGGGGTACCGCGACGCGGTCGCGCTGACCGACTCGGCTCTCTTCGCCGCGGGCGATCGGATCACCGGACACGAGTTCCACCGCAGCACCGTCGAGGCGATCGGTCCGATCGATCACGCCTGGGCATGGCGCAAGGCCGGGGTCGTCCACCGTGACGGCGTGGCCGGCGGCGCGGTGCACGCGTCGTATCTGCACACCCACCCCGCGGGCGCCCCCGACTCGGTGGCCCGACTCGTCGCGACCGCCGCGGCGGCGGCCGAGGGTGAGGACCGTCACGACGGTGACGTCGGTACGGTTCTGCCATGCCTGGATCAGTCCCTGACGTGACGGGGCGCGACGCGCACCCCGACGAGGACCACTACCTCGTCGGCCTCGATCTGCGCGGACGACGGGTCGTGCTCATCGGCGGCGGCTCGGTGGTGTCGCGGCGCCTGGGCACCCTCGCCGCCAGCGGCGCCGACATCCACGTCATCGCCGTCGACCCCACCCCGACGGTCGAGTCGTTCCCCGGCATCACCGTCACCACGCGGGCCTACCGTCCCGGCGACCTCGCCGGCGCCTGGTACGCCCTGGCGTGCACCGACGACCCCGAGGTGAACGCCGCTGTCGTCGCCGAGGCCACCGAACGCCACATCTTCTGCGTCCGCGCCGACGACGCCCGGCACGGCACCGCGGTCACCCCGGCGTCGGTCCAGCACGACCGCCTGAACATCGGGGTCCTCGCGTCCGGCGATCACCGACGGTCGGCACGTATCCGGTCGGAGATCGCGCAGGGGCTGCTCGACGGGTCGCTCGGTACCCCGTCGCAGGGCAGCCACCCCGCCGGGGTCGCCCTCGTCGGCGGCGGCCCCGGCGACCCGGAACTCATCACCGTGCGCGGCCGCCGTCTGCTCGCCGCGGCCGACGTCGTCGTGGCCGACCGACTGGCCCCGCCCGCCCTCTTGGCCGAACTGGCCCCGTGGGTCGAGATCATCGACGCGGCCAAGGTGCCCTACGGGCGGGCCATGAAGCAGGAGGCGATCAACGACGCCCTCGTCGACAACGCCCGCGCGGGCAAGTTCGTCGTGCGTCTCAAGGGCGGCGACCCCTACGTCTACGGCCGCGGTTTCGAGGAACTCGCCGCATGTGTGCAAGCAGGCATACCGGTGACGGTTGTGCCCGGCATCACCAGCGCCATCGCCGCGCCGGCGGCCGCGGGGATCCCGGTCACCCACCGCGGCGTCACCCACGAGGTCGTCGTCGTGTCCGGACATCTGCCGCCCGGACACCCCGAGTCGCTGGTCGACTGGTCGGCCCTGGGGCGCCTCAAGGGCACCCTGGTGCTGATGATGGCCGTCGAACGCCTCGAGCAGTTCACCGAGGCGCTGATCACCGGCGGCCGTGACCCCCAGACCCCCGTCGCGGTGATCGAACAGGGCTCGATGCCCGGGCAGCGACGCCTCACCTCCACCCTCGCCGCCGTGGCCGACGAGGCCCGCGGACAGGCGGTCCGGCCGCCCGCGATCGTGGTCGTCGGAGAGGTCGCGGCCTTCGATGCGGCCGCCGGCACCCTGGGACGCGTCGGCGTCTGACCGCACCGGCCGATCGCGCCCGGCGCCGTCGGATCCGCGTCGCCGCGTTTTCACGGAAACGACCGACGACCGGTAGCGTCGGAGCCCATGACCGCCGATTCGACGACCCGTGCGCCGAGCGTCGGGCAATCCCGTGTGTTCGGTTGGCCCATCTTCGTGCTCGGCGGCATGCAGCTGCTGGTGGTCCTCGACGGCACCGTCGCAGCCCTCGCGCTGCCCCGCATCCGCGACGCACTCGGTCTCAGCGAGTCCAGCGGCAACTGGATCATCACCGCCTACGTCATCGCCTTCGGCGGACTCATGCTGCTCGGCGGTCGTCTCGGTGACACCTTCGGGCGGCGCAAGATGTTCGTCTTCGGCGTCGCCGCCTTCACGATCACCTCGCTGCTGTGCGGCCTCGCGTGGGACGAGGCGAGCCTCGTCGTCGGGCGTGCCCTGCAGGGTGCGTCGGCGGCCGTCGCCGCACCGACCGCCATGGCGTTGGTGACCACCACCTACGCACCCGGCAAACCCCGCAGCCGGGCCTTCGCGGTGTACGCCGCCATGAGCGGTATCGGATCGGTCGCGGGCCTCATCGTGGGCGGTGCGCTCACCGAGGTGTCGTGGCGGCTGGTCTTCCTCATCAACGTCCCCATCGGACTGCTCGTGGTGGTTGGTGCCGTCGCGTTCCTCACCGAATCGCAGGGCAGTCGCCTCGCCCTCGACGTGCCGGGCGCCGTCCTGGCGACCGCGGGTGCATCCCTGCTGGTGTTCGCCGTCAACGAGGGCCCCGGCGGATGGGTGCGCCCGATCGTCCTGATCCCTGCGGTCCTCGCGATCGCGGCCTGGATCGCGTTCGTGTTCGTCGAGCGCCGCGCCGAGAACCCGATCCTCCCGTTCTCGCTGTTCCGCAACGCCAGCCGCGTAGCCGCCCTGGTGTCGATCCTGCTCTCGGGCGCGATCCTCATGACGATGGCGGTCTACATCGCCCTGTTCCTGCAGGGGATCATCTCCTACACCCCGCTGCAGAGCGGCCTCGCCGTCGTGCCGTTCGCCTACGGACTCGGCGTCGGCGCGTTCCTCGCGTCGCGTCTGGCCCAGCGCGTGCAGTGCCGGTGGATCGTCGTGGTCGGCGGCGCCTGCATCCTCGGGGGCTGTCTCTACGCCGCGAGCATCGCGACCACCTCGCCGAGCTACTTCCCGGCGATCTTCGTCCCCGTCATCGTCATCGGTTTCGGCGTGGGTGTCGCGTCGATCCCGCTCACCCTCGCCGCGGTCGCCGGTGTCGGTGTGAACGAGGTCGGCCCGGTCACCGCGATGGTGCAGGTCGGCCAGAACCTCGGCGGCGGCATCGGTCTGGTGATCGTCGGGGCGATCGTGACGTCGCGGACCCTGTCGTTGGGTGGCACCACCGCACCCGTCGTCGACATGAACCCCTCCCAGCTCGACGCCCTGGCCAACGGCTATGGCCTCGCGTTCGTCTGTGCGTCGGGGATCGCCGTCCTCACCGGCCTGGTCGTGCTGTTCATGCGGTTCACCGTCGACGAGGTCGCCGAGGGTCAGCTCGCGCAGAAGGCCGCCAACGAGGGCGGTCCGGTCGAGACCACCGCCTGATCCCGCCCGACGGTCGGTTCAGTCGGTGAGGATGACCAGTTCGCGGTCGGAGGCGATCTCGGCGCGTTGACCGCCGTCGGCCACCACCGACGCCAGCGACGAGATGTCGCGTACCGACCGTCGCGTGGAGACCAGCGTCCGTGCCATCACGCCCTTGTGATGCTTGTTGAAATGGCTGACCACGCTGCGTGATCTGTCGGCGTTCTCGGTCAGCACCGTCACCTCGATCGACCCGGCGACGGGCCCCAGTGCCCGATAACCGCCCGACCGCAGATCGATGACGACGTCGGTGTCGAGGTCGTCGAGAGCGGCCGACAGAGCCGGTTTCCACTGAGACGCCAGTGTCCCGAGGCCCGGCAGCCGCGACGCCGCCGAGAGGCGATACGCCGGGATCGGGTCACCCGCGCGGACCACCCCGAACAACGCCGACCCGACGGCGAGCCGATCGCGCGCCTTCGTCCGCGAGGCTCGGGTGAGACCCCCGACGTCGAGGGCGTCGTAGAGGACGCCGGTGTACCGCTCGATCGCCGGTCGGGTCGGTGAGGTGAACAGCGTGGCGTTGCGCGCGACCTCGTCGAGCTGGGTGCGACCGAGCCCCAGTGCGGTGGCACTGGCCTCGGGGTCGGCGGCCAGATCGACCAGGGCCGCGGCGAGGCGCTGTCGGATGGGGGTCAGCGCGGGAAACGACAGGGCGGCGAGATCGAGAGGGGCGCCACGCCCTCCGTCGGACTTGGTCTCCGACGGCGGCAGGATGATGAGCACGATCGTCCACGCTAGCGGCCGGCAGCGGCGGGTTCGCGAGCAACTAGGCTGACTACCCGTGATCACCCGTATGTCGACCCTCTTCCTGCGCACCCTGCGCGACGACCCCGCCGACGCGGAGGTGCCGAGCCACAAGCTGCTGCTGCGCGCCGGCTACGTCCGGCGCGTCGCGCCCGGTGTGTACAGCTGGCTGCCGCTGGGTCTGCGGGTTCTGCGCCGAGTCGAGAACGTCGTGCGCGAGGAGATGAACCGCATCGGGGCGCAGGAGATCTCGCTGCCCGCGCTGCTGCCGCGTGAGCCCTACGAGACCACCGGCCGGTGGACCGAGTACGGCGACGCCCTGTTCCGCCTCAAGGACCGTCGGGGTGCGGACATGCTGCTCGCCCCCACCCACGAGGAGCTCTTCGCCCAACTGGTGAAGGGGGAGTACTCGTCGTACAAGGACCTGCCCGTCACGCTGTACCAGATCCAGACCAAGTACCGCGACGAGGAACGCCCCCGCGCCGGCATCCTGCGCGGCCGTGAGTTCGTGATGAAGGACTCGTACTCGTTCGACCTCGACGAGGCGGGCACGAAAGCCTCCTACAACGCCCATCGCGAGGCCTATCAGGCGATCTTCGCCCGCCTCGGCGTCCGCTACGTCATCGTCGCGGCCACCTCGGGGGCCATGGGCGGGAGTGCGTCCGAGGAGTTCCTCGCCGAGAGCGAGGTGGGCGAGGACACCTACGTCCGCTCGCCGGAATCGGGATACGCCGCCAACGTCGAGGCCGTCGTCACCCCCAGTCCGCCGGCGATCCCTATCGAGGGTCAGCCCGAGGCGACGGTGTACGAGACCGGCTCCACCCCCACCATCGCGACCCTCGTCGACTGGGCCAACGCGACCCTCGACCGGCCCGTGACCGCCGCCGACACCCTCAAGAACGTCATGGTGAAGGTGATCGTGCCGGGCAAGGAACCCGAGATCGTCGGCGTCGGTGTCCCCGGCGACCGCGAGGTGGACATGAAGCGGCTCGAGGCCTCGTTCGAACCCTCGTCCGTCGAACTCCTCGACGAGGCCGACTTCGCCGCGAATCCGTTCCTCGTGAAGGGCTACATCGGTCCGCGCGGCCTGATCGCCCACGGGGTCCGGTACCTGGTCGATCCCCGTGTCGTCGACGGCACGAGCTGGATCACCGGTGCCGATGAGCAGGGCAAGCACGTCGTCGGTCTCGTCGCCGGGCGCGATTTCGTCGCCTACGGCACGGTCGAGGCCGCCGCCATCCGCGACGGCGACCCGTCGCCCGACGGCACGGGCACGCTGGTGTCGGCCCGCGGCATCGAGATCGGTCACATCTTCTCCCTGGGGCAGAAGTACACCGACGCGTTCGAGGTCGACGTGCTCGGTGAGAACGGCAAGCCCGTCCGCCTCATCCAGGGCTCGTACGGCGTCGGGGTGTCGCGGCTGGTCGCGGTGATCGCCGAACAGACCCACGACGAGAAGGGCCTGTGCTGGCCGGAGTCGGTGGCGCCGTTCGACGTCCACGTCGTCATCGCCAACGCGAAGGATCCGGCCATCGTCACCGGCGCCCACGAGCTGGCCGCCGATCTCGACGCCTGGGGACGCGAGGTGCTGCTCGACGACCGCAAGGCCTCGCCCGGGGTGAAGTTCAAGGACGCCGAGCTGCTCGGTACGCCCTACATCGTGGTCGTCGGTCGCGGTTTCGTCGACGGCCTCGTGGAGGTACGCGTCCGCGCGACCGGGGCGGTCAGCGAGATCCCCGTCGCCGACGTGCGGTCAGCTCTGGGCGCCCGGTGACGCGACAGTCGCCGGCGAGATCCTGAGCACCAGACGCCAGGTCGCGGCTCGTCGCGCCGAGTCGCTGAGCGCGTCGACACCGGCCTGTCGTTGCGACCGGTCGTCGGCGCGTTCGAGCAGCGCGCGGTAGGCGCGGGCGCAGTCCTGTTCGGCGGCGAGAACGGCCTGGATCGCGGTCACCGGGTCGGTGATCGACACCGGAGGCACATACCCCGCGGCCGGCAGCGGGGCGGTGACCTTCGCCGCCAGCATCAGACGCTCGAGTTCGTCACGCCGGGAACGGTGTTCGGCGGTGTAGTCGGCGATGGTGTCGCGCCGGGATGCGGCCGCGTAGGCCACGGCCACGCCGTAGACGAAGACGGCGGCGTTCTCCGCCTCGACCGCGGCTGCGAGGGCGTCGGTGGCCTCACTCATGCGAGCTGCACCTCGATCTCGGCGGTCAGCGCCGCGGCGACCGAACCGAGCATGCCCGCGCGATAGCCCTGCCCCGCGATCGCCAGGCCTGCCGCAGCCGACCGGGCATCGCTCAGGCGTGCGCGCAGGTCGTCGACGGTGGTCACCGGGGCCGCCGCGTCGCGCACCGACGGTGCCGCCGACGTCGGTGCGGGGTCGCCGCCAGTCGTCGTCACCGGTGACGGATCGGCGACCACCCCCGAGGTCGAGCTCGGCCGTGCGAGGTCGGGGGACAGGCGTGCGATCTCGTCGTTGATCAGGGTGGCGTGGGTCTGGCGCTCGGCCGCGATCACGGCGAGGGCCGCGGCACGGTCGGGCGCACGGGCGGCCAGCGCGGTGGCCGCGGCGGCATCGACCGACGCAGCCACCGACAGCGGCTCCAGCTGCTGCGCGATCCGCATGTCCTCGGTCATCTCGGCGCTGTCACCGCATGCCGCGAGCACCCCGGCACCGAGAACCACGCCGGTCGACACCGCCGCGGTGTTCCGCAGGAGGCCACGCCGGGACACGACGGATCGGGGGACGAGGGTGGGTCGGGCGACGGTCACGGGTGTTCATACTGCCAGCCGACCGCCGGTCCGGCGTGGACCGGAGCACCCCCGGCGACGGGGTAAACTCACCACTCGCACCACGGTCGGCACGACGGGTCGCGTTCGATCATCACGAACCGGCGCCCGCGGCGACGACCCGACGGCCACGATGCGCAGCGACGTTGCGCGACAACTTCAGACGAGGAGGCGCCCCATGGCGGATGACAGCCAGGCGATCAGCGTCATGATCTCCCCGGTCGTCGGCGACGCGGGCTTCGACCTCGACGACGTGATCGTGCACCGTTCCGGCGACCGCAGTGTGGTCAGGGTGATCGTCGACTCCGAGCAGGGCGGCGACCTCGACCTCCTCGCCGACCTCAGCCGCGCCGTATCCGAGGTCCTCGACGCCGCCGATCCGCCCGTTCTGGGCGCACTGCGCTACACCCTGGAGGTCACCTCGCCGGGGATCGACCGTCCACTGACCCGGCCGCGGCACTGGCGCCGCGCGCAAGGTCGCAAGGTCGTCGTCGACCTCGCCGACGGGACCACGCTCGCCGGTCGCGTCGGTCGGCTCGCCGCCGACGAGGCCACCATCGACATCGTCGTCACCGACCGCGGACGCAGCACCGCCCGGACGCTGTCGGTCGACGACGTCGCCACCGCGGTGGTGCAGGTCGACTTCGGTCGCGCCACCCGCGACGAGCGCCACCTCTGCGGGCTGGGCGAGGAGACCGACACCCGCGCGCCGGTGGCGCTGTGGGAGGAACCCGGTGGCGACGCCGACCTCGTCGACATCCACCACCCCGACGACGACCCGCACTCCGCCACCGACGCCGCGGCACCAGACGCCACGAGAGGACACGCATGAACATCGACATCGCCGCACTGCGGATGATCGAGTCCGACAAGGGGATCCCGATCGACACGGTGATCACCGCCATCGAGACCGCACTGATCACCGCCTACCGCCACACCGAGGGCTTCGCCCAGCACGCGCGGATCGACGTGAACCGCAAGACCGGCGCGGTGCGGGTCATGGCCCAGACCCGCGACGAGAACGACCAGCTGATCTCCGAATGGGACGACACCCCCGAGGGCTTCGGTCGCATCGCCGCGACGACCGCCCGTCAGGTGATCCTCCAGCGCCTGCGCGACGCGGAGAACGAGAAGAACTTCGGCGACTACGTGGCGCACGAGGGCCAGATCGTCGGCGGCGTGGTCCAGCAGGACTCGCGGGCCAACGCCCGCGGCATGGTCATCGTCCGGATCGGCAGCGAGGCCACCGGCACCGAGGGCGTCATGCCCTCGGCCGAGCAGGTCCCCGGCGAGACCTACAAGCACGGTGACCGCGTGAAGTGCTACGTCGTCGGCGTCGCCCGCGGTGCCCGCGGCCCCCAGATCACCCTCTCGCGCACCCATCCCAATCTCGTGCGCAAGCTGTTCTCCCTCGAGGTGCCCGAGATCGAGGACGGGTCGGTCGAGATCGTCGCGGTCGCGCGCGAGGCGGGCCACCGGTCGAAGATCGCCGTCCACACCGGGGTGGCCGGCCTCAACGCGAAGGGCGCCTGCATCGGTCCGATGGGCCAGCGTGTGCGCAACGTGATGAGCGAGTTGGCGGGGGAGAAGATCGACATCATCGACTTCGACACCGACCCGGCGGTGTTCGTGGGCAATGCGCTGTCACCGTCGAAGGTGGTGTCGGTGACCGTGGTCGACCCGGTGGCCAAGGCGGCGCGCGTCGTCGTCCCCGACTACCAACTATCGCTGGCGATCGGCAAAGAGGGCCAGAACGCCCGGTTGGCCGCCCGGCTGACCGGGTGGCGCATCGACATCCGGTCCGACGCCGAGATCGCCGCCGAGGCGGCCGGCTCGGCCGAACGACCCTGAGGGACGACACCCGGCGCGGTGTCGTGGCGTCGGCGATTTGCGGCGGGCGGTAGACTCTCCGATGGTAGAAAAAGCGCTGACGACCACCGGTCCCGTGCGAACGTGCATCGGTTGTCGGACGCGGGCCGCGGCCGCAGATCTCGTGCGGGTCGTGGCAGCAGTTGAGCAGGGTGCGCCGGTCGTGACGATCGACCGCACCTCCACCATGCCGGGGCGTGGTGCCTGGCTGCACCACAGTCCGGACTGCGTCCGGGCGGCGGTGCGGCGCAAGGCCTTCGGACCGGCGCTCAGGGTGCCAGGACTCACCGCCGACGCCGACCGTCTCGAACGCGAGATGGCCGAGTCGGCGTGGCCTGAGCACGAAGTAGGAGACGGTTGCATCACGACCGTAGGTACGAGCCGGTCACATCGGTGACCGGTCGAGAGCCGAGGACGCGAGTCCCCGGCAGAACGGGTGGCAGAAGACATGAGCACACCGTGAAGTTCCCACGATGAGCACGTTTCTAACGTAATCCGAGGTCGCAGCGGGCAGCCCGCTCGACCTCCAAGTGAGGAGAGCAGTGGCAGGCAAGGCCCGCGTGCACGAGTTGGCAAAAGAACTCGGCGTCACGAGCAAACAAGTCCTGGCTCGATTGAGCGAGCAGGGCGAATTCGTCAAATCAGCGTCATCCACCGTCGAGGCACCGGTCGCGCGTCGACTGCGTGAGTCCTTCCCGGCCGCCTCCGGCGCGCCGGCGGCCTCGTCGGCCCCGGCGGCCCAGAACGGGTCGTCCCAGAACGGCTCGACCGGCAACGGTGCGTCGACCACCGCACCGACGCCCGGTTCCGGCGCCAAGCCCGGCGGTCGCAAGCCGTCCGCACCGAGCCCCGCCTCGGCCGCGGCCGCAGCGGCACCCGCACCGGCCGCCCCGACCCCGGCGACGCCTACTCCGTCCGCGCCGACCCCGGCAC
>NZ_JXYP01000032.1 GCF_000964005.1 Williamsia herbipolensis
CGTGCCGCGATCGCCGACGGCCACAACCAGTACCCACCCGGTCCCGGTATCCCGGCGCTCCGTCAGGCGGTCGCCGATCACCAATCACGCCGCCTCGGAATCGAATATGACCCGGACACCGAGGTCCTCATCACCGTCGGCGCCACCGAGGCGATCGCGGCGGCAGTGGTTGGACTGGTGGAACCCGGCCACGAGGTGGTCCTCATCGAACCGTTCTACGACGCCTACGCCGCGGCGACCGCGATGGCGGGCGCATTCCGGTCCACCGTCCCGCTCGTCGCCGACGGCGACGGTTTCGTCCTCGACCGCGATGCCCTTGCGACGACCATCACCGACAGCACCGCCATGGTCATCGTCAACAGCCCGCACAACCCCACCGGGACGGTCCTCTCCGACGACGACCTCGCGGCGATCGCCGACGCCTGCATCCGCCATGACGTGATCGTGCTCAGCGACGAGGTCTACGAACACCTCGTCTTCGACGGGCGCTCCCACGCGACGATCGCCGCGTTGCCGGGGATGGCCGAACGGACGTTGCGCGTGTCGAGCGCGGCCAAGACGTTCAACGTCACCGGGTGGAAGGTCGGCTGGATCTCCGGTCCCGCGCGTCTCGTCGCCGCGGCGCGCACGGCCAAGCAGTTCATGTCCTATGTGGGCAGCGGCCCCTTCCAACCGGCGATCGCGCACGCGCTGGATCACGAGATGGATTGGGTCGACGCGTCGTGTGCCGCGCTCGAGCGCAAGCGCGATCTGCTGTCGGGCGCGCTGCGCGAGGTGGGTTTCGACGTCCACCGGACCGAGGGCACGTTCTTCGTCTGCGCCGATCCGCGGCCCCTCGGCTACTCCGATGGCGAACAGCTGTGCCGGGACCTGCCCGCACGGATCGGGGTCGCTGCGGTGCCGGTCAGCGCGTTCGTCGATCGGCGCGACAACTGGTCGCACCTGGTCCGATTCGCGTTCGCCAAGCGCGACGAGGTACTGGTCGAGGGCGCACAGCGCCTGCGCGCGCTGCAACGGTGATCCCTGAACCCCCTCGCACACGTGTTCGATCGCCGCTAGACTGAGCGCATGAGTACGGCCGGGTTGCAGGGCTCCCTGTTCGACGAGGTGACCGATGAGCCCTCCTGCGCCGACCTGGCGCCGATCGTCACGAGGCGCACCCTCACCGACGGCGCGTGGGTCGATGTCGCGCCGGGATGGGTCGCCGGCGCGGCGCAGCTGCACGAGCGCCTCTCCGACGATGTGCCGTGGCGGGCCGAGCGACGCGCCATGTACGACCGCGTGGTGGACGTGCCCCGACTGCTGTGCCAGTACGGCGAGGGTGTCGCGCTCCCCCATCCACTGCTCGTGACGATGCGCGACGTACTGTCCGAGCACTATCGCCCCGAACTGCCCGAGGGTTTCGCGACCGCCGGCCTGTGCCTCTATCGCGACGGATCCGACAGTGTGGCCTGGCACGGCGACACCATCGGACGCGGCAGCACCGAGAACACGATGGTGGCGATCGTGTCGCTCGGCGCGCCCCGCCCGCTGATGTTGCGCCCGCGCGGCGGCGGCGCATCCCTGAAGTTCGTTGTTGCACAGGGTGACCTGCTCGTCATGGGCGGGAGCTGCCAACGCACCTGGGAGCACGCGATACCCAAGGTCACCGGTGTGGGCCCGAGGATCAGCGTGCAGTTCCGGCCCTCCGGCGTGTGGTGATCGATATCGGTCAGGCCGCCGGCCACAGGTACCACCGCCGCCAGGTGATGTCGAAGCGGTGATTCGTGTTCGGTCCGCGAGGCGGATCGTCGGCCACGAGGTGGGCCAGTTGGTGTTCGATGTCGAGGACCGGTAGTGGTGGTGGTTCGGCGATGTCTGGCGAATCCTGGTGTAGGACCTCGTCGATCCGGTGGAGTTGGTTGGCGCGGAGCTTGTCGGGTGGGTCGGTGTTGCGTCTCCAGCCATACCGCCCGCGGTCGGGGCCGTCGGTGATCTTCTCGGTGCTCCACTGGTGCGGTTCAGAACCGACGGCCCGGTTGTGGCGTCCGCAGGCGGGTGCCATGTGCGGCGAGTCGGTGAGACCACCGTCGGCCCAATCGGCGTCGGCGTGGTGCATCTCGGTGTGGGCGAACGAAGTCGCGCAGTCGTCTTTGCTACAGCCCCTGTAGTGGGCGAAGGCCATCAACCGCTGCGCCTGCGACGCGAGGCGTCGGTCGCGGCCGAAGAACAGCGGCTCGTTGGTGACGTCGCTGAACACTGCGAGATGGGTCTGTGCATCGGCAGCGAGTTTGATCACGTCGCTGATCGGGAGGTCGGCGCCGGTGGCGGTGCGCGCGATGCCGGCGTGGTCGCGGAGTTGGGCGTCGGTGATGGAGACAATGATCTGCGGCGGCAAACCCCGATGGGAGTTGCCGAGGAGTCCGCCGTTGACCGCAGCATCGAGCAAAGCTTTGAATGCGTCATGGTTCCGCTGACTCTGCGAGCGGCAGTCGCGGTCGGCTGCTTCCTTCAGCAGCTCGGGGTTCGCGTCCTCATGGTCACCTTTGGGTGACTGGTCGTCGTCGGGGTTGTTCATGCCGGGTGCCGCCCACTTGGCGAGGACGACGTCGAACAGTGCCCGCGTGATCGGATCCAGCGTCGCGGTCAGCTTCGACATGAGCTGCGAGTCCTGGCAGCCCAGGTTCAGTTTCCGATTCCTGGCGCGATCGCGGTCGTCGGTGAGAATGCCGTCCGGATCAAGATGCGCCAGGATCCGCACCCCGGCGGCGCCGATCTCTTTGGGCGTGAGTGTGGTTGCGAATTCGGCGAGGACTTCCTCGGCCCGCGCCCGCTGTTCCACGCCGACGGCCGAGGGGATCTTCTTCATCACGTCGAGAACCGCATGCACGTGATCGGGACCGATCGTTCCGGCGGCCAACTCGCGAGCGGTGTTCGGGCAGACCGGTGGCAGTTTCTCGCCGGTCATCGCGTGCATGGGTTCGAGGGAGCGGATCGCGTCGAGCCGCTTCTTGGGGTGGGTGACGCGGAGTTTCGTCCGGAGGAATTCGGTGACGGTCACGCATCCCACGGTCCGGTGGGCGTCGCGGTCGGAGACCTCGAGGATCCGCTGGTTACCGATGGATTCGAATTGACGGACAACGCTGTGGTGGTCGATCGCCAATTGCGCGACGATCTCGTCGTCGTGGGCGTCTGAGGTCTCTTTCGCGATCTCCTTCACCAGGGCTTGCAGGGCAGCGTATTTCGCCACGAGATCGCTCACGGACTGCCCCCTCCCCAGGTGTGACTGTACGTCTATTCTAGCACGTGTGTTCGAGGTGTGGAGGATTGAATTCAGTGAATGTTGTTCACTGTGAACGTATTTCGCGTGGAGGTTGGGTTCTACTGCCGCTGACGGTGCGGAAGCCGGACGTCGAGTGTGCGTTGTCTCGTTGTCGGCAAGCGGTGTGTTGTCAGCACACTCGACGACCGTTTCCACACAGTCAGCAGTACCTACGGCCGTTTCCACACAGTCAGCAGTACCTACGGCCGTTTCCACACAGTCAGCATCTGGGGGCTAGCCGGTGGAGTTGTTGACCGCGAGGCAGTAGCCCAGTGGAGTGGGCTTCTCGAACGTGATGGGAATGCCGTCGGTGCAGTCGATCTCGGTGGCGTCCTCACGATTCTTCACCGTGACCACCTGGGCTCCACCCTCGGCCGGCTCGGCACCGCACTCGACCTCGGTGAAGTCGGTGATCGATCCGCCCGGACCGGCGAGCTGATAGCACTTGTCCACCTGCATGTTCGGCACCAGGCACAACTTGCCCTTGTCCTCCTGCGTCAGCTGGGAGTACTGCTCGTTGGCGCAGTTCGCACCACCGTCGATCTTCTCGGCGACCACGAAGTTGAATGTGTCGCTGCCGCAGTCGACCGTCTTCGGCTTGGCGGCGGTACTGCTGCCGCTCACGGTGATGCAGTCGCCGGCCTTCGCGTCGTTGATGTCGGTGATGGTGTCCTTGGAGGCGACCACGCCGATGATCACGACCACCACGAGAAGCAACACCACGACGCCGCCGATGATGGCGAACAACTTCTTGCGCGACTTCTTCGGCGGTGCGCCGTAGGGCGCGGCACCGTAGGGCGGAGGCGCACCGTAGGGCGCGGCGCCGGGGCCACCAGGCTGCGGCGGAACCCCACCGGGAGGGATCGGTGCCGATCCAGGCGGCGGCCCTGCCTGCGGGTAGGTCGGCGGGGACGTCGGGGGCTCACCCGCGGGGATCGACGGTGACGACTCGTCCGGCTTCGGATCATCAGGACTGGTCACAACTGTTCTCCGATCATCGCGGGCGGTGATCGGAGAGAAGTTACAGCGCCTTCCGGTCGAAAGCGACTGTTACCGACGGGAGCGAACGTGTCCTCGTGACCGTCAGAGGTCGAAGGTGACGCCCGTCAGCTTCTCCGACGCGACCCACAACGACTGCGCCACACTCTCGTTGCGCGCCTTGGGCAACGGTTTGGTGAGCGTCGGCGCGCCGCGCAGACCACCGAGGCCACGGGGACCGTAGAACGCACCCGACGCCGCCTCGGGCGAGGTCGCCGCGTAGAGCTCGGGCAGTGCGCCGTCGGCCGCCGACTGGGCGACGAGATTGCTCAGCTTCATGAACCGGTCATAGAACGACTCGGTGTGCGACTGCAGATTTGTGCTGGCGTAGCCGGGATGGGCGCACATCGACGACACCGCCGACCCCGACCGGCCGAGCTTGCGCGCCAGTTCGAACGCGAACATGAGGTTCGCGAGCTTCGACTGACCGTAGGCCGACCACCGCTCGTAGCGACGGTGGTCGTAGTTGAGGTCGTCGAGATCGATCTTGCCGATCGCGTGGGCGAACGACGACACCGTGACCACCCGATCGGTGATCTTCGGCAGCAGCAGCCCGGTCAGCGCGAAGTGGCCGAGATGATTTGTACCGAACTGCATCTCGAAGCCGTCGGCGGTGCGCGACTTCGGGACGGCCATCACGCCGGCGTTGTTGATCAGCACGTCGAGGTGGTCGATGCCTTCGGCGAACGCCCGCACCGACGACAGGTCGGCGAGATCGAGCGCGGCCACCGAGGCGTTCGGTCCGATCTCGGCGGCGACAGGCTCGGCTTTCGACACCGTGCGGCAGGCGAGGATCACCGTCGCCCCCGCGGCACCGAGAGCCTTCGCCGCCTGGGCGCCGAGACCGCTGTTGGCGCCGGTGATGACCACCGTGCGGCCGGTCTGATCCGGGATGTCGTTCGTCGACCATGTGCTCACGCGCCGATGCTACCCGGGCGCCGCGCGTGGGTAGGGTCGCGAGCATGGCCGACCCCGTGACCCCGGAGCCACCGACCCCGGAGCCGTTGACGTTCGCCGATGTCGACGACGCCGCGTCCACGCTCGCCGGCGTCGCCCACCGGACCCCGGTGCTCACCTGCACCGCGATCGACGACGCCGCCGGCGCGCAGCTGTTCTGCAAATGCGAGAACCTGCAGCGCATGGGCGCCTTCAAGTTTCGCGGCGCCTACACCGCCGTCGCGCGTCTGGACCCTCAGGTGCGTCGGCGCGGTGTCGTGACCTATTCCTCGGGCAATCATGCGCAGGCGTTGTCGCTGGCCGCGCGACTGCACGGCATCGACGCCACCATCGTGATGCCGCACGACGCACCCGCACCCAAGGTCGCCGCGACGCAGGGATACGGCGGGACCATCGTGCGTTACGACCGCTACACCGAGGACCGCACCGCGATCGCCGCGGAGATCGCCGAGCGGACCGGGGCGACGGTGATCCCGCCGTACGACCATCCCGACGTGATCGCCGGCCAGGGCACCGCGGCGCTCGAACTGCTCACCGACGTGCCCGATCTCGACGTGCTGCTGGTGCCGTTGGGCGGGGGCGGGTTGCTCAGCGGCTCACTGCTCGCCGCGGGCGGCCTGGCCCCCGACACCCGTGTCTACGGGGTGGAGCCGGCGGCCGGTGACGACGGCCTGCGTTCGCTGCGGTCGGGATCGATCGTCACGATCGACCCGCCGCGCACCATCGCCGACGGCGCTCAGACCACCCACCTCGGCGACCACACGTTCCGCGTCATCGCCGAGCGGGTCACCGACATCCTCACCGTCGAGGATTCCGAACTGATCACCGCGATGCAGTTCGTGGCTACACGCGCCAAACTGGTCATCGAACCGACCGCGGCGCTGGGGGTGGCCGCGGCGCTCGACGCCCGACACGGGTTCAGCGGTCTGCGCATCGGCGTGATCCTGTCCGGCGGCAACGTCGATCTCGCGCGCCTGGCGGCCCCGACACCGTAGAACCCCCAGGGTTCAGCGGCGACCGCGCAGGATCGACAGGGGCTTGCGGATCAGTCCGTCGACGAGATCGGTGATCGGCGACTCCCCGTTGGGCAGGAGGTCGATCGGGGCGAACAGCTCGG
Source organism: Williamsia herbipolensis (assembly GCF_000964005.1). Lineage (GTDB taxonomy): Bacteria > Actinomycetota > Actinomycetes > Mycobacteriales > Mycobacteriaceae > Williamsia_A > Williamsia_A herbipolensis. Next base: position 6,414 of record NZ_JXYP01000032.1, read on the forward strand.
TTGCCGCACCGCGGCCGCGCAGGGTGATCGCACCCATCGACACCCATTCCCACATCTCGTCGTGCGCCACGATCCCGGACCCGGCGTCGTCGTCGGCCTCGTCGTCGGTCGTGGGCGCGTCACCCAGCAGATCCGCGACGGCCGCGCCACCGGCGAGCACGTTCGACTTGGCGCTCTTCGCCACCTCGGCGAGACGCGCGCACTCGTTCACCGGATCGCCGATCACGGTGTACTCGTACCGGGTCTCGGCGCCGATGTTGCCGGCGAACACGCGCCCGGCGGACACACCGATGCCCACCCGCAACGGGTGCAGGGCCTCGAGTTCGGCGCCCAGTTCGCGGGCCGCGCGCAGGGCCGCGGCCGACGGGTCCTCCATGGGGTTCGGTGCACCGAACACCGCGAGGGCGGCGTCACCCTCGAACTTGTTGATGAAGCCGTGGTGGCGTTCGACGACCTCGGCGACGATCGTGAAGAAGCGGTTGAGCATCTCGGCGACGACGGTGGGGTCGGCCGACTCGGCGAAGCGCGTGGAGCCCTCGATGTCGACGAACAGCACACCGACGTCGGTGTTGACCCCGTGCATGCCGACGTCGTGCGACAGGGCCTGTGCGGCGACCTCGCTGCCGACGTGGCGCGCGAACAGGTCGCGCAGGCGTTCACGTTCGGTGAGGCCGTCCACCATCTCGTTGAAGCCGTGCTGCAGCACGCCGAGCTCGGAGGAGTCGTAGACGTCGACCTTCGTGTCGTATTCGCCCTCGCCCACGCGGTCGACGGCACGCCGCATACCGCGCAGGGGGTCGGTGATCGACTTCGACACCAGTGCGATCGCACGGGCACCGCTGAGGAGACAGACCGCGGCGAGGACCACGGTGGGGACGTCGAGTGCGGTGTGGCTCGGCGGCACCCAGCCGATCGCACGGCCGATGTTCATCATCAGCATCCCGACCAGGGGCACACCGCTGCACACCACCCAGAGCACGATCATGCGTTCGCGGACACCGAGCATGGGCCGACGCGGCGGTGCGTCGCGCATCGCCGCGGCGACCATGGGACGGCCCGCCCGCTCGAGGACCATGTAGGTGACACAACCCGAGGACGCCCCGGCCAGCGCGAAGGCGCAGCTGACGATCAGCATCTGGATGGGCGAGGCGTCGGCGCTGACCACCGCATAGGTCAGGACACCGGCGGCCCAGCCCATCGCGGTCGCGACGACGCCGTGCATGGGCATCCGTTGCACCGAGCGCCGGCGATGGGCGTCGGCGGGCTCACCACTGGTGAACCATGCGGTCTGCGGGCGCACCATCGAGACGCCGGCGATGAGGTCGACGACCACACCGACGATCAACGCGAGGGTGACCGCGACGATCGAGGTCTTCGCCTCGGAGATCAACGACAGATCGCCGCCGCTGGTGACCAGGGCGACGAGGATGACGGTCTCGATGCCGACCGCGACGTTGGCGACCACGATGCCGAGCACCGCGATCGTCATGAGTCGGCGTGCCACGGTCCGTCGCTCGGCCGGGTCGATCGATTCCCAGTCGCGCCCGGCGAAGGGATAGTCGCCGGCGACCGATCGCACCAGGCCGAAGCCCGGGAGTCGCGACGGGTTGAGGAGACGCTCGCGAGTGCTGCGGCCACCGAGTCTGCGGACCCGTGCTGTCGCACGTCCTGTCATCTCCGTCACCGCCTTCCCCGAATCCGCGCCACCTAACGCAACACCTTTTGCGAAATCGTACATAACGCAACCGACATTGCGTTAGGCTCGGCCGCGTGGCCACGCCCCAGAAGACCCACCGACGCGGTAAGGCGGTCGTCGACGGGGTGCTCAATGCTGCGGTGAACGAGCTGCTCAACACCGGTTTCGACGGCGTCACGATCGCATCGGTGGCCGAAGCCGCGGGCGTACATGTGACATCGGTCTACCGGCGCTGGAAAACCAAGGAACAACTCATCACCGATGCACTGCTGAGCCACATCGACATCGGTTCGGTGACCGTCCCCGACACCGGCGACCTCCGCAGCGACCTGGTCGAGCTCACGATCGGGCTGCGCGACTCGCTCTCGTCGCCCCAGAGCAAGGCCCTGCTGCGCCTGGCGACCATGTCTCTCGACTTCGACCGGCTCGACGAGGCCCGGCGGCGACTCGTCGACGACCGGATGACCACCGTCGGCGTGATCCTGGAACGCGCCGTGGCCCGCGGCGAGATCACCGAGACCGTCGATCACCGACTCGCGCTCGAGTCGCTCTACGCGCCGATCTACGCCCGACTGCTTCTCACACACCAACAGGTCGACGAGGAGTATCTGACCGGCCTCGTCGACCTGCTGGTGCACGGCATCGCGCCCCGCTGAACGGTCAGCGGCGCAGCAGGAGCTGGTGGTAGGCAGCGCGGAACGCGGCGCGCTCGATCTCACGTCGGTTCTGTCGCCGCAGATGTCGTTGCAGCCGTTCCTCATCGGTCAACTCCACCGGCTCGCGCCGCGGACGCAGACGCGTCCACACCGACCGCAGGTCGAGGCCGCGGGATGCCCACACAACGTGCGATGTACTCATCGTCTCTCCTCCGATCGGTGTGTTCCTGCAACACATTTCACCGATGAAGGTAGACGTCTCGTTCAGGCACGTCGACTGAATTTATTGCCCTGGAAAAGGATTGGCGCGACCACCCTCGCGTCTGCGAAGATGGCCGCGCCACTCTCATTCGCCGGGCCCGCTCTCGCTCCGGGCCTCGCGTTGTTCCGGCTGTCAGGAAGCTTTGAGTGCCTCGATCTCGAGGGTGATGGTGATCTTGTCGCCGACCACGGCGCCGCCGGTCTCGAGCGGCATGTCGATGTCGATGCCGAAGTCCTTGCGGTTCAGCTCGACCGAGGCCTCGAAGCCCGCGACCTCGCCGTGGCCCATGCCGGGGTTGACGCCGTTGAACTCGAGGTCCAGATCGACCGACTTGGTGACGCCCTTGAGGGTGAAGTCGCCGGTGAGGACGTAGTCGCTGCCGGACTTGGTCACCGACTTCGAGACGAAGGTGGCGGTGGGGTGGGTGTCGGCGTCGAAGAAATCGGCGGACTTGATGTGGCCGTCGCGCTGCTCGTTCTTGGTGTTGATCGAGGTGACGTCGATCTCGGCGGTGACCGAGGGGGTGCCGTCGGCGGCGATGGTGATCGCGCCACTGAAGGTGTCGAACGTGCCCCGCACCTTGCTGACGACGAGGTGGCGGACCGAGAAGGCGATCGCCGAGTGGACCGGATCGATGTTCCAGGTGCCCGCGGCGAGATCGGTGGTGGTGATGGTGTCGGCCATGAGGTTTCTCCTACAGGGATGGTGTGAACCGGGGCGGTTCGCGTTGCTGACACCCATTCAACCGGACCACGGTCCGGATGTATTCCACCGGGGCGCACATTCGCGGTGAACAGTTGGTTCGCGCGGGTCAGCGCCAGGCGAACACCGGCTGTTCGAGCTCGTCCACCCGCGTCGCCCGCCCGGCGAGGACCACTTCGGCGAACTGGTAGATCACCGCGGCGGTCGGTGCGTGCACCAGCGCCCCGACGATCGGGAGTTGGATCACCGGTCGGGGCGACTCCGGTATCGAGATGAATCGCGGTTCGACCGCGACCTCGTCCATCGGGATGAAGTAGAGGGTGGCGACCTCGTCCTCGTTCAGCGCGGTCACGCGGTCGGGTCCGGCCCACACCACGATGGGCGCCATCACGTAGCCCGAGCGTGTCGGGTAGTCGTCGAGCCGACCGATGACGTCGTCGCGGCCGGCGGTCACGCCGATCTCCTCGTGCAGTTCCCGCAACCCGGCGTCGATGTCGTCCTCACCCGGATCGAGACGTCCTCCGGGCAGCGCGTACTGCCCGGGATGTTCCCGCATGCGATCGGGTCGCTTGGTCAGCCAGATCCCGTGGACACCGTCGACGGAGGTCACCGCGATGACCACCGCGGCGCGCCGGGTGTCCGGCGGGTCGACACGGGTGAAGGGAAACGCCGCGAGGCGGTCGGCAATGCGGGCACGCACGCCCGGGTCGTCACCGGTGAGGTCGATGGTGGCCCCGCTGCTGTCCATCACCCCACTGTCCAACGACACCTCCTTCCGGGCACGCGCGGGGTGCGTTTCAGACGCGGCGACCCTGGCCCTCCCAGAACGGGGCACGCAGCTCGCGTTTGAGGATCTTGCCGCTGGGGTTGCGTGGCAGCGCATCGATCACGTCGACCGTGCGCGGGCACTTGTATCCGGCAAGGCGGGTGCGACAGAACGCGATGACCTCGTCGGCCTCGATGGGGGCCGACACCGCGACCACCGCCTTCACCGATTCACCCCACCGCTCGTCGGGGACGCCGATCACCGCGGCGTCGGTGACCGAGGGGTGTTCCATGAGCACGCGCTCCACCTCGGGTCCGTACACGTTCTCGCCACCGGTGATGATCATGTCCTTGATCCGGTCGTCGACGAAGACGTATCCGTCGGCGTCCATGCGCCCGATGTCGCCGGTGCGCAACCAGCCCTCGGGGGTGATGGTCTCGGCCGTGGCGTCGGGCCGGTTGAGGTACCCGGTCATGGCATGCACTGTGCGCAGCCAGATCTCACCCTCCTCGCCCGCGGCCACGTCCTCGCCCGACACCACGTCGACCACGCGGATCTCGACACCGGGCAGTGCGGTGCCGACCGACACCAGCAGGTGTTCGCGAGCGGGATCGCGATGCACCTCCGGACGCAGAACGGTGGCCACGCCCGCGATCTCGGTCTGCCCGTAGACCTGGACGAAATCGATGTGCGGCCAGGCGTCCAGCGCCCATTGCAGCAGCGGCAGCGGCATCGGTGCGGCGCCGTAGCCCACGAACTTGAGCTTGGCGAACGCGCCGATCGCGCCCTCACCCGCGGCGAGGAAACCGGCGAGCACCGGCGGTACGAAGAAGGCGTGCGTGGCGCCGGCCACGAAGGCCCCCACCAGCGACGCCGCGTCGGGTTCGCGGGTCATGATGCTCGGCACCCCGGCACGGATCCCGATGAACGCATACGAGATCCCGCCGACGTGGAACAGCGGCATCGCGACGAGGCTGATGTCGCCTGCGGCGTAGGGGAACACGTCGCCGTTGTCGACGGTGTGGGTGATCAGCGCACGCTGATCGAGGACGACGCCCTTGGGGCGACCGGTGGTGCCGGAGCTGTAGATGACCAGCAGTGCATCGGTGTCGACGACATCGGCACCGGCCGGGGTCGGCTCGCCCGCGGCCAGGAAGGACTCGTAGTCGTCGGCGCCCTCGCCGCCGACCACCAGCGTCCGCGTGACCGCCGGGGTGCGGTCGGCCACCGCCTCGACCGACTCGGCGAACTCGGCACCGGCGAACACCATCGTCGAGCCGCTGTCGACGAGGACGTGGACGAGCTCGTCGCCGGCCTGGCGCCAGTTGACGATGGCGACAGCGGCACCGAGGGCGGCGACGGCGAAGGTGACCTCGAGGCACGCGGGGTGGTTCTTGTCGACGAAGGCGACAGTGTCCCCGCGCCCGATACCCGCCGAGCGCAGCGCACCGGTGAGGCGTCGGATCCGCAGATCCCACTGCTCCCACGTCCACGAGGTGTCGCCGTAGGTGATGGCGGTCGCGTCGGGGCGTTCCTGCGCCCACCGCGTGACGAAGTCCGGGAGCAGCCCCCGACCGTCGGTGACGGTCTGTGGACCCGGGTCGAGATCGGCGGTCATCGGAACTCCTCTGCCTGGCGTCGAGTGATCGCGAGTGTAACGGCGATCACACTCCGGTTCCGCGGAATCGGACACCGCGATCCGCTCCGGCCTCACGACAGACCGTCCCCGCCGACGCAAGTCGGTTCTGGCACCGGGGTTTTCGCGCCTGCAGTACGCTCCCGACATGGCCGACCCCACACCGGAGGACCCCACGCGCTGGCTCGACACCGACGAGCTCGAGTCGTGGATGGCGCTGACCACGGTGATGATCCGGCTGCCCGCCGCCCTCGGTCGACAGCTGCAGCGGGACTCGGGCCTCACCCACTTCGAATACCAGGTGCTGGCGGGGTTGTCGCAGGCCCCCGACCGCACGCTGCGGATGAGCGATCTCGCCGTGGTGACCGAGGGTCAGCTCCCGCGGCTGTCGCAGGTGACCGCACGCATGGAGAAGCGGGGATGGCTGACCCGCGCCACCGACCCCTCTGACGGCCGCTTCACGTTGGCCTCGCTCACCGACGACGGCATGCAGGTCCTCGTCGATGCCGCACCCGGGCACGTCGAGGCCGTGCGACGACTGGTCTTCGATCCCCTGACCTCCGCACAGATCCGACAGCTCCGCGAGATCGGCAGGCGCCTGCGGTCCTCGCTCGACGACGAGGACCGCTAACGCGCCGACCGGCAGGGTCGCTCAGGCCGCGGTGACCCGCTCGCGCTCGACGGCGACCGTTCGGCGCGTCCAGGGCAGGCGCGTGCCCAGGACTCCGTCGACACTGAACCGGCCGGCACCGACGGCCGCGATGACCAGCGCCGCGGCACCGAGGCCGAGCACCAGCTCGTAGCCACCGTCGGAGATCCAGATCCCGTTGCCGATGTGCGCGATGAAGTAGGCCCCGATCATGTCCGCGACGAGCAGGATCGCGAAGATCGGCGTGAGAAGCCCTGCGATGAGCGCGATCCCGCCGAGGATCTCCACCCAGGTGGCGAGGAACGCCGAGACCCCGGGGACCGGCGCGCCCATCCCCGCGAACGCGGTCTTGGTTCCTGCGTATCCCCACACGTCGAGTTTCTGCAGTCCGTGGGCGAGGAAGACGACCCCCACCCCGACGCGGGCGAGAAGCAGGGCGATGTCGCGCGGGACAGTGGTGTTCATGGGTCCTCCAGCAGTGGCAACGAAGCGACTTTCACTTCATACGTGAAGTGAAAAAGTAGCAGTCGATTACTTCACGCTGCAAGTATTCGAGGTCACCAGCGCGATCGATGACGGCGTGACGCGCAGGTGATGCACACCCCGGTCGCGGGCAGGGCCTCGAGTCGGACCTCCGCGATGTCGCCCCCGCAGTCCAGGCACCGTCCGTAGGTGCCGTCCCCGAGACGTGCGAGTGCGGCGTCCACCTCGGCGACACGCTCGGTCGACCGTTCGATCTGTGCGACGAGCTGTCCCCGCTCGAACGCGAGCGTCGAGCCCTCCGGGTCGTGTTCGTCGTCGGCGTGTTCATCGACCGCGGCGTCGACGACCGCCGAGAGCCGGGCGCGCATCGACCCGATGAGCGCCGACGCGTCCGCACGTTCGGCGGCGAGTCGAACACGCGCGATGTCGGGGTCCATGTGCGCACGGTACGGCCCGCCTCCGACACCGGCCGATGGGAGAAGATCACAGAGCACCCGCACCTTCCGACGGGCGATGACCGGTCTTGGGCCCGATCCCTCGGCACAGCACGACCCCCGCCCCTAGAGTCGAGGAGATCGCGTCACCCGCGCCGATCCTCACCCGCAAGAAAGGCGTTCGATGACGTTCTCGCTGGCTCTGACCGACGACCACATCACGTTGCGCGACTGGGCGCACGAGTTCGCCGAGAAGACGATCCGGCCCGCCGCGGCGGAGTACGACGAGAGCGAGGAGACGCCGTGGCCGGTGCTGCAGGAGGCCGCGAAGGCGGGTCTCTACGGCTTCGAGATCATGTCCAACCTGCGCGAGGACGAGACCGGCCAGAGTTTCCCCATCCTCACCGAGGAACTGTTCTGGGGTGACGGTGGCATCGGTCTGGCCATCATGGGCACCGGCCTGGCCGCGGCCGGGATCGCCGCCGCGGGAACGCTCGAGCAGATCATCGAGTGGGTCCCCCAGTGCTACGGCTCGGCCGACGACGTGAAGGTCGCCGGTTTCTGCTCCTCGGAGCCCGAAGCCGGTTCCGACGTGGCGAACATGCGCACCACGGCCAAGTACGACGAGGCCTCCGACGAGTGGGTGATCTCGGGCCAGAAGGCGTGGGTGACCAACGGCGGCATCGCCGATGTGCTGGTGGTGCAGGCCGTCGTCGAACCCGGTCTCGGCTCGCGGGGACAGGCCGCGTTCGTGCTGAAGTCCGACACCGCCGGCATCGCGTCGCCGAAGAAGCTGCGCAAGCACGGATTGCACGCCTCGAACACCGCCGACATCTTCTTCGACGACGTCCGCGTCCCCGGCAGCGCCCTGCTCGGCGGCAAGGAAAAGCTCGACGCCAAGATCGCCCGCGCCAAGGAGGGCCGCAAGACCGGTGCCCAGGCCGCGATGGCGACCTTCGAGACGACCCGACCCACCGTCGGTGCGATGGCCATCGGCGTCGCGCGGGCCGCCTACGAGTACGCCCTCGACTACGCCAAGGATCGGGTGGTGTTCGGCAAGCCGATCATCGAGAACCAGGCGATCTCGTTCATGCTCGCCGACATGGCCACCGAGATCGACGCGGCACGACTGCTGGTGCGTCGCGCCGCCTGGATGGGTGCGGCGAAGCAGCCGTTCGCCGCGGCCGAGGGGTCGATGAGCAAGCTCAAGGCCGGTCGCGTCGCGGTGTGGTCCACCGAGCGCGCGATCCAGATCCTCGGCGGTGTCGGCTACACCCGCGAGTACCCGGTGGAGCGGATGCACCGTGACGCCAAGATCTTCGACATCTTCGAGGGCACCGAGCAGATCCAGCAGCTCGTCATCGCGCGCGCCATCTCGGGTGTGCGCCTGACCTGAGAACGGCTCAGCGCGGGACGGTTTCGGCGTTCGGTACCCCGATACGCGCGGCGTGCAGGTGGGTGGCCGCGGCCACCTCGAGGTGCGCGAGGTCGTTGGCGATGCAGACGAAGGTGTAGCCGCGGTCGATCCGCAGAGCCGCGGTCGCGCCGTCGGGGGCGTGGATCCCGGCGGCGACGCCGTGGCGGCGGGCGGTGTCGGCGACGGTGGCCAAGGCCTGCTCGTACACCTCACCGATCGACGGGTCGTACGGATACGCGCCGCCGAGCGCGATCGACAGATCCGACGGCCCGACGTACACGCCGTCGAGTCCGTCCACGGCACAGATGGATTCGATGTTCTCGAGCGCCTCGAGGGTCTCGATCATCGCGATCACGACGGTCGCCTCGTTGGCCTCGGCGGGGCGCGGACCAATCCGCAGTGCCGACCGTGCCGGTCCGTAGGACCGCACACCCAGCGGGGCGTAGCGGGTCGCGGCGACCGCGTGCACCGCGTCGGCGGCGGTGTTGACCATCGGCACGATGACGCCCACGGCGCCGGCGTCGAGGGCGCGCTCGATGAGGCGTTCGGAGTTCTCGCCGACGCGGACGAGCCCGACGGCGGTGCGGCCGGCGTCGATCGCCATCATCCCGTTGAGGATGCCCGCGTACCCCATCATCCCGTGCTGCTCGTCGAGGCAGACGAAGTCGTAGCCGACGCGTGCGATGCGCTCGGTGGCAGGCGGCGCATCGAGCGTCACCCAGTATCCGATCGACTCGCGACGTTCTCGGATGGTGCGTGCGAATGTGATGGCGTCCATGTGTGAGCCCTTCTGTTGCCTGGCTCTCACCCTGCTGTCGGGGCGCCGGGGGCGTCAACGGCGATGTGACCGAAAATAATGCAACTTAGTGCCGTGACAGGGTGGACCGATGACAGGTGTGGGCGGCGAGCGACGGGACAGGGATCCCGACGGCCGCCCACGCAACGCCCGTCCCCGTGACGGGCTGGGTCGACCGTTGCCACGTGGCGCCGTCGGCGTGCCCCGGGCGCCCGAGGGTGTCGTGCGCAGTGTCTCCGAGACGATCGAGCAGGCGCAGGAACTCCTGGACTCGGGTCGGCCCTTCCATGCCCACGAGGTGTTCGAGGACGCATGGAAGTCCGCGCGCGATCGAGGATCCGACGACGCGGAGCTGTGGAAGTCCCTGGCGCAGCTGGCGGTCGGTCTCACCCACCGTCTGCGCGGACGCCCCGAGGGCGCCGACCGGTTGCTGCGTCGCGGAGCGCAGGGGTTGCGGCCGTTCGCCGCCGACCCGCCGCACGGACTCGACGTGGTGGGTCTCATCGCCTGGGCGGCGCTACCCGACACCACCGATCCGCCCCGACTCCGCTGACTGTTCACATCGACAAGATTTAGGCCCAGAGTGAACGAAAACCGCTGGTGCGCAGTCGAGCTGCAGGGTGACTAGTATTCCGCAGATGACGAGCCGACCGCGCGCCTACCTGGTGCTCGCGACCCAACGCAGCGGCAGCACGCTGCTCGTGGAGTCGCTGCGCGCCACCGGCCAGGCCGGGCACCCCGAGGAGTTCTTCCAGTACCTGCCCCACAGTGACCTCGCCCCGCAACCGCTCGAGTGGTTCGCCGGTGTCACCGACGAATCGATCCTGCGTCTGCTCGACCCCCTCGAACCCGGGACCCCGCAGACCGAGACCGCGCAGGAGTGGGCGGCGCGTATCCGGAGTGTCGGCGCCACCGACAACGGCGTGTGGGGCGGCAAGTTGATGTGGAACCAGACGCCGCTGCTCACCGCGCACGCCGCGGGTCTGCCGAACCGCTCGGGCACGGACCTGCGCTCGGCGATCGCCGATCTGCTCGGTCCCGACGTTCTCTACGTCCACGTGTACCGCGACGACATCGCGGCGCAGGCCGTCTCGATGTGGCGGGCAGTGCAGACCCGTGTGTGGCGTGGTGCCGCCGACCCCGAGGTCGATGCCCGCGCCGAGTACCACGCGGGCGGCATCGCCTACCTGCACCGGATCCTCGCCGAGCAGGAACGCAGCTGGCGACGCTGGTTCGCCGAAGCCGACGTCTCCCCCATCGAGATCAACTACCGACAACTGGCCTCCGACACCACCGCCGAGGTGGCAAGGGTGCTCGAGGCCCTGGACCTCGACCCCGGCCTCGCCCCGCCGCCGGTGCTGCAGCGCCAGGCCAACGCGCGATCGTCGGACTGGATCGCCCGATATCAGCGCGACAGTCACGGCACCGAACCCCTCGAGAAAGGAGCGTCCGCATGACCGTGCCCACGCTCACCGACGACACCACCCACGTCGACGAACTGCGGGCCCTGGAGGCCGAGTCGGTCCACATCATCCGCGAGGTGGTGGCCGAGCTCGAACGGCCCGTGCTGCTCTTCTCCGCGGGCAAGGACTCCATCGTGCTGCTGCGGTTGGCCGAGAAGGCCTTTCGGCCCTCGCCGCTGCCCTTCCCGGTGCTCCATGTCGACACCGGCCACAACTTCCCGGAGGTCATCGAGTTCCGCGACCGCCGCCTCGGCGACGCCGGCCACACCCTGGTGGTCGGTTCGGTGCAGAAGTCGATCGACTCCGGGCGCGCCCAGGAGATCGGCGGCCCCAACGCATCTCGCAACCGCCTGCAGACCCGCACGCTGCTCGACGCGCTGGAGGCCGGCCACTACGACGCCGCGTTCGGCGGCGCCCGTCGCGACGAGGAACGTGCCCGCGCGAAGGAGCGGGTGCTGAGCTTCCGCGACGAGTTCGGGCAGTGGGACCCGCGCGCTCAGCGCCCCGAACCGTGGTCGTTGTACAACGGCCGCATCCGCCGGGGCGAGCAGGTGCGGGTGTTCCCGCTGAGCAACTGGACCGAGCTCGACATCTGGCGCTACATCGAACTCGAGGAGCTCGAGCTGCCGTCGATCTACTTCGCGCACGAGCGCGAGGTGTTCGAGCGTGACGGGATCCTTCTGGCGACATCGGAGTTCACGTCGCCGAGTGAGTCGGAGAGTGCCGCGGTCGAGTGGGTCCGCTACCGCACCGTCGGTGACCTCACCATCACCGGTGCCGTGCGCTCGCACGCCACCGACATCGCCGGCGTGATCGCCGAGATCTCGGCCGCCACGGTGTCCGAACGCGGCGAGACCCGCGCCGACGACCGCACATCGATCGCGGCCATGGAAGACCGGAAACGCGAAGGATACTTCTGATGACGACCCACGCCCACCGCCAACTGCTGCGCCTGGCCACGGCCGGTTCGGTCGACGACGGCAAGTCCACGCTCATCGGTCGTCTCATGTTCGACACCGACAGCCTGCCCCTCGACCACATCGAGGCGGTGCTCAAAGACGGTGTCCCCGACCTCGCGGCGTTGTCGGACGGTCTGCGCGCCGAGCAGGAGCAGGGCATCACCATCGATGTCGCGTACCGCTTCTTCTCCACCGAGACCCGCAACTACATCCTCGCCGACACCCCGGGACACGAGCGCTACACGCGCAACATGTTCACGGGCGCGTCCACCGCGCACGTGGCGATCCTGCTGGTCGACGCGAGCGCCGGCGTCCTTCGCCAGACCCGTCGCCATGCCCGGATCGCGACGCTGCTAAACGTCAGACACCTCGTCGCCGCGGTGAACAAGATCGACCTCATCGGATACGACGAGCAGAAATTCCGTGCGGTCGAGACCGAACTCGCCACGCTCGCAGAACGTCTCGGCGGCGCCGAGCTGACGGTGATCCCGTTGGCCGCCAAGGACGGCGACAACGTGGTGCACCGGTCGGAGAACACGCCCTGGTACACCGGACCGACCCTGCTCGAGTACCTCGAGTCGATCGAACTCGTCGCCCCCTCGGCACAGGCGACCGAGCTCCGACTGCCGGTGCAGTGGGTCTCGCGGCCGGTGGGCACCGAGCGTCGTCGCTACACGGGTCGGTTGTCGGCGGGCACCCTCGCCGTCGGCGACCCGATCGTGGCCCTGCCGTCGGGTTCGCGCAGCACCGTCACCGCACTCGACACCCTCGACGACGACCGCGACGTCGCGGTCGCCCCGCTGTCGGTGGCGGTCCAACTCGCCGACGACATCGACATCGGCCGCGGCGACGTACTCGTCAGCGGTGACGACGCGGCCCACGTGCCCGTCCTCGCCCGCGAACTCGACGCCACGGTCTGCTGGTTCGGCGAGACACCGCTGCGGGCCGGGGACCGACTGTCGCTCAAGCACACCGCCACCACCGTGCGCGCCACCGTGCAAGACCTGTCGTCGCGGCTCGACCCCGAGACCCTCGATGAGCAGGACGGCCCGGTCGAGTTGGCGCTCAACGACATCGGCGTCGTGACGCTGCGCACCAGTTCCATCGTGGTGGCCGACCCGTACGTCGGCAACCGTGACGCCGGCGCGTTCATCCTCATCGACGAGACCACCAACGACACCGTGGGCGCGGGCACCATCCTCGACGCCCGCGAGGTGAAGCCCGGCGCGCAGGTCCGCAAGGACGTCAAGTGGCACCCCTCGGCGCTCAACCGGACGCACCGCTGGGGTGCGACCGGTCAATCCGGAGCGACGGTGTGGCTGACCGGCCTGCCCGCCTCGGGCAAGTCGACGGTCGCGGTGGCGCTCGAGCGCGCACTCGTCGAATCCGGCCGCACCGCATACCTGCTCGACGGCGACAACGTGCGTCACGGTCTGTCCGACGATCTCGGATTCACCCCGGGTGACCGGGCCGAGAACATCCGTCGGGTCGGGCACCTCACGCGACTGCTCGCCGACGCGGGCGTGGTCGCCATCGCGTCGCTGGTGTCGCCGCTGGAATCCGATCGGGCCATTGCCCGCGCCCTCAACGACGCCGCCGACCTGCCCTTCGTCGAGGTCGCGGTGGCCACCCCGCTCGCCGAGTGCGAGCGCCGCGATCCCAAGGGCCTCTACGCCCGGGCCCGCGCCGGGGAGCTCAAGGGCCTCACCGGCATCGACGCGCCCTACGAGGCGCCGGCGAACCCGGACATCACCATCGACACCACCGACGCCGACATCGACGACCTCGTGCGCCAGATCCTCACCGTCCTCGACGAGGTCGCCCCGCGCCCCTGACCACTCCGATCGGGCAGCTACCCCCGTCGATCGGGCACATGGTCCCGCCCGGGGACCGCATCACGGAGTTCGGCCGTGTAGGGATGCGACGGGGAGTCGAACACCGACTCCGCGTCGCCGTGCTCGACGATGCGCCCCGACCGCATGACGGCGACCTCGTCGCTGATCTGTCGCACGACCGCGAGGTCGTGGGAGATGAACAGGTAGGTCAGACCGAGATCGCGCTGCAGGTCGTCGAGCAGTTCGAGAATCGTCGCCTGCACCGACACGTCGAGCGCGGAGACGGGCTCGTCGAGGATCACCAGGTCGGGCTCGAGGGCCAGTGCCCGCGCGATCGCGACCCGCTGACGCTGGCCTCCGGAGAGACGGGCAGGCCGTCGGTCGGCGACGTCGGTCGGCAACGACACGCTCGCCAGCAGTTCGGCGACCCGCGTCCGACGGCCGGATCGGTCACCGATCCCGAAGGCCCGCAACGGTTCGGCGATCGTGTCACCGACCGACACGCTCGGGTCGAGCGACAGAAACGGGTTCTGGTGCACGAACTGGACACGGCGACGGAAGTCTCGCAGCGATCTGCCCCGTGCGGAGGTGACGTCGGCGCCGTCGAAATGCACCGACCCGCTGGTGGGCGTCTCCAGTCGCGCGGCGATGCGGGCGGTGGTCGATTTCCCCGAACCGCTCTCCCCCACCAGCGACACGGTCTGTCCACGACGGATCTCGAGGGACACACCATCGACGGCGACGAGCTTCTCACCGCCGGCACGGAAGGTCTTGCCCAGCTCGCGCAGCGACAGCAGCGGGGGCCCGTCGACCCGCACCGGTGTCCGGCGCGTCCGTGCCCGCGACAGGCTCGGCGCCGCGGCGACGAGGTGCGCGGTGTACTCGTGCTCGGGGGAGGCGAGAACCCGCGCGGTCGGCCCGTCCTCGACGACGACGCCGTCACGCAACACGACGATCCGGTCGGCCCGATCGGCCGCGACCCCCAGGTCGTGGGTGATGAACAGGACGGCGGCACCGGTGGAATCGACACGGTCGTCGAGGTGATCGAGGATCCGCTTCTGGACGGTGACATCGAGTGCGCTGGTGGGCTCGTCGGCGATCACCAACTCCGGGGAGCACGCCAGCGCGATGCCGATGAGGACGCGTTGTCGTTGCCCACCGGACAGCTCGGCCGGGTGCTGTCGGGCACGGACCTCGGGGCGGTCGATACCCGCCTCGTCGAGGATGCGGACCGCCTCGAGGGCGGCGGTGCGGCGGTTCGCCCGCCCATGGATGCGCAGGATCTCGGCCACCTGGTCGCCGATGCGCCGCACCGGGTTCAGCGACGACGTCGGGTCCTGGGGCACGACACCGATGTGCGCTCCGCGCAGCTTCTCGAGGCGACGTGCCGGCGCCGAATCGATGCGCTCGCCGTCGAACCGGATCTCACCGTCGGTGACGCGCCCGCCGGCGGGCAACAGGCCGACCACCGCGTGCGCCAGTGTGGTCTTGCCCGAGCCGGATTCGCCGACCAGCGCGACGACCTCGCCCCGGTCGACGGTGAGGTCCACACCGTGCACCACCTCGGTGTCGCCGTAGGCGATCCGGAGCCCGCGGAGCGCGAGCAGCGGTCCGCGCGTCACGATCGACGCTCCCCGACGGCATGACCCAATCGATGGGCACTGAGGACCACCGCGACGATGACCAGACCGGGCACGGTGGTCAGCCACCATGCCGTCGCGAGATAGTTGCGCCCCTCCGACACCAGTGAACCCCATTCCGGTGTGGGTGGTTTCGCGCCGTAGCCCAGGAAGCTCAGGGCCGACACCGCGAGCACGGCCAACCCGAACTGGACCGCGGCGAGCCCGATCACGGGTGCAGAGGCGTTGCGCAGGATGTGCTGCACCAGCACGCGCGGCCACCGCGACCCGACGGCGAACGCCGCCTCGACATACGGCGCGCGTCGCACCCGCAGGACCTCCGATCGCATGACCCTCGCGAAACTGGCGACCATCGTCACGCCGACCGCGATGGCGACGTTGACGGTCCCGAATCCGAGTGCGGTGACCAGAGCGAGGGACATCAGCAGCAGCGGGATCGACAGCAGTACATCGACGATGCGCATCAGCAGCGCGTCCACGGCTCCGCCGATCGCGCCGGCCAGCAGCCCGATGAACGACCCCACGACGAGCGCGAGGCCGACGGCGAGCAGCGTGGCGGTCAACGACAGCTGCGCCCCGTGCACGACGCGGGTGTAGACGTCGCGGCCGATGTTGTCGGTCCCGAACCAGTGGGATGCACTCGGTGGCTGCAACTTGTCCCGTGGGGTTCCGGTGAGCGGGTCGCCGCTCGCGAACAGCGACGGCACAGCCGCCCACCCGATCACGAGGAGGACCACCACTCCGGACACGGCGACCGATGCCCGACCGCCCCACCGCGACGGGGAGAACCGGCGTCGAACGGGGCGCGACGTCGCTCGTGCGCCGGTCGGCTCGCCGAGCCGGGGTGTGTCGACGATCAGTTGGTCAGACATGGGCCTCCTCCGTCGTCGCCTCGGTCGTGGTGGTGGCGGATTCGGATCGACCGCGTCTGCCCTCGACGATCCGGGGATCGATGAACGGGTAGACGATGTCGACGGCCAGGGTCACCACGACGTACACCAGTGACGTGAGCACGACGACACCCTGGACCACCGGGATGTCCTGGGACAGCACCGACGTCTGCGTCAGCCGCCCGACACCGGCTCGCGCGAACACGGTCTCGACGACCACCGATCCGGCCAACAGCTCCCCGACGAGCACACCCGCGATGGTCAGCGCCGGAACGGTCGCGAGGCGGAACACGTGGCGGGTGTGGATGTACCACCGCGACGCCCCCTTGGTCGCGGCGACCTCGACGAACGGCTCGCGCCACGTCGAGGCCAACGAGTTCGCCAGCACCTGTGCGATGACGGCTCCCGTGGGGATGGCCAGCGTGATGGCCGGGAGGACGACGGCGGCCGGGGTGCGGTCGCCGAACGCCGGGAACACCGGGAGTCCGAACGAGAAACATTGCAGCAGGATGAGTCCCACCCAGAAGGTCGGTACGGCGACGCCGAGCGGCGGTAGCGACAGCAGCAGGGTGCGCAGCCGGCGGGCGCGGGTGTAGACGCCGAGGAAGGCGAGGAGCCCTCCACCGCCGACGGCCAGGGCCAGGGCCGTCGCGGCGAGCGCCAGGGTGCTCGGGATCGCGGCGGCGATGGCTCCGGTCACCGTCTGTCCGGTGGAGATGGAGACGCCGAGATCGCCACGAACGGCGTGGGAGAGCGCGGTCCAATACTGTTCCAGCACAGGCTTGTCGAGTCCGTAGCGGGCTTGCAGCTCGGCGATCGCGGCCTTGTCGACCGGCGTGCCCGCGCCGCCACCCTCTGCGGCCAGGCTGACCGGATCCGACGGCAGCAGGAACAGCACGATGAACGACACCGTGAACGCCGCCCAGAGCACACCGATCGCCTGCAGCACGCGCAGAGTCAGATATCGGGCCATGCCATCAGCCTCCGTTCACCCAGGTGTCGTAGAACTGCAGCCGGGCCGAGGCGTCGAAGGTGACGGCATGCGCCCGGGGTCCGACACCGATCGCCTGGGACAGCTCGACGGTCGGGATCCACAGACCGTTGTCGAGGATCTGTTGCTGCGCCTGCGCGAAGAACCGGTTGCGGGCGGCGACGTCGGTGGTCGAGAGTTCGCCGACGAACGCCTGCTCGAGCGCCGCGTTCGGTACGCGCTGCTGGTTGAGGTTCCGCTGCGTCACCGAGAACGCGGTCCGCAGGATGTCTCCGTCGCCGCGGGTCGAGTTGTAGTACGTGGCATCGAAGTCGCCGCTGTTCTGCCGCGACGTCGACTCGGGGAGCGACACCAGGTCGAGCCGCGCGTCCACCCCGACCTTGCGCAGTTGCTGCTGCACGAGTTCGAGGATCGTCTGGTTGCCGGCGAACACCGCGCTGAACAGGATCGAGAAGCTCAACCGCGCACCGTTCTTGGTCCGGACACCGTCAGGTCCCGGCGTCCAGCCCGCCTGCTGCAGTATCGATCTCGCCCGCTCGGGATCGAAGGTCACCGCATCGGACCGCTGGTAGCCCGGCGTCTTCACCGACAGCACACCGGTCGCGGGCAGGAAGTCCTTGCCGAGCACGGTGTCGACGAGTTCCTGTCGGTCGATGGCCGGGATCAGGGCCCGTCGCACGGCGGGATCGGCGAGGACGCCGCGGGAGACGTTGGGCTGGATCCCGAACGTCAGACCCGGGTTCGGCGTGGTCCGGATGACGCCACCGGTGTTCTCGATCAGCGGGGCGTCCTGCGGCAGCGCGTCGCTGACGGCGTCGAGTTGCCCCGAGGACACGCTGCCGGTGCGCACCCCCGACTCCGGGACGACGGTGAACTGGATGGCGTCGAGATAGGTCTCACCGGCGTGTCCGAACGCCGCCGAACCCCAGGCGTATCCAGTACGGCGGACCAGTTTCGCCGACCGGTCCTGCTGATAGTCGGCGTAGGTGAACGGCCCGGATCCCACGATCCCCGACTGGCATCGCGTCTCGGCCGACTCGGCGTTGGTCGACGCCGCGAGGATGCCGAGCTGCGGTGTCGCCGACGCCTGGAGGAACTGCGCGTTCGGGGCGGAGAACGTGACCCGCGCGGTGAGCGGATCGACGACGGTGGTCCCGGTGTACCCGGCGAGGTAACTCGCCGGAAGCGGCGCCTTCACCCCGCCGAGGGTCGTCACGATCGCGTCGAAGGTGCGCTTGATCGCGGTGGCGTCGACCGGGGTGCCGTCGCTGAACGTCACGCCGGGACGCAGACGGAAGGTGAACTCGCGCGAGGTGGGATCGACCTGCCAGCTCTGCGCGAGCCACGGCACGATCTGGCCGGTCCGGGGGTTCTGGTCGGTGAGCGAGTCGACGACCTGACGGGTGACGTAGATGGTCTGGTTGCTCGACGACTGCGCGGGATCGGCGCACGTCGGCGCGAGGGAGAGTCCGTACTTGAGGGTGCCGCCGCGGTGCGGCGGACCGCTGTCGTCGCCGCCGACGCCGGTTCCCGCGCACCCGGCCATGACCACCACGAGTGCCGCGGCCAGCACGGGTGTCACCAGGGACCAGACGATTCGCATCGTGGACGATCTTCGGGCCGCCCCGCCGTACCCGACAGGGTTGTGCCCACGCTGACGGTATGGCGCCGGGGAGGACGGGACGCGGAATATCCTCGGCCCCTCACGACGTCCTAGGTGGCATGACCACCGACACCGCACGCCCCGCAGCAGCCTCCGGCACCTTTCGCCTCGGCGGCGACCTCGAGATCAACCGACTCGGTTACGGCACCATGCAGCTGCCCGGTGAGGGCGTGTGGGGCGAACCGAAGGACCGCGATTCCGCGGTCGCGGTGATCCGTCGTGCCGTCGAGTTGGGCGTGAACTTCTTCGACACCGCCGACAGCTACGGCCCCGATGTCGCCGAGGGTCTGCTCGCGGAGGCACTGCGGCCCTTCCGCAGCGACTCCTCCGCGGACGGCGTCGTCGTGGCCACGAAGGCGGGTCTCACCCGTCAGGGTCCGGGCGAGTGGACGCCGGTCGGTCGTCCGGCGTACCTGCGTCAACAGGCCGAGCTGAGCCTGCGCAAGCTCGAGGTCGACCGCATTGACCTGTTCCAGCTGCACCGTATCGACCCCGACATCCCCGTCGAGGACCAGGTGGGCGAGCTGAAGAAGCTGCAGGACGAGGGCAAGATCCGCCACATCGGACTGAGCCAGGTGTCGATCGACGAGGTGAAGCAGGCGCAGGGGATCGCCGAGATCGTGTCGGTGCAGAACCTGTTCAATCTCACCGACCGGTCGTCGGAGGAGCTGCTCGACTGGTCGACCGAACAGAACATCGGGTTCATCCCGTGGTTCCCGCTGGCCACCGGCAAGCTGAGCGCCGCGGGCAGCCCCCTCACCGAACTCGCGAAGCAGCACGACGCCACCCCGTCTCAGCTGGCGCTCGCCTGGCTTCTCAAGCGGTCGCCGGTCGTGCTGCCGATCCCCGGCACCTCGAGCATCGACCACCTCGAGGACAACCTCGCCGGCGCGTCCGTGGAGCTCACCGACGACGAGTTCGCCGAGCTCTCGAAGATCGGCGCCTGAGCTCGCGCTGGAGGGCTCTACTCACCGTCCTCGGCCAGGCGGAAGCCGACCTTCAGGGTCACCTGGAAGTGGGCGACCTGGCCGTTCTCAATGTGCCCACGGGTCTCGACGACCTCGAACCACTCGAGATTGCGGACGGTCTTGTTCGCCCGTGCGATCGCGCCCTTGATGGCGTCGTCGATGCTGCTCTCCGACGATCCGACGATCTCGGTGATGCGGTAGACGCTGTCGCTCATGCTGATTCTCCTGGGGTCAAAATGCCTGTGGTGGAACGGGGTAGGAACACCGTCACCCTAGGGCTGCACCGACCGTCGTCGGGACGGTTCGACCCACGCGGAAGCAAACCTGGCACCGTGGGCCCATGAGCGACGGACCGGAACGCACCGACGACGGGCGCTACATCGTGGTGAAGGGGCGTCGGTGGCGGGCGACCGACCCCGAGATACCCGCCGAACGTGACGCCGAGCTGCGGTCGATCCTGATGGCGTGGCGCCGCGAGGTGAAACGCACCGACGGGTCGCCGGAGTCGCGGGCCGGCGTGCAGGCGGCGAAGGTCGCCCTGGGCGAGCGCGGCACACCGTGGTGGGACCAGACGCTCGACGAACGGCGCGCCCGCTGGGAGACCGATGTCCCCCGCCCCGACTGACCGCGGCGATGGTGCCGCGGGGTCAGCGTGCGCGCGCCCGCGAGGTGATCCGCGGGCTGCTCACACGGCCTCCGCGCGACGGCTGACCCTCCGCGCGACCGAGCCATCGCTCGGCAGCAGGGCGCGTCCGTGATACTGGTGTAGGCGGACACGGGCAGACCCCCGGAACAGTCCACGTACTACGAGGCGAAGGCGAAACATGAACGCGAAGCAGCCGACCATCATCTACACCCTCACCGACGAGGCGCCCATGCTGGCGACGCACGCATTCCTGCCTGTGGTGCGCGCCTTCGCCGATGCGGCCGACATCTCGGTCACCTCGAGCGACATCTCGGTGGCGAGTCGAATCCTCGCCGAGTTCAGCGACACGCTGCCCGAGGATCAGCGGGTGCCCGACAACCTGGGCGAGCTGGGTCGGCTGACGCAGTTGCCCGAGACCAACATCATCAAGCTCCCCAACATCAGCGCCTCGGTTCCCCAGCTGCGCGCCGCGATCAAAGAGCTGCAGGACAAGGGGTACGACCTCCCCGAGTACCCCGGCAACCCCAAGAACGACGAGGAAGCCGCGATCCGCGACAAGTACACCAAGTGCCTGGGCAGCGCGGTGAACCCCGTTCTGCGCGAGGGTAATTCCGACCGGCGCGCACCGAAGGCGGTCAAGGAGTACGCGCGCAAGCATCCGCACAGCATGGGCACGTGGTCGATGGCGTCGCGCACCCACGTCGCGCACATGGAGGAGGGCGACTTCTACCACGGCGAGAAGTCGATGACCGTCGACGGCGACCGCGAGGTCCGCATGGAACTCACCACTGCCGACGGCGAGACCCACGTGCTCAAGCCGAAGGTCTCGCTCACCGACGGCGACGTCATCGACAGCATGTACATGTCGAAGAAGGCGCTCATCGAGTTCTACGAGGAGCAGATGCAGGACGCGTACGAGACCGGCGTCATGTTCTCGCTGCACGTCAAGGCCACGATGATGCGGGTGTCGCACCCCATCGTGTTCGGCCACGCGGTGCGCGTGTTCTACAAGGAGGCGTTCGCCAAGCACGGCGAGCTGTTCGACGAACTCGGCGTCAACGTCAACAACGGTCTGTCGGATCTGTACAGCAAGATCGACTCGCTGCCCGCCACCAAGCGCGAGGAGATCGTCGACGACCTGCACAAGTGCCACGAGCACCGCCCCGAGCTGGCGATGGTCGACTCGGCGCGCGGCATCACGAACTTCCACTCCCCCAGCGACGTCATCGTCGACGCGTCGATGCCGGCGATGATCCGCTCCGGCGGCAAGATGTACGGCGCCGACGGCCGTCAGAAGGACACCAAGGCCGTCAACCCCGAGTCGACGTTCTCGCGGATCTACCAGGAGATGGTCAACTTCTGTAAGACCAACGGACAGTTCGATCCCACCACCATGGGCACCGTCCCCAACGTCGGCCTCATGGCGCAGAAGGCCGAGGAGTACGGCTCACACGACAAGACCTTCGAGGTCCCCGCGGCCGGTGTCGCCGACATCGTCGACAACGCGACCGGCGAGGTGCTGCTCACCCAGACCGTCGAAGAGGGCGACATCTGGCGACTGTGCATCGTGAAGGACGCCCCGATCCGCGACTGGGTGAAGCTCGCCGTCACGCGGGCGCGCGACTCGGGGATGCCGGTCGTGTTCTGGCTCGACCCGTACCGCCCGCACGAGAACGAGCTGATCACCAAGGTCCGCACGTACCTCGCCGAGGAGGACACCGACGGGCTCGACATCCAGATCATGTCGCAGGTACGTGCCATCCGGTACACGATGGAGCGCCTGATCCGCGGACTCGACACCATCTCCGCGACCGGCAACATCCTGCGCGACTACCTGACCGACCTGTTCCCCATCCTCGAGCTGGGCACCAGCGCGAAGATGCTGTCGATCGTGCCGCTCATGGCCGGCGGCGGGCTGTACGAGACGGGCGCGGGTGGCTCGGCCCCCAAGCACGTCAAGCAGCTGCTCGAGGAGAACCACCTGCGGTGGGACTCGCTGGGCGAGTACCTCGCGTTGGCGGTCAGCCTCGAGGATCTCGGCAAGAAGACCGGCGACAAGCGCGCGACGATCCTCGGCAAGGCGCTCGACTCCGCGACCGGTCGGCTGCTCGAGGACGACAAGGGTCCCTCACGCAAGACCGGCGAACTCGACAACCGCGGCAGCCACTTCTACCTCGCGCTCTACTGGGCGCAGGAACTCGCCGCGCAGACCGAGGACGAGGGCCTGGCCAAGCACTTCGGCGAGCTCGCCGAGACGCTGAAGAGCAACGAGGACACCATCGTCGAGGAGCTGGCGAAGGTCCAGGGCGAGAAGGTCGACATCGGCGGCTACTACTACCCCGACTGGGACAAGACCGCCGAGGTGATGCGTCCGAGCCCGACGTTCAACGCCGCGCTCGCCGACGCGCGGGACTAGGTGTACTGACCCGACAGGTTGGTCAAACGGGTGATGGGTGGCTTGTTGCTGCAGGCGGTGTGGGGTCGGTGGTGATTGTATTCGTGGATCCATCCGCTCAGAGCGGCGCGCCGTTCGGCTTCGGAG
>NZ_JXYP01000004.1 GCF_000964005.1 Williamsia herbipolensis
GGGTCCACCGGGGTGGCGGGGCGGTCGATGCGTCCGGTCGGGGTGTCGTCGCCGGGCTTGTCCGGAGTCTTGTCAGCCATCGCTGGTCCTCGTCTCGTGTCTCGTGGGAGTCGAGCGGTGAGCCCGACATCAACGACGGTGACGGCCGCAGCTGAAGCCATCCTGAATCGAGCGACCCCACAGCGGGTCTTCAGCGTCACTTCAGGCAGTCGTGAGCACAGTGGTGTCATGGCAGACCACAATGGGCCGGTGACCCAGGGCGACTTCAGCACCGCGCAACGCGTCGTGGTCGTCGAGGACTCCGACGCGATCCGCGAACCGGTGGTGGAGGCCTTCGTCGACGCGGGGTACGCCGCCACCGGCGTCGCCGACGGCGGCGACCTCGAACAACTCATCGCCGCGCGCCGTCCCGATCTGGTGATCCTCGACGTGATGCTGCCCGGCGGGCGCGACGGCTTCGACCTCATCGACATCGTCCGTGAGCGTTCGGATGCGGGCATCATCATGGTGACCGCCCGCGACCACATCGACGACCGGCTCCACGGGTTGCGCAGCGGGGCCGACGATTACGTGATCAAACCGTTCCTGCTCGACGAGCTGCTCGCCCGGGCCGACGCGGTGCTCCGCCGACGCGGCCGGACCGAGGCCGCGGTGTCGGTGGGTGATCTGCTGGTCGACCCGACCGCGGGCACCATCACCCGCGGTGGCGCGGTCCTCGATGTGACGGCGACCGAACTGCGGCTCGCCGAGTTCCTCGTCACCCAACGCGGGCGCACGGTCACCAAACCGCAGATCCTGCAGGCGGTGTGGGGATACGACGCCTACGACGTGAACCTGGTGGAGGTCCACATCAGCGCGTTGCGCCGCAAGATGGAGGCGCACGGACCGCGCATGATCCACACGGTCCGAGGGCTCGGTTACGTCCTCCGGGTCGCCTCGTGACCGCGACCTCCCCGAGCGCCTGGTTGCGTCGCATCGGTGGGCGGCGACACCCCGTGGACCCCGACGGCATCCCGACCACCCCGACACCCTCGTTGCGTCGCCGGGTGCTGGTGCTCGTGGTGCTGTTGTTCGCCGTGCTGCTCACCCTCGTCGGGGTCGCGATCGACATCGCGTTGGGTCATCAACTGCGCAGCGATCTCTCGGCCCGTCTCACCGACCGCGCCGACCGGTCCACCACGCTGGTGTCCGAGGGCTACTCCCCGCAGCAACTCGCGAACGCGTTGCAGGGCGACGCGATCCGGGTGCGCGTCACCACCTCCGACGGTGAGGTCTACGGCGGTCCCGGGCCGTTCCCCGACGCCGGTGCCGGTGACGTCCCGGTCCCGCCGTCGGGTCGACCGGGTCCGGGTGGTCGCGGAGACCCCGGCGGACGGGATGCCGTCGACCCGAGTGACGGTCCTCCGGCGCCGGGGGTGGGCCCCGATCGAGGCCCGCCGCGACCCCCTGCCGATTCGCTGGTGGTGACCCGGAGGTTGCCGGGCGGCACCACCGTCACCCTCCTCGGCGACACCACGTCGATCGCCGAGGTCCGGACGCAACTGCGGTGGTTGATGCTCGGCGCGGGCGCGGCGACGCTCGTGGTGGCCGCTGCACTGATGCTCCTCGTCGTCCGGCGTGCGCTGCGGCCGCTCGATGCGATGGTCGCCGTCGCGCGCGGCATCACCTCCGGCGACCGCGGTCGACGCCTCCGCCCCCGCGCCCCCGACACCGAGCTCGGACGCGCGGCGGGGTCGGTCGACGAGATGCTCGACGCCCTCGAGGCGGCCGAGACCGCACAGCGGGCCGCCGCCGACACCGCGCGCCGGGCCGAGGCCGACACCAAGCGGTTCCTCGCCGACGCGGCGCACGAACTGCGCACCCCGATCGCCGGGTTGTCGGCGGTGGCCGAGTCCCTGCGCCGCGACGGGACCGACCGCCCCGATCGCATCCCGCGGTGGACCGAGTTGTTGGTGCGGGAGTCGCAGCACGCGTCGCGACTCGTCGCCGACCTCCTCGACATGGCGCGCATCGACAGCGATCCGCAGCTCACCCTCGCCGACACCGACCTCGTGGAGGTGGTCGCCGACGTCATCGACCGGTGGCGTCTGCTCGGCGGTCCGGTGACCATCCGCCGCACCGGTGCCGCGGCCGTGCCGATCCGTGTCGACGCGGGGCGGATCGGGCAGGTGGTGTCGAACCTCGTGGACAACGCGGTGCGCGCGGCCACCGACACCGCGCGTGCCCTGGTCACCGTCGACGTGTCGGTCGACGGCTCGACGGCACGGATCACCGTGACCGACAGCGGTCCCGGGGTGCCCCCGGACGCACGGGAGCGGATCTTCGACCGGCTCGTCCAACTCGATTCCGCGCGCGACTCGACGGGCGCGGGACTCGGCCTCCCGATCGCCCGGGCGCTGGCCCGCGCGCACGGCGGCGACGTCACCCATGCGATCGCGGGCCAGGAACCGATCACGGGCGAGTCGTCGCAATCGTCCGATTCGGCGGGGGGCGGGGGTGGGCCCGGTGTCGGCGGCGCCACCTTCGTCGTGACGCTCCCCCTCGCCACGGACGCTCCGCGGTCCGTTGCGGAGGGGGATGTACGTCGGACGGAAAATCCGTAGCATCGGTGTGCAGCACTCCTCGCCGCCCGATCCCCGCCCCTGAACAGCACGGGATCCGGCGCCACCGATACCGAGCAGCCGAGTATCGCGACGATCCGAGAGGTGGCGCCGGCCCGAAGGCCGGTCGCCCTGACACGAGAGTTCGGACATGACAACCACCTCCGGCGAGATCACCTCTCGCCCGGCTGCCGCCGCACACCTGACCCGGGTGTGCTTCAAGCTGGGGCCACCGCGACTCGTCGGCGCCGAACTGGAATGGTTCACCCGCGTCGCCGAGGAGAGCCCGCTCGGTCCCGTCTCCGACGCACGACCGGCTCTCACCGCCGAGGCCGCCCGACCCGAGCTGCGTGACCTCGCCGCAGCGCTCGGTCAGCACGCCCCCCGCTCCATCGCACCTGATTCCCCCGAACTGCCCCTGGGCTCCGGAAGTGTCGTCTCCGTCGAGCCCGGCGGCCAGATCGAACTCTCCAGCGTTCCCCTCGCCGACACCGGCGCGCTACGTCGTGCCCTCGCGGCCGACGAGGCGCGGCTGCGCGCATTGCTCGCCGCCCGCGGCATCGCGGTGGTCGCCGGAGCGGCCGACGGGTTCCGCCCACCGCGGCGTCTGCTGACCACCGAGCGGTACCGCGCGATGGAGGAGAGCTTCGGCCGCAGCGGCCGCTTCGGCGCCCTGATGATGTGCAACACCGCCGCGGTCCAGGTCGCGCTCGACGCCGGAGTCGACGCCGACCACGCGGTCACCCGATGGACGCTGCTGCACACCATCGGGCCGGCCCTCATGTCGGCGTTCGCGAACTCCCCGGATCTGCACGGTGTCGACGGGTCGCCGTGGGCGTCGCAGCGGATGCGGACGTGGCTCGAGACCGACCGCACTCGGATCCCCCCGCCGGCGCAGACCATCGACGACTACACCGACTGGGTGCTCGCGGTCCCGCTGCTGTGCGTACGCACCGCGGCGGGCACCCTGTGGACACCGCCCGCGGGTGCGACGTTCGCCGACTGGATGGACGGGCACCTCGATGCCGCCGTCGGCCGCCGTCCCGACGCCGGCGACCTCGCGTACCACGTCAGCACCGTCTTCCCCATGGTCCGGCCGCAGGGATACCTCGAGGTGCGCTACCTCGACGGTCAGCCCGCCGGCATGTGGTCGGTACCGATCGCCGCGGTCACCGCGCTGCTGTCGACCGACGAGGTCGGGGCCGCGGCCGCCGCCATCGCCGAACCCACCGCCGATGCCTGGCTCCGCGCCGCGCAGTGCGGTCTGCGCGACGCCGAGCTCCGTTCGGCGGCAAGCCATCTGCTGTCGCTGGCCGCCGAGGCCACGCCCGCAGGAACCGACCACGACGACCTCGCCGCCGCCGCAGCGCGCTGCGCCCGCGGCCACACCCCCGCCCAGGAGGCGATTCCGGCATGACTGCTTTCCATCCCGCTGTGGACACCCCGTACGGCGAGACCCCCGCGGCGACCCGTGCACGCCTCGCCGAGGTGCTGGGTCGGGCGCGCAGGCGTACCGCCGTTCTCACCGACGCGGTCACCGACGCCGATCTGCGGGCGCAGCACTCGCCTCTCATGAGTCCTCTCGTGTGGGACCTCGCCCACATCGGCAACCAGGAGGAACTCTGGTTGATCCGCGAGGTCGGTCGCCGCGAGCCGCTGCGCCCCGACCTCGACGACCTCTACGACGCCTTCCGTCATTCGCGCTCGTCGCGTCCGGGGTTGCCGATCCTCGACCCGACCCAGGCGCGTGCCTACGCCGCTGCGGTCCGCGACCACGCGATGAGCGTCCTCGACACGACACCCCTGACCGGCGATCCGCTCGTCGACCGGGGATTCGTGTTCGCGATGATCGCCCAGCACGAGCAGCAGCACGACGAGACGATGCTCGCCACCCACCAGTTGCGTTCCGGCGAGCCGGTTCTCACCGCACCCCACCCACCGCGCGCCGGCCGGGTGGTCGCCGATCACGTCATCGTCCCCGGCGGACCGTTCGTGATGGGCACCGACACCGACCCGTGGGCTCTCGACAACGAGAAGCCCGCGCACACGGTCATGGTCCCGACCTTCGCGATCGACCGATACCCCGTGACCAACGGGCGCTACGCGGAGTTCATCGACGACGGCGGGTACACCCGGCGCGAGCTGTGGTCGGATCGCGGGTGGGCGCATCGCTCCGAGGCGGGCCTCGTGGCCCCGCAGTTCTGGGACCGCGACGCCGACGGGTCATGGTGGCGCACTGCTTTCGGCGTGCGGGCACCGATCCGCGAGAACCAACCCGTTGTGCACGTCTGTTATTTCGAGGCCGAGGCGTTCGCGCGCTGGGCCGGGATGCGCCTGCCGACCGAGGCCGAATGGGAGAAGGCCGCGCGTTTCGACCCGGCCACCGGGGGATCGGTCGCCGGCCCCCGATACCCGTGGGGCGACGCCGATCCCACGGCCGATCACGCCAACCTCGCGCAGCGACACCTCGAGCCCGCCGACATCGGTGCGTACCCCGCGGGCGCCTCGGCGCTGGGGGTGGAGCAGATGGTGGGCGACGTGTGGGAGTGGACCTCCAGCGGCTTCACCGCCTACCCGGAGTTCGCGATGTTCCCCTACCCCGAGTATTCCGAGGTGTTCTTCGGCGGGGACTACAACATGTTGCGCGGCGGGTCGTTCGGCACCGATCCGGTCGCGGTGCGCTCGACGTTCCGCAACTGGGACCACCCCATCCGGCGGCAGATCTTCTCGGGTTTCCGACTCGCGCGAGACGTCGACTGACACATGTGTCGACACCTCGGTTACCTGGGGCCCGCCGCGGCCGTGGGTGACGTCCTCCACCACGGGCGACACTCGCTGATCGTCCAGTCCTGGGCACCGAACGACATGCGCTGCGGCGCCGTCGCCAACGCCGACGGGTTCGGTGCCGCCTGGTGGCCCGAGTCCGGCTCGGCCGGCGACCCGTCGGAACCCGTTGCCGCGACGTCGTATCGGTCGGCCGCCCCGATCTGGACCGACCGCACCGTCGACGACGTCCTGACCCACACCCGCTCGACCGCGGTGCTCGCCGCGGTCCGATCGGCCACGGTGGGGATGCCCGTCGTCGCGACCGCCTCGGCCCCGTTCGTCGACGGCCGCTGGGCCTTCAGTCACAACGGTGTCGTCGCCGGATGGCCGCACAGCCTCGCCGGCCTCGCTGCCGAGGTGCCCGTCGAGGACCTGCTGCGGCTGCCCGCCGCCACCGACTCCGCCGGGTTGTGGATGGTCGTCCGCCACCTCCTGCGCGACCACGACCCCGTCGAGGTGCTGCGCCGCGTCGTGACCGCGCTCGACGAGTCCGGGCCCGGCTCGCGCCTGAACCTCCTGCTCGGCGATGGGACCACGTTGTGGGGCACCGCCGTCCACCACTCGCTGTCGACGTCTGTCACCGACGACGACGTGTGGGTGGCCTCGGAACCCCTCGACTCGGACCCACACGATGGGGACCGCACCTGGGAGCCCGTGCCCGACCGATCGCTGATCGTCGCGACCGCGGGATCGGTGACGACGCACCCCCTGTGAAGAACCGTTCGATTCCTTCGACCTGCTCCACCCTGAGCCCCCTGAGGAGGCAACCCGTGTCCCATCCCGTCTCGACCGAGGCACTCGAGATCCACATCAACCCCGACGAGGTCGACGAGGCCCTCGTCACCGATGTGCGTGCCGGTCTCACGGCATCGCCGAAACACCTGCCGCCCAAGTGGTTCTACGATCAGCGGGGCAGTGAGCTGTTCGAGGTCATCACCACGCTCGACGAGTACTACCCGACCCGTACCGAGAAGGCGATCCTCGCCGCCCACGCCGACGACATCGCCGCCGCGACCGGCATGACCACGCTCGTCGAGCTCGGCTCGGGGTCGTCGGAGAAGACGCGCCTGCTCCTCGACGCCGGGATCCGCGCCGGGACGTTGACCACCTATGTGCCGCAGGATGTCTCGGTCACCGCGTTGCAGGGTGCGGTCGACGAGCTGGCGGTGGAGTACCCCGATCTGCGCGTCGCCGGCATCGTCAGCGACTTCATCGACACCGCCGCGTCCATCCCCGACCACGCCAACCGGACCGTCGCGTTCCTGGGTGGGACGCTGGGCAATCTCGTGCCCGCCGACCGGGCGGCCTTCCTCGCCGGTGTCGCCGCCGCTCTGCGTCCCGGTGAGCACCTCATCATCGGCGTGGGCCTCGTGGTCGACGAGTCGATCGTGGTGCCCGCCTACGACGACGCGCGTGGTGTGACCGCCGACTTCAACCGCAACGTGCTCGCGGTCATCAACCGCCGCCTCGGTGGCGACTTCGATCTCGACGGCTTCGACCACGTGGCGCTGTTCGACACCGACAACGAGTGGGTCGAGATGCGGTTGCGGGCGCGACGGGCCATGACCGTCCACGTGCGCGACCTCGATCTCGAGGTCGAGTTCGCCGAGGGCGAGCAGATGCGCACCGAGATCTCCGCCAAGTTCCGGCGCTCGGGGATCACCGAGGAGCTCACCGCCGCCGGTTTCGGGGTCGAGCAGATCTGGAGCGACCCCGACGACCGGTTCGCCGTGGTGCTCGCCGAGAAGCACTGAGTCGGTCGGTCCGAACCATTTATGGTGAGAACCATAGTATGGTTCGGACCATGACCACGGACCCCTCTCTCGCGACCCTCACCCTCGAGCGCGACGGCCACCTCCTGCTGATCGGGCTCAACCGACCCGAGAAGCGCAACTCCTTCAATCGGGATCTGCTGGCCGATCTGGCCCGCGCCTACGCGATCGTCGAGGACGACCCGGATGTGTGGTGTGGCGTCCTCTTCGCCCACGGCGCCGACTTCACCACCGGGCTCGATCTCGCCGACGTCGGTGCGGCCGTTCTGGCCGGCGAGGTACTGGTGCCCGAGGGCTCGCGCGACCCGTGGCGCCTCGACGGGCCGTGGACCACACCCGTCGTCGCCGCGGCGCAGGGCTGGGTGATGACGCTGGGGATCGAACTGCTGCTCGCGGCCGACATCCGTGTCGCGGACACCACCGCGCGCTTCACGCAGCTCGAGGTCCAGCGCGGCATCTACCCGTTCGGGGGCGCGACACTGCGTTTCACCCGCGAGGCGGGGTGGGGCAACGCGATGCGGTGGATGCTCACCGGCGACGAGTTCGACGCCGACGAGGCGTTCCGGATCGGCCTCATCCAGGAGATCGCCCCGCAGGGGACCGCCCGTGAGGCCGCTGTGCGCATCGCGCGGTCCATCGTCGACAAGGCCGCCCCACTGGGCGTCCGGGCCACCCTGGCCTCAGCGCAGTCGGCGCTTCCCGACACCACCGCGACCGTCGAGAAGCTGCAACCGACCGTCGCGGGACTGTTCACCACCGCCGACGGCGCCGAGGGCGTGACCTCGTTCGTCGAGCGTCGCGCGGCGAGGTTCACCGGGGCCTGATCAGGCCTTCTGCTCCCCGTCCTGCGCGTCCCCGTCCCCGCCGACGACCTCGCGGCCGATCATGTGCAGCAGTTCGTCGATGCGGTCGCGGATCGGATCGGTGGTGATGTCGGTGGCGAGCACGCTGGCGAACATGGCGGTTCCCGCGGCGATGATGATCATGGCCAGGGCGTCGGTCTCGGCCTGATCGCGCCGCGCCGGCGCGCCCTGGACGGCGTACCGCTCGGCCGCGGGACCGGCCAACCCGCTCCACAGCTGATTGCGGAGACCGGGGTCCTGTTCGAACGTGCTGAGCAGACCGGGCAGGGCCGAGCGCAGATCGGGGTGACCGAAGATCTGACGGCTCTGTCGGATGAGGTCGTCGATCCATCCGCCGGGTTGGTCGGTGCCGATGTCCTCCAGCACGATCCGGTCGTTGAGGACCGCGTGCAACACCAGTTCCGCCTTCGTCTCCCAGCGGCGGTTGATGGTCGCCCGGGCCACGCCCGACCTCGCCGCGACCGCGCGCACACTCAGGTCGTTCCAGCCGACCTCGACAAGCAGATCGCGGACCACCGGCAGCACGCGGGCGTCGATCGTCATGTCCCTCGGCCGGCCGCCACGCGGTGTCGGTGCCGCGGGCGCGCCGCCCCGACGAGCCGGTTCACCGGCCGATCCGAGAGCGGTCGAAGTATTCGACGTGACCACGCACACACCTTCCTGATCCAGTGGTATCGTATCCATTGGTATCGGTACCACTGGCCTCGATACTACGCATACCCGTCTCGCCGACGGGCCGACCTCACCGCTGCCGTGATCCGACGAGATCGGCGGCGGGACGTACCACCAGGAGACGAATGACCTCCCTCGATCGTATTGCCGGCGCCGCGACCGATCCCGCCGCCTGCCCGTTCATGCATGACGGGTTCGACTTCACCGACCCCGATCTGCTCGAGAAGGGCCTCCCGATCCACGAGTTCGCCCAGCTGCGCAAGACCGCGCCGGTGTGGTGGAACGCCCAGAAGCCGGGCAAGGGCGGTGGCTTCACCGACGGCGGGTACTGGGTGGTCAGCAAGCACGAGCACGTGCGTGACATCTCGAAGAACGACGCCCTGTGGTCGACCAACGACAACGGCGTCATCATGCGGTTCGAGGACACGATGCCTCCCGAGGCCCTCGAGATCACCAAGGCGCTGCTCATCAACCACGACCCGCCGGAGCACACGCGCCTGCGCAAGCTGGTGTCGCGGCTGTTCACCCCCCGCGCCGTGCACGGCCTGGAGGAGAAGCTGGCCGCCGCGGCCGAGACCATCGTGAAGGACGCCGCCGCGAACGGTCGGGGCGACTTCGTGCACCAGGTCGCCGTCGAGCTGCCGCTGCAGGCCATCGCCGATCTGCTCGGCGTCCCGCAGGAGGACCGGCACAAGCTCTTCGAGTGGTCGAACTCGATGATGAACGCCGACGACCCCGAGTTCACCGTCGATCCGACCACCGCGTCGGCAGAGGTGCTCGGATACGCCTACCAGATGGCCGAGGCGCGCAAGACCTGCCCGGCCGAGGACATCGTGACCGAGCTTGTCAACGCGGACTTCGACGGAGAAGCGTTGTCGGAGATCGAGTTCGGATACTTCTTCATCCTGCTGTCGGTGGCCGGCAACGAGACCACCCGCAACGCGATCACCCACGGCATGAACGCGTTCCTCGACCACCCCGATCAGTGGGAGCTCTACAAGCGCGAGCGCCCCACGACCGCGGCCGACGAGATCGTCCGGTGGGCCACTCCGGTCAACTCGTTCCAGCGCACGGCGCGTGAGGATCTCGTGCTCGACGGTGTGCAGATCAAGAAGGGCGACCGCGTCGGCATGTTCTACGGCTCAGCCAACTACGACGAGGACGTGTTCACCGATCCGTTCACGTTCGACATCCTGCGAGATCCCAACCCGCACGTCGGTTTCGGTGGCCACGGCACGCACTACTGCATCGGTGCGAACCTGGCGCGCATGGAGATCAACCTGATCTTCAACGCCATCGCCGACCACATGCCCGACATCACCAAGCTGGCCGAGCCCGAACGACTGCGGTCGGGGTGGCTCAACGGCGTGAAGCGCCTCTCGGTCGACTACGGGACCTCATGACGATCCTGGGACTCATCCTGATCGTCATCGGTCTGATCATCCCGATCCAGTGGATGTGGATCGTCGGCATCGTGCTGGCGGTCATCGGTGTCGCACTGGCCTTCTCGGGCAGCCACGGTCGCGTGGTCGCCGGCCGGTCGCACTACTTCTGAACCGCTGCTGACAACTGCCCCCAGCCGGGTGTCCGAGGGACCATTCCCCTCGAGACACGCCCTGGGGGCAGTTTTCTGCGCTCGGTGACGTCAACGCCACGGCATCCGCCGGTTCCACCATGGTCTCGATCGGTACGAGGGGATCTCCGTGGTGACCGCGCGGTATCGCTCGTCCAGTCGGTCCACCTCCACGGCGAGTCGGTGGGCGCGACGGCCGCCGTTCGCGATGAGCCCTTGTAGGCGAGCGCGCGAGTCGCCGAGCAGCTCGCCGTCGCACGCGGGGCACCCGGTCTCCCCTGCCCAACGACGCTGTGCCGCAACGGGCGAATCGCTGCCGCGACAGATTCGGTGCTCGGTGCTCTCGACATGGTCGCGCCATAGCGCCAGCAGCGCGAGGGCGCCGACGTCGGTACGAGGCCTGCGCGGCCGATGGCGGTTCACCCGCGTCGGGGCGCTCCGAAGGATGGAGTGTTCATGTGTCATCCCTGCGCACTGGGGGACCGATCGGGCGAAGCTGTCGGGCGCAAGGTCACCGAGGAGCAGCCAACTACGTGTCCGCAGCGGCGTCAAGGCGCGCTGCTGAGATCGTCCCCCTGAGCGGGTGCCGAGGGCATATCGCCGTCGGAGGGTCGTCACGGGGACGATCTCGGCCACCCACGACGCACAGAGCCCCGCCGGGCGGACCCGGCGGGGCTCTGTGGTGGAACGGGTGTCAGCGAACGAGCGCGAGGGGTGTCACGTTCGGGTACGCACCGTCGATGGGCGTGGTGATGAACAGGTTCAGGTTGTAACCGCGCGAGACGATCACGTTCTTGATCTGCCGCCACTGTGCACTCGACACCTGCTTGTCGCGCTTGAGCACGAAGCCCGAGAGACGTTCGGGGCTACCGACCAGGGCCCAGGAGTAGTCGGGCGCGATGTAGGTGACGATGTAGTTCGTCGGGCCCGACTTCGAGCTCTGGAACGGCACACCCGGGAAGCTGACGTGCAGCTGCGCTTTCGTCCTCTGGTCGTTGACACGGGCGTTGCCGGTGATGCCGCTGCGCTGACCGGTGAACTTGGTGCAGGTGTTCTCGACCTTGATGTTGTTCGGGTCGATCAGGGTGTAGCGGGCCTGGGTGTTGCGCAGGCAGTCGATGTTGAACGGCTGCGGGATCGCCGCGACCTGATTCCACACACCGAGATAGCGATCGACGTCGAGCTTCGCGATCGGGCCGAGCGGTGCCGCACTGGCACTCGCCGTGCCGGCGACGAGACCGAGCGCGGCCATCACCGCGACGATCATCGACATCACGACCGGGCGCCGACGCCCCCTGTTGACCTGCACCGTGCTCACGCTCTCTCCTTCTTATTCGTTCTTCCCCGTGGGGCCGACCCAGACGGTCTTGACGTTACAGAACTCGCGGATGCCGAACGTGGCCAGCTCGCGCCCGTGACCACTGTTCTTGATGCCCCCGAACGAGATCTCCGGGTACGACGTGGTCATGCCGTTGACGAACACCTGGCCGGCCTCCAGTTCGTCGATGCAGCGCTCGATCTCGGCGTCGTCGGTGGTCCACACGTTCGACCCCAGACCGAAGTCGGTGTCGTTGGCGATCCGCAGGGCGTCGTCGATGTCGGTGGCGCGGTACAGCGATGCCACC
The DNA here is from genome assembly GCF_000964005.1 of Williamsia herbipolensis. Lineage (GTDB taxonomy): Bacteria > Actinomycetota > Actinomycetes > Mycobacteriales > Mycobacteriaceae > Williamsia_A > Williamsia_A herbipolensis. Next base: position 11,932 of record NZ_JXYP01000004.1, read on the forward strand.
GGCCCGAAGACCTCTTCGCCGTATATGTCCATCTCCGTGGTGATCTCGGAGATGACTGTCGGCGGGTAGAACCAGCCCGGACCGTCGGGCACGGTGCCGCCGGTGAGCACCTTCGCGCCCTTCGCGACGGCGTCGTCGACGAGATCGGTGACGTCGGTACGGCCCTGCTCGGTGGCGAGGGGTCCGATGTCGGTGTCGTCGGCGGTCGGGTCGCCGACCTTCTGTGCGGCCATCTCGGCGACGAAGAGTTCGGCGAACTCGTCGTAGACGTCGGTGTGGACGATGAACCGTTTGGCCGCGATGCACGACTGCCCGTTGTTCTGGCAACGCGCGGTGGTCGCGGTCTTCGCCGCGGCGGCGAGATCGGCCGACGGCAACACCACGAACGGGTCGGATCCGCCGAGTTCGAGCACGACCTTCTTCAGCTGGGCGCCCGCGGTCTCACCGACCGCGCGGCCTGCTCCCTCGCTGCCGGTGAGTGTCGCCGCGGCGACCCGGGGGTCCTTGAGGATGTCCTCGATCTGCCCCGACGAGATGAGCAGTGTCTGGAACACGCCCTCGGGCAGACCCGCCCGCCGGAACAGCTCCTCGAGGTAGAGCGCGGTCTGCGGCACGTTCGACGCGTGCTTGAGCAGTCCGACGTTGCCGGCCATGAGGCCGGGACCGGCGAAGCGGATGACCTGCCACAGAGGGAAGTTCCACGGCATGACCGCGAGGATCACGCCCAGCGGTTGGAAACGGTGCAGCGCCCGCGAGGCGTTGACGGCGTCCGCGTCGGCGATGTCGTCGGCCAACATCGCCGGCGCGGCGTCGGCGTAGTACCGCAGCCCCTTGGCGCACTTGCCGATCTCGGCCTTGGCCGCGGCGATGGTCTTGCCCATCTCCGCGGTCATGGTGGCGGCCAACGTGTCGGTGTCGGCGTCGAGGATGTCGGCGGCCCGACGCAGTCCCGCGGCCCGCTCGTCGAAACCGGTGTGGCGGTACTCCCGTGCGACCCGCGCGGCGGTGGCGAGCTTTTCCTCGACCTCGGAGTCCGACAGCGCGTCGAACTCCCGGATCGTCTCCCCGGTTGCCGGGTTGGTCGATGCGATCGCCATCAGTTCGAGGTGCCCTCGGAGTCGTCGACGAAGGCCCATTCGCCGTCGTGGTCGACCTCGAGGCGCCACCCGAGTTCGGTGTTGTCCTCCTGGCTCTCCTTGAACCACGAATACGCGTCGTCGGCGCTGTCGATGTCCTTGGTCGCGACGACGTCGCCGGTGGGGTTGATCACTCGATAGCTGGCCATGGGTGCCTCCTGTGGATCGGACGCCGAACCGTGATCTCGAGTCGGTGATGGTGATGGTGATGCGTGAGGTACTCGATCCACCCTACGGACCGCCGGTGACGTGCTGAAGTCCACCGTCGGCACCGGTTCGTCGGAGTTCGTCCAGAGCGGCGTTGTGACCCTTGACACGCGAACGACAGCGGCGCAGGGTTGGCGCTCAACTGATGTTGAGAGGCGTCGTGGGCCGGCGTCGGGGAGGGGGTCGACCGTGAGCGTCGACTTCGACACCGCTCGTCACCGAGTCGGGTCGGCGGGTACGGGTGACCCGCGCACCACCGCGGAACGGTTGCTGCGCTCGACCGCCGACAACGCCCTCGACGGCGAGCTCGACATCGACTGGGACGCTCCCCTCGACCCCACCAAGGCGTGGCTCACCGAGCGCCGCGGAACGCTGTTCGGCACGAAGATGTGGGACGCGCTGACCCCCGAACAGCAGCTGACGCTGGGGCGTGCCGAGGCGGTCGCGGTCCTGAGCTACGGCATCGTCGCCGAGATGGGACTGTGCAACAACCTGCTGCGCAGGGTCTTTCACGTCGAGGACTTCACCGAACCGCAGGTGCTCTACTCGCTGACCGAGGTCGCCGAGGAGACGCGGCACTCGACGATGTTCGGGCGACTGATCAACAAGGCAGACATGCCGGCCTGGCCCGCGCCCGCACCGCTGAACTGGGCGCTGCGCCTGATGGGTTTCGTGCCCCACGGGCCGCTCATCTTCGCGATCACCCTCATCGTCGAGGAGATGCTCGACGCGGTGCAGCGCGAGGCCACCCGCGACGAGAACGTGCAACCCCACGTCCGGCAGATGATGCGCATCCACATCCTCGAGGAGGCGCGCCACATCACCTATGCGCGTACCGAACTCGTGCAAGCGATCGAGAACTGCGGGCCGATCTCGCTCGCGATCAACCGGGTGCTGATCGGGCTGCTGGTGTTGATCGTGATGCCGACACTGATCGATCCCCGCGCCTACATCTCGGTCGGCATCTCACCCACCCGCGGCTGGCTGGTCGCGCAGCGGTCGCCGCACTACCGCGCGAACGCGACGTTCGCCTGTGGACCGATGCTGAGATTCTTCGGCGAGGCCGGTCTCATCCGAGGCCGCGTCACCACGCTGCTGTACCGGGCGTCGCGGTCACTTCCCGAGGGTCTGTTGGCGTCATTGCGCCGCTGAGCTCGGCGGGCCGGCGGTGAGATCGGCGACATGGGTCTGCGACAACCGTTGTGCGCCATCGTCGTCGACGAAGGCGTGCTCGACGCGGACGCTGATCCGCTCGCCGCTGACCGTCAGCGACATCACGCCGTTGTCGAACCAGGGACCGGCCGTGGCCTTCCACGACATCGGTGACGGACCCGCCCCGGCGCGCTTGGCGAGTGCCCGCATGAGCTTCACCATCGGTGCCTTCACCGCGATCCGGTTGACCGCGCGCACGGGACGCTCCAACGGGTTCCGGAACGGCGACATCGTCAGCTGGCACAGCGTGGTGTCGGGTGTGGCGCGGCCGACCAACTCCGCCTCGGCGACGTAGGAGCAGTGCACGTCGCCCGAGAGCCACACCACCGAGGCCGGTGGTGTGGCGCGGGAGGTGAGGTCGCCGACGAGGTCGGCCATTGCGTCGAAGGAGTTGTCGAACGCCGCCCAGTGTTCGAGATCGAGTTCCAGGCGCAGTTTCTCGCCGAGCTTCGCCGCCCGCGGACCCCAGGCACCCTGGGCGACGGCCTCGTTCCACTGCTCGAGGTGATGCAGCGCAGGCAGCATCAGATAGGGCAGCGACGTGCCGAACACGATGTGGCGCGCGTCGGTCTCGGTGGCGACCGTCCGCAGCCACTGCCACTCGGTGTCGTCGAGCATCGTGCGACGCTCCGGATCGAGATCGCGGGAGCACCGCGAGTCGATCACGATCAGGCGTGTGGTTCCCAGATCACGAACGAAACTCCATCGGGCGGAGTCGGGTTCGGCGTCGGCGCGCAGCGCGAAGTCGGCGAGGATCTGCTCACGTTCGGTGTCGGTGGCCGCCCCGCGCACCGCGGCGTAGACGGGGTCGGCGGCGAGTGACTCCGGCGAGAGGTTGCCCAGGTGCTGGTAGATCCAGTACGAGGTGAAGGCTCCGACGACCCGACGCGGCCACCAGGGCGCGGCGGTGACGGCGCGCCGCCAGTCCATCGATGAGTTCCAGTCGTCGCGCAGGTCGTGGTCGTCGAGGATCATGCAGCTGGGAACGGCCGCCATCAGTGCGCGCACCTCGGGCGTCCCCCACGACTCGGCGTAGAGCCAGGTGTACTCCTCGAGGTCGCAGATCTCGTCGGCCACCTCGTCGTCCAGCGCGCCCCGACCCGGGACCGCACCACCCTGCCCGCCGGTCTGCGCGCGATGCCGGTGCAGGCGCGCGAGGATCTCCGGTGACGGGTCGTCGGCGTACACCTGGTCGCCGAGCAGCATCAACAGATCGGGGCGGCGTTGTGGTGCTTCGGTGTTCACCCGGTGCGCGAGACCGACGAGCGCGTCCGCGCCGATCCGTCCGAGTGATTCCTCGTCGTAGGTGTCACCGCGACGGCAGGAGCCGAACGCGATCGTGACGTCGGCCCCGACGGCCGCGGTGCGCAGTCGGCACTGCTCCCCGTCGGGCGGCCACACCGCGTCGGAACCGGTGTCGTCGCCGAGGACGACCGAGTAGTCGAGCTGTGTGTCCGCAGGCAGGCCCTCGAGCACCACGATCGCGTAGTGGTGTCCACCGACGCCCCAGGTGTCGGTCTGCGCGGAGACGCCGACGGAGGTGTCGATGCGCACCGCGGTGGCCCGGTCGGTCTCGACCCAGATGGTCGCGCGCGACTCGTCGACGAACCGGAGGAGGGGTCCCAGCACCAGTGCGGGGGCACCACGGTCGGTGCGGTCGTGGCGGCTGGGATCGGTGTGCGCGAGCGTCATCACCCCACGTTTCCATCGAATCGGGCATTGCGCACACACCTCGCGCACATCGGCTCACCGAGGGGTGTCGTGCGGAGGGGGTCAGGCGGTCGCGGCGTCCGGATCGTCGGCGTCGATGTCGATGTCGATGTCGATGTCGGTGGCGACCGCGAACGGCGGGGTGCTCTTGCCGTTGATCCGGAAGCGGTCCCAGAAATCGGGATCGCCCAGGTAGGCCTCCTGCGCGCTGTGCGGCGTCTTCACGATGACGCGGATCCGCTTGGCGTCGCCGACGGCGGCGGTGAGGCGCTCGTTCTTGCCCACCCGACCGATCCACCGGTAGATGCCGTCGATCGGTTCTCGGTACCCCTTCATCTCGACCGTCACGGGGATCTCGACCCCCTTGATCACGATGGCCGCGTCGCCGCGATAGTCGGAATCGTCGTGCGGCGAGCGCGGCGTGGCACGTCCCAGATCCTCGGTCATGGCACTGTCCCCTCTCCCGAGTGTGGTGATGTGTCTTACACTTCGGCCCGCATGTGTCTTGAATTACATATGAGGCCCGGATTACGTAGGATTCGGGGTCATATCGTGCACCAGATCCGCGAATGGGGAATGTGATGACTTCGAACATCGGAATCGACCGGGTCGGCGCGGCCGACGCGGCCCCCGATACCGATCGCCGGCCCCGTCGTCGTTCCATCGCCGACCGGGAACGTGCGGCGCAGCGGTTCCTCATCGCCACCGTCGACCAGCGTTTCGACGCCGATCTCGACATCGACTGGTCGGCGGCCCCGTCGGAGACGGCCGCCTGGCTGCCCGAGCACCTCGTGTCGGTGTCGGGGACGCGGCTGTGGGAACGCATGCCCGCCCCGAAGCGGGCCGAGCTCGCCCGCCGTGAACTGGTGAACCTCCTGACGCTGTGCGTGTTCGCGAACACCTCGCAGTCGATGCTCGAGTTCCGTCGCATCGGCGAGGACCAGACCCTCGCCGACGACACCGCACGCTGGGGTTTCGCCACCATCAACATCCGGACCACGAACACCGCGATGTTCGGACGTCTCATCACGGTGACGGGCCTGCTCCCGCACCCGCACCCGAGGCTGGCCTGGCTCCTCGAGCGCTACACGCTGCTGATCCCGGCGGGGGCGATGACCGCGTCGATCTACCTGATGGCCGAGTCGTGCACCCGTGCACTGGTCACCACCCTCGCCGCCGACCGGTCGGTGCAACCGCACGTGCGGCAGGTCGCTGCGCTGCACGAACGGTCGATCCGTCGCCTCAGCGAGTTCGCCCGCCTCGACTTCGAGGCGTCGATGGATCGCAAGGGACCGCTGCGCACCTTCTTCTACTCGGTGGTGTCGGGTCTCGTGCTCCGCATGGTGGCCCGCACGCTCATCGCGCCCGAGGCCTATCGCGAGACCGGCCTGATGGTGCGTCGCAGCCAGTGGGCCGCGCGTCGCAGCAACCGGCGCGGTGCACGCCTGGACCTGTTTTTCGCCGATTACCTGGACCTGGCGAGGGCGCACGGCCTGTTCGGTGACGCTCTCAGCCGTCGGCTCGTGCGGATCGTCCCCGCCGCGTCGCGGCGCCCGGAGAGCGTCTTACCGGGGTCGGTGGATCGCTGATGGACGTCTTGACACCCTCTGTCAGCCCAGTACCGTTATCTCAACAATTGTCATGCCCACGCCCTGCGTGCGGCGTTCGAGCTCGTCAAACCCTGTGTGAGAGGAACTCATCGTGACCGTCGACGACTACGCGCCCGCCACCACGCCCGCAGGGCCCACTCCGTCGGAGATCGACGAGCGCATGGCCATCGCCGAGCGTCTGCTGCGGTCGACCGCGGATCGTGTCTATGACGGTGAGCTCGACATCGACTGGGACGCCGACATCGACCCCGAGAAGGCCTGGTCGACCGAGAAGCGCGGCACGCTCGTCGGCACCGAGGTCTACGAGGGGCTCGACGACGCGCAGAAACTGACGTTGAGCCGCGCCGAGGCCGTCGCGATCCTCACCTACGGCATCAACGCCGAGGTCGGCCTGTGCACCAACCTGCTCCGCGGGGTCTTCACCAACGACAACCTCGCCGACGAGCACACCCTGTACTCGCTCACCGAGATCGCCGAGGAGACCCGGCACTCGACCATGTTCGGTCGCCTGATCAACAAGACCGAGATGGAGCCGTACCGCCGCCCGAAGCTGCTGTCGATGCCGCTGCGACTCATCGGCTTCATCCCCCACGGCCCGCTCGTCTACGCCGGCACCCTCCTCGTCGAGGAGGTGCTCGACCGTGTGCAGCGTGAGTCGATGGCCGACGAGACCATCCAGCCGCACGTGCGCCAGCTGATGAAGATCCACGTGCTCGAGGAGGCGCGGCACATCACCTTCGCCCGCAACGAGCTCATCCAGGCGACCGAGAAGTGCGGACCGATCGCGCTCGCGGTCAACCGTGTGCTGATCGCGCTGCTGACCCTGTTGGTGATGCCGACCCTGGTCGACTCACAGGCCTACCGGTCGGTGGGCATCGGTCAGCTCGCCGGCTGGAAGGCCGCGCAGCGGTCGCCGCGCTACCGCGAGAACGCCACGTTCATGTGTGGACCCATGCTGACGTTCTTCTACGAGGCCGGTCTCATCAAGGGACGTCTGACCACGAAGATCTACAAGATGTCGCGGTCGCTGCCCGACGAGGTGCTCGCCGAGCTCGAAGGCCGTCGCCGCCGTCGCTGATCGACCCGTTCGCCGACACATCCGTGCGGGTCGACCCGTTCGGGCATCTGGCTCTGCCGTCCGGCGGAGTGGTACGAGAGCTGCTCTACGAGAAAGCATGACACTGCGTTGAAGACACTTGCGGGCAAGACCGTCGTCGTGACCGGAGCGGGATCGGGGATCGGCCGCAGCCTGGCCGTCCAACTCGCGGGCAAGGGTGCGCGCCTGGCCCTGTCCGACGTCAACCTCGACGCGGTGTCGGAGACGGTCGCGTTGTGTGAGAAGGCTGGCGCCGAGGCGGCCCCGTTCGCCCTCGACGTCGCCGACCGCGAGGCTTTCCTCGCCCACGCCGGGGACGTCCGCAGCCGTTTCGGTGGGGCGAACGTCATCATCAACAACGCCGGGGTCTCGCTCAGCGCCTCCATCGTCGACATGACGTGGGACGACTTCGACTGGATCATGGGCATCGACTTCTGGGGTGTCGCGCACGGCACGAAGGCCTTCCTGCCCGACCTCATCGCTTCCGGTGACGGCCATGTGGTGAACGTGTCGTCGGTGTTCGGGCTCATGTCGATCCCGGCCCAGAGTGCCTACAACGCAGCGAAGTTCGCCGTCCGCGGGTTCACCGGGTCGCTGCGGCAGGAGATGATCAGCGCCGGCCACAACGTGGGTGTCACGTGTGTGCACCCGGGCGGCATCAAGACCGGCATCGTCCGCAACGGCCGACAGAGCGGCGAGTTCGCCCAGGACCTGAAGGTCAAGGACGACAACTTCCAGAAGATCGCCTTCACCCGCCCCGAGACCGCGGCGAAGAAGATCATCAAGGGTATCGAGAAGAACAAGCCGAAGGTGCTCATCGGGCCCGACGCCCGCCTGTTCGACGCCCTCCCGCGACTGCTCGGCGGCCGCTACCAGGACGTGATGGCCCGACCGATGGCCGCAGGCCAGCGCATCGGCCAGTGAGCCCGTCCGACACTCCGGAGCAGGCGGCGGCGAGCCGGCTCGAGAGCCGCGCCCATGAACTCGAGGTCGTCGACGTCATCCGCGAGACGCCTGATTCGGTCTCCATCGTCTTCGAGGTCCCCGACCGCATCCTCAGCCGGTTCCGATACCACCCGGGGCAGTTCCTCACCCTGAAGATCCCCGGCGCCGACGGCTCGGGAACCGCTGTCGCGCGGTGCTATTCGATGTCGAGCTCACCGCATCTCGACGACGACCTGATCGTCACGGTCAAGCGCGTGAACGGCGGTGTCGCCTCGGGATGGCTGTGCGACAACGTGACCGTCGGTGAACGCATCACGGTGCTCAGCCCGTCGGGATCGTTCTACCCGCGCTCCTACGCCAACGACCTCCTGCTCGTCGGCGCGGGCAGCGGCATCACCCCGCTGATGTCGATCGCGAAGTCGACCCTCATCGGCGGACTGTCGTCGGTGCACCTCATCTACGCCAACCGCGACGCCGACTCCGCGATCTTCTCCGCCGAGATCGACGAGATGATCGCCGAGTTCCCCGACCGCTTCGCCGTGACGCACTGGCTCGAGAGCGAACGCGGTCTGCCCGACGCCGCGGCCATGGCCGACCTCATGCGCGACAAGGCCGATCGGGAGCTGTTCATCTGCGGGCCGCCGCCGTTCATGGCGGTGGTCGAGGAGACCGCCGAGCAGATCGGTATCCCGGCTGCGCTCACCCACACCGAGCGGTACATCTCCCTGTCGGGCGATCCGTTCAGCGACATCGAGGTGTCGGTCTCCAGTGGCGACGACGACGCGTCGGTCGCGGTGACGCTGGCCGGGACGTCGATCGACCTCGCCTGGCCGCGGTCGGCGACACTGCTCGACGTGCTGCTCGCCGCCGGACACGACGCCCCGTTCTCGTGCCGCGAGGGGGAGTGCAGCTCGTGCGCCTGTCGCGTGGTCAGCGGCGAGGTGCACATGCGCAAGAACGACACCCTCGTCGACTCCGACCTCGCGATGGGGCTGACCCTGGCGTGCCAGGCGGTGCCCGTGTCCGACGAGGTCACCGTCACCTTCGACACCTGAGTCACCCGGATCGCCGCACACAGGCGTAGCGTGGACCCTGTTTTCGACTGACAGTCGAAAACCGGATTCGATGCAGCCTGGAGGCGACATGGCACACGACGGGAATCGCGCCGACCTCGTGGTCGTCGGCGCCGGCGTCGCGGGTCTCACCGCGGCGATCCACGCCGCCGAACTCGGGTTGTCGGTGATCGTCGCGACCAAGGGATCCCGGCGGACCCCCGGATCGGACACCTCCACGCGCTACGCACAGGGCGGAATCGCCGTCGTCGACCCGACCGATCCCGACGACTCGGTCGATGCGCACCTCGCCGACACCCTGGCCGCGGGCGCCGGACACACCGACCCCCTCGCCGCCCGGTCGATCCTCGCCGACGGACCCGATGCCGTTGCGGCGTTGATCGCCTGGGGCGCGCGGTTCGACGCCCACCTCGACGGAACACTGCTGCGGACCCGCGAGGGTGGACACTCCGTGCGGCGGATCATCCATGCCGGTGGCGACGCCACTGGGGCCGAGGTGGAGCGCGCGCTGTGGGAGGCGCTTCGTCCGCACATGGTGACCGGGCGCGTGGGTGTCCGCGCCGAGACCATGGTCATCGCCGTCGCCACCGATGCCGAGGGACGCGCGTTCGGTGTGACCGCACGCGACGGGACGGGACGCGCGGTGACCATCCATGCGCCGAGCGTGCTGCTCGCCACCGGCGGCATCGGCCAGATCTATGCGGCCACCACCAATCCCGAGGGATCGATGGGCGACGGGGTCGCGCTCGCGCTGCGTGCCGGTGCCGCGGTCACCGACCTCGAGTTCGTGCAGTTCCACCCCACGATGCTCCACACCGCCGGTGCGCGGGGTCGGCGCACGCTCATCAGTGAGGCCGTGCGCGGCGAGGGGGCGCGTCTCGTCGACGCGGCCGGTGTCTCGATCACCGCGGGCGTCCATCCGCTCGGCGATCTCGCCCCGCGTGACGTCGTCGCGCACGCCGTGCACTCGGCGATGATGGCCTCGGGCCGGTCGTGCATGTACCTCGATGCCCGCGACGTACCCGATGTTGCACAACGGTTCCCGACGGTCACCGCCGGTGTGCGCGCCATCGGCCTCGATCCCCGCACCGACCTCATCCCGATCGTCCCCGGGGCGCACTACCTCTGCGGTGGCGTGGTCACCGGCGAGCGCGGCGACACCACCGTCGACGGATTGTTCGCCGCGGGGGAGGTCGCACGCACCGGATTGCACGGCGCGAACCGTCTCGCCTCGAACAGTCTGCTGGAGGGTCTGGTGATGGGACGGCGGGTCGCGCAGGCGGCGGCCGATCGTGCCGGTGTGCCGACGGCCCCGGTCGGCTGTTCTCCGAGGTTCGATGTCGAGATGCTCACCCGCGCAGCACGATGCGACCGCACGGTGTTGCAGGACGCGATGTCGGCCGGAGCCGGCGTCACCCGGGACGCCGCGGGTCTGGCCGCGGTGGCGGATCTGGTCGCGGGCGCCCCGGTGCGGCCGCTGCGATCGTTCGCCGATGTCGCCGACGCCGCGGCCACGATGGTCGCCGGCGCGGTGGTGGCGGCCGCGCTGCACCGCGATGAGTCCCGTGGATGTCATCGGCGCGCCGACCGTCCGCTGACCGATCCGGTGTCACGTCTCGACTGGGCGCGCATCGGCGATCCGGACGCGGTGGCGCCCGGGATCGATGGGATGCACTGGGTCGCAGCGACGCCGACCGAGAGCCCGGTCGTCGCCTGACTCGTCCCCCAAGATCCGCGCCGCAGTCGTCAGTCGCGCAGATCGCCCACGAAGTCGACGACCGCGGCGGTGAACGCGTCGTTGTCGTCGCCGGCCGCGGTGTGCCCGGCGTCGCGGAGTTCGGCGACCCGGGCGTGGGGCACCCGCTCGCAGAAGGCCTTCAGCACGTCTTCGGGCACCACGTCGGAGAGCTTGCCGCGTACCACCATGATCGGGATGTCGAGTCCTGCCGCGGCGTCGTCGAGGTAGTCGGTGGGGATGCGGTCGAGGGTCTTCTGGTCGATCACCCGCGGGTCCCAGTGCCAGTACCAGCGGCCGTCGGACCGCTGTCGCAGGTTGCGGGTGAGACCCGCTGTGCTGCGCGGCCTCTCGCGATGCGGCAGATATCCGGCGACGGCGTCGGCGGCCTGCTCGAGGGAGTCGAAGCCCTCCATGCCGCTGCGCATGAAGTGTCGGATGCGGGCGCTGCCGGCGCGGTCGTAGCGCGGCACCACGTCGACGAGAACGAGGGCGGAGACGGCCTCGGGACCGAAGCGGTCGGCCACGGTGATGCCGGTGAGACCGCCGACGCTGGCGCCGATCAGGGTCACCGGTCCACCGATCTCGGTGATGACGGTGTGGACGTCGTCGGCGAACATCTCGATGCTGTAGAAGCCGTCGGGCGACCACCCGCTGTCGCCGTGTCCGCGACAGTCGAGGGTGACCACTTCCATGCCCGCGGCGGCGAGGTGTTCGCCCGTCGCCTTCCAGGACCACCGGGTCTGTCCGCCGCCGTGCAGCATCACCGCGGTGCCCCAGGCGGGTCCCGACGGTTCCCACCGCGTACCGCACAGGCGCACACCGTCGGGTGCGGTGAATTGGACGGTTTCCGATGTCGCGGTCGCGCTCACCGCCACCCCCTCAGGTGCTGTGTGGATCCTCGCCGACGCCCCGTGACGTGGCATCGGATCGTCACGCTATTGCACGGTCGGACCACGGCGAAACAGGTGGCGGAGCAGGCGGTCGGGGGCCCCGCGAATCACCCGGCCGAAAACTGAAACGATTGTCAGCAACTGTGTCATCGGCGTACCGTGGGGTCGACAGAGCGAGCGCTCGGTGAAGCGGTCTCGCGGCGAACGATGTAAAGGTGATCCCACGATGAAGCGTCTTATCTTCGAGTCCGAACACGACCAGCTGCGCGCGTCGGCGAAGGCTTTCGTCGAGCGTGAGATCGCCCCGTACGCCGATCAGTGGGAGCGCGACGGGATCATCGACCGCGAGGTGTTCAAGAAGGCCGGCGAGTCCGGACTGGTGGGCTTCTACATGCCCGAGGAGTACGGCGGCTCCGACATCGACGACTTCCGGTTCAACGCCGTCGTCATCGAGGAGATGGCGAAGTTCGGCTCGCGCGCTCCGGCGTTCACGCTGCAGAACGACGTGATCGGCCCCTACTTCAAGAAGCTGTGCACCGACGAGCAGAAGCAGCGCTGGATCCCGGGGTTTGCCTCGGGCGAGATCATCGGCGCCATCGCGATGACCGAGCCGGGTGCGGGCAGCGACCTCGCCGGTATCAAGACCTCCGCGGTCCTCGACGGCGACCACTGGGTCCTCAACGGCGCCAAGACCTTCATCTCGTGCGGTATCAACGCCGACCTCGTCATCGTGGTCACCCGCACCGATCCCGAGGCGGGGCACAAGGGATTCACCCTGCTGGCCGTGGAGCGCGGCATGGAGGGCTTCGAGCGCGGTCGCAACCTCGACAAGATGGGCCAGCACGCCCAGGACACCGCCGAGCTGAGCTTCACGAACGTGCGGGTTCCGGTCGCCAACGTGGTCGGCGAGGTGAACAAGGGCTTCTATCACCTGATGCACAACCTGCCCTCGGAGCGACTGGCCATCGGCGTCGGCGCGGTCGCCGGTGCCCGCAAGGCGTTCGAGGACACGCTGACCTACGTTGCCGAGCGCAAGGCGTTCGGTCAGTCGATCGGGTCGTTCCAGGCCAACCGACACAAGATCGCCGAGATCGCCACCGAGCTCGACATCGCCCAGGCGTTCGTCGACCGCTGCATCCAGGGCGCGGTCGACGACGAGCTCACCGCCGTCGACGCCTCGAAGGCGAAGTGGTGGTGCACCGAGCTCGCCAAGCGCATCGTCGACACCTGCCTGCAGCTGCACGGCGGTTACGGCTACATGGCCGAGTACTCGATCTCGCGGATGTACACCGACGTGCGGATCGAGACGATCTACGGCGGCACCACCGAGATCATGAAGGACATCATCGGTCGCGATCTGGGCTTCTGACGGACGCGGATGACCGTCGAGATGTGATCGAACATCTATCTCCGCGACAGCGTTCTCTCAGGATCGATCCTCACGATCGAGGTCGACGAGAGAGGACGACCCGATGGACATCACCCTCATCGCGGCGATCGGCACCACCGTCGCCGCGGGTTGGTCGGTGATCGCCCTCGGTGTCGGTGTGGTGATCGGTCGCGGCATCCGGATGGCCGAGCGCGCCGAACACCCGGAACGCGCCGACAGACTTCAGCCGATCGATTGAACTTTCGGCGAGCTGCCGGAGGAATCGGACACCGACGGTCCCGTCTGTGGTCTGTTCGCACTAGTCTGTCCGGCAGGGGGCCGTGGTTTCGCCCTGATCCCGGTCCTGTCACGGCCCGGGGCAGACGAGCCGTGGGTACGTGGGTCTGGGGGTATCGACAATGCACGACGGATGTTGGTCGACGGTGATCTGTACCGGCGCGGAGAGGTCCGCGCTGGGTGACACCACCGACACGGGTTGGGTGCTGGGCTGCCGTCTGAGCATCGGGCACCGCGGCGACCACGCGACCGATGCGGAGGTCGTCCCGCGCTTCGGCCGCCGGCTCTGGCTCGAGTGGAACGACCGCGACCAGCACGCGCAGTCGCTCATCGACCGCAACCCGTGTACGTCGCCCGGTCGGTGCATGTTGTTCGAGGGCCACGGCGGCGACCACTGGTTCGCCCCGGCCAACGGCCACGCCCCGTCGGTCGGCGGAGGACGTCGCCACGTCGGCGGCCCGACCACCCACAGGGCTCTTATACACATCTC
>NZ_JXYP01000007.1 GCF_000964005.1 Williamsia herbipolensis
TCGCCCCTCCGTTCGTCCCGCCGCGGGGCACCGCCCCGCCGCCGTGGGCCGGACAGCCGTCGCCGCCTCCGCCGCCCCGACCTTCGCTGCTGCGCCGGGCCGCCTCGGCCACCGACGGCCGACTCGTGGGCACGATCCTCGCCGTCGCCGGGGTGGGCGTGACCCTCGTGGGGGTCGTGCTGCTGCTGGTCCTCGCCGCACAGGCCGGCATCCTGCGCCCGGAGGTCCGCGTCGGTGCCGGCGGTCTGCTGGCCGCCGCTCTCGTGGCGATCGGTGCCCGGGACCGCCGTCGGGGTTCCCGGGTCGGTCCGATCGCGCTGGTGGCGACCGGTGTCGGTACCGCCTACCTCGACATCGTGGCGACCACGCGGATCTATCACTGGCTGCCCGCGGCGGCGGGACTCGTCCTCGCCGGCGTCGTGGCCCTCGGTGGTCTGTCGCTGGCGCGGCGCTGGGGTTCGGAACACCTCGCCCTGCTCGTGGTGGTGCCGCTGATCGGTGCGGCGCCGTTCGTCGCCGGGGGAATCGGGTTGCCGCTGATCGGTTTCATGCTGGTGCTCGCCGCGATCACCCTGCCGTTCGGTGTCGGAACCGATGCCGCGGTGCCATGGGCGAATCTGCAGTACGCCCGCGTCGCCGCGGCCGCGCTGTGGTTGGTCCCGACGATCGTGACGATGGCCCAGAACCGTTCGGAAGCAAGCGCTCTCGACCAGTGGGCACTGGCCGTCGCATGCTTGGTGGCCGCGGCGATCGCGCTCGGCGGCAGCCTGCTCACCCGCGGCGACACCGCTCACGCCGTCGTCGCGGCGCTCGGTGCCGTCCCGGTCCTCGTGTGCGGCACGGCGATCGATCGTCCGCTCGCGGCGGGCGCGACGGCGGTGCTGGCCGTGGTGCTGACCGCGGCGGTCACCCTCGGCCGCTCGCACCTGACCGAGCCACTGCGTATCACGGGGGGCGTGCTCGCCGCGGTCGCGGCGCTCATCGCGGTGCCCACGGCGTTCGGCGGCCCGGTCGCGGTGCCGGTGCTCATCGGGTTGGCCGTGATGGTCACCGTCGTCGGCCGAGACGACGCGCTGGGTCGGGGGATCGGCCTCACCCTCACCGGGGTCGGCGCGCTGGGCTACCTGTCGACGACGCGACTGGAGTCACTGGTGGACCCGACCGTCACCGACACGGCGACCGCGACGTCGTCGATCGTCGGGGGGCTGCTGCTCGCCGCGGCGGCGATGACGACGGCCGGGGTGGTCGCGTCACGTCTGGCGGAGGCGGTGTGGCCGTGGATCCTCGGCGGCGTGGTCGCCCTCTACGGGATCACGGCCACCGCGGTGACCGCGGGCGTCGCGATCGGCGGCACCGGGACCGGCTTCCTCGCCGGCCACATGGCCGCGACCATCGTGTGGGTGTGCGCGTCCGGTGCGGCCCTGGTGCTCGCGGGCCGGGTCCCGGCCGGTCCGGCGCGCATCGCGCCCATCGCCGGCGCACTCACCCTGGCCGCCGCGGCGGTCGCGAAGCTGATCGTGTTCGACCTCGCCACCCTCGACGGCGGCTTCCGGGTCGGTGCCTTCATCGCGGTCGGTCTGGTCCTGCTGGCCCTCGGGGCCCGGTACGCCCGGACCGGTCAGGAGTCCTGATCGGGACGACGCGACGTCGTCCGCCGCAGGAGATCCTGCACCGAGATCTGCTGGCCGTCGCCCCGCTCGTGGCGCCGCCCGCCCGAATCGGAACCACCCGACCCCACCTCGGGGTCGGCCGGTTCGGGCCGCGGTGCGCGGGTGGGGCGCGGTGCCTGCGTGGGGCGTGACCCGTCGGCGTTCGGCACGGGGATCGGCCGTGACACCGGCGGCGAGCTCGGACGCCCATTGCCGTTCCCGGCGGCACCGTTGCCGTTGCCGCTCACCGTGCCGTTGTTGTCGTGGCTCGGTGGACGGGCGCTGATGGCACCGCCGAGGCGGATGCCGCTGTCACCGAGGCTCCACCCGCCGGTGTCGGGACGTGAGCCCGACGGCCGTGGCGGGAACGGACGTCCGCTCGGCTCCGACGGTTGCGCACCGGAGGGACGCGACCCGGACGGGATCGGCTCGCGGCTCGGTCGGCGGGGTGCGATGGGTCCGCTGTCCGGCGGCGGCGGTGGACGCCGCACGACATCGGGTGCCGGTCGGGGACCGGGGGCCTCGGCACGGCGGACCGGAGGACGGCCCTGTCCGGGAGGTGCGGCAGGTCGAGCGGGTCGGGCCCCGGCGGGCGGACCCGCGGGCCGCGCCGGACCGCGCTGCGGCGCCGGACGCCCCTGGGCGACCAACGCGGTCGTCGGCACCTGCGACACCACGGTGCCGGCGTCACGCTGGGTGCCGGGGATCGCGGCGCGACCGGGCTCGTCGTCGAGGATCGTCTCGCCGAGGCCGATCTTGCGCTGCACGGTCTGCATCCACTTCGGCGCCCACCAGCAGTCGTCGCCGAGCAGCTTCATCACCGCGGGGACCAGCAGCATGCGGATGACGGTCGCGTCGAGCAGGAGCGCGGCGATGATGCCGAACGCGATGTACTTCATCATCACGATCTCGGAGAAGCCGAACGCACCGACGACCACCACGAGGATGGCCGCGGCGGCGGTGATGATCCGACCGGTGTGCGCGGTACCGCTGCGGATCGCCTCGGTGGTGGTGGCGCCCTGTTGTCGCGCCTCCACCATGCGCGAGAGCAGGAACACCTCGTAGTCGGTCGACAGGCCGTAGATGATCGCGATGATCAACACCAGCACCGGCGACATCAGCGGGCCGGGGGTGAAGTTGAACAGCCCCGATCCGTGGCCGTCGATGAAGATCCACGTGAGCACGCCCAGCGTCGAGCCGAGTCCGAGAGCCGACATCAGCGCGGCCTTGATCGGCAGCACCACCGACCCGAACTGCAGGAACATCAACAGGAACGTCACCGAGATCAGCAGCACCACCATCAACGGCAGGTTGTCGAGCAGGGCGTCGATGGAGTCCTGGGTGAGCGCCGGGGTGCCCGCGACGTACATGGTGAGGCCCTGGGTGTTGATCGCCCGCAGCGCCTTCACCGCGTCGCCCGCGGTGTCGCGGTCGACGAGCCCCGCCGACATCTGCACCACACCGGTGCTGGTGCCCTCGATGCTCCCGGTGAGCGCGCCCTGGCCGCTGTCGAGGCTGAACTTCTTGGTGAAGCCGGGGATCTTGTTGGCCTCGTCGGCGATCTGCTGCAGTTTCGCGCCGTCGTCGCTGCTGTTCTCGTCGTAGCGGATGACGAGTTTGATCTCCTCGGTCCGCTGCGTCGGGAAGATCCGGTCGAAGTCCTGCTGGGCGACACGGAAGTCGTTGCCCGGCGGCAGGTACTTCTCGGTGATGCCGCCGAAGGAGATGTTGCTGAACGGGACGATGAGGACCAGCAGGAGGAGCACGGTCGGGATCGCGGTCTTGAGCGGGTGGCGCATCACCCAGCCCGACAGTCGGCCCCAGAACCCGGCCTCGATCTCCTTCTTCGTCTTGGTCTTGCGCAGGAACTTGAACCCGAGCATGTCGATGCGCGGGCCGAGGATGCCGAGGATCGCCGGCAACACGGTGATCGACAGCAGTGCCGCGAGGCTCACCGCGCAGATCGCGCCGTAGGCCACCGACTTGAGGAAGCCCTGCGGGAACAGCAGGAGACAGGCCAGCGCCGCTACGATGATGGTGGCCGAGAACACCACGGTCTGGCCCGCGGTCATGACCGTGCGTTTCACCGCCAACGGAGGTGGATAGCCCTCGGCGAGTTCCTCTCGGAACCGGCTGACGATGAACAACCCGTAGTCGATGGCGATACCCAGGCCGATCAGTGAGATCACCGGCTGGGCGAAGTAGTTGACCTCGGTGGCCTGGGCGAGGGCGTTGAGGATGCCGGTGGCGCCGGCGATGGTGAGACCGCCGATGATGACCGGCAACACCGCGGCGACCACACCGCCGAAGATGAAGAACAACATGATCGCCACCAGCGGCAGCGCGACGAGTTCGGCTCGTGTGGTGTCCTTCGCGACACCGTCGGAGATCCCGCCCGCGATGGGCTGCAACCCGGCGAGCTGGAACGTCGTGCCCGGCAGGTCGTAGCGCTGCGCGATGTCGTCGAAGAACGGCTGGATCGTCTTGTAGTTGTTCAGGATCGTCGTGTCGTTGTCGCCCTTGACGCCGATGCTGATGAACGCGTGCTGTTTCGAGGCGTCGAAGGTCTGCGCCCGGATCTGTTCCTGCGCGGCTCTCGACGCACCCCCGGTCGCGGAGAGGAAGGGGTCGATGAGCCCGGGATCGTCACGGTTGACGATGTTCGGATGCGCCGCGATGAGATCGGTGACGAACTTCTCGACCTTGGTGCCGAACTCGGGGTTGTCGACGGTGGTGCCGGCCGGCGGCGTGATCAACAACACGATGTCGGACTTGTGGTCGCGTCCGAAGGTATTGTCGGCGAGCTGCGAGCCCGCGACCGACTGCGACCCGTCGTCGAAGAACCCGCTCTGGCTGAGGTGCTTGCCGAGGGTGAGCCCGTAGAGGCCGAGGCCTCCCATCAGGACGATCAGCACCGCGATGACGGCGAAGCGCATCCGGTACACGAATGTGCCTATGGCTCCGAACACCGGTTACATCCTCTCCAGTCGGGCGAACACGTGCTCCCCGCACGCTCCGCCGCGAGGCGGGCGACAGGGGCGAACTCGCCACGATTGTCTCAGGTCATCGTTCCCGACGGGATCTCCGCCGTGTGGTCACTCAGTGCGAACGCCCGCTGAGCAACGCTGACAGCGGGCGGAACGGCGCCAGCCAGGCACCGTCATCGGGCAGCGAATCGAGGTTGATCCGCGGGAGGGGCTCGCGGAACACGCCCGCGATGTCCTCCAGGTCGACGAACTCGATGACCTCCGACGTCACCGCCCAACTGGCGTGTTCCCGGAAACCGAGGACGGTGACCGGCACACCCTCGGCGGCGATCTCCTCCAGCGGTTCCCGGAAGGCCTGACCGTCGGCCGAGGCCACGATCAGTCCCGCTAACCCCACAGTGTGCCTGCGCAACTCGATGTGGTCGAGCATGTCCGAGTCGACGTCACTGTCCTCGGTGACCTTCGGCTTCGCGAACACGGCGAAACCGACGTTGCGCAACGCCTCGACCCACGGCCGCACCACGTCGGCGCTACCGGGGACGATGTTCGTGAAGACGGTCGCCTCGGGCTCGATGTCGCGGGCGCCGTCGTCCGCCGCGGCCGACAGGTCGGCGGTACGCGTGAGCAGCCAGCGGCCCAGGGCGTCGAAC
This sequence comes from Williamsia herbipolensis, assembly GCF_000964005.1. GTDB lineage: Bacteria > Actinomycetota > Actinomycetes > Mycobacteriales > Mycobacteriaceae > Williamsia_A > Williamsia_A herbipolensis. The sequence goes on from NZ_JXYP01000007.1 coordinate 5,287, forward strand.
CGGGGGCGGTGCGAGGTGGTCGGACGCCCACCCAGGATCGCCCCGAGCCCCATGTCGAGGTTCGGCGCGTCCCAGATCAGCAGCGACCGCGGTGCCGGGCTGCCGCCGGAGATGGTGCGCGCGACGCCGGGCGCCTCGGTGGCCGAACCACCGTTCTGGCCCGACATCAGGCTGCGTCCCGGGGGATGCGGCGCAGCACGAACTCGGTGACCGGGCGTCCCTCGCGATCGGCCCGACCCTCGAACTTGGTGGTCGGGCGGTCGAGGGAGAACGGCGCCTCGCCGTCGAACGGCACCAGCAGATCCTGCTCGGCCAGCTGCTCGGCGATGTACTCCGCGTACTCGGCGTGGTCGGTGGCGATGTGCACGACGGCGTCGTCGACGACCGCCTGCGCGATCAGCGCGAGCGTGCCGGTCTGCAGCAGCCGTCGTTTGTGATGGCGGGCCTTGGGCCACGGGTCGGGGAAGAACACGCGCATGCCGAACAGCGACGCCGGGGCGATCATGTCGCGCAGCACCGCCACCGCGTCACCGCGGACGATGCGGATGTTGTCGATGTCCTCGCGCACGATCATGCCGATGAGCTGGGCGAGTCCGGGTTTGTAGACCTCGACCGCGAGCACGTCGAACTGCGGCTCGACCTGCGCCATCGCCGCGGTCGATGTGCCGGTGCCGCAACCGATCTCCATGATCACCGGTGCGGTGCGGCCGAACCATGCGTGCACGTCGAGGGGGGAATCCGTCGCATCGCGACCGATGATCGGCCACACTGTCTCCCAGTTGTGCTGCTGGGCGGGCGTGAGAGCGCCGCGTCGCGATCGGAAACTGGTCACCCGGGGGTAGAGCCGCGCGCGTTCCACATGATCGATCGGGTCGGGCACGGTGTCGGTGCCCGTGGCATGGGAATCGGGGGCGTGCTGGTCGGGGTCCACCCTGCCATGGTGGCGCATCGAGGGGCCGGGGGACAGTCGGGCAGCAGTGGGAGAGGGTGAGGGGTCGATGGACGTGTCGGGTGTGGCGGTGTCCGGGGCACTGTTCTCCGACGGCCCGCTGGCCGACGCCGCCGCCCTGCTCGACGCCCTCGGCGACCGCTTCGACGACCGCCCCGAGATCGTGCACGCCCGACGCGAGGTGCACGACCGACTGCGGGTCGCCGTCCACGGTCGGCCCGGGACCGGCCGCGACACCCTCGCCCGTGCCGTCCGCGACCACCTCGACGTCGCGCCGATCGGTCCCGGTGACGACGATGCCGACGCCGATGCCGACCTCTGGATCTACGTGCTGGTGGGGTGGCCGCGTGCCGCCGACCACGCCGCGCTGCGACGGCTGCCCGCCGAGAGGACCCTCGTGGTGCTGGGCAAGGCCGACACCCTCGGCTCGTGGGAGGTCGCGCGGTCGACCGCCGACGAGATCGCGGCGCTGCTGCGCCGGCCGGTGCATCCGGTGATGCCGCTGCTGGGGTGCGCCGACCTCACCGACGAGGAGTTCGCGCTGCTGGAGACGATGGTGGCGACCGACGAACCGATGCCGTCGATGGCGGCGCACTTCATCGTCGGTGGTCGCGAGGAGCAGGCCCTGCGCACCGGCCTGCTGCGTCGGCTCGACCAGTTCGGCATCCTCACCGCCCTCGACCTCGTCGACGACGCGCGCCTCGAGGGCCGTCGACTCGACCGGCGACAGCTCAGCACGGCGCTGCGGGCCGACAGCGGGGTGTCGCAGCTGCGACTCGCGGTCGCCGCGACGCTGCCCGCGGTCGGTGTCCGTCGCCGCGACGTGGTCGTCGACCGCCTCGACCGTCTCGCCGCCGCCGGGATCGCCCGCGACGAGATCGAGGCGGCCCTCGGCCGGTTGCAGTCCGGCGGTGTCGGTCGGCCTCGGCCGAGGACCCTCGCGGGGTCGGGGACGTGAACCCGGACACGGTCGTGGTCGTCGGGGTCGGCCGCAGCGGGGTGACGACGCTGATCGAGGCCCTCGGCGTCGTCGATCCGGGCCTGCCGGTGGTGCGCATGTCACCCGCGGACCTCGCCCCGCCTGTTCGCGTTCGCGTCGGGCTGCTCGTGATCGACCCGTCGTCGGTGGTCGGCGACGAGGAGGCGAGCCTGTTCTCCCGGCTGCGCGCGGTCGCCTCCACCGTCGCCGTCGTGTGCACGAAGGTCGACGCGTTCTGGGACTGGCCCACCAACGCCCGGGCCAGTCGCGCGGTGCTCGACCCGACCGGGCGGTGGCCGGTGTTCGCGGTGTCGGGTGCGGCCGCCGTCGCCGGTGCGGTCGACGAATCCGGTGTCGACGAACTCCTCGGCTGGATCCGACAGTCGCCGCCGGTCACGTCGCACGACACCGCCGTCGACACCGGTGTGGCCCGCCGCCGGTCGGCGACCGAGCTCGCCGCGACCCGCGCGCGCCTGGTGCGCGGACGCGATCGGGGCCGGTCCGATCGGCTGGCCGCGCTGCGGTCGGGTCTCGCGAGCATCCGTGCCCGCGCCGTGGCCGATCTGAACGCCGGTGTCCGCGACATCGGCGCCACCTCCCGCGACACCGTCGCCGGGTTGCGCGACGACGACGTCGCCGCGCACGCCGAGTGGGTGGCCGCGGCCATGACCCACCTGCGTGACCGGCTCGACGCGCGGGTGCGGAACGAACTCGACCAGATCCGGGCGGTCGCGCTGCTGGGCATCGAACCGGTCGCACCCGCCGCACCCGCCCCGCAGCGTCCACCGGTACGACTGCGACCCCAGACGGAGCGTCGCCGCGGCGCGGAGGACGCGTTGCTGGTGTTGTTCGGGGCATCGGGTGGGGCCGCACTGGGACGTCTGGTGGTGACACCGCTCGCGCAGGTCCACACGCTGCAGTGGATCACCATGCCGGTGGCGCTGGTCATCGGTGTGGTGATGGCGATCGGGGTGGTGCGGCTGCGCCGGGTCGCGGCACTGCGCACCGCGGTCCGCACCTGGACCACCGAAGCGGTCGGCGAGGCGCGGGCGACGATCGAACACGACCTCCTCGACCGGATCACCGCGGCCGAACCCGTCGTCGCCGGACAGATCGCGCGACACCACGAGCGTCGCGCGCGCCTCGTCGCCGAGGAGGTCGCCGCCGTCGACGCCCAGATCCGCGGTTCGAGGGCGGGTGGAACCGAACGGGCCGTCGCGACGTCCGAACACGGACAGGCCATCGGCGAAGGGAAGCAGAGATGATCGAGATCGGTGACGCGTTCGATCAGGGTGACGGGACCGGGGGCGGCGATCCCGACGATCACCTGGTGCACCCGGCGATGGCGACACACCCCGCCCACGACCCCCACGACAACCTGTGGATGGCCGACGGCGACCGGATCTGGGACCTCGGGCCCGCTGAGACCGACACCGACGCCGACGGCGTCGCCGACTCGCTCACGCGGATCGGACCCGACGGTATGACCGTCTACACCGACAGCGATCACGACGGTCAGATCGACGCGATCACGGAGGTCGATGCGGACGGGGGCTACGAATCGCGCCGACTCGACACGGCCACCGGCGAGTGGGTGCGCACCGACATCGGGCGCCTGCGATGACCGAGCGTGCGATCGCTCACCCGTTTGGCGAACGGCCCGCCTGAACCAGTAACCTGGGCGGACACCATGTCCGTCACCGGCGACGGACACTCCCGGCGGGGGCTGCGGACCCCACGCCGGACGGCCACGCAGGAGATGCACAGATGACCTCAGCGACCATCCCCGGTCTGGATCCCGACAACGCCCCCACCCGGCACGCCGAGCTCCTGGCCTGGGTCGCCGAGATCGCCGAGCTCACCCAGCCCGACCGCGTGGAGTGGTCCGACGGCAGCGACGAGGAGTGGACGCGGCTGACCGACCATCTCGTCGCCGCGGGCACCATCGTGAAGCTGAACGAGGAGAAGAAGCCCAACTCCTACCTCGCGACCTCCGATCCCGCCGACGTCGCCCGCGTCGAGTCGCGCACCTACATCTGTTCGAAGAACGAGATCGACGCCGGCCCCACCAACAACTGGGTCGACCCGACCGAGATGCGCGCGACGATGACCGAGCTGTACCGCGGCTGCATGCGCGGACGCACGATGTACGTCATCCCGTTCTGCATGGGCCCGCTCGGCGCCGACGACCCGAAGCTCGGTGTCGAGATCACCGACTCGGAGTACGTGGTCCTGTCGATGCGGATCATGACGCGCGTCGGCCCGCAGGTCGTCGAGCTGCTCGGCGAGGACCGCTTCTTCGTCAAGGCGCTGCACTCGTTGGGCGCGCCGCTGGCCGACGGCGAGGCCGACGTCCCGTGGCCCTGCAACACCACGAAATACATCACCCACTTCCCCGAGGACCGCGAGATCTGGTCGTTCGGCTCGGGCTACGGCGGTAACGCGCTGCTGGGCAAGAAGTGCTACTCGCTGCGCATCGCCTCGGCCATGGCGCACGACGAGGGCTGGCTGGCCGAGCACATGCTCATCCTCAAGCTGATCAGCCCGGAGGAGAAGGCCTACTATTTCGCGGCGGCGTTCCCGAGCGCCTGCGGCAAGACCAACCTCGCGATGATCCAGCCGACCATCCCCGGCTGGCGCGCGGAGACCCTCGGCGACGACATCGCCTGGATGCGTTTCGGTGACGACGGCCGCCTCTACGCGGTGAACCCCGAGTTCGGGTTCTTCGGTGTGGCGCCGGGCACCAACTGGTCGTCGAACCCGAACGCGATGAAGACCGTCGAGGCCGGCAACACGATGTACACCAACGTGGCCCGCACCGACGACGGCGACATCTGGTGGGAGGGTCTCGAGGGCGAGCACGACCACCTCATCGACTGGCAGGGCAACGACTGGACGCCCGAGTCCGGAACGCCTGCCGCGCACCCGAACTCGCGCTACTGCACCCCGATGAGCCAGTGCCCGATCATGGCGCCGGAGTGGGACGACCCCCAGGGCGTGCCGATCTCGGGCATCCTGTTCGGCGGCCGTCGCAAGACCACCGTCCCGCTGGTGACCGAGGCTCGCAGCTGGCAGCACGGTGTGTTCATGGGCGCGACCGTGGGCTCCGAGCAGACCGCCGCCGCCGAGGGCACGGTCGGCACCATCCGCCGCGACCCGATGGCCATGCTGCCGTTCCTGGGCTACAACGTGGGCGACTACCTGCAGCACTGGATCGACCTCGGCAAGAACGCCGACGAGTCGAAGCTGCCGAAGGTGTTCTACGTCAACTGGTTCCGTCGCGGCGACGACAAGCGCTTCCTGTGGCCCGGATTCGGCGAGAACAGCCGCGTGCTGAAGTGGATCGTCGAGCGCATCGAGGGCACCGCTGACGGCGTCGAGACCCCCATCGGCATCGTCGCGACACCGGAGGCCCTCGATCTCGACGGCCTCGACGCGTCGCCGGCGGACGTCGCGGAGTCGCTTGCGGTGAACCTCGACGAGTGGCGCGGCGAGATCCCGTCGATCGAGGAGTGGTTCGAGTTCGTCGGTGAGAAGCTCCCCACCGGGATCGCCGACGAGTTCGCCGCACTCAAGCAGCGCCTGAGCTGAGCGCGACGAACATCACCGGACGCACCCGGGTCGGTCACTTTCCGATCTCGTACCGCCGCTTTGCGGTACTTGGTCTGGTGCGGGTTCCGACGGTGCCGGTAGCATCCCGCCTCATGGGTCTCAGTCGCTCCGGCGCGCGTCGTTCCTCTCTCGGTGTCCTCCTCCTGAGCTGCGCGCTCGCGGTCGGCACCGTCGTCGCGGCGCCGTCCTCGGCCGCGCCCGGGCTGCGGGGGCCGTCGGCGCGCTACGTCGACACGATGACCGTGCCCGACAACTTCATCCCGTTCCCCGCGCGCTTCGGCGGACTGTCGGGCATCGACAACATCGGTGGCGGCAACTACGTCGCGGTCAGCGACGACAAGGTCCAGTACGGCGCCACGCGGTACTACCAGTTCGGCCTGCCGATCACGCCCGACGGGATGTTCGCCTCGACCACCCCGCAGATCAACGGCGGCGGCACCATCCTCGGGCCCGGCAACGTGCCGATCCTGCCCGGCGGCGCCGACCTCGAGGGCATCCGCAAACTCGGTGGCAACTACGTCGTCTCCAGCGAGGGGGCACGACCGTTCGTCCGGGTGATCACCCCGCCCGGTCTCTACGTACGTGACCTGCCGATCCCGCGTGCCTACCTCCCGGGCCGCTCGTCGGGCCTGGCTGTCAACGACGGTTTCGAGGGCCTCGCGGTCACCCCGGGCGGTTCGATCGCGCTGATGGCCGAGCAGGCCCTGCGCCAGGACGGACCCGCCCCCACCAAGGCCGCCGGCACCCGCTCGCGGCTGCTGGTCTACGGCGCCCGCGGCGGCACCAACGAGTACGTCTACCGCACCGATCCGCTCGCGCGGAACGCGAGCAACCGTGCGAGCAAGGGCGTCTCGGAGATCCTCGCCGTCAACGCCACCGACTTCCTCGTCCTCGAGCGTGGATTCGATCCCGCGACCGGCCGCAACGACATCAAGGTCTACTTCTCCACGACCCGCGGCGCGACCTCGGTGACCGGGGTGAACCGCCTCTCGGGTCGCGAGACGGTCATGCCCAAGACGCTGGTCTACGACTTCGCCTCGCTGCCGCTGCTGCGCCCGGACAACGTCGAGGGCATGGCCTTCGGACCGCGGCTGTCGGGCAATCGTCGTGCGCTGATCCTCATCAGCGACGACAACTTCAACAACCCGACGCAGCACACCAAGCTGCACCTGCTGGCGCTGCGTTTCTAGTCCACTCCTCCCGCGCCATGGATGATGGTGGGGGAAAAGATCAGGGACTGCCCCGATGTCGACGATGACCGTCGCGGGCGATCATCTCGTGTGAGCACACGCCACACGGGTGCCCCGGTCGGAAGGCGGACATGAGCGTTTCAGCAGCAGAACAGTCGACGAGTGCGGAGATCGCGGCGCGCGCAACCGATGTGACGAAGACCTACGGGTCGGGTGACACCACGGTCGAGGCCCTGCGCGGTGTCTCGCTGTCGTTCCGGTCGGGGGAGTTCACCGCGATCATGGGTCCCTCCGGCTCAGGCAAGTCGACGCTCATGCACTGTCTCGCCGGCCTCGACTCGGTGAGCGGCGGTTCGGTCACCATCGGTGACACCGATCTCACCTCGCTGGGCGACAAGGAGATGACCCGGTTGCGTCGCGACCGCATCGGGTTCGTGTTCCAGTCCTACAACCTGGTGCCCACCCTCACCGCGCGCGAGAACATCACCCTGCCGCTCGACATCGCCGGCCGCACCCCCGATCAGCAGTGGTTCGACACCGTCGTCGAACGCCTCGGCATCGGTGAGCGCCTCGGTCACCGCCCCAGTGAGCTGTCCGGCGGACAGCAGCAGCGGGTGGCCTGTGCCCGCGCCCTGGTCGGCCAACCGGCGATCATCTTCGGCGACGAGCCCACCGGCAACCTCGACTCCCGTTCCTCGGGTGAGGTGATGAGCATCCTGCGGGCCGCGGTCGACGAGTTCGGCCAGACCGTGGTCATCGTGACCCACGACCCGCGCGCCGCGAGCTGGGCCGACCGGGTGGTGTTCCTCGCCGACGGCCGCATCGTCGAGGAGCTGCACAAGCCGTCGGCCGACGACGTGTACGCCTACATGAAGAACCTCGACGCATGAATTCGGCGTCCACCATGCGCCGGGTCTCACTGCGAAACCTGGCCGCGCACAAGGTCCGTCTCGTGCTCACGGTGCTCTCGGTGGTGCTCGGCACCTCGTTCGTGGCGGGGTCGATCATCTTCACCGGGACCATCTCGACGGCGTTCGACAACATCTTCGACAAGGTCGCGCTCGGGGTCGACACCCGACTGAGCCCGGCCGAGTCGCGGGCGTCGGGGGTCGACACCGCGGTTCTCGAGCGCCTCGAGGCCGAGAAGTCGCAGCTGGGCATCGCCAAGATCGTCCCGCGCTACTCGGCCACGGTCACCATCGCCAAGGCCGACGGCACCGCCCTGCAGACCGGTGGCGCGCCCAGTGTCGGGACGGCGTTCACGCCGCCCGCCGAGGCGTTGTCGACCACGGAGTCGATGCTCGAACCCGGCGGACGCGCGCCGGTCGGGACCGGTGAGATCGCGCTCAACGCCAGTGCGGCGAAGGAGGCCGGACTCTCGGTCGGGTCGACCACGACGCTGGTGGTGAGCCGCGGTGCGGCCACGCCGATGAAGGTCACCGTCGTCGGGATCGTCGACCTCCCCCAGGACACCGGCGGGTACGTCAACGTCCAGGTGCAGGAATCGGTTGCCCGGCAACTGTTCTCCGCCGACGACCGGCCCGCGTTCATCGAGATGGCGGCGGTACCGGGGGTGAGCGCGACGACGCTCACCGACCGGGTTCAGGCCGCGTTCGGCGACGACTACAAGGCCCAGACCGGCGCCCAGGTGCGGCAGGAGGAGAAGGACCGGGTCAACCAGTTCCTCGACGTCTTCAACTACATCCTGTTGGCGTTCGCGGCGATCGGGCTCATCGTCGGCACGTTCATCATCTACAACACCTTCGCGATGATCATCGCGCAACGGGTGAAGGAGCTCGCGCTGCTGCGCGCCATCGGCGCCGGACGCGGGCAGATCACCCGGTCGGTGTTGCTCGAGGCGTTCGTGGTCGGATTGTTCGGCGGCCTCGTGGGGCTCGGTGTCGGCGTCGGGTTGGCGGCGATCCTCAAGGCGGTCACGACCTCCACCTCGGGACTGCCCAGTGCGCCACTGGAACTCACGCCGAGCGCGGTGATCGCCTGCATGGGGGTGGGCATCGTCGTGACGATGATCAGCGCCTACGCCCCGGCGCGACGTGCGGGTCAGGTGTCGCCGGTGGAGGCGATGCGCGAGAGCGCCACCGACGGTGCCTCGTCGCTGAGGCGGCGCACCCTCGCCGGCGCGATCCTCGGCGTCATCGGTGTCGCGGTCATCGGCATCGGCACCTCCGGACAGGGCGCGAAGTATGCGTCGACCGTCGGTGGCGGCGCACTGCTCATGATCATCGCGGTCGTGCTGTTCGCCCCGGCGCTGTCGCGGCCGCTCGTCGGCGCACTCGGCCGGGTGCTCGGTGCGCCGTTCGGCAAGATCGGTCGGCTCGCCCGCACCAACGCGGTGCGCAACCCGAGGCGCACGGCGGCAACGGCTTTCGCGCTCACGCTCGGGCTGATGCTCGTCGCGGTGGTCGGCACGTTCGGGTCGAGTCTGAAGGGGTCGATCGACACCGCCATCAACAAGAACCTGTCGGCGGATCTCGTGCTGGCCACGTCGGATCAGGGTGCGCTGCCGACGTCGGTGGTCACCGCGGCCAGTAAGGCGCAGGGTGTGGGCACCGCGGTGTCGTTCCGCATCGTCGCGGCCAAGGTCGACGGGCAGGCGGTCAGTGGCATCTCGCCCACCGGTGACCTCGGTGCGGTCACGCCGTACGAGATGCTCGACGGCGCATCGAAATCGATCCCGTCCGACGGGATGATCGTCTCGGAGAAGACCAGCAAGTCCAAGGGCTGGAAACGCGGCCAGGTGCTCACGTTCACCGGTTACGACGGCGCCACGGTGCCGGTCACGGTGTCCGGCATCTACAAGGACTCACAGATCCTCGACCCCTGGCAGATGGGGGAGGGGGCCTACGAGAAGCTGGTGCCCGCCGGGTATCGATCAGATCTGTTGGTGCTGGTGAAGGCCGCGCCGGGGGAGTCGGTCGATGCGCTGCGCACCGAGTTGACCGCCGCCACCAAGGATTTCCTGACGGTGCAGGTCGAGGACCGTGCGCAGTTCGTCGGGCAGGCGTCGTCGCAGATCGATCAGATGCTGGCCGTACTCTACGGCATGCTCGGGTTGGCGCTGGTGATCGCGGTGCTCGGCATCATCAACACGTTGGCGTTGTCGGTGATCGAGCGCAAACGCGAGATCGGGATGCTCCGCGCGATCGGCATGGCCCGCGCCCAGGTCCGCCGGACCATCTACGTCGAGTCGGTCCTGATCGCCATCTTCGGTGCCGTGCTGGGCGTCATCCTCGGCAGCGGTATCGGCATCGCCCTGGTGCGCACGTTCCGCGATCTCGGGATCACCACCGCCGTGCTGCCGTACGGCCTGATCGGGATCACGCTGGTGGCGGCCGCGTTCGTCGGTGTGCTGGCCGCGCTGTGGCCGGCGGTGCGCGCCGCGCGGACCAACCCCCTCGAGGCGATCACCGACGCCTGATCCCGTGTCAGGGTCGCAGGATCACGCAGCTGCTGGTGGCCGAGGCGAGCAGTCGGTCGTCACGGTCGCGGATCTCGGCCTGCGCGAGCGCGGTTCGGCGCCCGGCGTGGACGACCGTTCCGGTGCAGGTGATCTCGCCGGTGTCGGCACGCACGCCGCGCAGGTACTTCACCGACAGGTCGAGGCTGGTGTAGCCGACACCCTCGTCGAGCACGGTCTGCACCGCGCAGCCCGCGGCAGAGTCGAGCAGGGTGGCGAGGATGCCGCCGTGCACCGAGCCGATCGGGTTGTAGTGGTACTCGGCGGGCTGCAGCGCGAAGACGACGCGACCGGATTCGGCCGAGACGAGGGTGGCGCCGGTCAGGTGCATGATCGGCGGCGCGGGCACCTCCCCGGCGGCCAGCGCGAGGATGAAGTCGAGGCCGGTGCGGCCCTGTGCGGCCGACGCCGTGGCCATCGGATCGTCCCAGGTGACGGTGCGGGTGCGGTCGGTCATGTGTGGTCCTCGGGGGTCTCGGTGTCGGGTGCGGGGCCCGCGGCGAGCGCGGTCTCGTACCGGGGGACGAGATGGTCATCGGTACAGCGCATCTCGGCGTGCACGGTCGCGCCGCAGTCGCGGTGCACGGTGTGCAGCGGGGGTCCGGGCTCGGGTGCCTCCCACCGATCACCCCAGTCGCGCAGGGCGGTGAGCACCACTCGGAGTTCCCCACCCTTGGTGGTGAGTCGGTACTCCTGTCGTTCCCGTTGTCCGGGTTCGCGATAGGGGCGGCGTTCGAGGATCCCGGCCGCGGTCAGCTCGTTCAGCCGCTTCGCCGCGGCCGACTCCGACACCCCGACCCGTTCGGCGAAGTCGTCGAAGCGTCGGGTGCCGAAGAACGCCTCGCGCAGCAGCAGCAGCGAGATCCGGTTGCCGATCACGTCGAGGGCGCGGGCGATCGAGCAGTTCGCGTTCGTGAGCGTCCACTCCCCACGGTCGGGGAGCAGCTCGGGTGGCGGATGCGTGGCCATCGGGTCAGGCTAGCACCCCTGGCTTTCCTGTCGAGAAGTCAGTCGATGGGGGCACACTGGTGGGCGTGACTTCTGACGACAGCACCCCTTCGGAGACGATCACCCCCTTCCGCGTCGAGGTGGCGCAGGAGCAGCTCGACGATCTCGCCGATCGCCTCGCCCGCACCCGGTGGGCCGAGCCGGAGACCGTCGACGACATCTCGCAGGGGGTGCGGGAGGAGTTCCTGCGTTCGCTGGTCGCCCACTGGGCCGACGGCTACGACTGGCGCCGACTCGAGCGGCGTCTCAACGACCTGCCGCAGTTCCGGGTCGAACTCGACGGTGGAGGCCCGGACAGCCTGCGGGTCCACGTGATCCACGTGCGGTCGTCGCGGCCCGACGCCACGCCTCTGCTGTTGACCCACGGGTGGCCGGGCTCGGTGTGCGAGTTCCTCGACGTGATCGCGCCGCTGACCGAGCCGGACGCCGACGAACCGGCGTTCCACGTCGTGATCCCGGCCCTGCCGGGGTTCGGGTTCAGCGACAAGCCGACGTCGCCGGGCTGGGGGATCGAGCGGATCGCCGACGCCTGGGCCCAACTCATGGCGCGTCTCGGCTACGAGCAGTACGTCGCTCAGGGCGGTGACTGGGGGTCGATCGTCACCAGCAGTCTCGCCGAGCGCGACGCCGAGCACATCGTGGGCATTCACCTGAACATGCCCCTCGCGCCGCCGGATCGTGATGACGAGCCGACTCCGCAGGAGGCGGAGATCCTCGCCGAGTCGGCCGAGCACCGGCGTCAGCGCACCGGGTACCAGAAGCAGCAGTCGACCCGGCCGCAAACACTGGGATACGGCCTCGTCGATTCCCCTGTCGGGCAGGCGGCGTGGATCGTCGAGAAATTCTGGGAGTGGACCGATCACGACGGTGACCTGTCGTCGATCCTCGATCACGATCAGCTGCTCGACGCGGTGATGATGTACTGGCTGCCCGCCGCGGGGGCGTCGTCGGCCCGGATCTACTGGGAGGCGGCCATCATCCCGACGTGGCCGAACATCACCGTGCCGGTGGGCATCTCGATGTTCCCGAAGGAGATCTTCCGGACGTCACGGCGGTGGGCGGCGAAGCGGTACCCGACCCTGGGGTACTTCCACGAGGTCGATCGTGGTGGCCACTTCGCCGCCCTCGAACAGCCCGAGCTCTTCGTGTCCGAGGTCCGGGCGTGGTTCGCGACGCTGAGAACGGTTCAGCCCGTGTAGGTCTGGGTGCCGGTGGCCAGCCAGGTCGTGGTGAAGCCGTTGGCCGTGGAGTTGGGGGCCGATGTCTGGGTCTCCTGGGTGCCCTGACCGTCGACGATGTCGATCGACTGGCTCGAGGTGAGTGCCGGTGAGGCCCCGTTGACGGTGATGGCGCGGAAGGTCACCGAACCCCAGTTCGGCGCGGTCGAGATGTAGCCGTTGACGTCGGTGTCCTCCTGGATCCATTCAGCCGAGGCGCCGGGGCCGGTGTAGGCGGCGGTCTTGCTCGCGGTCTGGCCGGTGGTGGTGTCGGTGAGCGTCATGGTCGAGGTGGTGCCGTTGGTGACCACCGAGGCGGTGATGGCGTCGCCGGGGGAGATCGGGAAACGGCTGAACCGGGTCTCGGGGGCGGGATCGCTGGGTGTGATCACCTCCCACCACGCGTAGTACGAGACCTTCCCGTTGGCGACGTCGGCCTCGGTGCCGGTCTGGGTGAGGTAGCTGTTGGCAGCGCCGTCGACGCCGACCCACGTCGAGGAGTAGCCCGGGTAGGTGGTCGCCGTCTTGGGGACGGTCCACGACGCCGTGGAGCTCCGGAACTGCCCCGCCGATCCGGTCTGGGCGTAGCCCGCCCAGTTCGTCGAGGTGCTGCCGGCGGCGACACGGCCGGTCTTCGATCCGCGCGGCTTGCGGCCGACGAGGGGATGCCCGTGGACGCCGGTGGATGCGGAGACGGCGCTCGTGGTGGCGGGAACGTCGACGCTCGCCGCGACGGCCAGGGTCGGGACGACCGCGGACGTGGCCAGGGCGGCGAGGGTGACGGCGAGATGGCGGCGCATGGGGACCCCTACTGTTAGTTGCCGGTGATAACCGAATGAGTGAGACCACCTGATCAGAGTTCTGCCCAGTTGGCGTGGTGAAGACCGATTTGTCGCGTCCGGGCGCCGAAACGTCGGTGTTCGGCGGGTGGGTGCTCGGCGCCAGGCAGACTGGTGGGCGACCCGACAGGACGTCGGTGGGACGAGAGAGGCCGCGAGATGACCGAACGACCCGGTGGCGAGCAGGATCCCGGAGCGGACGATCAGTGGCGCCCGGTCGACCCGGTGGGCGGAAACCCGCCCACGCAGGCCTTCGACCCCGCCCAGGGTCCGTACCCGCAGGATCCGTACTCGCAACCCCAGTACGGGCAGCAGCCGCCCTACGGCGAGCCCCAGTACGGCACAGCTCAGTACGGGCAGACCCCGTACGGCCAGCCCCAGTTCGACCAGACCCAGTACGGCCAGCCGCAGTACACCCAGCCGGGGTACGGCCAGGATCCGTACGCGCAGCCCCAGTACGGAGGGACCCAGTACGGCGGGACACCGCCCGGCGGTGGCAACACGAACCGGACGCTGTGGCTGATCGCAGCCGTGGTGGCCCTGCTCGTGGTGGTGGCGCTGGTGGCCGGCTACTTCCTGGTGAGCAACAGCGGCGATGACAGCGACAACGATCTGGCGGCGTCGAGCAGCACGTCGGTCACCGCGCCGGACGATTCGCTGATCCCCGATCTCCCTGGTGGCGCGATCCCCACGGAGGAGCCGCCGACGTCGGCGACCCCCACCGCGGGGCAGATCCTGTACCAGATCACGGGTAACGGCCAGGTTCTCGGACTGACCTACTCGGCCGGCCAGACCTTCAAGATCACACCGCGCCTCATCACCCCGCCGTGGTCGGTGGCCGTCGATGTCGGGGTGACGCCGTCGTTGACGGCGGTCGTCCTCCAGGGTCAGCTGACGTGCACGATCAGCCGGGACGGCAAGGTGCTGAACACCTCGACATCCTCGACCGGCTTGTTGCGCTGTGAGGCGCCCGCGGGCTGATCGGCGCGGACCGGCAGTTCCGTCTCGGCTTCCCGAAAGGGTATGTGCGCGAACGTATGCGGATCACGATGTTGTCCACAGGACGTGCCATCGACGTGGTGTCTGTCGGTACCCTCGAGTAGACTCGAACTCGTATTCGAGAGACGATTCGGGGGGGCATGGACACGGACGACGCATTTGTGGTTGCGCTGCAGTCGTTCCTGTCGTCACTGGCTGACCTCCCCGCCGCCGGTGACGAGGCGGCCGCGATCGATCGCATCTCGGTACTCGAGGCGATCAAGGCGGGATGCGCTGCGGCGCAGGCGGTCGAGACAATTCGACTGGAGGAACTTCGCGTAGAATCCGAGTCCGCCGCCGGCGTACCAAAGGCCCGCCAGGGTCGTGGGTTGGCCGCCGAGGTCGCACTCGCACGCAAAGCGTCCGGCTCTGCTGGTGGTCGGCACCTCGGGTTCGCGCGTGCGGTGATGCGCGAGATGCCGCACACGCGTGTCGCGTTGGCGTCCGGCGCGCTCACCGAGTGGCGAGCGACGATCCTGGTCCGCGAGACCGCGCACCTCACCCCACATGATCGCGGAGAGATCGACCGT
>NZ_JXYP01000034.1 GCF_000964005.1 Williamsia herbipolensis
CGCCCGCTCCCTCCCGACCGACGGCCCCTCCTCGATCCCCTGCGCCCCGTACCGCGGCGGCACCCGAGGTCCTCCCGCCGCGAAGCGACCGGGTCGCCCAGGCCGCGAGACGCAGCGGTCGGGTGCGCACCGCCCGGACCGCCGCCCGGGTCGTGATCGTGGTCGGAGCGGTGCTGGCCCTGGTCGGCACCGGCACCGTGTGGGGGTACCTCCGGGTCACCAACGGCGGCTTCCGCACCATCGAGGCCGTCGACTCCAACGACAAGAACATCCGCAACAAGGGCGCCCAATACGGCGACCAGACCTACCTGATCGTCGGCACCGACACCCGCGTGGGGAACAACGGCAAGGTCGGGGCGGGCACCACCGCCGACGCCGAGGGCGCCCGCTCGGACACCGTCATCCTCGTCAACGTCCCGGCCAACCGGAGCCGCGTGGTGGCCGTGTCGTTCCCGCGTGACCTGCAGATCGACCGACCCGACTGCGAGAGCTGGGACAACAACACCGCCACCTACGACCCGAACACGATCGTCCCCGCCGAGACCGGCGCCAAGCTCAACACCGCCTACGGCGACGGTGGCCCCAAGTGCGCGGTGAAGGTGATCCAGCAGCTCTCGGGGCTCAACATCAACCACTTCATCGCGATGGACTTCTTCGGGTTCGAGCAGGTGGTGAACAAGCTCGGCGGCGTGCAGGTCTGTTCGCCCACGCCGCTCTACGACTACGAGCTCGGCCAGATCCTGTCGCGGCCGGGAAAGCAGACCGTGAAGGGGCAGCGGGCCCTGAACTACGTCCGCGCCCGCACCGTCGACACCGAGGGCAACGGCGACTACGGCCGCATCAAGCGCCAGCAGCTGTTCATGTCGGCGCTGCTGCGCGGGATGCTCTCGGGCCAGGTGTTGTCGAACCCCGCACGACTCAACGGGATCATCAACACCTTCACCAAATACAGCTACGTCGATGGCATCGACACCGACAGCCTCGTGAACCTCGCACAGTCCCTCGAGGGTCTGCAGGCGGGTCGCGTGACGTTCCTGACGATCCCGACCTCGGGTACCACCACCGACGGGTCGAACAACGAGATCCCGCGCACCGACGACATCAACGCGATCTTCGACGCCATCATCAACGACGATCCCCTGCCCGGCGAGCAGAAGGCGTCGGCCCCGTCGTCGTCCTCGTCGTCGAAGGCGCCGTCGTCGTCTGCGCCGAGCACGACGCCCGCCGCACCCCAGGTCATCACCGCGTCGGCGTTGGCGCCGTCGGCGGTCGGCGTGCGCGTCCTGAACGGGACCGGCACCACCGGGCTCGCGACGCGGGTGTCGGATCAGATGTCGCAGCTGGGCTTCGACGTGCGCGGCGTGGCCGACGCCTCGGAGAACCAGACGCAGACCGTGGTCCGCTACGGGCCCGGTGAGCAGGCCGCGGCCGCGACGGTCGCGTCGATGATCACCGGCGCCGTGATCCAGCCCGACCGGACCGTGAAGTCCGGGGTCGAGGTCCTCCTGGGCAGCGACTACCCCGGGGAGATCGGCGCAGTGCCCACCGCCGGCGAATCGCTGCGGGTGACCGAGAATCCGCGATCCGACGAGGCCGTCGACCTACCCAGCGATCTGTCGGTGACCAACGCCGCCGACACGTCCTGTAGCGGCTGACCGACCGGCAGATCCGCGATCTTCCTGCGCGTTCACCGCGCGTTCACCGCGAGACAACCGTCCGATCCGGGTCTGCCAGTACCCTTGGCACATGCGGAATGCGTACCACGAGCAGATGGCCGAACTGAACGGCATCCTCGGTCACATGTCAGAGCTCGCCGGCGTCGCCATGGAGCGCGCCACGCAGGCACTTCTCCAGGCCGACCTGGCGGTCGCCGAGTCGGTCATCTCCGACCACGAGCAGATCGTGCGGCTCTCCGCACAGGCCGAGGAGCAGGCGTTCGCGCTGCTCGCGCTGCAGGCCCCGGTCGCCGGTGATCTGCGCGCCATCGTCTCCGGATTCCAGATCGTCGCCGACGTCGACCGCATGGGTGCTCTCGCCCTCCACGTCGCGAAGGTCGCGCGTCGTCGCCATCCGAGCAAGGCCCTGCCCGAAGAGGTCAACGGCTACTTCGCCGAGATGGGTCGGCTCGCCGTGCAGATGGCACTCTCGGCCCGCGAGGTGCTCAACAGCCAGGAGCCGACCGACGCCCTGCGTCTGCAGAGTGATGACGACGCCATGGACGACCTGCACCGCCACCTCTTCACGGTCCTCATGGACCGTGACTGGAAGCACGGCGTCGCCGCGGCCGTCGACGTCACCCTCCTCGGCCGCTACTACGAGCGCTTCGCCGACCACGCCGTGCTCATCGGCCGTCGTGTCGTGTTCCAGTCGACCGGCAAGACCCCCGAGCAGTTCGTGGAGGCGCAGCCGCACTGACGTGGTGGCACGCTCGACCTGGTTTTTTGGCACGCTCGGCGGACTTCCGCCGGGCGTGCCCTTCTTTCCGCCGACTGTGCCGAAACATCGCCCCGAACGTGCCGAAGCCCCGGTCCTCGTACAGAGAACCGGGGCTTTGCGCTGAGTTTCAGCCGAGCGATCTAGCCGAAGCGGCCGGAGATGTAGTCCCCTCCGGCGATTCGGCCTCCTTCGTGGTTCGGGTTGTCTAGCCGAATCGGCCGGAGATATAGTCTTCCGTGGCCTTCTGCTCCGGGTTGGAGAACATGGTCTCGGTGTCGTTGATCTCGATGAGCTGTCCGGCCTGGCCGACGCCGGCGAGGTTGAAGAACGCCGTCTGGTCGCTCACACGTGCAGCCTGCTGCATGTTGTGGGTGACGATGACGATCGTGTAGTCCTTCTTGAGCTCGGTGATGAGGTCCTCGATCGCGAGGGTGGAGATGGGGTCGAGGGCCGAACACGGCTCGTCCATCAGCAGGACCTCGGGCGACACAGCGATGGCGCGCGCGATGCACAGACGCTGCTGCTGACCACCGGAGAGGCCGCCGCCGGGCTTGCCCAGGCGGTCCTTGACCTCTTCCCACAGGTTCGCCCCGCGCAGGCTGCGCTCGGCGACCTCGTCGAGCTCCTTCTTGTTCCGCATGCCCTGCAGCTTGAGGCCGGCCACGACGTTGTCGCGGATGGACATGGTGGGGAACGGGTTCGGGCGCTGGAACACCATGCCGATGGTGGAGCGCACGCTCACCGGGTCGACCGAACGGCCGTAGATGTCCTCGCCGTCGAGCAGGACCTTGCCCTCGACGCGGGCGCCGGGGGTGACCTCGTGCATGCGGTTGAGCGTGCGGAGCACCGTCGACTTGCCACAGCCCGACGGGCCGATGAAGGCGGTGATGCAGCGCGGCGGCACCTCGAGCGAGACGTCCTTCACCGCGTGGAACGCGCTGTAGTAGATGTTCAGGTCTTTGATGTCGAGACGCTTTGCCATGTCGGGCTCTTTCGTTCGGGTCGTGCGAATGTCTGTGTGGGCGCAGGTGATCCGGCGGGGACGCCTCAGGCCTTCTTGGGTGCGAACAGGCGCGAGACGAGCTTGGCGCCGAAGTAGATCACGGCGACGATCAGCACCAGGGTGAGGGCGGCACCCCACACCTTGTCGAGTGCGTCGGGGCCGTTGTTGTACTGCTGCACCATCATCAGGGGCAGCGACTGCTGGTTGCCCTCGAACGGGTTGTTGTTGATCGCTCTCGTCGAGCCGACGAGGATGAGCACCGGAGCGGATTCACCCATCACGCGGGCGACGGCGAGCATGACGCCGGTGACGATGCCCGACAACGCCGTCGGCAGCACGATGCTGACGATGGTGCGCCACTTGGGGACACCGAGTGCGTAGGACGCCTCGCGCAGATCCTGCGGGACGATCTTCAGCATCTCCTCGGTGGAGCGCACGACGATCGGGATCATGAGCAGCACCAACGCGAGCGCGACCACGAAGCCCGACCGGGGCAGACCCAGGGTGGTGCGCCACACGGCGTAGATGAACAGGGCCGCGACGATGGACGGCACACCGGAGAGGATGTCGACCATGAAGGTGGTGAAGCGGGCCAGCACCGACTTGTTGCCGTACTCGACGAGGTAGATAGCGACGAAGATGCCCACCGGGATCGAGATGACCGCGGCGAGCAGCGTCTGCTGCAGGGTGCCGATGATCGCGTTGAACGCGCCGCCGTGCAGCTCGTCGAACTGCCACCAGTCGGCCGACAGGATCGGGCTGATGCCCCGGACAATCAGCGTGACCAGCAGCCACACCAGCGGCGCGAGGGCGATCAGCAGTGCCGCCGACACCAGCACCAGGGCCACCTTGTCGGTGACCTTGCGGCGGGCGATGACGGGGGTGAAGCCCGACGGGTCCCGCTTGACCGGGCCGACGCTGGGACTCTCGAGGGTGGCGGTCATGACTTCGCCTTTCCTGCGACGACCGAGCGGGCCGCGGCGTTGACGATGAAGGTCAGCACGAACAGGGTGAGGCCGGCCGAGATGTAGGCGCCGGTCTTGATGGGCGAATCGAACTCGGCGGCGTTGTTCGCGATCTTGGTGGCGAACGTCTCACCGCTCTCCATCAGGTTGAAGTTCAGCGGACCGGCGGTCGAGATGATGAGGAGCAGCGCCATGGTCTCGCCGAGCGCGCGACCGAGGCCGAGCATCGAGCCGCTGATGTAGCCGGAGAAGCCGAAGGGCAGGACCGAGACCTTCACGACCTCCCACTTGGTGGCACCGAGGGCCAGTGCGGCCTCACGATGTCCGATGGGGGTCTGCACGAAGACCTCGCGGGTGACGGCGGTGATGATCGGCAGGATCATCACCGCGAGCACGATGCCCGCGGTCAGCAGGGTGCCACCGGTCGAGAGGTTTGCGACCTGGGTCGGTTCCTTGAAGAACGGCAGGAACGAGAGGTTGTTCACCAGCCAGTTGTCGAGCGGGACCAGCGCGGGACCGAGCACGAGGATGCCCCAGAGGCCGTAGACGATCGACGGCACGGCGGCCAGCAGGTCCACCAGGTAGGTGATGGGACCGACGAGGCGGCGCGGGGCGTACTGCGTGAGGAAGATCGAGATGCCCAGGGCGACCGGCATGGCGAGGATCAGTGCGATCACCGAGACCACGACGGTGGCGTAGAGCAGGTTCAGGATGCCGAACTGCAGGGTGTCACCGGAGGTGACCCAGTCGCCGGAGTAGGTGAAGAAGTTCTCGGTGTTCTTCAGCAGCGCCGGGACGGCCTGGATGACGAGGAACACCGCGATCAGGGCGATGAGCACCGAGATGAAGATGCCCGAACCGACCGAGAGGGTGCGGAAGATCTGATCGCCGAGACGGGTGACCGTGCCCGCGGTCGCCGATCCCGACTTGTCGGCGTTGTCGCCGGTGGGAGGGGGACCGGGAATCGTTCCGGCCATCGGGTCCGGGCCGCTGAGCGAGGAGGTCATGGATCCTTCTGAATCAGCCGTCTGGCCGGCGCGCAGTTCGCCGTGCACTTCGGTCATGAGCAATGTCTCCCAAGTCTCTCAACCAACGTCGCGGGGCCGCAATTGCGCGGCCCCGCGACACCGGGTCATCGATGCCGGCCCGATCGGGCGTGGCAGCGGTCAGCTGAGTGCGTTGACCGTCCCCATCAGGGTGTTCTTGTAGCTGTCGGGCAGGGCGACGTAGCCCAGATCCGACAGGCCTTCCTGACCGTTGTTCAGGATGGAGGTGAACGCCGACTTCAGGATGGCGCCCTTGTTGCCGGTGTAGCCCTTCGAGCAGACGATCTCGTAGGTCGTCAGCAGCAGCGGCCACGCGCCCGCGGTCTTGGTCTCGAACAGCTTGTCCGTGTCGACCTGCAGGTCCTTCGAACCCGGGGTCTTGAACTGCACGCTCTCGAGCGCCTTGCCGGCGGTGTCGGCATCGAGCTTGGTCGCACCCGAACCGAAGTCGAGCTGCGCCAGGCTGAGCTTGTTCTGCTCGGCGAAGCCCCACTCGACGTAGGTGACCGAACCGGGGGTCTTCTTCACGGTGTCGCCGACGCCGGTCGACTTGGCCGCGGCCGAGCCACCCTGACCCTTGAAGGTCTTGTCGTGGGCGTAGGGCCAGTCCGACTTGGCGGTGTCGCCGAGGAAGCGCTGGAAGTTGTCGGTGGTGCCCGAGCTGTCGCTGCGGTGGACCGGGACGATCTTCTCCGACGGCAGGCTCTTGCCCGGGTTGAGCGCGGCGATGGCCGGGTCGTTCCAGGTGGTGATCTTCGAGTCGAAGATCTTCGCGAGCGTGCTCGGGTTGAGGATCAGGTCGTCGACGCCGGACAGGTTGTAGGCGATCGAGACCGGGCCCGCGACGAGCGGGATGTGCCATGCGTCGTTGCCGGCGCAGCGGGTCTTGGCCGAGGCGGCCTCGTCGGTCTTCAGCGCCGAGTCCGAGCCGGCGAAGTCGACGTCGCCGCTGATGAACTTCTTCACGCCGTCACCGGAGCCGCTGCCGGTGTAGTTGAGGACGATGCCGCCGTTGGAGGCGAGCACGTCCTGGAACTTCTCGACGGCCTTCTGCTGGGCGGTCGATCCCTCGCCGCTCACCGACTGGCCACTGAAGCTGTTGTCCGAGCTGGCGTCGCCGCTGCCGGAATCGCTGCCGCCGCCGCTGCACGCCGACAGGGTCAGCGTGGCCGCGACCGCGATACCGACGGCCGCGGTGCCGCTGCGAACAGCCGAGCTCCGATTGAATTTCACTCCAGGGTCCTCCGTTGTGATGTGACAAATGTGTGTGGCTGCCCGAGGGACGTCCGCGCGCACGGTCCAACCGCTCCGCACTCGAATCCGTCGAGTCGACCCGCTTCGAATGCCGCGGTCACCTGGAAAGCTAGGGCTCGGTGGTGGACGAGCAGCCGACGGTGGGTGAACGGACGGTGAATAGATCACCGGTCCACATGGTCGCCGGGCGAACGCTCGGCGTAACTCATTAGTCGAGGTGAGCAACTATTTCGCGGGGTGTGACGCAGCCGCGTGACAGTGCCCACAGACGCGGGGTCGACGAGGGCGGTTCAGGGGGTGATCGGTCGCCCGTAGGCCACGTCGATCGAGTGCCGCGTGAAGCCCAATTTCTCGTAGGTGTGGAGTGCCGCGGCGTTGTCACCCTCGACGTAGAGCTCCACGATCGGCAGTCCGCGTTCCTCGAGATGGATCAACCCCGCGAGGGTGAGCAGCTTGCCGAGACCGCGGCCCTGTGTCCCGGTGTCGACGCCGACGATGTACACCTCGCCGATGCTGGGCTCGGTGTCGGTCGCGGGGTGCACCTTGGTCCAGTGGAACCCGAGCAGGATGTCGGGATCGGCGCGGTCGAACACCAGGAACAGACCCTCGGGATCGAACCAGTCCGACCCGGTCCGTGCAGTGATCTCGTCGATCGACCAGCCGCCCTGCTCGGGATGCCAGTCGAACGCGGCGTTGTTCACGCGCAGGATCTCGGCGTCGTCGCCGGGACCGGCGTAGGTCCGCAGCACGAGATCGTCGGGAACGGTCAACGGCGGCAGAGGATTCTGCGGGTCGCCCAGTGGGCGTCGCATCGACAGCAGTTCGCGCAACGACACCAGGCCGCGCGAGCGTGCCACCGCCTGCGCGGCCGGAAGGTCGCCGTGTGCCCAGGCACGCGAGCCCGGACCGGCCTCCTCGAGGGCGGCGGCGATCAACTCGTCACCGACACCCTGCCCGCGACCGGGCGGGTCGACGACGGCCTCGACCATCGCGGGTTCGTCGTCGCGGCCGGGCGTGATGTTGGCGTATCCGACGAGCGAACCGCCGTCAGACGAGACCACGTGCGTGACGCGGTCGGTGCCGATGGCGGCGAACGCCTGCTCCGACAGTCCGGCGACATCATCGACCGCCTCGGCCTTCTCCGCGATTCGCCGTGCCGCTCGGGCGGTTTCGTCGTCGAGTGCGCCGTGGACGACCGTCGCGCCCGGCTCACGCACCATTGTCGACGAACTCCTGATCGTCGAGATCGGTGTCCTCGGTGAGGTTCTCGAGGTCCTCGACATCGTCGGCGGCCTCGCCACGGCCGCGGCTGCTGGGGCGCACCGCCTTGTACCCGACGTTGCGGACGGTGCCGATCAGCGACTCGTGTTCGGTACCGAGTTTCGCGCGCAGACGGCGCACGTGCACGTCGACGGTGCGCGTGCCACCGAAGAAGTCGTAGCCCCAGACCTCTTGCAGCAGTTGCGCTCTGGTGAAGACCCGACCCGCGTTCTGGGCGAGGTACTTCAGGAGCTCGAAGTCCTTGTAGGTCAGGTCGAGTGGGCGACCCCGCAGGCGCGCGGTGTAGGTGCCCTCGTCGATGACGAGCTCACCCAGCGACACCTTGCCGCTCGACTCCTCGGCCGCCACGCCGCGGGTGCGCACCACCAGCAGGCGCAGTCGGGTGTCGAGTTCGGCCGGACCGGTTCCCGGCAGCAGGAATTCGTCGAGCCCCCATTCCGCATTGACCGCGACCAGCCCGCCCTCGGTGAGCACGGCCACCACGGGAACCGACGACCCGGTGCTGCCCAGCAGTCGACACAGGCCCCGCGCGGCGGCGAGGTCGGTGCGGGCGTCGACGATGGCGACGTCGGCGTTGCCGGCCTCCATCAACGACGAGACCTCGGTCGGCACCACGCGGACGGTGTGCGCCAACAGCGACAACGACGGCAGAACGGACTCAGGGGTGGGATCGGCGGTCAGCAGCAGGAGATCCACTAAACGCTCCGATCGAGACGGGTTCAGATGTGTACGCCGCTTTACGGGCGTGTGCGAGTCAGATGACAGAATAACCGCAAACAGGCCGCAGCCTGTGATCAGCCGTTGATGCGGGGGACCGTGATGCGCAAGGCGCTTGTCTGTCTAGCGGTTGCGCTCGTCGTCCTCGCGGTCGGAGCGCTCGCCGTCGACACGGGTTTCGCCATCAATGCCGAGCGCAGTTTTGCGCGATCGCTGCCGAATGTCGCCGACGGCGAGAACGGCGTACCGCACCTCCCCTACGAGCCCGAGGTCACCATCTCCGGCTTCCCCGCGATACCGCACATCCTCGACGGGCACTACCCGGCCATCGGCATCACCGCCCGCGCCGTCGATCTGTCCCCGACCGTCACCTTCGCCGATGGGACCCAGACCCGCCACCCCCGTTCGTGCGCGCCTGATGATCCCTGCCACGCCGATGTGCGAGCCCGTCTGACCGACGTCCGCGTCAGCATGAAAGGCCGATCGCTCACCCGACCCTTCTCGCAGTGGGCCGGTCTGAAGGTGGCGAAGGCCCACACGTCGACGACCCTCGATTCGGTCGCCGTCGGCCGACTTCTCGGGATCAGGGACCTCACCGTGAGCACGCCGGCACCACGCGGCACCGCAGGTGGCGGCGGGCCGCAGGACGGACTCCTGTCTCGGACGTCGGGAATCGTGCTGACCGGCACCGTCCAGACCTCATCCCCTGATGAACGAGACGTGAAGGTCAGCGTCACCGTCGATCTGGCAGCACGCGGCACAGCGCTGCGGATCACCGCCACGGGCTTCTACGACGGACCCGAGGAGCACTCGACAGCGGACCTCACACCGGACGAGGCGAAGCGTGTCCTCGGCAGATTCTCGGCGACGATCGGCGGAATCCCGATGGCGTGGGGCGCGACGGCCACGTCGGCCCGTAGCAGCGGCAGCGATCTGATGATCGAAGGGACACCCGACCCCGAGTACGTTCGGTCGCCGTCGCTGTTCCTCAGTCAGGCGGGCGACGTCTTCTTCATGTACACCGATGCCCTGCCCCGATGAGGCGCTGGTCAGGTGGTCGGGACAGCTTTGTTACCCTCGGCCCATGTTGACGCGTCGTGAGTTCCTGCTCACCCGCCGCCGTGCGATCGACTTCTGTCGTTCCGCCACCTGCCGCTGTCGATAGTCGGGTCCGTCGCGCTCCCGCGCGTCCCCGGCGTCTCGACGCGTCCGCATTCGCACCTCCCGCCGCACGCACCCTTCATCTCTGCCTGTGTGCTGCGACCCCTCATCACGACACCCCGCATCACGTTCTCCAACGAAAGGAACACCATGGCTCGCTCCGATGTCCTGGTCAGCGCCGACTGGGCTGAGCAGAACCTGAACGCCGACAAGACCGTCTTCATCGAGGTCGACGAGGACGCCACCGCCTACGACGGCGGGCACATCGCCGGCGCGATCAAGCTCGACTGGAAAGCCGACCTGCAGGATCAGGTCCGTCGCGACTTCCTCAACCAGGAGCAGTTCTCCGACCTGCTGTCGGCGCGCGGCGTCGCCAACGACGACACCGTCATCCTCTACGGCGGCAACAACAACTGGTTCGCCGCGTACGCGTTCTGGTACTTCAAGCTGTACGGGCACAAGGACGTTCGCCTGCTCGACGGTGGTCGCAAGAAGTGGGAGCTCGACGGACGCCCGCTGAGCACCGACGCCGTGTCGCGTGAGGCCACCTCCTACAAGGCGGAGTCGCCCGATCTGTCGATCCGCGCCTTCCGTGACGAGGTCCTCGACGCCATCGGCACCAAGAACCTCCTCGACATCCGTTCGCCTGACGAGTACTCGGGCAAGATCCTCGCGCCGGCACACCTCCCGCAGGAGCAGAGCCAGCGTCCCGGCCACATCCCCGGCGCGGTCAACGTCCCGTGGAGCAAGGCGGCCAACGAGGACGGCACCTTCAAGTCCGACGAGGAACTGAAGGAGCTGTACGACGGTGTCGGCATCGACCCGTCGAAGGGCACCATCGCGTACTGCCGCATCGGCGAGCGGTCGTCGCACAGCTGGTTCGCACTGACCCAGCTGCTCGGCTACGACAACGTGAAGAACTACGACGGCAGCTGGACCGAGTACGGCTCCTTGGTCGGCGCCCCCATCGAGCTGGGAGAGCAGTAAGCATGTGTTCCGCACCGAAACAGGGTCAGAAGTTGCCGGCCGGCGTCGATGTCGAGAAGGAGACCGTGATCACCGGTCAGGTCCTCGGCGCCGACGGGTCGCCGGTGGGCGGCGCCTACGTGCGTCTGCTCGACGGCACCGGCGAGTTCACCGCCGAGGTCGTGTCCAGTGGAACCGGTGACTTCCGGTTCTTCGCCGCACCCGGCACCTGGACGCTGCGTGCGCTCTCGTCGCAGGGCAACGGCGAGGCCACCATCAGCCCCGACGGCACCGGCATCTTCGATCAGGACGTGACCATCGCGTCGTAGTCCCGACCGGTCCGCGATCGCCCCCGCCGAGGTTTCGGTGGGGGCGATCGTCGTCTCGGAGCCGCGCACGTAGAATCGACTCCGTGGTCATCTTCTTCGAGATACTCCTGGTTCTGGCGACGATCGCGATCGTCTGGTTCGGCCTGTACACCCTGTACCGCCTGATCAACGACGAGTCGTGACCTCGGGCGCCCCCGAACCCACCCCCGACGAGCCCGGGAAGACCATCGCGGGCAACGAGGCGATAGCGCACGCCGAGGAACGCGCGGCGCGCACCGCCGACAAGAACATCTCCACCCTGCCGGGACTCCCTCTCCCCGAGGACACCGCGAATCTGCGTCAGGGTCCCGACCTGCATCCCGGACTGCTCGGCCTGCTCCCCCTCGTGGGTGTGTGGCGCGGCCTCGGTGAGGGCAACGACCCCGTCCACGGTGACTTCCACTTCGGTCAGCAGGTCGTCATCAGCCACAGTGGTGAGAACTTCCTGATGTGGGAGTCGCGGTCGTGGATCGTCGACCCCGATGCCCGCTACCTCGAACCTGGTCTGCGTGAGACCGGCTATTGGCGGATCAGCGGCCCCGATTCCGACGAGACCATCGAGTTCCTGCTCACCCACGCCGAGGGCTGGATCGAGCTGTTCTACGGCAAACCGCTGAACCAGACCTCGTGGGAGCTCGTCACCGACGTCGTCATCACCTCGGCGTCGGGTACCGAGAACGGTCTGAAGATCGGCGGCGCGAAGCGACTCTACGGTCTCGTCGAGGACGGCGATCTCGCCTACGTCGAAGAGCGGGTCGACGCCGACGGCGACCTGGTGCCACGGCTGTCGGCGAAGCTCAGTCGCCACATCGGCTGACCGCGCCGTCGCGCGGGCGATGTGTGCATCTGCCCGCGTGTCCGACCATGGATGGATGCGCGAACGGGCGGCTGGTGCGAAGCTGTTGTCCATGATGATCGCCAGCGCCAACATCCCGGGAGAGCGAGAAACGCTCATCGAGATCTACGGCGACCAACGCACCAATCTCCTGATCGCCATCGACGGCGTCTCCGAGGCCGACGCGCGCCGTGCCGCCGCCGTCGGTGAGCTCACCCTCGGCGGGCTCGTGAAGCACCTGACGATCATGGAGCAGTACTGGATCACCACGGTGACCGAGGCCGATCCGGACGCCGAGTTCGATGTCGAGGCCGCCGCCGACGCCTACCGCCTCACCGACGACGAGTCCTTCGCCGACTGGGTCGACGCCTACCGCAAGCAGGCGCAGCTCACCGACGAGTTCATCGCGACCGTCGCCGATCTCGATGCGCTCATCCCGATCCCGACCGCGCCGTGGGCGCCGGTGCGCCAACACCACACCGTGCGGCGCATCCTGCTGCACCTGTTCCGCGAGACGGCACACCACAGCGGCCACGCCGACCTCATCCGCGAGGCGATCGACGGTCAGAGCACCACCGCGACGATGGCGCGCGACGCCATTCGCAGCTTCGAACACGGCTGACACCCCGGCTCGTATCTGCCCCGGCTCGTTCACACCCCAGACATGGAACGACCCCCGCACCGCTCGATGAGAGCCTGGCCTGTCAGGACGTGACAGGGGTGCGGGGGCCGGGTGACCACCGTGGATTCGCTGAGCAGCGGCGCCGCTGGGCAAACCCGGGCAGCACACCACCTAGCTGATGGTCACCTCACGTGTCCATATGTCATTCAACTGCAGACCACCTCCTTCCTCGTGTACAGCCGAAGTTACGCCGGGATCGCAGGGTGTGCAACGGATTAACCGGTCGAGGTCGATGACGCGGTCGGCCGCGGTGTCGTCGGGCAGTGTGTGGGTCGCGACGATCACGGTGCGGTCCGGATCGACGAGCCCGCTGCGTCGGTCGAGCAGCTCGCGGTGCAGGCGATCGGACTCGTCGCGGTCGAGGTGCTCACACGGTTCGTCGAGCAGCACGATCGGCGCGGCGTTGATGGGCGCACGCGCGAGCAGCAGGCGCCGTCGTTGCCCGGCGCTGACCGCGTCGACGCCGCTGTCGAGGACGGTGTCGAGTCCCTCGGGGAGGCCGCCGACCCAGTCGCGCAGGCCGACCGACGCCAGCGCGGCGGTGATCTCCGTGTCGTCGGCGTCGCCGCGCGACACCAGCAGGTTCTCGAGCACCGTTGTCGCGAACAGGTGCGCATCCTCACCGAAGTAACGCACGGCCTGCGCCGGGGTCGCCGCCCCGGAGATGCGCACCTCGCCCGCCCGCGGCGGCAGAAGCCCCGCGAGGGTCAGCAGCAACGCGGTCTTGCCCGATCCGCTGGCCCCGACGACGGCGATCCGCTCCCCCGCCCTGATCGCGGCCAGGGCATCGACCGGACCGCGCGCGGACGCGTCGGTGTGTCCCCAGCGCAGTCCGTCCACAACGAGGTCGGCACGGGTCGGCATCGCTGCGCGCTGCTCCTCCGTCGTGGACGGGGGCGTGGCGACCGTCGCGTCGATCCCGGTTCCGTCGAGGAGTGTGAGCACCCGCCGGGCGGCACCGCGGCTGCGTTGCAGTTGCCGGGCGGCATCGAGCAGACCACCCGCGGCCTCGAATGCGCTGAGCGGCAGAAGGATCAAGACACCGAGGGTGGTCGAGTCGACGCGGCCGCTCAGCCCGATCGCCAGCAGGCACGCGATCACCGCGACCGCACCGGTCGCCGCGGGCATCACCCCGGCGGCCCAGGCCTGCACGCGCATACCCCGGTCGGCAGCCGCGGTCGCCCGACGCGCCGCGGCACGGGCATCGGCGAGGAGTTGATCGCGACGGCCCGCGACCTCGAGTTCGGGCGCGTGCCACAGCACCGTCGCGGTGATGTCGAGCACCTCGCCGCGCGCGGCACGGTCGTCGGCGTCGGCGCGTACCGTCCCGGCCGCGGCCGCCCGCGGGGCCACCACCGCGACCAGCAGCCACGCGATCGCGGTGGCGAGGCCCGCCCAGGGCGACACCAGTGCCATCACCACCACCGCGATCAGCCCGGTCACCGCAGCCGAGCCGATGGGGATGAGCCCACGGATGAGCGCGTTGCCGATCTCGTCGATGTCGTCGCCGGCGCGACCCACGATCTCCGACCGCTTCACCGACAGTGGATGCGCGGCGTCGCCGGTCGCCAGCGCACCGAACATGCGGGCGCGTGCGGTCGCCATGGCGTCGAGCGCGAGGTCGTGGGTGGCGAGGCGTTCGAGGTAGCGCAGCAGCGCGCGTGAGATGCCCAGGGCCCGCACCGATGTGACCGCGATCGACAACGCCAGCACCGGCGGCATCTGCCAGGCGCGCGTGATCAGCCACGCCGAGAGCGCGGCGAGCGCGAGGGCGCTGAGCGATGCGCCGACGCCGAGCAGCAGCGAGCGGGCGACCGGGCGGGGTCGCACACCGAGCAGACGCATCGACCACACGAGGGGGTCACGCATCGACTCGGCCTCTCGCATCCACGCCGAGATCGACGACGGTGTCGGCGGCGGCGAGCACGGCGGGGCGGTGGCTCACCACGATCACCGTCGCACCCTCCCGGGCCCGCGCACGGACGGCGCGCATCACCGTCGCCTCCGACTCGACGTCGAGGTGGGCGGTCGGTTCGTCGAGCAGCAGGACCGGCGCCGGTGACGCCAGCACCCGCGTCAGCGCGAGCCGTTGACGCTGACCCGCCGACAGTCCGGCGCCGCCGTTGCCGATCCTCGCCTCGAGACCACCGATCTCGGCGAGCACGGTGTCGAAGCCGACAGCGGCGGCGGTACGCGTGATGGTGTCGTCGGACCGGGTCCCGAACAGCGCGAGGTTCTCCGCGACGGTTCCGGGCACCATCACCGGCGGCTCGGCCAGCCAGGCCACCTCGCCGGCCCTGCGCACGACTCCCTCGTCGGGCTCGACGAGTCCCGCGATCACCTGCAGCGCCGTCGTCTTCCCCGATCCGTTGGGTCCGGTCAGCACGGTGACGGTCCCGGGAGCGCAACGGGCGTCGAGATGGCGGGGTGCCCAGCCGTCGCGGTCGACGACACCCACGTCGCGCACCTCCACCCCCGCCGCCCGGGCCGTCGCTTCCCTCGGTGGGGCCGTCATTCGAACCGATGGCGTGTCGACGAGGTCGAGCACGTTGTCGGCGGCGGCACGGCCGGCCTCGGAGTTGTGGAACTGCGCACCCACCGACCGCAGCGGCAGATAGACCTCGGGCGCGAGGATCAGCGCGAGGACGCCCGCCTGCAAGGACATGTCGCCGAAGACGAGGCGCAACCCGACACCGACGGCGACGAGCGCCACGCACAGCGTCGCGAGGAGTTCGAGGACACCGCCGGAGAGGAATGCGATCCGCAGGGCGGCCATGGTGCTGCGACGGCTCCGCTGGCCCAGTGCGGCAACGCGTCCCACCGGTTCCGACGCACGGTGCAGCGCACGCAGGGTCCCGATGCCCGCGACGAGGTCGAGCATCTGCGCGCCCTGGGCGGCGGTCGCGTCGAGGCGGGCACGGGTCCGCTCGCGGGTCATCAGTCCGATCAGGATCATGAAGACCGGGATGAGCGGCAGGGTCACGATCACCACGATCGCCGAGGTCAGGTCGGTCAGTGCCATCACGACGATGACCGCGGGCGTGACCGTCGCCGACAGCACCAGGGCGGGCACGAACGAGGTCAGGTACGGACCGAGGGCGTCGAGTCCGGTGGTGAGGGTGGTGATCAGTTCGCCACGCATCCGGTGCAGGGTGCGCGGCGTGGTCTGCGCGGGGTCGGTGGCCGCGCGCAGCCCCGCATCCCGCAGTTGCGCGATGACCTCGTCGGACGCGCGGTGCGCGTACCGGTCGCCGAGGACGGTCGCGACGACCCTGACCCCGACGGCCGCCGCCAGGACAGCGATGTGACCGCCCTGGGCGTGCAACGACCGCGCCGTCGGGTCGGTGACCACCTCGGCGAGGATCGTCGCGATCATCACCGCACCGACGATGACGGTCGCGGCGGTCACGATGCCCATTGCCGACGTCACCGCGATGTGGGCGCGGGCGGCGGGCGACCGCCGGAGCAACCGTGGGTCGATCGGACCGCGCCGGGCGGCGGTCATCGGCCCGGGGTGCGCAGTGCGAGCCCGATGGGCGCGGGGATGTGCGCGGTCGAGATGCGTTGTCGGAACACCCAGTAGGTCCATGCCTGGTAGCCGATGACGACCGGGAGCACGGCCAGCGACGCCCAGCTGATGACGGTGAGCGTGTAGTGGCTCGACGCGGTGTTGGCGATCGTGAGATCGAAGGCGGGACCGACGGTCGAGGGGATGACGGCCGACCACAGCGCCGAGAACAGCATCACCACGTGCGCGACGATGGCGACGCTCGTCGTCGCGAACGCCGTCCACTCGCGACCGGCCGTGGTGGCCGCGACGGTGGCGAGGGTGGCCAGGGCGAGCACCGCGACGACCACCGGCGTGCCGTGGTCGATCCACGTCCACAACCCGAACGCGATGGTGATCACGGCGGCGGGGACGGCGAGCCGACGCGCGGCGCGCATCGCGTCGCCTCGCATGGGTCCCGCGGTCTTCAGCGACAGGAACACCGCACCGTGGGTGGCGAACAGCGCAGTCGTGGCCACGCCCCCGAGCAATGCGTAGGGGTGCAGCAGGTCCGCGACACCGCCGACGAAGCGTGCACCGGCGCCGATCGGCAGGCCGTGCACCAGGTTCGCCAACGCCATGCCCCACAGGAAGGCCGGCAGCCACGACCCCAGCCCGATGCCGACGTCGCACCACCGACGCCACCGCGGGTCGTCGATCTTGCCGCGCCATTCGATGGCCACCACGCGGGCGATGAGGCCCACGAGCAGCAGCAGCATCGGGAGGTACATCGCGCTGAGCATGGTGGCGTACCAGCCCGGGAATGCGGCGAACAGCGCGCCGACCGCGGTGATGATCCAGACCTCGTTGCCGTCCCACACCGGGCCGATGGTGTTGAGCAGCACGCGACGTCGGGTGTCGGCGTCGGCCGGGGTCTCGCCGCGGCGTCGTCCGAGGATCGGCATGAGCATGCCGACGCCGAAGTCGAATCCTTCGAGCAGGAAGTAGCCGGCGAACAGCACCGCGATGACGATGAACCAGATCTCGGGGAGAGTCATGGCGATCTCCTAGTAGGCGAACGAGAGTCGTTCGGAGGCGGCGTGATCCGCGCTGTCGTCGTGGGTGTCGTCGTCGGTGCCCGGCGGGTGGGCGTCGTGGTCGAGCGGCCCCTCGATCACGTATCGGCGGATGAGGCCGAACCACACCACGGCGAGGACGCCGTAGATCACCGTGAACGTGATGAGCGAGGCGAGCACCGCACCCACACTGTTCGCCGACACACCCTGGGCGACGGTGAGGTGGATGCCGGGGTCGCCGGTCGGGTTGGGCACCACCACCCACGGTTGACGACCCATCTCGGTGAACACCCAGCCGGAACTGTTGGCCAGGAACGGCGTCGGGATCGCGGCGATCGCGAGGCGGCCCAACCAGCGCGCTTCGGGGACTCGGCCCTTGCGGGTGAACCACAGTCCGGCCAGCGCCAGCAGCGCTGATCCGCCCGCCCAACCGATCATCGCGCGGAAGGCCCAGTAGGTCACGAACAGGTTGGGTCGGTAGTCCCCGGGCCCCACGGTCTCGGCGTAGTGCTGCTGCATCTCGGCGACGCCGGGCAGTGTCGCGTCGAAGGTGTTGGTGGCGAGGAACGACGTCAGGTTCGGCAGCTCGATCACGCGGGTGATGGAGTCGCAGTTGTTGTGGGTGCCGATGGTGAGCACGGAGAACGAGGCGCCGGTCTCGGTGTGGCACAACGATTCGGCCGAGGCCATCTTCATGGGCTGCTGTTCGAACATGAGCTTGCCCTGGACGTCGCCGGTGATCGCCAGGGCCACACCGGACATGACGATGACCCACAGGGCGAACCGCGTGACGGGTCGGTACAGGGTGCGTGCGTCGCGGTCCAGGGTGGCCGCGAGCTCGACATCGCTGGTCGCGGTGGCGCGCCGCCGGTTGCGGATCATCCACCACAGCCCGATGCCCGCCACGAAGGTGCCCGCGGTGAGGAACGATCCGGCGACGGCGTGCGGAAAGGCGGCCAGCGTGGTGTTGTTGGTCATCACCGCCCAGAAGTCGGTCAGCTCAGGGCGTTTCGTCTCCGGGTTGAGCCGGGCGCCGACCGGGTGCTGCATCCACGAGTTCGCCGCGATGATGAAGTAGGC
Organism: Williamsia herbipolensis; assembly: GCF_000964005.1. Taxonomy (GTDB): domain Bacteria; phylum Actinomycetota; class Actinomycetes; order Mycobacteriales; family Mycobacteriaceae; genus Williamsia_A; species Williamsia_A herbipolensis. The sequence goes on from NZ_JXYP01000034.1 coordinate 18,358, forward strand.
CGAGGCGTTGACGCCGATCGCGACCAGCCAGATGCAGGCGAGGTGCACCTTCTTCGGCAGGCGTTGCCACCCGAAGATCCAGAGTCCGAGGAACGTCGACTCGAGGAAGAACGCGACGAGTCCCTCAAGCGCGAGAGGTGCGCCGAAGACGTCGCCGACGTAGCGGCTGTACTCGCTCCAGTTCATCCCGAACTGGAACTCCTGCACGATGCCCGTCGCGATGCCCAGGGCGAAGTTGATGAGGAAGAGCTTCCCGAAGAACTTGGTGGCGCGGTACCACTGCTCGTTGCCGGTGACGGTCCACACCGTCTGCATCACCGCGATCATCGGCGCGAGTCCGATGGTGAGCGGTACGAGGATGAAGTGATAGACGGTCGTGATGCCGAACTGCCATCGGGAGATGTCCAGGGCGTTCATGGTCGACCTCGCTGTCGTCTAGCACTACTACTGTTCGTAGTACTACAGCCGAAAGTAGACCGAATCGGACAGGGAAGCGAGAGGTCAGCGGTGTCTCGTGCGCCACACGGGGACGACGGACACCCTCCGGTGAGGTCAGTCCTCGATGGCGCGATCGACGAGCGCGGAGAACTCCGCGGCGCGGGCCGGCACGGGCATCTCGTAGCCGTTGAGGGTGACGACACGGGCCGCGAGGGTGATCGACGACAGCAGCCACACTCCGTCGGCCGCGATGAGATCCGCGGTGCGCAGCGAGCGGGTCTCGGTGACGAAACCCTCCTTCTCGGCGAGCGCGAACAGCGCCTGCTGGGTGGTGCCGTGCAGGATGCCGTACTCCGGGGGCACCGTCACGAGGGTGTCGCCGAAGAGCGCGATCACGGTCGACCGCGGGCTCTCCAACACCTCGCCCTCGCTGCTGACGTAGATGACGTCCTCGGCGCCCTGGGCCGCGGCGTGCCGCTGGGCCGCCATGTTGGTGGCGTAACTCAGGGTCTTCGCGCCGATCAGCTGCCACGGCGCGTACGAGGCCAGGTCGATGGAGTAGCCGCGGTCGAGAGTGATCACCGACGTCCCGTTCTCGCGCGCCGAGGCGACGCGGTCGGCCACCGGGCCGACGGTGAGATACGCGGTCGCCTCGTTGGATTCACGGCTGATGCCCGTCTCGGCGCCGTCGCGGGGTCCCGGGGCACCCACCGGGGCGCTCTCGCGGCCGCGGGAGTAGACCAGGCGCATCACGCCCTCGGTGTCTTTCCCGTTCTCCTCCGCCCACACCCGCGCGCCGGTCGTGATCGCCGACCGCCACTGGCCCGCGTCGGGCTCGGGCAGATCGAGCAGCGATGCGCTGCGGGCCAGCCGCTCGAGGTGCAGTCCCACCAACCGGGCGGTCCCCGACCGCACCAGCAGCGTCTCGAACACCCCGTCGCCGCGCACCGCGGCGAGGTCGTCGGCGTGCAGGTAGGGCACGTCCGGATCGAGAACTGCACCGTCATAGGTCACCAGGATCGGATGCGGCATGGCGATCAGAGTAGCGGGTGCTCGTACGATGGAACCGTGACCGACCGCAACGGTGACGCCCCCGTCACCTCGACCCCCATCCT